>NZ_JBAWKJ010000001.1:685000-1885000 GCF_037095755.1 Sphingopyxis sp. CCNWLW2
GGTGATAGCGACGCGCGACGGCGGCCGGACCGAGGAGCGCGTGACCGAGGGGCTGTTCACCTTCGTCGCGCTCGACGAGAATCACCGGCCGCGCGCGCTGCCGCCGGTCTGACGGGCGGCTCAGCCGCCTTTCATCTTTTGCCGGAAAGTCTGAACGAGGCTGTCGTTCGCGGGAACGCGCACGCGCCACACCCAGCTGCTGCCCCGCCGTTCCCACCCTTCGGGCGCGGGATCGAGCGCGAAGGGAATCAGCATCTCGATCTCCGCATCGAAGGGCCGGGCGTTGGTTATCTTGACCTGCCAGAGCTTGTAATCCGGATCGGCATCGTTCTTCACAACGGTCAGATATTGCACCGCCGGACTTAGACCGAGGTCATAATCGACGCGTTCGTCCTTTGCCTTGTCGCCGATCTTTGCCTCACCGACGAGCAGGCGTCGCCCGCCGATCGTCTCAAAAACCGTCACCGCACCGGCGGGCAGCGCGAGGCCCAACCCATCGGACTCGCGGTTCTGGACACGCAATTGCATGGAGAGCGGCTGAAGCCGGTTCGCCATGAAATCATAAAGCGTCGCCGCATAAAGCTGCTCGACCGCAACCTTGTCCTTCGCGAGCAGCGCGACCTGCTTCTGCCCCTTCGCCGACACATCGACGCGAAAGGGGATGCGATAAAATTTGAGATCGCCCAGATCCTCGGCCGGCGGCGGGGGTGGTGGAGGCGGCGCCGGGGCGGCCATCATCGGCGGTGGAGGCATCCCGCGATCGCGGCGCTGCGCCGTCACGATCACCTCAGCGGCGGCACTCTCATCATAGCTCTGCTCGAACTCGATGATCGGCGGCAGCTCCCACAGGGGATGCGTGCTCGTGATGTCCATCGGCCAGCACTTGAGCACCAGCGGCCCCGGGGTGCTGCGCGGCAGCGGCGGGCTGTACATCTTGTTGAGGCGCCCCGCGATCACGTTGAGCTGCGCGCCCGGGAAACTCGTCACCCCGCCGTTCGCGACGGTGATCCAGCCGGTCAGTCCCAGCGTCTTTCCGTCGGTACCGCGATCGGCGACATAATTGGCGGCCCAGTCGAACCCTTCAGCGAGATAGAGGAGTTGCACCTTCACCGTCCGCGCCGCCTTGCTCTCGACGAGCACCGACAGCGTCGGCTTGGCCGAAAGATCCTTGGGCACGCGAGGATAGAGCATCCGCTCGGGCAGGCCCGAACAGGCGAGCGCCTCGACTCCGGCGGCCGTCTGGACGATCACCCCGCCGTTCGGCCCCGACTGGATCACCGCGTCCTGTTCGACCACCTTTCCGGTGGCGAGGCTAGTGCGCCGCAAGGTGACGCTGCGTTTGAGATAGGCATCGACGAGTCCGGCGGGCGACAGCAACCGCGCATCGCGATTCTTTTCAACGACGCCTTCGAGCAAGCCGCTGAGCACCGCGGTTTCGGGCAGCAACCCCTCGGCCACGCCTTCGAATCGCAGCACCGACATCCCGGCGGGCAGTGTGACGGTGCGCGTTTCGGTGATGAAGGCGAAGCCCTGCGGCCAGTTCGGGTCGATCGGCCCGCCGCCGCGCGACGGCGCGCGATAGACGGTGACCGCGGCATCGTCGATTTTGGTCGACACGGTGACCGGCGCCGAAGCCTGGGCAAGCGCGGGCGCCGGCGTCAGCAGCCCCGCGACCCACAGCAGCAGCGGCCAGGCCCGCATCGCTTGGACCTCAGTACCGCGAATCGAATGTTACGGTCAGATCGACCTTGCCGTTCGCGGGCACCGGCACCTGCCATTCGATCCGATCGGCCGAAATGCGCTCGCCCTTCAGGCTTTCGTCGCTGATGCGGACGTCGCCATAAAGCCCGTCCTGTGCAAGCAGCACGGTCACCGGCGAAGGCCGCGCGTTGCTGACGATGTACTTCATCTTGGTCACCCAGCGCGAATCGCCCTTGCGCGTGCGCGACACGACGGTGGGCTGGACCTTCACGTCGAAGGCATCGCCGGTGCGCAGCGACATGGCCGAGCCCATCGGGGTATGACCGATCTGGTTTTCGCCGATGAACTGCGGGTCGCCGCGCGCGTCGCGCATATAGACGCGAATCGTGCCCGCAGGCAGCTGGTCGCCGAGCCCGCCCTGCCGTGAGGTCGAGAAGCGCAGCACGCTCGCGGTGCTCACCGGCTCGTTGTTGCTGCCGAGCCAGCGATTGACATATTCATAGGTCGAGCGCGCGGGCGCGCCCTTCACATCGAGGAAACTCACCTGCTTCTGCTGCGCGTTGGCGATCGTCGTCCGCTGCGCGAGCGGATAGAGATAATAGTCGCCGAGCCGTTCGCGGTCGTTCGATTCGGTGCCCGCCGAATCCATCGCGCCCGACATCTGGCGGAAACCGCCACCGCCGCCCGGACTGCCCGCGACAAGCAAGGTGCGTGCATTGCTGAAGGTTGTGCCCGTGCTGTTGGTCAGCGTCACCCAGCCCTGAATATCCATCGCGCCCTTTGCGGCGTCGAACAGCGCGACATAGTCGGCGGTCCAGCCAAGGTTCGGGGTGAGATAGGACAGCCGCGCCGGGACGGTGCCGCCATTGGCGGCATCGACCGTCACCGACAGCGTCGGGCGCGCGCGCAAATTGGGCGGCAACCGGTCGAATACCGCACGCACCGGTAAGCCGTCGTCGCGCAGCACCTCGATCCGTTCGCCGATCTGAAGCACGATGCCGCCGTTCGCGGCGAGCACCTTTGCGCGCTCGGTGCGCTCGGCGCCCGTCGCGGGGTTTGTGCGGACGAGCGTGATCGACTGGCCGACCGCCTTGTCCATCAACTTGTCGGGGGTGAGCAGGTCGAAATCGAAATTCTGTTCGACGATCCCGATGCCGGGACCCGACAGCGTCACCGTTTCGGGGCGGATGCGCGCCGACACGTCGGGGAATTCGATGCGGTTGCGCCCAGCGGTGACGCTGAGCTGGCGGTCGTCCTGCACGAGCGACTGGCCATTATTATAGATGGTGACCGCGACGTCGCCCTGCGCGTTGCCCGTCGCGGCGTCCTGCGCAAAAAGGGCGGTCGACGTCCCGCCGACGAGCAGCGGCAAACAGGCCAGGGCCAACACGCGCATAAAAAACCTCCCCGCAGGATATCCCGCGGGGAGGCTATGTCATGCGAATCGGAAAAACCAGCGTGAAATCGCTGGCTTATTCGGCCGCTTCGACGTCGGTGTTGCGCGTCGCCAGCGTGCGGCGCGTGCGGCGCGGCTTGGCGGCGGGCGCTTCGTCCGCGGCATCGCTTTCGGCGGCGCGTTCGGGGCGACCGATCGCGGGCGGCAGGACGGCGGTGTCGATCCCGGCACCACCATTGTCGCCGCTGTCTTCCTGACGCGGACGGCGGGCCGGGCGGCGCGCGGGACGCGGAGCGGGTTCCTGCTCGGCGGCTTCTTCGCGCACGGCGGGAGCTTCGCTGCGATCATTGCGATCGCCCTGCGCTTCGTCCTCATCGCGGTTGCGGACGGGGCGGGCGCGGGCCGGCTGGCGGTTGCCGCGATTGTCATCGTCGCGGTTGCCGCGCGGTTCGCGATTGCCGCGATTGTCGTCGTCACGGTCGCCGCGCGGTTCGCGGTTGCCGCGATTGTCGCGCTGACCGCGGTCACCCCGATCGTTGCGGTCGCCCCGATCGTTACCACGATCGTTCCGCTCGCCGCGGTCGTCGCCATTGTCGCTGTCGTCGCGGCCGGTGTCGGCTTCGAAATCGCCGTCGGTATCGTCGTGGCCGTCGAAATCCTCGACGCCGCGAATCTCGCGGCTGCGGTCGTGGCTGCGTTCCTGTCCGTTCGCCGCGGCCTTTTCTTCCTGGCGGGCGCGGAAGTCGCTCACGACGCGGAAATAATGGTCGGCGAACTGCAGATAATATTCGGTCTGGACCCGGTCGCCGGCAAGCTGCGCGTCGCGCGCGAGGTTGCGGTACTTCTCGATCATCTGGGCGCCGTTGCCGCGCGCGCGGCTGTCGATGCGGTTGGCCTGGTCGACACCGCCGCGCCCACCCGACTGCGGCCGATTATTGTTGTTGCTGTTGTTGTTACGGCCGCGACGGCGACCGTTCTGTCGGTTGTTCATGTTCAACTGAGACATCCTGTCGATAAGCTAATAAGCTACGCCAACCCCTTTTGGCCGACCGCGCCACCCGCGCGTCGTGCCCGCGCTCCTTGCGCGGTTCTTGCCCTTTACCGCTTGCACCGGACCCCACGGTCCCGCGCCAGCATCGTAAGTGGGAAGCAGACCAGCCGGACCAGTATCGATGCTGTTCGCATCGCCAAAGGGACCCCGATCAGGTCTGTGAGCCCGCCCCTACCGCGCTTTTTAGCGGAAACCAAGCAAATTCTTGTAGGGCCGTCAGGCGCGGGTCAGCAAAAGCGCCCTGTCGCGGCCGCCCAGATCCTGTCTGCAGGCGACCTTGAACCCCGCGGTTTCGGCGAGCTCACGAACCGAGATATGTTGCGTGTGCCCGATTTCAAGGGCCGCGAGGCCGCCGGGCGCCAAAAGGCGCGGCAAATCGGGAATGATCCGCCGATAGTCGTCGAGTCCGTCGGCGCCGGCGAAAAGCGCGCCAGCGGGCTCGTGACCGGCGACGTCGGGCATCAGGGCTTCGGAATCGGCAATATAGGGTGGGTTGCAGAGGATGAGGTCGAACTGGCCATCGATTCCCGCGCCCCAATCGCCGACCCGGAATTCGCTGCGATCCGCCAAACCCAGCGCATCGGCATTGGCGCGCGCATAAGTCAGCGCCACCTCGCTCGCGTCGATCCCCAGCCCCGTCGCGCGCGGCCATTCGGCCAGCGCCGCATGGAGCAGGGTTCCGGGTCCGGTGCCCAGATCGAGCACATGGCGCGGCGCGCCATCTCCGAAATGCCGGGCCGCCGCTTCGATCAGCGTCTCGCTATCCGGTCGCGGAATCAGCACGCCGGCGCCAACCGCCAGCCGAATCGTCCAGAAATCGCGGTAGCCGACGATATAGGCGACCGGCTCGTGCCGCAGCCGCCGTTCGATTAGCGCCGCGAAACGCTCGGGCACGGCAAAACGCGCCGGGTCGAGCAGCAACGCCTGCCGCTCGACGCCCAGCGCATGCGCCATCAACAGTTCGGCATCAAGGCGCGGGGTGTCGGACACCGCCGCCAGCCGCTGCGCCGCATCGCGCAGCGCGGACGCGAAGTCAGTCACCCAATCCCGCCAGCCGCTGCGCCTGATCCTCGGCGATCAGCGCGTCGATCAGCTCGTCCATCGCGCCCTCGATGATCTCGGGCAGGCGGTGGAGCGTCAGGTTGATGCGGTGGTCGGTCACGCGCCCCTGCGGGAAATTATAGGTGCGGATGCGTTCGGAGCGGTCGCCCGACCCGACCATCGACTTGCGCGCCGACGCCTCGGCGCTGTGGATCTTCTCGCGTTCCAGATCATAGAGCCGTGCGCGCAGAACCTGCATCGCCTTGGCGCGATTCTTGTGCTGGCTGCGCTGGTCCTGCTGGATCACGACGAGCCCCGACGGGATATGCGTGATGCGGATCGCCGAGTCGGTGGTGTTGACGTGCTGGCCGCCGGCGCCCGATGCGCGGTATATATCGATCTTGAGGTCACTGTCGTTGATCGCGACGTCGACTTCCTCGGCCTCGGGCAGCACCGCGACGGTCGCGGCGCTGGTGTGGATGCGCCCCTGGCTTTCGGTCGCGGGGACGCGCTGGACGCGGTGGACGCCGCTTTCGAACTTGAGCTTCGCGAACACGCCCTGCCCCGTCACCGACGCGACGACTTCCTTGTAGCCGCCCATTTCGGCCTCGTTCGCCGAGATCACTTCGACCTTCCAGCCCTGCCCGTCGGCGTAGCGGCTGTACATGCGCAGCAGGTCGCCCGCGAACAGCGCCGCCTCGTCGCCGCCGGTCCCAGCGCGGATTTCGAGCATCGACGCGCGCGCGTCGGCGACGTCCTTGGGGAGCAGCCTGATCGCAAGATCATGCTCGGCGGCGGGCAAAGCCTCTTCGACCGCGGCAAGCTCTTCGGCCGCCATCGCCTTCATTTCGGGATCGGCGAGCATCTCGTTCAGTGAGACGATTTCGCCGCGCAGCCGCACAACCTCGCGCGCCGCGGTCGCGACGGGTTCGAGCTCGGCGAACTCCTTCGATGCCGCGACGAAATCGGCAGGCGCCATATCGCCCGTCGCCATGCGCGCCTGCAACGCGGCATGACGCTCGATGATGGCGTCGATCTGTCTTTCGGAAACGTTGGCCATCAGAGTGCGCGAATAATCGCGTCGACCTTTATCGTCAGCTCGCTGTCGCCGCGAATGTTCGTGTAAGTCTCGCCGTCGCGCGTACCGATAGCAATCAGGGCGCGCGCCGGAATCTTCCCAGCCTTGTCGAAGCGTTTGCGCGGCGAACCGGTCGCGACGATTTCAGTTGCAAGTCCCTTACTCCGCATCGCGGCGAGAATTTTCATCGCGTAGGGAAGCAGACTATCGTCCTCGACCGCGATGACCGCGTCGAGCTGGGTGTCGATCACATCGTCGGCAAGCAGCATCGCCAGCCGCTCGATCCCGGCCGCCCAGCCGACCGCGGGGGTCGGCGGCCCACCGAGATTCTCGATCAGCCCGTCATAACGCCCGCCGCCGAGCACAGTGCCCTGCGCCCCCAAGCGATCGGTGACGAATTCGAACGCCGTGTGGCGATAATAGTCGAGCCCGCGCACCAGCCGCGCGTTGCGCTCCCACGCAACGCCCGCGGCGTCGAGGCCGGCGGTCACCGCGCCAAAGAAATCCTGCGCTTCGCTCGTGAGGAACGCGTCGATGTCGGGCGCGCTGTCGGCGATCGGGCGGTCCTTCGGATCCTTGCTGTCGAGGATGCGCAGCGGGTTCTTGTCGAGCCGCGCGAGACTGTCTTCCGACAGCTCACCGCGATGCGCTTCGAAATGCTCGACCAGCGCCGCGCGCCAGCCGTCGCGGCTCGCCGCATCGCCGAGCGTGTTGAGCGTCAGCGTGACGCCTTCGGATATGCCGAGCTCTTTCAGAAGCTGGTCGGCGAACACCAGCAGTTCGGCATCTGCCAGCGGGCTGTCGCTGCCGAGCACTTCGGCGTCGAGCTGGTGGAACTGACGATAACGCCCCTTTTGCGGGCGCTCGTAACGGAACAGCGGGCCTTGCGTCGCGACCTTCAGCGGCGCGAACTGCTGCCAGCCGTTGGTGATATAGGCGCGCGCGATCCCCGCGGTGAATTCGGGGCGCAGCGTGATCGATTCGCCGCCGCGATCCTCGAACGAATACATTTCCTTCGACACGACATCGGTCGTCTCGCCCAGCGAGCGCGCGAACACCGCGGTCGGCTCGATCACCGGCACCTCGACGCGCTTGTAGCCATAGAGGCGGCGCACGCGTTCGAACGTCTCGACGACATGCGCGAAACGGTCGGCGAAATCGCCGAGCATGTCCTGGGTGCCGCGCACAGCCTGCGGCGTCGGGATTTTCGCGCTTTTGTCCTTGCTCATGCGCGGCGCATCTAATGGTTTTTCGTCGAAAGGCAAAGTGCGCTTGCAGAGCCGCCGCTGGACCTCGCCCACGTTTCGCGGCAGAGGTGCTGCCCATGAAAAAAGCACTGTTCGTCGCAGCGGCGGTCATCGCCGCACCCATCGCCTTTTCGCCCGCCAGCGCCCAGGACGGCAACAGCCGCCCCCAGCCGGTCGTCCAGCCGCTGACGATCCCGCTGCCCGCCGACAAGCCCTATCCGGGCATAATGCAGCTCAAGGTCGACGCGACCGACTTTGCGCGCGGCATCTTTCATGTGCGCCAGACGATCCCCGTCGCGAAGGCGGGCAAGCTGACGCTGCTCTACCCCGAATGGTTGCCCGGCAAGCACGCGCCGCGCGGCGCGATCGCCGAGATGGCGGGGTTCAAGGCGAGCGCGGGCGGCAAGCCGCTGAGCTGGACGCGCCAGCCGACCGATGTCTACGCCTTCGACGTGGACGTGCCCGCGGGCACGAAGAGCATCGACGTCACCTTCGATTTCCTGTCGCCGACGCGCACAAGCGAAGGCCGCGTCGTCGTCACCCCGGCGATGATGAACCTGCAATGGGAACAGGTCAGCCTCTATCCTGCGGGCTATTTCACCCGCGCGATCCCGGTGCAGCTCGAAGTCACGCTGCCTGATGGCTGGACCGGCGCGTCGGCGCTCGACGGGCTCAAGGTTTCAGGCAACCGCTACAGCTTCGCGCCGACCAATTACGAGGTGCTGATCGACAGCCCGATGTTCGCGGGGAAATTTTTCCGCAAATGGGACCTCGGCAACAAGGTGACGCTCAACGTCGTCGCCGACGAGCCCAAATATCTCGAGGCGAGCCCTGATCATATCGCGCGCCACGCCGCGCTGGTGTCCGAAGCGATCGCATTGTTCGGGGTGCGGCATTTCGACCGCTATGAATTCCTGCTCGCGCTCACCGAAGAACTCGGCGGCATCGGGCTCGAGCATCATCGCAGCAGCGAGAACAGCCGCGCGACCGACTATTTCACCAAATGGAACGACAATGACAGCGAACGCGGGCTGCTGCCGCACGAGCTGACGCACAGCTGGAACGGCAAATACCGCCGCCCCGACAAGATGTGGACCCCCGACTATCGCACCCCGATGCAGGACAATCTGCTCTGGGTTTATGAAGGCCAGACGAGCTTCTGGGACCTCGTCCTCGCCGGCCGGTCGGGGATGCAGTCGAAGGAGATGGTCCTCGCCGAATGGGCGACGAACGCCGGCAATTACAGCGTCCAGCCGGGGCGCCAGTGGCGTTCGGTCGAGGACACGACGCTCGACCCGATCATCGCGGCGCGCAAGGCCAAGCCCTTTGCGAGCTGGTCGCGCAGCGAGGATTATTACAACGAAGGATCGCTGATGTGGCTCGACGCCGACATGCTGATCCGCCAGGCGACGAACAACGCCAAGAGCCTCGACGATTTCGCGCGTGCTTTTTTCGGCGGGCGCGAGGGCGACTGGGGGCAGGACACCTATGATTTCGACGATGTCGTCGCGGCGCTGAACGCCGTCCATCCTTATGACTGGGCAAGCTTCCTGCGCGAACGCATGCAGGCAAGCGGGCGGACGGCGCCCACCGGCGGGATCGAGCGCGCGGGATACCGCCTCGTCTGGCGCGACGCGCCCAATGTCTATGACCGCGACCGCATGGCGCAGGCGAAAAACGCCGACCTCACCCATTCGCTGGGGATGACGATCGACAAGGACGGCGTCGCGACCGGCATCCTGTGGGACGGCCCGGCATTCAAGGCCGACATCGTCAACGGAACGAAGATCGTCGCGGTCGACGGGCTGAGCTATAGCCGCGAGCGGATCGAAGCCGCGATTCGCGCCGCGACCGACGCCAAGACCCCCGTACGCCTGCTCGTCGAGCGCGGCGGGCGCTATCGCAATATCGAGATCGACTATCACGCCGGGCTGCGCTGGCCGCATCTCGAAAAGACCGCCGCTGGCCCCGACTGGTTCGACCGGCTGCTGGCGGCGAAGCGCCAACTCTAAAATCCTCCCTGCCGCGCAGCGGTGGGGAGGGGGACCGTTCGCGAAGCGAATGGTGGAGGGGTCGGCGCCATACCCCCTCCGTCAGCGCTTCGCGCTGCCACCTCCCCATGCCTGCGGCACAGGGAGGATCTTGCACGCCCTTCGCCCCTCGACTTTTGGCTCTTTCCGGCGCTAAAGGCGCGCGCGATTCAAAAACACAAAAGGATCTCCCATGCGCATCGACCTGATTCCCGCCGGCGACAGCCCGCCCGACAGCCTCAACGTCCTGATCGAAGTTCCGATCGGCGGCGAGCCGGTGAAATATGAATTCGACAAGGCAAGCGGCGCGCTGTTCGTCGACCGCTTCCTCCACACCCCGATGCGCTATCCCGCCAATTATGGCTTCGTGCCGCACACGCTGGGCGAAGACGGCGATCCGCTCGATGCGCTCGTCGTCGCGCGTTCGCCGATCGTCGCGGGCGCGGTGGTGAAGTGCCGCCCGATCGGCGTGCTGATGATGGAAGACGATGCCGGCGGCGACGAGAAACTGCTCTGCGTGCCCGTCAACAAGACCTTCCCTTATTATGCCGATGTCGCGAGCTACACCGACATGCCGCCGATCGTGCTGCAGCAGATCGAGCATTTCTTCACCCACTATAAGGACCTCGAACCCGGCAAATGGGCGAAGCTCAATGGTTGGGGCGATGTGAACGAGGCGAAGCGCATCATCGTCGAGTGCATCGAGCGCGCGAAGAAGATCGGTTTCTAATTCTTGTCCGTGGGCGCCGGGTCCGTTTCCGGCGCCCCGATAATCTGCACGTCCTGCCGCGGATAGGGGATGCGAATTCCCGCTTCCTTGAAGCGGTCCCAGATTCCCAGGAACACCTCGCCCTGGATATTGCCGAGTCCCGCCTCGGGATCCGAAATCCAATAGCGCAGCTCGTGCTCGACCGCGCGTTCTCCAAATGCCGTGATCCACACCGCCGGTTCGGGCTCGTTCAGGATGCGCGGGTTCGTCATGGCGGTTTCGACGATCAGCCGCTGCGCGCGCCTGAGGTCGCAGTCATAGGGAACCGGCACGCGCATCCGCACGCGCACCTCGGGGCTCGCATAGCTCCAGTTCTCGACCGGCTGCGTCATCAACAATTCGTTCGGGATCAGATGTTTCTTGCCGTCGCGGGTGACGACATTGACCGCGCGCACGCCGATCTTGGCAACGCGGCCGACATTGGGCACTCCGCCGGGTAGCGCCGATCCGCCCATCGAACTCCCGTCGCCGACGACGATGATGTCGCCCGGCTTGATCGACCGGTCCATCAGCAGGATGATCCCCGCGATCAGATTGCCGACGGTCTTTTGCAGCCCGAAACCGATCGCGAGGCCCGCCGCGCCTGAGAAGACCGCCAGCGCGGTCAAGTCGATGCCGAGCAGGTCGATGCCAAAGAGCAGCGCAAAGACGAACAGCGCGATCGCGATCAGCTTTTCGGCGAGCAGCCGCTGCGTCGCATCGATCTGGGTATTGCGACGGAGCAGCCATTTGATCGAGCGCAGGATGATTCGCACAGCCAGATACAGCAGCACCGCGACGACGATCGTCGAAAACAGCCCATAGAGCGACAGCCGGTACGAGCCGACATCGATGCCGATCGCCTTCAGCGCCTCGATCGTGCGGAGAACGCCCCCGGACAGCCCGTCCATCGGCTTATCCCGCCATCGCGGCAAAGCCGCGTTGGAGATCGGCGATCAGGTCGGCCGGATCCTCGAGCCCGATCGACAGGCGGACGAGCGGGTCGGGATCGGTCCATGTGGTCGCGGTGCGGATCGACGGCGGATCGCTCGGTACGACCAGGCTTTCATAGCCGCCCCAGCTGAACCCGATGCCGAAATGGACGAGCGAATCGATGAAACGCGTCCGCGCGGCTTCATCGACGCCCTTCAGCGTGAAGCCGAACAACCCGCTCGTGCCCGCGAAATCGCGCGCCCAGATCGCATGGCCGGGATCGCCCGGAAGCGCGGGATGGAGCACACGGCCGACTTCCGGGCGCGCGGCGAGCCAGTTCGCGACCGCCAGCCCGTTCGCGCCGTGGCGCTGCATCCGCACGTCGAGCGTGCGCAGCCCGCGCAGCATCAGCGCGCAATCGTCGGGCGAAACCGCCTGCCCAAGCTGATACGCCGCCTGCCGCAGCCGCGGCCACACCGCCTTCGTCGCGGTCAGCGAGCCCATCATCGCGTCGCTGTGCCCGCCGACATATTTGGTGAGGCTCATCATCGTCACGTCGACACCGTGCGCCAGCGCCGGAAACAGCAACGGCGTCGCCCAGGTATTGTCGAGCATCGTCAGCACGCCGCGCGCCCGCGCAATGCGGGTGATCGCGGGAATATCCTGCACCTCGAAGGTCAGACTGCCCGGCGATTCGAGAAAGATCAGCTTCGTCTCGGGCCGGATCAGCTCGGCAATCCCCGCGCCGGCGAGCGGATCGTAATAGCTCGTCTCGATACCGAGCCGCGCAAGCATGCCGTTGCAGAAGGCGCGCGTCGGTTCGTACGCGCTGTCGACCATCAGTAGGTGATCGCCCGGCGACAGCAGCGCGAGCAGGCCCGCCGAATTGGCCGCGACCCCCGACGGATAGAGCAAGGTGCCCTCGGCCCCCGGCTCCATCCCGGTCAACGCATCGGCGAGCGCCCACACCGTGGGCGTCCCGCGGCGGCCATAATACAGCCTGTCGTGCGTCGCGTGACCGCGCGCCTTCAGATCGGCGATATTGTCGTAGAGGATCGTCGAGGCGCGCCACACCGGCGGATTGACGACGCCACCGCCGAGCCGCGGGTCGCCGGTCCATTCGGGGCGCCGTCCGCCCTGCACGAGTTTCGTCGCAGGGCGGAGGCTATCATCGTCGCTGTTGCTCATCCCCGCCTTGTTAGCGGAGCACCGGCCAAAATCCACCCTTCGGGACGAAGGATGTCCGGGCCGGGCGCGTCAGGCCGCGCCGGTCGCCTTGGGCGTCGCGGGGTCGGCGCCCCATTCGACCCAGCTGCCGTCGTAAACCGCTACGTCATCCTTGCCGAGCAGGTGCGCGCCGAAGGCGACGACGGTCGCGGTCATGCCGCTGCCGCAGGTGGTGATGAGCGGCTTGTCGAGATCGACCCCGGCGGCGTCGAACGCGGCCTTCAGATCGTCGCCGCGCTTCCACGTGCCGTCGGCGTTGAACAGCTCGCCGTGCGGCAGGCTGCGCGAATTCGGAATATGGCCCGGCGCGACGCCCGGACGCGGGTCGCGCTCCTCACCGGTGAAGCGCGCCACGGGACGCGCATCGACGACCTGTTCGGCGCCGCTGTCGAGGTTCGCCAGCATCTGGTCCTTGGTGCGCACCGCCTTCGCATCGCGCCACACGGTGAAGTGGCGGTGGCGCAGCGTCTGCTTGCCCATTTCGAGCCCGCGGCCTTCGGCCTTCCACTTCGCGAGGCCGCCGTCGAGCAGCGCGACGTCATGCGCGCCGAACAGCTTGAGCAGCCACCAGCCGCGCGCCGCGCTCTTGAGCGGGCTGTCGTCGTAAAGCACGATGCGGCTGCCATCGCCGAGACCGAGCGACTGCATGCGGCTCGCAAATTTCTCGGCCTGCGGCGCCATATTGTCGACGTCGCTCGACGGATCGGTCAGTTCGGCGAGGTCCATGAATACTGCGCCGGGGATGTGGCCCGCTTCATATTCGGCGCGCGCGTCGCGTCCCTCGTCGGCAAGGAATTTCGTCGCATCGACGACCCGCAGGTCCGATGCCCCCAGTTCGCGTTCCAGCCAGTCGGTTGAGACCAAGGCGTCCATGTCATGCTCCTGTTGCGACCGGCCGGGAACCTGTTTTTCCTGTCCCTCACCGGCCATCCTGCTGTGGCTCTGTTCTTTTCTGGGGAATAGTCAGCCTATGCCCCCACCTGCGCTTTTTCAAGCGCAGTCGATCCTGCCCCAGCCGATGCTGCACCGCAACAAAAAACCAGTACCGTTTTGAGCCAGACTATTGAGCGCGCTTGACGGCGGTCGAGCGCGCCGCGGGCCGATCGACCGTATAGGATGCGCGGTCGAGCGGCAGCGGCGCGAGCTTTTCGCTCCCGCTCGCACCCTGTTCGCGGCCGAGCACAAAGCTGCCGGCATTCTGGCCGAAGGCGTCGCCCTCGCCATCCCAATGATAGGTCACGTCGAACGCGATGACGGGGACGAGCATCGGCTTGCCGCCGATCATCAGCGGCTCGATCGCGGCGCGCGGCAGCATGACTTCGGTCGACAATTCCTCCCCCGCACCGGGCGCGAGCATCATATCGTCGCGCAGTATGCTGCCGCCTGCACCGTCGAAGAAGCGCGCGAGCACCGGTTCGGTCATCGCCGATCCCTGATTGAGCGCGATGCGGACCATCAGGCCGGTCGCCGCGGTCGGCCCCTGATTCATAAGGTGGAGCGCAAATCCGACCGCCACATGGTCGGCGGCGAAGCGGATACTGCGGATGTCGAGCGCCATGCCGATGATCGCACGCTTTTCGGCCGCGGGACGCGTGACAAGCGGCGAAGGCGCGGGCCGCTCGGGCGGCGCAAGCGGCGCGCGCGCGGGCTGGCGTGCGGCCGGGCGCGGCGCCACCGGCTGCATTGGCTTCGGCGCGGCGGGCTTTGGTGAAGCCGGCGGCGCGGCGCGCTGGACGGGCGGTGTCGGGGCCGGGCGCGGCGTCTCGGGCGCTTCGTCGATGGTGGGACCGGCGGGCGCGGCGCGGCGGCGCCAGTACCAGAAACCGGCGCCCGCGGCTGCCAGTAAGGCAAGCACCCACGCCCAGATCGGCGTGCCCGACGGCGCATCCGCGGGAGCTGCTGCAACCGGCGTTTCGTCGGCGGCGACGGGTGCGGCGTCCGCCGCCGTGGCAGGGGGCGGCGTGGCCGTCTCAAGCGGCGGCAACGCCGGATTGTCGGTCGTGGCGGGCGCCGCCGGGCTTGCGGTTTCCGGTGCGGTCGTACGCGGAGCCGCGATCGCGGGGGTATCGCGCCGTGTCGGTGCCGGCGCGGGTGTCGGGGTGGCCGTCGCGGGCTGGGTCGGGGCAACGCGCGGCGGCGCCACGGGCTGCGTCGGCGTCGGCGCGGGGGTCGGCGTCGGCTGGCCGCGCCGCTCGCCCGGCGCGACCGGCGGCAGGCCATTGTCCGAGGGACCCTGCACACCCGGCGTACGGCCGTCATCGGCGGGCGGGGGCAGGCGGAAGTCGATCGGGCGGGGCGAGGTTGTGGTGTCCTGCGCGCGCGCGGGCATCGCCGCGCTCAGCATCGCCGCCACCAGCGCGAACGTCGCCACCTGTTCTCGCCCGAAGTTACGCACCGTCATCTTGTCCGCGATCCCACACTACCCATATCTCGCACACGCCGCTGAATCGGCGCTGAACCCTGCGGCCCGTCATCTCCCAGGACAATTGGTCCGGATGACATCGGCGCCGCTGCGCACTAGAGCCTTTCCATGACCGATTCCACCCCTACCCCGCTCGCGCCGAAACATCTCGGCCAGTCCAGCGAACTTCCTGCCTCGCCCGAGGCCGCGGTTCTCGACTATGTCCCCAATCCGCGCGCCAGCGAGCTCTATCTCGTCCGTTTCGCCGCGCCCGAGTTCACCTCGCTCTGCCCAGTGACCGGCCAGCCCGATTTCGCGCATCTCGTGATCGATTATGCGCCCGGCGAAACGATCGTCGAATCGAAGAGCCTGAAGCTGTTTCTCGGCAGTTTCCGCAATCACGCGGGCTTTCACGAGGATTGCACCGTCGGCATCGGCCGCCGCCTGTTCGACGAAATGCAGCCCCGCTGGCTGCGGATCGGCGGTTACTGGTATCCGCGCGGCGGCATCCCGATCGACGTCTTCTGGCAATCGAGCGCGCCGCCCGCCGACCTGTGGCTCCCCGACCAGGGCGTCGCGCCCTATCGCGGCCGGGGATGAAAGATTCATCTTTCCGTCACAAAATATTGACATTAGTGTCAGCGATATGACCGCCGCTTCCCTTCCACACGACCATGCGATCGCCGTTGGTGCCGACCAGATCGATTTCATGGGTCATGTGAACAACGCCCACTATTTGAGCTGGGTGCAGGAAGCGGTGCTGTCGCACTGGCGCCATATCGCGCCGCCCGACGCGGTCGCGGCGCATCTGTGGGTCGCGCTGAAGCACGAGATCACCTATCGCCGTCCTGCGTTCCTCGACGATCAGGTCATCGCGACCGTCATCCTCGAAAAGGTGCAGGGTGCGCGCGCCTTTTACGAAACGATCATCAAGCGTGGGGAGGATGTGCTGGCCGAGGTCAAATCCTCATGGTGCTGCATCGACGCCGAAACGCTGCGTCCCGCGCGGCTCGCGAGCGAGGTCGTCGCGCGCTTCTTTCCGGCCGAGAAGGTCTAACCCGAAAAAAGTCGTCGGATGTGAAAAGGCCCCCTCCTTTGCGGGAGAGGGCCTTTTCAAATTTGGACGAAGAAACTGCTACGCAACGCGAATGATTGCCCCAGCGCGGGGCCGGATCGTTCGGCCGCGCAGCGAATTTACGGGCTTACCGGATCGTCGTCGTCGTTGCCATCGATGACCAGCCAGATACCGCCGGCGACGATTGCAAGTCCGAGCACGATCGCAACCCAGCTCGCGCCTTCGAGTTCATTCTGACCCTCGGTGACAGAGGCCGCGCGGGCAGCGTCCAGTGCGGGCGCCGCCGACGCAGCCACCGGCGCAAGGACTATCGATGTCGCGGCGATTGAGACCGCGGCCTTTTTCCAGAGATTCATCGCAAACTCCTTTTTTAGCGGGCTTGAAACGCCGCTGACAGGCTTTGGTTCCATTACGTTTGCCGTGCCGGATCGGAGCTAGGCGGCGGTGAACCGGATCGGCAGGCGCTTCAATCCGCCGACGAACACCGATTCGACGCGCGCGGGCTCGCCGGCCAGTTCGAGGCTTTTGAGCCGCGGCAAAAGCTCTTCCATCAATATACGCATCTCCATGCGCGCGAGATGCTGGCCAAGGCAGACATGCGCGCCGAACCCGAAGGCGATCTGCTGGTTCTTTTCACGGTCGGGATCGAAAGCGAAGGGGTCGCCGAACACCGCCTCGTCGCGGTTGCCCGAAACATAATTGAGCATCAACCAGTCGCCCTCGCGAATCGTCTGGCCGCCGATCTCGACGTCTTCCCTGGCGCTGCGCATGAAATGCTGGACCGGCGTCGTCCAGCGGATCGCTTCCTCGACCAGCCCCGCCTTGTCGCTGTCGGCGGCGCGGAAGCGGTCGAACAACGCCGGGTTCTTCGCCAGCTCCATCATCGTGCCCGCGGTCGACGCGCTCGTCGTGTCGTGCCCCGCGGTCGCGACGATCATATAATAGCCGGCGAGTTCGCGGTCGGGAATCTGCTCGCCATTGATTGTCGCATTGGCGATCACCGTCGCAATATCCTCGCGCGGATTGGCGCGGCGTTCGGCGGTGAGCGCGCCGAAATAATTTTCGAAATCGGCGATGACATAGTTAAGCATCGCGATCGCCTGTTCGGCGCTGGTGATCGCCTCGCGGCTGCGGTTGAGTTCGGGATCGGTCGGGCCGAACAATTGCTGCGTCAACATCAGCATGCGCGGCTCGTCTTCGGGCGGGACGCCCAAAATGTCCATGATCACGCGCAGTGGATAATGCGCCGCGACGTCGCGCGCGAAATCGCATTCTCCGCCCGTTTCGAGCATATGATCGACGGTTTCGCGCGCCAGTTGGCGGATGCGATCTTCGACAATCTTCAGATTCTTGGGCATGAACCAGCTCTGCGTCAGCAGCCGGTATTTCATATGGTCGGGGGCATCCATCTGGACCAGCGAACGAATGAGGTGCCCGTCGTTGTTGGGGGTCGCCGCGCGCGCCAGCGCCTCGCCGTCGCGATTGGTCAGCACCGTCGGGCGGATGCCGTTCGCGAAACGCTGCGGATCGCGGCTGATCGCCATGATATCGGCGTGCCGCGTCACCAGCCAGAAAGGGTCGTGATCGTGATTCTCGGCGACGCCAAGCGGCATGTTCGCGCGCGCCCAGGCGAGCTGTTCGTGCAGCGGATCCCAATTGCCATATGCGACGGGGTCGACGACGGCGGCGGCTACCTCTCCAGGCAATATAGGTTTTGTCATGCAACCAAAGCTGCCTGATCGCGTGCCGTCTGTCGAGCCTCGACGACCGCCTGCCGAAAGGGGGCGTTGCGGGGGCTGGCGCATGCGCCTAGCCCGGACCGCAAATCAAACCGGGGATCGCAATCATGAAATATTCGACTCGCCATTTGCTTGTTGCCGCCGTCTCGTCGCTCAGCCTTGCCGCCTGCGCTGCGCAGCCGGGGATCGAATCCCCGGCACCCGTCGCCGCGACGCCCGCGCTCACCGGTGCGCCGCTCGATTCGGGCGTGCCGAGCCAGCTGCCGCGGATCGCGCGGCCGGTGCATTATGACATCAGCATTGCCCCCGACGCCAAGGCGCTGACCTTTACCGGCGAGGCGGGGATCGACCTTGAACTCTATGAGCCTTCGGCAACGCTGACGCTGAACGCGCTCGACCTCAGCTTCGCGAGCGCGAGCCTGACCGGCGCCGACGGCAAAGCGATTCCGCTGACCGTCGCGATCGACGCCGCCACGCAGACCGCGAGCTTCACCGCCCCCGGTCCGCTCGCACCCGGCAAATATCGTCTGGCCACCCGCTACACCGGGGCGATCAACACGCAGGCGAACGGGCTTTTCGCGCTCGACTATCCCGACAAGGTCACCGGTAATGAGGTGCGCGGGCTGTTCACCCAGTTCGAGGCGCCCGACGCGCGGCGCTTCGTCCCGAGCTTCGACGAGCCAAGCTACAAGGCGACCTTCACCCTCGCGGCGACCGTTCCCGCGGGCGATCTCGCGGTGAGCAACATGCCCGTGGCGAGCGAAACCCCCGTCGCGGGCGGCAAGAAGAAGGTGAGTTTCCAGATCTCGCCCAAAATGTCGTCCTATCTCCTCTTCTTCGCGACGGGCGATTTCGAGCGGATCGCGGCGAAGAGCGAAAGCGGCGCCGAGGTCGGCATCGTATCGCCCAAGGGATCGGGCGAGCAGGCGCGCTTCGCGCTCGACAGCCTCGGCCCCCTGCTCGGCTATTTCAGCGACTATTTCGGCCAGCCCTACCCGCTGCCCAAGCTCGACAATGTCGCAGGGCCCGGCCAGTCGCAATTCTTCGGCGCGATGGAAAATTGGGGCGCGATCTTCACCTTCGAACGCATCCTGCTCGACGATCCGAAGATCACCAGCGATGCGACGCGCCAGCAAATCTACTCGACGCAGGCGCACGAGGTCGCGCACCAATGGTTCGGCGATCTCGTCACGATGGCGTGGTGGGACGACCTCTGGCTCAACGAAGGCTTCGCGAGCTGGATCGAAACCAAGGCGAGCGACCATTTCCACCCCGACTGGCAGCCTTTGCTCGACCGCGTCGACGGCCGCGAACGCGCGATGGGGCTCGACGCCTTTGCGACGACGCACCCGATCGTCCAGACGATCCGCACCGTCGAGGATACCAATCAGGCGTTCGACGCGATCACCTACCAGAAGGGCGAGGCGGTGATCACGATGCTCGAAGCCTATGCCGGCGAGGATGTGTGGCGCGGCGGGCTGCAGAGCTACATGGCCAAGCATAAATATGCGAACACCCGCACCGACGATCTATGGAACGCGGTCGAGGCGGCGGGCGCGAAGGGGCTGACCGCGATCGCCCATGATTTCACGAACCAGCCGGGAATCCCGCTGCTCCGCGTCGGCGCCGTGACCTGCGCGGGCGGCAACACGACCGTCGCGCTGACGCAGGGCGAATTTTCGCGCGATCGCAAGCAGAGTATCGATGCCACAGGCCGCCGCTGGCAGGTGCCCGTGCTCGCGCGCGCCGGCAAAGGCGCGGTAGCGCGGCAGGTGATCGCGGGCGGCGCCGGCACGCTGGCGCTGCCCGGCTGCGGCGCAGTGCTGCTCAACGCCGGCCAGGCGGGCTATTATCGCACCCTCTATTCGCCCGCAGCGCTCGCCGCACTCCGCGGTGATTTCGCAAAGCTGGCCCCGATCGACCAGCTTGGGCTGCTCGGCGACAATTTCGCGCTCGCTTATGCCGGTTACCAGCCGATGGGCGCCGCGCTCGACATGCTCTCCGCTGCGCCGCTGAATGCGAACCAGAAGCTTCTCGGCGATGTCGCGGGGCGTTATGCGGCGCTTTACGACATGTTCAACGACCAGGCGGCAGTACAGAAACAGATCGCCGCGCGCGGCACCGCTGCGCTCGGCCCGGCGATGCAGCGGCTCGGCTTCGACGCGCGCGCGGGCGAGCCCGCGCTCGACAGCATCCTCCGCTCCGATCTGCTCAAGGCGCTCGGGACGCTCGGCGATGCGAAACTGCTCGCCGAGGCACGGCGGCGCTTCGCGCTGCTCGACCGCAATCCCGCTGCGCTCGACGGCCCGCTAAAGTCGCGCTGGCTCGGCATCGTCGCGGCGAATGCGAGCGACGCCGAATGGACCAGGCTACGGACGATGGCCAAGGCATCGAAATCGGCGGTCGAGCGGATCGCCTTCTATACGCTGCTCGGATCGGCGAAGGACGACGTCCTTGCCAAGCGCGCGCTCGCCCTCGCGCTCACCGACGAGCCGGGCAAGACAGTCAGCGCCGGGATCATCGATGCGGTTGCGCGGGGCCATCCCGAGCTGGCGGTCGATTTCGCGCAGGCGAATCAGGCCGCGGTCGACCGGCTGATCGATGCCTCGGCGCGCGCACGGTTCCTCGCGGGACTGGCGGCTTCGTCGAACGATCCCGCGATGATCGCGAAGCTCGAGCGGATCGCCGCGCCGCTACCCGCCGACGTGCGCAAGCCCTATGACAAGACGCTGGCGAGCCTGAAGGAGCGCAGCGTCAGCCGCCCACGCATCAAAGGAGAAATCGCCGCATGGCTGAAGGCGAAATAGCGGAAAGGCCGCAGCCGGTCAGTCGGCCGGCTGCGGCGTTCCGACCGGCATCGCGCTTTCCCATTCGGCGCGCGCGCGCCGGATCATCGCCTTGAGCGCTTCGGCATGGCGCTGCCACGCGGTCGCCGCCTCAGTGCCCCATGCCCCGCCAGCAGCTGCGCCCAGTTCGGCGACCGTCATGTCGATGAAGGCGTCATATTCGGCGATCGGCAGCGGCCCATAGGCGCGGTGGGTGAAGACAAGCTCGGCGACGAGCGGCCACACCCAGCGTTCGCCCTTCGCCAGCCCGAACATCATCTGCAGCGTCTCGTCGGTCATCCGCCGCGACGAGGCATCGACGACCATGAAGCTCGCGCGGCGCTCGGGGAAGGCGGCGAAAAAGCGGTCGAACAGCGCGTGGCGGATGTCGATGCCGGCGTCGGCGACGGCCGTCAGGCTCGCCTCCATCAGCATCGCATCGGCTTCGCTCACTTGAACAGGCTGCCCAATATCCCGCGCATCAGCTGGCCGCCGAACTTGCCCGCAACCTGCCGCCCGAGGCTGGTCGCCGCCGAGCGCGCCGCCGACTGGACCATTTTTTCGGTCATCGACGGCTTGGCGGCTTCGCGCGCTGCGGCCTTTTCGAGACGCAGCCGCTCGCGCTCCTCGGCGGCCTTGCGCTTCGCCTCTTCCTTCGCGGCGATCGCGGCCTGCTTGTCGGCCTCGACCTGCGCCTTCGCCTCGATCGCGGCCGCCTGCGCCTGCTCGGCCTTGACGGCGAGCAGTTCCTCGGCGCTCTCGCGGTCGACCGCGGTGTCATATTTGCCCTCGACGGGCGAGATCGACTTGATGATCGCGCGCTCCTTGGCGTCGAGCGGCCCCGCGCGCGAGCAGGGCGGCTTGATCAAGGTGCGTTCGACCGGCGACGGCGCGCCGTCGGCCATGAGCAGCGACACCAGCGCCTCGCCGACCTTCAGCTCGGTGATCTCGCGCGCAACATCGACCTTGGGATTGGGGCGGAAGGTTTCGGCCGCCGCTTTCACCGCTTTCTGGTCGCGCGGAGTGAAGGCACGCAGCGCGTGCTGGACACGGTTGCCAAGCTGGCCCGCGACATCCTCGGGAATGTCGATCGGGTTCTGCGTGACGAAATAGACGCCAACGCCCTTCGAGCGGATCAGGCGCACGACCTGCTCGATCTTTTCGGCGAGCGCGGGCGGCGCGTCATCGAACAGCAGATGCGCCTCGTCGAAGAAGAAGACGAGCTTCGGCTTGTCGGGGTCGCCGACCTCGGGAAGCGTCTCGAACATCTCGCTAAGCATCCAGAGGAGGAAGGTTGCGTAGAGCTTGGGGCTCGCCATCAGCTTGTCGGCGGCGAGGATGTTCACATAACCGCGCCCATTTTCATCGGTGCGGATCATGTCGTGGATGTCGAGTGCGGGCTCGCCAAAGAAATTGGCGCCGCCCTGGCTTTCGAGCGTGAGCAATTGGCGCTGGATCGTGCCGACGGTCGCCTTCGACACATTGCCATATTTGGTCGTAAGCTCATCGGCATTCTCGGCGCACCACGACAGCATCGCCTGCAAATCGCCGAGGTCGAGCAGCAGCAGATTCTGTTCGTCGGCGACGCGGAACGCGATCGCGAGCACGCCCTCCTGCACCTCGTTGAGCCCCATCAGCCGCGCGAGCAGCAGCGGGCCCATTTCGGAAATCGTCGTGCGCACAGGGTGGCCCTGTTCGCCGAACAGGTCCCAGAACATCACCGGATTGTCGCGGTACGCCCATTCGCTGTCGCCGATCTCGGCGGCGCGCGCGGCGAAAATCTCGTGCATTTTCGACGTCGGGCTACCCGCCATCGCCATGCCGGCGAGGTCGCCCTTCACATCGGCGACAAACACCGGAACGCCGACCGCCGAAAAGCCCTCGGCAAGCCCCTGCAAGGTCACCGTCTTGCCGGTGCCCGTCGCACCCGCGATCAACCCGTGGCGGTTCGCACGTTTCAGCACGAGCGACTGGCGCGGGCCATCGGGCGCGCCGCCCCCGCCAAGGCCGATATAGATTTCGCTTGCCGTGCTGCCGTCGCTCACCCGCTGTCCTCCATTGATACGTCGGGAGGAGGTTAGAGCGGCGGGGCAGGTCAGGCAATCGGCAAACCCCCCTCCGCCACCGATCGCCCACCGATCGCCATAGCGGCTAGGGTCTTGCCCCCGCCGCCAGCGCAATCGCGTCGATCTCGATGCGAAAGCCGAAATGCAGTGGCCCCGAGGGCACCACGGTCCGTGCCGGACGCGCGACACCAAAAAAACGGCCATAGACCGCATCGAGTTCGCCCCAATCGTCGATGTCGGCGAGATAGACCGTCGTCTTGACCACCTGCTCCAGGCCGGCACCTGCATCTGCAAGCACGGCTTTCAGGTTGCAGAGCGCCTGCTCGGCTTGCGACGCGAAGGGGGCGGCCGCCAGCGACGTGTCGCGCCCGGGCAGCAGCGGGAGCTGCCCCGACACGAAAATGAAACCATTGCCGACAACGAAGGGCGAATAATGCGGTCCGCCAGCCTTTTGTGATTCCATCCACCACTCTCCAAACAGGATGCGGCGCGCAATATCACGGCTGGCGTCCGTCGCCCATCACCCCATGATGAAGGCGTTGAGCTTGTTGCCGTCGGGATCGCGGAAATATCCGGCGTAAAATCCCTCGCCGCGCGGTCCCGGCGGGCCTTCGCACGTTCCGCCGTTGGCGAGCGCGATGTCATAGAGGCGGTGGACCTGGTCCTGGTCCTTCGCCTGCAGCGCGACCATCACGCCGTTGCCGACGGTCGCTTCATTGCCGTCGAACGGCTTGGTCAGGCCGATGCCCGCGCCGCCGCCCGGCTTGCCCCACGCGATGAACGTTTCATATTCCATCATCCGCGGCGTTTCGAGTTCGGCGGCAATCGCGTCATAGAAGGCCGCTGCCTTCGCCATATCCTTCGTTCCCAGCGTCACATAGCCAATCATCATCTTTCTCCCGACTCGTTATTATGAGAACATAATATGAACGAAAGGCGCGGCGCGCAAACAAAAAGGGCGCCGGACCCGAAGGTGCGGCGCCCCGATTGATAGCTGCGAAGCCGAAGCCTATTTCACGCGAATCGCGATAAAGGCCGACGGCTGGCCGCGGCGCTGGATTTCGAGCAGCACCGCATCGCGGCCCGCCTTCTTCGCATCGGCGATGGTCTTGGCGAGCGCCTCGCTCGTCGTCACCGGGGTGCGGTTCGCACTCAGGATCACGTCGCCGCGGCGCAGGCCCTTGCGGCCCGCGTCGCTGTTCGCCGATGCGGCGCCGATCACCAGACCCTTGGTTCCGGCATCGACACCCACCGCGCGCGCGATATCGGGGGTCACCACCTGCACCGACAGGCCGAGCTCGTCCTGGATCGCCTTGTCGGCCGCACCCGTCGGATCCTCGGGCTCTGCCTGCTCGGCCTCGGGATCGAAATTGGCGCCCGCCAGCTCTTCCTCGGGCGGACGCGTGCCGACCAGGACATTGAGCGTCATCGCCTTGCCGTCGCGGATGATCTCCAGCGGGATGCGCGTGCCCGGCTTGGTGTTCGAGACGATGTACGACAGCGTCTGCTGCGGCGTGACGTCCTTGCCGTTGACCTTGGTCACCACGTCGCCGCGCTTCAGCCCGGCCTTTTCGCCCGCCTGCGCGGGTTCAACGCGCTGGATGAACTCGCCGCGATCCTTGGGCAGGCCGAGCGCCGCGGCCAGATCCTCGTCGACCGGCGCGATGCCGATGCCGAGATAGCCGCGCTGGACCTTCTCGCCCGCGCGCAGCGCGTTGATCACCGGGATCGCCGCATCGGCGGGGATCGCGAAATTGACGCCGATGTTCGCGCCGACGGGCGAGATCAGCATGTTGTTGATGCCGACGACATTGCCCTGGAGGTCGAACAGCGGGCCGCCCGAGTTGCCGCGGTTGATCGCGGTATCGGTCTGGATATAGCGGTCATAGGCACCGCCCTGCCCGATGTTGCGCTGGACCGCCGAGATGATGCCCGCGGTCACCGTCGAACCGAGCCCGAGCGGGTTGCCGATCGCGACGACCCAGTCGCCGACGCGCGCGGTGCCGCCGTCGGCGAACTTCACGAACGGCAGGCCGGTCGCGTCGATCTTGAGCAGCGCGAGGTCGGACGCGGCATCGCGGCCGACGATCGTCGCGCGATATTCCTTCTGGTTGGTCAGCGTCACCGTCACCTGGTTCACCGCCTCGCCGCGCGGACCGCCCGAGATGACGTGGTTATTCGTGACGATATAGCCGTCGGCCGAAATCAGGAAGCCCGAGCCGCCGCCCTGCTGTTCCTGCGTGATCGGCTCACGCGTCCCGGCGAAGGGGTTCAGCCGGACGCCGAGCGTGACTTCCTGCTTGGTCGAGATGTTGACGACCGCGGGCTGCAGCTGCTCGACCAGGTCGGCGAAGCTTTCGGGTGCACCCGAACGCGGAACGACCTTGGCGATTTCGCTCTTCTCATTCTGCGCGACCTGCGCGCCGACGGGGGACTGGGTGACCAGCGCCAGCGCGGTGCCACCCGCCAGCAAGGCCGAAGTGATGCCATAAACATAACGCACGATCGTAAATCCTCTTCTTACGAAAAACTCTCAGACCCCGGCCGCGGCTATCTGCGTCGCGGAGGCTGAACGCCATTTGAACATGAACAAGCGCTGCAAGTTCCGTTCAACCGGCAGACGGCCCGCATCAACCGCCGCTGAACCGTTTCAGATATTCATTGTCGGGCGACATGATGATCGACGTCCCGCCCGTGTTGTTTTCACCCAGGAAGGTCTGCCGATAGCTCTGCATCGCGCGGTAGAAATCGTAAAACTCCGGGTCCTTGCCAAAGCTGGCGGCATAGATACGCGCCGCTTCACCATCGGCGCTGCCGCGGATGATCTGCGCTTCCTTCTGCCCTTCGGCGCGGATCGAGATCGCTTCCTGCTGGCGCGCGGTGCGCATGCGATTATACGCCGCCTCGAGCGTCGCGCCTTCGGGAAGGTCGGCGCGCTTGATCCGGACGTCGATGATCTCGGCGCCATATTTATTCGCCTCGCGGTTCAGCGCGACCTGGATATTGTCCATCACCGCGCCGCGTTCGGCCGAAAGCAAGGTCGCAAAGGTCCGCTTGCCGAGTTCGTTGCGCAGCGACGAGCCGAGGATGGTCGCAAGCTGCGCCTGCAACTTATCCTCGGTCCGGATCGCGGTGTACATGCGCACCGGGTTGGTGATGCGGAAGCGCGCGAAGGCGTCGACCTGCAGCCGCTGCTGGTCGGTCGAGAGCACCTGCTGACGCTCCATGTTCACGCCGAGGATGCGCTTGTCGATATATTCGATGCCGTCCGTGAACGGCACGCGCAGGACAAGCCCCGCGCCCGAACGCCCGAATTCCTCGTTCGGCTTATAGCGGTTCACCGTGCGCTCGATCTCGCCGAAGCGCAGGATCAGCGCCTGCTTGTCCTCGGGCACGATCGCGAGCGACTGCGACAGGATGACGAGCACAACAACGACGCCAAACAGCAGCCGCATCGGGTTCTGGAACAGCGAATTGAACATCATTCGCCTCCCTTCGTGGTGGCTTCGGGCGCCTTGAGCCGCTTCTGCACCTCGTTGAGCGGCAGATAGGGGGTCACCCCGCGCGCTTCGACAATCGTCTTGTCGACGTTCGACAACACCGTCTCCATCGTTTCATAATAGAGGCGCTGGCGGGTCACCGCCGGTGCCAGCTTATACTGCTCGTAAATCTTGTCGAACGCCGCGGTATCGCCGCGCGCACGTTCGAGCACCTGCTGCTGGTACGCGCGCGCCAGGTTGATCGCCGATTCGCGCTCCTGGCGCGACGCGGTGACTTCCTTGAACGCCTCGTCGACCTGGTTCGGCGGATCGGCCTGGCGGATCGCGATGCCCTGGATCATCACGCCCGCGCGATATTGGTTGAGCAATTCCTGCATGCGCTGCTGGACCTGCGCCTCGATCTCGACGCGGCCGGGGCCGATCGCCTGGACGAGGTCGAAGTTCGCGACCGTCGCGCGCATCGCGCTTTCGGCGACTTCGCGGATCGTGCCTTCGGGATCGGCGAGCTGGAAGAAGAAAAGCTCGGGATCGCGCACCGACCAGCGGACCTCATAGGCGAGGTCGACGATGCTCTGGTCGCGCGTCAGCACGAAATTCTCGTCGGTCGCGTTCGGCGAGCCGACCGCCATCGTGCGGATCGCGCGGACGTCTTCGAGCCGGATGCGCTCGACCGGCGCCGGCCAGGTGAGTTTCACGCCGGGCCCGACAGTGCGCGAATAGCTGCCGAGGCGCGTGACGACGCCTTCCTTTTCGGGCGGCACGATGTGGAAGGAGGAGAAAAGCACCCACGCGGCGACGAGCGCGAGCACCACCCATTTCCAGAGCTTCGCCGAATCGCCGAAATTGAACTGGCTGCCGCCGCCCGAGCCGCCGCCGCCGAAACCGCCGCGCCCCTTGCGCAGCAATTCGTCGAGCGCCGAGGGGCCGCGCGGCTTTTGCGCGCGCCGCTGGTCGGTGGGATCGGGGGTAACCCACGGATTGCGCGGACCGGGCTTTTTGCCGTCGCCCTTTCCGTCGTCATCCCCCTTGCCCGGCCCACTGCCCCACGGACTGTTGGCCATCTGGCTGATCTGATGGAAAAAATGCCGCAATCCTCTCGGGCTGCGGCGTCCCATGCTGCCGTCAATCTTGTCGTTCATAAGGCTTTTATAGGGTCGGCGGGCGCGATTAACAGGGGGTGCGCGCGAAAATGGCTGGCAAACCGACCGATCATGCCTATCTGGCGCGGACATGACCGAACAAAGCGCCGATATCGCCCGCCTGACCGCCGCCGCCGCCGACCTCAGTGGAGGACGGTCGTCAGGCCTGCGAATGCTCGACGATTCAGGATTGCTCGCGGTGGTGCTCGATGTGTCGGGGCTTGCCGTCGAAGAGCGCCAGCCGCTCGAGGACAAGCTCCGCGCCGGCCTGCTCGCCGATGCGAGCGTGCGCGAGGTCCGCATCGCGATGACCGCCGAGAAGAAGGCGATGACGATCATCGCGGTCGGCAGCGGCAAGGGCGGGGTCGGCAAATCGACCCTCGCCGCGAATCTCGCGGTCGCGCTGCGCCGTCTCGGCGTGAAGGTCGGGCTGGTCGACGCCGACATCTACGGGCCTTCCCAACCCCGATTGATGGACAGCGAGGGCGTGAAGCCCGAAGCGCGCGGGTCGAAGCTGGCCCCCGTCCCCAACGCCTATGGCGTGCCGATGCTCTCGACCGGCCAGATCGCCGCGCCGGGGCAAGCGATCGCGTGGCGCGGGCCGATGGCGGGCAAGGCGCTCGAACAGCTCGTCGATGCGAGCTGGGGCGACATCGACACGCTCGTCGTCGACCTGCCGCCGGGCACCGGCGACGTCCAGCTGACGATGATCCAGCGGCACAAGCCCGCGGGCGCGGTGATCGTATCGACCCCGCAGGATCTCGCGCTGATGGACGCGACGCGTGCGGTCAGCCTGTTCGAACAGGCCGATGTGCCGATCATCGGGCTTGTCGAGAATATGGCGGGCTATGCCTGCCCGCATTGCGGCGAGGTCAGCGACCCGTTCGGGTGCGGCGGCGCCGAAGCGGCGGCGGGAACGATGGGGCTCGACTTCCTCGGCCGCGTGCCGCTGTCGATGGGCATCCGCCTCGCGAGCGACGGCGGGGTTCCGCCCGCGGCGGGAACCGATCCCGCGGGCGAGCCATTCCATGCGATAGCGGCGAAGGTCGCCGACTGGCTGAACACGCGAAAGGGGCGATGATGGCGATCAACGATGAAGGCGAAATCCGCGAACTGCTCGGGCAGAAACGCCGCATCGCCGTTGTTGGCGCATCGCCCAACCCGGCACGCCCGTCGAACGGAGTCCTCGCCTTTCTCGTGGGCCAAGGCCATGATGTGATCGCGGTGAACCCCGGCCATGCCGGCAAGACGATCCACGGCGCGCCCGTCGTCGCGACGCTCGCCGATGTCGAGCCGCCCGCCGAGCTCGTCGACATCTTCCGCAACAGCGCCGACGCCGGCACAGCGGTCGACGAGGCGATCGTTCATGGCGCGAAGGCGGTGTGGATGCAGATCGGCGTCATCGACGAGGCCGCGGCGAAACGCGCCGAAGCCGCGGGACTGACCGTGGTCATGGACCGCTGCCCCAAGGTCGAGATGCCGCGACTCGGCCTGCTGAAGTGAAGGCCGCACTGCCGCTGCTCATGGTTGCCACGCTCGCGGGATGCGCGACCACGACGGCAAGCAGGAACCCGCAACATGCCTTCTTCGATGCCCTCGCCGCGCGCTGCGGCGAGGCTTATGCCGGCCGCCTCGCGAGCGATCAGGAGGCCGATGCCGAGATGCGGGGCAAGGCGATGGTGATGCACATCCGCCATTGCACACCCGACCGGATCGAAATTCCCTTTCACATCGAGGGATTGGCCGAAGACGGCGGCTGGGACCGGTCGCGGACGTGGATCATCAGCCGGACGCCGGCGGGCCTCCGCCTCAAGCACGATCACCGTCATGCCGACGGCAAGCCCGACGCCGCCACCCTCTATGGTGGCGACACCGCCGATACCGGAACGGCGATGCGCCAGACCTTCCCCGTCGACGCCGAATCGATCGCGATGTTCACGGCAACCGGCCGCAGCGTTTCGAATAGCAACATCTGGTCGGCCGAAACGACCGACGCGGGCTTCACCTATGGCCTCGACCGACAGGGACGCCATTTCCGCGTCGTCTTCGATTATGCGAAACCGGTGACGCCGCCGCCCGCGCCCTGGGGTTGGTAGGGAACCGATTCACCCGCCATGCGCTAGGTCGCATCGAACGGGAGAAAATATATGCGTACCCAGACCCTTATGCTGGTCCCCCTGCTCGCACTCGGCGCGTGCAGCGAAAAGGCGCCCGACCCGCGCGGCGTCGGGCACGACGAAACCCTGCTCTCGGTCTCGGCGACCGGCCGCTCCGAAACGCGGCCCGACGAGGCGCGCTTCACCGCCGGCGTGAGCACGATCGCCGCATCGGCCGAGGCCGCGACGCAGCGCAACAATGAAACGATGACCAAGGTGACCGAGGCGCTCAAAGCCTTTGGCGTCGCGGGCAAGGATCTGCAGACGCGCCAGCTGACCGTCAACCGGATCGACTGGGGCGCGAACAAGGGCAAGTTTGAAGCCGTCAATCAGGTCGAGGTCCGCATGCGCGCGGTCGACAAGGCCGGCGAGGCCGTCGCCGCGACCACAGAGGCGGGCGCCAATGTCCTGTCGGGGCCGACGCTGCGTGTCGCCGATCAGGAAGCCGCGACCAAATCGGCCTATGCCGCCGCCTATCGCGCCGCCCGCGCCCGCGCCGACGCCTATGCCGGCGCCGCGGGGCTCAAGATCGACCGTGTGCTGACGATCCGTGACGGCGGCGACAGCGCGCCGCCAATGCCTTATGCCGGCGGGGTCGCTTATGAGACAGCGGCACAGTCGGCCAACGCCGCCCCGCCGTTCAATCCGGGCGTCAGCGAATCGCAGGTTTCGGTGCGCGTCGACTTCGCTTTGTCGGAGAAATAGCGCGCAACACTGGCGGCCGCGCGAAAGGCCGATTTTCTTTGCGCCGATTCGCACCCCTGACTATCAGCAGCGGGCATGGCCGGCATTCGCGACATCGTGGGGAAAAATAAATCGCGCATGCCGCACGTCAGCCGCCGTTCGCTGCTGGTCGGCGCGACCGCGGCGGGTGGGCTGGCCATTGCGTGGAGCCTGTGGCCGCGCGACTATCAGCCGAACCTTAGCGCCGCCCCCGACGAACATATCTTCAACGCCTTCCTCAAGATCGGCGATGACGGCCACATCAGCGCGATCGTCCCGCAATGCGAGATGGGACAGGGTGTGACGACGCTGCTGCCGCAGATCATGGCCGACGAACTCGGCGCCGACTGGCGCACGATCGCGGTCGAGAGCGCGCCGATCAACCCGCTTTATACCAACACGCTGCTCGTCGACGAAGATAGCGCGGTCTTTACCCCGCGCGCCGGTGTTCCCGATTTCGTGTCCGACGTGCGCAGCTGGGCGCGCCGCGAATGGGCGGTGCGCCACGCGGTGATGCTGACGGCGAACAGCTCGTCGGTGCGTATGTTCGAAGCGCCGTGCCGCGCGGCGGCGGCGCAGGCGCGCGCGCTGCTGATGATGGCCGCCGCCAATCGCTGGGACGCCGACTGGGAAGAATGCGACACGCAGGACGGCTTTGTCATCCATGGCAAGAAGCGCCTGCGCTTTGGCGACGTCGCGGCGGCCGCGGCGCTGCTCGAACCGCCCGCCGAGCCCGTCTATCGCGCCAGCAGTTCGGACCCGCTTTACGGCAAGGAACTGACCCGGCTCGACCTGCCTGCCAAGATCGACGGGTCGGCCAATTACGCCGGCGACATTCGCCTGCCCGACATGGTGTTCGCGGCGATCCGCCAGGGCCCGCTCGGTGCGACGCGGCTGAAAAGCATCGACCGTAAAAAGGGACTCGCCTCGCCCGGCCTGTTGCATGTCGTCACGCACGAACGCTGGGTCGCGGCGGTGGCGCGCAACTGGTGGGCCGCGAACCGCGCGCTCGACCGCTTCGCGCCCACCTTCGAAACCGAAGGCACGCCGATTTCGACCGACCGGATCGACAAGGCATTGAAAGCCGCGCTGAAAGACGACGGCTATCGCATCGCGAGCGAGGGCGACGTCGCCGAGGCGATGGAAGGACGGCAAAAAGTCGCGGCCGAATATGCCGTCGCCCCCGCGCTCCACGCCGCCATCGAAACGCGCACCGCGACCGCTGCGCCCGATCGCGGCGGCCTGCGCGTCTGGGTCGCGACGCAGGCGCCGACGCAGTGCCGCGACGCGGTCGCGCGCGCGACCGGGCTGGCGCCGGCGAATGTCACGCTGTTCCCGATGATGGCGGGCGGATCGTTCGACGCGTGCCTCGACCACAGCGCCGCGGTGCAGGCGGCGATCATCGCGCTTCAGGTCAAGCGCCCGGTCCAGCTCGCCTGGTCGCGCGCCGAAGAGATTATGCGCCTGCCGCCGCGCGCCCCCGCGCGCGCCAAGCTGACCGCGACGCTCAATGCGGCGGGCGGGATCGACGCGCTGGTGACGCGCATCGCGGTCCCCTCGACCAACCATGAATTTCGCGACCGGCTGTTCGATAACACGCCGGCGGACGTCGCGCAGCGCGCGGCGGCGGGCAGCGCCGATGCCGCCGCGGTCGAAGGCGCGGCGAGCGGCTATGCGATCCCGCACATCGCGGTCGACCATTGCCCCGCCGATATCGGCCTGCCGACGGGGCGCTGGCGCGGCAACGCCGACAGCTACACCGCCTTTTTCACCGAATGTTTCGTCGACGAAATGGCGGCGCGCGCCGGGACCGACGCGCTATCCTATCGCATGGCGATGCTCGGCAATGCGCCGCTGCTCGCGCGCTGCCTGCTCACCGCGACCAGCCTTGGCGGCTGGGAGGGCGGATTGTCGGGGACCGCGCAGGGGCTCGCGTGCCATGCCATGCGCGGCAGCCATATCGCGCTGATGGCGACCGCGCGGCCAAGCGAGCGCGGGCTGCAGGTCGAGCAATTGGTCGCGGTGGTCGATGCCGGGCGCCTCGTGAACCCGACGATCGCGCGGCAACAGATCGAGGGCGGGCTGATCTTCGGCCTCGCCGCCGCGGTCGGCGCGACGACCGACTATGAAGGCGGCCTCGCGACCGCGCGCAAGCTGGGCCAGCTCGGCCTGCCCGACCTGTCGCAGACCCCGCAGATATTGGTCGAGTTCGTCGAAAGCGACCGCGAGCCCGGCGGCCTCGGCGAAATCGGCGTTCCCGTCGTCGCCCCCGCCATCGCCAATGCGATGTTCGCCGCGACGGGCCGCCGCATCCGCCGTATCCCGCTTTCGGCGCATCCGCTGTGAGCGCGCCGCCGCAAATCGGGGTGCTGCTGGTCAACCTCGGCACCCCCGGCGCGCCCGACGCGCGATCGGTGCGGCGCTATCTCGCCGAATTCCTGTCCGACCCCCGCGTCGTCGAAATCCCGCAAATCCTGTGGCAACCGATCCTGCGCGGGATCATCCTGACCACACGGCCGAAAAAGTCGGCGCATGCCTACGCGCAAGTATGGACCAACGAAGGCTCGCCGCTCGCCGCGATCACGCGCCGTCAGGCCGAAGCCTTGCAGGCGGCGTTCGGTGAAACAGTGCGGGTCGCTTATGCGATGCGCTATGGCGAACCCGCGATCGGCGCGGCAATCGATGCGCTGAAGGCGGCGGGATGCGACCGCATCCTCATAGCGCCGCTTTATCCGCAATATTGCGCCGCTACGACCGCAACCGTCGTCGATGCCGTCGGCAAGCATTTGCAAGCACTGCGCTGGCAACCGACGATTCGGTTCCTTCCGCCCTATCATGCCGACAGCGCCTATCTTGGCGCATTGAAGACTTCGGCAGAGGAGGGACTGGCCGCGCTCGACTTCACCCCCGACATTCTGCTCGCCAGCTTCCACGGCATGCCCGAGCGCACGCGGACGCTCGGCGATCCCTATCACGACCAGTGCCAGGCGACCGCGCACCGGCTTTCGGACGCACTCGGCAGGCCGGTCGAGGTCGCCTTCCAGTCGCGTTTCGGGCGCGCCAAATGGCTCGAACCCGCAACCGATACGCGTCTCGAACAGCTCGGCCGCGACGGCCGCAGCGTCGCGATCTTCGCGCCCGGCTTTGCGGCCGATTGCCTCGAAACGCTCGAAGAGCTCGCGATTCGCGGCAAACAGCAGTTCGAAGATGCGGGCGGCAAAAATTTCGCTTATCTCCCCTGCCTCAACGCCGATGCGCCCGGCATGGCGATGCTGGAGACGCTGGTCCGCCGCGAGCTCGCGGGCTGGCTTTGATACCCGCCGCTTACCAACTGTTTAGATCGATGCCCTAAATTGGTCCGACGCGGCGCCGAAAAGCTATGAACCGCGCCATTTTGGAGATTCGCGATGAACGAGGTCGAATCGGCGGCACTGATGCTCGCCGGAGTGACGCTGGCCCTGTTGGCGATCGTCTTCGCCATCTGGTGGTCGCGGCGACCGCGCACCGCACCCGCCGCGCCGCGAGCCCCGCGCGGACCGCGCGAAATCCGCCTGCCCAAACTCGCGCGCAAGGCCGCACCCGAAGTTGAGGAGGTCGAAATCTCCCCCTCGCGGCTCGCGCGGATCAGCCGCAAGGAGCCGCTCGAAATACCGGCCGAGCCCGAATATGAAGCCGAGCCCGAGCCCGTCGCTGCTGCCGAACCCGTCGAGGCCACGCTCGAAGCAATGATTTCCGGGGTCGAGGAAGAAGCGTATCGGATCGAGAAAGCCGACGTCGAAGAGGTGACGCTTCGCCTCGTTCCCCAGATCCCGCCGCGCGATGCCATATCGACGAACAGCTGGCTCGGTGGCCGTCCGCGGCTCCCCGCCGGCATGGAATGGCCAAGGATCGACGATCAGCCGGCGGATTTTCTGGCGCAAATCGGCTGCGCCGACCTGCCGCACGATCTGTGGGGCGGGCTGGGGCCGCGCGATGGCGCGCTCGCCTTCTTCATTCACCGCCGCAAGCATGAGCTGCGCGTCCTGCACCTGCGCGATACCGGCATGCCCGTCGCGCCGCCCTTCACGCTCAACGATCCCGAGGGCTGGTTTGGCCCGCATGGCGGCCTCGCTTCGGGCGATCTCGGCGCCTTCGCCGTGCGCGCCTTTCCCGAATGGCCCGTCGACCTCGTCGCCATCCGCCCCGGCGATGCCGATCCGCGCAGCGAAGGCGATCCGAACGAGCCCGGCGCCGCGCTCCATGATCGCGGCTACGACATCGCCGACCCCGCCTTCCATCCCTTCGATTGGGGCAGCATGACCGCGATGGTCGCGCTGCTCGAGCAGCGGCTCGACCGGCTGATGACCGAAGCGCCTCCCGGGGCCGACGCCGACAATCCCGGCGAAATGGAACAATGCGCCGCGCTCAACCGCGAAGCCCGCGCGCGCGCGGAAGAGATTATCGCGATTGTCCGCGACAGCGCGGCGCGCGCCGATTTCTCGGCCAGCGACGCAACCGCGGTGATGGCGGGGCTGCACGCCATCCGCTGGGTCAAGGTGATCCGCTCGGCCGACCCCGAAACGGGCGCCGAGCAGATCGAGACGATCACCCTGCCGCTGACGACGCACCGCGCCGATGCGAATCTGTGGGTTCACGATTATCAGACGATCCTGTTCGATCGCGCGAAGCATGCCTGGTGCGCCAATCCCGACAATCTGTCAGCGCCGGCGCGCGCGCTTTTCGAGCCCTGGTGGCGCACGCTGGCCGAGCGCGAAATGGCGGCGATGGGGCACGAGCCCTTTCGCCACGTCCCCGATTATGACGAGGAACGCGACGCGGTCTTGCTCGAACTGCCGACCAGCGGATTGATGAGCCGCATCTTTGGTGACGGCGACAATCTGGTGGTGACGATCGACAAGGCAGACCTTGCGGTCGGCGACTTTTCGAAACTGCGCGTACAGGTGAGCAGCTAAACCCCTACCCCTTGAATAGCTTTGCGATTGACGTTCCGGTAAACTTGCGGCCGCCGCTTGCGCGGCCTAGTCATGGAACCATAACTCTGTGGGAGAGCTGGATTTATGACACGCGTAGCAATCGTTACCGGTGGCAGCCGCGGCATCGGGGAAGCGATTTCCCTGAAACTGAAGGAACAGGGCGTCACCGTCGTCGCCAACTATGGCGGAAATGACGAAAAGGCGCGCGAATTCACCGACCGCACCGGCATCGCGGCGATCAAATGGGACGTCGGCGATCATCAGGCGTGCCTCGACAGCTGCGCGCGGATCGCCGAGGAATTCGGCCCCATCGATATCGTCGTCAACAATGCCGGCATCACCCGCGACGGCACGCTCGCGCGCATGAGCTACGACGACTGGGACGACGTGATGCGCGTCAACCTCGGCGGCTGCTTCAACATGGCGAAGGCGACCTTTGGCGGCATGGTCGAGCGCGGCTGGGGCCGCATCGTCAACATCGGGTCGATCAACGGCCAGGCAGGGCAATATGGCCAGGTCAACTATGCCGCCGCGAAATCGGGCATCCACGGCTTTACCAAGGCGCTGGCGCAGGAAGGCGCCAAAAAGGGCGTGACGGTCAACGCGATCGCGCCGGGCTATATCGACACCGACATGGTCGCCGCGGTCCCGCCGCAGGTGCTGGAAAAGATCGTCGCAAAGATCCCTGTAGGCCGTCTCGGCCAAGCCGACGAGATCGCACGCGGTGTCGCGTTCCTGTGCAGCGAGGATGCGGGTTTTGTGACCGGGTCGACGATGAGCATCAATGGCGGACAGCATATGTACTGACGATGGCAGGCGCATAACCGAGACGTTCGCGAAGCGAACGGCAAGGTTAGGCGCCGGTGCCGCAAAGCGGCAGCCATCGGCACGGCCAGCGGGGCGGCGATCCCGAAAGATCGCCGAACCCGTCTGACCCCCGCTTTCGCGGGGGCAGGCTCAGGCGGCGGCTTTGCCGTCGCCCACCAAGCCGCCCGCATTCCCCCTAGTCGATCGTACAGCCCACCACGCGCCATTCACCGCCCTCGCGAACCAGCGACAGCGTTTCGATCGCCCCGGCCTTGTTCGCATAGCTCGTCCGGAATTTGACGACCTGATAGCCATAGGGCGGCGCGGGTACATTTTCCTCGCCGATCAACTCGCGCGACACGACCGCACCGAGCGGGGTGCGAACCGCCTTCGACACGTCGGCCCATCGGTCGCTGGTGTTGAGCGACTTGAACGCCTGGCCAGTGGCGTTCCAACTGCCGTTCCAGTCGCCCCTGTCGACGAGCGCGAGCCACTACCGCGCCGACCGAACTGCGGCGGTTTCGGACGCGGGCGCCGAGAGCGTCTCGGTTGGCAGCGTGGCGGGTGCGGACGCCGGTGTCGGCGTGGTTCCGGACAGGGACGAAAGGGCAAAAAGGGCAAGGCTGATCGACATGAATACTCCTCCGGCTATCCAGCCGAAGCCGCGCAACATGCGCCGCGTCCCGGCCGGTGCCCGAAGCTCTCCCATACCGGTGGCGGCGGCCCCATCCCCCAAACCGCTGTCCGCAAGAAATTGGGGGTCCTGTCTTTCGATCTCGCGCAGTTGCCGGGCGGCCTCGCGGCTGCTCGACGCCGACATCTTTCGCCGCGCATCGCGCAGCCGTTCGTTGATCGTATGGACCGACAGCCCCAGATGCCGCGCCATCGATTTTGCGTCATGGCCATCGACCAGCAGGCGCAACGTCTCTTTTTCTTTTTCGGTGAGCGCCTGAAGTCCTGTCATAAGCCTGTCTGCATTCGCGCCGGATCGGCGGGCCGGTTTACAGAGCGCCGAAATGGCGTGCCACCCCAAATAAATCGTACCTCGATTGTGGACGGCGCAGCCGTGGCCTTGCCGCCGCGAATCAAGCCGCTACACCCCGAAGAATGACCGAAGCCTCGCTCGCCGCCGCCCAGCACGACCTCTCGCGCGCTTATGCCGGCGGCGCTCCCGGCGTGCTCGTCTCGGGCCTCGTCTGGCTGATCGCGGGGACGGTGTGGCAGCTTCACGGCACCACGGCCGCCTTCGCCACGCTGTTCTTCGGCGGCATGGCGATCCATCCGCTGGGAGTCCTGATCGAGCGCGCCGCGTTCAAAGCGCCCAAGGCGACCATCGGCAAGCCGCTCGAAACGCTGGCGATTGAAGCGACGATCCCGCTGTTCACCGGCGTCCTGATCACATGGGTATTGCTGGTCCGCGCGCCCGATCTCGCGATCCCCGTCTTTGCCGCGATCGTCGGCGCGCGCTATTTCCTCTTCCGGACGATGTATGGCGAGATCGCCTATTGGGCGCTCGGCGGCGCGATCCTGCTCATCGCCGCGCTCGCGCTGTTCGGCATCGGCCTTCCGCTCAACCTCGGCTTCCTCGTCGGCATCGTCGAACTGATCGCCGCCGCGCTCATCCTGCGGCGCTGGCGCGCCCGCCGTTGAGCGCGCCCTTGCACCCCCCGGTCAAACGCTCGGTGACGATCGCCGGCCATCCGACCTCGATCAGCCTCGAACCGATGTTCTGGGACGCACTGGAGGCCGAAGCGGCGCGGCGGGCACTGCCCGTCAACGCGCTCGTCGCGCGGATCGACGTCGAGCGGATGGAGGCCGACGATCCGCCGAACCTGACCTCGGCGATCCGGCAATGGCTGTGGCGGGAGCGGAGCGCCGCTCCCCGATCAGAGAGCCCTTAGCCGCCGGGCTTTTTCACGCCGCGATAGATGGACCGGATAGCCAGAAAGGTTCCGCCGCACGTAACGACAACCGCCCACGTTCCGGTAACGAGCAGGGCGGCCCTCTCGACCAGCGAGGCATCCGACCATTTGGACACAAAGGGAGATATGGCCAACACAGGCACCGTGGCGACGAGCATGAACTTTGCCTGATTCCGCTCGGGCTGCCACAAGCCCTGAAAACGCGTGTTGATCGTCTTTCCGCGAAACTGCTTCCGGTTTGCAGCATCTTCGCTTTTGATCCACCTATTGATGAGATCCTTCATCGGCGCCGCTAGATCAGAGCCTGCGCCACCGCCAGCCCGAACGCCACCCCCTTGTCGGGCGCGTGATGCAGGAACAGCGACGGCTCGATCAGTTCGAGTTCCATGATGTGGAGCTTGCCCGCGGCATCGCCGACCATGTCGACGCGCGCGTAAACCGGCGGCGCCGGGGCAGCCGCCAACGCCTGCGCAGCAAGAGCCTGCGCGGGGTCGCTCGCCTCGCACGGCTCTTCGCGCCCGCCGAACTGCTCCTGGACGCGAAAGTCGCCCGCGGCGGGCCGCTTGACGATCGCGTGGCTGAACTTGCCGGCGAAGAAGAAGAGCGAATATTCGCCCTCGGTCAGGATGCCGGGCATCAGCGGCTGGACCAGCCGCCGCGCGCCCATTGCGTCGGCAGGAATCGGTGCGCCGGGCGCGATGCGATGCGTTCCGTCGGCGCCGCCCGAGATCGCCGGCTTGATCACGACCTCGTCGGTCGCGAGCTCGGACATCGCTTCGGTGAGGCTCGCGTCGTCGAGCGCCGCAACCTCGACCGTCGGCACAACCGCGACACCCTTTGCTCCGAGTTCGCCGAGATAGGCTTTGTCACTGTTCCAACGCAGCACCGCCACCGGATTGGCCACCGGCAGGCGCGCTTCCTCCAGTCGGTCGAGCAGCGCGTACCAGCCCGCGACGTCGCGCTGATAGCCCCACGCGAAGAGCGGCAGCACCAGATCATAACCCGCGAGGTCGCCGGGGTCAGTCCACACGCGCTGTTCGACGATCAGCCCGGCCGCGGTCAGCGCCGCCGCCTTGCGGGCAAAGGCGGGCTGCCATTTTTCATAATAGTCGGGCGCCGGGACGAGGATCGCGACGCGGGGCTGGAACGGCATCTACCTTCCCAAGAGCCCGCGCGCCTGCCCCGCGATGTGCGACAGCATCGCGCCGTTCGGGCTCGGGATCATCCGCGCCCGGTCGACCGTCGCGCGGAACTGCTCGACGCGCGGCGCGTGATCGGCGAGCCATTTGGTCACCGCCGCGTCGAGATCGCCCTTCGGCAGCCCGGCGAGGAAGGTCAGGCGCATCTGCTGGAAATCGCGCGCAAGGCTGTTGACGAGCAGGCGTTCCCACGGATCGGCGGGGCTCATATGCGCCGCCAGCGTCTGTGCCCAGTCGAGCCCCAAGGCTTCGCCGAGATGTGTGAACGCGCTGGTCACCGCGACCTCGTCGTCGCCGCGCCGTTCGGCAAGGTCGACGATGCCGATCGCACCGTCGGTCTTGAACAGCCGCACGACCGACGCGGTCAGCGCCTCGGGCGCGCCCGCGTCGAGCAATTGCCGCGTCAGCATGTCCCACTGATGCTTGACCGAGGGGCTGAGCAGCGCGTCGACGCTCGCGTTGAGGCGGTCGACACCGGGTTCCAGCCGCGCGACGACGGGCCCCGGCTGCGACAAGGTCTGCGTCACGCGCAACAGGTCGGCCATTTGCGAGGTCATCGCCGACGCCGCCTGCGCGAACAGCGATAGGCGGATGCTTTCGTCGATCTTCGCCGCGTCGAGCGCGTCCCAGATCGCCGGCATTTCGAGCAGCCGTTCGACCGCGACGAAGGCCGCCGCGATGTCGCCGAGCGCGCAGCCTTCCTCTTCAACGAGTTCGAAGGGATGGACGATGCCCATGCGGTTAATGATGCGGTTCGCGATCTTCGTCGCGATGATTTCGCGGCGCAGCTGATGATCGGCGATCGCAGCCGCAAAATCGCGCTGCATCTCGTCGGGGAAGGCGGCGGCGAGGTCGCTGCCGAGCGCCGGGTCATCCGGCAGGTCGCTGTTCTCGATCGCATCCTGCAGCGCGAGCTTCGCGGTCGACAGCAGCACGGCGAGTTCGGGGCGCGTCAGCCCGCGGCCTTCGGCGGCGCGGCGGAGCAATTCGTCGTTCGCGGCGAGCCCTTCGACCTTGCGGTCGAGCCGGCCCGATGCCTCGAACGTCTCCATCAGCCGGACGAGCGACGGCACCGCCGCCGAGCCGCCCTTTTCGGCGATCGACAGCGCCAGCGCCTGCAGCCGGTTATCCTCGAGCACCAGTTCCGAAACATTGTCGGTCATGCGCACGAGCAGCGCGTCGCGGTCGTCTTGGCTGAGGCGCCCTTCGGCCATCTCGCGGTTCAGCGCGATCTTGATGTTGACCTCATTATCCGAGCAGTCGACGCCCGCACTATTGTCGATGAAGTCGGTGTTGATCCGCCCGCCCTTCGCCGAGAAGGCGATGCGCGCGGCCTGCGTCGTGCCGAGGTTCGCGCCCTCGCCGACCGCCTTGACGCGCAGATCCTCGGCATCGACGCGCAGCGCGTCGTTCGCGGGGTCACCGACCTCGGCATTATTCTGACTCGCGGCCTTCACATAGGTGCCGATGCCGCCGAACCACAGCAGGTCGACCGGCGCCTTGAGGATCGCCGAGATCAGCGAAATGGGGTCGATTTCGGACACCGACAGCCCGAGCAACGCCTGCACTTCAGGGGTCAGCGGAATGCTCTTCTGGCTGCGCGGGAAGATGCCGCCGCCCTTCGAGATGAGCTTCTCGTTATAGTCCGCCCAGCTCGACCGCGGCAGGTTGAACATCCGCTCGCGTTCCTTCCAGCTCTTCGCCGGATCGGGATTGGGGTCGAGGAAGATGTGGCGATGGTCGAACGCTGCGGTCAGCTGGATCGCCTTCGAAAGCAGCATGCCGTTGCCGAACACGTCGCCCGACATGTCGCCGCAGCCGGCGACGCGGATCGTGTCACTCTGCACATCGACGCCCATTTCGGCGAAGTGGCGCCGGACCGAGAGCCACGCGCCCTTGGCGGTGATACCCATCGCCTTATGGTCATAACCCTTCGACCCGCCGCTCGCGAACGCGTCGCCAAGCCAGAAGTCGCGCTCCATCGCGAGCCCATTGGCGACGTCGGAGAAGGTCGCGGTGCCCTTGTCGGCGGCGACGACGAAGTAAGGATCGTCGCCGTCGTGGATCACGACGCCCTTCGGATGCACGACCTTGCCCGCGACCAGATTGTCGGTGATCGACAGAAGCGAGCGGATGAAGATGCGATAGCATTCGGTGCCCTCGGCGAACCACGCATCGCGGTCGAGCGACACGTCGGGCAGCGCCTTGGGATAGAATCCGCCCTTCGCGCCGGTCGGCACGATCACCGCGTTCTTGACGCGCTGCGCCTTCATCAGCCCGAGGATTTCGGTACGGAAGTCGTCGCGGCGATCAGACCAGCGTAGCCCGCCGCGCGCGACCGGACCGGCGCGGAGGTGAATGCCCTCGACGCGCGGCGAATAGACCCACACTTCGCGCCAGGGCAGCGGCTTGGGCAGGCCGGGAACCTGCGCGCTATCGATCTTGAACGCGAGCGCTTCCTCGGCCGCGGGCGCGAAGGCGTTGGTGCGCAGCGTCGCGCCGATCACCGCGTGGAAGAGGCGGAGGATGCGATCCTCGTCGATCGACTTGATGTCGGCAAAGCCCGCCATGATGTCGGCTTCGAGCGCCTCGGCGCGCTTCGCATCGCGCGCCTTGGGATCGTGAAGAGCACGGAAACGCTCGATCAGCGCGGCGGTCAGCGTGGGCGCGTGGCGCAGCGCGCTGACGACCGTGTCCATGCCGTAAGCCGAACCGCCCTGGCGCAGATAGCGGAACCAGGCGCGCAGCCACACGATCGCGCGCGGATCGGTCTGGTTGGTGAGCACGAGTTCGTTGAACGCGTCATTCTCGGCGCGCCCGTCGAGCACCGCCGCGATCGCGCCCTCGATCACTTCGGCATAGGGAAGCAGCGCGAGCTCGTCGACATTGGCGGGCAGCCGCAGCGTAAAATCGTGGATCACGATCGCCTGTTCGTCTTCGCCCTCGGCGCCGGGGGCGCGGCTCTGCAGCGCGGTCGGGATTTCCTCGAGCACCTCGAAGCCGAAATGTTCGAGCGCGGGGACCACCGCGGACAGCGCGAGCGGGCCGGCCGCGCTATAGACTTTGAGCCGCAGCCGGTCGTCGCCGTCGAGGCTCTTGCGCGCAAGGCGGACGCTGCGCGGGTTGGCGGCGTCGAGATCGCGCAGGCGCAGAATGTCGCGCGCGGCTTCCTCGGGATTGTAAAGGTTGCGGTAATTGGGCGGGAAGGTCGGCGCAAAGCGCGCCGCAAGCGCCGCCGCGCGGCCCGGGTCGCCGCGCTTCGCCAGCGCCGCCTCAACCTCGGGCTGCCAGCCGCGCACCATCTGTTCGAGCTGCGCGTTGAGCGCCTCGGTATCGGGAACAACGCCGCCGCTGCGCAGGTCGAGCGTGTAGCGCAGCAGCGCCGCGCCGCCGTCTTCGAGCACCATCGTCCAGCCGATCACGCCGGCTTTCGCTTCGCGCACCAGCAGCGATTCGACCGCGAGGCGGCGGCCGGTCGACACTTCGTCGCGCGGCAACCAGACAAAGGCGAACAGGTGGCGGCCCAGCGCGCTCTGCACCGTCACCACCTTCGGCCGCGGCCGGTCGGTGATCGACATCGAAGTCAGCACCAGCTCTTCGAGCGAGGCGGCGTCGAACGCGATCAGCAGGTCGTGCGGCAGCGCGGTCAGTGCATGCGCGAGTGCCTTGCCCGCATGGCCCGTGGGATCGAAACCGAACTTCGCCATCAGTGCTTCGAGCTGCGCGCGCAACATTGGCACCTTCGCGGGCGGCGCCGACAGCGCCTGACTCGTCCACAGGCCGGCATGGATCGACAGGCGCTCGACCTTCTTGCCCTTCACTTCGGGCACGATCACGAGGTCGAGCAGCACGCGGCGGTGCACCGCCGATAAGCGGTTCGACTTGATCAATAGCGGAGCATGGCCTCCCTTGTCGAACCAAGCAAAAGCGGCTTCGAGCGCCGCGGGCGACAGCAGCTGGCTTTCGCTGCTCTCGCTGATCCCCAGCGAATCCTGAACCTTGCCATCGCGCGTCCGCCATTCGTGGCCAAGCTGGGTCATCGACCCGCCCTCGAACCAGCGCAGCAGTTCGGCGGCTTCGCCCTCGACGCGCATCGCGGCGTCGGCGAGCATCGCGGCGCGCATCGCGCGCCAGTCGCGTACCGCCGCGCGGACGTCGCGCAGCGCGGCTTCGAGCCCGTCGAGCAGGCGGCGGCGGGCGCGCGCGTCGCCGCGTTCGAGTTCGATATAGATGACCGATTCGCGGGTTCCGCCGTCGCCCGCTTCCTGCAGATGCCCCTTGGCATCGCGCTTCACCGCGACGACGGGGTGAAGGATGCGGTGAACCGACAGCCCCTGCGCGGCGACCGCCTGCGACGTCGAATCGACGAGGAAGGGCATGTCGTCGTTAATGATGACCAGCCGCATCCGGCGGTCGGTGCCGTCGGCAGCGATCGGTTCGAGCAGCAGCGACGGCGTTTCGGGCGCACGATCGAGCGCGGCGCGCGCGGCGAACTGGCTCGCATCGGCAAGCGCAGCCTTGTCCATATCGTCGCCCTCGCCCGGCAGCGCGCTGCCACGCAGCGCCGCCAGATAGGCGGCGGCGATTTTCGAAGGAATTTTGGCGGTGGAGGTGGTGGTGTCCGTTTCCGGCGTGTCGGACAAATTCTGAGACATAAAGTGCAGCATCCCGAACCAAAGAGGGGATCCCAGCCGACGATCGGCGGGGGCCCGTTCGCTGCCGCCCCCTATGCGCCTCAGCGGCGCGCGGCTCAAGACCTCGTTCGCGCGCCGACGTTAAAAAATTTCAATTTTCGGATTTTCTGTTACGTGAGCGCTATCAGTCGGCCCCTAGGGTCAGTACCTAACCGCCGGGCGTGATCGGGACTGCCTTCTTCGCCAGCTTCGCCACCAACGCCGGATCGTCGGCCGCCTTGGCAACGATCCCGATGTGCCCGCCCGGCATCGCGCGCGCAATCAGCACGACGAATTCGGCGTCGCCGGCATCATGTTCGAGGATGAGCGCGGGATGCGCGCGGCGCAATGCGTCGAGCTTGTCGTCGGAGCGTTCGGCGGCGTCGGCCGGCTTGCGGCGCGCGCGCGCATCCTTGACCAGCCCCTTGAGCCCACCCGGATAGCGATCGAGATACGCGCTGAGTTCGCCGCGCCCGACGCCCTCGTCCTTGGCATGACCGAGCACGCAGGCATATTCGGCGAGGCGTGTCTTGTCATAGGTCGCGCCGAAAACCAGCTTCACGACCGGGGTCATCGGCGCACGGTCTTGCACCGCCAGCCCGGCGTCGTCGAGCAGCGCGGCAAATTCTTCGGGCTGTTCCTCGGCGGCGAGCGCGAAATCCCATGCCTTGCCGACCGCCTGATAGAGCGCACCGCGACTGCGGCTGTCGGCCGCGATCGCGCGCTCGGCGGTTTCGCGTGCGAGCGCGAGCCAGTCGGCGAGTTCGGCATCCTGCCCCGGATCGGCCGACACCTCGCCCTCGTCCGCGCCGACCTCGGCATCCAGCAAAAGCTCGTCATCCTTGCCCAGCGCGGCGAAACCGGGGGCGGCATCGACCACGACATCGTCGTCGAGATGCTCCGAGTCGGGGCCGTCGGCCCACACGGGCACCGGCGCGGTCAGCGGCGCGGCACTGCGCAGCGCCTGTTCGACCGAAAGCTGCAATTCCTCGGCCTGGTCGGCGGTGACCACCTCTTTCCAGTTGATCACGCCCATGATGAAATCGATCGTGTCGTCGTCGGACGAAAAGGGCAGCAAGATGCCGCGGTACATGATCGTCGTGCCGCGATCGTTGACGAACTCGGCCTCGAAGCCGATCGGCGCGCGGTTGGCGATGATCTGGAGATAATGGTCGGTGAGGCGCGACAGCAAGGATCGGCCCGGAATCTGGCTGATATAGTGGACGTCCTCCTCGATCTGCGACTCTTCGCGCAGCGTGTCGCCGAGGTAAGCGAGCCCGGGGTTTTCGACCCCCGCGGTGAAGTCGAGCAAGACCGAGTGCGAACCGAAATCGGCTCCGTCGAGATCGAGGTCCTCGACCGACGGATAGGCGCGGTCGGCGAGCAGCGAGGCCCAGTAATTATAGGCCCGAACCTGCATCCGCCGTTCGTCGACGCCGACGGACGCGGGCGCATCGATCGCCCCATCATCCTGGTCGTGGCTGCCCGAAAGCAGTCCGCGCATGCTGTCCATCATTTGTCCCCAGTCGCAAACATCGGTAAATCTTATGCACCGGGACTGGTAAAAGCGGCGTAAACGATGGCTGCGATGGCCCGAAGCCCAGCGGACCGCCCCTATATTCTCCATTCCTCCCGCCGGCTTTGGCCGCAAGCACGCGCCGCATTAAGTGCCAGAGCGATTGTCCGGCAAAAAGCGGATCCAAATGCGATTTCGACCTGAAATTCCATCATCATGCATGGATTCAATATCGAAAACCCCCATGCTATAAATCCCGCAAGAACGATGTCTGTTCTATTTCAAATGTTTAACTTACATATTCATTTGTCCGCTCTTCCGCACCATATGCCCCTTGCATGGCATTCGAAATGCCTTCTGTTGGAGTCGGATATGACGAGCGGTGATGTTGGCAACGAAAAGCTGCGCTGGATCCTGTGGGCGGGCTGGCACGGCAAATGCCCCGAATGCGGCAAGGGACATATGTTCCGCTCGTGGCTGAAACTTGCCGACCGCTGCGAGAATTGCGGGCTCGACTTCAGCTTTGCGGCGCCCGACGACGGCCCCGCCTTTTTCTCGCAATGCATCGTGGCGTTCCCGCTGACCTTCGTGATCGTGTGGCTGCAGATCGCCTACAGCCCGCCGCTGTGGGTCCACTTGGTCTTTTCGATCCCGATCATGGTCATCGGCTGCGTGCTGCCGCTGCGCCCGATCAAGGGCTGGCTGGTCGCCTCGCAATATGTGAACAAGGCGCAGGAATCGGGGACCGAGCATCTGTGGGCGAAGCTGAATGCGCGCGAGAAACACGAAGCGGACGAACGGCGTGGCGGGTGACGCGTGGCTGCCCGACATCGCGGGCACGGCAGGTCCCAAATATAAGGCAGTGACCGCGGCGATATCGGCGGCGGTCGCGCGCGGCGAGCTTCGCCACGGCGACCGCCTGCCGCCGCAGCGCGATCTCGCCGCGAAACTCGGCATCGATCTCACCACGGTGACCAAAGCCTATGACCTCGCGCGCCAGCGCGGCCTGATCGTCGCGCGCGGCCGCGCGGGCAGCTTTATCAGCGAGGATGTGCGGACCGGCGAGGTGGCAACCGCAGCGCAGAGCGACATCGCGATGAACAGCCCGCCGATCCCGATCGAGAGCCGGTTGACCGACGCGATGGCATCGGCGCTGGGCAAGCTGGGGCGCGTCGACGGCCTCGCGCGGCTGCACTACCAACGGCCGGGCGGCGCCGCGGCGGATCGCGAAAGCGGCGCCGAACTGCTTGGCCGCGCCGGCCTGTCGTCTTCGGTCGAACAGATCGTCGTCACCGCCGGCGGACAGAATGGCCTGCACGCCGTTGCCGCGACGATCCTGAAGCCGGGCGACCGCGTTGCGTGCGGGCGCTTCGTCTATCCCGGCTTCGCCGCAATCGCGCGGCGTATGGGGGTCACACTCGTTCCGCTCGCCGAAATGACCGCCGACGCGCTGGAGGCGGCGCACGCGGCGGCGGCGCTGCGCGCGCTCTACGTCGTGCCGACCAACGACAATCCGACCACCGCGACGATCGGGATCGAGGACCGGCGCGCCATCGCCGTGTGGGCCGAGGAAACGGGGGTCCAGATTATCGAGGATGACGCCTATGGCCTGCTCCCCGACGCGCCGATCCCCGCGATCGCAAGCTTCGCGCCGGGGGTCGGCTGGTATGTCACAAGCATGGCCAAAATCGTCTCACCCGCGCTGCGCGTCGGCTTTGTCCGAGCGCCGGGGGTGGTCGAAGCCATGCAAATCGCGGCGTGCCAGCATGAAAGCGCGGTGATGGCGCCGCCGCTCAACGTCGCGATGGTGTCGCTATGGCTGGCCGACGGAACGCTCGACACGCTGATCGACGCCGTGCGCAAAGAGGCGAGCTGGCGGCAGCGGCTGGCACACAGCGTGCTCGGCGACGGGCGTCACGCCGCGCACCCGCAAGGCTATCACTTCTGGCTGCCACTGGCGGGCGACAGCCAACCCGACACGCTCGCCGCCGCGCTCGCGCTCGACGGGCTGTCGGCGGTGCCATCGGACCGCTTCGCGGTTGCGGCCGACGCGCCGGGGGCGATGCGTATCTCGCTCGGCGGTACGATCGACCGCCGCGGGCTTTCGCGCGCGCTGCATCGGCTCGCGGCACAGCTATGGACGCCCGGCGGCGCGGCGAGCCATATCGTCTAACGGGTCCTAGGTCGACCAGCCGCCCGCGAGCGCGCGGAACAGCGCGATCTGCCGCCGCGAAATCTGCCCGTCCTGCGCGGCGAGGACCGCTTCGGTCTCGGCGAAGGTCCGTTCGGCATCGAGCCATTCGAGCGAGTCGGACGCGCCTTCCTGCCGCTTCGCGCGCACGATGCGCGCCGCGCGTTCGGCCTGATCGCGCGCGGCGCGCAGCGCCTGCCTTTGTTCGAGCGAACGGGCGTAGGACGACAGCGCCGTCTCGGTTTCCTCGAGCGCGCGCAGCACCGTGCCGTCGAATTCGGCGAGCGATGCCTGCGTATCGGCCTCGGCCGCCGCGATCCGCGCGCGCGCGGGTTCCTGATTGGGGAAAGCCCAGTTGAGCAGCGGCCCGAGCAGCCAGCGCAGCGGCCCGCCGCCGAACACATCGCCAAAGCCCGCGCCCGTAGACCCGGCCGAACCGCCCAAGGTGATGCGCGGATAAAGATCCGCCGTCGCGACGCCGATGCGCGCGGTGTCGGCGGCCAGGCGGCGCTCGGCGGCGCGAATGTCGGGACGGCGCTTGAGCAGCGCCGCCCCATCACCGACCGGGATGGGGTCGGTGATTTCGAGGCTGATGTTGCGGTCCGCCGCAATCGCGGGGAGCGCAGCGGGGGCACGACCGGTCAGAGTCGCGAGGCGGAACAAAGCCGCCTGCCGCTCGGCCTCGATAGAAGGGATGTCGGCCGAACGCTGGTCGCGCAGCGTCGTGATGCGCGCAAGGTCGAGCCCCGTCGCCATCCCGACCTCCTTGCGGCGTTCGGTGAGTTTTACCTGTTGATCGAGCAGTCCGACGATACGCCGTGCGACGTCGAGCCGCGCCGCGCCCGACGCCGCATCGGCATAAGCCTGCGTCGTGTCGGCGGCGACGATCACGCGCACCGCGTCGGCATTCGCTTCGGCAGCGGCGGTGTCGCCGCGCGCGGCCTCGATCGAGCGGCTGACGCGGCCGAACAGGTCGACCTCGTACGAGACATTCAGCCCGACATCGACCGCCCAATCCTCGCGGTCGGCACCGGGCAGACGCTGGCCTTCGGGGCTGCGGCCGTAATTGGCGCCGGCGCCGATCTCGCCCTGCGGCAGCCGGTCGGCGCGCGCGCCGCGCAAGGATGCGCGAGCGCGGGCGATATTTGCCACCGCGACGCGAACGTCGGTGTTGTTCGCCAGCGCATCGCCGACGAGCCCGTCGAGCACGGGATCGTCATAGAGGCGCCACCAGTCGCCCGCGACCGGCGCGAGCGACACCGCGGGACTGTTCGCCGAAACGAACGGCCCGGTCGCGACGGGCGCCGACGCCGATTTGGGCTCGGCATAGTTGGGGCCGACCGCACAGGCGGCGAGCGCCAGCGCCGAAGCCGCGGTGAGGATATTGCGAAGGATCATATTCTTGTTCCCTATTCCGCCGGGACCGGCAGCGCGGTCCCGTGGTCGTCCGACCCGCGCCGCGCGCGCCGCTCAGCCGACCAGTGGCTGAGCGCGCGGGCGACGACGTAGAAGGTCGGGGTGAAGATGAGGCCGAACGCCGTCACGCCGAGCATTCCGAAGAAGACCGCGGTGCCGAGCGCCTGCCGCAGCTCCGCGCCCGCCCCGCTTGCGATCAACAGCGGCACCGCGCCGAGGATGAAGGCAAAGCTGGTCATCAGGATCGGGCGCAGACGGTCGCGCGCGGCGCGCACCGCGGCTTCGATCGGCGACAGCCCATCCTCTTCCTCGGCCTGCTTGGCGAATTCGACGATCAGGATCGCATTCTTCGCGGCGAGCGCGATGAGCACGACGAGTCCGATCTGCGTCAGCACATTATTGTCCATGCCGCGCAAATTCACGCCGACCATCGCCGCGAGCAGACACATCGGCACGATGAAGATGATCGCCAATGGCAGCATCAGGCTTTCATATTGCGCCGCCAACACGAGGAAGACGAAGACTACCGCGAGCGCGAAGACGATGCCCGCGGTGTTCGCCGCCGCCTTTTGCTGGAAGGCGATGCCCGTCCATTCGGTGCCGTAACCCGCAGGCAGCGAGTCCGCCGCGAGCTTTTCCATCGTCGTCAGCGACGCGCCCGACGACGAGCCCGGAGCGGTGTCGCCATCGATCTCGACCGCGGGGAAGAGGTTGTAGCGCGTGACGCGATACGGCCCCGTGCGGTCCTCGAAGTTCGCAACCGACCCGATCGGCACCATCGCGCCCGAGTCCGACCGAGTGCGAAGGTTCGCGATATCGGCGACCGTCTGGCGATAGGGCGCATCGGCCTGTGCGGTGACGCGATAGGTGCGGCCGAGCAAGTTGAAGTCGTTGACGAACGCCGAGCCGAGATAGACCTGCAACGCCTCGAACACGCGTTCGGGCGGCACGCCGAGCATATTCGCCTTCGCGCGGTCGATATCGGCATAGACGCGCGGGTTCGACGGATCAAAGAAGGTGAAGACGTTCGCGAGACCCGGGGTCTGGTTCGCCTTGCCAATCAGATTGTTCGTCTCGTTCGCGAGCGCGGCATAGCCGTTCCCGCCGCGATCCTGCACGATCATCCGGTAACCGCCCGCCGAGCCGATGCCCTGGATCAGCGGCGGCGGGATGATCACGATCTGCGCCTCGGTGATGTCGGCGGTGTTTGCACGCGCCTGGTTCATGATGTCCTCGAAATTGACCCCGAGCTTCCCGCGTTCCTCGAACGACTTGAGCGGGAAGTAAGCGGCGGCCGAGTTCGGCGCGAGCGTCTGCGACGGGCCGTCGAAGCCCGCGAGCATCACCGAGCCGAGGACGCCCTCGATCGGCAGCACGCGCGCGGCAACCTTCTTCAGCACTGCGTCGGTGCGTTCGACCGAAGCGCCCGAGGGCAGCTTGGCGACGACGAGGAAATAGCCCTGATCCTGCGCGGGGATGAAGCCGGTCGGCGTCGCCCAGAACAGGCCCGCGGTCGCGGCGATCAACCCGGCATAGGTGACCATCATCTTCTTCGGCGCACGCACCAGCCGGTCGGTCAGCGAGGCATAGCCGTTGCTGAGCCGTTCGAAGCCCTCATTGAAGCGTTCGCCGGCACGGTGGATACGCGCCATCAGCCATCCGTCGGCCTGCGCGGGGGCATGCGGCTTGAGCAGGATCGCCGCAAGCGCGGGCGACAGCGTGAGCGAGAGGACGAGCGAGATGATCGTCGCGGTCGAGATGGTGACCGCAAACTGCTGGTAGAAGGCACCCGACAGGCCGGTGAGGAACAGGGTCGGTACGAACACCGCGCAGAGCACGAGCACGATGGCCACCAGTGCGCCCGACACTTCGTCCATCGACGTCCGCGCGGCTTCGAGCGCGCTCATCCCTTTTTCGAGGTTGCGCTCGACATTTTCGACGACGACGATCGCGTCATCGACGACGATACCGATCGCGAGCACCAGCCCGAACAGCGAGAGGTTGTTGAGGCTGTACCCGAACGCCGCGAGCACCACGAAGGTGCCGATCAGCGACACCGGGATCGCGAGCACCGGAATGATCGCCGCGCGCCATTTCTGGAGGAAAACGAGGATGACGATGACGACGAGGATGACGGCTTCGAACAGCGTTTCCATCACCGCGTCGATCGACTGGGCGATGAACTCGGTGGGGTTATAGATGACGCGATATTCGAGTCCCTTGGGGAAGCTTTTCGATGCCGCCGCCATTTCGGCCTCGACCGCCTGCGCCGCGGCGAGCGCGTTCGAACCCGGGCGCTGGAAGGTCGCGAGGATGACCGTCGGGTCGCCCGACAAATAGGTGTTCGAATTATAATCCGATGCGCCGAGCTCGACGCGCGCGACGTCGGAGACGCGGACCTGTCGCCCGTCGGCATCGGTACGGATGACGATGTTGGCGAAGTCCTTGGGGTCGGTCAGGCGCCCCTGCGTTTCGACGCTCAGCTGGAAACTGCTGCCGTTGGCATGCGGCGGCTGGCCGAGCGAACCCGCGGCAACCTGCACATTTTCGCGGCGCAGCGCGGTCACGATCTCGCCCGCGGTCAGGTCGAGCGCGGCGGCACGGCCGGGATCGATCCACACGCGCATCGCATAGTCGCGGCTGCCGAACAGGCGCACGTCGCCGACGCCGTCGATGCGGCTGAGGCGATCGCGCAGCTGGGTCAGCGCATAGTTGGAGATATAGGCGCGATCGAGCGACTTGTCGGGCGACACGAGGTTCACGATCAACAGGAAGTCGGGCGAAGTCTTGCGCGTCACGACGCCCAGCCGCTGCACCGTCTCGGGCAGGCGCGGGGTCGCGATCGCGACGCGGTTCTGCACCAAGACCTGCGCGGCATCGAGGTCGGTGCCGATCTTGAACGTCACGGTGATCGTGACGACGCCGTCGCCGGTCGACTGGCTGCTCATATAGAGCATATTGTCGACGCCGTTGATTTCCTGCTCGATCGGCGCCGCCACCGTATCGGCGACGGTTTCAGCCGACGCGCCCGGATAGGTTGCGGTCACGGTCACCGTTGGCGGGACGATGTCGGGATATTGCGACACGGGAAGCCCGATATAGGCGACCGCACCGATGATGGTGATGATGACAGCGAGCACGGCGGCAAAGATCGGCCGGTCGATGAAAAAGCGGGATAGGCGCATGGGAGAGCCCCTGTCTGGAAACGGTTCTGGTCATCCCCTCCCGCCTGCGGGAGGGGTAGCGAGACTGCGAGCTTTGCTCGCTAGTCGCAGCGGGGAGGGCCGTGGAACGTCACAGCCCCTCCCCCGACCCCTCCCGCAAGCGGGAGGGGAGAGTGATCACTTCGCGAACGTCGCCTGCGCCGACACCGGTTCGACCGCGGCGGCCGCACCCTTGGGGGGTGCCGTGGCGACGATCTTCCCGGCCTTAGCCACCGCCTTTTCGCCGGGACGCGCGAACTGATAGCCGTTGATGACGACGCGGTCGGTCGGCGTCAGGCCCGAACGGATGACGCGCAGGCCATCGACTTCGGGGCCAAGCTCGACCGGCTTCGCCGCGACCATCCCGTCCTTGCCGACGACATAAACGATCTTGCGCGCTTGATCGGTCTGCACCGCGGCGGCGGGGATCAGCAGCGCGCGCGCCGTCTGGCCGGTCGTCAGGCGCATATTGCCGAACATGCCGGGGGTCAGGAACATCTCGGGATTACTGAAGCTGGCGCGGGCGCGGATCGTGCCCGAACGCGGGTCGAGGCCGTTGTCGGTAAAGTCGAGCTGCCCCTTCCAGCGATAATCGCTTTCGTCCTGCAAGCGGACTTCGACCGCCGCGCCCTTGTCGCCGCCCTCGCGCTTGGTCTTGAGGAACAAAGCTTCGGATCCCTGGAAGGTGAAGTACACGGGATCGAGCGCATTGATCGTCGTCAGCAACGTGCCGCCGGCATCGCCCGCCGACACGAGGTTGCCCGCGTCGATCTGGCGGTCCGAAATGCGGCCACTCAAGGGCGCACGGACGGTCGTGAATTCGACGTCGAGCGAACGCGCCGCGATGCGGGCATCGGCCCCGGCCAGCGCGGCATTCGCAGCGTTGACGCGCGCACGGAGGCGATCGATCTCGCTCTGCGACACCGCCTCGACATCGACGAGCCGCCCGGCGCGTTCGAGTTCGAGGCGTGCGAGCGCCAGGTCGCTGCGCGCGCTGGCAGCCGACGCGCGCGCTTCGGCGAGCGCGGCGCGATAGGGGCGCGGATCGATGGTGAAGAGCGGCTGCCCCTGACGCACGATCTGGCCGTCGGTGAAGTGGATGCCCGTGATCGCACCCGAAACGCGCGGGCGCACTTCGACCGCTTTCGACGCCTCGAAGCGGCCGATATATTCGTCCCACAGCGTTACATCGCGCGCGATCGGCGTCGCGACGGTGAGCACGGGCGCGGGCGCCGCGGCGGCCTGCGGCGGACCGTCGCGGAGCAGCCACCAGGCGCCGACAATGAGCACGAGGAATGCACCGATCCACGCGGCGCGGCGGCCCCGGCCCGGGTGGAGCAAGGTCTTGAGTTCGCGGCGGACCTTCGCGTCGGCGGGGTCGATCTTTTCGATGGGGGTGTGGACGGTCATGGATATGCCCTCTTCTCTTCGTTCGTTTTGGCCGCCTGCGCCCCCGGGGGAGGGGGAGGGAGGCGCAGGCGGCCGGCGCCGGAAGCGCATGCCTCCGGCTGATGTCGCAAATGGTCCTTGTTGCCAGAGGGCCCTCATCGAAGAGGACGGCCGCCCTGTCCCGTCACGCGCATCCCATGCGCGCGCGGGGTCCCTGTTTATATCTTGCGGGCAAGCGCCTTTGGGCGCCCGACCGGAGCAAGACCCGCTCCCGGGAAATATTCGATGGTGAAACTTCCGGCCGCAGCATGATCTTTGTCACGCCGCAGCCGGTCTCGGGGGAGAGCCTATCGTTGTGTACTATGTGGTATATAAGTCATGTTGCGCTGCGTCAACACCATTCTGTACCGGGCAGTAAGATTTTTCTTTCAGGGCACTTACCGAAAAAATGGGCGCCGGATTTTCGGCCGGCAAATGCTCAGATCAACGCCCGGGCCACAGCTTCAGGCTGGTTTCGACGAGCCGTTCGAGTTCGGCGCGCGTCGCACCGGCGCCAGCCTGCACCGACATGCCCTGGTTCACCGCGGTCAGGAAAGCGGCAAGGCCTGCGGCATCGGTGTCGGGCGGGAAATCGCCCTCTTCCTTGGCGCGCGCGAAGCGTTCGAGCATCGCGCGTTTCGCCGCCGCGCCGCGTTCGAGCACGGCCTGGCGAATACATTCGGCTTCCGCGCCGCACGCGACCGAGGTGATCACGCCCAGGCAGCCGTTCGGATTCTCGGGGCAGGTGTACATGTCGAGCGCGCCGTACATCAGCCGCTCGGCGACGCCGCGCGCGGTCGGCGCTTCGAGCGCCGCATGCATATAGTCGGCTTTTTCGCGCTCATAGAGATCGAGCGCCTTGTTGAAGAGCGCTTCCTTGTTGCCGAAGGCCGCGTACAAACTCGGCTTGGTAATCCCCATCGCCTCGGTCAAATCGGCCATCGACGCGCCCTCATAGCCCTTCGACCAGAAGACGCGCAGCGCCGCCGCGAGCGCCATGTCGACGCAAAATTCGCGCGGACGGCCCTTGTGGGGGGTGGCAGCGGTGGCGGTTTCGATTTCCATAACGGCTGGTATATAAGTGGTAGATCGCAACTTGTCCAGTGGCGCGCCGTTCACGCGAGCCGCGTGTCGATCGGCAGTCCGCCCTTCAGCGTCAGCGTCACCGGCGTTCGCTCGGCAATGTCGGCGAGCCGCGCCTTCTGTTCGTCGTCGAGCCCCGCGATCGTCAGCACCCGGTCAACCCGGAGGCCGTCCTGGTTGATGAGCCGCAAGCCCACTTCGACCGATTCGAGCGGCCACCCCTTGCGGTCGGCGTACATGCGCAAGGTGATCGCGGTGCACGCGCCGAGGCCCGCGAGCAGGAAATCATAAGGCGCCGGCCCCAGATTCTGCCCGCCCAGCCCCGGCCCCTCGTCGCCGATCAGCTCATGGCCGCCGACATTGATCTCGGTGCGATAATGATCCTTGCCGATGCGGGCGGTGCCATGGGCCATGCTGCTGTCCTTCATCAAACGGGTCCGACAGAAACTTCTGTCCCGGCGCGACGCGCAAACGGCAAGCGGAAATACTGGAGGACTCACAAGCTCCATATCGTCCGCCGCGCGCCCGGCGCTGCAAACATCTTGAACCGGCCGCCAAGAATCCTACATTGATTTCATCGTCAACAAGCGAAAGGAGGTGGTCGAATGTCTCATTGTCACGCGCCGCATGCGGCAGATTTGAGCATGACCTTCCTCGCGGGGGTCCGGCTCGGATAATCGTCCGCGAACAGGCACGACAATGGAAGGGCTGCTCCGAAAGGGGCAGCCCTTTGTCCTTGGGGCGGCCGCACGGTCGCGCGTCGTCAGGTTACCGTCAGAAACCGGCGCTACAGATTGCGCGATAGGGGCGACGCCATGGGACCGACGCAAGCGAAGTCTGATTTCGCAACTTTGGGAAAAGTTTGGAGGCCGAGCCGGAATCTAATTACGCGAAAAAATTGGCAGTTTTCCGGGATATTCCTCTATTCGCAAATCGTCCAGTGCCCCCAAAAAGGCCCCAAATTAATCTTAGACCACTGGATTACATCGGATTTTTGGCCGGCTGCGTACCCTAATCGTGCCGATTCCCACTCAGTTCGTCACGCGGCAATCGGCATGCGATATGGGAAATACCAAGCGGCAAGCGCCGCCGTCAGTGCCTTCATTTCCTCCTCGCCATGCAGCGGACCCGGCGTGAAGCGAAGCCGCTCGGTTCCGCGCGGTACCGTTGGATAGTTGATCGGCTGAACATAGGCGCCATGCTCGGTGAGCAGATGGTCGCTGAGGGCCTTGGCGCGGACAGGGTCGCCCACGAGGAGCGGGACGATGTGCGTGTCGCTCGGCAAGACCGGCAACCCTGCGGCCCGAAACAGCGACTTGAGCCGCTGAGCAGCGGCCCGCTGTCCTTCGCGTTCAGATGTCGACACTTTCAGGTGGCGAACGCTTGCGAGCGCGCCGGCGGCGAGAACAGGTGACAGCGAGGTCGTGAAGATGAAGCCTGGTGCATAGCTGCGAATGCAGTCAATGACTGCGCGGTCCGCGGCGATATAACCGCCCATGACCCCGAAGGCCTTGGCGAGCGTGCCCTCGATCACGCTGACGCGGTGCGCCACTTCATCGCGCTCCGATATACCGCCACCGCGCGAGCCGTACATGCCGACGGCGTGGACTTCATCGAGATAGGTGAGGGCCTGATAGCGATCGGCCAGATCGCAGATCGCGGCGATCGGCGCGACGTCGCCGTCCATCGAATACACACTCTCGAAGGCGATGAGCTTGGCCCGCGCGGGGTCGGTTTCGGCAAGCAGTGCCTCGAGATGCGCCAGATCATTGTGGCGAAAGATCTTCCGCTCGCATCCCGCATTGCGAATGCCGGCAATCATGCTTGCGTGATTTAGCTCGTCCGAAAATATCACGCAGCTGGGCAGGAGCTTGCCCAGCGTCGCGAGCGTGGCGTCGTTCGACACATAGCCCGACGTAAAGAGGAGCGCACTCTCCTTGCCATGGAGATCGGCAAGCTCGCGCTCGAGTTCGATATGATAATGGGTGTTGCCGCTGATATTCCGTGTGCCGCCCGAGCCCGCACCGACATCAGCGATTGCGGCTTCCATTGCATCGAGGACCGCCGGGTGCTGCCCCATGCCGAGATAGTCGTTCGAACACCAGACGGTGATCGGCCTCGCTTCCCCATCGGCATCGAAGCAGCGCGCGCCGGGGTAGGCGCCGCGGTCCCGCAGGATATCGACGAACACCCGATAGCGTCCCTCGTCGTGCAGGCGCGCGATCGCATCGCTGAAAATCTGGTCGTAGCGCATGAGCCTGCCCCTAAAGGTTGAAATAGCCGGGATATGAGGCTTCTATCTGTCAGGGCGGATACGCTTCCCATTAGGAATAACACGTACAGGTAAGCTGCAGATTTCTGCAGTTAGCGGAGGATTTATATCATGCCCTGCTTGCTGTCCTATCTGCGCAATTGGAAAACATAGGCTCGAGGTCCTCACGAGTGATCGCGCCGCGATGACGGTCGAATTGCGCGGCGACCAGTCGGGCGTAGGGCAGGCCATGGTCCTCGACGACGAGCCTTTCACCCTCCCAGCGAAGGATATTCAGGCGCTCGAAGGGCGCAAGCGCGGCCCGCGCAGACTTTAGCCAGCGCGCGTCGAGGCAAGCGGTCCCGTGGCACAGCAACTCCTTGATGAGCCGCCCGCGCTCGCGGTCATCGGCGTCGATCGCAACGCCCCGAACGGCGGACAACTGATCGGCCGCGATGAGGTCACGATAGACGCCCGCGCGTTTTTCATTCTGGACGATGAGATCGGGAAACCGGCTGATCGCACTGGCACCGATGCCGATCAGAACCGGGCTGTCGTCCTCGGTAAAACCCTGAAAATTGCGGCTCACCCGCCCGTCGCGCGCGGCGTCGGCAAGCGGATCGGAAGGCAGCGCGAAATGATCGAATCCGACGGGAACATAGCCCGCATCGGTGAGGCGCTCATACCCGCGCCGGGCCTGCTCGAAGCGCAATTCATGGTCGGGCAGATTGCTGGCGTCGATCTGGCGCTGGCGCGGAATCATGTTCGGGAGATGCGCATAGCCGAAAAGCGATATCCGGCTCGGCGCGAGACGGATCGTTTCCTCGAGCGTCTCATCGAGATCGGCGAGGGTCTGACCCGGCAGGCCGTACATCAGATCGAAATTGATGGCGTCGATATCGCGCAGCCGAAGCCCGGCCACGACGCGTTCGATATGGGAGAGCGGCTGGATGCGTCCGATTGCCTGCTGGATATGCGGTGCGAAGGTCTGCACGCCGAGGCTCACGCGGGTCACGCGCGCGGCAGCCAGTACAAGTGCCCATTCGGCAGAGAAGCCGCGAGGATCGAGCTCGATCGATATCTCGGGCCGGTGCGCATCGAACAGGGTAAGCAACAGGTCGAGCAGGCGCACCAGCTCGACCGGGGCGATCGCATTAGGGCTACCGCCGCCGAATGCAATGCGCTGCACGCGTCCGCGGCCCCCGAGCCGCTTGGCGACAAGCGTAATCTCCGACTGGAGCGCCGCGAGATAGTCGGCGAGCCGATGCTTGCGTCCCGCCGCGCCGGTGTTGCAGCCGCAATACCAGCAGATCTGCTCGCAAAAGGGGATATGGACATAAAGCGAAATCGGCGTCGCGGCTTCGACTGCGTCGAGTGCCTGTGCATAGGCGTCGGCGCCGACGTCGTCGGCAAATTCCATCGCCGTTGGATAGCTGGTGTAGCGCGGCACGGGCCGGGCGAGAAGATCGGGATGATAGGACCACATGCGACGGTTTTACGCGGCGCCCGCAGCGGCGACATTGACCGGGATCAAAACCCGCCGCGTCAACAGCATCCTCGCTTGCCGGACAGCCGGTCCCGCCGGTCGGTCATGGTGTGACACGCCTTGGCGCAATTGCCGCCCTCGTCGCTCGGCCGGGCGGGATCGGCAGGCACGACAAGATGCTGCGCGGCGCCGCCGCACTTCCCGACGCGTATGACGCGCGCGTCGGTCGCGAGCGGTGCGGTGGCGAGGCCCGCCGCCGCCACAACGGCTCCGATCCGGCGCGCGATCATGCGGCCCGGTCCTCTTCATCCTCAACGAAGATCCGCAGCGCCGCGCCGTCGAGATCCTCGAACTGCCCTTGGCGCAATGACCAGAAGAATGCAGCGAGCCCGAGCAGGCCGAGCCCCAGCGCGATCGGTATGAGCAGTATAAGGCCGTTCACCGGATCGCGCCTTTAAGGCGCAGGGCATTGCCGACGACGAGAAGCGACGATCCCGACATGGCGACCGCGGCGATCAACGGGGTGACGAGTCCGGCGAAAGCGAGCGGCACGGCGACGACGTTGTAGACGATCGCGAGCATGAAGTTCTGCCGAACGACCGCCTGGGTTCGCCGCGCCATGCGCACCGTCTCGACCACGGGCATCAGCCGGTCGCCCATAAATATGCAGTCGGCGGCATTTTTGCCGACGTCGCTCGCGGAGCCCGGCGCCATCGAGGCATGCCCCGCGGCAAGCGCCGGACCGTCATTGAGGCCGTCGCCGAGCATCAACACCTTGTGCCCGAGCGCCGTCTGCCGTGCGATCGCGGCGAGCTTGTCTTGCGGGGTCATACCGGTCTGCGCGGTAAGGCCGAGCTCACGCGCCACGGGGGCGACGGCTTCGGCGCGATCGCCCGACAGGATCATGGCCGCGATCCCGGCTTCGCGCAGCGCATCGACCGCGTCGCGCGCGTCGGGACGCAGCTGGTCGGCGAAGCGGATCGTCGCCACCGGACGCCCGTCGACGGCGAACTGGGTCGCGAGCGCATCGCCCAGCCCGGTGCCGAGCGGCCGACCGAGCGTCACGGTGCGGCCGGCCCAGCGAGCTTCCACCCCGAACCCCGCGGTTTCTCGGATCGAAGCGACCTCGGCGGGACGAACGTCATAGGCTTGCAGCCCGCGGGTCAGCGCTTCGCTGAGCGGATGACGGCTCGACTGAGCCAGCGCGAGGACCAACGATTTGACGCCGATATCGAGCAGCCCGAGATCGAGCGCCTCGGGGCGGCCAAGCGTGAGCGTCCCGGTCTTGTCGACAAGCGCGAGGTCGACTTCGGACAGGCGCTCCAGCGCCGAGCCATCCTTGATCAGCACCCCCTTGCGCATCAGGGCCCCCGCGGCGACGATTTGCGCGGCGGGCACAGCAAGGCCGAGTGCGCACGGGCAAGTGATGATCAGCACCGCTGCAGCGATGAGCAGGCTGTGATGCCAGCCGGCGCCCGCGATCATCCAGCCTGCAAAGGCAAGCAGCGCAAGGCAATGGACGGCCGGTGCATAGAGGCGGGCCGCGCGATCGGCGATCCGGACATAGCGCGACTTACCCTGCGCGGCCTCGCCCATCAGCCTGGCGATATCGGCGATCGCAGTATCGCTGCCCGCAGCGGTGACGCGAACCTTCAGCGGTGCATCGAGGTTGAGGGTGCCCGCATGAACGACGTCGCCCGGGCGAACCGTCTGCGGCGCGCTTTCGCCGGTCAGCAGCGACAGATCGATGCTGCTCGATCCGCTCGCGATGACGCCGTCCGCCGCGAGCCGCTCACCGGCAGCGACGAGCATGACCATATCCGGCTCAAGCGCAGTCGCGTCCACCCAGCGCGTCGAGCGTTCGTGCCCAAAGACCATCGCACCGGTGCCCATGTTGCGGAGCAGCGCGGTGACGCCGCCCCGCGCGCGGTCGCGCATCACGCTGTCGAGCCAGCGGCCGCAGAGCAGGAAAAAGAGCAGCATTACTGCGCCATCGAAATAGGCGTGGGCGCCGTGCGTCGCCGTCTCGTAGAGGCTCATGACGCTGACGAGCAGGACCCCGATGCTGATCGGCACGTCCATATTGGTGCGGCGATGACGCAGCGCGCGCCAGGCCGAACGAAAGAAGGGGCGTCCGGCGTAAGCTATCGTCGGCAGGGCGATCGCCGCCGACAGCCAGTGGAACAGGTCGCGCGTAGCCCCCGCCGCGCCCGACCATACCGACACCGAGAGCAGCATGATGTTCATCATCGCGAAGCCCGACACCGCGACCGCCCGCAGCAACTCACGGCTCGTTTCGGCTTCGGCATCGGCTTCGTCAGGGCCGCTCCCGATCGGGTGGGCTTCGAACCCCAGGCTCGAAAAGGCGCCGATCAGGTCGGGCATGTCGGTGTCGGGGGTGCAGGACAGATGGACGCGCTTTTCGGTGAAGTTGACGCGCGCGGCGGCGATGCGCCTGTCGCGCACCAGTCCTTGCTCCAGCTTTGCGATGCAGCCGGCGCAACGAATGTCGGGCACCGCGAAGTCGCGTTCGACGAGGGCGGTCGCGGTCATTGAAGATTCTCGCGATAACGGGCTTCGTCCGCGCCACGCCGGACGATAAGGTCGAGCCGCCAGCGCCCCAACACCAGCGGCTCGACCGAGCGCAGCACGCCGCCCGCCGCCGGCTCGAAATCGAGCGCGGCGGGCGCGGTGCGCCCAACGGGGTGGTTGATCGTCGCCGACGCCCGAATGCCGCCGAGCGGAACGCCATCCTTGCTGATCGCCAGAAGGACGTGCCGCTTCGCGTCGAGCTTGATGCGCGCATCCCATCCGAGCCGGTCCTGCGCGTCGGCGCGTTTCAGCCATTCGTTATAATGCTGGCTCGCGACATAGCTGTTCTCGACCACCTTGCCGCCAAAGGTCGACATGGCGAAGCGCGCCATGGTGAGATTGACCGCGATCACGACCGCAAAAAAGGCGACGAGGATCGCCGTCATATGCCGGCCGGTGAAGGCCTTGGGTTTGCGTGTGTCGGTCATTGTCCTGCCTCCGGCCGGTCGAACTGGATGATGTCGCTGTCGCCGCGCGGATCGCCGTCGAGCCCGCGCGTACCGATCGTGAAATCCTGCCGCGCCGGACCGATGGCGGGCGCCGCGACGAAAAGTTTGACGCTCGTGACGCTGTCGGCGGGCAGCGCCAGTTCGATACGCTGCCCGGCCTTTTCACGCGAACCGGCGTCGGTCCACAGCACCGCACCGGGAAGCCCGCTGACACTCACCGCGACCCGGCGCGGGCGCGTTTCCATATTGCGCAGCTTCAGCGTGTAATTGTTGCGGATGTGGCCGTCGGAAAGCTGGACGAAGAGCGGGCTGCGCTCGTGCTGGACGGCAAGGTCGAGCCGCGTCCGCTGGCCGAGCGAAAAGAGCATCGCCGCACCGATTGCGGTCCAGACGCCGAAATAGATCAAGGTGCGCGGACGCAGCAGCGTCTTGCGGATCGGCTGCCCGGTGCCGCCTGCCTTTTCGGTCGCCGCATCGTCGAGCGTGCAATAGTCGATCAGCCCGCGCGGGCGACCGACCTGCGCCATCGCCCTGTCGCACGCGTCGATACAGAGTGCGCAGGTGATGCAACCGATCTGCGGCCCTTCGCGAATGTCGATTCCCGTCGGGCACACGGCGACGCACTGGTTGCAGTCGATGCAGTCGCCGAAGCCGCCGGGGTGAGCCTGCGCCTTCTTGACGCTGCCGCGCGGTTCGCCGCGCCAGTCCTTGTATGTCACCAGCAGCGATTTTTCATCCATCATCGCGGTCTGGATGCGCGGCCAGGGGCACATATAGACGCACACCTGTTCGCGCATAAATCCGCCGAGGATGAAGGTCGTCGCGGTCAGCACGGCGACGGTGCCATAGGCGACAAGCGCCGCCTGTCCCGTCCAGAAATCCGCCGTCAGCGTCGGCGCATCGGCGAAATACATGATCCACGCGCCGCCGGTCCAGAAGGCGATGGCCAGATAGATGCCATATTTGATCACCCGCTTCGCCAGCTTTTCGGCCGTCCACGGGCCGTTCGCCAGCCGGACCTGCGCGTTGCGGTCGCCGTCGATCAGCCGGTCGACATGCTGGAACAGGTCGGTCCACACCGTCTGCGGACAGGCATAACCGCACCAGGCGCGCCCGACTGCGCTGGTGACAAGGAACAGCCCGATCCCCGCCATGATGAGCAGGCCCGCGACATAATAGAATTCATGTGGCCAGATCTCGATCTGGAACATGTAGAAACGCCGGTTCGCAAGGTCGACGAGCACCGCCTGATCGGGCGCGTAAGGACCGCGATCCCAGCGGATCCACGGCGTGCCGTAATAGATCGCCAGCGTCACCGCCATGATCGCCCATTTGAAGCGGCGGAAGGGACCGTTCACCGCTTTCGGGTAAACGCCCTTCCGCGCTTCATAGAGCGGCGCCGACTGGCCGGAAAGATCTTCAGGGCTGGCCATCGGCTCCCGCCCCTTCGGCGACGGGCGCGAGCCCCTTCTCGCCGCCGCCCAGCGAATAGACATAGGCCGACAGCATCTTGATCGTGACCGGATCGAGCCGGCCACCCCAGCGCGGCATCACGCCGTTTCGCGGCTGCGTGATCGTCGCGGTCAGGCTGTCGCGATCGCCGCCGTACAGCCAGATCGCATCGGTCAGTTTCGGCGCGCCGACCTGCCGCCCGCCTTCGCCGCCCGCGCCGTGGCAGACCGCGCAATTGTCCGCGAACAGCGTCGCGCCGCGCGACGACGACGCGCTGACCTTTTCCTGCCGGCTGATCGTGCGCACGAAACTGACGACATCGCCGATCTGCGCCGCGTCGAGAATGCCGTCGCGGCCGAAGGCGGGCATCAGGCTGGTGCGGGTCGCCTTATGGTCGGGATTCCGGATGCCGTGGGTGACCGTATATTCGATGGTCGCCAGATCGCCGCCCCACAGCCAGTCGTCGTCGGTCAGGCTCGGATAGAGCTTCTTCACCCCCGCACCGCCAGCGCCGTGGCACTGGACGCAATGGACGCGGAACGCCGCGCCGCCGCCCTGCACCGCCGCCTGCATCAGTTCGGGCTTCGCGGGCAGATCGGTAATCGCGGTTGCGGCGATGGCATTGACCGTCGGCGCGCGGCGCTTCGCATCGGCCGCCATTTCCTTTGCAAGGTCGCCGCGGCTCGACCAGTCGAGGACGCCCCTGGTCGCGCTGTCGACCATCGGCCACGCCGGATAGAGGACGACATAAGCCAGCCCCCAGACGATCGTGGCGTAAAAGGTCCAGAGCCACCAGCGCGGCATCGGCGTGTCGAGTTCCTCGATCCCGTCCCACTCATGGCCGACCGTGCTCGTGCCGGTCGCCTCGTCGATGCGCTGTTTCAGATCAGCCATGCTCGTCGTCCTTGAAGATCATGTTCGCGGCCTCTTCGTTGCGCGCGCGCGCGCTCGGCCGGAACGGCCAGGCGATAAGGGTGAGGAACAGCAGCGCCATCGCGAGCAGCCCCCAGCTATCGGCGAAATGGCGAAGCGCGTCGTAGCTCATCGCGCCGCCTCCGTTTCGCCGGCGCGTTCCTGCGGCGCCGCCTTGTCGACATCGACCAGCGTGCCGAGCATCTGAAGATAGGCAATCAGCGCATCCATCTCGGTCACGCGCGCGGGGTCGCCGTCAAAGTCGCGGACCTGCGCCTTCGGATAGCGCTTCTGCAGATCGCCCGCGCCGGCATCGGGGTCGGCCTGCGCCCGGATGTCATCGTTCGCCTTGGCGATGTCGGCCTTCGTATAGGGCACACCGACGCGATAGAGCGCGGTCAGGTCGTTCGCCATGTCGCCCGTCTGGAGATCGCGTTCGGCGAGGAAGGCATAGGGCGGCATGATCGATTCGGGCACGACGCTGCGCGGGTCGATCAGATGCGCCTTGTGCCATTCGTCCGAATAGCGGCCGCCGACGCGCGCCAAGTCGGGCCCGGTGCGTTTCGACCCCCATTGGAACGGGTGGTCGTACATGCTCTCGGCGGCGAGGCTGTAGTGGCCATAGCGTTCGACCTCGTCGCGGAACGGACGGATCATCTGGCTGTGGCAGGTGTAGCAGCCCTCGCGCATGTAGATGTTGCGTCCGGCGAGCTCGAGCGGGGTATAGGGGCGCATGCCCTCGACCTTCTCGACCGTGTTGTCGATCCAGAAGAGCGGCGCGATCTCGACGATGCCGCCGATGGTGACGGTGAGCAGCGCGAGCGCGCCGAGCAACGTCACATTGCGTTCGATCTTCTTGTGGCTGAAGCCCTGTTTGGCGGGTCTGGTGGCCATGATCCGGGCTCCTTATTCGGCAGGGACGGGCGCGAGCGGGCGGTCCGCTGCGGCGTTGTACGGGGTTTCGGTCATCGGCTTTTCGGCGCGCACCTTGCCGCTGAGCGTCGCCCAGACGTTGAAGACCATGATCAGGAAGCCGGCGAGATACATCGCCCCGCCCGCGGCGCGGATCAGGTACATCGGGTGCATCGCCGCGACGCTTTCGACGAAGCTGTAGACGAGGTAGCCGTCGGCTCCATATTCGCGCCACATCAGCCCCTGCATGATGCCCGCGACCCACATCGACGCGGCGTAGAAAACGATGCCGACGGTCGCGAGCCAGAAGTGCCAGTTGACCATGCGCAGGCTGTAGAGCCGCTCGCGGCCCCACAGGCGCGGCACGAGATAATAGACGCAGGCGAAGGTGATCATGCCGTTCCAGCCGAGCGCGCCCGAGTGCACATGGCCGATCGTCCAGTCGGTGTAATGCGACATCGAGTTCACCCATTTGATCGACATCATCGGGCCTTCGAAGGTGCTCATGCCGTAGAAGGCGAGCGCCATCACCATCATGCGGATGATCGGGTCGGTGCGGATCTTGTCCCACGCGCCGTTGAGCGTCATCAGACCGTTGATCATGCCGCCCCAACTCGGCATCCACAGGATCACCGAAAAGACCATGCCCAGCGTCTGCGCCCAGTCGGGCAGCGCGGTGTAATGGAGGTGGTGCGGCCCCGCCCAGATGTAGAGGAAGATCAGCGACCAGAAGTGGATGATCGACAGGCGATAGCTGTACACCGGCCGCTCGGCCTGCTTCGGCACGAAATAATACATCATCGCGAGGAAGCCCGCGGTCAGGAAGAAGCCGACCGCATTATGCCCGTACCACCATTGCGTCAGCGCATCCTGCACCCCGGCAAAGGCGGCATAGCTCTTCGACCCGAAGATGCTCGCCGGCACCGACAGATTGTTGACGATGTGGAGCATCGCAATGGTGACGATGAAGCTGAGGTAAAACCAGTTGGCGACATAGATATGCGGCTCGCGGCGCTTGACGATCGTGCCGGTGAAAACGACCAGATAGGCGACCCAGACGATCGTCAGCCATAGGTCGACATACCATTCGGGCTCGGCATATTCCTTGGCCGCGGTGACGCCCATCAGATAGCCGGTCGCGGCCAGCACGATGAAGAGTTGATATCCCCAGAAAACGAAGCGCGCGAGCGCCGGAAAGGCAAGCCGCGCGCGGCAGGTGCGCTGGACGACGTAAAAGCTCGTCGCGATCAGCGCGTTGCCGCCGAAGGCAAAGATCACCGCCGAGGTGTGCAGCGGCCGCAGGCGGCCGAAGGTCGTATATTCAAGATTGAGGTTCAGCGCCGGGAAAGCGAGCTGCAATGCGATGAAGAGGCCTGCCGCCATGCCGGCGATGCCCCAGAACAGCGTGGCGACGACCCCCCAACGCACCGGATCGTCGTCATAGACGCCCTGATCGGCGGGCATCTTCAATATCCCGCGCGCGATCGCCTCATAATCGGCGCGCGACACGGTCGTCCAGAGCATCAGCAAAGCGGCCAGCGCGACGATGATCATATGGACGGCGAAGGGCGCATCGACCGCGACCGCCGCCATCACCAGCGCGAGCAGGGCCAGGCCGAGCCAGCCCCCCGCCTTTGCTACCAGAGTGTCCATATCGCTTGTCCCTGTTTTCGCGCGGCTTTGGCGCCGCATGGTTCAGGACCGCTCTTGGCCGTGCGGCGGGGCAAAAACATTGACCAGGATCAACGAATAGATTGCGCGGCATCAATGCCCGGCGACCACGCCGGGTGCAGGGAGCCCAGGTCAACGCAAGGAGCAACGACCATGAAAAAACAGCATCTCTCGCTGATCGCGCTGGCGGCCGCCGCCGCGATTCCCGGGCAGGCCGCGGCCAAGGCCGGCGATGTCCAGTTCAAGATTTTCGCGACCTATGTCGCACCCGACGGCAAGATCAGCGACGTCAAGCTCGACCGGATCGGGCTTCCGGCCGGGACACAAACCAAGGCCGACGACAATGTCACGCCGACGGTCGCGATCGAATATTATGTCGCCGACCATATCTCGCTCGAGACGATTGCCGGGGTGACCCAGCATGACGTGAACGGCCGTGGCGCGCTGAGCGGCGCGACGTTGGTGTCGAACGCCAAGATCGTCCCCGCGACGCTGACGCTCAAATATCATTTCGGCAAGAAAGGCGGCATCCAGCCTTATGTGGGGGCGGGTCCGAGCTACTTCATCTTCATCGACGAAAAGCCCGGCGCCACGACCCGGTCGCTCGGCGCGACCCGCCAGAAGATGGGCGACAAGCTCGGCGCCGCGCTCCAGGCCGGGGTCGATATTCCGGTGAACGACAAGGGACTCGCGCTATCCTTCGATGCCAAACGCTATTTCCTGCGTCCGACCGCGACATGGTATGCCGGGACGACCGAGGTGCTGAAGACGCGGCACAAGCTAGATCCCTGGGTGATCAGCGCCGGCGTCGCTTTTCGTTTCTGACCTCCCAACTGGCGCCGTTGGCCGGTCAGCCTGCCATTTCGTTCAGAGCCGCAAGGTCGTTGATGACGATCTTGCGGCGGGATGGAAGGTCGATCAGGCCATCGGCGCGCATTTTGGTGAACTGGCGGCTCGTGGTCTCGACGGTGAGACCCAAGATGTCGGCGATCTGCTGACGGCCGAAGGGCAGCTCGAAGCCTCGCGCCGTATCCGCCGCACCGGGAGGTGGCGACAAGCGATCGGCCATTTCGAGCAGGAAGGAAGCAACCTTCTCGGACGCCGACTTGCGCCCGAGCAGAAGCATCCAGCGGCGCGCGCGATCGAGTTCGCCGAGCGTGCGGCGCAGCAATTTTTGTTGGAGATCGGGATGGTCGGCGGCGAACTCGTCGAACTGGTCGCGATGGAAGATGCAAAGCTCGGCGGCGCTGATCGCGCTGACGCTATACGGGCTTTCCTTCCCGAACGGCCGCCCGATGAAGTCCGAGGGAAAGACGATACCGACGATCTGCTCGCGCCCGTCGGCGGTGGCGGCGACGAGTTTCAGGACGCCTTCAAGGACATTGGCGACGACCGGCGCGTCGTCGCCCTCCCACAGGAGCGTATGCCCGCTGCTCACGCGCTGGCGCCGGCCCATCCGGCCGAGCAACAGGAGCTCGTCCGGCCGCAGGCTCGCACAAATGGCGCGGTTGCGCACGATGCAGGACAGGCAATCGGTCATGCGCCGGGTGCCCGGCAGGCAGGCATCGCGGTCAATGGGCGAGGAGGAGCGGCGCCGGCGCGGCTTCGAGCAGATAGCGCGTCACCCCGCCGAACAGGGTCTCGCGCAGCCGCGGACGCCCATAGGCTCCCATCACGATGAGCCCCGGGGCCATTTCCTTCGCGGTTCGCTCGAGTATCTCCTCGGGCGTAAGCGCCCCGCGATCGTGGCGGCGAAGCTCAGCATGAATGCCGTGCCGCGACAGATAGCAGAGCGCGTCCTCGGCCGGCACCCGTCCCTCATCCGGCCCGACCTGCACCATCGTCACGCTGCCCGCGCCCGCCATCAACGGCCCAGCGGCGCGCAAGGCGTGCGCGGCTTGCGGGCTGCCGTTCCACAGGATCATCACCGGGGCATCAAGGTCGAGCGGCTGGCCTTCGGCGGGCAACGCGAGCACGGGCGCGGGCACAGTCATTGCGAGGTCGCCCGCCAGCGTCGGCTGAGCGAGACCGCGCCGGTCGCGGGGGCCGAGCGATACGATGGCAAGATCGGCTAGCGTCGCGGCGAGCGAGAGCGCCGCGAGCGCATCGCCGTCGGCGATGGCGACGTCCCAGGGCACATCCTCGCGCGCGAGCTGCGCCGCGAGCCGGGTCTCGAGCTCGGCATCGGCAAGCTGCGCCTTGGCGAGCTGTTCGCGCGCCAGATACATGCCGCCAAAGGGATCGGAGGCGATGAACTGCTGGAAGGGCGAGCAGATCAGGAAACTGAGATGAGCGCCGAGGCGCCGTCCGATAGCGAGCGCCGTCTCGGTGCGCGCGGCCATGGCCGGGCTCGCGTCGGCGTGAATCAAAAGATTTCGCATGTCTTGCTCTCCTTCATGATGGAGAGGGAAGCGCTTATGCGCACCGGCTTCATTGACACCGGTCAATAAACCGCGCCCTTCAGGCCGGGCGCCATACTGCGGTCGCTCCGTATAATTACGAAATGCGCCGACCGCGCGGGGCGTTAGCCTGACGTCGCAAAGGAGCAAGCGATGCCGAGACCCAGTCCATTGACCCCATTTCGCGCGCACCCGCGCCGGACTCCGGTGAATCGCGCGCCGGCGGACCCGCGGCGCGAGCAAAGCCGTATCGCGGGCACCCTCACCCTTCGCCCTTCGCCGCTCCGGCGGTCCGATCCAAATCAAGGAGACAGAGGATGACGCTCACCAATGCGCCCGACACCACGCTCAGCGAGGCGACCGAGACTTGCCTGCAGACCCGCAGCGGCGTCGACCTTCGTCTCCGGCCGGTCGCGGAGAGCGACGCGGATATCGTCAATCATTTCTTCGACGGCCTGACGGCGGATGATATGCAGTTCCGCTTCCTGAGCGGCCAGTCGCACCTTTCGAGCGCCCAGCTCGCGGCGATGATCGGTGTCGATCACCGCCACCGCGAGCATCTGCTCGCGTTCGATGCCGCGACCTCGGAACTGATTGCGAGCCTGCTGATTGCTGCCGACGATGCGTTTGTGACCGCCGAGGTCGCGATTTCGGTCGCGCCGGCATATAAGACACGCGGCGTCGGCTGGACTCTCCTCAACCATGCCGTCGATCTTGCCCGCGCCCGCGGCCTCAAGACGCTGCGGTCGATCGAGAGCCGCGCCAATCGAGGCGCGATGGAGGTCGAACGGACGCTGGGATTCAAGGCGAGCGACTATGATGGCGACGCCACGCTCGCTCTGCTCGAACTCGAGCTTCGCTGACCTTGGCCATCGGGTCGGCGCCCGACCGGCAGCCGGCTGGAGACACTCCCAATGGACCAAGGCTTTCATGCCATGCAGCTCGACTCGCCGGGCGCGCTGCTGCACCGCGTCGAGCGCGCGATCCCGACTCCGGCCGACGGCGAAATCAGGATCGCGATCACCGCGTGCGGCGTGTGCCGGACCGATCTCCATATCGCCGACGGCGACATCAGTGGCCGGCTTCCGATTGTCCCGGGCCATGAGATCGTCGGCCGCGTCGACGCACTCGGCGCGGGCGTCACCCAGTTCGGGCTTGGCGAGCGGGTCGGCGTGCCTTGGCTCGGCAGGAGTTGCGGCACCTGCCCCTATTGCGCTGCGGGCCATGAAAATCTCTGCGACGCGCCCGAGTTCACCGGATTCACGCGCGACGGCGGTTTCGCTTCGCATGTCGTCGCCGATGCGCGCTTCTGCCTCGCAATCCCTGCCGCCTTCGACGATCTTCATGCGGCGCCTTTGCTCTGCGCCGGCTTGATCGGCTACCGCGCCTATCGCATGGCGGACAGCGCGAAGGCGCTCGGCCTCTATGGTTTCGGCGCCGCCGCACATATTCTCGCGCAGCTCGCGATCGCCGACGGCACCGATGTCTACGCCTTCACACGCGAAGGCGATACCGCTGGTCAGGATTTCGCCCGCCGCCTCGGTTGCGCCTGGGCGGGCGCGTCGACCGAGGCCCCGCCCGCCACGCTCGACGCAGCGATCCTCTTTGCGCCGGTTGGGGCACTCGTTCCCGAAGCGCTACGCCATGTCCGCAAGGGCGCACGAGTCATCTGCGCGGGCATTCATATGAGCGACATCCCGTCCTTTCCTTATGCCGATCTCTGGGAGGAAAGGTCTATCCGCTCGGTCGCCAATCTGACCCGTGCCGATGGTGCAGCGTTTCTCGAAGCCGCGGCGCGCTGCGGCCTGCGGACGCATGTCACCGCGCTACCGCTCGCCGACGCCAATCGCGCGCTCGACCGGTTGCGCGCCGGCGATGTCGAAGGCGCGCTCGTCCTCGTCCCCGAGGGCGCGGCTAGGGGGAATCCCTAATGGCGCGTTCGCACCAGCGGCGCGAAAGTGGCGAAGGCCAGATCGGCCTGTCAGGAGAGACTGCCATGGATCGTTTCGAGCGAGACCCCGCCAGCGCGGCGCGCCCTCCCGAATGTCCCGATTGCGACCCGCCGGCGCAGCCCGACAAGGCCTATCCGGAGACGCCGGCACCGGACCCCGATCGCCAGCCGCTGCGCACGTCGCCGGAGGCACCGGTGCTTCCCGACAGCCATCCCGAAGCCACGCCGCGCGAATATCCCGAATAGCTGCGCGCGGCCGGACAAGACCTCAAGGGCTTGCGGGCGGCGTACCGCTGCGCGTGAGTCTTGACACGGCGTCGACAAGCATATGCTCGCGCAAGGGCTTTTCCAGAACGAGCGCGAAGCCCGCCTCGCGCGCCCGCGCGCTCAATTCCCCGGACGAGTAGGCGGAGATCAGGATGGCCGGCCCATCCCAACCCTGCGCGCGCAACGCGCCCAGCATCGCAATCCCGTCGCTGCTCTCGAGCCGGTAATCGACGATCAGACAGTCGGGCGCGGCGCGCGCCGCCTCGGCGAGCGCGGGATCGGCGGCGGGCCAGGCCTTCACCGCAAATCCGCGTCCCTGCAAAAGCAGGAGGAGCGAGCGGCGCACCGCCGGGTCATCCTCGACAATAAGAACGGTCGGCGGTGCCTCGCTCCAACCCGATCGGGCGATCAGCATGTCCATGGTCCCGCTATCGACGCCTTTGCATGCCGCTACATGCTCCACCAAAGTCTCGTAAAATCATCGGGCTCGCCCTTTCGGAGGTGCGAGCCCGAAGCCGGAAAACAGGGCCGGGGGCCATCGATCAATGGCTCATGAGCAGGGGGAATTTGCTCTTCGAAAGCAGATTCTTCGTAGTGCCGCCGAAGGTCTCGCGCAGCCGGCCGCGGCCGTAGGCACCCATCACGATATAATCGGCGCGGAACATCGTGGCCTCGTCCGAGATCAGGAAATCGGCGTGAAACTTGCCGATGTCGGTCTTGCGCACATTCGCCGCGATGCCGTGGCGCGACAGATAGGTCGCGGCATCCTCGGGCACAATATGATTGTCGGACCCTTGCGCGGTGAAGATCTCGACCTCCTTCGCGAAGGCGAGCAGCGGTACAGCGGCTCGGAGGGCGGCCGCCGCCGAGGGACGGCCGTCCCACGCGACGAGCGCGCGCTCGAGCTCGAAGCGTTCGAGCGTCTCGGGCACCGCCAGCACGGGCGCACTCGCGCGCGCGACAATGCGGCTCGCGATGTCGCGCATGTCGGGCATCGGAAAGCCGTCGAGCGCGCGATTGAGGATGATGAGGTCGGCGAGGTCGGCTGCATCGAGCACCGCATTCGCGATCTCGTCCATCGCGTCGATCCAGCTCCAGCTGACATCCTCGCGCGACAGGCGACCGCTGATCACCGACTTGTTCTTCGCCTCGCTTTCGCGCTCGTCGAGAATGACGACGGTTTCGGCAAAGCCGAACCCGTCACCGGCGATGAGCGGATAGGGCGTGACGTCGATGCAGGTCAGATGGCCTTCGACCGCGCGGGTGATATCGAGCGCCGCCTGCAGGCGAGCTTCCTGGCCATGGTCGTCATGTACGAGCAACAGGATATTCTTCATGAGCCGTCTCCTTGGTTTCTGCGCCGAGACTATGTGTCGTCAGCCGAGGCCGATATGCGCAATGATACGGATAGAAAGGCGGCCGCCCGGATGTCCGGACGGCCGCAGGGGGTCGCCTCTTCCCCAAGGCGAGCGGGATCAGCCGTCGACTGCGAGATAATCCTCGACGTCGGTCACGCCCGGTGCCGACCAGGCCGCGAGTTCGGCCATGCGCCGCTCGCCCCACGCCTTGACCCGGCCGCGCAGTGTGACCGTGCTCCCCTCGGTGGTGACCGATACGCCGCTTGCATCGAGACCCGCCTGGCGCTTGAACGCCGCCATGATCCGCGCCTTGACGTCGGCAGGGGTGGGAATATCGCCGACCTTGATCAGGTTCGAGACGCCGGTGACCCCCGATATCTGCCCCGCGGCGCGCGCGACTTCCTTTGCGATGAAGTGCCAGTCGACGGTGCCGGTCAGCGTGACCCAGCCGCGCTCGACCTTCACCTTGACCTGGCCCTCGGGGATCGCGACCGTCCAGCCGATCATGTCGACGATCCGCTTGGCGATTTCATGATCGGCGGTCTTGGGATCCGACGCGAAGCGCACTTTCAGTTCCTCGGCGAGCGCACGCACGCCCGCGACCCGCCGCACCGCACGTTCGGCCGCGACCTTTTGCGGAAAGCTCTTCACATAGCCCGCCAGCGTCACGACGCCGTCATTGACCGAGACGCCGATATCGGCGTGATCGACGCTCGGATCCCATTCGAGTTCGGCGACCACGTCATCCTGCAGCTGGCCGTCACTCTTCTTCAGCATGATCATTCTCCTTCGAAAGAAATCCGGCTCGCGTTGCGAGCGGACCGAAGCCCGGCGAACATCGGCAAGAGCCGCCGGCGCGTGCGGGCAGCCTTACCCGGGACGAAGGGTGCGGCTTATCCGCAACTTTCCGTAAGGAGAGCTCCGCTTGGGAGCTTCCCCGATTCTGCCGTCGCTGCCTGCTCTAGGTCCCGATTGCGCTCCGGCGCATCGCGGCGAGGAGGGCCCTGCCCGGGTACAGCCCGCCGCCGCGATCCCTCTCGATTTTCAAGAAGGAGCAAGCTGATGAACGATCTGACCCCGACCCGCACCGCGGGTAGCCAGCCCGCTGAGGCGGAGCTTGGCGCGATGAACTGGCTGCGCGGCGAGCTCGACCGCATGTTCGAGGAATTCGCTCGCCCCGGCCGCAGCCTGCTGAGCTATGTCCCGCGGCTCGTGAGCCCGCTCCCGGCGGTCGAGCTCGTCGATACCGGCCCGGCCTACAAGCTGACCGCCGAGCTCGCGGGCCTCACCGAGAAGGACATCCGGCTCGAGGTCGCCGACGGGGTCCTCCTGCTCGCGAGCGAAAAGGAGGAATCCTCCGAGCGCCGCGAGGATGGACATCTGATCAGCGAGCGGCGTCACGGCAGCTTCCGGCGCCGCATCGCCCTGCCCGCCGACGCCGATGCCGACAAGATCGAAGCGAAGTTCAAGCACGGCTTGCTCAGCGTCGAGATCGCGAAGACCGAAAAGGCGCGCGATCACGCTCGCAAGATCAAGATCGCCAGCTAGGCAAACGGGCCGGAACCGCAGACGCGGCTCCGGCCCTCCCGCTCGATCTCGCGCGATTCCCTCGCACCGGAGTTATATCATGCCCCTTGGTATTCACACCGACCGGCACGGCGAGGCGCTGCTTCGGCTCAAGCTCGGATCGGCGATGCTTTCGCTTGTGATCTGCGCGTCGTTGATCCTGTCGCTCGCTCCGCGGCTGTGGCCGTAGGACCAGACGCGCCGATGTCGGCGCCTAGCGATCCGGCGCGCCTTCCTCGTCCCCGCCGAGAATCTCCGCCGGCACCGGGCTTCCGGCGCGCAGCGAATCGGGCGTGATGATCACGCTCGTTCCCGCGACCAGAAGCGGGCCGAGCAGCGCGCGCAGATCGGCCGCGATGTGGACGCGCCCGGCGAACGACGTCGGTGTCCTCGCGGCGATCGCGCCCGGGAGGGGGACTTCCGTCCAGGTTGCCGGCCCCTCGACGCCCGACCGCCGGATGAAGGCGGAAGTGCCCGTCATTGATCCCTCGATGCGCGCGGGCGCCGAGCCGATGATCGTTCCGTTGCGAAGGATCAGGATCCGCTGGTCTGTGGCACTGGCGATGATCGACAGGGGGCCGCTGCGCGCGCGTTCGGGCGTCCAGAGCAGCGCGCCATCGGAAGGGCGCGTTTCGGTCATGGCGAGCGGATCGGTCGGGGCCGCACGCGGCACCGCTGCGGCATCGGTGACGATGACCGTCATGCCGAGCCGGGAGACGCCATAGAGGAGACGGGCGAAGCCATGCGGCAGGCGAATGCAACCGTGCGAAGCGGGGTAGCCCGGCAAGGTGCCGCCGTGCAGCGCCACGCCGCCCCAGGTCAGCCGCTGCATATAGGGCATCGGCGCATCGTCGTAGAGGCTCGAGCGATGGTCGACGTCGCGCTGGAGGATGGTGAAGACACCGGTCGGGGTTTCATGGCCGGCCTTGCCCGTCGAGACAGTGGTAATCGCGATCGGGACGCCATTGCGGTACAGCGTGCCGCGCTGGGTCGCGAGACTCACGATCATCATCAAGGGCCCGCGCGGCGCGATCTCGGGCGCCCAGATATAATCTCCGGGCTTCAACCGCTCGGCGGCATCGAGCACGCTCCCATGCGGGCTTGAGGGCTCGGCCGAGGCCGCGAGTGGCAACAGCAGCGCCGCTCCCAGCAAAAGCGCTGCCCTTCCGGCGAGCTTCGCCCAGGTTCCCACTTTCTCAACCGGCCATCGCTGCCACTCGGGCGCGGTCGTTGATCCGTACCGCGCGCCGCGAGGGCAAGTCGACGAGGCCGTCGCTGCGCATGCGCGTCAGCTGCCGGCAGGTCGTTTCGATCGTCAGCCCCAATATGTCGGCGATCTGCTGGCGGCCGAAGGGGAGCTCGAACCCGCCCGGGGTCTCGCCGGCGTCGGCGGGCAGCCGCTCTTCCATGTCGAGAAGGAAGGAGGCGACCTTTTCGGGTGCCGACTTGCGGCCGAGCAGCATCATCCAGTGCCGCGCGCGGTCGAGCTCGTCGAGCGTGCGATGGAGCAATTTCTGCTGGAGATGCGGATGGCGACCCGCGAAATCGTCGAACTGCTGGCGATTGAAGATGCAGACCTCGGCGTCGGTCATAGCGGTGACCCGGTAGGGGCTTTGCTTGCCGAACGGGCGGCCGATAAAATCGGAAGGGAAGACGAGCCCGACGATCTGCTCGCGGCCATCGGCGGTGGCGACGACCAGCTTCAGGACGCCCGACAGGACATTTGCGACCGTCGGGGCTTCGTCGCCTTCCCAGAGCAGGGTGTGACCCGCCTTCACGCGTTGCCGCCGCCCCATGCGGCCGAGTTCGGCGGCTTCGTCGGCGGCAAGGCTGGCGCAGATGGCGCGGCAGCGTACGGCGCAGGATGCGCAATCGCTCATCGCCGTGCACCCGCAAGCGACGCGCGCTCCGCACGCCACTCCGTTGCTTGGCGGTCGCGGCCTGGATGGCGGAAAAGATGTGGCTGACCCCTCATGCGGCCGGGAATAGCGGCTCCGCATGCGCCCGTGATTACGCAACTGTACGTATGTGGTGCGAGGAAAGGCCCGACCGGCGCGAACCGCCAGGGGCGTAAGGGCTATTGCGTAACGACAGGGCGCGCGTCCCGGCGCAATCCGGCGAGACAAATCCGCGACGAAAGGACCCAGGATGAGCGAAGCCGGCCACGATCTTCATGCGCTGTTTCCGGACCACGGGCCGGCGCTCCATGCACTCAAGCTTGGCAGTTCGAATTTTCGCCAGCTCGCCGAGGAGCATCATGACCTTCAGAGCCGGATTCAGCGAGTCGAGGCCGGTCTTGCGGCGGTCGCCGACGACCAGCTGGAGGACCTCAAGAAACGGCGGCTGTTCACCCTCGACGAGATTGCCGCGCTCATCGCGATCGAGGAGGAGGCGTGATGCACAGTCTTTCCGAAATACGCGCGGGCCTGGTCGTGCGCCTCGACCAGCTCGCAGCGGAGGTTGAGCGGCTGGAAAGCGAGCAGCGCGTGCCGCTCGACGACGATTCCGCCGAGCAGGCTGTCGAGCGCGAAGACGACGAGACGATCGATGCGCGGCAAAGCGCCGCAACTGAGCAGATGAAGGCAATCCGGCTCGCGATCGCGCGTCTCGATGCCGGCCATTACGGCCTCTGCACCGCGTGCGGCATCCCGATCGATGCCGCGCGCCTCGAAGCCGTTCCGCACACCGCGCATTGCATCGACTGCGAGCGCGAGTTCGGCGGCTGAACATACGCCCGGCGAACGACATGATCGAATCCCTTCCAGACGCCAACCTGCAGCAACTCGCCGGCATCGGACTGGCGCTTCTTCTCGGGCTGCTTGTCGGCATCCAGCGCGGCTGGAGCCTGCGCAACGAGACCGCGGGCAGCCGCTTCGCGGGTGTGCGGACCTTTGCGCTGTTCGGCCTTGCGGGCGGCATCGCGGGAGCGACCGGATCTCAAAGCCCGGCGATCGCGGCGATCGTCGCCGGGGCTGCAGCTGTCCTCACCCTCATCGGCTATGCGAAAACCGCGCGGGCGCCCGAGCAGCTGAGCGGGACATCGAGCCTCGCGGCCCTCATCACGCTCGGTTGCGGCTATCTCGCGGCCAGCGGTCGGAGCGAGATGGCGACGGTGGTCGCCGTTGCCATGACGCTGGTGCTTGCGCTGCGCACCGAGCTTCATCGCTGGGTTTCCGGTCTCAGCGATATCGAGGTCGGCGCGATCGTCCGGTTCGCGCTCATCGCGCTCGCCATATTGCCGCTGCTGCCCGACCAGCGCTTCGGCCCCTATGACGCCTGGAATCCTCGCCAGCTCTGGCTGGTCGTGGTGTTCGTCTCGGGCTTCTCCTTTCTCGGCTATATCGCAGCGAAACGCTTTGGCGCCTCGCGGGGCACGCTCGTCATGGCCGCGACCGGCGCGATGGTTTCCTCGACCGCGGTGACCGCGGCGCTCGCGATGCGCGTGCGCGACGGAGAGGAAAGCGAGGCGATGGCCATTGCCGGCATCGGCGCGGCGTCGGCGGTCATGCTGATCCGCGCGATCGTCCTGACCCTGTTCCTCGCGCCGGCAGCGATGCCGGCCTTCGGCTGGCTTGCGGCACCCGCCGCGCTGGTGAGCGGCGGCGCGATGTTCTGGGCTTTGCGGAGCCGCCGCAAGGAAAGCGCTGCCAACCGTCCCGTCGAGCTCAAGAACCCGTTCCGGCTCGCGCCGGCGATCGGCCTCATGCTGCTCGTCATGGTGCTGACCGTCGCCGCACGCTGGATGATGGCGATGGTGGGCGAACGCGGCCTCGCGCTGGTCATCGCGCTTTCGGGCCTGGCCGACGTCGACTCCGCGATCATCACGGTGGGATCGCTACCTCCGGGTCTGCTCGAGGGCCAGATCGCGACGATCGTCATCATTGCCCCGGTGCTCGCCAACACGCTGTTCAAGGGCGCCACCGCCCTGGCGATCGCGGGGCTGCGCAAAGGATGGAAGCTCGCCTTGCCGCTTGTGCTGAGCGTTGCAGCCAGCCTCGCGGTCCTGCCGACCCTTCTCGTCTGAGCCCGATCGGACGCCGCATGGAGTGGCCAGAGGTGGAATGGTTTCAAAAGGGGGCCTTCGGTGACCGCAGCAACAGACCATAATGAAGGACCGCCGACCCAGCCGGCGAACCTCTCGTCAAACCCGCGGACATTTCTTCGCGCGCTCGGTCCGGGCCTGATCGCCGGCGCCGCCGACGACGATCCGAGCGGAATCGGAACGCACAGCCAGATCGGCGCGGCATTCGGTTACCGGCTCTCCTGGACCTTCGTGCTGAGCTTCCCGCTGATGGTGGCGATCCAGGAGATCGCCGCCGAGATCGGGCGGGTTACCGGCGCAGGGATCGCGCGCAACCTCCGCCGGCATTATTCGCGTCCCCTGCTCTGGTCGATGGTGTCGCTGCTGCTCGTCGCGAACATCATCAATCTCGGCGCCGATCTCGGCGCGATGGGTGCGGCGCTGGCCCTGCTCGCCGGAGGCAAGGCCGGACTCTATACCTTGTTGTTCGGGATCCTCAGCATCGTCCTCGAAGTCGGCCTTAGCTATTCTCGCTACGCCGCAATCCTCAAATGGACGACGCTCACCCTCTTTACCTATGTCGCGGTGCTGTTCGTGGTGCATGTTCCATGGGGCACGGCCCTCACGGCGCTGCTGCTTCCCGACATCGAACTCAATGCAGCCTATGCCACGGCGTTCGTCGCAATCCTCGGCACGACGATCAGCCCCTATCTCTTCTTCTGGCAGGCGGGGCAGGAGATCGAGGAACAGCATCGCCATCATGCCAAGCCGCTCTGCCTGACGCCCGCGGCAGCCGATGGCGAATTCAGGCGCATTCGTGTCGACACGCTGACGGGCATGGCGTTCAGCACTCTCATTTCGCTCGCGATCGTCTTCGCGACCGCGGCGACGCTGCATGCCGAGGGCATACGCGATATCGCCACATCGGCGCAGGCCGCCGAAGCGCTGCGTCCGCTCGCCGGGCCGTTTGCTTTCGCGATGTTCGCGCTCGGAATCATCGGCACCGGCCTTCTCGCGGTCCCGGTGCTGGCCGGATCGGCCGCCTATGCCGTCACCGAGATGGCGGGAATGGCAGGTAGCCTCGACGCCAAGCCGCTTTCGGCGCGTCTCTTCTACGGCACGATCGCCGCGACCACGCTTGCCGGCGCCTCGCTCTCGGCGATCGGCATCGACCCGGCACGCGCGCTCTACTGGGCAGCGGTGGTCAATGGCGTGCTCGCCGCGCCGCTCATGCTGGTGATGATGCTGATCGCCCGCAATCCGCGCGCGATGGGCCGTCTCGTCATTTCGCGCCGCCAGAGCTGGTCGGGCTGGGCCGCAACCGCGGTGATGACGGCAGCAACCTTGCTGTTTTTCTTCTTCCTCGTGACGGGAGATATCTAGCGCGGGGCGCGGGCGTGCCGCGCGATCAGTGCGTCGATCCGGTCGCGCTGGGGCAGGATGATACCGAGGAGCCCGGCGAGCGTCGCGGCGCCGAGCTTGCGCATCAGGCGCGAGCGATGAATTTCGACGGTGCGGTGACTGATGCCGAGCTCCTGCCCGATCTGCTTGTTGGTGAGACCGCGCACGAGCCCGCCCACGACTTCGAGCTCGCGATGTGTGAGCTGTTCGATGAGAGGGGGCGAATGCCGCGACCGCGCAGCGCGGTCCGGCGCGGGGCGGCGGATCGCGGCCTGTGGGTCTTCGCGGCGGGCTGTCGTCATGCGGTCCATCCTCCGATGGACAGTCGTCTAGCGCTCGGGCGTCCTGCGGTCGTTACGTAATGTCCGCAGATTTCAGGCACCGAGTCCTGCGGCGAAGGCGAGCCGCAGCGCGTCGGACAGGCTGCGGACATCGAGCTTCGCCATGAGGTTCGCACGGTGGACTTCGACGGTACGCGGCGAGATGCCGAGGTCATAGGCGATGGTCTTGTTCGGCAGTCCCTGCGCGAGCCCTTCGAGAACCTCGCGCTCGCGCGGGGTCAGGATGCCAAGAACGACCTCGGCCTCGGCGGCGCGCGCCACCGCTCCATCGGCCGCCGCCATGCGGGCGAAAGCGGCCTCGATCGAGGCAATGAGCACCGCCTTTTCGAACGGCTTTTCGAGGAAATCGACCGCGCCGGCCTTCATCGCCCGGACCGCGATCGAGACGTCGGCGTGCCCGGTAAGGACGATCACCGGCATGGTAACCCCGCGCTCCAGCATCGCCTGCTGGACCTCGAGCCCGTCCATTTCGGGCATGCGCACGTCGAGCAGGACACAGCCTTCGGGCACGTGCCGGATTTCCTTCAGGAACAGCGCGCCATTGGCCCAGGTCTCGACCGCATAGCCCGAGGTCTTGAGCATGAAACTCGCCGACCGCCGGATCGCCTCCTCATCGTCGACGATATGCACGAGCTTCCTATCCGACATCATTTTCCTCCGCCTTCGCGCTCACCAGTGTGAAGTGAAATTCGGTCCCGCCGCCGGTGCGCGGCTCCATCCAGATACGTCCGCCATTGGCCTCGACGATCGTCCGGCAGATCGAGAGACCGAGTCCCATGCCTTCTGCCTTGGTGCTGACGAACGCCGTAAAGAGCTGCTCGGCGACCTCCGGCGTCACGCCCGGTCCGGTATCGGCGACGATCACGCGGACAAAGCCGCGCTGGTCGGGACGGCTCGTGACGGTCAGCTGCCGCACCGGACTGTCGGCCATCGCTTCGACAGCGTTGCGAATGAGGTTGATCAGCACCTGCTGGATCTGGACCTTGTCGACGAGCACCGGCGAGGCATAGGGATCGAGGTCGAAGCGCGGCTCAACGCTCTTCTCGCGCGCGCCCATCAGTCCGAGCACCGCCGCCTCGTTGATGAGCACCGGCAGTTTCTCGATCGTCTTCTCGACCTCGCCGCGCGCCACGAAGTCGCGCAGGCGGCGAACGATATGCCCTGCGCGCAACGCTTCCTTCGCCGTATCGTCGAGCGCATCGCGGATCATCGGAATATCGTCGGGATCGGGATTGGCGAGCAGGTCGCGCACCGCTTCGACATAATTGGTGACCGCGGTAATCGGCTGGTTGAGCTCATGCGCGAGCGTCGAGGCCATCGTCCCCATCGCGCTGACGCGCGAAACATGGATCAGCTCGGACTGGAGCGATTCGAGCCGCGCCTCGGTCTGCTGGCGTTCGGTGAGGTCGCGGATGAAGCCGGTAAAGAGCGGGTGACTGTCGCTCGACGCCTCGCCGATCGACAATTCCATCGGAAAGGTCGAGCCGTCCCTGCGCTCGGCGAACACCACGCGTCCGATGCCGATGATGCGCTTTTCCCCCGTTTCGAGGAAGCGCCGGATGTAGGCATCGTGGCGCTCGCGATCGGGTGAGGGCATCAGCCGGCTGACATTGACCCCGAGCAGCTCGGCCTCCTGATACCCGAACAGCCGCTCGGCGGCCGCGCTGAAGGACACGATCGAACCTTGATCGTCGATGACGACCATCGCGTCGGGCACCGTCGAGAGGATCGACCGGAGATGGCTTTCCTGCGACCGCAGCGCCTCCTCGGCGGCGCGCCGTCCGGTGATGTCCGAGACGACCTTGGCGAAACCGCGAAGATCGCCGCCCGCGGTGCGAAGCGCCGTGATAGAGACATCGGCGAGGAACTCGGATCCATCCTTGCGGACGCGCCAGTCCTCCATCTCGAGACGTCCCTCGCGCGCCGCAACGGCAAGGTCGCCCCCAGGTTTGCCGGCCGCGACGGCGTCGGGCGGATAGAAGATCGCGGCATCCTTGCCGACAACCTCTTCCTCGCGCCAGCCCTTGAGGCGTTCGGCGCCCTTGTTCCAGATCGTCACGCGGCCTTCGGCATCGAGCAGGTAGATCGCATGCCCCTGCGCGCCGTCGATGAGCAGATTGAGTTCCTCGGCGACCAGCGCCGCCTCGGCATCGCGCCGCGCAGCGCGATGGTCGCTTTCATGCACGCGCCGCCGCATCCGCTCGAAGGCTTGCGAGAGCGCGACGATGCCGGCCGCGGTGACCAGAAACACTATGACCTCGACGAGATTATAGCTGCCGCCGTCCCGGAAGCCGGCGAAATAGAGACCAAGCCCAAGGGCTGGCGCGGTCGCAATCGATGCCGCCATCGGACCGGCATAGAAAGCGGCCGCAAGGATGGCGGGTGCGAAAAGCAGGAAGGATGCACTGCCGCCAAGCCAGGGAGTGAGCGCATAGCGGAGCAGCGCCGCAGCAGCGACAAACAGCAGCGCCAGCGCCAGGCGTATCGCAAAAGGACGTTGTATCATCGACATCGACCGCGCGGCCTCCGCCCGCGCTGCAAAGGCGCCGCCGCCCTCGCGGTGCGCCTTCCCCCGATCACCGTCCATAGCGGCTTTTGGCGGGGCGCGAAACGCCCGGCGCGTTCGCGATCCGTATTGTTCCTTAAGGGACATCCCGCTTCGCTAGGGCGGTGTGCGCCGTGCGCCCATGCGGGAATCTACGGATAGGAGGAACCCGCCCGCGATATCAAAAGCGGCACGCGGATCGTCGCGCCTCGCCCGTCCCGTCCAGCTCGGCCCCGCGCGGCGGTCCATTGCTCCCGCGCTAAAATCCGGCAGCGGCCCTTCGTTCAGGATGTCACATGCAGACCAGACGGATCACGCTCATCGACGGACATCCCGACCCCGATCCGGGACGGTTCGTCCATGCGCTGGCCGATACCTATGCGGCGGCGGCGCTGGCGGCGGGTCATGAGGTCCGCCGCATCGCGGTTGCGGAGCTCTCGTTCGATTTGCTCGAAAGTCGCGCCGAGTGGGAAGAAGGTCCGCTTCCGCCCGCGATCGCCGAGGCGCAGGACGATATTGCATGGGCCGAACATCTGGTGATTTTCTACCCGCTCTGGCTCGGAGACCTGCCCGCTCGCCTCAAGGGCTTCTTCGAACAGGTGATGCGCCCGGGCTTCGCGTTCGCGCCCAAGGCGAACGGCTTGCCCGAAAAACGCCTCAAGGGCCGGACGGCCCATATCGTCGTGACGATGGGGATGCCCGCGCTTTTCTACCGCTTCTTTTTCCGCGCGCACAGCCTGCGCAGCCTCGAGCGCAACATTCTGCGCTTTGTCGGCATCGCGCCGACCGAACGCAGCATCGTCGGCAATGTCGAGGGCGATCCCAAGCACCGCACCATGTGGCTCGAGACAATGGCCGAACATGGCGCGGCGGGCCGCTGAGCCGATGCAAGGTCGTCGATCCCATCCGCGAAAGAAGGGCAGCTAGTCATGGCCAATACCGAAACGCCGCTGACGATCCAATTCCATGGTGCCGCCGGAACCGTCACCGGCTCGTGCATGGAACTCACGCTCGGGCAGTACAGAATCCTGATCGATTGCGGATTGTTCCAGGGATCGCGAAGCCTCGAAACACTGAACCATGGCGCGTTCGCGTTCGAGGTCGGCAAGATCGACGCCGCGCTCCTGACCCATGCCCATATCGATCATTGCGGGCTGTTACCGAAGCTCGCGAAGGAAGGCTATCACGGCTCCGTCTGGTGCACCGCGCCCACCGCAGACCTTCTCGAATATATGCTCGCCGACGCGGGGAGAATTCAGGAGAGCGACACCGCGCGCCGAAACCGCCGCTATGACCGCGCCGGCGAAGCGATGTTCGAGCCGCTCTATACCGAGGCCGATGGCCTTCGCGCCTGGCGACTCGCCGAGCCGGTCGGACTTGGGACATGGTTCGAACCCGCGCCGGGTTTCCGGGCGCGGCTGTGGAACGCCGGCCATATCCTGGGTTCGGCCTCGGTCGAACTGGAAGCCGGCGGGGTGCATCTGCTCTTTTCCGGCGACATCGGCCCCGACAACAAGGCGTTTCACGACGATCCCGCAGCGCCGGAGGGCATCGATTTCCTCATATGCGAAGCGACCTATGGCGACCGCACGCGGCCCAAACTCTCGATCGAACAGCGCCGCGCGCTACTCGAAACCGAAGTCAAAGCGGCTCTCGCGAGGGGCGGGAATCTCGTGATCCCGACCTTTGCGCTCGAACGCACGCAGGAACTGCTGCTCGATCTCGCGCGCCTTGCCGACGCGAACCGCATCCCCAATGTGCCTATCTTCGTGGACTCGCCGCTCGCGAGCCAGGCGACGAAGGTGTTCGCGGCCCATGCTGCCGAGCTCGAAGATGTCGAAGGCGCCGACATCTTCCGGCATCCCTCGATCCGCTATGTCGAGGATGTCGCCGAATCGATCCGCCTCAACAGCGTGTCGGGCGCCATCATTCTCGCTGCCTCGGGCATGTGCGAGGGCGGGCGCATCCGCCACCATCTCGAGCATAATCTTCATCGGCGCCAGTCGACGATCCTGTTCGTCGGGTTCCAGGCGCGCGGATCGCTCGGGCGAGTCATCCTCGACGGAGCCGGGCGCGTGCGGATTTCTGGCAAGGACATCAATGTCCGCGCCGCCGTCCGGCGCATCGACAGCTATTCGGCGCATGCCGACCGCGACGAGCTCGCGGCATGGATACGCGAACGTCACCCGATCCGTGGCGGACTTTTTCTGGGTCATGGCGAGAGCGAATCGATCGAAGCGCTGCGCACGCTCGTCCAATCCGAAACGCCCCGCCTCGCCGTCGTCGCTCCGGCGATCGGGGAGACTTTCGCGCTCGCCCCCGGCGCACCGCCCAAGCGAATCCGGACCGGACGCGTCGATATCGCCCGGCTCGCGGGTGAAGACTGGCAGAATGACTACGCCGATTTCGCCGCCAATCTGAAGCACAACCTCGCGCACATCCGCAGCGAGGAAGGGCGGCGCAAGGCGCTCGACGAGATGCGGCGGGTGCTCGCCAACTATGAGGCGGCGCGCTCCCAGCAGAAGCGGCGGCGCCGCGCGGCATAGACAAAATCCTCGCAACCGGCGGGTTCCACGCGATCGAGGCCGCCAAGACAAAGGTCCGGACGCCCCGCCACATACAAAGGAGACATCGCATGAAAGCCCTCGTCTATAACGGCCCCGGCCTGAAAGCCGTCGAGGAGCGGCCGGTGCCTCAGGTGCAGGACGCGGGCGACGCGATTGTGCGCATCACCAGGACGACCATTTGCGGCACCGATCTGCACATATTGAAAGGCGATGTCCCGAGCTGCGAACCGGGGCGCATCCTCGGGCACGAGGGCGTCGGTATCGTCGACAGCATCGGGACGGGCGTGACCGTTTTCGCGCCCGGCGACCATGTTCTGATCAGCTGCATAACCGCGTGCGGCCGCTGCGACTATTGCCGTCGGGGCATGCCATCGCATTGCACGACGGGCGGCTGGATCCTCGGCAACATCATCGACGGCACGCAGGCAGAATATGTTCGTATCCCACATGCCGACACGAGCCTCCATGCCATCCCCGAGGAGGCCGGCGAGGATGCGCTGGTCATGCTCAGCGACATCCTGCCGACGGGCTTCGAATGCGGCGTGCTCAACGGCAAGGTCGCGCCGGGATCGACCGTCGCGATCGTCGGCGCGGGTCCGATCGGCCTTGCCGCGCTGCTCACGGCGCAGCTCTTCTCGCCCGCCCGGATCATCATGATCGATCTGGACGAGGCGCGCCTCGCCATCGCGCGCCGGTTCGGCGCCACCGACACGATCAACAGCGGCACACGCGACGCCGCGGCGGCGCTGATGGAGATGACGGATGCGCGCGGCGCCGACACGGTGATCGAGGCTGTCGGCGTTGCCGCCACCTTCGAACTTTGTCAGCTGCTTGTCGCAGCCGGGGGAACGATTGCGAATGTCGGCGTGCATGGCGCCAAGGCCGACCTGCACCTCGAACACCTCTGGTCCCGCAATATCACGATCACGACGCGATTGGTCGATACCGTCTCGACGCCGCAGCTCTTGCGGATGGTCGAGGCGAAACAATTGGATCCCGGAGAGCTTGTCACCCATCATTTTGCGATGGCCGACATGATGGACGCATATGAGGTCTTCTCGCGGGCGGCCGAGACCAAGGCACTGAAGGTCATCATCGAAGCCGACGATCCGCGCACGGCGAGGCCTGCAGCGTGACGCAGCGCATGAAAGAGATCGCGCGGACCATCGTCGAACTGCAGGTCGAACTCGATCGCGAGATCGAATTTCGGCGAAGGGCGCTGGGCGTCCGGGTTCATGACCGGCTCGTCGAGTTCGAACGCGGCATCGTGATCGAACAGAGGAAACTCAAGACGAGCGTGCGGGCGTTTCTCGCCCGCTCCTCCTTCGGTGTCATCATCACCGCGCCCGTCATCTACTCGATGCTGCTTCCGCTGGTCCTGCTCGATATCTGGATCAGCGTCTACCAGGCCATCTGTTTTCGCGCCTATGGGATCGCCCGTGTCGAGCGACGCGACTATATCGCGTTCGACCGGGGTCGCCTCGCCTATCTCAACTGGGTCGAAGCGCTGAATTGTGCCTATTGCGCCTATGCCAATGGCGTGATCGCCTACGCCCGCGAGATCGGAAGCCGGACCGAGCAATATTGGTGCCCGATCAAGCATGCGCTCAGGATCAGCGATCCGCACCAGCGCTATTATGAGTTTCTCGAATTCGGCGATGCCGAGGGGTATCGGACGCGTCTCGCCGCGTTCCGCGAGCTGCTGGCCGCGGACGGCGACGATATCGCCGCCGGGACCCGCGCCGCGTCACCGCGACCGGAAGCGGAGGAACAGACGAGTCCGTAGAATCCCGCAATGCGGCGCTTGCGGCACGGCGTTATGCCTGCTCCCGACGCAATTTCCGCAAAGGAGACGATAATGATTGCGACCGACGCGCCCGGCCGACCCGTGCAGAGCGGCCTCTGGAAGGAAATCTCGGTGCTCGAGATCGGGGTGGCGGTGTGCCTCCTCATCCTGTTCGTCCTCTCGCGCACCTTCCTCGAGACGATCGCCGCCATCTACATGCTGGTCGCCGCGATGCTGTTCGCCGCGCTCGTCCAAGGCCGCATGGCGGCGACCTGCAATGACCGGCTGGACCGGCGGCTATGGCTCGCAAGCGCGCTCGCCTGCCTCGTCCAGGCGATCATCCTGTTCGTCGATCCGCTGCTCGGGGGTTATCATACCGCCATGGCGATGGCGGGTATTCTCGCCGCTGGCGCGGCGGCGCGGCTGACGCTTGCCCTCGTGCGGGGCCATGCGGGCCGCGGCTGGCTCTATCTCTCGGGCGCGGTCAGCATGATGGTATCGCTCGCGATCGGATTCGCCTGGCCGTTCGCCTCGATCGTCCCCGCGGCGCAAAGCCTCACGCTCGACCTGCTCGCCGTCGCGGCGATGCTGGCGAGCGTCACCGGAAAGGCCCCGGCATGTTCGAGATGATCAAAACGAACGACGACGTGCTCGCCGTCCGTATAGAGGGCAAGATCACCGGGGCAGAACTGGCCTCGATCATGGACCGGCTCGACGCCACGATGGCGGCGAACGAGACGGTGCATGTCTATGCAGAGACGCGGTCGATCGACGGTATCGAGATCAGCGGGATGGGCGCTCATATCGCGCGCGCCGCGCCCCTTTTCGCAAAGCTCGACCGGTTCGGACGCGTCGCGGTCGTCGCCAACCAGTTATGGATCCGGGCCCTCACGCGGATCGAAAGCGCCCTTCTGCCGCATATCAGCTATAGGGTGTTCAAGCCCGAGGATCGCGGCGCGGCGCTGATGTGGGTCGAAGGGCGCGACGGATGACTGGCACCCTTCTGCCCGGTCCCTGGCCGTCGGCACGCGGCGATCACCGCGAAGCCCATCTCGTATCGCGGACGGGGTGGCTGCGGGCAGCCGTGCTCGGCGCGAACGACGGGATCGTCTCCACCGCAAGTCTTATCATCGGCGTCGCGGCGTCGGGTGCCACCCGTCAATCGATCCTGGTTTCGGGGGTTGCCGGCCTCGTTGCCGGCGCCATGTCGATGGCGGCCGGCGAATATGTGTCGGTCAGTTCGCAGGCCGATACCGAGCGGGCGGACCTTGCCCGCGAAAAGAGAGAGCTGGCGAGCGACCCCGCGGCTGAACGCGACGAGCTGGCCGGCATTTATGAACGACGCGGCCTCGATCCGGAAACCGCGCGCATCGTGGTCAACCAGATGACCGCGTTCGACGCGCTCACGACGCATGCGCGCGACGAACTCCATATCACCGACATGACGGCCGCGCGCCCGGTCACCGCGGCGCTGGCGTCTGCCGCCACCTTTACCGCCGGCGCGTCGCTGCCGCTCCTCGTCGCCGCGCTGGCGCCGACGACAGGGATCGTTGCACTCGAAGCCATCGGGTCGCTGCTGTTCCTCGCCGCGCTGGGATGGCTCGGCGCATTTGCAGGTGGCGCCGCGCCCGCCCGTCCGGTTGCACGCGTCATATTCTGGGGGGCGCTTGCGATGGCCATCACGGCCGGAATCGGCCGGCTGGTGGGCACGGCTGTCTGACGGACATGGGCGGACCCCGCCCCGATCTTAGAACAAATGATCGGGCGAGGCAGCCTTTTCGCACCTGCACGGTTACCTGTTTCATGACGGCCGCGGACAAACCATCGAAGCATGTGCGGCTCCCGGCCGCTTGGGCCACCCTGCACGCATGTGGAAATCCGGGCGCCGGTCGTAGTGGAACGGGAGCAACATGACCGCGGCAGTCGCTGCCGCGCCGACCCAACCCGGCGTTGATCGGGGCTTCTGCTCGCCGCGCAGCGCGTCGGTCTTCTCTATGGCTGGCGCCATGGCCGCCCCATCGACTGGAACCATCCCGCCCGCTTCACCGAACTTGTGCAGCTTAGAAAGCTGACCGATCGGTCGCAGATCCAGACCCAGATGATGGACAAGATCGCGGCGAAGCGCTTGGCGGGGGCGCGGCTGGGCGAGGAGTGGATCGTGCCGACGCTCTGGCAAGGCACGGACCTGCCCTGGCTGATCCCGTTCCCGGCCCCCGCGATCATCAAGTCGCGCCACGGCTGCAATCAATATAGGGTCATCACGGCCGTGCCCGACTGCGCGCGATGGCAGCAACTGCGCAGAACAGCCCGCCGCTGGCAGCGCAGACCCCACGGGCGCTGGCTCGACGAATGGGCCTATCGCGACGTTCCGCGCGGCATCCTCACCGAGCCGCTTCTTGGCGGCGCGCTCCCACTCCCGATCGACTATAAGATCTATGTGTTCGGCGGCACCGCAACGCATGTCCAGGTCCATCTCGGGCGGGGCCGCCGGCATCGATGGATCCTTCACGACCGTAGCTGGCGACAGCTCGTCAGGGCCGCGGACGAACCACCCCCGCCACCGTCACTGCCTGCGATGCTGGAGGCGGCCGAAACGCTGGCCGGCGACATGAATTTTCTTCGCATCGACTTCTACGACATCGGGGGTCGACCCTATTTCGGGGAATATTGTCTCTATCCGGGTTCCGGTCTCGACCCCTTTGCCGCGGACTGGATAGACCTTGAACTGGGCGCGCTCTGGCTCGCGGCCATGGCTGAAAATCCGGTGTCATCCGCACCGATTGGTTATGCCTAGCAGCCACACCGCGTCAGCATCACCGCTAGGTCATCCGCCACCATGATCGGTATCCAAACTGCGTTCGAGGAGTTTCATGCGATCGACGATCGAGAAAAAGAAGGCCGTGGACCAGCCGATCAGGATGATACCGCTCGCGCCCTCGATCGCACCGAGGACGCGCAGCCCCGGGGGCAGGACGAGATCGCCATAGCCTATCGTGACATAGGTCGATGTCGAGAAATAGAGCGCTGCTCGAAGTCTGTGAAAGCGCCGAGCAGCTGGTAAATGCCTGCCCAGATCCAGATTTCGGCCGAGTGCAGCGCGAATAGCCCGAAGGCGGCGACGAGGATCGCGCCGCCGTTGAGAAGAATGACGAGATAACGCCGCGAAGCACGCCGATAGCGGCGCAGAATGGCGAGCAACAGTGCCAGGCCGGCGAGATGCACGACGACCGTGACGCCGACGACGAGCGTGGCGAGAGCCAGCTGATGGGCGAGCGTCACGGACTGCGCGGGGCGGCCGCCTCTATCATGGGAGGCCTATGCCCCTCGCCGATGTTGCGGCGGGGCCACGCCATCAGGCCGCAACGTCCGTAGTGGCCCGCTTGGACACCCCCGGTCGCTCACCGTCATAGACGAACTCCGCTCCGCGCAGGTCGATGCGCGGGAAAGCGTCCTTCTCCGCCCAATAATCCTGATTGTGGCGCCATTCGGGTTTGTCACCGCGGCGCGGCATCGCGCCCAGCCCACGCATCAGATAGCCCGGATTGAAATTATCCTCCTCGATCCACGGCAGGATCTGCATGCCCTCATCCTCGGGCCTGAGCGCGACCTCGACCCTCCTCGCACCGATGTCGTCCATATGGTTGAGGAGGTTGCAGACAAAGTCTCCCATCATGTCGACCCTGAGGGTCCAGCTGGCGCGAAAATAGCCCATGACCCAGGCAAGGTTGGGCACGCCGGTCATCATCATCCCGCGATAGGTGATCGTCTTCGCCCAATCGACGGGTGCGCCGTCGATATCGAACGGGATCCCGCCCATCACCGACAGATTGAATCCGGTCGCGGCCACGATGATGTCGGCCTCGATCTCCTCGCCGCCGACCGTGCGGACACCCGTCGCAGTAAAATGGTCGATCGTATCGGTGACGACCGTCAGCTTTCCCTGGGTCGCCGCCTTGAAGATGTCGCCTTCGGGACAGAAGGCGAGCCGCTGCTGCCACGGGCGGTATTTCGGCGTGAAATGCGGCTCGAATTTGAAGTCGGGATCGCCCGAATAACCCCGGATCAGCGCTTTCAGATCCTCGAACACCGCGTCGGGCTCGGATTGGCACCGCCGTGTCATCAGATCCTGGTCGTGCATGATCTGTGCCCGCACGACGCGGTGGACCGTGGGCTCGTCGATTCCGACCTCGCGAAGCCGATCGGCAAGTTCGTTCCTGTTCTCGCTGCAGTAGAAATAGGTCGGCGAACGCTGGAGCATCGTCACATGCGCCGCCTTTTCGGCGAAGGCCGGCACGATGGTCGCAGCCGTCGCACCCGACCCGATGACGAGTATGCGCTTGCCCGCATAATCGATCGCCGAATCCCAGAGCTGGGCATGGATGAACTGCCCCTCATAATCCGAAAGTCCCGGCCAATCGGGGATATAGGGCTTCTCATGATCATAATAGCCCTGGCACATCCACAGGAAGCCGGCCGTGAAGGTAACCGGCGCGCCATCCGACGCGCGCACCGCCTCTATCGTCCAGTGATTGGCGGCGCTCGACCAGTGGCAGGCGGTAATGCGATGGCCATAATGGATATGGACCCCGATCTCGTTCTCCTCGATCACCTCGCCCATATATTTGAGGATTTCGGCGCCGCTGGCGATCGGCGCGCCCACCCAGGGCTTGAAGCGATAGCCGAAGGTGTAGAGGTCCGAGTCCGATCGCACGCCGGGATATCTGTGCGTGTCCCATGTCCCGCCGAAGGTCGGTTTCGCCTCGAGGATCGCGTAACTCTTCCCCGGGCACTGCTGCTGGAGATGATAGGCCGAACCGATGCCCGAGATGCCGGCACCAACGATCAACACGTCGACATGGATTGGACGGGGCTGGCTCGCGCGCCCTCGGTGCCTGATTTCCGCCATCGACAGCTCCCTTCACTTCTATCTTTGGAAAGGCATGAACACCGCATCGGCAAAGGTCATTGACCTTGGTCAACCAGGCCGTCGCCTCATCTGCTCTGGGATTTGCCGCACCCGCGTGGGCGGCGCCGGTCAGAGCCGGAAGAGAAAGAACCAGACCGAGCCCAGAATGACGAAGGCGAAATAGACGAGCCACAGTCGGAGCGAAGCCGCGTGCTCGCGGTCACGCTCAATCGGATCCTCGGGGTTCGATGGCGCCACTTTCAGGACCCCTTGCGTGCAAATCTGCGCGCCGCGAGGAGGCCAGCGGTAAGAATGGGGACCAGCGCCGCCGCCGCGCGAAGCTTGGGCGATCGCGAAACGCGGCCGATCTTCTTGCGCATCCGGCGCGGCACGCCGAGTTTCGCAAGCGACTTGTCGACATCGGGCATATCCATATTGGCCTCCTTCACCTTAAGCGTGGTCAGAGATTGAGCGAAAGCGTCAGACCGCGAAATACGTAGATTCCGCACATGGCCGGGGAACGAAGGGCGCGTTACCTTTCAGCCATAGCTGCGCGGCGGCGCCGAAGACTGGCGGGCAGAACCGCTCGCAGCGATGATTGGGAGAGGGGATCGATGCCGACAAACAGCTGCGACTGCCAGTGATAGCGCGAAGCGCCGGGATACTGCTTTATCGGCTGAAGGGCGGGAGCGCGGAAGTCTTGCTCGTCCATCCCGGCGGACCCTATTGGCGTGGGCGCGACCGCGGCGCCTGGCAGATACCGAAGGGAGGAATTGGGGCGGGTGAAAACGCGGAGGCTGCCGCCTTGCGCGAAGCTCAGGAAGAGCTTGGCATATCGCTGCAAGGTACGCTTGTTCCGCTGGGCCCGCTCCGGCAGGCTGGCGGAAAGATCGTCGAAGGCTTCGCGCTCGAGCAGGATCTCGATGCTACTGCGGTCGTGAGCAATCGCTTCGAGATCGAGTGGCCACCGCGCAGCGGCCTGTACCAGTCGTTTCCCGAAATCGACGCGGCGCGATGGTTCACGGCGGCGGAGGCTGCGGCCATGATACTTCCAAGCCAGCAGCCTTTTGTCGACCGGCTCGCCGATTATCTGGCGCTTCGACACTGACGCAAAAGCGGCCGCCCGTCTTCGAGGGCGGCCGCAAAGCGTATCTTCGGGATCGCTCCGCTCAAAGGGCGATCGTGATATTATCCTCGACCCGGGTGACCCCCGGCGCCGACCATGCGGCCCTCTCGGCGACCCCGCGCTCGGCCCATGCCCTGACCTTGCCGCCGAGCTTCACAATTCCCCCTTCGGTGGTCACGGTCACCGCGGCGGCGTCGAGATCGGCCTGGCGTTTGAAGGCCGAAACGATCCGCTCCTTCACGTCGGCGGGCGCCGGGTGCTGCTTGACCTCGATCAGGTTGCTCACGCCCGCGACGCCGGTAACGCGGCTGGCGGCCCGGAAGGCTTCCTTGCGTTGATAGTCCCAGTCGACCATGCCGCTCAGCGTCACCCGGCCCCGCTCGACCTTGACCTGAACCCTGTCGGTCGGGATCGACACCGTCCAAGCCATCATGTCGAGCAGGCGCCTGGCGATTTCATGATCGGCCATCTTGGGCTCGGACGCGAAATGGACCTTGATCTCTTCGGCGATCGCCCGGACGCCGGCGACGCGGCGCGTCGCCTTCTCGGCGGCGATCTTCTCCGGATAGGTTTTCACGTAACCCGAGAGAGTGACGACGCCATCTGTTACGGCGACGCCGATATCCGCATGATCGACGCTTGGCTCCCATTCGAGCTCGTCCATCACGTCGCGCTGCAACTGCCCGTCTGTCTTCTTCAACATCATCTGTCTCCTCTTCGTCCGAAGGTCGCAACCCGGCCAAAGGCCGGCAGGACCCGATGGTTCGGTTCGGAGATCTTCGCCTTCCCCGCGCACCGGCCCAATTCGGAAAACTCCGTAAGGGTAGCGCCTGCCTCCAATGGCATCGTACGTCAGCGAAATATGGGTCGGCTTAAAGGCTCCGGTCAGAGAACCGGACTTTTGCTCCTGCTTTCGATCTCAGCCCCTGAACGGAAGCATGATGGCCGCTCGCGCCGAACAATGGCGTAGAGACATCGCCGGCACGGCGATGCAATCGAAGACTCCATGATCCGGTACGATAAAAGCTTTCGAAGAGTGGCATTCTGCCTCGCCGGGCCGGCGGGATTTGTCGATGCCATCGGGTTTCTCAGGTCGGGCGGGCGCCTCGATCACGATCTTCCACCGCGACGGAGAGGTCCGTATCAGCGTCACCTTCATGACCGGCACCTTGGCCAAACTCGGCCATAGGTTTGCGGTGCGGCATTGGGCGGTAGCCCGACGGCCTGGAATCCATACCTGCTGCTTTGGCTAGCCCTCGTCGGCGGAGGCATTTTCGGCTCGGCCAGCCATGCTTGGTCTCCCGACGCAAGATCGGGTTCGCCGCCGCCTTCGCTCTCGCCCTCGTTCCCGTAAGGCAAGGGTTGACCGCCACCTTGTCGCCCTGAGCTGACCGGCTGCGGTCAGTCCGCTTTTTGGCACGGATCGCAAAAAGCGGACGTACGCCGCTGACCCAGATGGGATGGCAGGAAACGACCGGGTCGCGGACATTCAAATCCGAGCATAGCGCATCCGAAAGAGAAGACTGTCTTTTAGAACATAGTGGCGAAACAATGCTGCTGCTGCGTGGAAACCGATTAGCCAATATCCGATTGTGCCGCCCAGGCCGTGGAGGTCTTCGACCTCTTCCGCCAGTGCATGGTTTGGGGCCGCCAAGGGCGGCAGCTCCAAACCGAAGAAGGGAATGGGTTTGCCCTCAGCGCTGAGGATGAGCCAGCCGGCGATCGGCATTCCGATCATCAGAAGATATAGAGCAAAGTGAGTGGCGTTTGCGATCAGTTTCCGCCAGCCCGGCCCTTCCAAAGGCGCTGGTGCCGGCCATATGAGCCGCGCCATGATCCTGAGCCAGACGAGTCCGAAGACGGATAGTCCAAGCATGAAGTGCCAGTTCTTGAGCGCTTCACGGGACACACTGCCTTTTGGCCAGAATTCCCGTAGCTCGATAGCGGCGTAGACCGCAGCGATGACCAGCACCGTAAGCCAGTGGAGGATTATCGATGGCCGACTGTAAGAATCGGATTTTTTCTCAATCGTCATGGCGGCGCTCCTGCGATCACATTGCCCTGTATGAATTCTCGCTACATTGATCTGCATCAATCCGCGCGGATCGCTATGCGGTAAGCTTTTTACCCCGTTTGGGCCAACCCCTGACCTGACACCGGTCAAGGCCCCGCTACAAAATGACCTGGCCGCAAAGGGACCGTCCGCTCTTGAACCGCTTTGCGGCCAGGCGGCTTTTGGAACACAGTGCACAGAAGCAGCCCTGACGGCCCGATCAAGGTTTCTCCGCCACCCCGTGAGGAAGCGCTGGCCAACTTCTGTGGGTCCACGCAACGACCACCGCCGTCCATAGGCTGCCACTTTCTTCGTGCTGTCTCCGCGACTATGACGGACCCATGCCACGCCGAATGACGATAGCCGGACAGATCGAACAATTGATAGGGAACCTCGGTGGCTCGCCCATCTGCGACGACTGCGTCACCGATCGGCTGAACCTGTCGGTTCGAAGCCAGGCCAATGTCGTAACCCGCGAACTCGGCCAGCGCGAGGAATATAACCGCGCCAAGACCTTATGCGGGCAATGCGGCGTGCTCAAGACGGCCATTCAGATCAGAATATAGGGGTCGATTGTCGGCAGATGCTCAATTTCTGTCGCGAGCCAAAGCGAGGCGATCGACAGCGACTGCGCTTCCTGAAAGTCGCTATCGAAACTGTCGCCAAGCCTTTCATCGCGCGATTTGATGCCGTCCGATATTTCGTTCGCCAAAAGCAAAAAGGATATCGGATGGATGCGATCGAGATCGCCGGCGGTCTGCAATAGCGCGGCAGGATCCGAAGGGAGCCGCCCATCCCTGAATGCGAAGATGATCCGGTTCATCCCTATCTTCATGGGAAGATCGATCGTACATTCGAAATGCTCTCTTATGCGAGCCAGGATAGAGCCGTGCTTCCAGTAATCATCGCACAGGTTGACGACGAGAATGCCGCCAGGCTTCAACCGCGAATGGCAATCACGATAGAAACTTGAAGAACAGAGCTGCGCAGGCTGTCCGTCCTTGTCGAAGCCATCGACAAGCAAGACATCGCAGCTTCGTGTATCCCGCCTCACGAATTCCGCGCCATCATCGCAGACGATCTCGAAGCGCTCGCTCTCGGGCGGCATGAAGAATTGCTCCCGGACCGCAATGACGTCGGGGTCGATCTCGACCGCGACGATCGACGCCTCCGGAAGATATCGGTGGCAGTATTTTGCCAGCGATCCGCCGCCGAGCCCGATGATCTCGATGGTCCCCGGAGAGGGATGGAACAGGAGGAACCCCATCATCCGGCGCGTATAGTCGAGGATCAACATGTCCGGATCGTCGATACTCATCGCGCTTTGCACGAAAGCCCAGTTTGCGAGGAGGCTCCGTATATTGCCCAGCTCGAAGACGAGCGGGGCGGCGAGTTCGCCCGGCTCCATCGGAGACGCGCGATGATGTTCGGTCCCATATCGTTCAAAATAACGCTGTTCGCGGTCGATATCGTCGAGATGATCGAGAAAGCGATCGAGTTCGGTTTCCGCTTGATCGATGCTCCGGCAATCTGCCCCTGTTTCGAGTTCGCAAGCGATCTCGACCTCGAAATCTTCCGCGGACCTATCTGTCATGGTCGCGGCGCTCGTTCTGCCGATCATGCGATCGTCCGCCCGCAATGGTGACGCCGATAAACAGGGCGAGAAGCAAGACGGAGACGAGAATGATCAGGAATATCGTCATGCGCACTTCCCGCAAGGATGTGTCGATTGCCCGAAGGCCAGGCTGCCGGTCGCCTCCGAACGCCAGACAAACCCCGTCGGGGTCATGATCACCGCGGCCGGGATCATTGGCTTTGCCGCTGCTCGAACTGCAGTGCCTTCTGATACATCTCGCGCCATGCAACGGCCGCACGAAGGGCCCGGTCCCGTACGTTCGGAAGCGACGCCTCGTTCGCTTCCGTCTGACACGCCTGCATGCGAGCCAGATAGAAGCGGCTGTTCCGTGCGGTCGGTTTGAGATTCTGGGAAATCATGTCGCAAGTTCCGTTTCTCGGTATTGTGGTGGAACGTCATCGCGAGGCCCGGTCGATCCGGCCCCGGCAGGCCGGCGGAACTTTGCGGCTCCACCGATCGGCCCGGCGACGAGCCACGCGCCGCTGCCGCCACGACAAGGCTTCGCAAGCGGAAAACCTAGCGCTTGCGCACGAACTCGGCGCGCAAGACGAGCCCCCTGATGCTCTCGTGACGGCAATCGATCTCCTGCGGATCGCCCGTCAGGCGGATCGACTTGATGACCGTCCCCACCTTGAGCGTCTTGCCGGCCCCCTTGACCTCGAGATCCTTGATCAGTGCGACGCTGTCGCCATCCTCGAGCAGGTTCCCGACCGCGTCGCGAACCTCGACCTGCGAGGCCGCGGCCTTGCGTTCCGCAAGCTCCGACGCCGGCATCCACTCGCCGCTTTCCTCGTCATAGGCATAGTCGTCACTGTCACTCATTTCATTCTCCAGACTTGGTCAGAATTGGGTTTCCCGGCCGCCGGCCGATCGAGAAACGGCGCGTGCGAATGGCCTGCCGCTCACAGGGGCCGCTGTCATTTCGCACCCGCGAGATCGATCGCAAGCGCCTGCGCGCCCGCATAATCGGCCGCATAGGCGATGCGGCCCGCCGCTTCGCCAAGGCCGATCCGCCCGAGCATCGCCCGCGGCTGGGGCTGCACCCCCGAGACAATCACCCGCGCGCCCGCCAGCCGAGCCTGTTCGACAAATTCCTCAAGTGCCTGCGCGCCGCTCGCATCGAGGAGCGGTACGAGCCGCATGCGCAAGATGATGACGCGCGGCGACTGCCCGACGCGGCGCAGCGTGTCGAGCAGCTCACCCGCGACCCCGAAAAAGAAGGGACCGGCGATCCGGAACACCTCGACGCCCGGCGGCAGGTCATCGCGCTGGTCGAGATCTTCGGCATCGAGTTCGGCGTCGCGCCGCCCGCTTCGATCGACCTCGACCGCTTCGGCCATACGCGCCATGAAAAGCAGCGACGCGAGCGTCACCCCGACCGCGATCGCCACCGTCAGATCGACGAGGACTGTCAATCCGAAGGTGATGAGCAGCACCGCCCGGTCGCTGTTCGGCATCCGCAGCAGCGCGAGGAAGCGCTGATACTCGCTCATGCCCCAGGCGACCATGAACAGGATCGCGGCGAGCGCCGCCATCGGCACATAGGCCATCAGGTCCGTGCCGAAGAGGATGAAGACGAGCAGAAAGGCCGCGTGCATCATGCCCGCGACGGGCGTCTTCGCACCCGACCGGATATTGGTCGCGGTGCGCGCAATCGCTCCGGTGGCCGGGAGGCCGCCGAACAGCGCCGAACCGAGGTTGGCGACGCCCTGCCCGACCAGTTCCTGGTTCGAACGATGCCGCGTACCGGCCATGCCGTCGGCGACGACTGCGGACAGCAGCGCCTCGATCCCGGCGAGAAAGGCGATCGTGAAGGCCGACGGCAGGACGGCATTGATCTTGACGAGCGAGATGTCGGGAAACGAGGGCAACGGAAGGCCCGCCGGAATGTCGGGAAAGCGCGATCCGATCGTGTCGACCGGCAGGTTCAGAAGCGGGACGGCGAGCGAGGTCACGACCACCGCGATCAGGAAGCCCGGCAGCCGCGGCGCGAATTTGCGGAGCGCGATAATGATCGCCAGCGCGCCGCCGCCGATTCCGATCGCGGCCCAGTTCGCGCTGGGCAGCGCCCCCAGATAAGCCTGCCACTTGGGGAGGAAGTCGGCGGGCACCTTGTCGATGGCGAGGCCGAGGAAATCCTTGACCTGGCTCGAGGCGATGATGACCGCGATCCCCGCGGTGAAGCCGGTCACCACCGGATGCGGGATATATTTGATCATCTGGCCGAAACGGAGCAGTCCCGCCGCGATGAGGATGAGCCCGGCGAGCAAGGTCGCGATCAACAGGCCGTCATAGCCGTGGCTCGCGATGACGTTGAAGATCACGACGACGAAGGCGCCGGTCGGCCCGCCCACCTGCACGCGCGATCCGCCGAGCGCCGAGATCAGGAAACCCGCGACGACGGCTGTAATCAGCCCCTTGTCGGGCGAGGCGCCGCTGGCGATACCGAGTGCCATGGCAAGCGGCAACGCGACGATGGCAACTGTCAGACCCGCGATCGCATCGGCGCGAAATGTGGCGACGGAATAACCCTCGCGAAAGACCGTGAAGAGCTTCGGCGTATAGGCCTCGGACTTCACCGGATTGCGGGCCGGCTCGGAAATTTGGCGGACAGAAGCGCGCGGCCGGGCGCCTTGGGATCGGCGTCGGCGGGCTCGCGAAGCCGCACGCCGCGCCCGGATCCGACACTCGATGAATATTCGCCGACCAGTTCGATGCCGGCGCTTTCCAGCGCCGTAATCACCTTCACCAGCGTATCGACGACACCGCGGACCTGGCCGTTCGACGCCTCCATGCGCTGGATCGTCGGAAGCGAGAGACCCGCGAGTTCGGCAAGCTCGCGCTGGTCGATCCCGAGGAGCGCGCGCGCCGCGCGCATCTGCTGCGATGTGATCATATCGACTCCAATGATGTTTCATACATCATTTATCAATCTTAACATTATGGATCGATGCTGTATATATACATCATGCTCGCCATTATATCGAATATGCTTGCTTTGGCGGGAGCCGCTCGCTGCTCCCACCTTCGCGCAGGAGGCGGCTGATGCCCGATTTCATGCAAACGCCTCTGGATCGCTCTTATCGTGCGGACAACGCCCGAAAATTACCGATCTCCGCCAATCACGGGAATCCTAAGACGGAAAGCGCGGAGCTTCCTGCCTCGGCCTGGAAAGCGATGCTCCGCGGCGCGCGCGGTCGCTGTCCCCGCTGCAACGAAGCGAAGCTATTTCATCGCTTTCTCAAACCCGTCCTTATTTGCTCCGCGTGCGCGCAAGACTGGACGCATCAGCAAGCCGACGATTTCCCGGCTTATATCGCGATCCTCCTGACGGGGCATATTATGGCGCCGATCATCATTGCACTCGTTCAGGACACGAAGCTGTCGCTCATCGCATTGGCCGCGATAATCGTGACCGCCATGCTCGTTTTGATGATCGGGTTCCTTCAACCCGCCAAGGGCGCGATAATCGCATTGCAGTGGTGGTTCGGCATGCACGGATTCACCACGGAACGACGCGCTCCGGAAAATACCGGTCGCGACAAATGAAGGTTATCGGTGGGCCTGCCCCGATCATGGCCCATCAGGCGGGATTTGAAACCTCCGCGCGGCATCCGAACCGCGACAGCGCGGTTAGTGGCTGATAGCGGACGGGCTGCTATCACATCGGATCTGGCCCAAGCGGCCCCTGATTTTGTTGCCGGAAATTATTGCTCCGCTCTTTCGCCCGTCACTTCCGATATTGCCATTGATACTCCGGAATATTGCCCTTGCGAAGAAAAGCGGCGGTCCAGAAATTGATCTTCAATCCGGGCTTGCCGTCGTAGGCCGCCGACTGCACGAAAGCGTGACCAGGGCACGCCATCGTGTCTGACCGCGAGGTGTCGATCAATTCGAGGCATTGGCCGACGAACCGCGCCGACTTGGGTCCGGTCGATTCCACGCCCGTGATGCGAGCGATGACGGTTCCGGCAGGTGCCGCGATCTTCTTGAGGTAGGGATCAGCGGTGTCGTTCTCCACGATCGTTACCACGCCATTTGCCACGGACAACTTGATCTTGTGGTCGACGCCATACCATTCGCCATCGATCGCCTTCAGCGGATTGGCGGGCAGGTCCGGCACCGTCTGAGCCTGAGCCGGCGATGCCACCAGCGCCATCGCCATAAAAATATTCGCATTTCGCATAAGTTTCCCCCTCTTAATGGAAAAATGCTGCAGCATTCCGCCCGGCCTGGCAATAGCGGCAATCGTTGAGAGGACCGCAGGCGGCTCGCCCTCCCGCACATAAATTGGCCCGTCGCGTCCCATGAGCGACGAACGGTTGGGCGCATCCCATGCCCCTCCGCAACCTTTTGTTAACCTCAAAACCGCATCTTTGCCGCGGGGGGCACTCATACGGCAGCAGCCGAGCGAATGGAGAGTTCGCAGTGCTCGAATTTACGACGAGGCCGACATCGGTCGCCGGGCCGGTCGGGCCGCTGACAATCGACGATCTGCCTTCATCGACGGCAGGCTATTGGGTCGCACGCCGCAAGGCGGAGTTGCTTGCCGCGATCGATGGCGGGCTGAACGGGCTGGCCGACGCCTGCGCAAGATACCGCCTCAGCGGCGAAGAGCTGGAATCGTGGCGCCGCACTATCGACCGGGCGGGCATACCCGGGCTGCGCGTGACGGAAGCACGTCGCCTGCGGGATCAGACTGTCGGATAGATTTTTCGTCACCGCCCGCACCCCCACTGCGTGCGGTGTCCAAGGGGACGGCGCGAGCAGACTGGTCCCTCTCGCGCCGTCCTTTCACATCAGCGGCATTTCAGTTCGCCGCGATCGATAGCCCGCCCGAGCAGGCCACCGCCGGCCGCGCCGATGATCGTGCCGACCGTGCGGTCACGCCCTCCATCGAGTTCGCGCCCGACGAGCGCTCCGACGGCGGCGCCAATGATCAATCCGGTCGTGCCATTCTCGCGGCGGCAGTGGTAGCGGCCATCCTTGCTCCGCCAAATACGGTCGTTGTGCGAAATGCGGCGGGGTTCGTAATAGCGCCCATATCCGTCATAAAGACCACGATCCTTGGCGCGCTTGCCGTGCGCCGGCGCCCAGGGCGGCGGATCCGCCAGCGCCGGGCCGACGGGAACGGCGAGCGCAGCGAGGACCGCGGCGGCGATATATTTTTTCATGACCCGTCTCCTTCAATCATGGACCGGACGTAGCGGCGCGCAGCCGAACCCCGGCTGAACAACCCGCCATGGCTCGGCCGATTGCAGAACGGGTCCTATTTGAACCAACCTGCGGTCGACGTCCAATGCGCGCCAAGGCATCTTTTTTGGCGCAGCGGTACAATTATCACCCGGCCCGCAACATTATATGCGCCGTGCGACCCAGGAGACCTCGTCCTTTCAGAAAACCGAGATCTTCATCTGACGCCCGCACGGTTTCGGCCGCGCGGGCGTCTTTTTTGGCGTCCAAAGATTGGCGATTTGAAGACCAAAGTGGCCGGTTGGATACTGTCCGCTATTAGCCAACGAGTGGGGTAATAGCGGACACTCGGCTAAATTCATCGGATATTTCCGATAGGAATTGACGAGCGTCAACGCATCGGATAATTCCGATGTATGAATATCGATTCCGCGCTTCCCGCTCTCGCCGCTCTCGCCCATCCGACACGTCTCGAAGCCTTCCGCTTTCTTGTCCGGCATGAGCCGGAGGGTCTATCGACCGGTGAACTTGTTGACGCGTCGGGTCTCACGCAGAGCACCTTCTCGACGCATCTCGCTGTGCTCGCGAAAGCCGGTCTCGTAAAATCCGAGAAACTCGGGCGGCAGCAGATACAGCGAGCCGATATCGATACGCTCCGAGAACTGATGCTCTTCCTTGCGAAGGACTGTTGCCAAAGCCGCCCCGAGCTGTGCGAACCGCTTCTGGCCGAACTCACCTGCTGCTGAAGGAACCGGCGTGTGACCGACATCATCATCTACCACAATCCCGACTGCGGCACGTCACGCAACACGCTCGCGCTGATCCGGAATTCCGGGATCGAGCCGCATGTCGTCGAATATCTAAAAACGCCGCCGGCTCGTGCACTGCTCGAACAACTGATCGACCGGGCGGGAATCAAGCCACGCGAATTGCTCCGCGAGAAGGGCACGCCTTATGCAGACCTCGGCCTCGGAAACGAAAGCCTGAGCGATGACATCCTGTTCGATGCGATGATGGAGCATCCCGTCCTCATCAACCGCCCGCTCGTCGTGTCGCCGCTCGGGGTCAGGCTCTGCCGCCCGTCTGAAGCCGTGCTCGACATCCTGCCCGCACGGCAGCTTGGAGCCTTCTCCAAGGAAGATGGCGAACGGGTCGTCGATGCCGCTGGCAATCGCGTCCAGGGATGAGGCCGGCATCTTGACCACTGCCGCCAAACGCGAACGCCTGTCGTTCCTCGACCGCTATCTGACACTCTGGATTTTTCTTGCCATGGGCCTCGGCGTGTTGCTCGGGTCGGCCTTCAAGGGGCTGCCCGCCGCGATCGACGCCATGTCGATCGGAACGACGAACATCCCGATCGCAATCGGCCTCATATTGATGATGTATCCGCCGCTTGCCCGCGTGCGTTACGACGAGCTGCCGCGCGTGTTCGAGGACAAACGCGTTCTGGCGATTTCGCTGATCCAAAACTGGATCATCGGCCCGGCGTTGATGTTCGCGCTCGCGGTCATCTTCCTCTCGGACAAGCCCGAATATATGACAGGCCTGATCCTGATCGGCCTCGCGCGCTGCATCGCAATGGTGATCGTCTGGAACCAGCTCGCGAAGGGCGACAATCAATATGTCGCGGCGCTCGTCGCCTTCAATTCGATCTTCCAGATCCTCTTCTTCAGCATCTACGCCTGGTTCTTCCTGACCGTCCTGCCGCCGCTGTTCGGGCTCGAAGGCAGCGTCATCGACGTGAGCTTCTGGACGATCGCCGAAGCGGTTCTCATCTATCTCGGCATTCCCTTCATTGCCGGCTACCTCACCCGCCGCTTTCTCACGAAGGCGAAGGGAGACGAGTGGTACGAGACGCGCTTCCTGCCCAGGATCGGCCCGATCACGCTCGTCGCGCTGCTGTTCACGATCGTCGCGATGTTCAGCCTCAAGGGCGGCGAGATCGTCACCATCCCTGCCGACGTCGTGCGGATCGCGATCCCGCTCACTATCTACTTCGTCGTCCAATTCCTCATCAGCTTCTGGATGGGCAAGCTCATCGAGGCGGACTATCCGCGCACCACCGCGGTCGCCTTCACCGCCGCAGGCAATAATTTCGAGCTCGCTATCGCGGTGGCCATCGCGGCCTTCGGGCTCGCTTCGCCGGTCGCCTTCGCCGCCGTGATCGGGCCGCTCGTCGAGGTTCCCATCCTCATTCTCCTCGTCGGCGTCGCTTTCCGCCTCGGACGCCGCTGGTTTCCCTCGACCGTTCCTTCACAATCCTGAGTATCATGACAGAACAGACCCATAATCGCCTGCGCACGCTTACCGATCCCGACCGTCTGCCGGCGCTCAGCCCCGAATATCTCCGCGCGCAACCCGCCCTCGGCCTCGGCCCGCTCGATCCGGCGCCGCGCATCCTCCTCCTCTACGGGTCTTTACGCGAACGCTCCTATTCGCGCCTCGTCGTGGAAGAGACGGCGCGCCTGCTCCAGCTCTTCGGCTGCGAGACACGCATCTTCGATCCGTCTGACCTCCCCTTGCCCGATCAGATCGCCGACGACGACCACCCCGCGGTCGAGGAGCTGCGGCAGCATTCGATCTGGTCCGAAGGCCAGGTCTGGTGCAGCCCCGAACGCCATGGCCAGATTACCGGAATCATGAAGGCACAGGTCGACCATCTCCCCCTCGCCTACAAGGGCCTTCGCCCGACGCAGGGCCGCACGCTGGCCGTGATGCAGGTGTCGGCAGGATCGCAATCGTTCAACAGCGTCAACACGCTGCGCGTCCTTGGCCGCTGGATGCGGATGATCACCATTCCCAACCAGTCGAGCGTCGCGAAGGCCTATCAGGAGTTCGACGAGGCCGGCCGGATGCTGCCCTCGAGCTACTACGACCGTATCGTCGACGTCGCAGAGGAGTTGGTGCGCTTCACCGTGCTGACACGCGGTCATGCGGACCAGCTCGTCGACCGCTATTCCGAGCGCAAGGACCGCAAGAAACCAACTGCCACGCCGGCTGAACTAGCCCGGTTGCCGGGGCGCTGAAGAGCCATCGGGACCAGTTTCCGCCCATTGCCCACACTTCGATATGAGTAAAATCGCTTCAGCGATGCCTTGGCACTTCTACATCGCTCACAGCAGTCGTTGCCACCAACCGACGTCGTGCCAAGCATCGAATTTTCGCCCGACCTCACGGTAGATGCCCACCGGCTCGAAGCCCATGGTTTCGTGCAGCCCGACGCTTGCGTCGTTTGGGAGTGCGATGCCAGCAAAAGCCGCGTGATAGCCCAAGCTTGCCGCGTCAGCCAGCAGGCGCGAGTATAGACTTCGCGCTACACCGCGCCGTTGCGCGCCAGGCGCCACATAGACTGCTACATCGACAGATGTCCGGTATGCGGCGCGCGCCCTATGTTCGCTGGCGTAGGCATAACCGACGACCCGCCCATCCACTTCGGCTACCAGATAGGGATAGCGCGGCAGAATAGCGGCGATGCGCCTTTCAATCTCCATAATATCAGGCGGGACTTCCTCGAACGAGATGGTGGTGGCAGTTACATAGGGTGCGTAAATTACTTGAACCGCTGGCGCGTCCCCCATCGTTATTTGACGCACATGCATGTTTGCACCACCTCCGAAGCAGAATTTAATCAGACTGGCCCGCCACGTCCCGGCAATCAAGGCACTGCGTCCACTTAAGCCTGTGAGGAGCGCGGAGGCTGCCTGTACGGAAGCCGCCCACTCCGGCCATTCGCCGCAGATCTGGTCCCATGCAGGATTGGCCGATTTCTGACCGGCAGCTTCCGGCCGCCAATCCGAGGTAGCCGACATTCGCCAGGATCGCATGCGGACGGCGCAAAGCGAACGATTGCAGTGCCCTTCCGACGAAGGTGCGAAACCTGCTCTCCAAACGGTCAGGATGATCGCTTTGAGATCTCGGGTACCAATCGCCGTGAAGTGCGAGCAAAGTCGCACGGCGTAATCATCTCGGCGCCATATGCCCCGGTAGAAACCGGGAATGCCATTTGCTATCCAACGCTCATGCCCCTTCTCCTTGCTGTCGCGCTGATCGCGCCGTCCGTTTCCGAAGCATCCGAAACACCTAACCAGGCCTGCTTCGAGATTTTCGCCGATTCTGAGGGTGAGATGGCCCGTGCGACCGATCCCGCCTGGCGGAAGAAGGCCCTGCCGGAAATCGAGAAACTGCGCGCCGAGAGCGAACGGCGCCGATCCCGGATCGACGGCGAACTCGCAAAACGGGCAAGAGATCGCGACCGGCTGCAACGCGACTACGACCGCGGCGCGATTCACGACGACGACTTCAGATCGGCGCGCTTCGAGCTGGAAACCGAGGTGCGGACCCTCGTCGCCGAGCGCGACGCGAAGCAGATACCGGCCTGCGACTTCTGATCGGCACCCCTAGAGGGGCTTAATTCTGTCCGAACTCGGCCGGTCCAGGAGAACCGGAGTTGCACGTTTGACTTTCGCGCGCCGGCCTGTTTCAGAAAGGCGCGTCATGAGAATCCAGTCCCTTTCGGCTGCGGTGATGTCGAGCTGGCCCCGGTGGATGCCTGTTGCAGGCCTGGTAGCACTTCTGCTGCATCCGGCACAAACGGACGGTATCGCTCTTGCCGGAACAAGCGCGATCCTTGTCGGCTGCATCCTCGCGACGGTCCATCATGGCGAGGTCGTCGCCCACCGGGTAGGAGAGCCGTTCGGCACGCTGATCCTCGCAGGCGCGGTCACCATTATCGAGGCTTCGCTGATTCTGTCCATGATGCTGAGCGGGTCGGCGAATCCGGCCTTGCCGCGCGATACGGTGTTTGCCGCAATCATGCTTATCCTCAACGGCGTTGTCGGCGGATGCCTGTTGGTCGGCGGCATTCGGCACGGCGAGCAGCGTTTCGTGCTCGAAGGAGTCAACGCCGCGCTCTGCGTGCTGGCGGCGATGGCAACGCTGGTACTTGTTCTGCCGAGTGTGAGCGCGAACGCAGCCTCGCCCTCTTATTCCGCCGCGCAGCTTATATTTACCGCGATCGTGTCGACGCTGCTCTACGCAACCTTCGTGTTTGTCCAGACCATCCGCCATCGCGACTATTTCCTGCCTGAAGGCGTAGGCGCGCTGGCCGGCGATGCGCATGCTTCGCCACCCAGCTCGCGCGCGGCGGCACTATCGCTTGGCCTTCTTCTGCTCGCGTTGGTGAGCGTTGTCTTCCTCGCCAAAAGCCTCTCCAAACCGTTCGAAACAGCGATCGCTGCCGCCGCATTGCCGCGCGCGCTTGTCGGCATTGCCGTCGCCGCGCTCGTTCTCGCTCCGGAAAGTCTTGCGGCATTGCGCGCTGCGCGGCGCGACCGCCTCCAGACAAGTCTCAACCTTGCGCTGGGATCGGCGCTTGCGACAATCGGCCTTACGATCCCGACGGTAGCGATTGCGGCACTCGTCATGGGCTGGCCGCTATCCCTCGGCCTCGACCCCAAGGGCATGACACTTCTGGCGCTCTCGCTTGGCGTCGCGATTTTATCTTTCGGAACCGGACGAACCACGATTTTGCAGGGCGCCGTGCATCTCGTACTGTTGGCCGCCTATATTTTTACGACGGTCTTTTCCTGATCGTCCTGAGTTCGCCGTGCCGGGCAAAGTCTGATGATGCGACGGGCCGAAGCAGTGGCGAAGCAAAAAGCTCTTGAAAGTGATTTGGCGCTTCCTAGCTTTTTATCGCCGGGCGCCGAAACCGGGCCCGGTGGGTCAAATGAGAGCGCCGGCTCTCTCCGGCGCGTCTCATGCCCAAATTGCTCACTTAGGAGGATTTGGAAAATGAGAAGCAGCTTTGATTTTGCGCCTTTCCGGCGCTCCACGGTCGGTTTCGACCGCCTGTTCGATCTCCTCGAGACCGATCAGCGCGGCGACGGCAGCGAAGGCTATCCGCCCTTCGACCTCTCGCGGCGGGGCGAGGACAGCTACCGCATCACGCTAGCGGTGGCGGGCTTCCGCCCCGAGGATATCGAGGTGGTCGCCCAGCAGAACCAGCTCACCATCAGCGGCAAGCGCGGCGAAGAGAAGGACGAGGAGCAGTATCTCCACCGCGGGATCGCGGCTCGCCCCTTTGAACGGCGCTTCCAGCTTGCCGACTATGTCGAAGTCGAATCCGCCGGTTTCGACAATGGTCTGCTGCGGATCGATCTGCAGCGCGTCGTCCCCGAGGCGATGAAGCCGCGCAAGATCGAGATCGGCGGCAGCTCGCCCGCCCAGGATCGCCTCGCAGCCCCGCGGGAGAAAGACCGCGAATCGGCCTGATCGAGGCCACCGGCTCGCCGCCGATGACGGCGGCGAGCCTTGCTGAACCCTCTAGCCAGAAAGGAGATGACATCATGTCTATTCGTGATCTGATTCCCTGGAGCCGGCAGGAGAACCGGCTCCCCGTCGCGGTGCGCGCCGAGCAGGGGCGGGGCGATCATCCGCTCCTCTCGCTTCACCGCGACGTCAACCGGCTGTTCGACGATGTCTTTCGCGGCTTCGGCCTGTCGTCGTTCGGCGGTCTCAGCCGCGAACCCGCGTGGCCGAACCTCGAGTTCGGCGAGACCGACAAGGAGGTCCGCATCGTCGCCGAGCTCCCCGGGCTGGACGAGAAGGATGTCGACATCAGTGTCGAGGAAGGCGTGCTGACGCTTCGCGGCGAGAAGAAGTCCGAAGTCGAAGACAAGGACCGCGGCTATAGCGAACGCAGCTACGGCCGCTTCGAGCGGCGGATCGGTCTCCCGCGCGGTGTCGAACGCGACAAGGCGAGCGCGACCTTCAGAAATGGCGTGCTCACGGTCACCCTGCCGAAGGCGGAGGCGGCGAACGAAAATGTCCGCCGTATCCCGATCAATGGACAGGCGGCGTGACGGGCAGGTCCGGGACTTCGGTCCCGGGCCGGGCTACGGGGGCGCGTCGCCCCCCTCGCCGGCAAATGATAATTGTGCATCGGTCGGCCATCGCGCCAGCATGTTGCCGCCCGATGCATGGGCGATTATCGAGCCTGTGCCCCTTCGTGTAAACCAGTCGGGCCGCGCGCATGCCGGACTGTGGCGGTTGCGCTTCGGCCCGCGCTGGGTTCCACGGGCCGATCCGCTGACCGGATGGACCGGCGGCGGCGATCCCCTCGGACAGATCGAACTTCGCTTCGCGAACCGCGATGCGGCCGAGCTTTACTGCCGGCGAGCGACTATCCCGTTCGAGATACGGGGCTCGTCTGAAGTACGCCGGCCAGCCATGCCCTGCTTGACTAGCGAAGCGCCGCCCCGGCTTTGTTGCTCGCCAACTGGTCCGCACGCTTTGCGCTGCGGCGATTATCCGATCGGCGCGCACCGCGAAACACAGGCCAGGCCGGACGCGGCGAGTCATTCTGCATTCAGTTTCGCAGGATAGATTTTGGCTTCCATCATCAACAGAGGAGGACGATTGATGCGTAAAATCCGTACGGCCGTCTTCGCCGGTGTCGCGGCTCTTGCAGCCGCAGGCACGGCGTTGGCGGCACCTGCCGAAACCCGTGTGATGAAGGTCGGTCTGCCCGATGGCTCGATCGCGCGGATCGAATATCGAGGCGAGATCGCGCCGAAGGTTGTCGTGGCGCCCGCGGCACGCTTCGTTCCGGTCCAGTGGATCGACCCGTTCGACGCGGCCCCCTTCGCGATGTTCGACCGGATCGCGGCGGCAATGAACCGGCAAAGCGACATGATGATGCGGCATATGCTCGCGCTGCAATCTCAGCCGAATCCGCTCGGAGAGATCAACCTCGCCAGCCTCGGCTCGCTGCCGGCCGGAACCGTAAGCTATCGTTACGTAGCGACCAGCAGCGGAGCGGGAACCTGCAGCCGCAGCGTCGAGGTCACTTCGCACGGGTCCGGACAGAAGCCCAAGGTCGTGTCGAGGAGCTCCGGCGACTGCGGGGGCATGTTGTCGGACCCGACCGCCGAAGAGACCGAGGTCGCGATCGAACACCCGGCGCAATACACGACCTAGAGCCACCGGGAGCGCGGAGCGGCGCATCACGCGCTGCTCCCCCTTTGGGCTTTTGTTCTCTTTTGCGCCGTAAAAAATGGAACATGAGACGACGGAAACGCGTTTTATTTTACCCGCCGCTCACGGGCTTGCCCAATCGGGCGGCGCAGTTTCTCGAAACCCGAAACTTAGCCCGGCGGGCGAATCTTGAGGCATGTTCCCATGACCTGTATCGACGCAGAGCTTCTTTCCCGGCTCCCCATCACAGATGTGCAGAAGGTTACCTTCTATAAGCGCGACGAACTCACAACCGACCTGGTCTGTTGCGACGTCAGGGTCGCCGGAAAAGTCTGGACGTTCGATGAAGCGCTGGTTGGATGGGAATTGCTGATCGAGCACCTGAAGGGCCTTCCCGGATTCCGCTCTGGCGCGCTGTCAGCGATGTGCGATCCGCCTTTAGAAGTCTCCGAATCAGTGGCATTTGAACGGTAGTGTTCCTTCGCTCGGCCGCAGCGGCGGGAAGCCTATGTTGATCTGGACCGATTGCTACCGGTCCTCATTCCTCTCGCCCCCTGGATTCCTTCAATGGCGCAAGCGATTCGTCACTGCTCTTCAAATATGATAACCTCTGGCAGATGCTGCGTAACAACCACGAGGTTGATTATGACGGACGATTGGCGAGTGGATGACTTGGCGCTGTGCGTCAGCCGGCACGACTGCTACCCCTCCCAGGTTCGTCCCGGAGCGATTTTTACTGTCCGCGCCGTGCTCGCTAACATGCCCGACCTTGCCGGGGGGAATGCCGGGACGGCGCTGAACTTCAGAGATGTTGCGGAACTGGGGCCGCGCGCAGCCTATTGCGCGAGCCGCTTTCGCAAAATCGCGCCACATGCCCCCGACGCATTCGACTCCGAGGTGATCGAGATGCTGTGCGGCTTGCGGCGAGCTTCTCGCTGAACGGTTGAAATTTAGCTCTCATTTTAATCGACCGAGACGATTACTGTACCCGAAAAATTGGAATTGAGCCGCCGGGACGGAGTGCATAGATGCGCCTCTGCAAATCGTTTTGCAGTGCAGCAAACAAAGGAAACACTCTCCCATGGGTATCATCGGAAGCTCGATCAAGCCGTTCAACGCCACCTCATACTACCAGGGCAAGTTCGTCCCCGTGACGGACGCCGACACCAAAGGCAAGTGGGCGGTTTTCTTCTTCTATCCGGCCGACTTTACCTTCGTCTGCCCGACCGAGCTCGAAGACCTCGCGGATCAGTATGCCACGCTTCAGGGCCTCGGCGTCGAGGTCTATTCGGTGTCGACCGACACGCATTTCAGCCACAAGGCCTGGCACGACAGCTCGCCCGCGATCGGGAAGATCAACTATCACATGCTCGGCGACCAGAACCACGTCCTCGCCAACAATTTCGGCGTGCTGCGTGAAGATTCGGGCCTCGCCGACCGCGCGACCTTCGTTGTCGATCCCGACGGCGTGATCCAGGTGATGGAAATCACCAGCGAAGGCGTCGGCCGCAATGCCGAGGAACTCGTCCGCAAGATCAAGGCTGCAGTCTATGTCCGCGCCAACCCCGGCCAGGTCTGCCCGGCGAAGTGGGAAGAAGGCGCCGAAACGCTGGCTCCCTCGATCGAACTCGTCGGCAAGATCTAAGCCGATTTGCGAGGACCGGGCGGGCGGCGCCCGCCCGGTCTCAGCTTTTCATAAAACAAAAGATTCTGACGCCGTTCCCCGCGGCGAACCCCTGTTTCTGTCCGAAAGGCTCTCCCCATGCCGATGCTCGACGCCAACACGACCTCCCAGCTCAAGACCTATCTCGGCAACCTTCGCCGACCGATCGAGCTGGTCGCAAGCCTCGACGCATCGCCCAAGTCGGCCGAGATGCGCAGCCTGGTCGAAGAGGTCGCGGCGCAGTCGGACCTCGTCACCGCGCGGTTCGACGGCGACGACGCCCGCCGCCCGTCCTTCGCGATCCGCGCCGATGAGGGCCGCGCCGAAGCCATGTTCGCGGGCCTGCCGATGGGGCATGAATTCACTTCGCTGATCCTCGCGCTCCTCCATGTCGGCGGTCATCCGCCGAAAGAAGAGGCCGAACTGCTTGACGCGGTGCGTGCGCTGGAAGGCGATTTCGTCTTCGAAACCTTCTTCTCGCTGTCATGCCAGAATTGCCCCGACGTCGTGCAGGCGCTCAACATCATGGCCGCGCTGAACCCGAACATCCGCCACACGGCGATCGACGGCGCGCTTTTTCAGGATGAGGTCGAACGCCGCAAGGTGATGGCGGTGCCCGCCGTCTTCCTCAACGGCGAGCTTTTCGGGCAGGGCCGGATGGACCTCGCGCAGATCGTCGCGAAGCTCGACACCGGCGCCGTGGCGCGGGCGGCCGAGAAGATCGCCACCAAGGAGCCGTTCGACGTGCTCGTCGTCGGCGGCGGGCCCGGCGGCGCCGCGGCCGCCATCTATGCCGCGCGCAAGGGCATCCGCACCGGCATCGTCGCCGAACGCTTCGGCGGGCAGGTGCTCGACACGCTGGGGATCGAGAATTTCATTTCGGTCCAGCACACCGAGGGCCCGAAACTCGCCACGCAGCTCGAGGCGCATGTGAAGGATTATGACGTCGACGTTATGAACGTTCAGGAAGCCGCCGAGCTCATCCCCGGCGGCGCGCACGGCCTCCACGAAGTGAAGCTCAAGAGCGGCGCGAGCGTGAAGGGCAAGACCGTGATCCTGTCGACCGGCGCGCGCTGGCGCCAAATGGGCGTCCCGGGCGAAGCCGAATATCGCAACAAGGGCGTCGCCTATTGCCCGCACTGCGACGGCCCGCTGTTCAAGGGCAAGCGCGTCGCGGTGATCGGTGGGGGCAATTCGGGCGTTGAGGCGGCGATCGATCTCGCCGGGCTCGCCGCGCATGTGACGCTGATCGAGTTCGATAGCCAGCTTCGCGCCGACGCGGTGCTCCAGACAAAGCTACGCAGCCTGGCCAATGTCACGATCATTACGTCAGCGCTCACCACCGAGGTGCTCGGCAATGGTGAGAAGGTGGTTGGCCTGCGTTATCGCGACCGCAACAAGGATGAGGAACATCTTGTCGAACTCGAAGGCATCTTCGTCCAGATCGGCCTCATTCCGAACACGGAATGGCTGGGCAGCGCCGTGGCGCTCAGCGACCGCGGCGAGATCGAGGTAGACGCGCGCGGCGCGACAAGCCAGCCCGGTATATTTGCCGCGGGCGACGTGACGACCGTGCCGTACAAGCAGATCGTCATCGCGATGGGCGAAGGATCAAAGGCGTCGCTCTCTGCGTTCGATCACCTAATCCGCTCCTCGGCTTGATGTGACTGGGCCGATAATTTCTCCGCTGAAGTCGGAACTACAGAATCCAAATGCAGCCGTTTTTGGCCGTTTGCTGCCAGTCAGCTTTTGACGACCAATCGCAAGAAGCGGACATCAGACCCAAATTGGCCTGACGCCCTCATAGTCTTTGAAGGGCTCACTTGCTTTCCCGCGTCATATTCCGACAGCGATCAAAACCGCACCCGGAATCCCGCCGTGCCCTTCAAATTATAGCCCGCGCCGAAGTCGGCGATCGCGGTATCGCCCGAGACCTCGGTATAGAGGGTGAAGCGGTCATCGCCCCAGCTATAGCTGCCGCCGAGCCCCAGTTCGCCCGTCAGGCGGTGGTCGCGGTTGGCGATCGGCGTCCCCGATACGTCGGCAACCGCGCCATCGAGCCATTCGTATCCGAGATTCATCACGGTGTAGAGGCGCGTGCGGCGTGTATCGCCCGCGCGGCCCTTCCAGCTCGTCTGATGATCGATCGCCAGCCCCCAGCGCGTCTTCAGGCTTTCGCCTTTCGCCACCGAAACCGCGGCCGCCGAAGGATCGGCGAAGCGATCGAAATCGACCTTGGCATAACTCATCTGGACCTGCGGCGTGATGCTGAGGTTGCCGCCGATCGGGGTCTGCTTGCCGAGTTCGAGGCTGAACGCCTGTCCGTCGCCCTTGTTGCCGCGCGCGAGCGATCCGAGGATGTTCGATTCAAGATCGCTGTCGAACCAGCTAAGCTTGACCTGTCCGTCGACATAAAAGCCCTGCGGCCCGTACCAGGTCATCGTCGCGCCGACGCCATAACCCTGCGTGCCGATGGTGCCGTCGCCGAAGACCGACGCGACGCTGCTGTCCGCCTTGCCATAATGCGCGGTCAGCCCGCCGACGAGCGCGGCGCCGTCGCGGCGCTCGGAGAGCGCCGCGTCGAGTCCGAGCTGCGCCTGCCACTGGTCGACCTTGCGGTCGGCGCCGCTCGTCGAAACAAGTGCTTCCGGACGCTGGCGTTCGGATTCGAACCGGCCCCACAGTCCCGCACCGGCAATCGGCGACGCCGCCCACGAGCGGTTGCCGACACGCTGTTGCAGGGTCGGCAGACGATTGAGCGACTGCAGCGCCCCGACATAGGCTTCATAAACGGGCACGCCCGGCTGATAGAGGGGACCTTCCGGATTGCCGGCGCCATTGAGTCGCGCCGAACGCAGATACCAGTCGCCGTCCTGCGGCGTCGATACGCCATTCTTGTAGAGACGATAGCCATAGGCGCCGAGAACCACGGCCTGCTCTCCGTCGAAAAGATAGTCGCCCTCGAGCGTGAAGATACCGTTCGACGCGCCCGCGACGTCGACAATCTTGATCCCCTCCACCGTCTGGTCGCCCAAGCCGCCGCGGTTGATCACCGTGACTCGCGTATTGCCCGACGTGGCGCCGTTCACGATCAAGCGGTCGGCCGCCGAGGCGTCGCCGCCGAGTGCGGCTTCGATTTCCAGCACGCCGCCATTGCCGGTGTAGTCACCCGCAACGGTCAGCGATCCGATGCCACTGCCCGGCGCGACGACGCCGGCGTTCACGAGTCTGCCGACACGGCCCGCACCTTCGACACGGCCCGCCGCGCCGACGCTGACTACGCCGCCAAGGCTGCCCTGCACCGCGAGCGTCCCTGCAGCGACCGACGTGCTGCCGCCAAAGCTGCTATTGTCGGCAGCGACGAGCAGGGTCCCTGTCCCCGCCTTGGTGAGCGATCCCGCCCCCGAGAAGATCCCGTTGTAGGTGAAGACCGTGTCCGCCGCCGTCGAGATCGCACCGTCGCCTGCAACGATAATGTCGCGCGCGCTTGCCATGGTGGCGCTCGTCTCGAGCGTTCCGCTATCGAGCGTCACGGCGCCGCTTACCGCACCAAGGTTGCTGTCGCTCGCAATGCGGATCGCACCGCCCGTGATCACCGTACCGCCGGTGTAGCTGTTCGTGCCGCCGAGAATGAGGGTTCCCGCGTCCGTCTTGGCGAGCTGCGCCGCGCCGCCCAGCGCCGAGTTGATCGTCGCAGTAAAGCCAGCCCCGGCGGCGCTTCCCTCGCCGACGCGGATCGTGGCCGTGGGATCCGTCAACGTGATGCCGTCGCCCGCGATCACATAATTATTGGCAGCGAACTGCATGCCCACGGCGATAACGGCGCCCCGACCGTCATCAACCGTAACTGTGCCGCCCACCCCGCCGAAGACCGCGAAGCCGCCGTCGGAATAGGGCGCGTTCACCGAGCCGTCGGCATTGGTCCAATTATCGTTGCCGGAGCTCGCCTGCCAGACGCCGCTACCGCCGTTGATAACGCCATCATTTTTCGGGCCGGCCGCGCCGTCCCAGAAATTGAGCGTGAGGCCACCGGAATTGACCAGATTGACCTGGCCCGCGATCGAGGTCTGCACCTGCGCATTGGACCCCGTGGGCATGGTTCCGAGCATGACGCCGTTATCGGTGAGCGTGCCGCCATAGTTGAATATGCGGTAGATACCGAGGTCGGACGCGCCGCCTGCCGGAACGCCGACATTGAGCACGCCGTCGAGGACGAGGTTGCCGCCGACGTTGACGAGATCGTTAAGCGCGCCGCCGACCACACCCGCCTCGCCGAACTCGAAGTCGAGCGTCGCGGTCGGGCTGATAAGCAGATCGCCGCCCACCGTCAACGTACCCGCGCCGCCTGCACCCGGCGCCAGCGTGCCGCTGAGGTTCACAGTGCCGCCGATCGTGCCGGTGCCGCCCAGCGTCGTGAGCTGGTTCACGGTCACAGAGCCGGTCGCGGCGCCATAGTCGCCGTTCACGAGCAGCGTGCCCTGTGCGACCCCGATGCCGCCGGTATGGTTGCCGGTGCCGGCGAGCACCAGCGTGCCGGCACCGAGCTTGCCGATCAGACCCGCGCCGGTGAGATTGCCGGTGAGCCTGAGCGTCGTATCCGCGTCGGTGGAGAACACGCCCTGGCCGGCGAGATCGACCGTGCGGCCGGAGCTGATATCTGCCGTGGTGTCGAGCGTGCCGCCATTGAAGCTGAGCCCGCCCGAAGCGGCGCCGAGGTTGGCGTCGCTGGAGATCTGCACCGTGCCGCCGTTGAACGCGGTACCGCCGGTGTAGCTGTTGGTGCCCGTGAGTTCGAGCCGGCCGAGATCGGTCTTGATCAGCTGCGCGCTGCCCGTGATCTCGGAGGTGATGATCGTATTGTAGCCGAGCCCGGCACTGGTACCATCGCCGACGCGGATCACCGATTGCGGACCGGTCAGCGTGAGCGCACCGCCCTGGATCCGATAGTTCGTCGTCGCGAACTGGAGTCCCGACGCGGCGACCGCGCCCAGACTATTGTCGATTGTGACCACGCCGCCGGTGCCCGTGAAGATCGCGAAAGCGCCATTGTCATAGGCCGCGTTCACGGCGCCGGTCGCCTCGGTCCAGCTGTTGTCCAACGCGGTCCGCCACATGCCGCTGCCGCCGTCGACCACATCGTTGAACTTGCTTGCGCCGGCGCTGCCGTCCCAGAAGTTGAGCAGCGCGTCCCCGGTGTTGATCAGGTTAACCTGGTTCGCGACCGCAGTCTGCACGAAGACGTCGGACCCGGCCGGCATCATGCCGATCGCGAGCCCGTTGTCGGTGAGCATGCCACCATAGTTGAACACGCGGTAGATGCCGGGGCCGAAGGTTCCGCCCGCCGGAATTGTTACGTTGATCGTCCCGTCGAGAACGAGGTCGCCGCCAACATTGACAAGATCGTTGAGCGCGCCGCCCGCGACACCTGCCTGGCCAAACTCGTAGTTCAGGATCGAAGCGCCGGCGAGCGACAGATTGCCGCCCACCGTCAGTGTGCCGGCACTTTCACCGGGCGCAAGGATGGCGCCATCCAGCATGTCGATATTGCCGCCGATAACCCCGTTGCCACCGAGCGTCGCTCCCGAGAAGACGGTCGTGAGTCCCGTCGCCGCCGACTGGTCCCCGTTGACGATCAGCGTACCGGCGTTGACGAGAGTCGCGCCAGCGTAACTGTTCGCACCGCCGAGCCGCAATGTGCCCGAACCGTCTTTGACCAAACCTCCGGCGCCGATGAAGCGTGGCGAGATACCGATATTGTAGCCGTCGGTATCGATGACACCGCCATTCGCACCCAGCGTTACGTCGGTTGTCGCGAAATTGTTCAAGAAGACATTATTGTTCGCGGTGGCCCGCAGCAAGCCACCATCCATTGTGAAGTTCACGGTCCCCGCCCCGGCGCGAATCTGGCTCGTTTCCAGAACGCCACGACTGCCGGTCGTGCCGAGCAAGGTCACCGTCGACGTAACGCCTGCCGCTACGCCCAGCGAGAAGCCACCTTCGGCCCGGACACGCCCGCCGTCTTCGATCGTCAGCGAGCCGTCGCCCTCATTGCCGATGGTCATCGTGAAGTCGGTGACCAGCCAGTTTGAACCGGCGCCGGTCACCACCGCGCTGCCGGTAGAATTGGCGCCGACATAGCCCTGATTGCTCGTAACGCTCGCACCGTTTTCGATGCGCAGCGAACCGTTGCCGAAGCTGCCGACATTGAGTTGCTGGGTATTGACCCACGACGTGCTTGGACCGGAGATGATTGCATCGCCCTGCCCCGAACCGCCGACGACTCCGTCGTTGCTCGTCACCGCAGCGCCGTTTTCGATACGCAGGACACCCGCGCCAAAAAGGCCGACGCTGATCCGTCCGCTATTTTCCCACGACGAACCCGTTCCGCTAACGAGCACTTGCCCGATGCCATCGCTATCGAGTCCGACCTGCCCGGCGCTGCTGACGACGCGGCCACCATCAATGACGTTCAGCGTTCCATTTCCGCCGTAACCGACCGACAAATCGGCACCGACGGTCCAGGTCGAGGCGTTGCCGCTGCCATCGTTACCCGCGACCGTCATGACCGCCGCGTCACCTGCCTCGATCGCCACGATGCCGTTAGCGCTGGTGATCGTACCACCATCGGCCAACCGCAGCTCGCCGCCCCGGACGCCGACGTCGCCAACGAAGCCGTTCGTGCCAGTCAGTACCAGCGTACCGAGGTCGGACTTGATCAGGTCGCCGACGCCGGTCAGGTTCGACGCGACCGTCGCGGTGTAGGCCGCACCGTTCGCGGTCCCGTCGCCGACGCGAATGACTGCTTGGGGCGTCACCAGGCTCACGCCCGTGCCTATGATGCTGTAACCGTCGCTCGCGAACTGCATTCCGGACGCTGTGATGCCGCCAAGCGAATCGTCGACGGTTACCGTGCCGCCGACGCCGGAGAAGACGGCAAAGGCATCGTCGGTGAAGGGCGCATTGGCCGAACCATCAAACTCGGTCCAATTGTCGTTGCCGCTGCTGTTCTGCCACAGCCCGTCGCCGCCGGTGATCGCGCCGTCGTTCTTGCCGCCGTTCACGCCGTCCCAGAAGCGCATCGTGAGGCCGGAGGTGTTGACCAGATTGACCTGGTTCGCGACCGACGTCTGGACATAATAGGCGGGATCGACGTCGAGTCCATTGTCGGTCAGCGTCCCGGCATAGTTGATGACACGATAGACGCCCGGATCGAAACTGCCGCCCGGCGACAAGGTCACGTCGATCGTGCCGTCGAGCGCGAGGTCGCCCGCGACCTCGGTCAGGTCGTTGAGCGGGCCGCCGACGATGTTCGACTGCCCGAAATCATAGGCGAGCGTCGCGTTCGGACTGAAGCCGAGATTGCCATTGATGGTGAGCGTGCCTGGACCGGTCGCATCGCCGGGGGCCAGCGTCGCCCCGCCGCCGACAAAGACATCACCTCCAATCGTGCCGGTGCCGCCAAACGTACCGCCGCCGAGCACATTGGTCGCGCCGGTTGCAGCGGTCTGGTTGCCGTTGATCAGCAGCGTGCCGGACGAGATAACCGTCGATCCGGTGTAGCTGTTGTCGGCGCTGAGGATCGTGGTGCCCGTGCCCTCCTGACGGACATCACCCGTGCCGGAGATGGTTCCGGCGAAGCTGTATTCGTTCGAGCGGTTGAAGATCAGCGTGCCGCCATTGGCGATATCGCCCGCGACGCTGCCGGTGGTACCGCCGCTACCGAGCCGGAGTGTGCCCGCGTTGACGTTGCTGATGCTGGTGGCGCCGGTGTAGCTGTTGTCCGCGGTGAGCGTGAGGATGCCCGCGCCGAGCTGCGAGAGCGATCCGCCGCCGGAGATGGCGCCGCCGAAGACCAAATCGTCAGAGCGCGCGAAGGCGATCTGCGCGTTGTTGACTACGTCGCCCTGGATCGAGCCCGCAGTGCCGCTGCCGACCTGCAGAATGCCGGCATTAACCGTCGTTCCGCCGGTGTAGCCGTTGTTGGCGGTCAGGATCATCAAGCCGGTGCCGTTCTTGACGAATGCGCCGCCGCCCGAGATCGTCCCGTTGATCGTCAGCAGCGTACCCGCGTCAACATCGATGATGCCGGTACCGCCGAGGTCGATGCTGCGGATGATCCCCATGTCGGCGGCCGTGTTGAGCGTGCCGCCGTTGAAGCTGAGCGTGCCGCCATTATCGCCTAGGTTGAGGTTCTGCGAGATCCGGATCGTACCGCCGTTGATCGCAGTGCCGCCGGTGTAGCTGTTGGTGCCCGAGAGTATGAGCGTGCCGGCATCGGTCTTCACCAGCTGCGTCGCGCCGGCCAGATCGGACGCGATGGTCGTCGTGTAGTCTGCACCCGCAGCCGTGCCGTCTCCGACGCGAATGACCGACTGACCGGGCTGGCTGCTGTCGTCAACGAGGGTGAGGCCCCCGCCCTGCACGGTGTAGCCATTCACGGCGAACTGCATGCCGGTCGCCTCGACCTGTCCGTTCGTATTGTCAACGGCAACCGTGCCGCCGGCACCCTGGAAGACCGCGAAGCTCGCATTGGCAAAGGGCGCGGCGAAGAGACCCGTGCTGTCGGTCCAGTTCACGTCGCCCGCGGCGCGCCACGTACCGCTCCCGCCGCCGATGATGCCATCCGCGTGCGGCCCGGCATCGCCGTCCCAGAAGCTCAGCGTCAGACCCGCCGAGTTGACGAGGTTGACCTGGTTCGCGACCGAGGTCTGCACCAGATATTCCGACGAACCGACCGTGACGCCGTTGTCGGTGAGCGTGCCGCCATAGTTGAACATGCGATAAACGCCGGGTCCGAACGTGCCGCCGGGCGACTGGGCGACGATCAGTGTGCCGTCAAGCGTCAGGTTGCCACCGACATCGACGAGATCGTTCAAGGGTCCGCCCGACGCGTTTGCCTGACCAAACTCGAAGTCAAGCTGGGTCGTGTTGCCAAGCGCGAGATCACCGTTGATCGTCAGCGTGCCTGCGCCGTTACTGCCCGCGGCCAGGATGCCTCCGTCGGCGATGGTGACATTGCCACCGATCGTACCGGTACCGCCCAGCGTCGCGCCGGATGCAACGCTGGTCAGCCCCGTCGCGCCCGACTGGTCACCATTGATCAGCAACGTGCCGGCGGCGACGCTCGTCGTACCCGAATAATTGCTGTTACTCGTGAAGATCGTCGTGCCGTTGCCGTTGTGATTGACCGCTCCGCCGCCCGAGATCACCCCGGCATAGGTCGAGCTGCCCGTGCGGTTGAACATCAGCGTGCCGGCGTTCGCGACATTGCCGACGAGCGTGCCCGTGGCGGTGCCGTCACCGATCTGCAGCGTGCCCGCGGCGATCGTTACGCCGTTCGTATAGCTGTGATCGCCGGTCAGCGTCAGCGTGCCGGCGAGCGTCTTGTTGAGCGTCTCGAACCCGCTGACCTGCGCCGTGGTGAGGGTACGGTTCGCGGCGTTGTTCACGCGCAGCGCGTCGACTCCGCTTCCGCCGACAACACCGCCGGTGAGCACCGCCGCATCGTTTAGCGCGAAATTGTCGTCTCCATCGCCCAGCGAAAGCGTGCCCGCGCCGGTGTCGAGCGTGCCGGTCAGAATGACGAAATCGGTGCCGCCACCAAGGTCGCCGCCGGCGCGCAGCGTGCTTCCCGGAGTGACGGTGACCGTGTTTGCTCCGGCGTCGCCCGTGATCGTCGCGACGGCGCCCCCCGCTGCCTGCACCGTGCCGTTCACGGTCAGCCTGGAATCTCCGGCCATCGCGATCGCCGACGTGGTGAGAATGCCGTCAGCCTGCAGCAGCCCCCCTGCGATGCTGACGCTGTTCGCATAATCGTGCGTGCCGGTGAGGAGCAGTGTGCCGCCAAGCGACTTGGCGAGCGTTTCGAATCCGCCGGCCTGCGTGCCCGCAAGCGTACGCGCCGCGGCATTATTAACCTGCAGCATGTCGGTGCCGGAAGCGCCGAGGACACCGCCGGCCAATATAGCGGAATCGTTGAGCGCCAGGATATCGTCGCCATCGCCGAGCGAGAGCGCGCCGACGCCCGTGTTCAGCGTACCCGTCAGATTGACGACGTCGCTGCCGCCGCCGAGATCGCCCGAACCCCGGAGCGTACCAGCCGCCGCGACGGTGATCGTGCTCGAGCCCGCATCGCCGTTCAGGGCCACAGTGCCGCCCGCGATCGCCCCGACCGTGCCGTTGACGGTCAAGGCCGACGTGCCCGTCATCGCGGCGGTCGGCGTCGTCAACGCGCCGTCCACCTGCAGCGTCCCCGCACTGATCGTGGTGGCGCCGATGCTGTTGCTCGCCGAGGTCAGTATGCTGGTGCCGGCGCCGATCTGCGCGAGCGTGCCCGGGCCGCTCAGCGAACCGCTGAAGATGAAACTGTCGCTGCGATTGAGCGACAGGGTGGAGGTCGCGGAATCGACGATCACATTGCCCGCGCCGGCGTTGCCAGTGGTGCCGCCATTGCCGATCATCAGATTGCCGTTGTTGATGACAGTATTGCCGGTGAAGCTGTTGTTGCCGGTCAGCACCCAGGTGCCGCTGTCATTCTTGGCCAGCGTCGTGGCGCCGGTGCCATTGTCGCCGATGGCGCCGCCCATCGTATTCAGGCCGGTATTGGTACCGCCCAGTACAACGGTGCGCGTTGCGTTCGTGCCGGTCAGCCCGACCGGTCCGACATTGTCAAAGACGAGCGCGCCGGTTCCGGAGGCCTGAATGTAAGTGACGCCGGTATCGAGGGTGAACTGGCGATCCGTTATGTCGCCCGTGCCGACATAACGGAAAGTGGAACCGTTGCCGATCACCAGATTGCCCATCGCACTGGAAGAAGAACCGATGCTGCTATCCATTCCGCCATCGGCCAGCTTGTCGACGATCAATATGCCGCCGCTGATGGTGGTCGCGCCAGTGTAGTTGCTGGCCTGATTGTTCAGGCGCCAGGTGCCAGTGCCGGTCTTGGCGAGCCCGGTGGCCCCCGCGCCGCTGTCCCCCAGCTCAGCGGAGAAGATGTTTTCGCCGGTATTGGTGCCCGTCAACGTCAGGTTGCGCGCCGTGGCGGAGCCCGCCAGCGTCAATGGGCCAGCATGGGTAAACGCGATCGTGCCGCTGCCCGAGGCGTCAAGCGCGCCACCGCCGGCGCCGAGCGTGAACTGGCGGTCGGTGCTGTCGCCCGTGCCGATATAGCGCAAAATACTGCCATTGATCACCAGATTGGCGGCATCGGACGACGATGCGCCGATCGAGCTGTTGACGCCGCCATTTTCCAGGCAGGTCACCACAAGCGTGCCGCCATTGACCGTGGTGCCGCCGGTATAGCTACTATTGCAGCCGCTGAGCGCCTGATCGGCGGTGCCATTTTTGATCAGGCTGCCGTTGCCGCCGATGGCCCCCGCATAGGTGTGTCCGCCGTTGATGATCGTCAACACGGCATCCCCCAGGCTGATGTTGCCGCCGATGGCACCGCCACCGTTGAGGGAGGTCACCAGCGTGTCGTATCCGTCGAGATCCAGCAACACGCCTGCGGTGTTGTTCAGGGTCATCACACCCTGGGGGCCAAAGGCATTGGTTCGCGCCGCGCGCAGAACGCCCTCCGAAACCTGCTTATTGCCGGTCGAGCTGCTCGTCCCGGACAGAATCAAAGTGCCCGCGCCCGCTTTGTTCAGACTGCCGCCGCCGACAATGGCGCCGGTGAACTCCAGCGTGGTGGATGCACTGATCACGCCGATCGTGCTGGCGCCGCCGGCAAGCTGAAAGCCGCGATCGATCGTGACGGTGCTGCCGGTATAGTTCAGGCCGCCATTGTTAAGGACGAGGTTGGTGGAAGCGCTGCCGGACGCACCGATACCACTCGCTACGCCGCCATTGGCCAGGCAGTCCACGCTCAGTGCGGCGCCCTGCAGGCTGGTGGGGCCAGTATATATATTGTTGCAGCCATTGAAGGTCTGCGTGCCGCCGCCGGTGCGCGTGACCCCGCCGGTGCCGCTGATGACACCCGAATAATTGCCGCCACCGCCATTGATCGTCAGGGTGGCCGAGCCCAGGGTCACGTTGCCGCCGCTGGCGCCGCCGCCGCTGAGCGGACCGACGGCATTGTTGAGCCCGCTCAGGTCCAGCAATACGCCGGCGGTGTTGGCCAGGGTCATGCTCCCGGAGGCCAGACCGAAAGCCTGGGTCGAACCGGCGCGAAGAATGCCGGCATTGACCGTGTTGCCGCCGGTATAGCTATTGGTGCCGGAGAGGATCAGCGTGCCGTTGCCCGCCTTGAACAAGCGGCCGGTGCCGACGGCGGTGCCGCTGACGGTCAGGGTCGTGGCGCCATTGGCGACGTCGACCGTGCCGTTGCCGACCCCCAAGGTGAAGCCCCGGTTGGTGCTCGCCGTACCGCCGGTATATTGCAGGCCGCCGCCGGCGAGCACAAGATTGGCGGACGCGCTGCTCGCCCGGCCAGTACCGCTGACGAGGCCGCCATCCGCCAATGTGTCGGCCGCCAGCAGGCCGCCGCTGACGGTGACGATGCCTGTGAAATCGTTGGTGTCGTTGGCGAGCGTCAGGGTGCCCGCGCCGGTCTTGGTGAAATTCGCACCGTCGGAGCTTGTGACCAGGCCGCCGAAGGTCAGGTTGGCGCCGGCATTGGTAACCTCGACGCCGCTGCCCGTGATGGCGCCGGACTTGGCGAAGGTGAATCCGCGATCGCTGGTGTCGCCCGCACCGGTATAGCGTAGCGTGCTGGCTTCCAGCACCAGGTTGGACGGATCGGCGGATGACGCGCCGATGCTGCTCGCCGCGCCGCCATTGCCGATGCTGGTGACGGCCAGCGTGCCCTGAACGACGCGCGTGGCCCCGGTATAGCTGTTGCCGGTGTTCGACAGGGTGACGAGGCCGGTCCCCGCCTTGGTGAACCCCATGCCCGGTCCATTGTCGACGATCCGCGAGGCGATGGTGAAATTGCCGCTACTGTTCTGCTGGACCCCCAGCACGCCGCCATTGGCGCCGGTCATCATGCCGCCGGTGATGAGCTGGTTCGTGGCCAGCACCGTGGGCGCGACGATGATCGTGCCATCCACGCCCAGCGTCTCGCCGGGGCTGACCGTGACAGTGGTCGACACCGGCTGAGTGTAGCGCAGTCCGCCGAGCTGCTTGGTGCCGGTCACCGTGCCGAAGAAGCCGGTGACATCGGTGATGAACTCGTTGTCGAGCCAGTCGGCGGCATTGTCCTTGTCGGTATAGTCGGCCTCGACGAAGGCGAGGATGTTGCCGCCTACCACCTTGGCATAATCGGTGCCGTTGACCGTGGCCCAGCCGCCAAGCGATGTATTGGTGGTGGTGATGTTGCCGCCCGTCGGCAGATTGAAGTTCATCAGGCCGCCAGAGCGCGTAATGGCCCCCAGATTGACGGTCAGGCTGCCGCCGGTGCCCGACTGGGCGTCGATGACATTGTTGCCGGCGGTGATGTTCAAACCATTGAAGGTCTGGCTGTTGCTCTCGCCTGCGGCACCAATGATGTTGAGCCGGCCGCCGGCCATATTGAGGGTGGAGCCGCTGCCGACGATGCCGCTGGCGGGACCTCCCGCCGGGCTGAAATCCAGATTGAGGATGCCGCCGCCGACGGTGGTGGCGCCGGTATAGGTGCTGGCGCCGGTCAGGGTCTGGGTGCTGGCCCCCAATTTTGTGAGCCCGCCGCTGCCGGCGATGCTGCCGCCAAAGCTCGCGGTGGTTCCGGTGGGCGCCTCGATCGTCAGCAGCGCGCTGCCCAGATCCAGCGTGCCGCCAGTGCCGGTCAGGCTAGTCAGCGTCTGGTTGAAATCATTGAGGTCCAGTGTGCCGCCATTGACCTGGAAAATCTTCGAACTGGTGAAGGCATTGGCCGCCCCGGCGCGCAGAGTGCCGCTATCGACGATGGTCTGGCCGGTATAGCTATTCGCGCCCGAGACCACCCAGGTCCCTGCCCCGGCGCCGCGCAAATTGCCGGCGCCCGAAATCACGCCCGAAATCACATTGTCCGCGCCGGTGAAGCTGCCGCCCAGCGTGGCGGTGCCGCTGAGACTCGTGCCGCCGCTCAACGTCAGCGCGCCCGTCCCGTCATTACTGAGGGTGCCGCTGAGGCCCCAGGCACGATTGGTGCTGGCCCCCGCTCCGACATAGCTCAGAGTGCCGCTTATACCTGTCCCGCCGCCTGTGCCCAGCGAACTGGCGACACCGACATTCGTCAAGGTAGCCGCTTCCACCTTGCCCGCACCGCCGATGCTGCCGCTCGCGAAGGTATTGGCATCGCCAAGCCTCAGAACGAGGCCGGCATTCGCGTTGAAGGCAACGTCATTGCCGCTGATGACGCCGAGCAGCTCAAGATCTGCGGTCTGCGCCGTGAAGGCAGGCGTCTGGGCGAGGGAAGTCCTGTTCACGCCAATGGCGCCGGTCAGTGTAAGGGTCCCGGTGCCGCTGTTGGTAAGGCCCACGCCGCGATAACCGTTGGCGGTCAGACTCCAGTTGCGGTTCGACACATCGCCGTCGCCGACATAGGAGACGCTGCGCGTGCCGGTGGTTCCGCTTGGATTCGATATGACGATAGTGCCGTCCGCAACGGTGTTGGGCGCCCCCAGTGAACTGGTTTCGCCCAGATTTCCGATCGAGGAGAAGGTGGAACCGCCTGCGCCATTGAAGGCGGTCGAACCGCTGTAGTTGTTGCTATCGTCGGTCAGGTTCACCCCGGCACTGACGGCAAGCCCGCCGGTGCCGGTGAAATGGGCGCCGCCGATACCCGCCCCCGAGATGTTGACTCTGCCCACCCCGCTGAGCGTTACTGTGCGTCCCGTCAGCGTGCCGCCGGTCGCGCCGATGTTCAGCGAACCGCCCGAGATCGTGATATTGTTGCCGGCGGTGCCCAGAGCGGCGGCACCGCTGGCAGTCAAGGTGCCGTTGACGCTGATATCACCCACAAAGCTGTTCGTACCGGTCAGCGAAAGCGCGCCGCCGGTGATCACCGGGCCGCTGCCGAAACTGTTGTTGCCGGTGAGGAACAGGGTACCCGCACTGACCGTCAGGCCTCCATTGAAGCTGTTATTGCCTGACAGGGTCAGGGTTCCGCCGCCCGCCTTGATCACGCGTCCCGTACCAGTGATCGTCGAAGCGATGGTCGAAGCGCCCGTCGTGACCGAAAGCGTCGGATCGACGCCATCGAGGGTCAGCGTATTGCCCGTTATGATGTAACCATTCGTCGCGAAGGTGATGTTGTGAACACGAATGGGTTGGGCGAGCGTCACCGTGCCCGCGGTCCCGCGAAAAAAAGCATCGTTGAGCGCCAGATTGTCCCACGTCCGATAAGGGCCGCTTACCCCATCCGTGCTGAGACTCCACCGGGGGTCGGACAGGGTCCAGGTCGCGCTCCCTCCCTCCCCGATCGAAGTGCCGTTGACGTCCCAGTAGAGCGCTTCCTGGCCGCAGGCGGGCGTCGCGATCGCGGCGGGGACCAACGCCAACAATGCCCATCGGCAGACCCCCGCGCGTATCCGCGCGCGCGCCGACGTTGGACAAAAAGGCCGAAAGCCGTCGCAGCGGATAGGCGCTGAACGAAGAAGGCCGGGAGTATCTTCGGAAGCGCCCCGAGCCATCGCCATACGCCCCATCCCGCACCCCTTACCTGCCTGTTAAGCCAAGAATTTCAGAATGATCTCGTAAACCTTTGCCAAGCACCCGCTATCCGATATCGGAAGCTGATCGGTTAACCATGGCGGTAAGAGGAGTGACTCGGTGGTTGGAAAGCTGATCCAGTGCGAGTTTCTCGATATAGATCATTTCCGCGAGAAGTTGTCGGGCTGGGATACGCCGGCGATACAGATCGAGCCCGGCCAGATCCGCATCCAGCTTCGCAGCCTCAAACTCGGAGGCGTGGTTTTCTCCGATATCCGGGTTAATAGAAGGGTTATCGATCATTCGCGTCCCGAACCCGGTTGGCTGAAATGCGTCGTCAATTTTTCTCCTGCCATATTCTGCGGGATCGAGGTCGGGGCGGGGCACCTGACCCTCATGGCTCCGGGACGCGAATATCGAAGCATCCTCGACGGGAATTGGTATTCGATCGAGATCGCGGTTTCGTCGTCCGTTCTTGTCGAGCACGGATTGGAAGCGCCTCCGCACCTGCTTGCCGGCCCCGAACATGCTTCCATTCCCCTGCCGGTTGAATTGGTGGATATGTTCCGGCGCCTGACCGAGACGGCGTTCGGGAATGGCAGAAATTTCTCTGTCGATCATAGCTCGCTACGACAGGGCCTGCTGCGCGCCCTCGACAAGGCCTTCTGGGCAGCTTCGATTGGAAAATCTCCGATTATTCGTCGCCGGCGAGTGGAAGGATATGAGCTGACGCGGCGTATGATAAGATATGTCGAAAGCCGTTTCGGCCAACGGGTCACGGTGAGCGATGTTGCGCACGAACTCGGTATTACGCCACGTGCGCTCCATCTCGCCGTGCGATCGACGCTCGACATGAGTCCGCTCGATTTGGTTCTGTCATTTCGCCTCAACCAGGTGCGCAACGAATTGTGGTATGCGCGCCTTTCCGAACCGAGCGTGACCGCCGCAGCGCTCGCACAGGACTTTGGTCATCTTGGCCGGTTCTCTCAGCAGTATCGAACCTTCTTCGGCGAATTGCCCTCAGAAACCCTGCGCAGGACGAGGCTGCTAGACAAATCGAATAGCCCCGTCCCATCATAAGCTCATGCGGCGGTGGCGGCGGGACGGTGTCTCCTCGGACCGCGGGCAGCTGCAAGAGAGCGTGAGCCATCCATCGGGATTGTGGCGTAACGCGTCCCGCAGGCGGAAGGAGCATCTGGAAGCCGACCCATCATTAGACATTCCTCTCGCGCTGGCTGCTGGCATAGAGGTTGCTGCCGGACCTGGCCGCTTGCGGACTGGCGGCTTTGGGCGCGAAGTCGGCAAAAGCGGACATCGAGCAAGCCGCGCAGCTCAAGGGCGGACATATACGCGGGCGCGTATCAATTTGGCGCCGCGCATGAAGCTATGTTGATCTCCCGAAGTCGGCTATTCACCTCTGCTCGGGGCGGGAGAAGGAGCAAATGGATCGGCTGGACGCCATGCGGGTCATTCTGGCGGTCGTCGATGCCGGCAGCCTGTCAGCGGGTAGCCGCGCCCTTGGGTCTCCGTTGCCCAGCGTCAGTCGCAAGGTCGCTGAACTCGAGCGGTATCTTGGAACCAATCTGCTCGTCAGGACGAGCCGCAACATTCAGTTGACCGATGCGGGCCGCGACTATGTCGAGGCAGCACGACGTATCATTGCGGACTTGGAAGAAACCGAACGACGGGCCTCGGGAGAGTATCAGACGCCCCGCGGCGAGTTGTCGATCACCATGCCGATCGAGTTCGGCGTGCGGCACGTCATCCCGATCGCGCTCGCCTTCATCGAGGAATATCCCGAGGTCACCCTCAAACTCGTCACCTCCGACCGGCTGGTGCATATGGTCGATGAGCATGTCGATGTCGCGATCCGGCTCGGTCATCTACCGGACAGCGCGCTCTTTGCAGTCAAGGCGGGAGAATTTCGACTGATCACCTGCGCCAGCCCGGCCTATCTGGAACGGTGCGGGACACCGTCCGGCCCGCGCGACCTTCCTCAACATGACGGAATCCTGTTCGGACCGCTGCCGATGTTCTGGGGTTATCGCGTCGAAGACGAGGACGTGATGTGCTTGCCGCGCGCACGAGTGACGGTCAACAGCGCCGCTGGAAATCTCGCGGCCGCGCTCGGCGGCGTGGGGGTCGCGCGCCTCTTCGATTATCAGGTATCGGAGCATATCCGGTCGGGCACGCTGGTGCGGCTCTTTCCCGATGCCGATGGCGAGCTCCGTCCCGTCCATATCGTTTATCCGCGCCAAGGCCTGCTTCCGCTCAAGGTGCGCGCCTTCATCGACTGGGCCGCACCACGCCTTCGCGTCGCATGTACGGGACTCGACTGCGCCTGACCAACATGGCGGAAATGAGAGGCTTGCTCTCGGTTTCCCTTTCTACCGGCATTCTCCCAACCCTCTAAATCGTTCTGGTCGCCCCGATCACGTCGGTCGGTCGGCATCCCAACCTTCTTGAAAGGAAGAGCGATGAACGAAGTAAAGGGCACTGCGCTCATCACCGGCGCCTCCGCCGGTATCGGTGCGATCTATGCCGACCGTCTGGCCCGTCGTGGCTATGATCTGCTCCTGGTGGCGCGCAGCGCCGCCAATCTCGACAAGGTCTCGAAAGCAATCCGCGAAGCGACCGGCCGCAGCGTCGAAACGCTATCGGCCGATTTGTCCAATCCGGGCGAACTGCGGCTGATCGAGGCGCGCCTCATCAACGATCGCCGCATCACGATGCTCGTGAACAACGCCGGCATCGGCGCGCCCGTCCCGACGTGGCAGGCCGATGTCGACCAGATGGAGGCGATGATCGACATCAACGCCACCGCTCTCGCTCGGCTGACCTACGCCGTTGCGCAGCGATTTGCTGCAGTGGGTAGCGGTACGATCATCAACATCGCCTCGACGGTCGCTATCGCGCCGGAGTTTCTGCTCAACGGGGTCTATGGCGCGACAAAGGCATTCGTGGTTGCGCTGACGGCATCGCTGCAAGCCGAACTCGCCGACAAGGGCGTACGTGTCCAGGTCGTCCTGCCCGGCGCCACCGCGACCGAGTTCTGGGATCTGTCGGGTGTGCCGCTTTCCGGCGTTCCCGCGGAGATCGTGATGTCGGCCGATGCGATGGTCGATGCCGCTCTCGCCGGTCTCGATCTCGGTGAAACCGTCACGATCCCCGCCCTTCCGGACACGTCCGCCTGGGATGCTTTCGAAGCGGCACGGATCGCCATGCTCCCCAATCTGTCGCTGACCCATCCGGCCGACCGTTATCGGCCCGCCACCATAGGCGCCTGAGCGTCCCCCTTCATATCAAAACAGGAGAAATATCATGTCCCCCAAAAACTCAACGTCACTGCGCCGCTTGCTATCCGCAACAGCCCTTTCGGCAGCTGCGCTCGGCATGTCGCTTCAGGCCAGCCCGAGCTTCGCCAACACCGCCGGTTCGGCAACCCCGATCGCGGCCACGACCGCTGCAGTCGCCGCGGCACCACAGGATGAGTCCATCCGGCCGTTCCACGTGGCCATCCCTGAAGAAGCGCTGACCGACCTTCGTCGGCGGATCGCCGAGACGCGCTGGCCCGACCGCGAAAAGGTCTCGGATGCATCGCAGGGCGTGCAGCTCGACCGTCTCGAACCGCTCGTCCGATATTGGGGCACCGACTATGACTGGCGCAAGGGCGAAGCCCGTCTCAACGCCGTGCCCCAGTTCATTACGACGATCGACGGTGTCGACATTCAGTTCATCCACATCCGCTCGAAGCATAAAGGGGCGATGCCGCTGCTGATGACGCATGGCTGGCCCGGCTCGCCGTTCGAGCTGCTCAAAACCGTCGGGCCGCTGACCGATCCGACGGCCCATGGCGGCAAGGCGGAAGACGCCTTCGACCTGATCATGCCGACCTACCCGGGCTATGGTTTTTCGGGAAAGCCGAACGAGGCCTGGGATCCGGCGCGGGTGGCGCGTGCTTGGGACGTGCTGATGAAGCGCCTGGGGTACAAGAATTATGTATCGCAGGGCGGCGACTGGGGCGCGATCATTTCCCAGGTGTTGGCGGTTCAGGCCCCCGATGGCTTGCTGGGTATCCACACGAACATGCCCGGCACCGTGCCGCCCGACGTTCTCAAGCTCGTCCGTGCCAAACAGCCGGTTCCTGACAGCTACTCGCCCGAGGAGAAGATCGCCTATGCCGGACTCGAAACCTTCTACGGCAAAGGCTTCGGATATGCCGAGATGATGAACACGCGGCCGCAGACGCTCGGCTATGGTCTGTCGGACTCGCCGGTCGGTCTTGCCGCCTTCCTCTATGAAAAGATCGCGACCTGGACGCACAGCGGCGGCAATCCCGAAAGCGTGCTGACGCGCGACGAGATCCTCGACAACATCACCCTTTACTGGCTGACCAACACAGGAACCTCGTCATCGCGCAGCTATTGGGACGCAGCCCAAGGCCCCGGCGGTCCGTTCAATGCGATCGAGATTAGCAAGGTGCCGGTCGCAGTCACCGTCTTCCCCGGCGAAATCTATCGCGCGCCGCGCAGCTGGGGCGAGAAGAGCTTCAAGAAGCTGATCTACTGGAACGAGGTCGAGAAGGGCGGTCATTTCGCCGCCTGGGAACAGCCCGAGCTGTTCGCTGCCGAAATCCGCGCCGCTTTTCGTCCCCTGCGCGAGAGGAAGTGAACGAACGCCCCACCACCTCATCAAAGGAATATGATCATGAACAAGCCTGATAAAATTCTCTACACCGCCAAGACCCACACCACCGGAGGCCGCGATGGCAAGTCGGCAAGCTCGGACGGCAGGCTCGATGTGAAGCTGTCGAGCCCCGGCGGGCCGGGCAGCGGCACCAATCCCGAGCAATTGTTCGCCGCAGGTTGGTCCGCCTGCTTCGAAGGCGCCATGGGTCTCGCCGCCAAGAAGCTCGATGTAAAACTCCCCGCCGATCTTGCGATCGATGCCGAGGTCGATCTTGGAATGGCCGGCGATGCCTATCTGCTCCAGGCACGCCTCAATGTCAGCTTGCCTGGCGTCGAGCGCAAGGCGGCGCAGGCTATCGTCGATATGGCGCACCAGACCTGCCCTTATTCGAAAGCGACCCGCGGCAATATCGATGTCGAGATCAACCTCGTCTGATCCCGAAATGTAAGGAGACCTCCCATGCCATATCTGGACGCACATAATCGGCGAAACTTCCTCGGCTTCGCCATCGCCGCCACCGGAATGGCATGGGGGTCCAGCCGGGCACACATGCCGGCCCGGCCCTTTGCGGGCTCGACCGAATTCGGCCTAGTCAAGCAAATCCGGGCCGGCAAACTCGACATCGGCTTCGTCGAGCAGGGTCCAAAAGACGGGCCTCCGGTCCTCCTCTTGCACGGCTGGCCGTACGATATTCACAGTTATGACGGGGTCACCCCGCTGCTGGCCGCTTCCGGCTACCGCGTGATCGTCCCCTACTTGCGCGGTTTCGGCACGACGACTTTCCTGTCCCAGGATGAGGCTCGTAATGGCCAGCAATCCGCTTTTGCCGCAGATGCGATCGCGTTGCTCGACGCGCTCGGCATCGACAAGGCCATCGTCGCTGGCTGCGACTGGGGTGCCCGCACCGCGTGCATCGTTGCGGCGCTTTGGCCAGAGCGCTGCGCAGCGCTCGTCTCGGTGAGCGGTTATCTCATCGGCAGCCAGGAGGCCAACAGGATGCCGCTGCCGCCAGCGGCCGAACTTTCCTGGTGGTACCAATTTTATTTCGCCACCGAACGGGGTCGCGTCGGATACGAAGCTAATCGTGCCGAATTCGCAAAGTTGATCTGGCGGACGGCCTCGCCAACCTGGCAATTTGACGACGCCACATTCGCCCGGACGGCCCGCGCGCTCGACAATCCGGATCATGTCGCAATCGTCATCGACAATTATCGCTGGCGCTTGGGACTGAGCAAGGGCGAACCTGCCTATGATGCGCTGGAGGCAAGGCTAGCTAAGTTCCCGGCAATTACCGTACCGACAATCACGCTTGAGGGCGACGCTAACGGCGCCCCGCATCCCGAGCCGGCGGTCTACGCAAAGAGATTTTCCCGACCCTATGCGCACCGCAATATCAGCGGCGGTATCGGCCACAACTTGCCGCAGGAGGCTCCCAAAGCCTTTGCCCAGGCGGTGATTGACGTCGCGCCTGCCGATTTTCGGGGAGCCGGACAATGAGCCTTCAGATGAAACGCAAAATCGCGTTCGCCCTCCTGATGGGCATTGTGACGACCGGGATTATCTCCTTCTCACTCGTCGCGATCAACCTCGGCCTTTCTAGCGACTTTGTGGCGATCTGGTTGCGCTCCTGGGCAACAGCCTATGCGATCGTTATACCCGCGATCCTGCTGATAAGCCCTCGCCTGCAGGCGCAGGTCGACCGGCTTATCACCTGATTCAAGCTCGGTCTGCGACGGGCGAGGCGCGATCTCATCATTTCGGAAGAGCAGCATGAACGTTCAGTCGTCGCGGGCAATGAAATTGGCAGCGATTGGCCGTTTGCTGCCTGACCGCTTTCAAGCGAAGATCTGCGAAAGCAGCCGTTCGCAACTTGCTCCTGCGGCGCGACGAATAAAATGCGGCATTAATGGGGCCGAGACGACGTAAGTCGCCTCGGCCCCATACCGCGCGTTTCGCTCTTCTGACGGGTCGCTAATCAGAAGGCGATACGTGCGGTAACCCTTGCACCATGAGAGCTGCGGTCAGAGGCCAAGGTTCCGGTATAAGCGGCCCCGAGGCGGAACGAGCCTGTAGCATATTCAAATCCGGCTTCGACCTCTGCCGAGTTTTTCGGGATAGCCGTGCCCAGGATACCAAACGCCGGTCCGCCGGAGGTGAACCGCGAGACGACCGGCGCGCTGCGATCGTTAAGGGCGAGGTTCCAGGCGGCCGACACATAGGGCTGGAAGCCCAACTGACCGGCATTGAACTGCGCGCGCCCGCCCAAGCTGACGAAGGTGGTCTTCTGATCGCCCTTCGCGACGGTGAGCGCCGCGTTGCCGCCGGTTTCAGCGAAAGCATCACTACTGGTATCGACATGTGCCAGTCGAGCGAAGGGCGTGATCGCCGTCTTGCCGGTGACAATGTCATAACCGATCTCGCCAAAGATCTGCAGCGTATCAGCGTCACGGTTCGACGAAAGCGTTTGAGCCAGCGGCGCGCCGCTAATCGCGCGGGTCGTGTCAATGTCGTGCCAGGCATAGCTTACACCGATCGTACCCCGCAGACCGCCGTCGGCGCCATAAGTGGCGTGGGCAGCCAGATATTTGCTTTCGACATCCGCATGGTCGCTGCGCCCGCCGAAGCGGAAGTCCGATCCGCCAATACCCGCCGAAAGCGCTGCGGCGAAGCCGTTGCCGCCAAAACCGACGCCCGCGACCAATCCCTTGTGATCGGTGTCCATCGCGTAATTGCCGCGCGCTGCGTCAAACTCGCCCCAGCCACCAAAGGCCGAGCCCCACACGAACGCACCACCCTCTTCGGATGCTTTCATACCCATCAAGGCGTTGCGCAAATGACGGCTGTCGTCGGTCAGGCCGCTGATCGTGCTAGCCAGAATTTCGCCCGACAGGTCGCCGAAGCTCGCCTGTGCGGTCGCCGCATTCTGGACCAGCACCGCTTCGTACAGCGGATTGTCGACGCCAAGTGCCTGAACTGCGGCCGCCACGCTCGCTTGGTTGAAGCCGACCGCGATATCGGCGAAATCGATATCGTTGCGATAGAGCGACAGCGTCACCGAGTTGGCGCTGTAGCGCAGCAGCGGATCGAGGAAGGCGAGATCGGTCGTCACCGAACCGAACGTCCCGGTGATTCCCGCACCGCCTGTCAGAATGATATAGTCGGTGCGCGGGTTATAGTTGCCGTCCTCGGCTAGGACCGCAACGCTCGCCGTGCTGGCGATCGTCACGGCGCCCGTCGCGTCGAGGCGATCTGCGGCGCCCGCCGCGTTGACCTCGACTTCGTAGATCGAGCCGGGAGCAAAGGCGAGATCGCCGTTCACGGTGAGCTGGCCGATCGAGTTGCCCGGTGCGATCGTGCCGCCGCTGGCGACGGTCGTCGATCCCACGGCGCCGTTGCCGCCAAGGGTTCCGCCGCTGTTGACGGTCACCGGCGAGGCGATCGAACCATTGACCGCGAGCGTGCCGCCGTTAACCGACGTCGGGCCGGTATAGCTGCTGTTTCCGGTAAGGTTGAGCGTGCCGGCGCCCTCTTTTACCAGGCTGCCCGTGCCCGAGATATCGCCGCCGAAAGCAGTGTTGCCAGATTGATCGACGGTGAGCTGGCTGTCGCCGATCACGACGTTCGAACCCGCATCGCCTTCGAGGCCGCCGATCGTTTGGTCCTTGCCCGTGATGTCGAGCGTGCCGCCGTCGCCTAGGTCGAATTCGGTGCCCGGATCGATCGTGCCGCCGATGCGTACCGAGCCCCCAAGGATGTTCGTCACCCCCTGGAAGGCATAGTCACCCATGAAGGTCAGCGCGCCGTCGCCCATCTTGTCGAGGGTACCGCTGCCCGAGAAGGCGCCGAGGAAATCATAATCGTCCGAACGATTGAAGACGAAGCGCCCATCGTTGACGATATTGCCCGCAAAGCTGCCCTCGCTTCCGCCGGCGCCCAGCTCGAAGAAGCCGGCCCCTTCGGTCTTCACGTCACCCTGGAGCAGACCGGTCAGAACAAGGCCGCCATTGGAGATGATCGTTCCACCAGTGTGGGCGATGTTGGAGGTGTCGACGGTAAACACGGCGTCGCCGATCAGCTGCAACTGCCCCGTCCCATCGATCGTCAGGTCCGCGAGATCGGACACGACGTCGTCGGTGCCGAAGTTCAAGACAAGCAGGCCGTCAGTCCGAACCGACGGCGTCAGGATCGGCGACGAGGTATCGCCCGCGCCCAAGTCAATTTCATTGACCTGCAGCGACGCACCGCTGGCGATCGAAACGTTATCGAATGCGCCGACCATCCCTGCGGTCGACCAATAGCCTGCCGCAACGTCGAGCGTCTCAAACCCGGTCGCTTCGGTGAGTTGCTGCGCCTCGGTCAGTTCAAGGACGTCCCCATCGAGCGTCAGGCTGTCGTTACCGCCGCCTGCGTCCACTGCGCCGGACATCGCGCTGCCGGTTCGCAGGGTGACACGGTCGTCGAAGCTGCCGAGTTGGACCGCGATCCCGCTTGAACCGGTGATCGTCCCTGCGTTGTCGAGGATGACCGCGCCGCTGTCATCGCCCCAGACGCCCCGGCCGCCGCCCGTGATTGCCCCGGTGTTGACGAGCGTCGCTGTCCCGAAATTACCGAGAATGACGCCGTCTGTCGCACCAGTGATCGTGCCGCTATTGGTGATTTCGGCAGTATCGAGGAAGCCCGCGACCGCAGCGCCAAAGGTCCCGCTTCCGGTGATCGTGCCGCTATTGCTGATCGTGCCGGTCTGCGCGATTTCTTGCGAGACCTGCAGCCCTTCGACGACAGCGCCCGATGTTGCGCCAGTGATCGTTCCGCTATTGGTGATCGTTGCGGTATCGGTGACGAGGACGACCGCGCCATAGCCGTTGGAGCCCGTGATCGTCCCCGTATTGGTGAGCGTGCCGTCAAAGCCCGTTTCCTGGACAAGCCCTGCCCCGCGCTGGATAAGAACGCCGCCCGGCCCCTCACCGGTGACCTTGCCGGCGTTGTCGACCGCGCCGCCGGCCGACATGATGATCCCGAACCGCGTACCGCTGATGTCGCCGGTGGAACTGTTCGCAACGGTTCCGACATAGTTCGCCAGCGTCTGACCGTCATAGGGATAGATCGAGATGCCATCGGCCAGCACGCTGCCCTCGCCGCGGATGATGCCGCTGTTGCTCACGCTGCCGCCGCCAATCAGGCGCACGCCATCGTTCGATTCGCCTCGGATCGTGCCGCTGTTCGTCACCTGCGTGCCGACCGCGATGCCGACGATATCGCCGATCGCCTCGTCGAACTGATAGGCGGTCGTGATGCCGGCGCCCGCACCTGTGATCGTCCCGCTGTTGGTCACGCTCGACGACGCGGTGGTGATCGTGATGCCGGCGTCGGGCGCAGCGTCGAACCCGTCGTAACTGCCCTCGCCGCGGATCACACCGGCGTTGTTCACGGCAAGTGTGCCCGTCGCGAAGGAATAGATGCCCGACGTGCCGCCGGTGATCGTGCCCCCCTCGGCATTGGTAATCGTTACGTCCGCACGCGATCCCTGCGAGACGCCGGCGCCAAAATCGCTGCCGATCGTGCCGCTGTTCTCGAGCGTCGCGCTGGACATGTCGCTGCCGAAGCCAACCCCATAGCCGTCGCCGCCGCTGCCGCCGAGATTACCAGTGCCGCGAATGTCGCCTGTGTTCACGACCTTGGCGGTCAATCCACTGCGATCCTCGCTTGGATCTGTATTGAGGGCAGTCCCCTGGACATAGACGCCGCCATTAACGCCCTCGATTTCCCCGGCGTTCACGACCTCGCCGCCGCCCGACAGGATGATTGCGAACCGCTGGCCCTCGATGCGGCCATTCTCATCGTTGGTGACGTGGGCCGAATAATCTTCGTTCGACTGGTCGACATGCGCAAACATCGAGATGCCATCCGTGCCCTGCGCACCTGCATTGACACCCACGATAAAGCCGCTGTTGATCACGCTCCCGCCGCCGGCGAGGCGAATGCCGTCGTTATTGAGACCGATGATCTCGCCATTGTTGGTAATCGAGGTATTGATTGCGCGGCCCGTCCCATCCGCCATCGGCGTGGTGACGATCCCATATTGGCCGCCGATGATCCGACCGCTGTTGACGATCACCGCGTCCGCCGTCGTAATGACAATCGCATCCTGGGCGCCAGCGCTTATCAACCCCGCATTATTGAGAGCCAGCGAGCCTTCGTTGGAACGGATCGCGGTCCCATTGGCGACGATCTCGCCGTCGTCATGGTTGTTGATGGTGAGGGCGCCCGTCGACTGACCGATGATGGCGGCCGCTTGGCCGCTGATCAGACCCTCGTTTTCGATCACGGCACTGCTGAGCGCGCCTCCGGCAAGGACTCCCAAGAAACCCTGAACGGTGCCGCTGTTGTTGAGCGTGCCGATGCGACCAGTCTGGTCTGCGGTCGCGCCAAGGATGACGCCGAACGGGCTGACATTGGGATTGGCGGGATTGAAGGTCCCGGTGCTGCGAATGGTCCCTTCATTATCGATGGTCCCGCCACCCTGGACGACCACGCCGAACATTTGGCCTTCGATCAGGCCGCCCGGAGCATTGGTCACCGAGCCGATACCGGTGACATCAGTCGCGACAGACTGGGCGAATTCGGAAAGGGCGACACCGGTGCCCGACCCGTTATTGCCGTTCAGTCCGCGGATCACGCCGCTGTTGACCACCGATCCGCCGCCCGCGAGCGAAACGCCGCTGCCTGCGCGGCCTTCGATCGTGCCCGAATTCGTGACCGCAGTGTTGCGCGCGCGCGCCTGCGTCCCCTCGGCATTCTGAAACACGGCGGTCGTAATGCCCGACAGGGCGCCGACAATGCCCTGGCTATTGTTGATCACGGCGTCGGCGGTCGTGATGTTGATCGCATTCTGACCGGCGCTGAAGATGAAGCCCTTATTATCGACGGTCAGCGTGCCGGCGTTCGACGCGATCGCCGTCGCATTTGCAAGGATTTCGCCATTCTCGAAATTATTGACGGTCAGGTTGCCGGTGGACTGGCCGATGATGGCGATCGCGGTCGCACTGATCATTCCATCGTTGTTGATCGTCGCGCTTTCCAGCGCACCGCCAGCCAGAACCCCGAGAAACCCCGAAATGTTGCCGGTGTTCACCACCGTCGCGGCGCGGCCGGTCTGTTCGGTGGTTGCACCGAGAATGAGTCCGAACGGGCTGACGTTCGGGGTCGCGGGGTTCGGATTACCGGTGCTGCGGATCGTGCCCATATTGGTGACGGTGCCGCCGCCCTGCAGCACCGCGCCGAACATCTGACCTTCGATCACGCCGCCGTCATTGTTGGTGATCGAGCCCACGCCCGTGATGTTCCCGGCAGCCGCGCCGGGGAATTCCGAGATCGATACGCCGGTGCCGTTGATCATGCTCCCGGGCGCCCCGCTGGTCCCCGAGATCGTGCCACCGTTGGTGACGGTACCGCCGCCGACGAGGGCGACGCCCGACCCTGCTTCGCCGCGGATCACACCGCTGTTCGAAACCTGCGTGTTCGCAGCGAGCGGCTTCGGGGGCAGATCGTCGCCATTTACGTCTTCGCTGAAAAAATAGGATGTAACGACGCCGTTCGCCGCCCCGCTGATCTGGCCCGCATTGGTGACGATGGAATTCGGTTGCGCAATCACGATGCCGCCGCTCGGTCGGCTGTCGATACCGCCGACGTCAACGCCGTTGCCGCGAATGACACCGGCATTGCCGACCGTGACCGGACCATTGTCGGCATAAACCCCGATAAGTTCCCCCTCGATCGTCTCCCCTACATCGACCTCGAGCTCTAGCCGCTCGGGCTGGTCATTATGAACGCCGAACGCATTCTGCGCGGCTGCGGGCGCCATATGTCCGATTGCGAGGCCGACGATCGCGCTGGTAGCAAGCAGGCGAGATTTCGAGATGCGTGACATATTCTGGAGTCCCCCATTGACGTTGCAGGCAAGGCAAAGGGTTCACCAGAGAGCATTTGCGCTCTCCGGCTCATCCGCCCCGCCTCGAAAATTTGCGCCCCCAGCCGTTCGGGCAAAAATACCCATCGGCTTTGCGTGCGATGACTAGTGGCGTGGACGGCGGGACGTCTACCCAATGTTATTTAGGGTGAATTTGCGACGGACCGTTGCCGCGGTGCTTGCACCGAGGTGTCTGGCCGTTACGGGTGACAGATCACCGGGGGGTGGGTTGAACTTGTCTTGGGCGAACCTGTGCGTGCGCCCGTTGGACGCAGATAAGCGTTCGGTCCCCGCCCGGCGGCGGGGGTGATAATGAAGATCTTATACGCGATCCTTGGGTTCCTTTGCCTGCTGGCCGCTCAACCGGCGCGCGCAAACTCCGACAAATTGCCGCTGCTCGATCTCAGGGCGGGAGAAGATGCACCCGCACTCGCCTCGTTTGTTCGGTTCGCGAAGCGCCCCGGCGTCGCAAGGACTCCGCAACTGGAAGCCATTCTCGGCGGTCCGCTGCAGCATATAAAGGGATCGACGATCCACTTCGGCCCCCCGGGCACCCGGACCGTCGTCCTCCTCAACGTTCGCAATGCGAGCGACGCGCAGGGAAGCTGGATTCTGACCACCGGCCGCGGCTCGCTGAAGCACTTCCGTCTTTATGAAGCCGAAGGTCACGCGCTCAGGCTGATCGTCGATGCTACCGATCCGCAGGTCGCCCGCGAAAATCTCGGGACCTACCAGGCGTTCAGCTCCGAGCTTGTGCTTGCACCGCGGCAGGAAAAGCTGGTTGTCATCGAATTTGTTTCCGAAAATTCGACCTATATGCCGCTCCGCATCGAAACCTATGGCACCTTCTTCAAGGATCGGCGCGCCAACATATCGATGGTGTCGGGTGTCGTCGTCGGCGCGCTGACGCTACTGCTCCTCAATTTCCTCTTCTTCTCGATCACAGGCTTCAAGGAATTTCTCTGGCTGGCCGTCGCGGAAGCTTTTTTTGCGCTCAACACGGTCCATTCCGAGGGCTACATCACCATATTCTTCCTGTACGACAAGCCGCTGACCGGCGTCGCCGTGGAAGATTTCTTCAAATGCGGATTTGCGGCCGCGATGGCGCAGTTTTGCCGAAGCTTCGTGAAGACTGCGGACAACTTCCCTAGGAGCGACCTCACCCTGAAGGCGCTGATCCTTTTCGCCGTCGCCGTCATGCTGGTCCAGCCCGGCCTATCACTCTACCCCGCCGATGTTCGCTTTTTTCTCCACCTGTCCGGCTGGATCGTCGCGGTCGGGGTGGCGTTATTCCTGCCTTTTGTGGGCTATGCGGCGATGAAGCAGCTTGGGTCCCAGCTCTGGCCCCTCTTCGTCGGCTGGGCCAGCCTCGCGCTGTTCATTTTCTATGCCGCGATCGCGTCGATGGGCTTCTTTACCTGGTTGCCGATCAACTGGCACCTCTCCGGGCCCGTCGGGCTCTTCGAATCGATCATGGTAACGCTGGCGCTCGGACTGAACCTCAAGAAGATCCAACGGGAAAAGCTGGTAGCCGACGCCAATTATGCGCAGTCGCTTGGCGAACGCCTCGAAATCAGCGAACGGGCGACGCGCCTCGCTGAAGAAAAAGCCTATGCGCTCGAAACCGTACATAGTCAGAATGCGCTGCTTCATGCATCGGGCCACGACAGTCGGCAGGTTATCCTGGCGCTCAACAGCGCAGTCGCGGTTCTAAAGCGGCAGGAAACGCCGGGCGGCGACCCGGCGCTGATCGCGATGCTCGAAAGCTCCGCCGATTATCTGAACGAAATCGTGACGACGACCATTTCCGGCGCCAACATCGCCGCGGGCAATGCTGAATTCGTCGCACTCGGTGCCTTTCGCGGCCAGGCGTTGATCGAGCCGCTGACGATGATGTTCAAGACGCCCTTCGCGAACAAAAAGCTGACACTGGAGGTCAGCGTCGCGGACGACGTCATGATCATTTCGGACAAACCGCTCCTGATGCGCGCGCTCGCAAATCTGCTGAGCAATTGCTATCAATATACGCAGACTGGCGGCGCCCACATCGCCCTCGTGCTCGACGAGGGCCGTGCCATGATAAGCATCACCGACACCGGAAGCGGAATGCCTGCAGACATCATGGCCGCCTTGAACAGCGGAGGCAGGGCGCGCGTTCGAGGAAATGAAACGACAGAGGGAACCGGCTCCGGTTTCGGGTCGGCCAAGCGCATCATCGAAATGCTTCGGGGAACCCTCGAAATCTGTTCGTCGTCCAGCCACGGCACGGAAATCCGGATAGCCCTCCCCGCAGCCTCCACTGCCGTTACGCCGATCTCAACGGATGAATTGCAAGCGGGCTTATACGAATGGACGATTCTCGACTTCGACCAGCGCGAAGATTTCGAGTTGGGGCTGGCCGCATCGGACAGCGAAACAAAACCTGTCCTCGCTGTGACCTATGATGACAGCACAGTCACGCGCGGGCGGCTCGGCCAGCTTGTCACGATGGTGGCGATCAAACCCGTTTGCCGCGAACTGACGCACCATCCCCTTCTGTTGGCTGCGTCAGAGAAGGTTTAGCTCATTCGCGCGCTCGACGATCCTGCGGTTATGCGGGACGTCGAGTTTACGCCGCAGTTCCGCAATATGGAAAGATACGGTCGGGGGCGCGATCGCAAGACGGTAAGCGATCTCCTTGTTTGTCTCACCCTGTGCCAGATAGTGGAGGATCGCCATCTGCCGCGAGGACAGCGCAACGGGGGATTGCTGAAACTTGCCGAGCGCTTCTTCGATATGCGGCGAAATATAGACCTCGCCCGCCAGCGCTGCGTCGCAGGCGGCGACAATGTGATCGAGCGGGTCCGATTTGCTCACGACAGCACGCGCGCCCAGTTTGAGCGCCGAATGAATCTCGGCAAGGTTCGTTTCACCAGTCAGGATGATAACCGTCATGTCGCGCGACCCGACGATCTCGGCGAGAACATTTATACCCCGCACGTCGGGCAAGTTGAGATCGAGGATAACCAAATCGATCGGTTGCGACTGTACGAAAGCATTGACCATCGCGCCGCAATCGAGCGCGTCGACAACGACGAAGCGATCGAGCGAACCAAAAAGGAACCGCAGACCGCTTTGGGTGATACGGTGATCGTCGACGATCAAGACATTATGCTGTACCGTCATGCCCCACTCTCTCCTCCCCAGATGCTTCTCCGCAGATTATTCACCTGCCGCAACCCGAAATAATGCGGGGTGGTTGCAGGTCGGGCTCCGGGCGTGGAAAGGGGCGCATATCCATGACGGCCAAGCGCTCTTTCTGGGCGATACCGGGACCGGTACTGGCCGGTAGCGGCCGTTCCCCTTCTGGGAACCGAGTTTCGAAAAGCGGCCTTCGCGTACCGGGCACCATCTTTTCTATTTTATCGAACATTGATGCAAATTTTATCAGCCTGTTTCGCACAAACACTCCGGCGTAAACCGGCTTCATCCCGACCGGATCGGGAAGAAAGTTTAGCCAACAGGAGTGTCACCCATGTCGATCAAAGCCACCCCGACCCCCGCCAAGGCCCTGCTGAATCCCAGCAACCACGCGTTGGTTCTCATCGATTTCCAGTCGCAGATGGCCTTTGCCACCAAGTCGATCCCCGCCGAACTGCTGCGTAACAATGCCGCGCTCGTCGCCAATGGCGCCGCCGGCTTCGACGTCCCCACCATCCTGACCACGGTCGCCGAAAAAAGCTTTTCGGGCCCGATGTTCGACGAGATCACCGAAGCCTTCCCCGGCCAGAAGCTGCTCGACCGCACGAGCATGAACACCTGGGAAGACGCCGCAGTGATCGACGAGGTCAACCGCATCGGCAAGGAGCGGCTGGTGTTCGCCGGCCTCTGGACCTCGGTCTGCATCGTCGGCCCGGTGCTCTCGGCGCTCGAACAGGGCTATGAAGCTTATGTCATCACCGATGCCAGCGGCGACATTTCGACCGAAGCGCATGAGCGCGCCGTCGAACGCATGGTGCAGGCCGGCGCGAAGCCGATCACCTCGCTGCAATATCTGCTCGAACTGCAGCGCGACTGGGCACGCGCCGAAACCTATGACCTGACCACCGGCATCGCCCGCAAATGGGGCGGCGCCTATGGCCTTGGCATCACCTATGCCAAGACGATGTTCGGCGCGTCGGAAGGCGGCCACTAAGACCCTCGGGGGCCGGGTGCCCGCCCGGCCCTCTCTCCATCATCGATTTTCGAACCCGAAGGAATTCACCATGGCTTTTGTGACCACAAGCGACGGCACCGGCATCTTCTACAAGGATTGGGGTCCAAAGGACGCCCAGCCGATCATGTTTCACCATGGCTGGCCGCTCTCGTCCGACGACTGGGACGCGCAGATGCTCTTTTTCCTCGCAAACGGCTACCGCGTGGTCGCGCACGACCGCCGCGGCCACGGCCGGTCGGAACAGGTGAGTGAAGGCCATGACATGGCGCATTATGCCGCCGACGCCGCGGCGGTCGCCGACCATCTCGACCTGCGCAATGCGATTCACATCGGGCATTCGACCGGCGGCGGCGAGGTCGCGGCCTATGTCGCGCGCCACGGCATCCCCCAGGGCCGCGTCGCTAAGGCGGTGCTGGTCAGCGCGGTGCCGCCGATCATGCTCAAGACCGACCGTTACCCCGGCGGGCTTCCGATCGAGGTGTTCGACGGGCTGCGCGCCGGCCTCGCCGCCAACCGCGCCAGTTTCTTCCGCGACGTCGCGGCCGGCCCATTCTACGGCTTCAACCGCCCCGGCGCGAAGGTCAATGAAGCGGTGATCGACAACTGGTGGCGCCAGGGCATGATGGGCAGCGCCAAGGCACATTATGACGGCATCAAGGCCTTTTCGGAAACCGACCAGGCCGACGACCTCAAGGCGATCACCGTCCCGACGCTCGTGCTGCACGGCGACGACGACCAGGTCGTGCCTTACAAGAATGCCGGCATGCTGCAGGCCGAAATCCTGCCAAACGCGACGCTGAAAATCTATGAGGGCTTTTCGCACGGCATGCTGACGGTCAACGCCGACATCCTCAACGCCGACCTGCTCGCTTTCGTGCGCGGCTGAAGCAAAGACGGGAGGACGGACCGATGAAAATCTACCTGATCTCGCTGGGCGCCGGATTGCTCGCCGGTCTCGTCTACGGCCTCATCGGGGTCCGTTCTCCTGCCCCTCCGGTCGTCGCGCTCGTCGGCCTCGCCGGGATACTGCTAGGCGAACAGCTCGTGCCGGTCGCCAAGCGTCTCGCCGACCGCACCGAACTCGTTCGCTTCGTCCGCGAGGATTGCGCGCCGCACATTCTCGGCACCTCCGCCTCAGCCAAGGAGCATGACGCATGAATTCGATCACCCGCCGCCAGGCGCTTGCCGGCGCCGCCACCACCGCCCTTCTTACCGCTTCGGAGAGCTTTGCCATGACCCAGCCCGACCTCGTCATCGTCAACGCAAAGGTGACCACGCTCGACAAGGCCAATCCCGAGGCACAGGCGGTCGCGATCCGCAGCGGCAAATTCCTGAGCGTCGGCAGCGAACAGCAGGTCCGCGCCGCCGCCGGTCCGGACGCGACGGTCATCGACGCGAAGGGCCGCCGTCTTATCCCGGGGCTGATCGACAGCCACATCCACGTCATACGCGGCGGGCTCAACTATAATATGGAGCTGCGCTGGGACGGCGTACCGAGCCTCGCCGACGCGATGGCGATGCTGAAGAAGCAGGCGCAAAACACGCCGCCCCCGCAGTGGGTGCGCGTCGTTGGCGGCTTCACCGAGCATCAGTTCGCTGAAAAGCGCCTGCCGACGCTCGACGAGATCAACGCCGCCGCGCCCGATACGCCCGTCTTCATCCTCCACCTCTATGACCGCGCCTTGCTCAACGCCGCCGCGCTCCGCGCTGTCGGCTATACCAAGGACACGCCGAACCCGCCGGGCGGCGAGATCGTCCGCGACGCCGCCGGCAACCCGACCGGACTGTTGCTGGCGCAGCCCAATGCGACGATCCTCTATTCGACCCTCGCCAAAGGACCCAAGCTGCCCGAGGAGTATCAGCTCAATTCGACGAAGCATTTCATGCGCGAATTGAATTCGCTCGGCGTCACGAGCGTGATCGACGCCGGCGGCGGCTTCCAGAATTATCCCGACGATTATCAGATCATCGAAAAGCTGCACAAGGACGGCGAGATGACGCTGCGTATCGCGTACAATCTCTTCACGCAAAAGCCGAAGGAAGAGCTCAAGGACTTCGCGACCTGGTCCACCCAGGTGAAGCCCGGCGACGGCGACGACACCTATCGCCACAATGGCGCGGGCGAGATGCTCGTCTATTCCGCCGCCGATTTCGAGGATTTCCGCGTCGAGCGGCCCGACATGCCGGCGAATATGGAAAGCGACCTCGAGCCCGTCGTGCGCCTGCTCGCCGAACGCAAATGGCCGTGGCGGATGCATGCGACCTATGACCAGACGATCGCGCGCGCACTCGACGTGTTCGAGAAGGTCAACCGCGACATCCCGCTACAGGGCCTCAACTGGTTCTTCGATCATGCCGAGACGATCAGCAAGCGCAACATCGATCGTATCGCTGCATTAGGCGGCGGCATTGCGGTGCAGCACCGGATGGCGTTCCAGGGCGAATATTTCGTCGAACGCTATGGCGCCAAGGCCGCCGAGGCGACCCCGCCGATCAGGCGGATGATGGACGCCGGCCTGCCCGTCGGCGCGGGGACCGACGCGACGCGCGTCGCGAGCTACAATCCGTGGGTCTCGCTGTCGTGGCTCGTCACCGGCAAGACGCTCGGGGGCACGACGCTCTATCCCGTCCGCAACCGCCTCGACCGCGAAACTGCGCTGCGGCTGTGGACCGAAAAGAACACATGGTTCTCGAACGAGGTCGGCAAGAAGGGACAGATCAAGGCTGGCCAACTCGCCGATCTGGCGTTGCTGTCGGGCGATTATTTCGGCGTCGCGGAAAGCGAAATCGTGCATCTGCGTTCGGTGCTGACCATCCTCGGCGGCAAGGTCGTATATGGCGAGGGCGACTATGGCCCCCTCGCCCCCGCGCTGCCCAAGCTGATGCCCGACTGGTCGCCGGTCGCGACCTTCGGCGGCCATTATCGCCGGCCCGAAGGCGCGCAGAAGATGGCGGCCGCCTGCGGCTGCGCCTCGTCCTGCGCCGTCCACGGCCACGACCATGCCGCAGCGCTGGGCGCCAATGTCCCCGCCGCCGACGTCCAGAGCTTCTGGGGCGCCTTCGGCTGCGGCTGCTGGGCGGCCTGAACGATGAACACCCCTGCCCCTATCGCCCGCCTGCTCGGCAACAATGGTTTCTCGACCCTCGCCGCGGCCCTGCTCACTCTCCCCGATTGGACGAGCGGCGTCGCCAAGCTGTTCGACCTCGGCGGCGCGCTCGGCGAGGCGCGGCATTTCGGGCTGGAGCCCGCCGCGCTGGTCGTCCTGCTGACCATCGCGGTTCAGATCGGCGGCTCGCTCCTCGTCATCCTCGGCCGTCAGGCGTGGCTCGGCGCGGGCGCGCTCGGCGTGTTCACCGCCGCGGCGACGCTGGTCGCGCATCCCTTCTGGCAGGTCGCCGACCCGATGGCGCGCTTCCACGAACGCAACACTTTCCTCGAACATGTCGGGCTGATCGGCGGCCTGATTCTCGCGGCCATACTGCAGGAGCGCAAGGCATGACCGCGTCAACCGTTGGGACCGCCGCTGCAGAACGCCCGCTCGCCAGCCCGATGTTCCGCGCCCTGTGGATCGCGACGATCGTATCGAACGTCGGCACATGGATGCACGACGTCGGCGCGGGCTGGCTGATGACCTCGCTGTCGCCCGACCCGTTGATGGTCGCGCTGGTCCAGGCCGCGACGACCTTTCCGATGTTCGCGCTGGCGCTGCCCGCCGGTGCGCTCGCCGATATCGTCGACCGCCGCCGCCTGCTGATCGGTGCACAGCTTTTCGGCCTGATCGGCGCCGCCGGGCTGGCCGCGATCACGCTGGCGGGCCTGACAACCGCCTGGGTGCTGTTGGTCTTCACCGCACTGATCGCGGTCGGGGCCGCCTTTTCCGCCCCCGCCTTTCAGGCAATCGTGCCCGAACTGGTGCCGCCGAAGGCACTGCAACAGGCGGTCGCGCTCAACTCGCTGGGCGTCAACATCGCCCGCGCAATCGGCCCCGCGCTGGGCGGCGTCATCATCGCCGCGTCGGGTCCGGCCGCCGTCTTCGCGGTCAACGCGCTGTCGGTAATCGGCGTCATCATCGTGCTGGTCCGCTGGCGCCGGACCGCAACCGAACGCCATCTGCCCGCCGAGCATATGGTCGGCGCGATGCGCGCCGGGCTGCGCTATGCGATGCGCGCGCCCGAACTGCAGGTCGTGCTCATCCGCTCGGTGGGTTTCTTCCTCTTCGCCAGCGGGCTCTGGGCACTGCTGCCGATCATCGCGCGTCGCGACCTGGGACTGGGGCCGGCGGGCTATGGCGGCCTCCTGACCTTCATGGGGATCGGCGCGATTAGCGGCGCGATCCTGATGCCCCGTCTGCGCGGACGGATGAGCGCCAATATGATCACGCTCGCCGCGTCGATCCTGCTCGCCACAGCGATGGCGGCTCTTTCGCTGGCAAGCGGCTTCTGGACCGCATCCGCAGCCTTGTTCGCTGGCGGGCTCGCATGGATCGCGATGATGGCCTCGCTCAACGGCGGCGCGCAGGCGACCTCGCCCGGCTGGGTCAAGGCGCGCGCGCTCGCCATCTATCTGCTGGTCTTTCAGGGATCGATGGCCGGGGGATCGGCACTGTGGGGATCGGTCGCATCGCGCGTCGGTGTTACCTCGACGCTGCTCGCCGCCGCCGCGCTGCTCATCGTCGCCGCGATCGTCCTTGCATGGCGCTATCCGCTCGGCCGGGCGAGCACGCTCGACCTCGCCCCGTCGGCGCACTGGCCGGCCCCGCTGGTCGACGGCACGGTGGAGCATGACAGCGGGCCGGTGCTGGTGACGATCGAATATCGCATCGACCCCGCGAAGGTGCCCGACTTCTTTGCGGCAATGCAGGCGATGCGCCGCATCCGCCGCCGCGACGGCGCGATCCATTGGGGCGTCTATGAGGATACGTCGGTCCCCGGCACGGTGATTGAAAGCTTCACGGTCGAAAGCTGGCTCGAACATCTGCGTCAGCACGACCGCGTGACCAATGCGGATCGCGTGCAGCAGGAAGCGCTGCGCGCCTTCCAGACGGACGATAAGCCGCCGGTCGTGCGCCACTTCGTCACCCGCCGCTGACGATGCGTATCCTGGCCCTGCTTGCCACGCTGCTACCCCTCGCGGCGCAGGCGCAGGAGGTGGCGCAAACCAATTTGCGCTATGACGAGGATTGGTCGGTGCTGCGCGACGCGACACGCGAAGGATGGCGCCAGGCCAAATATATCCCACTCGCCAAGGACGGATCGGCCTATCTGACGCTGGGCGGCGAAGCGCGGGCGCGCTTTGAGGGGTTCGACGACAATCTCTGGGGCGATCAGCCGGCCCCCGACGACGGCTATCTGTGGCTGCGTGTCCTGCCGCACGCCGATCTGCACGCGGGTCCCGCGCGCGTCTTCGTGCAAGGCATCGCCGGCTATGCTCGCGGTGTCGGCGCGGGAAAGGGCCCCGCCGACGAAACGGGGATCGACCTGTTACAGGGCTTTGCCGATGTCCGCGTCCCGCTGGGCGGGTCCGACAGCCTGACGCTGCGCGGCGGGCGCGAACTCGTCGCGCTGGGGTCGGAGCGGCTCGTCGGCATTCGCTATGGTCCCAATATTCCGCAGGCATTCGACGGCGCGCGCGCGATCGCAGATATCGGCCCAGTGCGCGTCGACGCATTCCACCTGCGTCCCGTCGCGATCGGTGCCGGCGATTTCGACGACCGGACGTCGAAGACGCGGCGGCTCGACGGGCTTTATGCGACCGTCACGCCGGTCGACGGCATCGGGATCGACGCCTATTGGCTGGGATATACGAATGAAGGGGCGCGCTTCGGCGGCCGCACCGGACATGAGGCGCGCGACACATTCGGGCTGCGCTTCTTCGGCAAGCGCGGCGACCTCGGCTGGAACTGGGAGGCGATGCTCCAGCGCGGCCGATTTGACGACGACCGCATCCGGGCCTGGTCGCTCGCGACCGAAACTGCTTGGAGCTTTCCGCAGGTGCCGCTCAAACCGCGACTCCGCCTTCGCGCGAACATAGCCAGCGGAGACCGCGATGCCACGGACGAGCGCCTCGGCACCTTCAACGCCCTTTTCCCGAAGGGCAAATATTTCGGCGAACTGTCGCCGATCGGTCCGCGCAATATCGTGAACCTTCATCCCAGCATCGATTTTGATCTGGGCAAGGGCGTGACGGTCGAGCTGGTTGCAGCGCGCTTCTGGCGCGAAAGCCGCGGCGACGGCATCTACGACATCCCGGGCAGCCTCATCCGTGCCGCGGGAGGCAGCGACGCACGCCATATCGGCGACCAGATCGAGATTTCGGCGGGTTGGCAGTCCAGCGCGCTCCTGTCCTTCACCACCTCGCTCTCGGCCTTTCGTCCTGGTTCCTATATCCGCGACACCGGCCCAGCGTGCACGATCCATATGGTCGGCGCCGAGGCGACACTCAAACTGTGATCGTCATTTGCGCGGCCGAAACAGTTGTAGCGTGACAGCAAGAGCGGCGAAGCTCGCCCCCAGGCACACGACGGCCGACCATCCCCATGGCGCCCAGAGCTGGCTGGAGAGCGCCGATCCCGCCGCGCCGCCGAAGAACATGGTCCCCATGAACAGGGTGTTGAGCCGGGCCCGCGCTTCGGGGGCGAGACCATAGACGATATGCTGGTTGGAAATCAGCGCGGCCTGCACCGCGAGGTCGAGCAGCAACACCCCTGCTACCAATCCCGCGAGCGAAGTCCACAATCCGAACACCGCCCAGGACAGGAGCACCAGAATTGCACTGACGACGATCGTTTTATGCGGCCCCTTCCGATCGGCCAGATGGCCCGCCGCTGGGGCCGCCAGAATTCCTGCCGCGCCGACGATACCGAACAGACCCGCTGCATCCGCACCGAGGCCGAATTGCGGCTGCGCCAGTCTGAACGCGAGCACCGTCCAGAATGCACTGAAGCTCGCAAACAGGAGGGCTTGCGTAATCGCCGCCTTTCGAAGCGGCGGGTGATCGCGCCAGAGATCGGCCAAGGAGGCAATCGCGCCCCTATAATTGAGGTCCGACACGGGCTGGCTCTTCGGCAGACGTACCGCCATCCAGCCGCCAGCAGCGAGCGCGAGGGGAACTGCGAACCAGAACATGGCGCGCCAGCCACCATGGCTCGCGACCAGCCCGGCGACCGTCCGGCTCAGCAGAATACCGGACAGAAGCCCCGACATGGCGGTCCCCACCATTTTCCCGCGCTGCTCGGGCGAAGCGATATGGGCGGCGAAGGGGATGATCTGCTGCGCCACCGTCGAGGCGAAGCCGAGCGCCAGCGAAGCGGCGATCAGCCAGAGCGGACCGGGCGCGATCGCCGCTGCGGCAAGCGTAACGGCGAGCCCGGCGAATTGAACCAGAATCAACCGCCGACGCTCGACCAGATCCCCGAGCGGAACAAGGAGGAACAAGCCAAGCGCGTAGCCAAGCTGCGTCGCGGTGGGCACCAACCCGGTCAACCGATCGGGTATGTCGACCTCCATCAGGCCGAGCATGGGCTGGTTATAATAAATGTTGGCAACGGCGATGCCCGCCGCCACGGCCATGGAAAAGGCGAGGCCGCGCATCCGGGTGCCGCTAACGCCACTCGCTTCTGCCTCGGGAATAGTCTGTGTCATCGATTAGATCCTGCCGGGAATGTCCGCAGGATATGGATCATGTCATAATGGGTTATTATACCACTGATATGATGAGGCAGTATATCGATTCATGATATGATTAATCTTGCTGACACGCTCGTGCTCGTCGAAGCCGTCGATCACGGCAGCCTTGCTGCGGCGGGACGAAGGCTCGGCCTATCCCCCATGGCCGCGTCGCGCCGGCTCGCGACACTTGAAGCGGAGCTCGGCACGCGCCTGGCGCACCGCTCGACCCGGTCCTTTTCGCTCACGCCGGAGGGCGAAGCGTTCCTGCCCCACGCGCGCGCCATGATAGCACAGGAAGCCGAGGCGCGCGCCGCCGCCACGCCTGCCGGGCAAGGAGCAACGGGGATCCTCCGGGTCACCGCGTCACACGCCCTCGGCCGCAAGCTCGTGCTGCCGATGCTTGCGGGATTCCAACACGCGAACCCGGACCTGCGCGTCGAGTTGATCCTCAGCGACGACCTTGTCGATATCGTCGGCAACGGCATCGACCTTGCCCTGCGAACCGGGGCGCTCCGCGACAGCACCCTGATCGGCAGACGTATCGCGGACAATCCCAGATTTCTTTACGCGTCGCCGGAGTATCTTGGCCGCCATTCCGCGCCGCGCTTCCTTGCGGAGCTCGCTGGTCATGATTGCCTCGCGCACCCCGGGACGACACACTGGTTTTTCGAACGGGATAGAAAACCGGTACAGCAGAAAGTCGGTGGGCACTTCAGCAGCAATAGCGTGGAGGCACTGCACCTCGCATGTCTCGGCGGCCTGGGAATTGCGCGCCTCTCGGAATGGAACGTGCGCGACGAAGTCAAATCGGGTCGACTCCTGCCGATCATGCTCGAAGATGCCGACATGCCGCGCGAGGCGATCTGGGCGGTCTACCCTTCCCTCGCTTTCACGCCGGCAAGGGTGCGAATGTTCATCGAGGCCTTTCGCACGTACGTGCACTGACGCAGGAGGACGGGCGCCTCGCCGCCGGACGCGATCGTCAAAGGTCGATCATCCCCGCAAGTTCGGTATCATTTTGTCCTAGTTCGACGAACTGTTCGAGCAGCCAGGATGCTGCTGGCCCCGGCGGCGTGTCGCGGCGCCAGACGCCGGCGAAACGATAGGTCCCTCCCGGATGGTCAGGCATCGCAAGCTGGACGAGCGTACCCGCGACAAGATCGGGCTCGATCATCGGCAGCGGCATATTGCCCCACCCTATCCCCTCGCGCAGCAGCGCATGCTTGGCGCCCAGATCGGCGAGCCGCCATGTCTTGGGGCTCATCACCGAATAGTCGCGCCCTTCGGTAAAGCGCGAACGGTCGGTCAGCACGAGCTGCGTATAGTCGCGCCCCGCTCCGGGCGGGATGCGCTCCATCCGGCCGAGCGGATGGTCGGGGGCGGCCACCGGGACCATGGAAATCGACCCCGCTGCGACGCATTCGACACCCTCGACCCCGGCCGCCAGCGGCCCCGAGATGCCGAGAATCGCCTTGCGATCGAGCACCATCGCGGTGATTGCGCCGAGCGCTTCGACATGAAGCCGGAGCTGCACCGTCGGAAACTCGGCGGCAAAAGCGCGCAGCACCCGGCCCAGCCGTTCGGACGGCAGCATCACGTCGACCGCAAGATCGACCTCGGCCTCGAGCCCGTCGAGCATCCCCTTCACCTTGGCGCGCAGGCCGTCGATGCCCACCGAAATCGCCCGCGCTTCCGACAAGAGCGCACGGCCCGCGACGGTCAGCTGCGGCTTGCGCGTCCCCTCGCGTTCAAAGAGCGTCAGGCCGAGCTGCGCCTCGAGATTGGAAATGCCGTAGCTGATCACCGAAACGGCGCGGTTGAGTTGGCGCCCTGCAGCCGCAAAGCTGCCCGTGTCGACGATAGCGAGGAAGATACGAAGCTGGTCCAGCGTCGGCGTGCCCGGGTTGTTCACTTTTCTATTTCCTCGAACGTTTCGAAGCAATTTATCCCACTGAACCAAATGGGGCGCAATTCCTAAATTCTGCTCAACGGCGCCCGACCCCGGCGCGCCACGGAGACAGAAAATGATTGAACTTCGCCCTTTCGACAGCCTCGGCGGTGCCAACCACGGCTGGCTCGACGCCAAACATCACTTCTCGTTCGCGGGCTATCACGATCCCGCGCGCACCAGCTGGGGCAATCTGCGCGTCTGGAACGACGACACGATTCAGCCGCAGACCGGCTTCCCGCCCCACCCGCACCGCGACATGGAAATCATCACCTATGTCCGCGAAGGTGCCATCACGCATCAGGACAACCTCGGCAACAAGGGCCGCACCGAAGCAGGCGACGTCCAGGTGATGAGTGCGGGCACCGGTATCCGCCATTCGGAATATAATCTGGAAGACGTTACCACGAAAATCTTCCAGATCTGGATCATGCCGACCCGCGACGGCGAAGCGCCGCAGTGGGGCGCCAAGCCTTTCCCCAAAGGCGAACGGTCGGGCAAGTTCGTGACGCTCGCGTCGGGCTATGACAACGACAATGACGCGCTGCCAATCCGCACCGACGCCCGCGTGGTCGGCGCCACTTTGCTGGCTGGCGAGACCGCCGAGTATCCGCTCGGCAAGGACCGCAAAGCCTATCTCGTCCCGGCCAAGGGCGCGGTTCAGATCGACGACGTCCGGGTGAATGCCCGCGACGGTGCCGCGATCAGCGATATGGACGTGCTGCGCGTGACCGCGATCGAGGACAGCGAGATCGTCCTCGTCGACGCCGCCTGACAATGACCGGAGCGCCGCCTGTCAGGCGGCGCTCCATCTTCCGGGAGAGAGCCATGATCCAGTTCAGGGACCGCGGCGCACGAGGTCGCCACCAGGGGGCTCAGATCGACGCCCACCACAGCTTCTCCTTCGCCGACTATAACGACCCCAAGCATATGGGTTTCCGGGCGCTCCGTGTGCTCAACGAAGACCGCGTCGTTCCCGGCGCCGGCCTGCCCGAACATGGCCATGAAGATATGGAGATCGTGACGATCGTGCTGAAGGGGGCTGTCGAGCATCGCGACAACCTCGGCAACAGCGCTGTCATCCGCGCGGGCGAGGTCCAGCGGATGAGCGCAGGTACGGGTATCCGTCACAGCGAGCGCAATCCGAGCACCGACGAACGCACCCATCTGCTCCAGATATGGATTATCCCCGCTGAAACCGGCGGCCCGCCATCCTATGCGCAAAAGTCGTTCGCCGACGACGGGGCGCGTAACCGCTGGGTCACGGTCGCCAGCGGCGACGGCCGCGACGGATCGCTGACGCTGCGCCAGGACGCGTCGATGGAGATCGCGCACATCGACGATGGCGCAAGCATCGCGCGTACGCTCGACCCAGCTCGCGGCTATTGGATCCAGGTCGTCGCCGGAATCGTCAGCCTCAACGGAATAGAAATGCGCGAAGGCGACGGCGCCGCGATCACTTCGGAAGACAAACTGTTTATCGGGGCGGAGACGGACGTTGAAGTGCTGCTGATCGACCTACCCTGACCGGCACGATGCGCCGACACCCCAAACCCAGCAAGGAGAATGACCATGTCCTCGAGCATCGATCCCGCAGACCAGGCCGCTCCAGCCGACTTCAATCGGCTCCTCCGCGCAAATCTTCAGCGCGTATTCAACGAGCGTGACCCCGGCCTGCGGGCCGCTGCAATTGCGGAACTCTATGTTGCGGACCCAATCATGTACGAGCCCGATGCCGTTATCGAGGGGCGTGAGGCAATATCGGCAGTTGCCGGTAAACTACTCGACCAGTTCGGTGCGGACTTCCGGTTCACTCCCGAAGCCGACGGCATCGGCCACCACCATGTTGGTACACTGCGCTGGCATGCGGGTAACCCATCCACTCCACATATGGTGACGGGAACGGATGTCGCCGAGATCGTCGATGGCAGAATAGCTCGTCTTTGGGTGTTGCTGAACCCAACCGGCTAATTCCCGACTCTGCCGGAAGCTCGATCACCGTCGCGCTCTGGCCGGTTGGAGACTGTCGGCTTCGGAGAGAAATCGTGAAAAGCAGACCTTTAATCGCAAATCGGCACCTCCGACGGAAAAAGACCGATGATCATCTGTCTACGCCCCTTCGCTATCGTGTCTTGCTTCCGCCAGCGTGCAATCGGACAATGGGCGTCGTCATTCGGAAGCCGCGCGCATTAGCCGCTTAAGAAAGGCTGGCACTTCGTCATAGGTTGGAACCCCCTCCTTCGGGTCGGCGATGATCGCGCGGGACCAGAGAATGCGGGTCTTGTAATGGCTCTCATAATCCCATCCCTTGCTGGTAAGCCGCCAGTGCGTCGCCTCGGGTAATAAGGTGTTCGGAAGTGGATGCTTTGCAAATGGATTATGGAAAACCTCTAGTTCTGCGCACCATGGCTCGCGCCCGTCCGGCCAGAGTGAGCGATATTCATCGCCGGCAACGTCGAGGCTGAACGGGATACCGTTGAGCGAACCCGGCGCGCTGTCCTCAAATTTCCCGTATCTAATGTAGCGCCGCCCGCGTGGCGACGCTCCGTGAGTGACCGCGATGCGATTGAATTTGCTCAGCGTGCACGCATTAGTGAAGATCACCGCCGACAGCTCGGCATGCGCATTGTCGCGGAACAGCCCCGCCTTGAAGCCCGCGTGACCGAGTAGGGTTTCGGCCTCAAGCTGCTTAGGTAAACGCTCGGTACCAGTACCCTCAACAGTGGCGCCTATCCCGGTCAGATAACCGATGAGCGCCTCCCGGCTCCAGACCATCGAGGCGCCCGCTTGGAAGTCGGCTAGCGCGAGCGCGAAGGGGTAGCCTTCGACATGTTCCAACCTGTCGTAGCGTCGCTGGAGCTTGCTTCCGATGGTTTTTGCGAAGCGGAGCGCCGCCGGTCCGAAAAAGAGTTCCTCCGGTTCCTCCGGCTGCACCGTCGGCTTCGCATTGACATGCTCATATCGCTCGGGCGGATTGGCGGTGACCGCTTCGATCCAAGCGACCTCGCCTTTGCCATTCTCGATCCGAAAGTCTGGCGCGTCTTCCGGTTGCGTCACGAGCAGGCCTTGCTCGCGAAGACTCGCAAGTAGCTGCGCCTCCCAGAGGCGGGTGTGGAAATTGCCGCTCCGGAGGTCGCTCGCCCAGTTGCGGTCGGGCCGCGGCAGTGCAAGGTAAAGCTCGCCAAGCAACCATCCCGCATTACGATAGGATTCGGTTGTGAGGAGCTTGATGGTTTCGCTCGCCGGCCGCCCGCCGAGATCATAAAGCGAGGGTCGGCGCGCCGTCCCCGCGGGCACTGGCTCCGGCGGTGAGCTTTCCTTCATTTCCGCTCGTGCGCGCTCGCGCGCTTCCGCGACGCCGCGGAGCCCATGGACGTCGCAAACGATCGTCCATACCCGGTCCTCGCGCCGGCGAAGCACAATTAGCCCGATATCGCCGCTCTCGACATGGCGCGTCACCGCTGCCCACGCGCTATCGTCGCTGCTCCGCCAGGCCTCGATCGGCGGCCTATCTCGAAACCCGTGCCCGCGCGGCAGCGCGAGCGCAAAAATGTCGAACATCCCTTGGTGCATCTCCCTCACCACGCCTTGCTCCCGCCCAACGCTTGCGCTCTCGATTGTCGCCCCTTCTCCATCTGGCCGTACCAACGCCCCCTTCTAACCCGCTGGACCTCGTCGATCATGTTGATAGATGTCCCCTTCGCAACAGAATGGGGGGTAGCGCGTGCCGAAGAAAAAATGGAATGACCTCGCGAGATCGCATGCCGTATATCCGGTCTATTCGGCAGGGCCTGTCTCGTCGAGCGCGCCGAAGAAGTTTGACAAGGCAGGACTTACACTGCCCTCACCCTATGGCCTACTATTGGAGTGGCTCGGCAAGAACCTATCGGGAGACTGGGCCGCAACGAAGACAAAAATCGTGGCCTCAGTCCGAATCACCGACCCGCAGGACGCCGCGCAACTGACACAACGGTTTCCCGCGCTCGGCACGTCAATTAAGACTGCGATGAGTCCCCACACTCAGCAAATCCGCTACGCCGACGCGGACTATGCTGCACTTGCGACCGAACTCGGATACGCGGTGTGATGGCAGCCGTCTATTCGCGCCGCACGGTCCTCGCGGCAATCGATGTTCTCGATTGCTGGAACCACGCGCAATTCACCGAGTTTCTTGTCGAACTGGGCCCCGCGATCTACCCCCATATCCGCGACGAGGCAACGAGCCTCAAAAAGCGGCTCAGTGACCTCAAGATTTTTTTCGACCGAAATCCGGGATTCGTTGTCGACGGCACGCCACTTGAAGACGTCTTCATCGAGCGCGCAGTCGCCATGCTCCCGCCCGAACCGAAGCAGACGTTCGAATGGTCGCGTGGTCCGCGGCGCACTGATTACATGGAGGCGTTTCTCCGAGCGCTCGAGCGCGACGGTTTTGTCGTGAGCGAAGGCGCCCTCCGCCGTGCGCTACCGACCGAAATCGGTCTTCCCGATGCCGAGTCCGAATTGGTTCGCCTCCTCGACAAGCATGGGTTCGAGATCGCGAAAAGCCATTTAAACCAAGCCGTCGATGCGCACGCCCGCGCTAATTGGGCGGGTGCGAACGGCCAGATCCGCACCTTCATCGACGCGCTACTAGACACGATCGCCGAGAGGATCGATGCCGCAAACGCCGTACTTTCGACCGGCCAGCCGCGCCGCATCAAGCTCGCGCAGGCGAACTTCCTCAGCACGGCGCTCAACGAATGGAACGACCAAGGCACCGGCTATTTCAATGGGCTGATCCGCCGGCTTCATCCCGAAGGTCCGCACCCCGGCCTCTCGGACGAGGATGACAGCACATACCGCCTTCATGTCGTGTTGTTGACTGCGAAGCTGCTGATGCGCCGGTTTGACCGCGGCCCGGCCTGATCGCACCTTCGCCTGCAATAAGATTGCCTCGCGCACAAAGGCAATCAGACTAATTTTTGCTCGCACGAACGTCTTCTGACGCCGACAAGGCGGAGCACTCTGCAGCCCTCATGCGCATGGATTTGCTACATTACGCATAATATTGCAATTTCATGCTCTTTACCTTAACCAAATGCTTTGATTCGAGCTTTTGAGAGGTTCTGGTGGCATTTCGCGCAGATGAAGCGGCAGAGGTCGGACTGGAGCGAGTTAAACGATATCTCATCCCGCGCAGCTTGACTGCGGATGAGCGGCAACACGCGGAGCGTGCATTAGCGGATATCGTCACAACTTGTGGGCCCGTCGTGGGAGGCTATCCCAGTTGGCACCCGCTTGTGGCGAAATCGCTGAAAGCGAGCGACCAAGTAACAATCCCAAGCGAACGCTGTGGATATCGCGGCCTCGACCACACGGTCTACTTCGCCCATGGATTTGTCACTTGTCCCTACGGAGACGGCGAAGAAGTAATGCGCTCCGCGAACGACATTGTTGGCCCAAAGAACATCTACGTGACGGCCGAGGCTCTTGACGCACCGTTCTATTCCAAGGGGACGACGCCGATCCTCGTAAAGTGCGAGTGGATGACTGACCTCGAGCATGGCTACACTATTCCAAAATCTCTCGCCGTACCGCTTATGCTCGAGAAAGAAGTGCCAGCTTGGCGATGGTCTGAGGTGGGCGAAACATGGGAAAATATGCGCACATACTTCTTAGGTTCACCTCATGGCGCGCGATCATCACTGTTTGTCTCTCAAGATACGGCGTTGGCTATGAAGAAGATCTACGAAGCGATGGTCAACTCGGGAATGTATGGCCCGATCTACCGCTGATTTCGCCCGTTTTAATTCGTCCTAGACAATAAAGATCTTAGATGGGCGCTATTTTCCCGATATACTTTGATTGAATCTGGAAGTCATAAGTTAAGCCACGATAAGATTTGCCGAAGGAGAGCCCTATCAGTTCCGTTCCCACAATGTCCGCGGCTCAGTTTGCGACGGCCTTGGCCCTCCGGCCAAATCTGGTCGCATGGTTTCTCGGCGCTGGCGCGTCGGCTGCATCCGGGATCCCGACCGGGTACGCAATGATCCGAGACTTTAAGGCCCAAATCTTCTGCCAAGAGACAAACCTTTCCAAGCGGGAAATAGATACCGCCGACCCAATTTGGATTGAACGGATCAATGATTTCTTCCGCGGAACCTCGCTGCTGCCGCCTGATGGAGATCCCACGGAGTATGCGGCTGCCTTCGAAGCGGTCTACCCGCAGCCTCGCCACCGTCGACAATATATTGCGGATGCAATTGCCAAGGGTACTCCATGCTTCGGACACAAGGTGCTCGCCAGCCTGATGGCGGCGGGTAAGGTCGACTGCATCTTCACGACTAATTTCGACCCGCTCGCGGAAGACGCCGTAACTTCTGCTAACACGATCCTGCCGATCGCCGAACAGAGACGGCCCACTGTGGCGGCGATCGACTCCGCTGACCGCGCCATGCGTTGCCTCGATGAATCCGACTGGCCGCTGATCGCGAAACTCCATGGGGATTACCAGTCAATAGCGATCAAGAATACCGGATCGGAGCTGGAGCAGCAGGATGCTCGCATGCGGCACGTGCTGGTCGAGGCCGGCAAGAGATTTGGCATGCTGTTCGTAGGCTACAGCGGACGCGATGCTTCGATTTTGGAAGCCTTGAACGACGTCCTTGCTTCGCCTTCACCGTTCCCGAACGGGCTTTATTGGGTCGCCTCAGCAGCGAGCCGCCTGCTCCCGGCGGTCACTGAATTCCTAGATCGAGCGCTAGCGGCCGGAGTTGACGTGTCGGTTGTCGAATGCACGACGTTCGACGAGCTGGCCGCCGAGATCATCAAGACGACCGACATGCCACATGCGCTCTACGATAGCGTAATGGAAGGGCGGCCTACGCCGCGTCTTATCCCCGTTCAAATTCCTCATGCCAAAGCCCGGGCATTCCCGGTGCTGCGTTATTCGGCCATTCTTCTCCAATCGATGCCGAGCACCGCGAGGCGCATCAAGCTGAGTCAATCGACTACGTCCGCGGAGGTGCGCGAAATCTTCAAGGCGAGCGGATGTCGAGCAGCCGCCGCCGCGTTGGGGCGGGAGCTTGCGGTGTTCGGGCGGGACCAAGAAATTCTCGACGCATTAGCGCCGCTGGGCCCCTCGATTGCAGGAACGATCGACCTCGACCCTGTCGCTGATAGCTGGGCCTTAGGCTTGCTCTACGATACGCTCGTCCGATCTCTCGCCCGACAGCGCCCGCTTATCCCTCGCTATAGGCGTTCAGGCCACTCGCTGGTCGTCGCCACACCGCGTGAAGGCGATGATCCCGAGCGATCGCACCGCCAGCAGCAAGTTCTGTCTAGGTTACGCAGCGCCTATGGCACTGGTCTTTTCGGCGCAGTACCTAAGCTTGGCTTCCCGTTTCAGGAGGGGGTTCACCTCAAGCTAGAACAGGTGGACGGCAAGTGGTGGTGCGGGTTCGAGCCGTACACCTTCGTTCAGCTACCGCGCCAGGACCCCCTTCAATCGGACAGGGATGATCTCTCTGCTGACCAAGCTCCAGCTGAAATGGGTATGCAGGTAGAGCGCCGGGGTGATCCCGCTGGGGACTGGCGTCGAGAACGCTGGGCTCCGCGATTTAACAAGAGCTGGGCCAGCATTATTGGGGCTTGGGCACAACTTCTCACCGAAACGGCCGGGACGACGCGAAGCGCTTTCGGGCTTGAAGATGGCATGGGCATTGACGCCGTGTTCAAAGTGTCACCCGTCACAGGGTACAGCCGCCCGTCGCACCATCATACCTACTTCGATAGGAGCAAGTGATGGTGAACCCAGCCCTGACCGAGCTGCCGCCATTCACGCTTTTGGACGAGCCCGATCTGTCGTTTTCGCCATCCGACGCCTCGCAGGTCGATGTTCATCCACTGCGCGGGCTTGTCAATTTCGGGCCGTATTCGATGGGATCGTTTAGCGGATATACCCCGCGCGTGCGTATAGCCACGGTTGGCCCAGAAAGCGCCTTCCACCGGCGCGGTGATTTGATGCGGCTATTACGCGACGTGCATCGGGCTACCGACCGAGCCGAATATGTGCCCGAATATCCGGGCTTCGAACGCCTGTTCCGGGTGGCACTCGAGGCTGCACCAGCCAGCGCACACGTCAAGTGGCCGGAACACCTAGAGCAGTTGTCAGGCGATGGCGATGCGCAGTACCGCCTCTACCTTGCCATGGATGCCGCGCTCCGCAGGCTCGAGGCCGTTCGCAACGAGTTCGACGTGGTGCTGGTCCATTTTCCCGATGCCTGGGAAACGGCGACACGCGGAAAATTCTTCGACGCGCACGACGCACTGAAGGCACTGGGCGCTAAGTATAATATTCCGACCCAAGTACTGAACGATCGCGCCTTCACCTTCAACTACAAAGCTTCGCTCGCCTGGCGTCTTTCCACCGCCCTCTATGTGAAGGCTGGAGGCACGCCGTGGAAGCTCGCTCCACTTGTAGGCGTGCCTACCGATACCGCCTATATCGGACTGGCCTACGCTCTGCGCGGCGACCAGCAGGATGCGCATTATGTGACGTGCTGCTCGCAAGTCTTTGACATGGACGGCGGGGGCATGCAGTTCGTTGCGTTCGAAGCCCGAGACCCGGTGGCCGACATTGTCGAAGCTCGCAGAAACCCCTTTCTGAGCCGCGACGACATGCGCGCGGTCCTCGCCCGAAGCTTGGAACTCTATCAGGGGCGCAATGGCGGCGACCTGCCAAAGCGCATGGTCATTCACAAAACAACGGCCTTCAGGGATGCCGAAATCGAGGGCGCCTTCGATGCACTTGCTGGCGTAGGGGAGATAGAGTGCGTTGAGGTGGGCTCGGCGTCATGTTGGCGGGGTGTCTGGCTCATCAAATCGGGCGTGGAGAAACCGCCGTCTAAGCCGTCGGGTTTTCCCGTGCCGCGCGGAACAATGGTGGTCCGCACAGGCAACTCGGCTTTGGTATGGGTAGCGGGCAACGCTCCCCAAGTTTCGACCAAAGACGACTACTATCAAGGCAAAAAGAGCATTCCGCGTCCCCTTCAACTGATCCGCCATGCGGGCAGCGGGCCGCTTGAGCTGACGGCTCGTGAGGCATTGGCGCTCACCAAGATGGATTGGAATAATGACGCGCTATACGATCCTGTGCCAGTTAGCATTCGCTATTCGCAGAGACTGGCACGCACGATAGCAAACGTCCCCGACCTGCCGCGCAATGTCTACCCATATCGCCTGTTTATGTGACGACTTCACCCTTTTTCGAGGGGTTCGGGTGAGAGGAATCGGCGAAGCTCAAGAGGCTTTGTTTGGGCAAACAAAAGGTGCAAGCCTCCGCTCGCGTGAGCAGGCTTTGTACGAGGTTGGGGACGCGTGATGAATGTATGTCCGGAGTGCTTTGAGAATACGACGCTGAAGCGCCGGCTTATCGAAATTCGGCCCGCTCTCCCCGACGGCGAGTACTGCCAGTTCCATCCGACCCGCAAGGCCATCCCGATTGCTGAAGTCGGCCGGATCGTCGAACCGGCTTTGCGTGCGAACTACGCGATCGGCGAGTGGATGTTCGACTCGCAGGAGGGCGACGACCTCCACACGGTGATTAATGAGACAACTGGCGCCGACGATGATCTGGTCATCGACGCGCTCATCGGATGGCTGATTGACAACGATGACTACTGGCCGCCTGACGGTGAGGAGGCCTTCTTCGCGGAGGACCAGACATACGTCCCGATCCGCGTCGACGGCTGGCGCCATGGTGCACTATGGCGTCGCTTCCGCGAGGCGATACTCCACCACCAGCGCTTCTTTAACGATCCCGCCAAGGAGTTCCTCGCCGAGATTTTCGACGGAATCCAGAATCAGTCAGACATCGACAATAAGCCAGCCTTCTACCGCCTTTCGCCCGCAGATGAGCCCCTCTTCTATCGCGCCCGCATCGTCGCCGACGAGGAAGCCTTCCGCGCGATAGCGCAGAACCCCGCCGGTCTGATGGGACCGCCTCCCCGACCGCTACGGCGGGCGGGACGTATGAATGCTGCCGGCATCGCGGTGTTCTATGGCGCGACGGAGAAGGACACTGCAGTCGCCGAGTTGCGCCCCGCCGTGGGCTCGCTAATCAGCCTAGCCGCGTTCCGTGTCTACCGCCCGATTCACGTGCTCGACCTCACACGGTTCACTCGGGCGGGCAGGCAGCTCGATATCTTCGCCAAAAACCAGATGGTCCGCGCCACGCAATGGGCGTTCATGCAGAGCTTCGCGTCCGAGATCAGCCAGCCAATCCTTCCGGGGGACGAGCACCTAGAATACGTTCCCGCGCAGGTGGTGGCAGAGTACCTCACCAACAAGTCTGTGCGCTGGCGGGGGGGACGAGGTGACACCCGACGCGATCATTTTTCGTTCAGCGCAGCGGGAAGGTGGGAAGAACATCGCTGTTATGGGCGACGCCGCGATCATCTGCGTGCAAGCGCCTCAAGAAGCGGAAGGCGAAGCTCCGCCCACGCGCCCCGAGGCGGACTTCGATTTTCTTGACTTCGCTTCCCCTCTCCCCGCAGCGTCGAACGCTGGGTTGGCTTATGTGGAAGGCTCGATCGAGTTGCTGGAGGTGGGATCGGCGGTCTATGCCGTCGACACTCACTACGCGTCGCCGACTATTGGCCTCGCACTACCTGATCTAGATGCCCAAGATTTCTAGCGAGTACCTCGTCTACCGGTGTGACAAACGCCATCGAGAAAGAGCACCCGGATCCCAATTGGCAATTCTCAGAAGCCTGCCATCGCCGTACGAGGGCCAAAGTACTCAGTGTCGGCCGTTCTTGCTTCAGCTCCGGGCGAGAAGAACTATGACTGCTTACAGGATCGTCGGCCGGGGGCCGAACGGCGACAATCGAGGCGCATTGCCGCCGAGACACGGTACTGTCATTTTAGGTCCAAACCGCCACGCCGATGAGCGTCAAGAACGCACCAAACATCAATCCGCCCGTGCCCGCCCATGTCACCCACCAGTTCTGTTGGTCGTTCGAGCGCTTCTGCTTGATCATGCCCTCGACCCGGCCGAGCGAGCGCGCCAGCGCGTCGCACGCCTCCACGAGGATCTTGCGGTCATCAGCTCGGTAGGTGATCAATCCTTCGTGCATTTCCGTAGCAATCGTCAGCGGCGTGAGCAGCATCGCCGGGTGTTCGTTGATGCTTTCTACGTGCTTTTCCAACTGGCCGAGCCGCGTTTCCATGTCGCGCAGCGTTGGCGAGTAATCGGGGAGCTTGTCCTTGGCCGAGGTCAGGCCTTCGATCGCGGTGCGCTGAAGCGATATCTCGCGGCGCAGATCCTCGAAGGCGGTGGCGGCATCGGCGGGCTGCCGGGCTGTGCGAGCTGGTTTCTGGGTCATGGATGCAGCCTACATCCCTATGCCCATGCCGCGTCCACGGCCTAGACTTAGCTGGAGATCCTGAGACAGCGTTTTCGTGCTCATAACGTCCAGCCCGAGCTGCGCACGCCGGTTCTGAAGCAGCGACTCGAGCTGCGGGTCGCGGTGAAGGCTCTTCGCCATGTCGCTCAGATTGGCACGCGCCGCGTCGCGCGCCGCATAGGTCGGGGCGTCCTTCACGCGCGCGCTCTCCTTCTTCCAGGTCGCAACGAACAGATCGGCCTGCTTCTCGGTATCGGCGGCAAGCCTGACGCGATCGCGCGTAGTGCGTTCGGCCGCTGCTCGCTCGGCAGCGCGTGCCGCGTCCTGGCGATCCATCGCCGCCATCGCGCCATCAGTCCGACCCTCCGCCGCGTCCTTCGTCAGCTGGTAGCTCTTTCCGAAAGCCTCACGCAGATCGTTCGCGGCGCCGGGACGCAGCGCATCGAGTTCCCGCCGGGCCGTGCGATAGGCATCGAGTTCGTGCGGCAGTTCCTTCCCGCCGGCGCGCCGGGCATCGACGATCTGCTTCGTGATGCGCGCGAATCGCTCAATGGCCTTGTCGAGCGGCGAACGCGACGGCTCGGCATCGAGCAACCGGGCGCTCACGCGGACCTCCGCAAACTTGACTGGGCGCCGCCGTTCGGTTGTCACTGCGGCTGGCGTCTCGCGCGCGACGGAAAGTTTCAGCCCGTCGAACATGCCGCGCTTGGGCTCGGTCGACTTCGCGGGTGTCGGTGCCCGATAGTCGCTCGCCATGTCCTTGCCGCGCTCGCGCGAGGCAGCATGCACGAGCCTGTTCCGAGTCGCAAAATCGTCGCGGCCGTAATATAGATCGACCTGCTCGCGATGCCTGGACAGCGCGACGTAAGTCGAGTGGCTGTCTACCCCCGGCGTCGCGAGCACCTGCACGCGGTCGACGGTCATGCCCTGCGCCTTGTGGATCGTCGCGGCATAACCATGATCGACATGGGCATAGTCCTTCAGGTCGAAGGCGATGCTACGTCCGTCGTCGAGCATCACCGCCATGCGCATGCGGTCGACATTCTGCACCGTGCCGAGCGAGCCATTCTTCACGCCGATGCTCCGCTCGTTCTTCAGGAACATCACACGGTCGTTCGCGGCGAGCATCCGCTCGCCGCGTTCGACGGTGATAGCAACCTCGGCCCCGAGCGCGCCGTTCGTCTTCAGTCGGTCGCGCACTTCCTCGTTGAGCGCCCGCACCTCGTCATTGATGTGGGTCAGGATGATCCGGCTGGCATCCGGATAGTGTCGGCGATCACGATCCCAGGCATCGACCAGCTCGGCGCGCGACGCCTCGCGGGTTTCGGCCGCGTGCACAAAGCCGGCCTCAGCATAACGCCCGATCGCCTCGCCGGTCCGTCCGGTCGCAAGCTCACGCGTCGCTTCGCGCTGCCAGCCCTCCTGCTGGCGGCGGATGTCCATGATCTCGACAGCGCCGTGACGTTCGGCTGCAGCGCGGAACGCGGCACCCGCTTCGATCGCCTGAAGCTGCTGCGGATCGCCGACCAGGACGACCTTGGCGCCCTGACGCTCCGCTTCGGACACGACGCGTTCGAGCTGGCGCGTCCCCACCATCCCCGCCTCGTCGATGACGAGGACATGCTTGTCGGTTAGACGCTCCCGATCATTGGCCCATTGATGTTCAAGGCTCGCGAGCGTGCGCGATGCGATACCGGAGCCATGCTCGAGACCCTCCGCCGCAATGCCCGACAGCGCGGCACCCTGTACCTGATAGCCAGCCGCTTCCCATGCCTCGCGGGCAACGCCGAGCATCGCGCTCTTGCCGGTCCCAGCATAGCCGATGACATTGCTGACTCCGCGCGCGCTGGTGACATGCTCGAGCGCGCCGCGTTGCTCGGCGGAAAGGTCAAGGCCGCGCGCTGACGCGCCGGCCAGCGCCCGTTCGCGGTGACGGTCGGCGACAGCGTGATTACGACGCGCGTCGAGCGTGGCGGTGGCGTGCTTGAGCCGCTGCTCGGTCTCGATCATTGATTTGGACGTGAACCGATCGTCGCCGCGTCCATCCCTGCCAAGCGCGATGAGATCGGGCGACGATTTGACTGCCGACATGACGGCGTCGAACTGCTCCTTGCCGTCGCTGTGGCGGTGCACGAACATCGCAAGATCGCGGTTGGTGAACGTTGCCTGGCGATGCGTGATCGCGTCGAACGCGATGCCGGGATTGGCGATGATCTTCTCACCATTTGTGCGCGCGATCTCGATATGCTCGGCGAGCCGATCAGCCTCCAGCCCTTCGGCCGCCATGCGCGAGGCCGCCGGGCCTATCTTGTGCTGTGGCTCGAGGTCGATGCCCTGCGCTTCCAAGGTCCGATGATCGACGCGCGCATCAATGTCGATCGCGGCAAGCCGCTCGTTGACATGCTCTGCCCAGGCTTCGCGCCAATGCGTCAAAAGCTCGGTGCGGTTCCAGTCGCGCACCTTGGCGCCGAACTCGGCGCTTCCATCCTCACCGATCTTGATCTCGCGCATCGTCAGCATGACATGGGCGTGCGGCTTGGCGAGCACGTCGGCGCCGATGTCCCAATGCACATTTAGATCGGCGACCATCCCGCGATCGACGAACTCGGCTTGCACGAAATCACGGGCGAGCGCGATGCCCTGTTCTTGGGTCATCTCTCTGGGAATCGCAAACTCGATCTCGCGGGAAAGCTGCGCGTCCCTGCGAAGCTCGGCCGCCTCGACATCGTTCCAGAGCCGTTCCCTATCGCGCCACTGCTCGTCAGCGCCCTCGGGCAGCAGCACCTCGCTGTGGACGACACCCGCCTTGTTCGAGAAGTCATGGCTGCGACCGAGCCGCTCATCGTGCAGCCGGTCGGCCGAGCGATAGGCGGCGGCGGCGACCGCGCTGCTGCCGCCGGCGCGGGAAATCACTTTTGCCGAGAAATGATAGATCGCCATGAGGGCTATTCATTTAGGGCAAAACGAGCACGTCGGCACGACGTATAAGCGCGCCCTCACACGATTTCATCGCGCTCGGGATCAGGTCATCTCACGGAATTCCAGGACCTTGCGGGGCCGTGAGACTCGGCATAGCTGGTTCGTCCGATCCCATGAACATGGAAGGACAAACGATGCGTAAACCCCGCGATTTTGATGCCGAACTCCAGGCACTGACCGACAAGGCGAAGGCGCTCAAGACGAGGAAGCAGGGCCAGTTCGGCGAGTTGGTCATAGCAACGGGTGCCGACGCCCTGTCTATCGAGCAGTTGGCAGGTGCGCTGCTCGATGCCGTGGGCACCGACGCGGCGCAGAAGGAGGCGTGGCGCAAGAGCGGCGCGGCCTTCTTTCGCGGAGACGGCGCCCGCGCTCGCAAAGGCCCTGGCCGGAACGCGGGCAGCGCATCGGCGAGCGGTGCAGGCCCGCAACCGCCTGCAGGCGAAGCGGGCACGGCATGACACGCGCGAGTGGCAGGTGAAACGACGCGAACGCACCCGCCAGCTGATCGAGCTTGGCGGCCTGATCGCCAAGGCGGATCTGATCGAGCTCACCGGCGACGATCGCGCCGTCATTCTCGGACTGCTCGTCGCTGCCGCCGCGACGCTGCGCGGCGAAGCGCGCGAACAGCACATGCTACTCTGGCGCCGCCGGGGGCGGCGCGCGTTCGCGGCCGCTCCGTTGGACAATGCAATCAGTGCCGGGTGAAGTGAATCATCGACCAATTATAGCCAAGCGCGCGAACGCGCGCTTCGAGCTCGTTCAGAAGCGCCGCGCCAGGCTTGGCGTTGCGCGTGAGAACCCAAAGATAGCGCCCCGACGGCTCGCCGACGATCGACCATTCATAATTGTCGCCATGGTCGAGCACCCAGTAGTTGCCGTAGAAGGGACGGAAGAAGGACACCTTCAACTTGGCGTTCGTCGCCTTGTCCTCGATCCTGGCCTTACCGACGGATTTGCGCAGCTTGCCATTGGGGCCACGCTTGCGACCCTGGTTGACGACGCAAACAGTGCCGTCGCGGTTCAGCGAATAATCCGCCGTTACGGCTTCCAGGCCCTCCTCGAACGATGCGTCGTAACGATATTGCTCGTACCAGCGACCCATATATCGGTGGAGGTCGACCGCCTTCGCGGGGTCGGGGACCGAGTAGTTCCCGACCGGTCCGGGGCGCGGATAATATTTCCAGAGGAGGTAGGCGAACGGCGCGGCGACGGCTGCCGCCGCACCGGCGGCAAGAACGGGCTTCTTCATGGATACTCCGTGGAAAATTGGTCCACGGTCTTACGCGCGAAACCGAGGTTCGTTGCCACGCCGACGGCGCGACTACGGAGGACTATTTCGCTTTTGCGCGTCCGCGCGGGGCAGGCTTGCGGCCGCTGCCGCGGCCCTTGGTGCCAAGGCCGATCTGCTTGGCAAGTTCGCGGCGCTTCTCGGCATAATTGGGCGCGACCATCGGATAATCCTTCGGCAGGTTCCACTTCGCGCGATAGTCATCGGGCGTCATGCCGAACTTCGTCATCAGATAGCGGCGCATCATGGTGAGCTTCTTGCCGTCTTCAAGACAGACGATGTAATCCGGCTTCACCGACGAACGAACTGACACGGCGGGCTGCTGCGGTTCGGGTTCCGGCTCGGCGTTCGCGGAAAGACCAGCGAGCGCTTCGTGCACCGACCGGATGACCAACGGAATGTCGGAAATCGCCACGCTGTTGTTGCTGACGTGGGCTGCGACAATATCAGCGGTCAGCGTGACTAGCGTTTCATGATCTTCCAAATCGATATCCTTCTCTATTCGGCGGCGCGGTTCGCGCTGCCGAGCGCCGCGATATGATCGCGGCAAATTTTTCCGACGAGGCCTTCGAGCACGGCGACGCGCTCACCGATCCAAGCCAATTCCTCGGCGCTGATCTTGTAGTGCGGCGAGTAGCGTGCGTTGACATAGGCGAGCCGCAAAAGCTCGAAGCAACGGCGACTGAACTTGTCGTCGCGCGGCCATGCTTCAACCAATTCAGGCGCAATCTGCTCGCATTGCGACCGAAGGAAATTAAGCCGGTGCGATTTGGGACTGTAGAGAGACAGCACGAGGAGCGCGCAATGATAGAAGCGCTCCGTGGCCTGATGGAATAGAAACGCCGCTTCCTTGTTTCGGGCCTTCGATAGAGCGTAGGCTGCCGTGTCGCGAAATCCCGACGCAGTACCGAACCATTCTTCAAAGTGCTTTTCTGCTTCAACCAGCGCTTCGTCGGCAGGCAGATTGCGCGGTTGTGCAAACTCATATCCCTCGGCCTCGTAGAGCGCGATGCCCTGCTCGACGATATCGACAAAGAAGGGACGCCCGCGCTCAAGCTGCGCGTTCACATCTTTCAGAGAGTGAACGATGAAGCTGACCGGCGCGGTCAGCGTGTGGTTGATCGTGACCTCGCGCATGAGGCGGTCTTCGGCCGCCGACCAATGTTCGAACTCGGTCAGCCGTTCGTTGTTCACGACGACGAGGATGTCATAGTCCGACTGGTAGCCGCCGACGGGATCATCGACCCAGTCGCCGCGCGCATAGCTGCCGTAGATAACGATCTTGAAAATGCGGCCCTTGCGGTTCCAGTCCGAGTTGCCGCGCGCATGCGCGATTTCGAATTCCTCGAACAGGATGCGCACGACATCGGCAAGCTCGCGCTGCTTGGATTGCGGGAGATGATCGAGACCTGTTCGCATCCTTTTCACCCTGTAAGGCGGCGGGGGGGGGGGGGCCCCCCCCCCCCCCCCCCCCCCCCCGCCGATCAAAGCCATGGCCAAACCAGATGCGGGAAGCGCGCATGGAGGCAGCGCGACCACATGCCAAGCGCGCAGGCGAAGTCGTGGGTGACCTCATCAACGGTGATACCGTGGCGCGACGCCAGCTCCTCGTAAGGCGTTTCATCGAAGCGGATCGACAGGAAGATATCCCCCTGACGCGCGGTCATCTTGCCGAGCGCGATCACCATGCGGCGTTCGGCGTCCTCGATGGTGACGGTCGAAAGATCGCGGCGCCTCATTGTCCCGCTCCTGCGAAGGCAAGCAGATAATCGCTAGCCTTGCTCGCCTGACTGGCGGCGCGGAAGATCGCCTTTTCGTCGCCGCGCAATACCGACAGCCACGACGCGATATAATCGGAATGACGAACGGTCGGCGCGATGCCGAGCGACGCACAGGTGAACGCCGACGCCATCTCGGCGACAAGTTCCTCCTTCGCGTAGCTGTCCGATCCGAACCCGCCCTTCTGGTCGCGGTCCAGACGGCTGCCGTGACCGGTCCAATGACCAAGCTCATGCAGCGCCGTCCGATACCAGTTGATCGGCTCATGAAACGCTGCCTGCGGCGGCACAGCCACAAAATCATGGCTCGGGCTGTAAAAGGCGTCACCGCCGCCAATCTGGAAGCGCGCGCCGGTCGCGGCGATCAGCGCATCGGCCGCGCCGACGGCAATCACCGGATCGGGACTGACCATCGGCGTGATATAGGCCTCGGGCAGTCCCTCACATTGATCAACATTGAACACGACGAAGCGCTTGAGGAACGCCACCTGCCGCGCCTCGCGTTCGTCGCCGCGCGCGGCTTCGGCTTCCGCCTTGGGCGTGAAGCGATCGGCATAGCAGATGACCGTGCCCTTCTCGCCGCGCCGGACATTGCCGCCTGCGGCTTCGGCCTGCCGGTAAGTTAGCCAGCGCTGCGACGCATAGCCCTTGGCGACAACCTCGGCCCACAGGATCAGGACATTAATGCCGGTATAGCGCCGCGCGGTTCCGGCATTTTGCGGCATGGTGCATCCACATGCCGCGCTGTCCCAAGGCTGCACCCATGGCAGCCGCCCTTCTTCGAGCTCCACGATGATCCGGTTGGTGACCTCCGAATAGAGGCTCGCCCGTTCGATTCTTTCCTTGCGCATATCCTTGCTCCTTCCAGCCACCGCACCCCGGCCCGGAAGGGGGCGGAGGTGGGCGGCAGGAAGGAGCCGGCAGACCCGCATCATCGGGCGGGCTGCATCCGAAGGACCGGAACGAAGAGGAGGACCCGCAGGGTTGCGGCCCGACCGGGCGGGGCTAAGGCGAGTGACGCCCACCTCCGTCCCCGCAGCGCCGGGACATCTACGCCGCCGCAACGCGGCGACCGAATGCGCGCCAGCGGCGCCCTCGTCCCACGCGAATCAGATCATCCCCGCGCCGGTTACGGCGCGACATTTTGAGCGCGGCCGTCGCCGACGGCCTCATTTCCCTTCGGGCGGCGTCATCCGCGAGACGCTGTGAGAAAAAAAGTTCGAGCTACGCCAATACAGCCCGCGAACCTCCACGGACGCCCATGGATGCCCACGGCTCTACGCCATCTTGCGATAACAAAAAGGGCGGGTTTCTGCGGCGTTGACGAACGAAGCCCCGATCCCCTTCTATGATCTCCCGTCGCAATATGATCCCCCGACATATGGAGAATAATCGCATGGCATATCAATCTCCCCTCCGTCTCATGCGGCTTACCGAAGTCCTCGATCTCACCGGGCTCAGCCGCGCCACCCTCTATCGCAAGATCTCCGCCGGGACCTTTCCGCCGCAGCATAAGCTCGCCGAGCGCTGCTGCGGCTGGCGCGCGGGCGAAGTCGAGCTCTGGCTCCGTGATCCCGTCTCGTTCACGCTCGCCGACCTCGAGCGCTATCGCAACGCTGCCTGAAGGCCAAGCATGGCAAAGCCCCGCGCCGCATATTTTCGGCGCGGGGTGGAAGCCTGCCTCAGTCGGCGGGGTTCCAGATCAGCGCGTAACCGTCCTCGCCGTCCTGCCCGGCCGCGCGGCCGAGGTTCGCATAGAGGCGGCGCGGTCCGAACTCGGGCGCCGCGAGGCTCAGCGAAACATAGGGTTCGCCCGAAACTTGTCCGACGCGGATCCAGCCGGCACCGATCTCGACGCCTTCGGACCAGACCCGGTAGTCGGGCTGGACGTCGCCGCTCTTCGAGCGGTTGGTCCGGATTTCGATCGCTGCGCGGATCGAGAGGGTCTTGAGTTGGCCCACGAAACCCGTTTCGATGGTGCCGTTCACAAAGCCGATAGCTGCCATTGGTCGTCTCCTTGAAGTACCGCGGGACCATCCCTGCGGCATGGGGCGGACCAGGAACCGGCGCGTAAGGCGTGCCGGGAACCCGAAGGGCCGAAGCGAAGCGGAGGAGTGCGGCGGCGCGATTATTTGAAGCGAAGCGGCCGCGAGGAGCGTGCGCAGCACGCGGGGAAATAATCGCGCCGCCGCGCTTTCGCGGGACGCCGCGCCGGTTCAGGTCACATCGCCCGTCGCCGGGATGGTTCTGCAGAACAGGTGGAGCGTGCCCGCGCTATCCGCGTGAACGATCAAACGAAACTTGAGTGAGAAATGCGATCTAACCGCGAACTGTGGCTACGATCAGAGCGGCCGCGCCCGAGTGGCAGTCCGTCTTCCTATCGGCTCATACCGCGCGGCAAGAAAACCATGTCCAAGGCATGCGATTTGGCGTTTTCGTACAATCCCTGGGTCAGAAACGATATTATCGGGCTCGCCAACTTCCGTCCGGGCTTGGCGATTAGCGACCCCGGCAAGTCAGGATGGAGGGGCGAAGGATGCAGCATCCTCGTATGGGCGGCGCGAAGGCAACTTCGCGTCGCCTCTTTCTTTGGCTGAACCGCGGGCCGTCGCCGCTTGCGGCGGCGGCGCGCCCAAGTCATGAGCGCCGCGCCGGCCAACAAGGCCGGCGCGTCATTTTGCGCCCGCAGAAAAATAAGGCGGGCGACCAAAGCCGCCCGCCGTCTTCTCATGCTGCCAAAGGCTGTCCGTCTTCTGCATCGGGTTCGGACGCTGCCGGAGCCGCAAGCTCGTGCGCGACTCGCCGCGCCGATTTGACGCTGCCGACCCCGCCCCGCGTCGTATAGGCCGAAGGCGGAAACGCCATCCATTGCGGCACCCACGGTTGAGCCTTCGTCCGACCGTTTGACCCTTCAAGGCAATCGGAGACGATGGCCTTCAACGCCTTGCCCTTCTCACCGGCGTTCGCTGCGGCGACCTCCGGTCCCGCAACCTCGCCGACGATGGCGAGCAGAACTTCGCGGTCGCGAAGCTGGTCGAAGAAGGCCCCGTCCGCCGACCAGTGCTGGCGCATGTCCGTGCCGAGATGGAGCCCGATCATCTCCACCGCCTCGCTTCCTGCCTGCAACGTCTCCCCCATGACGATCGCCACAATCTCCAGCACCACCGGATCGGGAAGGTCCAGCAGCCGCGCGAACAGCGGGGCAAAAGGGGGACGGTTCATTGGCCTTCCCGTGACGGTCGGTGCGTCCTCGTCGAACCCGAGCACCGCGAGCACAGCACGGCGCTTGAGGTCGAATGCAGTTTCTGCGGAAGACGTCTCGACGCTCTCGGCAATATCCTCCTTTGGCGCCCGTTGGCCCTCGACATCGACGCGCCAGAGGTCGGCCCCCGCGATGACATGCGCGAGCATCGCCCGCAGCGCGACGCCGCCATGCCCTGCCAGATCGGCGCGCACCGCCGCATGGCGGTGGAGGTCGATATAGGCATTGAGCGGACCCGACACTTCGGCACGAACGGGCTTGGCGGTAAGGGCATCCCCGTCCTCGCTCCCACCTCCGCCCGAAAGCCGCTTCGCTTCTTTGGTGGTGACAAACCCCTCGTGGAAAGTCACCTCGCCGCTCTCGCGAACCTCGACATAGATGCGGCCGCCCTTGCGCTTGCCCGCATGAGTGTAATCCCACGAGCGGAACCAGTCGCCCCGCGCCATGACGGAAACATCTGACCATCCGGCTTCGAGATACTCCGCCTTGCGCGCCTCGATGGCGGCGGTCTGCGCCGACCAGAAGCCATCGGCGTCGGCAAAGAAGCTGTCCTCGCCGAACAGGTCAGACACGACTGCAAGCTTTGCTTCCTCGGCATCGAACAGGGCATGCTTGACCGCGATAGCCGTGCCGCCGAACAGCCATGCTTTCAGTTGATGGCCGGTCGGACAATAGGCGCCTTCATCGTCGAACAGCGCGAGCCATGACTTCTGCTGGCTCTTCGATGCAAGGGTCAGATGCCGGACGGTGCCCGCATCAATCTCGCCGCCGCGATAGAGGGTGCGGATGCGCGGGAGCAGATTGCCAAGCGCAAGGATGCGCTTCACCGCGCCCGGCTCGAACCCGAAGCTGTCCGCGACCTCTTCGACCGACCGCCCCGCCTTGACCAACGCGACGAACGCTTCCCACTGGCTGACCTCGTCGGGCTGCACCCGCGCGAGATTTTCGAGCATCGACGCTTCGAGCGCATCGGCATCATCACCCTCGTCGAGAATGGCGCAAGGGATAGGCTTCACCGCCCCGCCCTCGCGCGCGACGGCACCAACGGCGGTAAAACGCCGACGCCCCGCCACGATCTCGTAATGGCCTTCCGAGCAGTTCGGACGGACAAGCAGCGGAACGAGCACGCCCCGCGCGCGGATGCTCGGCATAAGGTCTGCGACGTCGGGGTCTTTCCCCTTCCCGCGCATGTTGGCGGCAGCGATGGACAGGTTGCCCAGTTCAATGAAATCCAGCTTCATGACTTTCTTCCTTCTCTCTTCAACCACACCCGGCCCCGGACGGCGGGGCGGGCGGCGAGAAAAGGCGACGGGACCGCGCCAAAGGACGGGGCGCACCCGAAGGGCCGTAACGAAGTGTAGGAGCCGATGCGCAGCATCGGCTTGCGGACCGGCCGAGCGATCCCATAGCCGTGCGCCGAACGACCCGTTGTCCGTGGCCGGCCCAACGACAACGCCGCCGTGCGGTCAGCGCGGCGTCCTCACCGGATAACAAATGCGCCCTTGGCGAAGCCGCAGGCGGGGCGGCGTGCGCGCGCAGATGTGCTTCGCGGCCGCCCCGTCAAGACCAGCGAGCCAAGAGCGCCGCGCGGCCCACCGTGCAAACGCGCGACCTCTGGCGGCAGCCTGCCGCCGCCAGTGCGCGCTCATTCCAGGCCGCGCTCATTTAGAGCTCGGCGTTCGCCGTGATGTTTCGAAGATGCGGCGAAATTCGCTTTCGCTACCGGTGTCGGCAGGTCAGCTGGTGAGTCCGGATTGAGCGAGGCGACGGATCGACTCCGTGGTCAGCAAAGTTCGGGTCCCGATCTTGATCGCATCGAGCGATCCCGATTTGATGAGAGCATAGACAGACGACCGGCCAATGCCGAGCGCCTTGGCAGTTTCGTTGATCGAAAGGACGAGGGGTTCCATGAGGGTCTCCGTGTGTGACGATTGTTGGCGGGAGACAGCTCAGGTTGCACATGATTGTGCATGGGTCGTCCGGTAACGCGAACACCAAACAAATCTGCGAGCGGTGGGAGATTTCGGCAACCGTGCGCTACCGATTTTGGCGCTTTTCGGTCAGTTTTCGCTATCTCCTGAAGCGTCCCGTCTAGCCGGCGCCCCGATTTATTTTTACCGCCGCGACGATGTTTTTCGCAAATGCCCGCAGGCGGGTGTTCTCCGGAACGCGAATATCATTGTCATGGTCCTCGCTCGGTTCGCAGCGATCTCTAATAAGGTCCATGACCGCGCTTTCAGCACGATATTCATCTGGATCGATCGCGCGGAGCGCGGGGTGCTCGATCAAGGCCAGCAGCATCGCCTCATAATCGTATTCCTTCGGGCGCCCTCCGCTGTTGGGCCGCACTTTGAGCGCCCGGATGATCTCTTCCGGTTCGGCATCGACGAAGATCTGAGCGCTGAACCAGAAGCCGCGTGGCGGAAGCACGATCGCCCGGTCGCTGGCGACTTCAGACAACAGCAAGCCTCGCAGCCGCCCGTAAAAGTGGCGGCGATGGACCGGACGCCGCATGCCTTTCCGGTCGTAGTAATAGGTAGCCGGGGCAGTTCGGCGGCCTAGATAGTCGAAAAGCTTCTCGAGCGTTTCGACGGTCGAACGGCGGCTGCTGCCATAGACGGGGGTTCGCTTCTTTTCGGCAATCCCCAATCCATATTGGAAATGCCGCCAAGACGCCGCGATGCAAGCAGCCATCGCGAGCAGGGCGATCATTGCCACCGAAGCCGCCTGACCGATGTCATCCCCGTTCAATACCGCCGCGCCCCAAACGACCAGGACGAGCAACAAAAGAAGAATACAGAGCAGGAATGACGTAGCTAGGACAAGGAACCGGCGCCTGACCGCGCGCTCGATGGCGACGGCGACGCGATCGACCTCGTCTAACCCCAGCTCCTCCTTGTCCTTGGCGTATAAGAGGCGAGCGGCAATCCGCGCGAGACTCCGATGTGCATCGGTCGGCCGATGCCATATCCCGGTCGGGGCTGTGGTCTCGGCGACGGGCATCGATTTCCTCCTTCACGCAGATCGTCGAGATAGTCGCTCCACCATTGGGCCATTTCGACGCGTTCGGCCCAATAGGCCGACTGATTGTAAATGCGGCGGACAGTGCCCCCGACCGCATGCGCCAGCGCACGCTCGATCGCGTCGGGATTCCAATATCCCGATTCGTTGAGGAGCGATGATGCCGACGTGCGAAAACCATGCGCCGTCATCTGATCCTTGGGATATCCCATGCGCCGCAGCGACGCGTTCAGCGTATTGTCGCTAATCGGGCGCGAACGGGTGCGCACCGATGGAAAGACAAATTGGCCCGATCCCGACAGAATCCGCATGTCGGAGAGAATCGCCAAGGCCTGTCGCGAAAGAGGCACCGCATGCGGCTGGCGCATCTTCATCTTGCCCTCGGGGATCGTCCACACCGCCTTGTCGAAATCGATCTCACTCCATTCCATCTGGCGCATCTCGCCGGGGCGCTGGAAAAGATGGGGCGTGAGCTTCAAGGCCGCCATGACGGCGGGATCACCTTGATAGTCGTCGATCGCGCGCAGCAACCCGCCGAACGCAACCGGATCGGTGATTGCCGGAAAATGCTTCACCTTCGGAATAGTCAGCGCACCAATCAACAACTGTGCGGGATCGCGATCAGCGCGCGCAGTTGCAACAGCATATCGGAACACGCGACTGACGAATGATCGGAGGAGGTTGGCGGTTTCAAGCCGGCCCCGACGCTCATGCTTACGAAGCTCATGCAAAATCTCATGCGGAGTGATGTCGGCTATCGGGCGCCTGCCGAACTCTGGCCCGAGCAGCTTCACGAACCAATGCATCTTTTTCAGCGTCGGCGCGGCCAAACCTTCGCGCGTCTTTTTCTGAATAAGATCGTCTGCAACATGCGCGAAGCTGTTGCGAGCGCGCACGGTCGCCTCAATTCGCGCTTCGCGCTTCGCGAAGTTCGGATCGATAGAATGCGCCACTTGCTTGCGAGCAGCATCGCGCGCCTCGCGAGCTTCGGCCAAACTGATTTCGGGATAAGATCCGAGCGCCAGTTTCCGCTCCACGCCATTGATTCGATATTTCAGCCGCCAGAGCTTGCTGCCAGCAGGGTTGATCTGCAGATATAGTCCTTTGGAATCTGCAACCTTATAAGGCTTTTCTCTGGGTTTAGCATTGCGGATTGCGGCATCTGTCAGAGCCATTTGGGGGCCTCGCGCAAATGGGGGCCTCGGCTGCCCCGAAAAAGGCCCCCAACGACCACAATTACGGGCAATCAGAGACCATCACCGGCAATCAGTGAATGCCCCATAACTAGCAGAAAACGGGGAGTTTTTCAACCACCAGCAACCGTCCGCTGACAGGATATTGGAGGCCCGAGCCGGAATCGAACCGGCGTGCACGGATTTGCAATCCGCTGCGTCACCACTCCGCCATCGGGCCTCATGCCAAATTACCGCATCCTTTTTGGGACGGGCCGGGTGTTGGACGGCGCCGCTAGTGAGGGGCTTTGGCTGCCTTGTCAAGGATTCGCCGGACCGGCACCGCTCGGGCCGCGGTACAGCGCGCGATGAGGGTTGGCGGCACCCCCATTGGCAGCTATGCGACACGCGATGCGGCTGCGGGGCTGTATTACTATTGCAATACAGCATTGCTTCGGCTAAAGCTGCCCCGCAAAGGTTCAAGTTCCAGGGAATTGGAAAAGGCTGATGGCGACGAAGTTTAGCGAAATCACTGCGGCAGAGATGCGCGCTGCCATGATCGACAGCCAGCTCAGGACCAACGATGTCATCGACCCCGCGGTGATCGGCGCAATGGCCGCGGCACCGCGCGAGGCGCATGTGCCCGCCGCGCTCGCCGGCGTCGCTTATATGGACCGCCCGATCGCGCTCGGTCATGGCCGCGCATTGAACGCGCCGCTGGTCACCGGTCGGATGCTGGTCGCGGCGGCGATCCGCCCCGGCCAGCGCGTGCTGCTGGTCGGCAGCGCGACGGGCTATACCGCCGGACTGCTCGCGCTGCTCGGCGCCGAAGTCCATGCCGTCGAGGAACAGGGTGAATTGATGGCGGTGGCAGAGGGCGCGGTCGCCAACGCCAATATCCACTGGACCCAGGGACCGCTGGCCGCCGGTGCGCCCGATGCGGCGCCGTTCGACCGCATCATCATCGAGGGCGCGATCGAAACGCTGCCCGACGCGCTTGCCCAGCAGCTCGCCGACGGCGGCCGGCTGATCGCAGCGCGGCGCGAAGGTGCGGTGACGCGGCTGGTCGAGGGCGTGAAGGCCGGCGGCGCGGTCGCGCTGCGCAGCTTCGCCGACATGGACGTCGCGCCGCTGCCGGGCTTTGCGGCACCGGTCGCTTTTCAGTTTTAAGGCCACTTCCTTCCTTGTTTCGGGGCTGAGATCTTTATGAACGATAATAATAAGAAACAGCCCCTTCGCCGGTCCAGCTGGCTCGCTGGCCTCGCGGTCGGCGCGTTGATGTTGCCCGCGGCGGCAGAGGCCGAAACGCTGCAGGGTGCGCTGGCCAAGGCCTATGAAAACAACCCGACGCTGACCGGCGCGCGCGCGGGACAGCGTGCGAATGACGAGAATGTGCCGATCCAGAAAAGCTTCGGTCTTCCCGAGGTCAACACCCGCGCGGATTATGAGGAAAATCTGATCATCCCCGGCAACAGCTTCAACGCGCCGACGCGATCGATTACCGCGAGCGGCCAGCTGTCGGTGCCGATTTATCAGGGAGGCGCCGTCCGCAACGCCGTGCGCGCCGCGAAATATCGCGTCGAGGCGGGACAAGCCGACCTGCGCGCAACCGAAGCAAGCGTGTTTTCGCAGGTCGTCGGCGCCTATATGGACGTCATTCGCGACCAGGCGATCGTCCAGCTCAACCAAAAGAACGTCTCGGTCCTGCGGACCAACCTTCAGGCGACGAGCGATCGCTTCGAGATCGGCGACCTGACGCGCACCGACGTTGCCCAGTCGGAGGCGCGGCTCGCGCTCGCTGAAGGCGATTTGCGCAACGCCGAAGCCAATCTGATCGGCAGCCGCGAATCCTATATCCGGCTTGTCGGCGACGCACCGACCGACCTGCAGGCACCGCCGACGCTGCCGAACCTGCCCGCGAGCGCCGAAGAAGCGGTCGGAATCGCGCTCAACACCAATCCCGATATCGAGGCCGCGAATCAGCTGGTCAATGCGTCCAAGGCGGACATTGGCGCGGCAAAGGCAGCCCGCGCGCCGAAACTCTCGGCGACGGTCGGCGGCGGCTACAATAATTACCTCGGCTCGCTGAACAGCGGTGTCACCGGCATCGGCGTATTGCAGGAAACATCGAACGCGGCCGCCGGGGTTTCGGTAACGCTGCCGATCTTCACCGGCGGACGCCGGTCGGCCCAGGTGCGGCAGGCGCAGTCGCGCGGCAGCCAGGCGATCGAACAATATGTCGAAACCGAACGCGGCGTGATCGCGCAGACGCGCGGTGCCTATGCCGCGTGGCAGGCGAACGAACGCATCATCACCGCGACGCAGCAGGCGGTCAGCGCGAACGCCCTCTCGCTCGAAGGCGTGCGCGCCGAAAACAGCGTCGGCACGCGGTCGATCCTCGACATTTTGAACGCCGAACAGGAATATCTGAACACGCAGGTCCAGCTCGTGTCGGCGCAGCGCAACTCGTACGTCGCCGCCTTCTCGGTCCTCGCCGCAATGGGCAAGGCCGAAGCGCGCGATCTCGGCATCGGCGGCGGCGCGCTCTACGATCCCGAAGTCAATTACAAGCGCGTGCGCGGCGAGATCTGGGATTGGGCCGACGATCCGGCACCGCAGCAGGTCGCGACCGACACCCGCGCCGTTCCCGCTGCCACCGCCAGCGTTCCCGTCGGTCCGCCATCGCTCTCGCCACAATAAGGCTTGGCAAAATCCGCCTCGAATCGGTAAGAGGATGGTTAACCATCCGGTAATCGCGATGGTTTAGGGGGTTGGTTATGGGCGATATGTCGCGGGAACCATCGATGGAAGATATCTTGTCGTCGATTCGGCGCGTGATCGCTCGCGACGAGGCGCCGGGCTCGGCGCGCGAGATTCGCGTCCCCGAAGCCGATGATATTCTCGACCTTCAGGATGAAGAAGACCGGGCCGATGCCGCCCCCGCGGCCGCGGAGCTCGTTTCCGAGGCGAGCGCCGATGCCGCGCGCCAGTCGCTCGAAGCGCTGACCGCCGCGGTCGCGCCCGCGGTTGCCGCTGCAACCGTGGCCGCCCCGACCGTCGCCGGCCGCACGATGGAGGATGTCGTCCTCGACGCGCTGCGCCCGATGCTCAAGGACTGGCTCGACACCAACCTGCCCGCGCTGGTCGAGGCGATGGTCGCCAAGGAAATCAGTCGGATTACCGGCAAGCGGCTCTAACCAGCCCAATCTTCCAGCAAATATCGCGCGATCGCCAGCGGCGGCGGCGCCATGAACGGCGCGCCCATGTCGCCCGCGAGCGCGGCGCGCACCTCGTCCCTGTCGACCCACATCGCCGCCTCGATCTCGGTCGTGTCGAGCGTCAACGCCGGGTCCTTCGCGACCGCGCGGCACCCGATCATCAATGACGAGGGGAAGGGCCAGGGCTGGCTCGCGACATAGCTGACATCCGAGACGCGGATGCCCGCCTCCTCGAACAATTCGCGCGCGACCGCTTCCTCGAGCGATTCGCCGGGCTCGACGAACCCCGCGAGCGCCGAGAAGAACCCCGGCGGAAACCCGCCCTGCCGCCCGACGAGCACGCGCCCCTCGCATTCGGCGAGCATGATCACGACGGGGTCGACGCGCGGGAAATGCTCGGCGTTGCAGCTGCCGCAACGCCGTCCCCACCCGCCGCGAAACAGGTCGGTCGGCGATCCGCACACCGCGCAGAAACGATGCCGCGCGTGCCAGTCGACAAGGCTGCGCGCGCCGCCATACAGCGCCGCCTCTTCGCCCGAGAGCAACGGCAGCAGTCGCATCACCGTACGCGAGCGCGCATCGATGCGTGCGCCGGCCGGGGCCTCGCGCACAAAATGCGGGATCTCATCATCGTCGATGCCGAGCAGCATCGGCGCACGATCGTCGGCGGGGTCGAGCGGCTCCCACAGCAACCCGCCGCCCTCGCCCGGCACGAAATCTATGCCGTCAAGCACCAGGCAGCGCGCCCGCGGATCGGCTACCGCCGCGGCGAAAGCCGCCTCGTTGGTACGCAATTGATCGGCGCGGTCGAGCCACGCCCCCGTGAAACCGAGCGGCAAAGGCATCAGCGCGTCACATCCTTGAAGAAGGTTTCGCCGAACTTGCCCTGGAACGACACCGCATCGGGCGGCATGATCTGTGTATAGCCGCCGACGCGATAACCGAGCCCCCGGTGGACAAAGCCGATCGTCCCCGCGGCGCCCGCCCAGCCGAAAATGCCCTCGCCACCCGGCGAGGTCGGCAGCGACACGCGGCCGCCGGCACCAAAGCCCTGCCCGTCGATGAACGTCCCCTTGCGGTCGACGCTGTCGGCGATGAGGTTCGACATCGCGAGCCGCGCGGTCTCGCGCTTCATCACGCGCTTGCCGCCGGTTTCGCCTTCACCCAGCAGCATCGCGAGAAAGCGGTCGTAATCGCGCGCGCTCGACACCAGCCCGCCGCCGCCGAACGGATAGGGCGGCGGATCAAGATAGATCGAGCTCGCCGCGGGATCGAACGGGATCAGCGCACCGCCGAAGGGCGCATAATTGCTCGTGAAGCGCCCGACATCCTTCGCGCTTACCATGAAGCCGGTGCTCGTCATCCCGAGCGGATCGAACAATCGCGCCTTCAGGAAAGCGTCGAACGGCTGCCCCGACACGACCTCGATCAACCGCCCCAGCAGGTCGAGGCTGATCGAATAGCTCCACTTGGTGCCGGGCTCGTAGACGAGCGGCAGCGCCGCAAGCCGGTCGGCCATCACGGCAAGGCTCGGCGCGGGGGTCACCGGCGCGAAACCCGGGATCGGCAGCCGGCTCGCCTGCCCGCCGGTGATGCCATTGTCGTCATAGGCCTTTTTGATCGGCCCCTTCTGGATGATATTATAGCCGAGTCCCGCGGTATGCGTGAGCAGCTGGCGCACCGTGATCGGACCCTTTGCGGGGCGCACATCGGTGATCGAGCCGTCGGGGACGTTCTGGACCTTCATGTTCGCAAAGGCAGGCAGGAAATCGGCGATCGGCTGGTCGAGCTTCATCTTGCCGTCCTCGATCAGCAGCATCGCCGCGATGCCGGTGACGGGCTTGGTCATCGAATAGAGGCGCCACAGCGTGTCGGGGCCGACCGGCGTCGATGAATCGTTCGACTGCACCCCCGCGCCGAAAAAGACCGGCGCCTCCTGCCCCTTGCCGATCGCGGCGAGCGTGCCCGCCAGTTCACGGCGGTCGACAAAGCCTTTGATGAACGCATTGGTCGCGGGATAGAGCGCGGCGCCGTCGATCTTCCACGCCAGCGCGGCGCGCGGCAGTAACGCCCCCGCACCCGCCAGCGCCATCCCACCCATCAGCGCGCGGCGCGACACCATCATGTTCATGCGTCTCTCTCCAGCATCTTGTCGGTCAGTTTGCGATAGAGCGTCGGCAGCCCCGCCGCGTCAAGGTCCGCGATCGGCCACCATCGGCCTTCCGCTGCGGCATCGGCGGCTTCGGGAGGGGCTTCGCGCCGCACCAGTGTCAGCGTCAGGTCGAAATGGGTAAAACCATGGTCGACGCTGACGATTCCCGACTCGGCGGGGGGCGCGTCGCTCCAGTCGCCGCCGGGCAGCGCGCGCATCCCGCCGAGCATCCCCTTGCCCGGCCGGCGCACGAGCCAGACCTGCGCATCGCGCTCGATCCAGTGCGCCAGCCCATGCCGATGCGGCTTGGCCTTCTTCGGCGGCTTCACCGGCAGGCGCTCGATATCGGGCAGCCCACGCGCGCGGCAGTCGGCCATCAGCGGGCAGATCGCGCACGCCGGACTACGCGGCGTGCAGACGGTCGCGCCAAGGTCCATCAGCGCCTGCGCAAAATCGCCCGGGCGATCCGTGGGCACTAGCGGCGCCAGCGCGGCGCGAATCTCGCGCTTCGCCATCGGCAGTGGGGTTTCGATCAGGCGGCGGCGCGCGATCACGCGCTCGATATTGGCGTCGACGACCACCGCCGGGCGCCCGAAAGCGATCGCCGCGACCGACGCCGCGGTATAGTCGCCGATCCCGGGCAGCGCGCGCAAGGCGGCCTCGCTATCGGGAAACATCCCGCCATGGTCGCGAACGACCGCGCGCGCGCAGGCGAGCAGGTTGCGCGCGCGGGCATAATAGCCCAGCCCCGCCCACGCCGCCATGACATCGCCATCGTCCGCCGCCGCCAGATCGGCAACCGTCGGCCAGCGCCCGGTAAAGCGCGCGAAATAGCCCGCGACCGCGGCGACCGTCGTCTGCTGCAGCATGACCTCGGCCAGCCAGATGCGATAGGGATCGGGGACCCCGCCACTGTTCGGCGCGATGCGCCAGGGCAGCACGCGCGCCGACCGATCGTACCAGCCGAGCAGCCGGTCCGCGAAGTCGCGGGCGATGTCATCTGCCATGTGGGAAGTCTGGACGCTCACCCCCCGCCTATGGCATGGCACCCGGCATGACGAAAGACGCAGGCGAGGATGCGCCGGCCAAAAAGGCCAAGGCGAAAGGCAAGGCGAAAACCGCCAAGCCGCCCGTGCGCGTTTACGAACGCCCGCGCGGCGGCGAAGCGCGCATGGTCTCCGACCTCGTTCCCGAAATCGGCCGCGCCGCCTTTCGCAAATTCGGCTTCGTGCAAAGCTCGGTGGTCAGCCGCTGGCGCGAGATCGTCGGCGACCGGCTTGCCGACGTCACCCAACCCGCGATGATCCGCTTTCCGGCGGGCCAGAAAGCCGGCGGCACGCTCCACCTCACGATCAGCGGCGCGCACGCGCCGATGCTGCAGCATGTCGCGCCCGACATCATCGGCGCGGTCAACCGCTTCTTCGGCTATGCCGCCGTCGCGCAGGTCCGCATGACGCATGGCCAGGTCATCCCCGCCGCGCCCGTTCAGCAGCCGGCAATGCTCAAACCCGTACCCGCCGAACTGGGGGACAGCCTGCGCGACATCGGCGACCCGGAACTGCGCACCGTGCTCGAACGCATGGCGGCGGGACTGGCGACGCCGCCCAAGCTTCCCCGTATCAGTTAGGAACGACGGATGTCCGCTTTTGACGACCCGCTTCTCGATCGCCGTGCGGCGGTGCTGGCACTTTCGGGCGCCGCGCTCGGCCTGATCGCCGCAACCCCCGCGAAACCCACCCTCTGGTCGCAGACCGTGACAACGACCCCGATCGGCGCCTTCCTTGCCGGCAATCCCGCCGCGAAGGTGCGGGTCGTCGAATATTTCAGCTACACCTGCCACGTGTGCGCCAATTTCGCGAAGGCGAGCGCGCTGCCGCTGAAGACCGGATATGTCGATCGCGGGCTCTTGCTCTTCGAATATCGCAACCTCGTGCGCGACCCCGTCGACATGACCGCGGCCCTGCTCGCGCGCTGCGGCGGGCCCAAGGCGTTCGCGGGCAACCATCAGGCGATCTTCAACAATTTCCCCACGCTGATCGCCAGCATCCAGAAGGCGACCGAGGCGCAGAAGAAGAGCTGGTTCGAAGGCACCACCGGCGAGCGCGCGCGCAAGATCGCGGCCGCCACGGGACTCACCGCACTGATGCGCACGCGCGGCTATACCCAGACGCAACTCGACGCCGCGCTCGACAGCGAGGTGGCGCAGGCCGAGCTCACCGGGATGACGAACATCGCCCTTAACGCCGACCGCGTCGGAGGCACGCCAAGCTTCTTCGTCAATGGCCGCAACGCCGAAGTGACCGCGTGGCCCGCGCTCAAATCGAAACTCGACCTTGCCCTCAAGGCCTCGTAAAAGCCTCGCATTCCCGTTTTCGTGGAGAAAGAAAAAGATGAACGCATCACTTCGTATCGCCCTTCTGTCCTCGCTCGGCGCGCTCGCGCTCGCCGGTTGCGGCGACGGTGCGACCGACCCGTCCAAGGAACAGTCCGTGGTCGCCAAGGTCGCGCCGCCGGCCGGCAAGAGCTGGTCGCAGGTCGTGCACGTCGATGGCGACGGCGTCGTGATGGGCAATCCAGACGCACCGATAAAACTCGAGGAATTTGGCGCCTTCACCTGCGGCCACTGCGCCCAGTTCGCCAAGGATTCGCACGAGGAGCTGAAACGCGACTTCGTCGACACCGGCCGCGTGTCGTACAAGCTGACGCCGTTCATGCTCCACCCGGTCGACGCGATCGCGGGCGCGATCGTCAAATGCACCGGCCCCGACCGCTTCTTCCCGCTCGCCGACGCGACCTTCCTCGAGCATGAAGCGTTCATCGCCGGTCCGTCGAAGCCGGCGCCGGGGATCGAAGAAGCGATGAAACTGCCCCCCGCGCAGCGCTTCGTCGCGCTCGCCAAGGACTGGGGAATCGATCAATTCTATCAGCAGCGCGGCGTCCCCGCCGCGACGATCCAGCAGTGCCTTGCCAAGGTCGAAAATGTCGAGGCGATCGAAAAGGGCACCAACGCCGGGGTCGAGAAATATCAGATCACCGGCACCCCGACCTTTGTCATCAACGGTCAGGTTGTCGAAGGCGTCGCCGCCTGGGGCCTGCTCCGCGACCGCCTGCGTACGATGGGCGCACGCTGATCCGAATTTGCCGGGGGTAGGGTTAACCCTACCCCCTTGCGACTCCCCCCGCCGCGCGGCATGACGGCTGCATGGGGGATATGTGACGACAAGGTTGCACCAGCTCCGATTCGATGAGCTGCACGGGGTTATCCCGTGCAGATAAAGCGGCTGCGCCTGACTGGTTTCAAAAGCTTCGTCGAACCCACCGAACTCCGCATCGAACCCGGGCTGACCGGCGTCGTCGGCCCCAACGGTTGCGGCAAGTCGAACCTGCTCGAAGCGATCCGCTGGGTGATGGGCGAATCCAGCCCCAAATCGATGCGCGGCGGCGGGATGGAGGATGTGATTTTCGCCGGCACCTCGACGCGCCCGGCGCGCGATTTTGCCGAAGTCGCGCTCCATTGCGATACCGAGGGCGCGCTCGTCGCGGGTCTCTCGGACTCGAGCGACGGTGACGATCTCGAGGTCATCCGCCGCATCGAGCGCGGCGCGGGCAGCGCTTATCGCGCCAACGGCCGCGACGTGCGCGCGAAGGACGTCGCGCTGATCTTCGCCGACGCCGCGACCGGCGCACACAGCCCCGCGCTCGTCAGCCAGGGCAAGATCGCGAACGTCATCGCCGCCAAGCCGACCGATCGCCGCGCGATGCTCGAGGAAGCCGCGGGCATTGCCGGGCTCCACGTGCGCCGCAAGGACGCCGAGCAAAAGCTGCGCGCGACCGAAACCAACCTAACGCGCCTTTCCGAAATCGTCGCCGACATGGAGGTGCGCGCGAACGCGCTACGCCGGCAGGCGCGCGCGGCGGAAAAGTACAAGAAACTCTCCGACGATATCCGCATATACGAGGGGCGCCTGATCTATGCGCGCTGGCGCGACGCCGCCGCCGCGGCCGATCAGGCGCGGCGCGATGCCGACGCGGCCGAGGCGGCGGTCAAGACCGCACAGGACGAACTTGAAACCATATCGAAGGCGCAGACCGAGGTCGCAACGCGCGTCGCCGCGGCGCGCAGCGACGCACAGGCACAGCGCGACGCGCTCGCCGAGGCGACCGCAACGCAGGTGCGCTTGCAGGGCGAGGAGCGCGCGGCGCTCCAGCGGCTCGACGATCTGGCGACGCAGCAACGGCGCATCGCCGACGACCGCGCGCACGAAGGCGAACTCGCGCGCGAAGCCCATGCGGCGCTAACCGCACTCGACGCCGAGACGAGATCGCTGGCGCAGGAAATCGCCGGGCACGATGCGGGCAAGGCCGCGCTCGCCGATGCCAGTCTTGCCGCGCAGACGCGCCTCCGCGACGCCGAAGTGGCGCTGGCACAGGCGCGCGCCAAGGCAGCGAGCGAAGCCGCCGACCGCCGTATCGCCGTATCGGCCCGCGACAGCGCCGAAGCTGCCGTACGCCGAGTTGCCAATGACAAGGCGCGCGTCAACGCCGAGGTCGCCGCGCTCGGCGACAGCGCCGCGCTCGCCGCGACGCTCGCTGACAGCACGAAGGCAGCCGAGGCCGCGGAGGCCGCGATCGCCGCCGCCGAAAACGCGCTGCAGGAAGCCGAGGCCGATCGCGAGGCGACCGCCGCGGACCTTGCAGGCATCGAGGCGGGCCTCGCCGAAGCGCGCGCCGCGCTCGCCGCGCTCGAAGGCGAGGCGTCGACGCTCGAACGCGCGCTCGCCGCGGCGCGCAGCGATGCCGACCGCATTCTCGACCAGCTCCGCGTCGCGCCGGGCTATGAAGCCGCGCTCGCCGCCGCGCTCGGTGACGACCTCGACGCCGGGACGGACAAGGACGCCGCGCGCAGCTGGGGCGGCGCCGATGCCGCGAAAAGCGATCCCGCGCTGCCCGCCAGCACCAAGCCACTCGCCGAATTTGTGAAGGCCCCCACCGCGCTCGCACGCCGCCTCGCTCAGGTCGCAGTAACCGAGGCGGACGGCGGCCAGCCGCTCGCGGTCGGCCAGCGCCTCGTCACCACTGATGGCGTGATGCGCCGCTGGGACGGGTTCGTCACGCGCGGCGACGGCGCGACCGCGACCGAACGGCTGCAACGCCAGAACCGCCTCGACGAACTCGCCGCGCAGCGCCCGCAGGTCGAACTCGGGGTGCAGGACCTGCGCGACCGGCGCGATGCCGCCGCCGCAAAGGCGTCCGACCTGACCGCCGCCGCGGCAGCCGCGCGCAAGGCGCTCGCGCAGGCCGACGAGGTGCGGCGTAGCGCGCTGCGCGCCGCCGATCAGGCGCAGGCCGCGATCGACCGCCACCGCGACGCCGCGGCGCTGTTCGACCGCCGCCTCGCCGAAATCGCCGAAGCTGCGAAGGACGCCGCCGAGCAGCTCGCGGTGCAGGAAGCCGCGCTCGCCGCGCTGCCCGACGACAGCATCGCGCGCGCAGCGCTCGAAGCCGAGGAGCAGACCGCAGAACGGGCGCGCGCCGACGCCAATGCCGCGCGCGATGCGCTGGCAGCGCACGAACGCACGCTTGCCAGCCTGAGCGAACGGCAAGCGGTCGTCAGCGCCGAGATCAAGAGCTGGAAGGCGCGCGCGGGCGAGGCCGCTCGCCGCGTGACCGAAATGGACAAGCGCGCCGAGGCGCTGGCCGCCGAAGCCGCGAAGCTCGCCGACCTCCCCGCCAAACTCGCGCAGCAGCGCGCCGCCGCCGAAGCACAGCAGGCCGAGCTGCGCGAAAAGGTCGCCGCGGCCGAAGCGCAGGAACGCGCCGCCGAGGCCGCGCTGCGCGAGGCCGAAACCGCGCTGAATGCGATCCGCGAGCGCGTCGCCGCCGCGCGCGAAACGCGTGCCGGCGCGATCGCCCGCTCCGAAAACGCCGAACTCCGCCGCATCGAGATGGGCCGCCTGTCGGGCGAACGCTTCGAATGCCCGCCGCCGCTGCTGCCGCAAAAGGCCGGGTTCGAATCAAGCAGCGTCGGCGACGCCAATGCCGAATCGGCGCAGCACGACCGGCTCGTTGCCGACCGCGAACGGCTCGGCCCGGTGAACCTCGTCGCCGCCGACGAGCTCGCCGAACTCGACACCGAGCGCGAGAAGAACGCCGCCGAGATCGAGGAGCTGACGCAGGCGGTCCATCGCCTGCGCGGCTCGATCGGCAATCTCAATCGCGAGGGCCGCGTCCGCCTGCTCGCGGCGTTCGAGGCGGTGAACCAGCATTTCCAGCGGCTGTTTACGACCCTGTTCAACGGCGGACAGGCGCATCTCGAACTCGTCGATTCGGACGATCCGCTCGAAGCCGGGCTCGAAATCATGGCGCAGCCGCCGGGCAAGCGCCTCGGCACGCTCACCTTGCTGTCGGGCGGCGAACAGGCGCTGACCGCCGTGGCGCTGATCTTCGGCCTGTTCCTGACCAACCCCGCGCCGATCTGCGTCCTCGACGAAGTCGACGCGCCGCTCGACGACGCGAATATCGAGCGTTTCTGCGACCTGCTCGACCGCATGGCGCGCGAAACGAACACACGTTACCTGATCGTCACGCACAATGCGGTGACGATGGCGCGCATGCACCGCCTGTTCGGGGTGACGATGATCGAGCGCGGCGTCTCGCGCCTCGTCTCGGTCGACCTCGGCGGCGCCGAGGAACTGCTCGCGGCCGAGTAGCTTTAGGGCGCCATTCCCACCACCAGCATCGCCGCGAACACCAGCAGCCCCGCGAACCGGTTGCTGCGGAACTTCGCCAGCGCATCCTCGCCGTTCGCCGGGTCGAGCGTGACGACCTGCCCCGTCAGATGCACCGCCGCGGGCAGCAGCGCGATCAGCACCAGCGGATCGGGCCGCACCGCCCATAGCGCGCCGCCCCAGCAGGCGAGCGCGAGCGCGTAGCATATCGCGACCCCGCCCCGCACATGACGCCCCATCGCGCGCGCGCTCGACTTCACGCCGATCAGCATATCATCCTCGATGTCCTGCAGCGCATAGATGGTGTCATATCCGATCACCCACGCGATACAGCCGGCATAGAGCAGCGGCAGCGCAGCGCCCTCAGCCCCGCCCACCGCGACCCACGCGACGAGCGCGCCCCAGCTGAACACCAGCCCCAGCCACGCCTGCGGCCACCAGGTGATCCGCTTCATAAAGGGATAGCCCGCGACGAGGATCAGGCTGCCGAGCGCGACGATCTGCGCCGGGCGCGGCAATTGCAGCAGCACAAGCAGGCCGACGAGCGATAGCAGCGCCGTCCACAGCAGCGCGTTCCGAACCGACACCGCGCCGCTCGCGACCGGGCGCGACGCCGTCCGCGCCACTTTCGCGTCGAGGTCGCGGTCGACGATATCATTATAGACGCATCCCGCCCCGCGCATCGCGATCGCGCCGATCAGCATCCACAGGAACAAGGGCCAGTGGCTGACCGCGCCGCCGCCGAGCGCAAGCGCCCACGCGCAGGGCCAATAGAGCAGCCACCAGCCGATCGGCCGGTCGAACCGCGCGAGCAGCGCATAGGGCCGCGCCGCGGAGGGCAGCAGGGCGACGAAACCGCGAAGCTGGCTATCGGGAGGATGGGTGGCAGTCATCGATGCGCGGGCGATAGCATGCGGAGCGGCATCGACAAATGGGATATGGTTGGCTGGTCCACTTCGGCCCGATGCGCTGGATCGGGAAAGGGCGCGCCCCCACTGCGGCCATCACGACGTCGGCATGGTGAGCCATCCCCGGGCGCATCGAGCGCCCGTCTATGCCGGGACGGGGCAGGTTGCGGTGGCCACGCCGCTTGAGGGAGAAACGCCGTTCGTCAGATTGCGGTTCTCGCGGATATTGAACGCCGCGGTCATATGGATCCTTCGCGGACCGAGCCAGACACCGAAAACCAACGGCTGATAGTCATAAACGATTTCGACGAACATGATCGCCGATCCGGGTGGAGCGGCAATTTGTCTGCCCTGCGGCCCCATGCCGGCGATGGTCGGTTTGCCAACCGCGCCATCGCCTTCCGCGCCAAAGGTTGACGCAACCGAAAGGTCACCGAAACAGCGCTGCCAGTGCAGCCACTGGCCGCCGTTCGCATTGCGCTCGAGGCTGGACAGGATGATTCGTCCGTGCCGTTTGAAATCGAGCCTGCCCGACTGCTTTTCCGCGCCAATGAAAACTTCCTGGATATCGGCCTCGGAAACGGTTGGCACGGTCAGGCTGGTACCCGACGCCATGCGCGAGGCATTATCGGCGGTGTTCAGAGCAAGTTGGCTGACGTGCGTGTGCGCCAACGCCAAATTGGCGAGTTCCAGCCCGCCAAAGCCAAGCACGGCGAAAAACGGAATGCACGCTGCCATTTCGATGATCACCGTCGCGCGCCGGTCGCGCAGCAGACCCGCCGATTTGACGAGCAAACGAATTGGGGTGACAGATTTCAGGAGACGCATACCCGTTTCCTTGTTGCTGCTACGGTCGCATAGGGCTGGTTGCGCAGCACTGTCGACGATGTCAGCGTCATCTGCTGCGACTGACCGAGGATCTTCCAAACCGGAAGGATGCGCTCGATCTTCGCTGTCGCGGTATACAGCACGACGTCGCTTGCGCCGCCGTTACCGCTCCGACCTTGGTCCTGATTATCCCAGCTATTGTTGCCGTTCATGTCGTCGAAACATTCGCCCTTGTCCGCTTTGCCGTTATTATTCGAATCCTCCAGCGCCTCGCGCTGGCCGACACCCGAAAAGTCCTGATACGCTTTACGGCTGAATTCCAGGCTGGCGTTGCCGATCACGTCTTTGACCTTGTCGCGCACGGCGTCATCGAGCAGTTTCTGTTTGTCTGCGGTAGCGTTGCCCTCAAGCGTCGACAGGCGCGAGGCGTCGCCGACGGCGCCTTGCAGCACCTGCTGCGCGTACATTTGCCAGCTATAGTCGAAAATCCCCATGACCAGCAGCAGAAACATCGGTGCGGTCAGAGCAAATTCGGTGATCGCGGTGCCCCGGCGATCGTGGCGCATGCGGCGGACGAAAGGAATGAATCGGATCATTTCGACAACCTCAGCTTGGAAATCTGTCCAGCGATCTGCGTGAAGATCGTCGAGAGTGTTGCGCTGTCCGGCGCCTTGTACGCCGCACCCGAAGACGCGCAATAATCGAGCGGTCCATAATCGTCGACGCTGGTGCTGAACGCGATCACCCAGATGGTGATACCTTCGGCTTTCGCGGCATCGCACAACAGCTTCAACCGATTGTTATGACGCGCGATCGATGCATTCTTGTCCGACCCGCCGATGCGCGGAATCGCCTGCTCCATTCCCTGATGCGAATAATAGTCGCGCGGCGTATTCATATCGCCGTCGGTCATGAAGATGATATGACGCCCGACCGTCTGCTCGTCGGTGCGAACATTGTCCGCTTTGAACAACCCGTTCGGCGAGATCAATCGTGTCCCCCATACCATGCCGGCATCATGATAGGTATAACCGACGGCATGGAGGTTATCGATCTTCTCCCCATACACCGAGATGTTGGCCTCGTTCCGCGCGCTTCCCTGTTTCATGATCTCCAGGTTCATCGCTTCGGAAGTCGTGCATTGGGCGTAACTGCTTGGGGTATTGCCGATGCTGTTGTTGTTGCTTGTCGTGGTACTCGACCCTGTCCCCGAGCGGGTCCACGCCAGCGTCGGCAGATAGAGTTTCCACTTGGTGCTATCCCGCGCGTCGGGGACCATGTTGACGTTCAAATCAAAGGCGTCGGCAGGGATCGTCGTTGTCGTAGCCGTGACGGCCGTGGTGTAGGTGTAACGTTCCATAACGCAGCCGCCCCATGTGGCGCTTTGCGTTCCGCTTTGGTTGATGCCGGTGAACCCGCTCGTGTTGCCCCCCACGGCGACGCCCGCCACATTGAAGTCGCGATCCTCAAGCGTGTACCGGTTGGCGGCGCCGGGCTTGTTCCACGTCCGTGACGGGATCCTCACCGTGTCCGAAATCCAGCTCGCATTCTTCTTTTTCAGGATTCTTCCGACATTGGCCGCCCCCCCATAGGGGACCATGCCAACACGAAGCGTTCCTTCATTGCTGCTGGTCGACAGCAGGGTATCGAGGAATATGCGAGCTCCGCTTTTGAGACCCGCGAGGCGCGAGCTCGCCACCGGCGCCACGTTGTCGTTGTGGGGATACCAGGTCATCGACGTCGTAATATCGAGCACCAGCATCACGTCGACGTTCGCGATTTCCAGCTTGGCGCCGCAATTTGCGGTCAGGTTGAACGCGTCGAAGCCGAACATATACATTATTTGGGCCGGGAGCCGGGTCGACGCCGTGCCGGCGACTTCCGAACCCGCCGGCACCCATGACGAGGAAAACGCGACGTTCTGGCTGCCGTATAGGCCGGCGGGATAATTGAACGCGAACATGTTGCTCGCCTCGGTCTTCGCGGCGTCGCTATAGGTCGATCCGCTCATATAGCGGCGGCCCGCCAGCACCCCGGCGTCGCAGGCCTGTTGCAGGCGAAGCTGCGCCATATAGCCGCGGCCGATGTCGATCGCCGACCCGACGATGCCGATCACCGGAACAATCGCGGCCGCCGTCAGCATCAGGGCATTGCCGCGCCGGTCGCGCAAAAGCTTTGTGGCGCCGAGCCGCAGCCGGCTGAATACGGTCCCTCGCATGGCCTAACCCCTCTTCGCCCCGCGACGCCCCCCCACTAAATTGGGCCGCTGGCATCCTCGCACCTAGGGGAGGACTGCTTACCAAAATGCTAATCGGGGGCGGGTCGACCGGTCCGGAACGGCGGTTTTGACCCGGACCGGGACAGGCTGCATCACCTCACGGCAAAGGATGCACAAAATATCGCCTTCTGTTATCGGCCTCCCATGCCCGCGACTCCTGCCTGGCCGCCCGCCAGCACACCCCGCCTGTTTGTCGATTTGCCGCTGGGGCCCGACGCCGCCCCCATGATCGACGGTCCCGCCGCGCATTATCTGCTCAATGTGATGCGGATGAAGGCGGGCGATCCGATCCTGCTGTTCGACAATATCAGCGGCGAATGGCTCGCGGTCGTTGCCGATACCGCGAAACGCTCGCTGACGCTGCGCATCGAGCGGCAGGTCCGCGAGATCGAGCAAGTGCCCGACCTCTGGTTGTGCTTCGCGCCGGTCAAGAAGGCGCGGCTCGACTGGATCATCGAAAAGGCGACCGAGCTCGGCGTCAGCCGCCTGCAGCCGGTCATCACCGAACGCACGATCGTCGAGCGCGTCAAGCGCGAGCGGCTCGAGGCGCAGATCGTCGAAGCGTGCGAACAATGCGGGCGCACCGCGCTTCCGACGCTCGCAGAGCCCGTCAAACTGCCCCAACTCCTGAAGGAATGGCCCGCCGGGCGCGCGCTGCTGTTCGCCGACGAAGCCGGCGGCGCGCCGCTGGCCAGCATCGACGCCCCAGCGCCAGCGGCGATCCTCACCGGCCCCGAAGGCGGCTTTACCGCGCGCGAGCGCGAGCTTCTGATCGGCCATCCCGCTGTCCGCCGCATCGCGCTCGGCCCCCGCATCCTGCGCGCCGAAACCGCGGCGATCGCCGCCGTCGGCATCTGGATGGCGCAAAATGGCGATTGGTCGGCGGGCGTCTGAGCCCCCAATCTGTCCCGTTGCCGCACAGAAACGTAACCAGGTCGCCGATTTTAACCCGATATTAGCTATGTGCGAGCCATAGCGGCGCCATGCAACGGCGGGACCAGAGCCGATACTGCTGGCGTGGGGGCCAGTGTTTGCAGTCTGTGCGAGTATGTCTCATGCTCGTTTGGCTGGCGGTGACGCTTGCCAGCAATCCCGCCGCCGCACAGACGACCACCAGCTACAGCAACACGGCGACCGGCACGATCAGCGAAACCGCGACCGCGTGCGCCAGTCCGATGGTGCGAAATTTCACCGTCGCCGCGAACGCACAGGTCACCGATGTGAATATCGGCGTCCAGTTCACGCACAGCTATCGCGGCGACGTCCGCGCGACGCTGGTTTCGCCGGGCGGAACCGTCGTCAATCTGATCACCAATGTCGGCACCTCGGCCGACAATCTGAACGTCCTGTTCGACGACAGCGCGGCGGCGAGCATCTCGACCCATACGAGCAACGACAACACCGCCGCGGCGCCGCCCTATCAGCGCACATTCCGTCCAGAGGGATCGCTCGCGAGCTTCAACGGACAGGGTTCGGCGGGGACGTGGCAGCTCACGATCTGCGACTCGCTCAATGGCGACAGCGGCAACTTCACGCGCACCGACCTGACGCTCACGACGGTACCGATCGCGCCGTCCGCAGACCTGTCGCTGACCAAGTCGGTGAGCAACGCAGCGCCTGCGCCCGGCGCCAGCATCAATTATATATTGAGCGTCACCAACGCGAGCGGCTCGGCGCTGACAGCAACCGGGGTGACGGTGCAGGACACGCTTCCCGCGGGCTTCGCCTTTACCGGCGCGTCGGGTTTCGGCAGCTACAACAGCACGACCGGCGTGTGGACGGTCGGCAGCATCCCGCCCGGAACGACGCGAACGCTGACGATCACCGGCACCGTCACCGCCACCGCGGGGGCGAGCGTGACCAATATCGCCGAGGTCAGCGCGTCGTCGGCGTTCGACGCCGATTCGACGCCGGGCAACGGCGCCGCGGGCGAGGATGACTATGATTCGGCGAGCTTCACCGTTTCGGGCACGCGCACCGCGGGAACACCGCCGACGCTCGTCTGCCCCGTCGGCACGACGATGCACGACTGGGACGGCGTCACCTGGGCGGCGGGAACGACGAGCGGCAGCTATGCCTTGACCGCGATCGGCACGATGAATTTCAATATCGGCATCAGCGGCGGCGCATTCCTGAACAATGCGACCTATGGCGGGCAGTCGCCGACGCGCCAGAATGTCGTCACCGGCGGTTTCTCGCCCGCGCAATTTTCGATCTTCGAGATCGTCGATATGTCCAGCCAGGCGGGCGTCGTCACCACGACGATGACGCTGCCGACCGCGGTTCCCGGCGCGCAGTTTCGCCTGTTCGACATTGACTATGCCGGGGGCCAGTTCGCCGACCGGGTGACCGTGACGGGAAGTTTCAACGGATCGCCGGTCACGCCGACGCTGACCAACGGCGTCAGCAATTATGTCATCGGCAACAGCGCCTATGGCGACGGCACCTCGGCCGACGCCAGCGCGAACGGCAACGTCGTCGTGACCTTTGCTGCGCCGGTCGATACTATCGTCATAAGCTACGGTAACCACGGCCTGGCGCCCACCGATCCGGGGCAACAGGCGATCGCGATCCACGACATCATTTTCTGCCGCCCGACCGCGAACCTGACGATCGCCAAGACCAGCAGCGTCGTCAGCGACCCCACCAACGGAACGACAGATCCAAAGGCGATCCCCGGCGCAACGATGCGCTATTGCATCCTTGTCACCAACAATGGCAGCGGCACCGCGACGGGCATCAACATCGCCGATCCGCTGCCCGCAAGCACGACCTTCGCCCCCGGTTCGCTGCGCAGCGGCACGAGCTGCGCGGGCGCGACGGCGGTCGAGGACGACAATGCGAGCGGCGCCGACGAAAGCGATCCGTTCGGGGCATCGATCGGCGGCACGATTGTCGCCGCGACCACGCCGACACTCGCACCCGGCAACGCCTTGGCCATCGCCTTCGACGTGACGATCAATTGATCGGCATGGCGCCCGGATCGCGCTTCACGACGCACCTTCGCGCCGCGGTGAAATAGCGGGCGCCAACAGCCGATTGCATTCTGTACCGAACCGTATAATGGCGCGATATGAGCACGCGCACCGCCTCGGACAGCAACGATCCCATCGTCGAAAGCCGCGACCAGCTCGCGGTTCCCATGATCAAGGGCGAAAAGCCCAAGGAGCGCTGGCGCATCGGCACCGAGCACGAGAAATTCGTCTATCGCACCGCCGACCATCGCGCGCCCAGCTATGACGAACCCGGCGGCATCCACGACCTGTTGATGGCGCTGACGCGCTTCGGCTGGGAACCGGTGATCGAGGGCGGAAAGGTGATCGCGCTCGCGGGCAGCGATGGCACCGTCAGCCTCGAACCCGCAGGCCAGCTCGAACTCTCCGGCGCGCCGCTCGAGAACCTGCATCAGACCTGCGCCGAAACCGGCCGCCACCTGAAACAGGTGAAAGAGGTCGGCGCCGAACTCGGGCTTGGTTTCCTCGGGCTCGGCATGTGGCCCGACAAGACGCGCGCGGAGCTGCCGATCATGCCCAAGGGGCGCTACAAGATCATGCTCGACCATATGCCGCGCGTCGGCAGCATGGGGCTCGACATGATGCTGCGCACCTGCACCGTCCAGACCAACCTCGATTATCAAAGCGAGGCCGACATGGTGCAGAAGTTCCGCGTGTCGCTGGCGCTGCAACCGCTCGCGACCGCGCTTTTCGCCAGTTCGCCCTTTACCGAGGGCAAGCCCAATGGCTTCATGTCGTACCGCAGCCATATCTGGACCGACACCGATCCCGCGCGCACCGGCATGCTGCCCTTCGTGTTCGAGGATGGCTTCGGCTATGAGCGTTATGTCGACTATATGCTCGACGTGCCGATGTATTTCGTTTTCCGCGACGGCAAATATATCGACGCCGCGGGGCAGAGCTTCCGCGACTTCCTGAAGGGCGAGCTTCCCGCCTTGCCCGGCGAAAAGCCGCGCCTCTCCGACTGGAACGACCATCTCTCGACCGCCTTCCCCGAAGTGCGGCTGAAGAGCTTCCTCGAAATGCGCGGCGCCGACGGCGGCCCCTGGAACCGCATCTGCGCGCTTCCCGCGCTGTGGGTCGGCCTGCTCTACGACCAGGGCGCGCTCGACGCGGCATGGGATCTGGTCAAGGGCTGGAGCATCGAGGAACAGCAGACGCTACGCGACGCCGTCCCGCGCGACGGCCTTTGCGCCCCCGCCCCCGGCGGCGGCACCGTTGGCGAACTCGCGCACCGCGTCCTCGACATCGCCGCCGCGGGGCTCGCCGCACGCGGCGAGGTCAATTCGATGGGCGACAACGAAGTCGGCTTCCTCGAACCCCTCCGCCGCATCGCCAAGAACGGCAAATCCCCCGCGCACGACCTGCTCGACCGCTACGAAGGCCCATGGGGCGGCGACCTCTCGAAGATCTACGACGAGCTGAGCTTCTAAAACTAACCTCGTCATTCCCGCAAAAGCGGGACCCAGCCCAACTAAAAACCGGCGCGGCAGCGCCATGCCGCTCCGTCGTCACTGGGTTCCCGCTTGCGCGGGAATGACGAAGGAAGGAATGATGCACGCCCGCAAAAGTGCAGCAAATACGCAACACTGCTGACACGAAAGTCAGCGGCGCGCGCTTCCGCGATTGATTGCGCGCGTGCGGAAAGCCAAAGAGCCTTTGGTTTTTCCACTCTCCCATCATCAACTCTGTTTCAGGAAGCTCGCCATGCGCCACTTTCCTTCCACTATTGCTATAAGCATCGCTCTCGCCACTTCGGCCTGGGCCGCCCCCGCCGCCGCGCAGGACACCGCTCCCGTCGCCGAAGAATCGGGCCTCGGCGACATCGTCGTCACCGCGCAGCGCCGCGAGGAAAGCCTGCAGGACGTACCGGTGGCCGTCTCGGTGCTCTCGGGCAACACGCTCGACGCGATCACCTCGACCGGTTCGGACGTGCGCGTGCTCGCGGGCCGCGTCCCCAGCCTGAACATCGAAAGCTCGTTCGGCCGCACCTTCCCGCGCTTCTACATCCGCGGCCTCGGCAACACCGATTTCGACCTCAACGCGTCGCAGCCGGTCAGCCTCGTCTATGACGACGTCGTGCTCGAAAATCCGATCCTCAAGGGCTTTCCGATCTTCGATCTCGATCGCGTCGAAGTGCTGCGCGGGCCGCAGGGCACCTTGTTCGGCCGCAACACCCCCGCGGGCATCGTCAAGTTCGACACCGTCAAGCCCGGCAAGGCCGGCGGCTATGCGCGCGCCAGCTATGGCCGCTACGGCACGACGCAGGTCGAGGTCGCGGCGGGCGCCGCCGACGACAATGGCTTCTCGGTCCGCCTGTCGACGCTGTTCCAGCACCGCGACAATTGGGTCGACAATATCGCAACGACCAAGAAGAACGATCTCGGCGGCTATGACGACATCGCCGCGCGTCTCCAGCTCCAATATGAAAACGGCCCCTTCACCGGCCGCGTCACCGGACAGGTCCGCATCTATGACGGCTCGGCGATCATCTTCCGCGCCAATACGCAGCTTCCGGGCAGCAACAAGCTCGTCGGCCTCGGCGGCGCTGGCACCGAATTCAAGCGCGACGAAGTCTATCAGGACGGGCTGAACTTCCAGAAGCTCAACACCTATAACGCCGGGCTGAACCTCGAATATGACTTCGGGCCGGTGACCGCTTACTCGATCACCTCCTACTGGAACGGCAATTTCCGCAGCCGCGGCGACATCGACGGCGGTTTCGGCGCGGCGTTCCTGCCCGTGTCGGGTCCGGGGCTGATCCCGTTCCAGGCGCAGAGCCAGGACAATGTCCCCAGCCTCGACCAGTTCACGCAGGAAATCCGCATCGCGTCGAACAACAGCGGCGGGCTCGGCTATCAGTTCGGCGCCTTCTATTTCGACGAAAAGCTCGACATTTCGAGCTTCGAGTTCGGTGGCCCGACCGACGCGACCCCCTCGGCGATCGCGATCCAGCGTCAGGACAGCGAAGCTTACGGCCTCTTCGGCTCGGTCAATTACGAGTTCGACAATGGCTTCAAGCTGCAGGCCGGCGCGCGCTACAACCATGACACGCGCGATTTCGTCGCGTCGCGTCCGGTCGAAACGCGTCCGCCCTTCGTCGTAAACCCGAACACGCCGGTCCCGCCGCAGGCGGCAAAGGTCAAGGGCAAGCTGCTGACGTGGGACGCCAGCGCGACCTATGAAGCATCGGACGACGTCACCCTCTACGCCCGCGTCGCGCGCGGTTATCGTGCCCCGTCGGTACAGGGCCGCCTGACCTTCTCGCGCGTCATCTCGACCGCCGATCAGGAAGAGACGATGTCGTACGAGGCGGGGATCAAGACCAACTTCCTCGACAACCGCGTCCGCTTCAACCTGACCGGCTATTATTTCGACACCAAGGACCTTCAGTTGACCGCGGTCGGCGGCACGTCGAACGTCGCGAGCCTGCTCAACGTCGACGCCAAGGGCCATGGGATCGAGGCCGAGTTGCAGGCGGCGCCCGCCAAGGGGCTGACCTTCTCGATCGGCGGCGCGTGGAACATCGCCAAGATCGACGATGCCAACGCCTTCGTCGCGGGCTGCGGCTCGGCGACGCCGTGCACCGTGCTCGATCCGGCGCGTCCGGGCAGCCCCGGCATCTTCTCGATCGACGGCAACCAGCTGCCGCAGTCGCCGAAGTGGACGCTCAACTGGACCGCGGGTTATGAAATCCCCGTCGGCGACGGCGCCATCTATGCCTTCACCGACTGGTATTACCGCTCGAAGGTGCAGTTCTTCCTCTATCGCTCGGTCGAATTTTCGGACGACAAGCTGCTCGAGGGCGGCGTCCGCGTCGGCTACAAGACCGATCGTTTCGACATCGCGGGCTTCGTGCGCAACATCACCAACGATGAATCGCCGACCGGCGGCATCGATTTCAACAATCTGACCAGCTACGTCAACGAACCCCGCATTTACGGGATCGAGGCGGGCTTCAAATTCTAAAAGCGTTCAATCCTCCCCGTCGCGGTGCGACGGGGAGGATATTCCATCAGGCAACCGGCCCGACTCTCTCGTCGGGCTCCAGCCGGACGAGCGGACGCGTCCGCCCGGTCAACCGCGCGAAGAAGCGCGGCACCAGCGCATGCGCCTGCGCCCAGTTCCAGTAAGCGACATAGGCCGGATCGGCGAGGAGATGCTTCTCCTCGGTCTTGGCACGCCAGTAATAGACGCCGCTGACCAGCCCGAGCAGGATGACATTGCGTGCGCCCTCGACCCAACCGCCCGCGGTGACGAGGAAAGGCAGCGAGCCGATCCACCAGGTCAGATTCTTCGAGATATAGGCGGGGTGGCGCGTGAACATGTACGGCCCATGCGTGATGATGCCGCGGTGCGTCAGGTTCGAAAAGCGGATGCCGAATGCCATCGTCGCCCAGCTATAGACCGCGGTGAGCAGCACGAGAGCGATCGCCCAGACGGCCAGCAGCGTTTCATGCCCCGCGAGCCAATAGCCCCAGTCGGAGCCGTACATCTGATAGTCGAGGGGCCCGCCGTTCATCAGGATAAATGGTGGATAACACACGAGTGCCGCGACCCACGCCATCCCATAGGGGTTGGCGGTGCGGATATGCGCGTCGAGCGGCTTCAGGGTCAGGATGTAGCCGACCGTCGCGATATGGACGTCGACCAGATAGAGGAAATTGATCGTCCAGATCCCGGTCTTGTACGGGTTGGCGAGGATTTCGCTCAGCGGCACCGTGACCAGCGCCGAAAAATTGCCCGGCACGATCGACAACATGAAGGCCGTGAAAAAGCCCTTCACCGCCCAAGCGCGCAGATGATGGCCGATTGCCTTGCCGTCGACGGGCTGGCCGGGCGCGATCAGCCAGCGCCCGAATTGCCAGCAACCGTCGCGTGGCTCGATCATGCGGCGGTCGAGCCACAGCATATAGGGCACCGAAACGAGCAGCAGCCACGGCGCAACGGTCTCGAGCAAATTCATCGAAAAGGCGTAATTGCCCTCCCAATAATAGCGCATCGTCGCATAGATCAGCGCAATCAGCCCCCAGGTCGCCCACATTCCGGCGAGCTTGGTCAGGCTGATGTCGAGCGTCTCGCGCCACGGGCGGCGCTGCGCCCAGTCGATCCCGGTCGACGGATTGCGGTGAACCTTGTCGACGAGGATCGACCACAGCACCATCGGCCCGCCGCAGGCAAGCACACTCGCGATCGCCGAATTGGGTCCGTTCATCGCCCCGCGGGTCCCCCAGTCGATGCCGAAGAGGGCCGCGAGCTCAGGCGCAAAACGCGCGATAAGCAAATAACTCACCAGACCGGCGAGACCGACGATGCCCACCCCGGCGCTGACGGCCGAGCGCGGCCGGACGCCCGCCGGCGCGGTCGGGGCGCTTGCCGATTCGTCAGCGTCGGATGGAGCAGATTTCGCCATGATATTCACCCGCTTAGCGTTACCCGAAAATGGTAAGCAAGCCGTCAATCGCATTTTCCGATTCGCGAGCGTTTTCCTGCCAAAATGGCGGCGTTCCGACAGTTTGACACCGTTCACCGCACGAAAATTTCGACTCGGCCCGAGTCGCCTTCCAAAGATTCGCACCCGTGCAACCGGCCTGATACAGCGCGCATCAATCGGGGCGGAGGGCTCCAATAAAACACAAGATGGGGTCGCCACTTGTCATCGAGAACAACGGGTCTGCGCGATTTGCGCCAGCGTTTTTCTGCGCTGTTTCAGGACCATGAAATCTTCGTCCGCACGCACGGACATGTCCGTTTTCTGCGTGTCAGCGCTGTCTGGCAAAAGCGCGTCGCGCTGATCGCCGCTATCGTGCTGCTCGCATGGGCCGGCGCGACGCTGGCCGTGCTCGTCAACCAGCTGCTAAGCTCGGGCGAGCGCGCCGCGGTCGCGCAGCAGCAGGCCGCTGCCGCCGCGTCCGAAGCGCGCATCGCAAAATATCGCGACAATGTCGCCGAAACCGCCGCCGACCTCGAAGACCGGCAGGAACAGCTTGAGGAATGGTCGAAGGTCCACTTCGGCGTCGAGCCCGCGGCCGTGACGCCCGAAGCCCATGCCGCAGGCGCGGCTCCGGCCGCCGAACAGGCGCCGCTGAAAACCAGCGCGCTGATCGACCCGAACCTGCCGCCCGAAGCACAGGTCCTTGCCCGTCTCGAAGCGCGCCAGGAAGATTTCGCGACGCGTCTGCTCACCGCGGTCAACGAACGCGCCGCGAAGGCCGAAGGCGCCGTCGCCAAGCTCGGCATGAACCCTGCGGCGCTCGTCCGCAACGCCGCGGCCGGCCGCGGTGGTCCGTTCATCCCTTATCGCGGCGGCAAGGGCCGCGCGAGTTCGCTCGGCAAGTCGTTTGCCGCGCTCGAAAGCGCACTGTTCCGCATGGAAGTGCTCGAACGCACGCTCGTTGCCCTCCCCTCGGGCAAGCCCGCCAATGTGCTGATGCTCTCGTCGAGCTACGGTTATCGCAGCGATCCCTTCACCGGCGCCGGTGCGATGCACTCGGGGCTCGATTTCCCCGGCCCGCTCGGCTCGCCGATCCTCGCCGCCGCCCCCGGCCGCGTCGTCTATGTCGGGCAAAAGTCGGGTTACGGCAATGTCGTCGAGGTCGATCACGGTCAGGGCATCCTGACCCGCTACGCCCACTTGTCGGGCTTTACCTCGACCGTTGGCGCGCAGGTTGCCGCGGGGCAGCAGATCGCCAAAATGGGCTCGACCGGCCGTTCGACCGGAAGCCACCTGCATTTCGAAGTCCGTTTGAATGGCGTCGCGGTCAACCCGCGCCGCTTCCTGGAGGCCAAAGCCGATGTTCTCGAAGTCAAAGACGACGCCCGACAGCGAGTCGGTTCCGTCGCTGCCGCCCGTGGTGCCCGCTAAGATGGCGACGGGCGCACGTCACACGACCTTTTCGATCCTCGGATCGGATGTCGTCGTCACCGGCAATGTCGCCGCCAGCGTCGACCTGCACGTCGACGGCAAGATCGAGGGCGACCTGAAATGCGCCAACCTCGTCCAGGGCGAGGCGAGCGAGATCAAGGGTTCGGTGGTCGCCGAAACCGCGAAGATCGCAGGCTTGCTCGACGGCGCGATCGAGGCCAAGACGCTGATCGTCCACGCGACCGCACGGATCACCGGCGACGTGACCTATGAAAACATCACGATCGAAAATGGCGGCAAGGTCGAAGGCAAGCTGAGCCACCGCCGCCACGGCGCCGCCGCGGCCAAGGCGCCGCCGCCGCTCGAAGTCGTCGCCAACTAAGCCGATTCCGATAAGGCCGCGTCCGCGCGGCCCTCAATTCGTTATCGCGACCTCGCGAGCCGACGCGCGTCCCGACATGTCATAGTGCCGCTGGACGACCACCTTGTTGCGCCCGCCACGCTTCGCATCATAGAGCGCTTCGTCGGCGAGCCGGTATAATTGCTGGAAATCGCACGCCGGCCGCACCTCGGCGACGCCGACGCTGGCGGTGACCAGCCGCTCACCGACCGTCTCGCTGTGATCGCACGCGGCGATCCCGCGCCGGATGCTTTCGGCGAAACGGCCGAGGATGATCCCTTCCATCCCGATCGTCAGCAACCCGAATTCCTCGCCGCCGAGCCGGGCAACGGTGCACATCGGCCCCTCCCAGCGCTCGATCCGGTGCGCGATACCGCACAACACCACGTCGCCCGCATCATGCCCGTAGATATCGTTGATCGACTTGAAACGATCGATGTCGACGAGGAGCAGCGCCGCGGGCAGATTGTCCGCGCGCGCGCGTTCGAGCAGCGGCGTGACGCTTTCAACAAAACCGCGGCGATTGGGCAGCCCGGTCAACGGGTCGCGCCGCGCGAGATGCTGCGCCTTCGCCGCGGCGCTGCGCGCATGGTCGCGTTCGATACGCAGATGGCCGAGCCGCCGCGTCGCCGCCGCCGCCAGCCACAGCGCCTGCCAGGTCGCGGCGACCAGCACGAGCAGCTTCGATCCGCCGCCCCATAGGCCGTCCTCTACATCGACGACATGAATGGCGGCGAGCACCGCCATCGGCAGCCCCCATGCGGCGAGGAAATCGCGCGCCTCGACCGAACCGCGCCGCCACGCCCAGCCAACATAGGCCGTTACCGCCAACAGATCGGCGATCACCACCAGCCCCAGAACATCGGCGAGCGCCCCCAGGCTACTGCCCCGGATCAGCGCCAACGGGATGCCGGCGATCCCGACGCCCACGCCGAGGACGAGCGTCGCGGTACGAAGCCATTTTGGCACCCGGCCACGGTCGACCGCGGTCGCCGCGCTGACCGTCGCGAGCGCGATAGCGAGGCAGGACAAAAAGGTGCAAATCTGCGTCGTCACCGTCCCGGCCAATCCCGGCACAAGCGCCAGATGGACCTGCGACCAGAGCGCGCCCCACAGCAGCATCGTGCCCGACCAGGCCGCCTGCCACGCCAGATATTGGCGGCGCACCGCAAAAGCGAGCGACAGGCTGTAGATACAGCTGATGAGCAGCAGCGTGAGCGCCGCACCGATGGCGGCCGCCATGCCCGCCGACTGCATCGCCGCCTCGGCTTTCGGGATGAGCCGCGCGTGGATGAACTGGTGGCCGGACAGGCGATCGAAGCGCATTGTCACCGCGGTCAACGCCGCGCCGCGCTCGGGCGCTTCGAACAATATCTGCCCGCCGGTGCGCCAATGCGATCCATAATCGCCTGCCCGCACCTGCTGCCAGCGCGTCGTGCCGTCGGCGTAGGAAAAGGCGACGGCGAGTCGGTCGAAACGCGACTGATGGACCATCAGCGTCACATCGCCGCGCCGGGCATCGGGCCCCTCAAGCGGCGCACGAAGCCAGAGGCTGCCCTGCTGATAATTCGCGGGCGATCTGCTGCACGAAAAGCGAAGTGCGGACAGGCTGCCGTCGCGCGCCGCGATACCGGTCTCAGCATGGCAAAGGTCGCGATCGAGGTCGAGTGTCACCGCCGCCGCCGGCCCCGCCCACAGCGCGAGCATGAGGACGGCAAAGCCAAGCCCCAGCCGGCCGCACAGGTGCGCCAGAAGATGTCCCGCCGCGATCATCCCTACCCCATCGCATCAATATGTTCGGAAATCTTTACCACCATCGGGAGGATCGCGCGAATCTAAGGCCGGCCGACGCGCATCCGGACCGCGATCCGATCGCCAAGGCCCACGGCTTCGGACCGCTGGACCGCGACCTTGATCGGCAGCAGATAGGTCCCGCCCCGCGGGAAAAGCGAGGTTGCGAACGCCGTTTCCCCGATCGTCGCCACCACGGGCACGACGCCCCAGCCATAGCTCGCGGTCATTGCCGCGTAGCGGACGGCGCCGACATGCTCGCCCGGAACCGGTGCGAAAAGAAAGGGTGCCGGCCCGCGCCATTCGATGATCTCCGCCTCGAAGACAATCTCCTCCATCAGTTCCTCGGTGCCTGCCGCCGATAGCTGAGCGCTTCGGCGATATGGATACGCCCAACAGCGTCGCTGCCCGCCAGATCGGCGATCGTGCGCGCGACGCGCAATATCCGCGTATAGCCGCGCGCCGACAGCCGCATCGCCTCGGCCGCTTGCGCGAGCAGTTTGCGCCCCGCCTCGTCGGGGGTTGCGACGGCTTCGAGCAGCTCGCCGTCGATCTCGGCATTGGTCCGCGCTTTGTGCACCGCATAGCGTGTCGTCTGCGCCGCGCGCGCCGCCGCGACGCGCGCCGCGACCTCGGCGCTGCCCTCGGCGGGCGGCGGCAGCACAAGGTCGGCGGCGCTCACCGCCTGCACCTCGACATGCAGGTCGATGCGGTCGAGCAGCGGCCCCGACAGTTTCGCCTGATAATCGGCGGCGCAGCGCGGCGCACGGCTGCACGCGAGCGCGGGGTCGCCGAGATGGCCGCAGCGGCACGGGTTCATCGCCGCGACGAGCTGGACACGCGCGGGGAAGGTGACATGCGCATTGGTGCGCGCGACGCTGACCTCGCCCGTCTCGAGCGGCTGGCGCAGCGAATCGAGCACGCCGCGCTGGAATTCGGGCAATTCGTCGAGGAACAGTACGCCGAGATGCGCGAGGCTGACCTCGCCCGGCCGCACGCGTAGCCCGCCGCCGACGAGCGCGGGCATCGATGCCGAATGATGCGGGCTGCGGAACGGCCGTGCGCGGACGAGGCGCCCGCCCTCGAGATTCCCGGCGACCGACGCGATCATCGATACTTCGAGCGCCTCGGCGGGGGTAAGGTCGGGCAGGATGCCGGGCATGCACGCCGCCATCAGCGACTTACCCGCGCCTGGCGGCCCCGACATCATCAGATTATGCGCGCCGGCGGCGGCGATTTCGAGCGCGCGCTTAGCGGTCTCCTGCCCCTTGACCTGACGCAGGTCGGCGGAGCGCACCGGCATCTCGACCTCGCCCGGCACCGGCGGCGCGAGCAGCGCATGGCCCTTGAAATGATTGAGCAGCGACAGGAGGTCGGGCGCCCCGATCACTTCGACATTGCCCGCCCACGCCGCCTCGGGTCCCTGCGCCGCGGGGCAGATCAGCCCGAGCCCGGCGCTGCCCGCATGGATCGCGGCGAGCAGCACGCCCGGCGACGCCGCAACCCGCCCGTCGAGCCCGAGTTCGCCGACGACCACATAGGAGGCGAGCGTCTCGGCATCGATGACTCCCATCGCGCCGAGCAGCGCGAGCGCGATCGGCAGGTCGTAATGCGAGCCTTCTTTCGGCAGGTCGGCGGGCGACAGATTGACGGTGATGACCTTGGGCGGAAGCGACAGGCCGATCGCGGCGATCGCGGCGCGGACGCGCTCGCGGCTTTCGCCGACCGCCTTGTCGGGCAGGCCGACGACGACGAAGCGCGGCACGCCGGGGGTGATCTGGCACTGCACCTCGACCCCGCGCGCGTCGATGCCGAGATAGGCAGTGGTTGAAACGACTGCGACCATATTCCCCCCGGAACAGCACCGATGTGCCCCCTTTGTTCCGATGCCCTGTTTAGGCGAAGTGGCGGGAAGGTCGAGTCTTTTCGCAACTTCTCGATCGTTGCGCACATCGCGGATGTTTGCGCCGATTTGACAACATACCAACTAGTCGGTATGTCGATTCGCATGACGACGAATCAGCCCCCTTCTGTCCCCGCAGCCGCCGCCCGCGACGTCCCCCCGGCGGGCGGCGGCACCCCCGGGGCCCGCGCCCCGCGCGGCAGCGCGCGTGCCAGGCTGATCGCCGCGGCGCATGCCACGGTACGCAAGCAGGGCTATGCGGCGACGACGGTCGACCAGATTTGCGCGGCGGCGGGGGTGACCAAGGGCGCCTTCTTTCATCACTTCGCGTCGAAAGAAGAACTGGCGGTCGCGGCGGCCGAGGGCTGGACCGAGCGCGCGCGGCCGATGTTCGAACTGCCGCCGCATGTGAAGCTGGAAGACCCGCTCGACCGCCTGCTCGGCCATATCGATTTCCGCCTGGCGATGCTCGACGGCCCGACCGAGGATTATACCTGCTTCGTCGGCACGATGGTGCAGGAAGCCTATTCGACCAACGACCGCATTCGCGCGGCGTGCGAGGCGAGCATCAACGCCTATTGCCAGGCGCTCGCGCCCGACATTCAGGCGGCGATCGACATTTACGGCGTGCCCGAGGACGTCACCGCGATCGGCCTGGCGCAGCATGTCCAGTCGGTACTGCAGGGCGCCTTCGTCCTGGCGAAAACGACGAACGATCCGGCGATTGCGCGCGGCACCGTCACCCATTTGAAGCGTTATGTCCGGATGCTGTTCGGCGCCGGCGGCACGCCATGATGCGACAGGTAATTGCCGCCGCGCGCCGCGCACGCTGACTTCAACAATCACCACCCCCCAAAGGAGAGAGTAATGCCCCAGATGATTTTCGTGAACCTGCCGGTCACCGACCTCGACAAGTCGAAAGCCTTTTACGAGGCGGTCGGCGCCGCGAACAACCCCGCCTTCACCGACGACACCGCCGCGTGCATGGTGGTCGAAGAGGGGTCGATCCACGTCATGCTGCTGACCCACGCGAAATGGGCGGATTTCACGACCAAGACGATCCCCGACGCGCGCACCCATGCGCAGGTCCTGCTCTGCCTTTCGGCCGACAGCCGCGACGCGGTCGACGGACAGGTCGACAAGGCGGTCAAGGCGGGCGGCAAGGCCGACCCGACCCCGACGCAGGATTTCGGCTTCATGTACGGCCGCAGCTACGAAGATCCCGACGGCCATATCTGGGAAGTGATGTGGATGGACCCGACCGCGATCCCCGCCGGCGAACCCGCCGAAGCCACGGCCTGACAAGCGCATAAGGGAGGAGGAAGAGGATGACCGATACGACCCCCAAGGGCCAGTTGATCGCCGGCCGCGTTTTGAGCGGCCTTGTGATCCTCTTCCTGCTCTTCGACGCCGGGCTCAAGCTGGTGTCGCCCGAAACCGCGATCAAATACAGCCCGCCCGACCTCGGATGGCCGCTCGAAGTCGGCACGATGTATCTGCTCGGCACGCTGCTGCTGATCCCGACGCTGCTCTATATCTGGCCGCGCACCGCGATCCTCGGTGCGATCCTGATCACCGGCTATCTCGGCGGCGCGATCGGCACGCATGTGCGCATCAATAGCCCGCTGTTCAGCCACAGCCTGTTCGGCGTCTATCTGGGCCTGATGCTGTGGGGCGGCCTGTGGCTGCGCGACCCGCGCCTCCGCGCGCTGATCCCGCTCAGGGCAGGAGCGGCGGTATGAGCTTTCAAGCCTATATCGACAATGTCGAAACCAAGACCGGCAAATCGGCCGGCGCACTGAAGGCCATCGCGATCGAAAAAGGCCTCGCCGACGAAAGCGGCCTCGCGCCGGGAATCAAGGCGGGTGCGATCATCGACTGGCTGAAGGCCGATTACGATCTCGGCCACGGCCACGCGATGTCGATCGTCGCCTGGATCAAAGGCAAACGCTCCTAGCCTCCGTCTTTAGAATAAGAGGAATAATCCAATGACAAACCACTCCTCCCGCTGGAGCTTCGTGTCCGTCATCGCGCTGCTCGCCGCCGCGAGTGCCGCCGCAGCCCTGCCCCAGCCGGCGCACGCCGCGCCGCCCGCCGCCGCCGAAACCGCTAAGGCCGCGACACCGGTAACGGTCAAGAATGGCGACGCCGATGTGAACGGCACGCGCATCCATTACCAGCTGCACGGCGATCTCGCGTCGGGCAAAACCCCGCTGCTCGTGCTCCACGGCGCGTTCATGTTCGCCGACGCGATGAAGCCGCTGATCGATCCCCTGTCCGCGACGCGCCCGGTGATCGCGATCGATGCGCGCGGCCATGGCCGCTCGGGCGGGGTCGACGGCAAGCTGAGCTATGACCAAATGGCCGACGACGCCGCCGCGGTGCTCGCAAAGCTGGGGGTGAAGCAGGCCGACGTTCTCGGCTATTCGATGGGCGCGTCGACCGCGATCGCGCTGGCGGTCCGCCACCCCGCACGCGTCGGCAAGCAGGTCGTCCTGTCGGGAACCTCGCGGCTCGACGGCTGGTATCCCGAAGTGCTGGCCGGCATTGCGCAGCTGACCCCGGCGACATTCGCGGGCAGCCCGATCGAAACAGGTTACAAGAGCCTGTCGCCGACGCCCGATAAATTTCCCAAACTGGTCGAGAATATCAAGACGATCGACGCCACGCCCTTCGCCTATTCCGACGAACAGCTTCGCGCGATCCCCGGCAAGACGATGGTGATCATCGGCGACGCCGACGGCGTCAGGCTCGATCACGCGATCCAGTTGTTCAAGCTGCGCGGCGGCGGCGACATCGCCGCGGCGACGCAGGGCTTTATGACCGAAGCGCCGAAGGCGCGGCTCGCGATCCTGCCCGCAACTTCGCACATCGGCATCATGGGCGAGGTGCCCGCAATCGTCGCGATGGTGACGCCCTTTCTCGACGACAAGGCCCCGCCACCGCCCGCGTTCTGACCCCGTTTTCCTCGCCATCGAATGACCGAGAGGAGTTTCATCATGCCCGTCGATCCGAATGCGGCGATCGAAATCACCGGCTATCAATGGGTGCCGCCCTTCGCCGAAGGGCGCATCAAGGACCTGCGCATCCGCTGGGCGCTCGAAGAAGTGGGCCGGCCCTATCGCGAGCGCCTGATCGGCGGAATCTTCGAGGAGAAGCCCCCGGAATATCTGGCGGACCAACCCTTCGGACAGGTTCCGGTGTATAAGGAAGGGGACGTGGTATTGTTCGAATCGGGCGCCATCCTGCTCCACATCGGCGAGCAGGACGAACGCCTGTTGCCGCGCGGCGCGGCGGCGCGTGGGCGCGCCATCAGCTGGATGATCGGCGCGCTGAACAGCGTCGAACCGATGTTGCAGATATTGGTGATTTTGAGCGTCGCGGGAGCGGATCGGGACTGGCAGGAAGCCGCAAAGGACGCGGCGCGACCGTTCGCCGAAAAGCGGCTGGCGCAACTGTCGCGCGCGCTCGGCGATCGCTTATGGCTGGGCGGCAGCTTCACCATCGGCGACCTGGTGATGATCGACGTTCTGCGCGCCGTACCGACGCCCATGCTCGCGGCACATCCCAACCTCGTCGCCTATGTCGAGCGCGGTACACAGCGGCCCGCATTCGAACGGGCGCTCAAGGCTCAGCTCGCCTCTTACGCAAAGCATGCGCCGCAAGCCGCGTGATTTCCGCCACCTGTTCAAAAGGAGAGTCATCATGTCCGTCAACCCGAACGCCAAGCTCGAGATTACCGCCTTCGACTGGGTGCCCGATTTCGCGCGCGGCTATGTCCGCGACCTGCGCCCGCGCTGGGCGTGCGAGGAGATCGGCCTCGACTATGCCGAGCATCTGATCAGCGCGATCAACCGTCCCGCCGACCATTTCCTGTTCCAGCCCTGGGGGCAGGTGCCGGTGCTCAACGACGGCGGCATCCGCCTGTTCGAAAGCGGCGCGATCCTGCTCCACCTCGCCGAAAAGGACGAGCGGCTGATGCCCCGCGACCCGCAGGCGCGCGCCAACACGCTCGCGTGGCTGTTCGCCGCCTATAACAGCGTCGAGCCGATGCTGTTCGAGCTCGGCAATGTCGATATTTTCTCGACCGACGAGGAATGGGCGAAGCTGCGCCGGCCGAGCCTGATCGAATTCATCCAGGGCCGGCTCGGCCGCCTGAACGACGCGATCGGCGACAAGCAATATGTCGCGGGCGAGTTTACCGTCGCCGACATCGCGATGGCGACCGTGCTGCGCGAAGGCGTCGAGGCCGGACTGATCGCCGAGCAACCGCGGCTGCAGGCCTATCTCGACCGCTGCCTCGCGCGGCCAGCATTCCAGCGTGCGATGGACGCACAGCTCGAAGCCTTCAGCGAAGAAGCGGGCCCACCCGCCGCCTGAAGTTCCACTCCCACCCCCCTTAAGGAGAGACAAGATGACCTATGTTGAAGGATTTGTCGTCGCGGTGCCGACCGCGAACAAGGAAGCCTATCGCAAGCACGCCGCCGACGCGGCGCCGCTGTTCAAGGAATTCGGCGTCGCGCGCATGGTCGAATGCTGGGGCGACGACGTGCCCGACGGCAAGGTCAACGACTTCAAGGGCGCCGTGCAGGCGAAGCCCGACGAGACCGTCGTGTTCAGCTGGTTCGAATATCCCGACAAGGCGACGCGCGATGCCGCGAACCAAAAGATGATGAGCGACCCGCGCATGGAGCAAATGGGCGGCGAGATGCCGTTCGACGGCAAGCGGATGATCATCGGCGGTTTCGATTCGATCGTCGACGATCGCGGTGAAGGCCCGACCGGCTACGCCGACGGTTACATCGTGCCCGTTCCCGAGGGCAACAAGGAAGCCTATCGGGCGCTGGCGCAGAAGATGTCGGGCGTCTTCATCGACTATGGCGCAACGCGCGTCGTCGAGGCGTGGGCCGACGATGTCCCCGACGGCAAGGTCACCGACTATGCGCGCGCCGCGCACAAGAAGGACGGCGAGACCGTCGTCTACAGCTGGGTCGAGTGGCCGAGCAAGGAAGCGCGCACCCAAGGCTGGGAAAAGATGATGGCCGACGAGCGGATGAAGGCCAGTTCCGAGAACACGCCGTTCGATGGGCAGCGGATGGTCTATGGCGGCTTCGTGCCGATCGTCGAAGCCTGATCGCGACTGCTCCTCCCTGTGGCGAAGCCGTGGGGAGGGGGACCGCCGCGAAGCGGTGGTGGAGGGGCCGCGACGCTGCGCCATTGGCCCCTCCGTCAGCGCTGCGCCAAAGGCGCAGTTTATCCTGAGCGCCTGCAAGGCAGTCGAAGGGCGCTGCCACCTCCTCATCGCTGCGCGACAGGGAGGATCGAAAGGACAGACCGATGATAAAACTCTACGGAACGCCCCCCACCCGCGCGCTGCGCGCGATGTGGCTCCTGAACGAACTCGACCTCGCGCACGAAATCGTCTCGATCGACCTCGGCGCCGGCGAGCAGCTGACGCCCGAATTTCTGGCGCTCAATCCCGCCGCGAAACTGCCGGTACTGGTCGACGGCGATCTGGTGGTGAGCGAATCGGCGGCTATCCAGCTCTATCTGGCCGATAAATATGGCGACCGCTTTCCCGGCGGCGGGCTGATCCCCGACACGCCCGAAGGCCGCGGCCAAATGTATCGCTGGCTGTTTTTCCTGATGACCGAAATCGAAGCGCCGCTGTGGCGGATTGCGTTGCACAGCTTTCTCTATGCACCCGACGAGCAATCGGCCGAGGAAATTGCGCTGGCGAGGCGCGATTGCAAACGGATGATCGCGATATTCGAACAGCATATGCAAGGGCGCGACTTTGTCGTCGGCGAGCGGGTGACGGTGGCCGATTTCAATGCCGCCTACACGCTCGATTGGGCCAAGCTGGAAGACATGCTGGACGATGCCCCCGCGCTCAGCGCCTATCTGAAGTCGATGTACGCGCGGCCCAGGGCGCCGGTGACCATCGCCAAGGCGATGGCGGAGCTGGAGACATGACGCGCACCGCCTCGTGCCAGTGCGGCGCGGTGCGGCTGGAGCTCAGCGGCGAGCCGATCATGGCGGCGACCTGCTATTGCCATAGCTGCCAGCAAGCGGGCCGTGGCTTCGGCGCGCTTCCGGGTGCGCCGGAAGTCGTCGGCGCCGACGGCGGGACGCCCTATGTGCTGATGCGCAAGGACCGGCTGCAATGGCTGTCGGGATCGGACCAGCTGGAGGAGCATCGGCTGAAACCCGATTCGCCGACGCGGCGGTTCGTCGCGCGCTGCTGCAACGCGCCGATCGCGCTCGAATTCACCAAGGGGCATTGGCTCAGCGTCTATTCGGGCCGCATTCCAGAGGCCGAGCGCCCGGCCGCCGAGATGCGGACGATCGTCGGCGACCGGCCCGACGGGGTCGAGCTGCCCGACGACATCCCCAATTACCGAACGCCGTCAGGCAAGTTCATGTGGCGGCTGCTGACCGCATGGGCCGCGATGGGCTTTCGCGCCCCGCCGATCGAAGCGACGAAGGGATATGCACGATGAGCAAGACCGTCGAACGCACCGAGATGCGCAGCATAACCAGCCCCGATTTCACGATGCAGGTCGACAAGGCGAAATATGACGCGATGCGCGATGCGCTGATCGCGGCAGTCCCGAAGGACAAACCCGGGCTGACGGTCGCCGAGGTCAAGGAACGCGTGCTGCCCTTGCTCCCCGAGAATCTGTTCCCCGGCGGCGCTAAGGCGGGCTGGTGGCTGAAGGGCGTTCAGCTCGATCTTGAGGCGCGTGGGCTGATCGCGCGCGAAAATGTGAAGCCGCTGCGGCTGCACCGGCTATAAGCACCCAAATAAGGAAGCAGGCCATGCAACATCTGTCCTTCCCGAACGAGAGCACCGCCTATCGCGCCGCGCGCGCCGAGCTGCTCGCCGACGAGATCGCGCTGCGCCGCCAGATCGAGGCGGTCGCCGCCAAGCGCCGCGCGCTGCCGCCGGGCGGGGCGGTGCCCGAGGATTATAGCTTCGAACGCATCGGCGCATATCAGCGTCCCGAGCGGGTGAAGCTGTCCGAACTGTTCGCGGGCAAGCCGAGCATCATCCTGCAAAGCTTCATGTTCGGGGCCGAGCGCGACAAGCCGTGCAACGGCTGCACCCATATGCTCGACGCGATCGACGGTAGCGCGCGTCATGTCGGACAGCGTGCGCCCTTTTACGTTGTCGCCAAGTCGCCGATCGCGCGGCTCGAGGCCTGGGCGAAGGAGCGGCGCTGGCCGCACCTCATCTTTCTGTCGGACGTCGATGGCCGCTATTCGGCCGATTATTTCGGCGACACGTCGAAACTGACCGGCGCCAAGCGCGCCGAGCATGGCGTGAAACCCGGCGAGGATTGGGACGAGACGATCTTCAACGTCTTCCGCAAGGACGGCGACAGCATCCGCCACGTCTGGGCGAGCGAGATGGCCTATGCGCCCGGGGATCCCGGCCAGCACCACCGCGCGGGCGACCTCGTCGATCCGCTCTGGGGCCTGCTCGACATGACGCCCGAGGGGCGCGGCGACTGGTTTCCCAGCCTGACCTATTGAGACCGAGGAAAGAGGAGAGAGACGATGGCATCCAATTTCATCTGGTACGAGCTGATGACACCCGATCCCGCGGGCGCGGCGCGCTTCTATGGCGCGGTGGTCGGCTGGACGATTGCCGCCGAACGCGACCCGTCGGCCGGTGACGTCGATTATCGCATGATCGCCCGCAGCGACGGCGGCAACGCGGGCGGGGTGCTCGCGCTGGGTGCCGACATGCTCGCGGGCGGCGCACGCCCCGGCTGGCTCGGCTATCTCGAGGTCGCCGACGTCGATGCCGCGATCGATGCGATCAAGGCCGATGGCGGCGCGGTGCACATGCCCGCGACCGACCTGCCCGTCGGACGCATCGCGATGGTCAGCGATCCGCAAGGCGCGCATTTCTATATCATGGACCCGGTGCCCCCGCCGGGGTCCGAAGGCATGGAAAGCGACGTGTTTTCGGTCACCGAAGCGCAGCATGTGCGCTGGAACGAACTCGCGACCTCCGACTCCGATGCCGCGATCGCCTTCTACAAAAAGCATTTCGGCTGGGGGCAGGAGGGCGAGATGGATATGGGTCCGCTCGGCGCCTACCGCTTCCTCCAGCGCGGCGAGGTGATGATCGGCGCGGTGATGCCGCTGATGGAGGGCTATCCGGTGCCGGTGTGGAATTTCTACATCGGCGTCGACGACATCGACCGCGCGCACGCCGCGGTGACCGCGAACGGCGGCACGATCACCAGCGAACCGATGGAAATCCCCGGCGGCGAATATGCGATGAACGCGATCGACCCGCAGGGCGCGCCCATCGGCTTCGTCGGCCCCCGCAAATAGACAAAGGAGAGAGAGGATGGACAACCAGGGCCCGACGACGGGACTGACCCCGCATATCGCCATCGCCGACAAGCGCGCGAGCGAGGCGATCGATTTTTACATCAAGGCGTTCGGCGCGACCGAGAATATGCGCATGCCCGCCGACGATGGTGTGCGGCTGATGCACGCGCACCTGACAATCAACGGCGCGTCGCTGATGATGCACGACGAATTTCCCGAATATGTCAGCGAACCGTCCGGCAAGCCCGATGGCGTGACCTTGCACCTGCACGTCGACGACGCCGACGCCTGGTTCGACCGCGCGGTCGCCGCCGGCGCGACGGTGGTCATGCCGCTCGACAATATGTTCTGGGGGGACCGCTACGGCCAGATCAAGGATCCGTTCGGCCATCAATGGTCGATCGGCGCGCCGATCAAGGGAGAGTGAAAATGACGAACCAACCGACAAGCCAGCCCGTGACCCTCTGCCTCTGGTACGACAAGGATGCCGAGGAAGCCGCGAATTTCTATGCCGCGACCTTCCCGAACAGCAGCGTGGGCGCGGTCCACCGGTCACCCAGCGACAATCCGAGCGGCAAGGAAGGCGACGCGCTGACCGTCGACTTCACCCTGCTCGGCATATCGTGCATCGGGCTCAACGGCGGCCCCGCCTTCAAGCATAGCGAAGCCTTTTCGTTCCAGGTCCATACCGACACGCAGGAGGAAACCGACCGTTACTGGAACGCGATCGTCGGTAACGGCGGACAGGAAAGCATGTGCGGCTGGTGCAAGGACAAATGGGGCCTGAGCTGGCAGATCACCCCGCGCGCGCTGACCGACGCGGCGATGGGCGGCGACCCCGCGGCCGCCAAACGCGCCTTCGAGGCGATGATGACGATGAAGAAGATCGATATCGCGACGATCGAGGCCGCGGTGCGGGGCGAAGCCGTTGGCGCGGCGTAGCCCGGCGCTCTTCGCCTGGCTGCTCTGCGGTACGCTCGACATCGTCTATGCGGCGGTGTCGAGCGTCGTGCAGGGGGGCACCGTCTCTTCGATGCTCCACGCGGTCGCGAGCGGGCCGTTCGGCGACGCCGCGCGCGGCTGGGGCATCGGCGGCGATATCGCGGGGCTCGCAACGCATTTTGCGATCATGGGCGCGATGGTGGCTACATGGTTCTTCGTCGCGCGGCGCTGGACCGCGCTCGCCGCCTGGCCCTGGTGGCTCACCGGCACGCTCTATGGGCTGCTGCTCTATGTCATTATGAACGGAATCGTGCTGCCGCTCCGCTTCGGAGTGCCCTTTCCGCCGGCCGACCTTGTCAAAGGCGCGGTCGCGCTGTTCCCGCATATTTTCTTCGTCGGCTGGCCGCTCGCCTGGCTGACGCGCAAGGATGATAATTGATGCTGATCTACTATGGCCACCCCTTCTCCTCCTACACCTGGAAAGTGCTGATCGCGCTGTACGAGAAGGGGGTCGAGTTCGACTATCGCTCGGTCGATCCGGCGTTCCCGGACCATATGCCCGAGCTGAAAGCGCACTGGCCGGTCGGGCAGTTCCCGCTGCTCGTCCACGACGGCGTTCCCTATTTCGAATCGTCGATCATCATCGAATATCTCGACCGGCTGGCACCCGAGCCGCGCCTGATCCCGGCGGATTTCGACGCGGCACTGAAGGTCCGGCTGTTCGACCGTGTCTTCGACAATCATGTCATGGGCCGGATGCAGGCCGTGGTCGCCGACGCGATCCGCGGGCCCGAAAATCACGTGCCGATGATCGTCGAGCAGTCGAAGGCCGCGCTCGATACCATCTATGGCTGGCTCGACAAGGAACTGGCGGGCGGCGGCTGGGCGACGCCCCATGGCTTCACCATGGCCGATTGTGCCGCGGCACCTTCGCTTTTCTACGCCGACTGGGTTCATCAAATCCCGGAGACATACGAAAATCTGCGCGCCTATCGCGCGCGGCTGCTCGCGCATCCGACGGTTTCGCGCTGCGTCGAGGAAGCGCGGCCTTATCGGCCCTATTTTCCGCTCGGCGCGCCCGACCGCGATTAAGCCAATGGCGGTCGAGCTCAATCACACGATCATCTGGTGCCGCGACAAGCTCGCGTCCTCGGCCTTCCTCGCCGACATGTTCGCGCTCGCCCCGCCCCAACCCTTCCTGCATTTCATGGTCGTCCGGCTCGCAAACCATGTCTCGGTCGATTTCATGCAGAAGGACGGGCCGGTCGCGCCGCAGCATTATGCCTTTCTGGTCAGCGAAACCGAATTCGACGGCGTGATGGGTCAGCTTGCGGCGCGCGGGCTCGACTATTGGGCCGACCCGGCGCGGACCCGGCCGGGCGAGATCAATCGCCATTTCGGCGGGCGCGGCGTCTATTTCGCCGATCCCGACGGCCATTTGCTCGAAGCGATCACGACGCCCTATGGCACCGAAGGCGAGCTCTAGCGCAATTGTACCGGATCGCGGTTAACGGCGCGCTGACGCTGCCTCTTTGCCATTTGATAGGCGCGCACGCGCGAAGGCGGACCCATGGTTTCGCCGTCCGCCTTCGCCCGCACACTCATCGTCGCCGCTTTGGCGGCGGTGCTCGCGTTCGCGCCGGCGCATGCGCAGCAGGTCGTGACGATCACCACCACGACGGTGACCTGGACCTATGACGATGCCGGAGACGAAGAGGGCGCCGCCGATAGTGACGGGGGCGTCATCGACGAAGGCGCCGCGCTGCTGGGTGACGAGGCGCTCGCCGAGGATGCCGATTTCGCGGCGACGCGGCGCTATGCCCCCGCCGCGACGCTCGCGACGCTCGGCCATGCCAAGGCACGCTTCGGCCCCTTTTCGGTAATCGATGGCGCGACCGTCCGCATGGCGGGCGACGTCACCTCGGCAACGCCGCGCCAGTTCGCGGCGATGCTCGCGGCCTATCCGGGGCTCAAGCGGCTTGAGATGACCGACTGCCCCGGCAGCCTCGACGAGGAAGCGAATCTGATCCTCGCGCGCGCGATCCGCCGTCAGGGCATGGAAACCGTGGTTCCGGTGGGCGGCTCGATCCGCTCGGGCGCGGTCGAGCTCTGGCTCGCGGGCGTCACCCGCCGCGCTGCGCCCGATGCCGAATTCGGTGTCCACAGCTGGGCCGACGAATATGGCCGCGAGGCGAACGACTATCCCGCGAACGATCCGGTCCACGCCGAATATCTCGGCTATTACCGTGAAATGGGGCTGAACGACGCCAAGGCGCGCGCCTTTTACGCGCTGACCAACAGCACGCCGTTCGACGACGTCCGCTATCTGACGCGCGACGATATGGCGCGGTTTGTGGCGCTCGACTGAATGTCGTCGCAACTGCGTTCGTAAAGGCAGCTAACGACCGGTAGCTGCCTTATCGATCATCGTCACCCCGGACTTGATCCGGGGCCTGCCTTCTTGAAGGAAAAGGCGGGTCCCGGGTCAAGCCTGGGATGACGGAAGTCGAGTGGCGCTACGACCGCTTCCCACCCCATTCCCGCCGCTCGCGGTCATCAACCTACGCGCGCCAAGCTGCATTAGCCTTGTAACACGCCGCACGCTCCCCCACATCGCCTCTATGGCGAAACGCAGCCTCTACCAGCGATTGCGATCGAACCCGCGGGTGCGGACGGCGTTGTTCGTCCTCGGCGTGCTGCTGATGATCGCCGCGCCGCTGCTCGGTCCGCTGCCGGGGCCGGGCTTTGTCATCCTGTTTCCCGCGGGATTGATGCTGGCGTTGCAGAACAGCGAATGGGCGAAGCGCGTCTATGTCCGCTTCAAGCGGCGCCACCCGCGCTACGCCGGCTGGACCGACCGGTTGATGCGGCGTACCAGCGCGGCGCGGCGGCGCGAGCGCGAGGCGCTGGAGGCAGCCGATGGCGAAACGCCCGAAAAACCGCCGCAATGATGATTGACTTTGCCCCGACTCTCGCTTATCCGCGCCCCCATCAGTGGCCGCCCACGTTTGGCGGCCCTTTTCTGTTAAAGCCTTTGACGAGAATTAGGGACAACCGCGATGAAGCGTACCTTTCAACCGAGCAACCTCGTGCGCGCCCGTCGCCACGGTTTCCGCGCCCGCAAGGCAACGGTTGGCGGCCGCAAGGTTCTCGCGAACCGCCGCGCCCAGGGCCGCAAGAAGCTGTCGGCCTGATCGCTGACGCTTCTGCGCCAGTTCTGCTGGTGCGAACGCTTTCAAAACGCAGCGAATTTCTGGCCGCGAACCGCGGCCTTCGCTTCCCCATGCCCGGCTTTGTCTTGCTCGTCCGCCCGCGCGGCGACGGCGACGACGTGCTGGGCATCGGCTATACCGTCAGCAAGAAAGTCGGCAACGCCGTCACCCGCAATCGGATGAAGCGCCGCCTGCGCGCGCTCTGCCGCGCCGCGCTCCCCGAATCGGGAATCGCCGGCGCCGACCATGTGCTGATCGGCCGGCCGGGCGGCAACGACATCGTCTTTGCCGAACTCGGCGAACAGCTCGATTCGGCGCTGAAGCGCGCGGCGAAGAAATTGGCGCGATGAAAGTCTGTCCTACATTATTTCGCGGGCGTAGCGTGTCGGAATGACCGCTTCTCCCCCCCCACGTCGTCACCCCGGACTTGATCCGGGGTCCATTGCTGCGACGGCGTTGTGGACCCCGGATCAAGTCCGGGGTGACGATGATAAAGAACGTAGAGAAAAAACATCGATCGCGCGTGAAGTTGCGCAGATTTCCGGGCTTTTCTCGTGATCGCCAAATTGCTCATCCTGATCGCGCGCGGCTGGCAAATCGGCCCGTCGCGCATCCTTCCGCCGACCTGCCGCTACGCGCCCTCGTGCAGCGAATATGCGATCGTCGCGCTGCGGCGCCATGGTGCGATCAAGGGTGGCTGGTTGGCGACAAAGCGGCTATTGCGCTGCCATCCTTGGGGGGGACACGGGTACGACCCGGTCCCGTAATCGATTCCCGACATTCTTTAGAGACGAAGAGAGACCGAAGAGCGTGGACGACAAGCGTAACATGATCGCGGCAATTTTGTTGTCGGTGGCCATCCTGATCGGCTGGAATTTCGTCTCCGAGAAATTCTTCCCCACGCCCGACAAGCCCGATGTGACCACGACGGTCGCCGGGCCCAACGGCTCCGCGCCCGCCGCGGCGCCGGGCCAGCCCGCTGCGCTGCCCGCCCCCGGCGTGCCCGCTACGGCCGCGCCGCAGGCGATCCGCCCGATCGAGGCCGTGCTCGCCGACGGCAACCGCATCCCGATCGAAACCCCCGCGATCAAGGGGTCGATCAACCTCGTCGGCGCGCGTGTCGACGACATAACGCTCAGCAAATATCGCCAGACGATCAAAAAGGATTCGCCTGCCGTTCGCCTGTTCGCCCCCGCCGGCACCAAGGGCGCCTATTTCGCGAGCATCGGCTGGTCGGCGCAGGGCGTCGTCGTTCCGGGTCCGACCACGGTCTGGACCGCGAACGGGACCAAGCTGACACCGACGACGCCGGTCACGCTGAGCTGGGCCAATGGCGCCGGCCAAACCTTCCGCATCGAGTACAGCATCGACGATGATTATCTGATCACCGCGAAGCAGACGATCGCCAACACCGGCACCGCCGCGATTAGCGCGAGCAGTTTCGCGCTGATCGATCGGTTCGGTAAACCGACCCACCACGAAGATGCCGATTCAATTACGCTCCATGTTGGTCCCACGGGCTTCGTTGACGGCATTTCCAACTTCAAGTGGGATTACGACGACCTCGAAAAGGACGACAGTGAAGCGAAATTCACTTCTGCCGCGTGGATCGGATTTAGCGACAAATATTGGCTCGCAGCTGTAATCCCTGCAAATGGCGAACGGGTATCGGCAGAGATGGCAGCGTTGAGCACGAACGTTTTCAGAACGATGTTTGCTCGCAATTTCGTACAGGTCGCGTCAGGTCAGCAGATCACGACGACCAGCCGCATTTTTGCCGGTGCGAAGGAAGTTAGCGTCCTCGAGGATTATACCAACAATCAAGGCATCACCCGTCTATCACATGCGATCGACTGGGGCTGGTTCGATTTCTTCGAGGTGCCCATCTTCAAGCTGCTCGACTGGCTGTTCAAGCAGGTCGGCAATTTCGGCGTGGCGATCATGGTGCTGACCCTGATCATCCGCGCGCTGATGTTCCCGATCGCGCAGCGCCAGTTCGGATCGATGGCGCAGATGCGCCTCGTCCAGCCGAAGATGAAGGCGCTGCAGGAACGCCACAAGGACGACAAGCCCAAGATGCAGCAGGAGCTGATGAAGCTCTATAAGGACGAGAAGATCAATCCGCTCGCGGGCTGCCTGCCGATCCTGATCCAGATCCCGATCTTCTATGCGCTGTACAAGGTGCTGATGCTGACGATCGAAATGCGGCACCAGCCGTTCATCCTGTGGATCAAGGATCTGTCGGCGCCCGACCCGCTGCATATCCTCAACCTGTTCGGCCTCTTGCCCTTCACCCCGCCGTCGATCCTCTCGATCGGCATCCTCGCGGTGATCCTGGGCATCACCATGTGGCTGCAGTTCCGCCTCAACCCGCAGGCGACCGACCCCGTGCAGCAGCAGGTGTTCAAGATCATGCCGTGGCTGTTCATGTTCATCATGGCGCCGTTCGCGGCGGGCCTGCTGCTCTACTGGATCACCAACAATATCCTGTCGATCGGCCAGCAGCAGTGGATGTACCGCAAATTCCCGCAGCTGAAGGCGGCACCGGCGAAGTGAGCGATACCGACCTCGAACCCGGCGCCGACCCCGAACGGGCGGAGCGCGCGCGCAAGCTGTTTTCGGGACCGATCACGTTCCTGAAATCGGCGCCCGCGCTCCAGCACCTGCCGCCGCCGAGCGTGCCCGAGATCGCGTTCGCGGGCCGCTCGAACGTCGGCAAATCGTCGCTGCTCAACGCGCTGACGAACCGCAACGGGCTGGCGCGCACATCGGTGACGCCGGGACGGACGCAGGAATTGAACTATTTCGACGTCGGCGAGGATCCGCTGATCTTCCGGCTCGTCGACATGCCGGGGTACGGTTTTGCCAAGGCGCCGAAGGATGTCGTCAAGAAATGGCGTTTCCTGATCAACGATTACCTCCGCGGCCGGCAGGTGCTGAAGCGCACGCTGGTGCTGATCGACAGCCGCCACGGGATCAAGGACGTCGACCGCGACGTGCTCGAAATGCTCGACACCGCGGCGGTCAGCTACCGCATCGTCCTGACCAAGGCCGACAAGATCAAGGCGACCGAACTCGAAGCGGTGCAGGCCGCGACCGAGGCCGAAGCCCGCAAGCACCCCGCCGCGCACCCGCAAGTGATCGCGACGAGCAGCGAAAAGGGCATGGGCATCGCCGAACTGCGCACTGCGGTGCTGGAGGCGGTCGAGAGTTGACCTTTTCCTCCCTCCCCTTGAGGGTAGGGCCAAGGAGACCCTATGAAACTGTTTATCGGCAACAAGGCATACTCCAGCTGGAGCCTGCGCGGCTGGCTCGCGGTCAAGCATAGCGGCCTGCCGTTCGAGGAAGTCACCGTCCCGCTCTATGACGAGGACTGGTCGAACCGCCGCGAGGGCGACGAGTTCGCGCCGTCGGGCGGCAAGGTGCCGATCCTGTGGGACGGCGAGGATATCGTCGTGTGGGACAGCCTCGCCATCGTCGATTATCTTAACGAAAAGACCGGCGGGACAAAGGGCTTCTGGCCCGACGACATGGCGGCGCGCGCGATGGCGCGCTCGATGGCGGCCGAAATGCATTCGAGCTTTGCCGCGCTCCGCCGCAACCACAGCATGAACATCCGGCGCATTTATCCGCCCGCCGAGCTGCTCCCCGAGGTGCAGGCCGATGTCGTCCGCATCTTCCAGATCTGGGCCGAGGCGCGCGCACGCTTCGGCGGCGAAGGCGATTTCCTCTTCGGCAGCTGGTCGGCCGCCGACATCATGTTCGCGCCCGTCGTCACGCGCTTCATCACTTACTCGATTCCGCTGCCGCGCTTTGCCGCCGCTTATGCACAGGCGGTGATCAGCCACCCATGCATGCAGGAATGGATCGGCGGCGCGCAGGCCGAGGACTGGATCATCGAGAAGTTCGAGGGGCCGGTCGGGGGTTAGGGAATCCGCGTCGTCGGATAGGGCGTGCCGTCCTTGTGGAAATAGCCATCGGGCGTGAACAGCATGTCGATGTCCGAATAGCCGCCGCCGGTGTCGTATTTCTTGCCGCCGCCCAATGCGACGAAGACGCAGTCGCCGTCCGATTCGTTGACCAGATGATGGCCGTTGGTGCTGCCCTTCGGCCACACCGCGATATCGCCCGGCCGCATCGGCCAGCGCCCGTCGTCCTCGATCAGCACCGCTTCGCCCGAAATCATCACCAGCATCTCGTCCTCGCCGTCGTGCCAGTGGCGCTGCGACGACCAGGCCCCGGGTTTCAGCACAACATGGCTCGCGGCAAAATCGCTGAGCCCCGTGGCCGGTGCAAGACGGCGATACCAGCGGCCCTGCACGGGTTCGTTGTACGGTGCGGGATAGCCCGTGGTGTTGGTTTGCGGGATCGTATCGAGATCGAGCTTGGGCATGGCAGTCCTCGCGGCTTTGTTCCTCCTTTGTTTCGCACAAAGGCGGCGCGATGCAAAGCCTCGACTTGCGGCCGCGCGAGGGAGTAAGGGAGCGGCATGAGCATCACCGTCGACCCCGTAGAGCTTGCCAAGGCGTTGATCGCCGCGCCGAGCGTCACCCCCGCCATGGGCGCCGTGTTCGACACGATCGAGGCGGCGCTCACGCCGCTGGGCTTTACGGTCGAGCGGTTCATCGACGGGATCGAGCCCGACGGGCCGGTCGAGAATCTGCTCGCCGTCCGCACGGGCAAGGGGCCCAAGCATTTCGGCTTTGCCGGGCATCTCGATGTCGTGCCGCCGGGCGTCGGCTGGACGGGCGATGCCTTTGCTCCCGAAGTGCGCGGCGAGCTGCTCTATGGGCGCGGCGCGGTCGACATGAAGGGCTCGATCGCCGCCTTTGTCGCCGCGGCGGCTGCGACGCCGGTCGAGGCCGGCACAATCAGCCTGATCATCACCGGCGACGAGGAAGGCCCCGCGATCTTCGGTACGCGCGCGCTGATGGAACATATGGATGCGCGCGGTATCCGCCCCGACATGATCGTCGTCGGCGAGCCCACGTCGGTGAACCGGCTCGGCGACATGGTGAAGATCGGCCGGCGCGGCTCGGTGAATATCTGGATCGACGTGCCGGGGACGCAGGGGCATGTCGCCTACCCGCACCTCGCCGACAATCCGATCCCCAAGCTGGTGAAGATTTTGGCCGCGATCGATGCGGTCGTGCTCGACAGCGGCAACGACTGGTTCCAGCCGTCGAACATCGAATTCACCGATATCGACGTCGGCAATGGCGCGACCAACGTCATCCCCGCATCGGCACGCGCGCGGCTGTCGATCCGGTTCAACGACCAGCATCGCGGCGCCGACCTCGTCGCGCTGATCGAGCGCCTTGCGCACGACGTCGAACCGAATGCCAAGGTGCTTGGCAAGATTTCGGGTGAAGCCTTCCTCACTCCGCCGGGCGACCTGTCCGAACTGGTCGCCGAGGCGATCCACGCCGAGACCGATGTGCGCCCCGAAATGTCGACGACCGGCGGCACGTCGGACGCGCGCTTCCTCCACGCGCTCTGTCCCGTGGTCGAGTTCGGGCTGACCAATGCGACGATGCACAAGCTCGACGAAGCCGTGGCGGTCGAAGATCTCCACACGCTGACCGCCATCTATCGCGGTATCTTGATGCGCGCTTTCCTCTAGTCCTCCCGGCTGCGTCTGAGGATCACATAGACCGCCCCGGCGCCGCCGTGGCTGATATGCGCGGGGCGCAGCGCGACGATCTGGTCGGCGTAGGGCGAGTAAGCGAGCCAGTCGGGCAGCGACGCGCGGATCGCGCCGCGCGGGCGCGGGTCACCGTGCATCTGCGGCAGGCGGTCGGCACCCGGACGCAGCCGCCCGGCGACCACCAGCAGCACGCGCGCGCCGCGCATCAGCCCGCGCCCGATCGCCTCGTCGAGCAAGGCTTGCGCCGAGGCGAGCGTATGACCGTGCAGGTCGATGCTGAGGTCGGGACGCACGAGCCCCTTGCGCAAGCGGCGGTCCCAATGGCCGTCGAGCGTCGCCGCCTGGTGCGTGCGGCGCGGTGGCGGCAGCTTTACGGGACCACGCGGGGCGGCAGCTGGAGCAGCGGCAGTGCGCGGGGTCGGCGGAGGCGGCTTCACAGTCGGCGGCGCCACGGGCGCGAGCGGCGCCTTCGCCTTGGCGAGCGGTTTTACCGTCGCCGCGACCTTCTTCCACAGCGCGCTTTCGTCGGGGGCGAGGCGCCGCGGCACATCAAGGCGCCGGGATCAGCCGTGCGATGCTGGCGCGAGGAAGCAGCAGCAGCGCCGAGCCGCGCCCCGCCATGCCGCCCGCGATCGCGCGCGCATCGTCGCCCGCACCCCAGAAGCTGTCGAAGCGGTTCGCGCCCTTGATCGCGCCGCCGGTGTCCTGGGCGATCCAGAGGCCATTGGGTTCGGCGCGGTCGAGCGAGAGGACAACGGGGGCGCCGAGCGGCACATATTTGGGATCGGCGGCGACGCTCGCGCGGCCGGTCACGGGCACCCCGAGCGCGCCGAGCGGGCCCGGGCCGGACAGTTCGCGGAAAAAGACCCAGCTCGGATTCTCGTTCATCACCGCGGCGCCGCGCACGGGATCGGCACGGAGGTAATCGAGGATGCCCTGCATCGACGCCTGCCCGCGCTGCAACTCGCCGCGGTCGAGCAAGAGCTTGCCGATGCCGACATAGCCACGGCCGTTCTGCGTGTCGTAGCCGATGCGCATGATGCCGCCGTCGGGCAGACGGAGGCGACCCGAGCCCTGCACCTGCAGGAAGAAAAATTCAGCGGCGTCGGCGGCATAAGCGATCTCGAGCCCGCGCCCATCGAGCGCGCCGCTTTCGATCGCCGCGCGGTCGTAATAGCGGGTGAAATTCGAGCCATCGACGCGGCCGCGAATCTTGCGGCCCTTGAGGTCGTCGGCGAACGGGCCGAGGTCGACTTCGATCAGGTCGGCGGGGCGACGATAGATGGGGACGTCATAACCCGGCTGCTTCGTGCGCGAGCCGGCGATTTCGGGTTCGTAATAGCCGGTGACGAAGGCGGTGCCCGCGCCGACCTGGACCGTGCCGAAATAGCGGGTGAAGAAGGCCGAGGCGTCGCTGTCCTTCCAGTTTTTCGCCGCGGTACAGCTTTCGGTCCAGTCGGCGCCCTGCGTCAGGCCGCTGGTGTCGGTGCGGCGCTGAACCGATGGGCAGCTGATGCGGAAGGCGACGAGCGCGGTCGCCGCCTGTTCGGCGGTCACGCCGAGCGTCGCGAAATCGGGTCCCGCAACAACGCCGCTGGCGGCGGCGGTCGTCGCATCGGCCGGGACGGGCGTTGCGGGAAGCGCCGCGCGCGGAGTCGCGGGAATCGGCTGCGCGGCGGCACCGGCGCCTTCGGACGGGCGCGGTATATAGGCGCGCGGCGTGCCGGCCGGGGTCGATGGCGCGGGGGTGGCGGTCGCGGGACGGCTGGCGTCCGCCGCGGGAACGATCGACGCACAACCCGAAAGCAGCGGCAGGGTAGCGAGCAGCGCGAATCCGAAAGTCCGCGCGCGCGGCGCCCCCACCGCCCGGGTCATGCGATCAGGCCGATTCGGCTTCGTCGAGCACCCAATTGGGGTCGTTGCTGCCGATCTGGCGGCGGAAGGTCCACAGATCGTCGGTCTGCGACGCGTCGCTCATCGATCCGGCGATCAGCTTGCCGTCGGCGTCGCGGGTGACCGCGCTGATATCGGCGTGGTAGCGCACGGTGACGCGCGCCTCGCTGCGGTTCAGTTCGACCGCGGTGATCTTGGCCGAATCGATTCCCATCAGGCGGTTGTCGAGCGTTTCGCCGCGGCTTTCGCGCGCGGCGATCGCGTCGGCAAAGGCTTCGTAGCTGTCATCGTCGCAGAGGTCACGCAGCGTGTCGCGGTCGCCCTTCCAATAGGCTTCGAGGATCATGCGATACGCGGCCTCGGCGCCTTCCATGAAGCGGCCCGCGTCGAAATTGCGGTCGGAGGCCAGCAGCTGGCGGAGGCCCGCCTCGGCAGCGGGTTCGTAAACGAGACCCGAGGTGTCGGCGGGTGCGGGCGCGGGCGCCTGCGACCCGTCATTCTCGTCGAGCCGCACCGGCGACGCGGCGGAGCGCTCGCGCGGCAGCACCGGCTCCTGCTCATGCCCCGTGCGCTTGCCGAGCACCGAGTAGAGCCGCATGCCGAGGAAGGCGGCAATCATGGCGAGCAGGACGATCGAAAAAGCGGTCACGGGCAAAAGTCCAATGCGGGCAATAGAAACATAGCGGTTGATACATAGGCGATACGCGCCTCAGTTTCAAATGACCATGACCGCTGCCGCGCGGCGGGTCAACGATTCCCCCTTAACTATAGGATCGACAGGGCGCCCATTGTGCTCGCCGCCGGGCGCTGCTAAGCGCCGCGGCAACCGTCCGCCGTGGTTCCGACACGGTCCGCGGATGCCGATATTGTTTCCATCTTTTCAGTGAAAGCTTCTTCATCATGGCTGACGAGACCAGCGCCGACATCAACAATCCCGCCCTGCAGCCCAATGGCGAGGACACGAGCCCGGCGATCGGCCTGATTTCGCAATATGTGAAGGATCTGTCGTTCGAAAATCCGAACGCCCCCGCGGTTTATCAGTGGCAGGACGCGCCGCAGGTCGATGTGCAGTTCAACATCGCCGCCGACAGCGTCGGCGACAATCTGTACGAAGTGACGCTGAAGATCGACGTGACGTCGAAGACCGATGCGGGCACCAGCTTCGTGATCGACCTGAAATATGCGGGCCTGTTCGGCGTCCGCAACGTCCCCGACGACCAGCTCCAGCCCTTCTTCCTCGCCGAAGCGCCGCGTATCCTCTTCCCCTTCGCACGCCGCGTCGTTGCCGATGCCGTCCGCGACGGCGGCTTCCCGCCGCTGCTGCTCGAACCGATCGATTTCCACGGCCTGTTCATGCAGCAGGTCCAGCAGGTCGAAGCCGAGCAGGCGGGCGACGTCGCGCCGGTCGGCCAGGCTTAACCCCCATTCGGGCGGGCTGACGGGTTGAGCAGCCTCATCAAAAATGTCGGGACGATCGGCGGGCTGACGATGGTCAGCCGGATCTTCGGTTTCGCCCGCGACATGCTGCTCGCCCGCGTGCTGGGCGCCGGCCTCGCCGCCGACGCCTTCCAGCTCGCCTTCACGCTCCCCAACACCTTTCGCCGCCTGTTCGCCGAGGGCGCCTTCTCGGTCGCCTTCGTCCCGACATACAGCCGCGCGCTGCATGGCGACGGCGGCGAAGCGGCGGCGGCGAAGTTCGCCGACGACGTGCTCTCGGTCTTCCTCTGGATATTGCTCGCCTTCTCGGCCGTGATGATGATCGCAATGCCGGGCATCGTGTGGCTGCTCGCGCGCGATTTCCAGGAGGTGCCGGGCAAGTTCGAATTCGCGGTATTCCTGAGCCGCGTGACCTTCCCCTATCTCGCGCTGGTCAGCCTCGTCGCGATGCTGTCGGGGCTGCTCAATGCGCGCTCGCGCTTCGCGCCGGGCGCCTTTGCGCCGGTGCTGCTCAATATCGTGCTGATCGGCGGCATCATCACCGGATGGTGGCTGCGCGGGCCGGGAGGCGACGACCGGATCGTTGCCGAAGCGCTATGCGTCGCGGTGAGCATCGCGGGCGTCGTCCAGCTCGCCTATATGTGGTGGGCGGTGCGCCGCGCCGGGCTGAAGCTGCACTGGCACCTGCCCCGGCTCACGCCCGAGGTGAAAAAGCTCGGCATGCTGATCCTGCCCGCGACCTTCGGCGCGGGGATTTATCAGATCAGCCAGTTCGTCGACACCTTCTTCGCGACCTCGCTGGCGCAGGGCTCGCTCACGCTGCTGAAGCTCGCCGACCGGCTCAACCAGCTGCCGCTCGGCATCGTCGGCATCGCGCTCGGCACCGCGATCCTGCCGATGCTGTCGCGCCATATCCATTCGGGCGACGCCGCCGAGGCGCAGCGATTGCAGGGCAACGCGTTCGAGATCGCAACGCTGCTGACGCTCCCCGCCGCCGCCGCGCTCGCGATCTGCGCCCCCGCCTTCGTCACCGCCTTTTTCGTCGGCGGCCGCTTCACCGATGCCGACGGCGCGATCATGGCGCAAATCGTCGCGGCGCTCGTCGCGGGGCTTCCCGCCTATGTCATCGTCAAGATATTGAACCCGGGCTTCTTCGCGCGCGAGGATATGCGCACCCCGGTGTGGACCGCGCTCGCGGCGCTGATCGTCAACATCGCGATCAACCTCTATGTCGTCGAGCGCTACGGGATCGTCGGGCTCGCGGGCGCGACCGCGGCGTCGGCGTCGCTCAACTGCATCCTGCTCTACGCGGTGCTCCATCGTCGCGGCTGGTTCCATTTCACCGCGAAACTCGCGGGGCGCATCGCGCGCCAGTTGATCGCGGTCGCCGCGATGTCGGCGCTGCTGTGGTGGATGATGCCGATGATGGAGCCTTATTATGGCGGCGGTGTATTCGAGCGTATCTGGTCGCTTGCCGCGCTTTGCGCGGCGGGCGGCGCGGTGTTTTTCGTCGTCGCCTTCCTCGTCGGCGCGCTTGACAAGGATCTGGTCGCCATGCTGACGCGTCGGCGCGGCAAACCTGCCGAAATTCAGGAGTAAGACATGCGGACGCTATCGGGCATCCAGCCCACCGGAAATTTGCACCTCGGCAATTATCTGGGCGCGATCCGCAACTGGGTGCGGATGCAGGACGAGATGCCGGGCGAGAAGCTCTATTTCCTCGCCGACCTGCACGCGATCACCGTCTATAACGACCCCGCCGAGCTGACCGCGAACACGCGCGAAATGGCGGCGGCGCTGCTGGCGGCGGGGATCGACCCCGCGAAATCGATCCTGTTCAACCAGGCGCGCGTTCCCGCGCACGCCGAGCTCGCCTGGCTGCTGTTTTGCACCGCGCGCATCGGCTGGCTGAACCGGATGACGCAGTTCAAGGAAAAATCGGGCAAGAATCGCGAGGGCGCGAGCGTCGGCCTGTTCGCCTATCCGGTGCTGCAGGCGGCCGACGTGCTGATCTATCAGACGACGCATGTGCCGGTTGGTGACGACCAGAAACAGCATCTCGAGCTGGCGCGCGACATCGCGGCCAAGTTCAACCTCGACACGGGGACCGAAACCTTCACCCTGCCCGAGCCGACAATCCCCGCCGCCGCGGCACGGATTATGAGCCTGCGCGACGGGTCGGCGAAAATGTCGAAATCGGACCCGAGCGATGCGAGCCGCATCAACCTGATCGACGATGCCGACACGATCATGGCGAAGATTCGCAAGGCGAAGACCGACGCCGAACCGCTGCCGTCCGAGGCCGCGGGGCTCGAAGGGCGCGCGGAAGCACGCAATCTGGTCGCGATCTATGCCGCGATGGCCGACGAGAGCATCGATCAGGTGCTCGCGCGTTTTGCCGGGCAAGGCTTCGGCGCGTTCAAGCCCGCGCTCGGCGAGCTGCTCGTCGAAACGCTGCGCCCGATCGCGACGCGGCTGAACGAACTCAAGTCCGACCCGGCGGCGATCGACGCGGCGCTCGAGGCCGGTGCGGCGCGCGCATCGGCGCTCGCCAAGCCGACGCTCGACGCCGCTTATGCCGCGCTGGGGCTCTGCCGCTGACAGCGCGCTGTTTCGCGGGCGAAATTTCTTGTTTTTGCGGCGCGCGTCCCCATATCGGGACATGGAACCGCCATGCGATGAAACGAGTTCAACCAAGGTTAAGTCGTATCGGCATAGTCTATGGTACGAGAGCGCGGCTATATGCGCTTCCCGAATTACGGAGCCAAGACGATGAGCAAGATGAATCTTAGGCGGCTGGGCCTGGCCGCGATGACCGGCGCGGCGTTGGCACTCGCCGGCTGCGCGACGCCGTTCAAGGCCGATGTCGCGCGCTTCCAGTCGCAGCTTCCCGCACCGCAGGGCCAGAGCTTCGTCGTCGAAGCAAGCAACCCCGCGCTGCAGGGCGGTATCGAGTTCGGCCATTATGCCAATCTGGTCGCCGGCGAACTGACGCGCTACGGCTATCGCCCCGCGGCGAACGGCGAACGCGCCGATCTGGTCGTGCGCATGGATTATGGCGTCGACAAGGGGCGTGAGCGTGTCGTGTCGAGCCCCGGCTTCGGCGACCCCTGGTACGGCGGGTACGGCGGCTATTATGGCCGCGGCTTCTATCGCCCGGTGATCGTCAGCGGCCGTGGCGGGCGGCGCTATGTCTATGGCTATCGCGACCCCTTCCTGTGGGGCGGCTTCGGCCCGGGCTGGGGCTATAACGACGTGTCGAGCTACACCGTCTACACCAGCGGCCTGAATCTCCAGATCAATCGCGCCGCCGACGGATCGCGCCTGTTCGAAGGCCATGCCGAGGCGCAGTCGCGCGACAATAATCTGCAGGCGATCGTCCCGAACCTCGTCGAGGCGATGTTCACCGGCTTCCCCGGCAATTCGGGCGAGCGCGTGCGGATCACGGTGGCGCCGCCCGAAAAGGGCTGAACCGCCTTCCGAGCCAAAGCAAAAGGCCCGCCCTCCGAAAGGAAGGCGGGCTTTTTGATTCCAGGGGAGAGTAATGCCGGCTTTCGACCGGTAGACGCCCTATCAATCATCGTCACCCCGGACTTGATCCGGGGCCCGCCTTCTTGAAGGAAAAGGCGGGTCCCGGGTCAAGCCCGGGATGACGGAAGTGGATGAGTGAAGGGCAGCTCTCCACCCCGAACCAGACCGCCAAACAGCGGCCCGCAACAATGTGCATAGCCCCGGGGATAACCCCGGTATAAGCCTGTGGATCAGCTGTTGAGACTTCGCCGGATCGCGGCGATCTCGGCGTCGAGTTCGCTGTCGGCGACGCGCAGCGCCTCGACCGTGCGCACCGCGTGGATCACCGTACTATGGTCGCGCCCGCCGAAACGGCGCCCGATTTCGGGATAGGAGCGCGGGGTGAGTTCCTTCGCGAGATACATCGCGACCTGACGCGGGCGGGCAACCGCGCGGACGCGGCGCTTCGACGACATTTCGGACTTGTCGAGCCGGTAGTGCGCGCACACCGCGCGCTGGATCTCGTCGATCGTGATGCGCGGGCGCGCGGTGCGGACATTTTCGGCCAGCCGGTCCTCGGCAAGCGCGAGGTCGACCGTCGTCCCGGTGAGCGCGGCATAGGCGAGCAGCTTGTTGAGCGCGCCTTCGAGTTCGCGGATGTTGCGCGTGAAATGCTTGACCAGATAGGCGACGACATTGTCGGGCACGTCGACCATCGGCATCGCGGTCAGCCGCTGGCGGATGATGCGTTCGCGCAGATCGTCCTCGGGCGCCTCGATGTCGGCGACGAGCCCGCCCGACAGGCGCGAGAGCAGCCGTGCCTCGACCCCGTCGAGCATCGCCGGCGGACGGTCGGCGGTGACGACGAGGCGTTTGCCCGCAGTCATCAGGTCGTCGATCGTGTGGAGCAATTCTTCCTGCGTCGAATTCTTGCCGATCACGAATTGCAGATCGTCGAGCAGCAGCAGGTCGGCGGCGCGCAGCCGCGCCTTGAACGCCATCATGTCGCCGCCGCGCATCGCGCCGACGAACTCGAGCATGAATTTTTCCGCCGACATCAGGATGATATTCGCGGTCGGGTGCGCGGCGGCATAATCCTGCGCCATCGCCTGAAGGAGGTGCGTCTTGCCCTGCCCGGTGCCCGAGCAGAGATAGAGCGGGTTGAACTGCGGCGTCTCGACCATCGCCATGCGGCGCGCGGCGTTGGCGGCAAGGATGTTGCTGCGCGCGACGACGAAGCGGTCGAACGACAGGCGCGGGTCGAAGCCCAGCAGCGCGGGATTGGCGGCGGGCGCCGGCGCCGGCGTGTCGAAGCTCGGCAGCGGCGAGGCGGCGAGCGCCGTCGCGCGATCGTCCGCCGCGGCACCGCCGCGCACCGTGACGCCGCGCACCGCGGGCAGCTGCTGCCGCCAGGCGAGTTCGAGCCGGTCGCCAAAGCGTTCGTTGATCCAGTTCGCCGAAAAGCGGCTGACGGTTTCGAGCGTCACCACGCCCGAGAGCGTGCAATAGTCGGCAAAGCGCACGGGCTTCAGCCAATGGTCGAAGGTACGCACGCCCAGGTCGCGGCGCAGCCCTTCGGCGACGCGCGGCCAGAGCGTTGCGGCATCACCGCTCATTGCTCCGCCCTTTGCGTCATGCCCATGCCGATTGATGCTTTCTATCACGCCGTGCCGCCCCCTCAGGTCCCCGCGCGTCGCACGATCGGGCGGCCGGCCACGCGCCGATTCGTCGCCTGCGCAGGGCGCAGGCATACTATCCGGGGCAGATAGCCCGAGAAGATGCGAATCATGTCGATGTGGCGGCCACCGGCGAAGGCCGACGACGCACCCTGTCTAGTCAGCCCGCGCCGAGTCGATCAAGGTCTGGCCGTGTAAAAATACTGAAATAAAAATCTTGACTCACTAGGGGGGCCGGAATCGCGCCAGAACGTCAATTTATGACTATTTTTCAATGGTTTAAATATGACATTCTAGTGACCAAACAACGAATCGCCGTAAATCCGTCACTTACCGCGCTGCAACACTATTGCCATCGCGCTGTCACAATATCCGACGCAAAAAAGGACCCGCGGGCATGAAGCCAGCGGGTCCTTTTTGTTCCCTTTCGGGACAAAGCGAATCAGGCGATCGCGTTCACGCTCTTGGTCAGGCGCGAGAACTTGCGCGCCACGGTGTTCTTGTGGAGCACACCCTTGGCAACGCCGCGCGCCATTTCGGGCTGCGCCGCTTTCAGTGCGGTCGCAGCCGCGTCCTTGTCACCGGCGGCGACGGCGTTCTCGACCTTCTTCACCAGCGTGCGGATGCGCGAAACGCGATTCTTGTTCACGACGGTGCGCGCGGTGTTGCGGCGGATGCGCTTTTTTGCCTGCGGCGTATTGGCCATAAATTCCTCGGTTTCCAAACGGTCTAAGTCAGTCGGAGCGCAGCGTCACCGGAGCAGCCGAATCGCGCAAACAGGCGAATCAATGTCCGGATACGGCCGGTTCCGGTAACCCGGACCCTGCTCGAAGGGTGCGCGCATAGCCAGCTTGACCCTTTTGGTCAATGCCTATTGCGGGAAAGCGCACGCATTAGCGCTGACATTTGGGGCAAAAGAAGGTCGAACGGCCCGACTGGACGATCCGCGCGATCGTCCCGCCGCATTCGCACGCCTCGCCCTCGCGCCCATAGACGCGCCAGTCCTTCGCGAAATAGCCGAGATCGCCTTCAGGACTGAGAAAATCACGCAAGGTCGAGCCGCCGGCCGCGATCGCGGCGATCAGCACCTCCTTGATCGCGGGCACGAGGGTCGCGAGCCTCGCCTTCGATACGTCGGTGGCAGGTTTCGTCGGCGCGATGCGCGCCATGTTGAGCGCTTCGCACACATAGATATTACCGAGTCCCGCGACGAGCGTCTGGTCGAGCAGCATCGCCTTGATCGGCGCGCGCCGTCCCGCGAGCGCCTTCGCGAGATAGGCAGCGTCGAAAGCGTCAGACAAGGGCTCGGGACCGAGCGTGACGAAGGCGGGGAACAAGGTCAGCGGATCGCCGCTGACGAGGTCCACCGATCCGAAACGCCGCGGATCGTGGAGGAACAATCGGTGCCCCGCGGTTTCGAGCAGCAAATGATCGTGCTTGCCCGCCTCGCCGCCCTCGGTCCGCCAGCGCCCCGACATGCCGAGGTGGAAGATCATATGGTCGTCGCGTTCGGTCGAGATGACGCCATATTTGGCGCGGCGCGAGAGGGTGGTGACGGTCGCGCCGGTCAGGCGCTGCGCGAGGTCGGCGGGAAAGGGACGGCGGAGGTCGGGGCGAAAGGTGGTGACCGCGGTCAGTCTTTGCCCTTCGAGGAAAGGCGCAAGGCCGCGAACGGTGGTTTCGACTTCGGGTAGCTCTGGCATATCGCGCATCGGGCTACGCGCCATTTGCGCGGGCGGCAAGGCCCCGCTAAAGGCCGTTCGACTTTACCTCTCCCCCGCAAAGGCGCGTAATCCATGGCCACTCCCGACACCGTCAGCTTCGGCTATGAGCAGGTCCCCGCGGGCGAGAAGACCGCGATGGTCGGCGAAGTGTTCAGCCGCGTCGCGCGCAAGTACGACATTATGAACGACGCGATGTCGGGCGGCATGCACCGGCTGTGGAAAGACCGCTTCGTGCGCCGCGTGAAGCCGCGCGAGGGCGAGACGATCCTCGACATGGCGGGCGGCACCGGCGACATCGCCTTTCGCATGGAGCGTTTCGGCGCGAGCATCACCGTCGCCGACATCAACCCCGACATGCTCGGCGTCGGCGTCGAGCGCGCCGCCGAACGCGGCATCGACACACTGGTGTGGTCCGAACAGAATGCCGAGAAGCTGTCGTTCCCCGATCAGTTTTTCGACGCCTATACGATCGCCTTCGGCATCCGCAACGTCACAGACATCCCCGCGGCGCTGCAGGAAGCGCATCGCGTGCTGCGCTATGGCGGCCGTTTCTTCTGCCTCGAATTTTCGACCAACGAATGGCCGGGCTTCGCGCAGGCCTATGACGCTTACTCGCATCACCTCGTCCCCAAACTCGGCAAGCTGATCGCCGACGACGAGGACAGCTATCGTTATCTGATCGAATCGATCCGCCGCTTCCCGCCGATGCCGAAATTTGCGCAGATGATCCGCGAAGCCGGCTTCACCGCGGTGAAGGTCGAACCGATCCTCGGCGGTCTCGTCGCGATCCACAGCGGGTGGAAGGCGTGAGCGCCGACGCTAGCTTCTCCCCTCCCGCAGGCGGGAGGGGGACTTCGAATGACCCGTCCAGTCATCCATATCCTGCGCTTACTGAAATGGGGCCGCATTCTCGCGCGCCACGGGGCGCTGCGCGGAATCGAAGCTGCGCCCGAAACGCCGGCGGGGGTGAAGCGCCTGTGCCGGATCGCACGACTGGGCACAATCCAGCCGAAAATCCCCGACTATGCCACCGCATTTCAGGCGATCGGCCCCGCCGCGGTGAAACTCGGCCAGACGCTCGCGACGCGCCCCGACCTCGTCGGCGAGGAAGCGGCGCGCAATTTGCTGAGCCTGCAGGACGCCCTCGCCCCGGTCGGCTTCGACCGCATCAAGCAGGAAATCGAAGCGGTCTTCGAAACGCCGCTCGAAAACCTCTACAGCGAATTCGATCCCGAGCCCGTCGGATCGGCCTCGATCGCGCAGGTCCACCGCGCGGTCACCACCGACGGCCGCAAGGTCGCGGTAAAAGTCCGCCGCCCCGGCATCGACAAGCAATTCGCGCGCGACATCGACACCTATGAATGGGCGGCGGCGCATCTCGAGGCGCTCGGCGGCGAAGCGACGCGCCTGCGCCCGCGCGAAGTGATCGCCAATTTCCGCCGCTGGACCTTGCGCGAGCTCGATCTGCGCCGCGAGGCCGCCTCGGCATCCGAGCTTGCCGACGCGATGGTTGGCGTCCCGACCTATCAGGTTCCCGCGATCGACTGGGACCGCACCGCGAGCCGCGTGATGACGCTCGACTGGATCGACGGCATCAAGATCTCGCACCGCGAGCAGCTGATCGCCGCGGGGCACGACATGGAGACATTGTCGGCGAACCTCGTCAACGCCTTCCTGCGGCAAGCCATTGCGGAAGGCTTTTTCCACGCCGACATGCACCAGGGCAATTTGTTCGTGAAGGCCGACGGGACGATCGCCGCGGTGGACTTTGGGATCATGGGGCGGATCAACCGGCAGGCGCGCTACTGGCTCGCCGAAATCCTCTATGGCCTGACCACGGGCAATTATCGCCGCGTCGCCGAGATCCATTTCGAGGCGCAATATGTGCCCGATTATCACAATGTCGAGGAGTTCGCGACGGCGCTCCGCGCGGTCGGCGAGCCGATGCGCGGCAAGCCGGTGAGCGAGCTCAGCGTCGGGCAGATGCTCGACGGGCTGTTCGCGATCACGCGCGATTTCGACATGCAGACGCAGCCGCACCTGCTGCTCCTCCAGAAAACGATGGTGATGGTCGAGGGCGTCGCGACGATGCTGAACCCCAAGATCAACATGTGGAACGTCTCGGGCCCGTTCGTCAGCGAATGGATCCGCGACGAACTCGGTCCCGAGGCCGCGCTCGCCGACGGTTTGCGCGAACAGGGCAAGACGCTGGCGCTGATCCCCGACATCATCCGCCGCCTCGACGCGCAATTGCCGAAGCCGGGCGCCGCGCCGCCCGCGCCGCCGCTGCCCGAGATTCCGCTGATGTGGGACGTGGGCGAGAAAAAGCGCTGGTGGCGCTATGCGCTCACCGCGCTCGCGGGCGCCGCGGCGGGCGCCGCGCTTCTGAACTGGTTTGGCTGATCCTCGTTCATCGGGCCGGGAAGAGCTGGTTACCGGACATTTACCTTAAATCGTTAAGCGCGGACCTCGACCAACCCCGGACGCGAAATCCGGACAGAACCGAGGTTCCATGCGCCACGACACCCTGATTGCCGACAAGATCCTGCCGGTCGATGCGCTGCCTCTCGAGGTGGCGGTCGTGGTGCCGACGCTCAACGAAGCCGCCAATGTCGAGAAACTGATCGAAAAACTCTCGGTCGTGCTCGCGGGGCGCGGCTGGGAAGTCGTCTTCGTCGACGACAATTCGCCCGACGGAACGAGCGCGCTGGTGCGCCGCATCGGCCGCGGATCGCGGCACGTGCGCATCGTCCAGCGCGTCGGCCGCCGCGGCCTGTCGTCGGCGGTGGTCGAGGGCATATTGGCGACCGCCGCGCCCGTCATCGCGGTGATGGACGGCGACCTCCAGCATAGCGAGGATGCGTTGCCGCGGCTGATCGATGCGATCGCCGGCGGCGCCGATATCGCGGTCGGCACGCGCTATGTCGCGGGCGGCGGGATCGGCGACTGGGACAAGGACCGCGCGCGGATGAGCCGTCTCGCCACGCGCGCCGGACAGATCGCGCTCGGCACCGACGTGTCCGATCCGATGAGCGGCTTTTTCGCGGTGCGCCGCGACGCGTTCGAACGCGCGCTGCCGCGCCTCTCGGCGATCGGGTTCAAGATATTGATCGACCTATTGGCGTCGAGCCCGGCGCCGCTGAAGGTCGCCGAAATCCCCTATCAATTCCGCACCCGCGAGGCCGGCGAAAGCAAGATCGGCGCGCGCGTGATCGCCGAATATGCCGAGCTGATCGCCGACAAGACGATCGGGCGCTTCGTGCCCGTGCGGTTGCTCAAATTCCTGATGGTCGGCGGGCTCGGCGTGTTCGTCCACCTCGCCGTGCTGCGCACGATCCTTGGCACCGGCAGCGCCTTTGTCACCGCGCAGACGAGCGCTGTGATGACCGCAATCGCGTTCAACTTCTTCCTCAACAACAGCTTCACCTACGCCGACCGCAAGCTCAAAGGCTGGCGGCTCGTCGGCGGCCTTGCGAGCTTCTATGCGATTTCGGCGCTCGGCGCGGTCGCCAATATCGGCATCGGCACGTGGATGGCGGGGCATGACGAGCGCTGGTGGGTCGCCGGGGTTGCGGGCGTGCTGGTCGGCGCGATCTGGAACTTCGCGATGTCGTCGGCGCTGACGTGGCGCAAATGATGGCGAGCGCGCCGGGCTGGAACCGCTTCGCCGGGGTTTCGCGCCCCGTCGCGGCGGTGGTTCTGGGTCTGCTGGCGCTGCTGATGGTCTGGGGCGCGGCGGGCGGCGTCGGCGGCGAGCATGTCGCGATCGCAAAACCCACGTCGGCGCAATTCGACGGCCTCGTCGGCGACCATGCGCTCTACGCGCGCATCGTGGCGCGGGTCGAAGCGGGCGAATCCTATTACGCCGCCGCCGCCGACGAACACCGCGCCGGCAACTATCCACTGCGCCCCTTTGTCGCCGTTCGCCTGCCGACGCTTGCCTATATCGTCGCGGCACTCGGCGAGCAGAAGGCGATGCTTCTCTTCCTCGTCATCGGCGGCGCGGCCATCCTTGCCTGGTATCGGCGGCTGCGGACCGAGCCCGGGCTCCCCCGCACCGCCGCGGTCGGCGCGCTGTTCGTCGCGGCGAACCTGACGCAACTCGCCGCGCGCGAATGGCTGTTCATTCACGAAGCCGCGGCGGGCGCGCTCCTCGCACTCGCACTCGCGCTGTATCGCCCCGCCCGCCCGTGGTGGGCCATGGCGATCGTCGCCGCCGCGCTCGCGATCCGCGAGACGATACTTCCCGTCGCGATGCTGTTCGGGCTTTTCGCGCTGATCGACCGCGACTGGCGCGCGGCGGCAGGGTGGCTGGCGATCGGGCTATGCTTCGCGGCGGGCCTCGGCGCGCATATCGCGGCGCTGGCGGCGGTCACGACCGCAGCCGACGCGGCGAGTCAGGGCTGGAACGGACAGGGCGGCTGGACCGCCTATCTGTCGTTCGTCCAAGCGTCGTCGCTGCTGCGTTTCTTCGCGGGATGGATCGGCGCGTTGCTGGTGCCGCTCGCGCTGCTCGGCTGGGCGGCATGGCGCTCGCGCCTCGGGCTTGCCGTGCTGCTAATCCAGCTCGGCTATGCGGCGCTGTTGATGCTCTTTGCGCGGCCCGCCAATTTCTATTGGGCGATGCTCATCACGCCGACATTGTTCGTCGGCCTCACCTTCGCACCCGCCGCGCTGACCGCGTTGGTGCAATCGTTGCGACGGCCGATGCGCGCGAGTCCCGCTGCCGCCATTGAGGCGTCCGCTTGAACTGAAACGCGGAAGCGCATAACTGATGCGCGAAGGAGACGGCGATGAATCAAACCCAGTCGATCGCCGCCCGTTCGGGGCAGGCCAGCCACCGCTGATGTCCTCGCCGCGCATCCTCCTGATCATCGGCGGCGGTATCGCCGCCTATAAATCGATCGAACTCGTCCGCCTGCTCCGCAAGGCGGGCTATGTCGTGCGCTGTGTCATCACGCGCGCGGGCGAGCAGTTCGTAACGCCGCTGACGCTCGCGGCGCTTAGCGAGAACAAGGTCTACACCAATCTCTTCGATCTCAAGGACGAGGTCGAGATGGGACATATCCAACTGAGCCGCGAGGCCGATCTGGTCGTTGTCGCGCCCGCGACCGCCGACCTGCTCGCGAAGATGGCGGCGGGCATTGCCGACGATCTCGCGACCACATTGCTGCTCGCGACCGACAAGCCGGTGCTCGCGGCGCCCGCGATGAATGTGCGGATGTGGCTGCACGCCGCGACGCGCCGCAACATCGCGACCTTGCGCGGCGACGGCGTGACCGTGATGGAGCCCGACGAGGGCGAGATGGCGTGCGGCGAATATGGCCCCGGGCGGCTGCCCGAACCGGAGGCCATCAAGGATGCGATCGACGCCGCGCTTTCTTCTCCCCTCCCGCTTGCGGGAGGGGTCGGGGGAGGGGCTGTCTCGTCGTCAGTCTTACCATTAGACGACGCTCGCTCGTCAGCAAACATGCCCTCCCCTAACCCCTCCCGCCAGCGGGAGGGGGACTTGAGCGGCCAGCCCGACTTCGCCGACGAAAATCACCGCCCGCTGTACGGCCGCCGCATCCTGATCACCGCCGGCCCGACGCACGAGCCGATCGACCCGGTGCGGTACATCGCCAATCGGTCGAGCGGAAAGCAAGGCTTTGCGATCGCCGCAGCCGCCGCCGAGGCGGGCGCCGAAGTGCTGCTGATCGCCGGCCCCGTCCCGCTCCCGACCCCGCCCGGCGTGATCCGCGTCGATGTCGAGACCGCGGTCGAGATGGCCGCCGAAGTGGCTGAGGGCCTGCCGGTCGATGCCGCGATCATGGTCGCCGCAGTCGCCGACTGGCGCGCCGCCGACACTGCCGCGCAAAAGATCAAGAAGGACGGCAGCGGGCAGGTTCCGCCGCTCGCACTCGCCGAAAATCCCGACATCCTCGCCGGCCTCGCCAAATCGCCCGAACGCCCGAAACTGTTGATCGGTTTTGCCGCCGAAACCAACGACGTGATCGCGCATGCCGAGGCCAAGCTCGCGCGCAAGGGATGCGACTGGATCGTCGCGAACGACGTTTCGGCCGACCCGATGGGCGGCGAAAACAACCGGGTGCATATCGTTAGCAAAACCGGCGTAGACAGCTGGGACCGGCTGCCCAAGCAGGCCGTCGCCCGCAAATTGATGGAAAAGATCGCCGATGAGCTCGAAAAACGCGCACCCCTTGAAAGAGATTGAAATCGCCATCCAGCGGCTGCCCAACGGCGGCGGCCTGCCCCTGCCCGCCTATGCCAGCGATGGCGCGGCGGGAATGGACGTCGTCGCGGCCGAGACGCTGACGCTGCGCCCCGGCGCGCGCCACGCGGTCGCGACCGGCTTCGCGATGGCGATCCCGGCCGGTTATGAGGTGCAAGTGCGCCCGCGCTCGGGCCTCGCGCTCAAACATGGCGTCACCTGCCTCAACACGCCCGGGACGATCGACAGCGACTATCGCGGCGAAGTGAAGGTGATCCTCGCGAACCTCGGCGACGAGAGCTTCGAGATCAAACGCGGCGACCGCATCGCCCAGCTCGTCCCCGCCCCCGTCCAGCGCGCGGCCTTTGCCGAAGTCGAGACGCTCGACGCTACCGCGCGCGGCGCGGGCGGCTTCGGATCGACCGGGGTCGAGAGCGATGCGGTCGACGAGACTGCGGACACGGCCGGCCTCGCTTCGCTGTCGGGCATCAAGCTGCGCTGACCGGTGCTCAGCGACGCCGAACTCGACCGCTATGCCCGCCAGATCATCCTGCCGGCCTTTGGCGGCGCGGGTCAGGCGAAGCTGAAGGGCGCGCATGTCGCGATTATCGGCGCGGGCGGCATCGGTTGTCCGGCGATCACCTATCTGGCCGCGGCGGGCGTCGGCAAGCTCTCGATCATCGACCATGACGTGATCGAGCTGTCGAACCTGCAGCGCCAGCCTTTGTTCACCGATGCCGACATCGGCGCGCGCAAGGCCGATGTCGCCGCCAGCGCGGCACGGCGGATCAACCCGCACGTCGATGCCGTCGCGGTCGCCGAACGGCTCGATGACAGCAACGCCGAGGCGCTGCTGGCGGGCGCAAGCCTGATCCTCGACGGCTGCGACAATTTCGGCACGCGGCTTGCCGTGAACCGCGCCGCCGTCGCGCTGCGCATTCCGCTACTCAGCGCCGCGATCGGCGCCTTCGAGGGGCAGGTTGCACTGTACGAGGGCTGGCGCGCGGAGTGCGCTTGCTATGCGTGCCTCGTCGGCTCCGATCCCGACCGCGAAGGTATCAACTGCGCCGAAACCGGGGTGATGGGTGCGCTCGCGGGGATGATCGGCACGATGGCGGCACTGGAGACGGTGCGCGCGCTGACCGGGCTCGGGTCGTCCTTGACCGGCCAGCTCGCGATCGTCGATATGCTGGATCGGCGCTGGCGCGAGGTCGGCGTACCGAAGGATCCGCTATGTCCGGTCTGCCGAGCCTGAACATCATCGTCGCGGTCGCCGAGGGGCGGCGGCTTTACGCCGCGCTCGAAGCGGGAATGGCGGCGGCGGCGCTGGGCCGACCGGTGCGTATCTTCCTGCAGGGCGAGGCGGCCGCGCTGCTGCGCGACCCGGTGTCCTTTTCGGGCGACGAGGCGCGCCGCGCCGCGGGCCAGCCCGACCTCGCCTGGCTCGTCGAAGAAGCGATCGCGATGGAAATCGGCCTTTTCGTCTGCCAGTCGGGCATGGCGCTCGTCGGCATCGCGGCGACTGAACTGGTGCCGCATGTTCGCGCCGCGGGACTGGTCAGCTTTCTTGCCGAGGTCGGCGCCGACGACCGGTTGATCGTCTACTGAAAACTATGGATTATCGCAGACCTTGATCGCATCGGGCTCGGGGCGCCTGCCCTCGGGCTCGAAGCGCGCGAGATAGCCGCCGGCATGCTGCTTGTCGTCGTACGAGACGAGCTTGTAGCCCACCGCCTCGAACTCGCAGACGAGCAGACGGAAGGGCGTGCCATGCTGCGCGATCGGGCGGTCGCCGTCGACGACGAGCACCTGTCCGCCCTTGCGCAGCGCCGGACGCAGCCGCCACAGGAAGGCGTAGGGCTCGCCGATCTCATGATACATATGGACCATGAAGACGCGGTCGAAACTCGCCGCGGGCAGGCGCGGATCGTCGACCGCGCCGAGTTTCAGCGAGACATTGTCGAGCCGCTCGCGCGCAACGCGATCGGCGAGCCGCTCGATCACATCGGGAATGATGTCCTGCGCGAGGACGCGGCCACCGACGCCGACGCGCTGCGCGAGCCGCACGGTATAATAGCCGTCGCCCGCGCCGATGTCGGCGACGGTCATGCCGGGGCGGACGTCGGCCGAGTTCATCACGTCCTCGGCCTCGTTGACGCGGTCGCGCGCTTCCTCAGTCGACCATTTGGTCGAGACCGTCGGCGCGACCGGCCGGTCGGCGGGCGGAAATTCCCGCGCACTCTCGGCGCGGTCGCTGCCCTCGTCCCACGGCGCGTCGCAGCCGTTCAGCAGCGGCAGGAGCGCCAGCAGGACGGCCGCCGCGCGCTTCATCAGTCGATATCTTCCACTTCGACCTTCTCGCCCGTCACCTTCTGCGACAGCGCCGCCGCCATGAAGGGGTCGAGCGCGCCGTCGAGCACGTCGGACGGCGCCGTCGAGGTCACGCCGGTGCGCAAATCCTTCACCAGCTGATAGGGCTGGAGGACATAGGAGCGGATCTGGTGGCCCCAGCCGATCTCGGTCTTCGCCTGATATTCGCCCGATGCCGCGGCTTCGCGCTTCTGGAGCTCGGCTTCGTACATGCGCGCCTTCAGCATGCCCATCGCGGTCGCGCGGTTCTTGTGCTGCGACCGGTCGTTCTGGCTGGCGACGACGATGCCCGTCGGTATGTGCGTGATGCGCACCGCCGAATCGGTCGTGTTGACGTGCTGCCCGCCCGCGCCCGAGGCGCGATAGGTGTCGATCTTGAGGTCGCCTTCGTTGATTTCGATATCGATATTGTCGTCGATCACCGGATAGACCCACACGCTCGAAAAGCTGGTGTGGCGGCGCGCCGAGCTGTCGTAGGGCGAGATGCGGACGAGGCGGTGGACGCCGCTTTCGGTCTTCGCATAGCCATAGGCGTTTTCGCCCTTCACCAGCATCGTCGCCGATTTGATGCCCGCCTGTTCGCCCGCCTGATATTCGACCAGTTCGACCTTGAGCCCGCGCTTTTCGGCCCAGCGGCTGTACATGCGCTGGAGCATTTCGGCCCAGTCCTGGCTTTCGGTGCCGCCGGCGCCCGCATGGACTTCGATATAGGCATCGTTGGCGTCGGCTTCGCCCGCGAGCAGGGCCTTGATCTTGTCCTCTTCGGCGCGCGCGGCGAGCACGCCGAGCGACGCCACGGCCTCGTCGACCATCGCCTCGTCGCCTTCCATCTCAGCCAGCTCGATCAGCTCGGCGGTGTCGGCGCATTCGGTTTCGATCGCGCGCGTCGCGGTGATCGCCTCGTCGAGACGGCGGCGTTCCCGCATGACTTCCTGCGCCGCCTTCGCGTCGTTCCACAGCGTCGGGTCCTCGACCTTCGCATTGAGTTCGTCGAGCCGGCGCACCGCGCGGTCCCAGTCGAGGAAACGCCGCAGCAGCGCCAGCGCGGCGCCAATCTTGTCGATATGATCCTGCGCTTCGGCGCGCATGTCCTTGCTCCTGAAATATGTTGATCCCGCCCTTACGGCTTCAAGCGCCGCAGGGGAAGGTGGTCCAAGCCGTCAGATAATGCCGCCGCGGTCGTCGAGGAAGTCGCTGTCGGTGCGGCCGGTCGATCCCTTTTGCGACGGACCGCCGGTCGCCCGCCGCTGTGTCTTGATCGGCTTGATTTCTTCTTCGCGGATCGTCCGGCGCGGTTCGCTTTCGGGCTTGAAGGCTTCCCAGATGATCGATGCCTTCGGGTCGGTGCCCGGCCAGCTGCCATAGACGCGGCGGCCCGACTGGCGGTCGATGCGCACCATGCGCACGCCCTTCGGCGCCGAGAAGGGAATCGGCTGGCGATCGGCGAGCGCGGCGAGCGCGAAATCCTTGAAGATCGGCGCGGCATAGCTGCCGCCCTGGGCATAGCCGCCCATGCTGCGCGGCTGGTCAAAGCCGATATACATGCCCGCGATCACGTCGGGGGTGCCGCCGACGAACCACACATCGTTCGGGCCCGAGGTCGTGCCGGTCTTGCCGAACAGCGGCACGTCGAGGTCGCGCAGCCGCACCGCGGTGCCGCGCTGGACCACGCCTTCGAGCATATGCACGACCTGGTACGCGGTGATCGGGTCCATCAGCTGCTTGCCCGACCGGGCGAAGCGCGGCATCGGCCGGCCGTCCCAATCCTTCTTGTTGCAGCCCTCGCACGGTTTCCAGTTCGCCGGGAAGACCACCTTGCCGCGGCGGTCCTGCGCATAATCGATCACGCGCGGTTTCAGCGCGCGGCCGTGGTTGGCGAGCATCGCATAGGCATTGGTGATCTTTTCGACCGTCGTCGTTCCGGCGCCGAGCGCGGTCGACAGATAGGGTTCGTGCTTGCCGATGCCCATCGTCTGGATCGTTTCGACCACCGGCTCCATGCCGACCTGACTCGCGGTGCGCACCGTCATCAGGTTGCGCGACTGTTCGAGGCCCCAGCGCATCGTATGCTCGCCCGAGCCGCCCGCACCGCCGAAGTTGCGGAAGCATTTGTTGCCGAGGCTGGCGCCCTGATAGACACAAAAAGGCCCGTCGACGATCATCGTCGCGGGGGTCATGCCATTGTCGAGCGCCGCGGCGTAAACGAACGGCTTGATCGTCGAGCCCGGCTGGCGTTCGGCCTGCGTCGCGCGGTTGAACGGCGAGAGGCGGACGTCGAAGCCGCCCTGCATCGCGTAGATGCGGCCCGAATGCGGGCTTTCGACGACCATGCCGCCCGACACTTCGGGGATATTACGAAGCGCGTAGCTGCTGCCGCCGGTCGATTTGACAACAATCAGCTGGCCGGGGCGCATTGCGGAGAAAGCGCTGCCGCCGGTCTTGCGATAGCCCATCGTCGCGGCGCTCGCGGGCAGCGTGCCGGTGTCGCCGTTGGAAAAGCCGATCCGCGCCGCGCCCGCCGACTTCGAGAGCACCGCGGCGACGCGCCAATTGTCGTAATCGATGCCGATGAAGCTCGACGCGAGACGGCTCTGCCACTGGTCGTCGGCCTCGATCGTCGCGATCGGTCCCGACCAGCCCTTGCCCGCGTCGTAGCGCTGGAGCCCCTTGCGGAGCGCCATCGTCGCGCCCGTCTGCATCTTGCCGTCAAAGGGCGTGCGCACCCAGAGGCCGCCGGCATAGACGCTGAGCCGGCCATCCTCGGCGGTTTCACCGAACTGGGCGATCAGCTGGCGCCGCACCTCTTCCATATAATAGCCGCCGACCTGCGCGACCGCGGTGTTGCCCGTGTTGGTCAGGCCGAGCGGCATCGCGCGCGCGGCATCGCGCTGCGCGGTGCTGATCCAGCCATTGTCCTGCATCGACCCGAGCACGAAATTGCGCCGCGCGAGCGCTTCGCGCTCGAAGCGCGCACGGCCGTATTTTTCGGGCGCCTTGGGCAGGATCGCGAGGAACGCCATTTCGTGCAGCTGGAGCTGGTCGACATCCTTGTCGAAATAGGCGCGGCTCGCCGCCTGCACGCCAAAGCTGCGGCGGCCGAGCGGGATTTCGTTGAGATAGAGCTCGAGGATCTGTTCCTTGGTCAGCGCATCCTCGATGCGCATCGCGAGGATCGCCTCGCGCACCTTGCGGCGATAGCTGAGCTCGTTCGTGAGCAGCAGGTTCTTCGCGACCTGCTGGGTGATCGTCGACGCGCCGATCGGGCGGCCGCTGTTCGTCAGGTTGGTGACGATCGCCGAAGCGATCCCCGGATAGTCGATGCCACCATGGCTGAAGAAGGTCTTGTCCTCGGCCGCGAGGAAGCTGCGCACGAGCAGCTGCGGATATTCGCTATATTCGAGCTGGACGCGGCGTTCGCGCGCATAGCTGTGCACCGGCTTGCCCTCGCCGTCGCGGACCATCGTCGGCAGCGGCGGTTCATAGTCGCGAAGCTGGTCGACCGACGGCAGGTCGCGCGCAAAAACCGCCCAGATCAGCGCGAGGAAGAGAACCCCCGCCAGAGCGAGATAACCGAGCCAGCGGAACCAGCGCCGCGTCCACATATCGCGGACCCATGCGATGACGGCATTGCTGTCGCGGCGCAGGCGCAAGCGGAAATTGGGCGGACTGTCAGCGGCCATATGTCCCCGCCTCTAAAGCCTGAACCGTCGAAAGGGAAGCGTGCTTGCGGCAAGGTGCGCGACTATGCCCTTCGGGTCAGGTCGAACAACGCCGAACGCAGCATCGCGGCCACTTCGGCGTGCACGGCGCCCGCCGAAACGCGGTCTTCCTCGTACAGCATTTCGTCGGCGGCAAAGCCAAGCTCGACCGCCAGCCGCAGCCGCGACCAGAGCATTTCGCGGTCGACGCCGGGAAGGTGCGGTGCACAGGCATCGGCGAGCCGGCCGGTCACGTGGCGATGCGATTCGAGCCGGACATGGACGAGGCGCGGCGTCGCGTGCAGCGCGCGCAAGATCCACACCGCCCCCGGTTCGGCGCGCGTCACCGCGGCATTTTCCGCCAGCAGATCGCCGATATGATCGGCCATGCCCCCGATCCCGCCGGGCGCATGACGTTCGAGCCAGCGTTCGAGCACATCGTTCTGGCGCTCCATCAGCCGCCGCCCGAGTGCCTCGATCACCGCATATTTGTCATCGAAATAGCGATAGAGCGCGGGCGGGGTCAGCCCGGCACGCGCGGCGATCATGTTGGTCGAAATCCGCTCGAGTCCGACTTCGGCGAGCAATTCGCCCGCGACATCGAGCAGTCGGCCTTGCGTCTGCCGCGCGCGAGCCTGCTTCGGCGGCTGGCGGGCGGCGGCGATCACCGCGCCCGGCCGCGCGCGCCGACCGGCCAGATGTCGACGAGCGTGTCGCCCGCGACAATATGATAATAATCATAGAGGTTCACCGTCGGGTCGCAGTGCGGCACGGTCAGGCTGACCGGATCGCCTGGCGCCAGCTGTGTCCCGATTTCGGGCGCGATCAGCGCCGCATGCTCGTCGCCCATGAAAGCGAAAAAGGCGGCCTCGGGCGCCCCGCGCTGCACCACCGCAACGCCGCCGTCGGTCGACAGCGACTTGTAACCGGCGTCGATCGTGACGAGCCCGCTGTGGTTGGCGCTGACGACGCGCGCGTCGACCGCCAGCGAAACCTCGAACGGCGGTTCGCCGCCATCGGCGATGTCGCAGTCGAGATATTGCTTGTCCATGAAGACATAGGAACCCGCCTGGAGTTCGGTGAAGACGCCGAGGTCGAGGTCGATGCGGTGCGTGCCGGTGCCCGATCCGGTGACAATAGCGGGCGCGAAGCCCGCATCGGTCAGCGCGGCGATGACCTCCTGCAGATAGGCGGTGCGTTCGACGATCGCGGCGCGGCGCTCGGCGTAGCTTTCGATATGCTGCTGCGACCCGCAGTAGAATTGCACGCCGCGATATTCGAGGTTGGGCGATGCGGCGATCGTCTTCGCCAAGGCCACGGCCGCTTCAGCCGACGCGACGCCGGTGCGCGCGATGCCGGGATCGATGTCGATGATGACATCGAGCTTCGCGCCCCTCGCCCCCAAAGCAGCGTCGATGCGCTCCGCGATACCCGGATGGTCGACCACCGCCATCAACCCGTCGGCGGTCACCGCGAGTTTCGCCAGCCGCTCGATCGCGGCGGGTGCAGCAACGGGCGAAGTGATGAGGATGCCGGTAACGCCGCCCCCGGCGAGTACTTCGGCCTCGCCGATTTTGGCGCAGCAGACGCCGACCGCCCCCGCCGCTTGCTGGCGCCGCGCGATATCGACGCTCTTGTGCGTTTTCGCATGCGGGCGCAGCGCGACGCCGTGCTGCGCGGTGAGCGCGGCCATCGCCGCGATATTGCGGTCGAGCGCGTCGACATCGAGGACAAGCACGGGCGTATTGAGGTCGGCGCGCGAGCCCTGCCGGCCGATCAGATGGTCGTGCAATTCACGGTCGGTCGTCATGCGAACAAAGTCTCCAGATGCGGGTTGAGGAATTTGCCGGTCGGGTCGGCGACGCGGCGCACCGCGGTATAACGTCCCGCCATCGGGTAAAGCGCCGCGACGTCGGCGCGGCTCAGCGTGTGGCGTTTGGCCCAGTGCGGCCGGCCGCCGGCGCCGCGAAAGATCGCCTCGGCTTCGGCGAACAGCGCCGCCCAGGGCATTTTCGCATATTGGTGCATCGAGATCGCGGCGACGGGCCCGGCGTTCATCGGGCTCATCCAGATATCGTCGGCGGCGACGGTGCGATATTCGAAGGGAAAAGTGACCGGCAGCCGTTTCTTGCGAATCCAGCCGACGACCTCGTCGAGCGTCTCAAGCCCGGCGGCGCGCGGCATTTCATATTCCATCTCCTCGAACCGCAGCGTCCGGTCGGAGGGAAAGATCGCGTGCGCGGGACCGCGGCGGCGGCCCGAAATGCCGCTTTTCATCATCAGCCGCTGAAGAAAGGGGGTGAGGAACGGCAGCCGCGCCGACATGTCGAGGATACGGCGAAACGTCGCCTCCTCCATGTCGGTCGTGCTCGGCGGCGGGTCGCAGGGATCGCATAGGTCGAGCGTCTTCAGGATCACATCGTCGCTGTGCGGGAAGAACCAGAATTCGATATGGCGGTGCTGCCCCGCCAGCTCGTCATAGCTTTCGCGAATCTCGGCCCAGCGCCGCTTTTCGATCCGTTCGGCGAGGTGAAAGGCGGGGACGACGGCGACCTCGATCTCGGTCGCGACGCCGAACAGGCCGAGCGACAGGCGCTGCGCCTGATAGAGGTCGGCGTTCGTCGCGCTATCGCACCAATGCGCCTCGCCATCGGCGCCGACCAGCCGGAAACCGCGTGCGAAGGTCGAAAGCGAGCCCAGATCGACGCCGGTGCCATGCGTGCCCGTCGCCATCGCGCCCGCGAGCGACTGCGGATTGACGTCGCCCTGGTTGGCGAGCGCCAGCCCCTCCTCCCACAGCGCCGCGGTCAGTCGGCGGATGCTCCAGCCCGCGGGAATGCGCGCGGTCCGGCGGTCGGCGGCGATGTGAATCGTGCCCGCCATATCGTCGAGGCTGACGATCAGCTCGCCCGATTCGCAGAGCGGCATGAAGCTGTGTCCCGCGCCGGTAACGCGCAGCCGGTTCGCGCTGCGGACGAGTGCCGCGAGCTCATCCTCGCTTTGCGGGCGCGCGACCTCGCCGCTCGCGGTGACGCTGCCCGACCAGTTGCTCCACGCCATGCCTCTCTCCCGCAGCGAACTGGCCGAAGCTGTGCGCCGCAGAAAAGTTAGTCAAGACTATATTTCATTCGTCGCGGCGACAGCTTCCGACCGACTGTTGCCGCACTCTCTCCCTTCGTCATTCCCGCGAAAGCGGGAACCCAGGGATGGGCCAGCCGACGGACGCGCTGGGTCCCCGCTTTCGCGGGGATGGCGACGTAAGGAAAGGGGCGGCGTCCGCTTTCCACCCCAAAACCGACATCTAAGTGGCCTTGCGACGGAGGGTCAACCGCGCCTAACGCGCCACAATCCGCCGCGCGAAATGGACCTGCACCGCATTGCGCACCCCGCGCGCGACCTTTTTCTGGCCCGCCGACGAGGCAAGGAATTTGCTGTCGTCCTTGTTCGAGATGAAGCCCGTTTCAAACAATACCGACGGGGTGTCGGGCGCCTTCAGCACGATGAACGAGGCGAAGCGGTGCGCGGTCGTGCGGAATTTGACGTCGCCCGACGCCTCGCGCTGGAGCAGCCGTGCGAATTCGGACGCGACATTCATCGTTTCGCGCTGGGTGAGGTCGAGCAGGATCGCCGACACGTCGCCGCTATGCGCACCGAGATCGACGCCGTTGATGACATTCGCCTTGTTCTCGCGCGCGGCGAGCCGCGCCGCCTCGCGATCGGAGGCGACTTCGGACAGCGTGTAGATCGAAGCGCCGCTGGCTTGGCTGTTTTCGGCGGCGTCGGCGTGGACCGAGATGAACAGGTCGGCCTTCAGCCGCCGGGCGATGCCATAGCGTTCCTCGAGCACCAGAAAACGGTCGTCCGCGCGCGTGAGCGCTACGCGCACGCGGCCCGAAGCGAGCAGATCGGCGCGGATCGCGCGAACGAGCGCGAGGGTGATATCCTTTTCGCGCTTGCCGCTGTGCGGGCTGATCGCGCCGGGGTCGTGCCCGCCATGCCCGGCATCGATCACGACGAGCGGCAGGCGGTCGTTCGCCGGCCCCTCGATGCGCGGCAGCGCCACCGAGGGCTTCGGCTTTCCAATCGGAACGGTCACGCTGTATCGTTTTCCCGGGCGTTTTGCACGGAATCCCGTCGAAACCGGCCATTCGATGCGCGGCCTGTCGAATGCCGGATCGACGATTGGCCGTCCCGCAATGGCTGCGGGCGGCGACGCGATCATGCCAAGCAGGGCAAGCAGGCTCATGGCGCGTCTATGCCGCCCGAAGCGCGCGCTGGTCCAGCGCTTATTGAAAACATGGCGCCGCCGGCCGCAGAGCGAAGTGAATCATCGATTAGGCATCGCGCGTCAAACCCGCGCCGACTGGCAGGTTAGCAAGCGATTCAGCCTGTTCGCAGGTGCGGGTTTTCTTGCAACACCCCTGCATCATCCTATCTTTGTACGGTGGTTGTGGTTGCCGTCGGCAGATGCCGATGCTAGCACGCCCTCACTGACGGTGTCGTTCCCGGTGCCGTCCGGCCTTTTGAGGGGAAGGCCTGCTCCGCGAATATGCGGAACATGGCCGCCTTGGCGCCGGACTTACGGGGAAGGGCGACCTGCCGCCAGTCCACCCGGTTGACCGGACAGTCGGGGCGTGCGCATCACGCCCGCCCTGCCCGCCCGCTCATCCCGTAACAGGTTGATGCCGCATGAGGCTTGCCATGCCCTCTTTGAATCCCGACGCGGGCGCTTTCGCCCCGGCCGTCGCCGGATTTGAAGACCGCATGCGCGTCCAGGACCGGACGCAGGCTCCTTTCGGCAATAACGTCTTTTTTCTTTTCACCCGTATCCGCCGCGGCCCGTCCTCGGGCAGGTTCGCGGGATTTTTTGATGGCGCGCTAAGGCGCGCTTGGAGTGTATCTAATGACCACGCGCATGTTGATCGACGCGCGGCACCGGGAAGAAACCCGGGTCGCCGTCACCAAGGGAAACCGAATCGAGGAGTTTGATTTCGAGTCCGCCGAGCATAAGCAGCTCAAGGGCAATATCTATCTGGCCAAGGTTACCCGTGTCGAACCGTCGCTGCAGGCGGCGTTCGTCGAATATGGCGGCAATCGCCACGGCTTCCTCGCGTTCAGCGAAATCCATCCCGATTATTACCAGATTCCGAAGGAAGACCGCGACGCGCTGCTGCGCGAAGAGGCCGAGCATGCCGCCGCCGCCGCGCAGCGCGCCGAGGAAGACCTCGACGAGCTCGAAGGCGATGTCGCCGACGTCGAATATCACGACGAGGATGACAATGGCGACAGCCGCGCCGATCGCGACGACGACCGCGACGAGCATGACGACCATGATGACCGCGACGACAATGGCGATGCCGAGAATGGCGACGCCGAAGAAGGCGCCGAAGGGTCGGAAGAAGGCAAGGAAGGCCGCGGCGATCGCCGTGGGCGTGGGCGCGGACGCGGCAACAACCGCAAGGGCGGCCGTGGCCGCAGCCGCCGCAACGACGACGAGGACGGCGAAAACCGCATGTCGCTGCGCCGCCGCTACAAGATTCAGGACGTCATCCGTCGCCGTCAGGTGATGCTGGTCCAGGTCGTCAAGGAAGAACGCGGCAACAAGGGCGCCGCGCTCACCACCTATCTGTCGCTCGCCGGCCGCTATTGCGTGCTGATGCCGAACACGATGCACGGCGGCGGGATCAGCCGCAAGATTTCGAACGGCGCCGATCGCCGCAAATTGAAGGCGATGATCGACGAACTCGCGCTGCCGCCGACGATGGGCTGCATCGTCCGCACCGCGGGGATGAGCCGCACCAAGGTCGAGATCAAGCGCGACTTTGACTATCTCGCGCGCCTGTGGGACGAGATTCGCGAAAATACGCTGGGGTCGAGCGCGCCGGCGCTGATCCATTCGGACAGCGATCTGGTGAAGCGCGCGATCCGCGATATCTATCATAAAGACATCGAGGAAGTGCTCGTCGAGGGCGACGATGGCTACAAGGCCGCGAAGCAGTTCATGAAGCTGTTGATGCCGAGCCACGCGCGGCGCGTGAAGCAATATGCCGACCCCGTCTCGCTCTATCAGCGCTACGGTGTCGAGGATCAGCTCGCCGGGATGCTCAATCCCGTCGTCCAGCTGAAATCGGGCGGTTATCTGGTGATCAACCCGACCGAGGCTTTGGTGTCGATCGACATCAACTCGGGCCGGTCGACGCGCGAGCATAATATCGAGCAGACCGCGCTCAGCACCAACCTTGAGGCAGCGGCCGAAATCGCCCGCCAGCTGCGGCTGCGCGACATGGCCGGGCTGGTCGTGATCGACTTTATCGACATGGATCATGGCTCGAACGTCCGCAAGGTCGAGCGCGCGATGAAGGACGCGCTGAAGAACGACCGTGCGCGCATCCAGGTCGGCCGCATCTCGGGCTTTGGCCTGATGGAGATGAGCCGCCAGCGCCTGCGCACCGGCGTGCTCGAAGCCTCAACGCGTCCGTGCCCGCATTGCGAAGGCACCGGCCTCGTCCGCACCGCCTCGTCGGCGGGTCTCAGCGCGCTGCGCCTGATCGAAGAGGAAGCCGCACGCGGCAAGGGCAACAAGATCACCCTGCGCGCGAGCCAGGAAGCGACCTTCTACCTCCTCAACGAAAAGCGCCGCGAATTGCGCGAGATCGAAGAGCTTTACGGCGTGACGGTCGAAATCCTGCCCGACGGCGAAACCGAAGGCGCGCGCATGGCGGTCGAGGTCAGCGGTCCGCCGCCGATCGCGCGCCGCAGCTTCGCCCCGATCGCGCCGATCGAGGATGACGACGACGATTATCCCGAGGACGAGGAAGAAGAAGCCGAAGAAGAAGCGGCCGAAGAGCGTCCTGCACGTTCGCCTGATCGCGAAGAAGGCGCGCGCGACCGCGAGGAAGGCGATGCCGACGGCGAGGGCCGCAAGCGCCGCCGCCGCCGCCGCCGTGGCCGCCGCGGCCGCCGCGACGAAGAAGGCAATGAAATCGCCGAAGGTGGCGAGGGCGGCGAGGATCGCGAAGGCGACAGCGCCGAGGCCGACGAAGGCGAAGCCGCACCGGCCGAACCCGTCGAGGCTGCTCCCGAAGCGGACGCCGAGGAAGCCGAAGCCAAGCCGCGCCGCCGCCGTGGCGGACGCGGCCGCAAGAAGGCCGATGCGGTGGAGACCGCCGATGAGGCCGTGGTCGAAGTCGAAGCGAAAACTGCACCGGTAGAGACGGTCGAAGCCGTCGAACCGGTTGCCGAAGAAGCGCCGGTCGCCGAGGAAAAGCCGAAGCGCAAGCGCGCGCCGCGCAAGACCAAGGCCGCCGCGGCCGCCGAAGCCGAGGCTGCGGAAGCCGCCGAGGCACCGGTCGTCGAAGCGCCCGCGGTCGAAGCACCCGCCGCCGAAGCTCCGGCCGAAGCTGAACCCGCCAAGCCCGCGCCCAAGAAGCGTGCAAGCCGCGCGAAAAAGGCGGTCGCGGCTGAGGCGGCAGCGCAGCCCGCGACCGCCGGCGAAGCCGAACCGGTTGCGGCCGATGCCGACGGCGAGGGCGAAGGCCCCGACGGCGAACCGCGCCGCGGCTGGTGGCAGCGCACGTTCGGCAACTGATATCGGCTCCAAATGAAATGACGTGTGTCCCCGCGAAGGCGGGGACCCATCTCCTGCGGGTTCAAAATAGCGCCGGCGGGAGATGGCCTTCCGCCTTCGCGGGAGCACGTCGCTTTGTTGTGGTCGGATAGCATCCGAACCGCGCCTCTCAATTCGGCTCGCGTTGTCGCAGAAATAGCAAGCTGACCTTGCGTCCGCGCGCACGGCCCCCCAATAAGCCCGCATGGCTTCACTCGGGGTTCAGGCGCGCGGCGCAAGAGAGGCGGGGATGACCGCTTTCCCGCCGCAACCCGCGTTCGGGGCGCAAAGACTGCGCTCCATTTTCCGTATCGCGCTGACATTGCTTGCGATGTTCGCCATCGCGCTGCGCCCGGCGGCAGCGCAGTCGATCTTGCGCGACGCCGAAACCGAGGCGCTTTTTCAGGACATGATGGACCCGCTGCTCGTCGCCGCGGGGCTCAAACCTGGACAGGTGCGCGTGCATCTGCTCGGCGACCGCAGCATCAACGCCTTCGTCGCGGGCAGCCAGGACATCTATGTCTTCAGCGGGCTGATCGAGGCCGCCGACAGCGCCGAAGAGGTGCAGGGCGTGCTCGCGCACGAACTCGGCCATGTGATGGGCGGCCACGCGATCCGCGTCAACGAAGGCGCCAAGACCGCAACGGGCATCTCGCTCCTCAGCCTGTTGCTCGGCGCCGCGGCGATCGCGGCGGGCGCGGGTGAGGCCGGCATGGGCGTGATGATGGCGGGGCAGCAGGCCGCGCTCGGCAAGTTCCTCGCCTTTTCGCGCGTGCAGGAATCGACCGCCGACGCCGCGGGCGCGCAATATCTGTCGACGGCCGGGATCAGCGGCCGCGGCAGCCTCGCCTTTTTCAAGAAACTCCAGAACCTCGAATTTCGCTATGGGGTCAAGCAGGACGACGATCAGGCCTATGGCCGCACCCACCCGATGTCGGGCGATCGCATCCAGGCGCTGCGCGAAGTCTATGTCATCGATCCGGCATGGGAAAAGCCCGCCGACCCGAAAATCGAGGCGCGCTTTCAGCGCATCAAGGCGAAGCTGTCGGGCTATATGGCCGAGCCCGAACGGACGCTGCGCAAATTCCCCGAAAGCAACCGCAGCATTCCGGCGCGCTATGCGCGCGCCTATGCCTGGCACAAAAGCGCCTATCCGCAAAAGGCGCTGACCGAGGTCGAAGGCCTGCTCGCGACGAGCCCCAGCGACCCCTATTTCCTCGAACTCGAGGGCCAGGTTCTGCTCGAATCGGGCCGCCCCAAGGAAGCGATCCCCGCGCTACGCAAGGCGGTCAGCCTGTCGCGGTCGCAGCCGTTGATCAGCGCGACGCTGGGTCATGCGCTGATCGCGACCGAGGATCCGGCGAATTATGCCGAGGCCGAAGAGGTGCTGAAAACCGCCGTCGCGCTCGACAATCAGAACCCGTTCGCCTGGTATCAGCTCGGTATCGTCTATGCGAACAAGGGCGATCAGGCGCGCGCCGCGCTCGCCTCGGCCGAACGCTACAGCCTTGAGGGTGGACAGTCGGGGCTCGCGCTGCGTAATGCCGAAATGGCGATGCAGGGTTTGCCCCAAGGCTCGCCCGACTGGATCCGTGCACAGGATATTTCGTTGGTGGCTCGCGCCGAGGTGGAACGCGAGCGCAAACGGCGTTAGTTTCGGGTGAAGACAGGGGCGACGCGTCGCATTTCCGTGATGCTCGAGGGCGATAAGTGACTGACAGAAAAGACGATTATTACCAGCCGTGGCTGCGCGACCCCGCGCCGACGCCGACAGGCGGCGCGCCGGCGCAGGGCGAAGGATTGGCGAAGCCAAAGGACGAGCCCCCCGTCGGCATCGACCTGACGCGATACAGCGCCCCCGAAAAGCCGCGCGATCCGCTGGTGAAGCCCGAGGCGATCAAGGCCGGCGCGGCGAACCTGTGGGATCGTATCCGTGACGGCGCCGAAGCCTTTGCCGACTGGACGATCCGCGTCGGCGACCGCGCCGACATTCCCGCGCGCGTCGAAGCGATGGAAATTCCGCGCCGCTCGCGCGAACTCGCGGCGAAGACCGGTGCGCTGACCGCGCGCGCCGCACGGGCGGCGGGGCGCGGATCGGCGCAGGCCGGCCGCGCCGCCGCGAAGGCGAGCGGCGAGGCATGGGACAAGATGGCGCTCGGCGACAAGGCCCGCAAACTGTCGAGCGAAGCCGGGCGCGGGCTCGGCGAAGTCGCCGGCAAGACCAAGGCGGGCGTTGTCGACATCGCCAAGGCGAGCAGCGAAAGTCTTCGCGACGGCATCGGCGATGCCGCCAGCAAGCTGCGCCCCGCGCCGCGCGAGGAACTGGCGCCGCCGCCTTCGGGGCTCGAACAATTGCTCGCGCGCGAGGAAGCCGCCGCCGCGCAGGCGAACGCGCCTGCCGCACCCGACCTGCCGCTCTTTGCGGGTGACGCCGCAATTCCGGCAGTAGCGAAGCCAGCGCCGGCCAATTCGGCGGACGCGATGGACGGCGACGATCGTTCGCCGATTGCGTCGCCGGCCAAAAATGCCGCAAAGACCAAGGCGATGCCGGCGCAAAGCTTGCCGCAGGTGAAGGGGACGGGAATGGACGGCGTTTCAACGCGCACATGGGGTTTGGCGCTTGGAGGCATATTGCTCCTCGCCATCGTCTTCTGGCTCGGCGGCCGCTTCGGCGGCGGCATGAGCAAGAGCGAGGTCGAGGGCGTAGTCGCCGATTATATCAAGGCGAACCCGCAGATCATTCCCGAGGCGCTCGAAGCGCAGCGCAATGGCGAAATCGCCAAGGCGATCGATCAAATCCGTCCCGCGCTCGAAAAACCCTATGCCGGTGCCTGGGCGGGCAATGCCGACGGCGATGTGACGCTGGTCGTGTTCACCGATTATGCGTGCGGTTTCTGCCGCGCGAGCGTGCCCGACGTCGACCGGCTGATCCGCGAGGACAAAAGGCTGAAGGTCGTGTTCCGCGAGCTGCCGATCATCGCGCCGCAGAGCCGTGACGCCGCGATCATGGCGCTCGCCGCGGCGCGGCAGGGCAAATATGATGCGTTCCACCACGCGATGTTCGCGGCGGGCTCGCTCGATAAGGCGGCGATCGCCGCAGCAGCGACAAAGGCCGGGGTCGTCACCGACGGCACCGCCGATGCGACCGCGAACGAGGCGCTGTTCCAGCGCGAACTCGACAGCAATCTCGCGATCGCGACGCAGCTCCAGCTCAACGCCACCCCGACCTGGATCGTCGGCAACCAGCTGTTCCAGGGCCAGATCGGTTATGACGGGTTGAAGCAAGCCGTCGCGAAAGCCCGCGCGGCGAAAAGCTGAGGGCCGCGACCGTGGCGACCGTCTCGCACGATGAAGCGCTCGCCAACGCCCGCCGCCTGCTGAGCGGCGAACCCGGCGCCGCGCTGGCGCAGGCGCAGGCGATCATCGACGCCGTCCCGACATCGGCGGCGGCGCACCGCCTCGCCGCGCATGCCCTCCGCGCCCTGAACCGCGAGGCGGAAGCACAGGCGGCGTCGCTCGCGGCGATCGGCGCGACGATCCACGATCCCGCGATGGTCGACGCCGCGCTCGCGCTCGCCGAGGACCGGCTGCCCGACGCCGAGCGGGCGCTGCGCCAGCGCCTCCGCGAAGATGCGACCGATGTTGCGGCGATCCGTATGCTCGCCGAGGTCGCGGGTCGCATCGGACGTTATGACGACGCCGAAAAACTGCTGTCGCGCGCGTTGCAGCTTGCGCCCGATTTCGGTGCCGCGCGCGCCAATCTCGCGACCGTCTATTACAAGCAGAACCGCTTTGCTGACGCCGCCGAGACGCTCGATGCGGTGCTCGGCGACGACCCGGACAATCCCGCGCATGCGAATCTCCGCGCCGCCGCGCTCGGCCGCATCGGCGGTTATGACGAGGCGCTCGCGCTCTATGAAGAGCTGACAGGCCGCTTCCCCGATCATGCCAAGCTGTGGATGAGCTACGGCCATATGCTCAAGACTGTGGGACGGCAGGACGACAGCATCGCCGCCTATCGCCGCGCGCTCGCCGCCGATCCGGGGCTCGGCGAAATCTGGTGGAGCCTCGCGAACCTCAAAACAATCCGCTTCGGGGCGGAGGACCGTGCAGCGATGGAGGCTGCGCTGGTTGCGGCCGAGCCCGACAGCGAAGCGCGCGCCGACGACCGGCTGCACCTGCATTTCGCGCTCGGCAAAGCGTATGACGATGCCGCCGAACATGAGCCGGCGTTTCGCCATTATGCTGCGGGCAACGCGATCCGCTCCGCCCAGCTCGGCTATCGCGCCGCCGAAACGAGCGCCGCGGTCGACGCGATCATCGCCGCCTGTACCCCCGAATTCTTCGCAGCGCGCGCTGGCGCGGGCGATCCGGCGCCCGACCCGATCTTCATCCTCGGCATGCCGCGCGCCGGATCGACGCTGATCGAGCAGATCCTTAGCTGCCATTCGGCGATCGAGGGCACGATGGAGCTGCCCGACATCCCCGCGCTCGCGCTCGGGCTCGGCCGTGAGAAGCACGACGATGGGCGCCGCTGGATCGAGGCGCTGGCCGAGACGCCGCCCGAGCGGCTTGCCGAAATGGGCGCGGCGTTCCTTCAGCGCACCGCGGTGCAGCGCAAGACCGGCAAGCCCTTCTATATCGACAAGCTGCCGAACAACTGGCTCTACACCGCCTTCATCCGCCTGATCCTGCCGAATGCAAAGATCATCGATGCGCGGCGCGCGCCCCTCGATTGCTGCTTTTCGAACTTCCGCCAGCATTATGCGAAGGGGCAGGCGTTCAGTTACGGCCTCGCCGACGTCGGCGGCTATTACCGCGACTATGTCCGCCTGATGGCGCATATCGACGCGGTCCAGCCCGGCCGCGTCCACCGCGTGATCCACGAGGCGCTGCTCGACGACCCCGAAACCGAAGTGCGTGCGCTGCTCGCCTTTCTGAACCAGCCTTTCGAAGCCGCCTGCATGGCGTTCCACACCAACGCGCGCGCGGTGCGCACGGCGTCGAGCGAACAGGTGCGCAAACCGATCAATCGCGACGGCGTCGGGCAGTGGCAACCCTATGAAAAATGGCTCGATCCGCTGAAACAGGCGCTCGGCCCCGTCCTCGGCGCCTATCCCGCCATTCCCGCCGATTTCGGTTAGGCCCCACGCGACAAAACGTTGCCTTTCGGCAACAGCGGACGACATTTTCGACCAACGACCACGGCACTCCGCCAACAATGCTTGCGCTTGCGCGGCGGTGCGTCATGCTCCGTCACATGGCTGTCATGTGAGGGGGATTCCATGCGGAAACTATCGGCAGTATTGACCAAAAGCGGCGCGTTCCTGCTCGGCAGCACGATCTTGTGCACGTCGGGAACCGCGCTGGCCCAGCAAAGCAACACCAACGACGACCGCGACATCGTCGTCACCGCGTCGAAGCGCGAAGAAAATCTGCAGGACGTGCCGCTCGCGATCACCGCGATCGGGACCGAACGGCTCGACGAGCTGCAGGTCAAGGAGTTCCAGGATGTCGTCAAATTCCTGCCGTCGGTGACGATCCAGACGCTCGCGCCGGGGTTCAGCCAGGTCTATTTCCGCGGCGTCGCATCGGGCGAGAATGCCAACCATTCGACCTCGCTGCCGACCGTCGGCACATACCTCGACGAAATGCCGATCACGACCATCCAGGGCGCGCTCGACATCCACGCCTATGACCTCGCGCGCGTCGAGGCGCTCGCGGGGCCGCAGGGCACGCTGTATGGCGCAAGCTCGATGGCGGGCACGATCAAACTGGTGACCAACAAGCCCGACACCAGCGGCACCTATGGCTCGGTGGGGCTTGAACTCAACAGCGTGACACGCGGCGGCATCGGCGGCGTTGCCGAGGGCTTCATCAACGCGCGGATCAGCGATCGCGCGGCGCTGCGCATCGTCGGCTGGTATCGCCATGATGCGGGCTATATCGATAATATCGCGGGGACGCGCGTTTATCCGATCAGCCAGAACACCGATACCGACGGCGACGGCGAGAATGATACGGTGATCAATCTTCCCGGCGACGACATCACGCAGAACAACGACGATCTGGTCGAAAAGGATTATAACACCGTCGACACCTATGGCGCGCGCCTCGCGCTCGGCATCGAACTCGACGACGACTGGACGATCCGCCCGACCTTGATGGGCCAGATCCAGAAAGCGAATGGCAGTTTTGCGCAGGAACGCTCGTCGGCGGTGACGCGCAGCCTCCAGACGGTGCAATACAACCCCGAACGCAGCGACGATAAGTGGATACAGGCCGCGCTGACGATCGAGGGCAAGATCGGCAATTGGGACCTGACCGTCACCGGCGGACATCTCCGCCGCAAGACGCTGACCGACAGCGACTATTCGGACTATGCCTATTTCTATGACGCGCTCTTTGGCTCGGCGGTCTATCTTTATGACAATGCCGGCGACCAGATCAGCCCGAACCAGTATATCAAAGGCATCGACCGCTATCGCCGGAACTTCGGCGAAATCCGCGTCGCTTCGCCCGCCGACGCGCGCATCCGCTTTATCGGCGGGCTGTTCTACCAGCGCCAGTCGCACAATATCGAGCAGCATTATATCATCGATAACCTGTCCGATGATCTGCAGGTGCCGACCACCGTCGACAATATCTGGCTGACCAAGCAGCAGCGCGTCGACCGCGACTATGCGGCGTTCGGCGAGCTCAGCTTCGATATCACCGACAAATTGACGCTGACCGGCGGCGGCCGCCTCTACAAGTTCGACAACAGCCTCGTCGGCTTCTTCGGCTACAACAACCCCGGCTACAGCAGCAATCCGGTCTACGCATGCCAGGGGCCGGCGGTCGTCGACGGCTCGCCGTGCACCAACCTCGACAAACGGACGAAAAAGACCGACTTCATCCACAAGCTGAACCTGACGTATAAATTCACCGACGATGTGATGATGTATGCGACCTGGTCGCGCGGCTTCCGTCCCGGCGGGATCAACCGGCGCGGCTCGCTGCCGCCATATGGCTCGGACACGCTCGACAATTATGAGCTGGGGTGGAAGACCAGCTTTGGTCCGGTGCGTTTCAACGGCGCAGTCTATCAGCAGGACTGGAAGAATATCCAGCTGTCCTTCCTCGGCGCCAATGGGCTCAGCGAAGTCCGCAACGCGGGCATCGCGCGCATCCGCGGGATCGAGGCCGACGTCAGCTACCGTTCGGGCGGTTTCTCGCTCGGCATGGGCGCCAGCTATAATGACGCGACGATCCGCCGCGATTTCTGCGCCATTGCGAACCCGCAATTCGATTGCTCGGTCCCCTTCTCCAACGACGGTGACGACAGCAACGACAACAGCCTGCTCGCTCCGGCGGGATCGCGCCTGCCGGTCACCGCGAAGTTCAAGGGCAACGCCGTCGCGCGCTATGAATTCCCCATCAGCGGCCTCGATGGCCACGTCCAGTTCGCGGTCAACCATATCGGAAAAAGGCGGTCCGACCTTCGCACGCTTGAAAATGACATCGTCGGCAATTTCAAAGCCTATACGACCGCCGATTTCAGCATCGGGGTGAAGGGCGAAGGCTGGGACGCCGAAATCTATGCGACCAATCTGTTCGACAGCCGCGGTGTGATCAACAGCGCGGTCCAGTGCGGCGAGACGGTGTGCGGCGACGGCGATGGTCTTACCCCGGGCGGCGGGGTCTTCTATGACAATGTGATCCGCCCGCGTCTGATCGGCATCAAGGTGAGCAAGGACTTCTGAGCGACCCATTGAGGGGACGGCGCGAGGCGATCGCGCCGTCCCCTCGGCGCTATCCCCCACGCGGGGGATGGACGAACAGACCCCGATCGGACGGTATCGACAATCGGGTCGATCGGGGCCGGGGATAGAGGATGGGAACCAGCTTCGCATGGCAGAGATGATGACCGCAGGGGTCAGGCCCGCCCAAAAGCTCGGCCTTTCGATGTGTGTCGCGCTCGTCATGGGCAATATGATCGGATCGGGGGTGTTCCTCCTCCCCGCCAGCCTCGCGCCGTTCGGCTGGAACGGCGTCGCGGGGTGGGTGATCACGATCGCCGGCGCGCTTGCGCTCGCGGTGGTTCTCGCGCGGCTGACCGTCGCCTTTCCGCAGGCGAGCGGGCCGACCGCCTTCGTCCAGCTCGCCTTCGGGCGCGTTCCCAGCTTCATGATCGGCTGGGCCTATTGGGTGTCGGTGTGGACCGCCAATGTGACGCTCGCGGTCGCCGCGGTCAGCTTCCTCAGCCTCTTCGCGCCCGCGCTCGGCGACCATATGGCGCTGTCGACGCTCGCGCTGATCTGGGCTGTCACCGCGATCAGCTGGCGCGGCGCGCGTGCGGCGGGGCGCTTCCAGATCGTGACCCTGCTCATCAAGCTGATCCCGCTGCTGACGGTGATCGTCCTGATACCGATCGCGTTCGGCAGCGAGACCCGCGTCGTCACGACGCCCTTCCCCGCCGAGGGATTGTCGCTGACCGCGGTCAGCGGATCGGCGATCCTCACCTTATGGGCGCTGCTCGGTTTCGAATCGGCGAGCGTCGCAACCGACAAGGTCAAGGATCCGGTCGTCACCATCCCGCGCGCGACGATCATCGGCACGCTGGCGACGGGCATCCTCTATCTGATCGTCTGTTCGGCGGTCGCACTGATGCTGCCCGCGGCCGATGTCGCGACGTCCGACGCGCCCTTCGCCCTGTTCGCCGAAACCTATTGGGGACACGGGCCAGCGCTGTTCATCGCCGCCTTCGCCGCGATCAGCGCGATCGGGGCATTGAACGGCTTCACGCTGATCCAGGCCGAGCTGCCGGCAACGCTCGCGCGCCAGGGCCTGTTTCCCGCATGGTTCGCACGCACGAACCGCCACGGCACGCCCGTTGCCGCGCTGCTGATCGCGAGCGGCCTCGCGACCGCGTGCGTCGTGCTGAACAGCAACAAATCGACCGCCGAGATGTTCACCTTCATGGCGATCCTGTCGACCTCGGTGACGCTCTGGCTCTACCTCTCGTGCGCGGCAGCCGCGCTGCGCCTGCGCGTCGCGATACCGGTTGCGCTGATCGGTCTCGCCTATTCGGTCTGGACGCTGTGGGGCGCCGGGCTGAACGTCAGCGCGATGAGCCTGATCCTGATGGTCGCGGGGCTGCCGCTTTACTGGTGGACGCGCGGCTCAACGCCATCGGGGAGCGAAGAGGCCCCGGTCGCGTAGGATCACCTGCGCCGCATTATGCCCCGGCGCGCCGGTGACACCGCCGCCGGGATGCGTCCCCGCACCGCACATATAGAGGCCCTTGAGCGGCCCGCGATAGGCGCCGTTGCCGAGCACCGGGCGCGCCGACCACAGCTGGTCGAGGCTCATATTGCCGTGCATGATGTCGCCGCCGACCAGCCCGAACTTACGTTCGAGCCCCTTGGGGCTGAGGATCTGGCGCCCGACGATCGAGGCGCGGAAGCCGGGGGCATAAGCCTCGACCGTGTCGATGATCGTATCGGCCGCCTTGCCCTCCTCGGCATCCCAGTCGCGCCCGTCTGGAAGCTCGGGCGCGAATTGCTGGCAGAAGAGGCTCGCGACATGCTGGCCCGGCGGCGCGAGGCTGTCGTCGACGGTCGAGGGGATGAGCATTTCGACGATCGGCTTCTTCGACCAGCCATATTGCTTCGCGTCGAGGAACGCCTTGTCCATATAGTCGAGCGTCGGGGCGATGATGATGCCCGACTGATGATGCTCGCCCGGTTCGGGGAGGCACGTGAAGCGGGGCAGTTCGCTGAGCGCGACATTCATGCGGAAGGTGCCGCTGCCCGCCTTGAACGCCTTGATCCGACGCCGGAATTCGGGCGCGATATCGCCCTCGCCCATCAGGCGTTCGTAGAGCAGCTTCGGCCCGACATTGGCGATGACGCGCGTCGCGGCGATTTCCTCGCCGCTGACCAGCTTGACGCCGACGGCCTTGTTCCCATCGACCAATACGCGCGCGACGGGCGCTTCGAGGCTGATCTCGACGCCGAGCTGGGCGCAGACCTTCGCCATCATCTGGGTGATCGCGCCCATGCCGCCGACGCTATGGCCCCACGCACCCTTCTTACCGTTCACCTCGCCGAAGACGTGATGAAGAAGAACATAGGCGCTGCCCGGCGTATCGGGGCTGGCGTAATTTCCGACGACCGCGTCGAAACCGAAGGCCGCCTTGACGGCCTCGCTTTCGAACCAGCTGTCGAGGAAGGTGCGCGCCGACTTGGTGAAGAGCTCGAGCACGTCGCGCTGCTGCGACAGGCTGAGTTTGGTGAGGCCGCGTCCCTGCCGCGCCGCGTCGATCAGCGTCTTGAAGCCGTCGCCGACATTCGGCGGTGATTTGAGCGCGAGATCGCGCAGCACATCGGCGACGCCCTCGAGCATGTCATAATATTCGGACAGGCGCGCGGCATCATGCGCCGAGAAGCGCGCAAATTCCTTCTGCGTGCGTTCGAGCCCGCCGCCGAGCTTCAAATAGCCGCCATCCTCCTGCGGCAGGAAATTGCTGATCGGCCGCTCGATCACGCGATAGCCATGATCGGCGAGCTTCATGTCGGCGATGACCTTGGGCTGGAGCAGGCTGACGGTGTAGCTCGCGACCGAATTGCGGAAGCCCGGCGCGAATTCCTCGGTCACCGCGGCGCCGCCGACGACGTCGCGCGCCTCGACGATGCGCACCTTGAGCCCCGCCTTCGCGAGATAGAAGGCGCAGACGAGGCCGTTGTGGCCGGCGCCAATAATCAGCGCGTCATAGGCTTTGGTCATTGGAAGTCTTTCGCAAGCGGGGATTGGACATGCTGGCGGCCGAAACCGAGGCCGAGAACGCGGCCGGGGATACGGCGGAGCAGCGGGATATGGTTGAGCAGGCGGACGGCGAGCGGGACGCGGGTGATTTCGCCTCGGAGCATCGGTTCGATGATATTCTGATGCGCAAAACGCTGGAGCCCCTGCATCCGCGTCGTCGGCTTCCAGCGGCGTTCCTGCACCCTGGCGAGCAGCGGATCGGGGTCGGCGCCCGCGGCGAGCGGCGCGGCGAGGATATTCGCCGTCGCCACCGCATCCTGCACAGCAAGGTTGATCCCGACGCCGCCGACGGGCGACATCGCGTGCGCGGCGTCGCCGATCGCGAGCAGGCCGGGGCGCGACCAGCGCGTCAGCCGGTCGAGCGCGACCGAGAGCAGTTTGACGTCGTCGAAACTCCGGATCGCATCGATCCCGGCAGCGAGCCCGGGCGCAATATCGACGATCCGATCGCGGAAGGCCGCGATGCCGCGCGCCTCGATCGGGGCAAAGCCGCCCTTTTCGATGATCTGCGCGCATTGCCAATAATCGCCGCGCGGGATCGCGACGACCATGCCGCCCTTGTCGATCGTGCCGAGCGCAACTTCGGACATGTCCATGCCTGCGGGCACCGGAATGCGAAACCACAGCACGTCCATCGGCGCGCCGAGATCTTCGAGCGGCAGTTCGGCCGCGTCGCGGAGCACCGAGCGGCGCCCATCGGCGGCGATGACGAGCCGGGCGGGCAAAGCCTCTCCGGTCGCGAGCGTTACCCCGCTGACGCGGTTCGCCGCGTCATAGGTCAGCCCGGTCGCCTCGGTCGACATGCGCAGATCAAAGGTCGGATATTTTCGGCCCTGCCCGGCGATGAAATCGAGCAGATCCCATTGCGGCATCATCGCGACGAAGCGCGCCGCGACGGGCAGATGCTTCATCGTCGCGATCGTATAGCGCCCGCCCAGCAGATTGAGCGTCATCGTGTCGATCGCGGCGTGCGGCTCTTTCAGCAGCTCTTCGAGCAGCCCGATTTCGTGGAACAGCTCGAGCGTCGAGGGGTGCACCGTGTCGCCGCGGAAATCGCGGAGGAAGTCGGCGTGCTTTTCGAGGATGGTGACGGGCACGCCCGCACGCGCGAACAGCAGGCCAGCGACCATGCCCGCTGGACCGCCGCCGACGATGATGACTCGATCGCTCGTCATGCTCCCCTCCTCCCGCCTGTTGTTTTTAGCGGCCCCACCCCGGCGGCGGGGCATGCTCCAACCGCGCTTCGGGGATCAGGTCGCGCATCCGCGCGCAGAAATGCTTGAGGCACACTTCCTTGTCGCTGAGCGGCCCCATGGTGAAGCTTTTCGACTGCATGCCCATCTGGACGCGCGTGATCAGTTCGGTGTCCTCGGCATTGACTTGGCGGTTGATGCGCCAGTTGAGGTAGCGCGCGGCCTTCATCTCGCGGCGCTCGTCGGGGAGGACATAGCTGATCTCGCGGATCAGGCAGGTCGTCGGCCCGGTCGGCAGCCACTGCATGAAGTCGACCTGATCGGGATAGATGTCGAAGGCGACATTGGGCCAGAGCTTGAAATAGAGCCAGTGGCGCTGGTTCGCCTCGGGCAGGTGCGGTACCGGGGGCAACAATCGCTGATACATGCGCTCGGACCAGTTCGCCGACGGCCGGTCGATCAGATCGCCCCACATGCGGTCGACATTGTCCTCGGCCTCGACGCCATAGCTTTTGCCGAACAGGCGCGTGAGGCCGGGGTGCGCGACGGGGATGTGGAGCCCGTCCGAATAATTATCGCCGACATTCTTCCAGTTCACGTCGCGCGGACGCAGCGTGACGCGGCCGAGCGCGCCGAGTTCCTCGAAGCGGTAGGGCGCGACCTGCGCTTCGTAGGGCGCCATCATCGACGCGACCGACGGGCCGCCGTCATCCTCGAGCCGCACGAACCAGAAGCCGCGCCATTGTTCGAGTCCGACGGGGACGAGCCCCGCCTTGCCCTTGTCGAGCGTCGGATAGCTCGCCGAATCGGGCACCCCGGTCAGCCGGCCGTCGAGCTCGTAAGTCCACGCGTGATAGGGGCAGACGAGCTTTTTCGCGCAGCCGGCCGCGCCATCGACAAGGCGCGAGCCGCGATGGCGGCACACATTGATGAAGGCGCGCACGTTGCGGTCGGCGCCGCGCGCCAGAATCACGCTCTCGCCGCAATAGTCGATGCTGTGCCAGTCGCCGACGTTCGGAATGTCGCTGTCGTGGCAGACGACCTGCCAGCTCGAGCGGAAAATCCGTTCCACTTCAGCGGCGTAAAAGTCGGGATCGCTGTACGTCCAGGCGGGCAGCGACCAGCCATCGAGCGGGTCAATGTTCGGTGTGCGAAGCGGTGCAGTTGCCATGTCTCGTTCCTTGTTGTACATACGTATAACAACATGCAACCCGCTCGCCAAGCCTTTACGCGCGAAAGCGCCGATGCCCGCCGGGCGGACCTGATCGAGGCGACCGCCGCGGTGCTCGCCGAACAGGGGCTGGCGGGAACGAACGTCCGCGCGATCTGCGCGAAGGCCGGGGTGTCGCCGGGGCTGCTGCGCCATTATTTCGGCGGCATCGACGACTTGGTCGCGGCAACTTACGAGGCGACAAGCGACCGGATGGACGCGATTTTCGCGGCCGCAGTGGACGGCGCCGGTGCCAACCCGCGTGAGCGGCTCAACGCCTATCTGACCGCCAGCTTTCGCCCGCCGGTGACCGATCCCGAACTGCTCGGCGCCTGGACCGCCTTTTGGGCACTCGCGCGCAGCGACACGCGCATGGCGGCAATCCACGCGACAAGTTACGCGGGCTATCGCGCCCGGCTTTGCGAATTACTGATCGCGTGCGGCGCAGCTGACGCCGAGCGGCTGGCGATCATGCTCACGGCGATGGTCGACGGGCTGTGGCTCGAACTGTCGCTCGACGCCGCCAGCTTCGGTGCCGAAGCGGCGGCGGCGATGGTCGAAAAGGCCGTGGCGGCGCTGCTCGATTAGCAACGCCGCCGCCGAAACGTCTCAGAAGCTGCCCCTCACCGGGCGGACGATGATCTCGCTGACGTCGACATCCTCGGGCTGTTCGACTGCGAAACGGATCGCGCGGGCGATCGCGTCGGGCGTGATGGCAATGCTGCGAAATTCGGCCATGGCAGCCGCGCTGTCGGGATCGGTGATGTCATGGCCGAGTTCGGATTCGACAACACCGGGCGAAATGATCGTCGCGCGAACGTCCTGATGCTCCTGCCGGATGCCGTCGGTGATTGCCCACACCGCAAATTTGGTGGCGCAATAGACCGCGCCGGTCGGCACGACATAATGCGCGCCGAGCGAGGCGACATTGATGAAATGGCCCGAACGCTGCGCGGTGAAACGGGGGAGCGCGGCCGCAATGCCGTTCAGGACGCCACGGATGTTGACGTCGATCATCGCATCCCAATTCTGCGTTTCGAGCGCGGCGAGCGGCGACAGCGGCATGATGCCGGCATTGTTCACGAGCACATCGACGCGGCCGAAGCGAGCGACCGCGTGATCGACGAACGCCTGCATGTCGTCGCGGCTGGTGACGTCGAGCGCACGAAACTCGACCGTGCCGCCTGCAGCGGCAATCTCTGCGGCGAGCACTTCGAGCCGGTCGGTACGGCGGGCGCCGAGAATAAGTTTCGCGCCGGTGGCGGCGAGCTCGCGCGCGGTCGCGGCGCCGATGCCGCTGCTCGCGCCGGTGATCAGGATGACTTTGTCGGTGGTGGGGGTCATGCTTGTCTCCATCGAAGCCGGGCGGCCCTGTGCCGTCCGTTGACCGGTTTTGGACCGTTTCCGACGGGAAGCGGTAGAACGCACCTCCGCGATGATTGCACGATTCTCCGGACGCCGCGCTTTGCGCTTGTCCGGGCACGGCAAGACTGCAAGACCGTCGCAATGACGACACTTGAGGAAATGCGGTCGCTGTTGCTTCGACACCGGCCCACCGAGGGGATTCACGCCTGCGCGCTGCCACGCGTTTCGCTTGTCCGCAGCTCCGAACCGAGCAACCCGATGCCGGTCGTGTACGAACCGTCGCTCTGCCTGGCAGTCAGCGGACGCAAGCGGGTGCTGCTGGGCGATACAAGCTTCATCTACGACAGCGCACAATTTCTGGTGGTGTCGGTCGACCTGCCGGTGAGCGGCATGATCGTCGATGCCAGCACCGAGAATCCTTATCTGTGCCTGAAGCTGGACCTCGACGTCGCGGTGCTTAGCGAACTGCTGCTGGCGCACGATGCGCGCGTGCCGCGCAGCGACCATGCCCCGTCGATCGCGGTAGGTTACACCGACGCGGGCCTGCTCGACGCCGCGCTCCGCCTGCTGCGGCTGCTCGATACGCCGGGCGACATTGCTGCGCTGGCGCCGCTGGTCGAACGCGAGATATTGTACCGGCTGCTGACCGGATCGCAGGGCGCGATGCTGCGCCATATCGCCACCGCCGACACGCGGCTGCACCAGATCAGCCGCGCGGTGGCCTGGATCAAGGACCATTATGCCGGCGCGTTCAGCGTCGACCATCTGGCGGGGCTGGCGGGGATGAGCCCGTCGTCCTTCCACGAGCATTTCAAGAGCGTTACGCGCTTCAGCCCGCTGCAATACCGCACCCGGCTGCGCCTGCTAGAAGCGCGGCGGCTGATGGTGTCGGAGGCGATGGACGCGGCGAGCGCGGGCTTTCAGGTCGGGTACGAAAGCCCATCACAGTTCAACCGTGATTACAGCCGGACCTTCGGCGTACCGCCCCTGCGCGACGCCGCGCGGTTACGCACGGCGCCGGAGTTCGGCTTGTCGGCGTAGCGCCGCCTTCTATTTCGACAAATCGCGCAGCAGGCTGTCCCAATGCGCGAGCGCGGGGGCGATCGCGTCGACGGGCACGCGCTCGTTGAGGCCGTGCGCGTAGCTGTCGCTCGCCTTCGAGAAGAGACCCGCGACGCCGTAGCTCGGCACGCCCTGAATGCGGAAATGATAGCTGTCGGTCGCGCCCGCGCTCATCGACGGGATGATCGGCAGGCCCGGCGCGCGCGCATGCACCGCCTTCGTCACCGCCGCGACGACGTCGGGGCGCAGCGGCGAGGCATCGCTCGCGCTGGCGTCGGGATCGGTGTTCACCTTGATCGCAGGGTCGGCGATGGCCTTTTCAAGCTCGGCGCGCACCGTTTCGACCGGCACACCGGGAAAGATGCGGCAGTTGATGTTCGCGGTCGCCCTTTGGGGAAGCGCATTTTCGGCGTGACCGCCCTTGACCAGCGTCGGGACGCAGGTGGTGCCGATCTGGCCGACATATTCGGGCTCGGCGCGGATCGCGGCGATCGCCTTGGCGTCGGCCGGGTTCGCCGCGAAGGCCTTCAGCGCCGTGCCGATATCGCCGCCAACCTGGTCGGCGACGATCGGCATGCCGACCTTGGTCAGCTCATTCTGCTGCGGCGTGAAGCGATACGCGCCGACCTTGGCGAGCGCGTTCGACAGCTGGACGATCGCATTGCTGCCCGTGGGGCGCGAGCTGTGGCCGCCGGGGTTGGTCACTTCGAGCGTGAAGTCGGCATAGGTCTTCTCGCCCGCCTGCAGCCCGTAATATTTGGGCTTGCCATCCTCGCCGATCGTCCCGCCACCACCGTCGCCGTTGAGCGCGAATTCGGCGCCCTTATACTTCGCCGCGAGCGCGCGCGTCGTGGTCATCGAGGTTTCCTCGTCGCCCGAGAGCAAAAGGATGATCGAACGCTTCGGCTTGAAGCCGTCCTTCTTGAGCTGCGCCATCGTCGCGACCATCATCGACACGTCGAACTTATTGTCCTCCGAACCGCGGCCGAAGATATAGCCATTCTCCTCGACCGGCACGAAGGGGTCGCGTGTCCAGTCCTTGGGATCGGCCTCGACGACGTCCATATGGCCGAGCAGCACGATCGGCTTGCCCTTGCCCGTTCCGGCGAGCGTCGCGGCGAAGGTCGCGGTTTCTCCGATCGGCGTGATCTCGATGTCAGCGTCGGCATAACCCGCGGCTTTCAGCACGCTCGCATAATAGGCCGCGAGCTTGGGCACCTGGCCGCGGCCCTCGACCGTTGGAATCGCGATGCTGTCTTTCAGGATCTTCTTCGCGGCGTCGGTGTCGGCGGGCTTGGCGTGGACGGGCGCGGCGGCGAGCAAGGCGGCGGCGAGGGCGAGCGGGGCGGTAAGGTTGCGCATGGAAACGGACCCTAACCAGCTGTCATCCCAGCGCAAGCTGGGATCGCTCCCGTTGTGGCAGGGCGGCATCGGTCCCAGCTTTCGCCAGGATGACGATTCCTATGCCGCCTTCTTGGCCTTGGGCGCTGGCGTCTTCGGCTTGTAGCGGCAGAGATCGTCGACCGGGCAGCGCCAGCATTCGGGCGTGCGAGCCTTGCAGATATAGCGGCCGTGGAGGATCAGCCAGTGGTGCGCGCCGACGCGGAAGGGCGCGGGCGTGTTCTTTTCGAGCTGCTTTTCAACCGCAAGCACCGTCTTGCCCGGCGCGAGCCCGGTGCGGTTGCCGACGCGGAAGATATGCGTGTCGACCGCGAAGGTCTGAGCGCCGAAGGCGCAGTTCATCACGACATTGGCGGTCTTGCGCCCCACCCCGGGCAGTTCGACGAGCGTATCGCGGTCGGCGGGCACCTCGCCGCCGAAATCGCGGACGAGGATCTCGCTGAGTGCGATGACATTCTTCGCCTTGCCGTTGAACAGCCCGATCGTCTTGATGTGCTGCTTCAGCCCCTCCTCGCCGAGGTCGATCATCGCCTGCGGGGTCGTGACCTCCTCAAACAGCCGCCGCGTCGCCTTGTTCACGCCGACGTCGGTCGCCTGCGCCGACAGGACGACGGCGACGAGCAGCTGATAGGTGTTGCCGAACTCCAGCTCGGTCTCGGGGCTCGGGTTTAGTTCCGCGAGCCGCCGGTAGAATTCGAAAATATCGGCCTTCTTCATTGGATCAGTTAAGCCCGAGCACCTGCGGCATCGTGTAGCGATCGGGCTTCTGCTGGAGCAGCCACAGCGCCGCGCGCACCGCGCCGCGTGCGAAAATCATGCGGTTTTCGGCGCGATGCGACAGGGTGATCATCTCCTCGGGGCCCGCGAAGATCACGTCATGGTCGCCCGCGACGGTCCCGCCGCGGAGGCTCGCAAAGCCGATCTTGCCGTGCCCGCGCGCGCCGGTGAGGCCGTCGCGGCCGCGTTCGGAGCAGGTGTCGAGGTTGATCCCGCGCCCTTGCGCCGCCGCCTGCCCCAGCAGCAGCGCGGTGCCGCTCGGCGCGTCGACCTTCATCCGGTGGTGCATCTCGACCACCTCGATATCCCAGTCGGCGCCGAGCCGCGTCGCGGCCTCGCGCACCAGATGCGCGAGCAGCGTGACGCCGAGCGAGGTGTTGCCGGTCTGGAGCACCGCGATATCCTTCGCGGCATCGTCGATCAGATAATGATGGCGCTCCTCAAGCCCCGTCGTCCCGATGACGATCGGGGTTTTCGCGGCGACACAGGCATCGAGCGTCGCCTCGAGCGCCGCGGGCGACGAAAAGTCGACAAGCACATCGGCGTCGCTGGCGAGCCGCAAGACATTGCCGCCCCGGTCGATACCGCAACTGCGCTGTCCCGCTTCGGAGATCGCGGCGGCGAGCGCGACGCCCATCCGCCCTTCGCTGCCGATAATGCCGATGCTGGTCATAACCTGTCCCCTAAATTGCCGCCCCCTTTAGCCGCTCGTGTCGAGCGAAGTCGAGGCACCCGTCGAAATGATGCAATGCCGATGGGCATCTCGACTTCGCTCGATGCGAACGGATAGAGAGGAGTCATGCGTGACATCCAGAATATCGTTATCTTGACCGGCGCCGGCGTTTCGGCCGAAAGCGGCATCGACACCTTTCGCGACAGCGGCGGCCTTTGGGAACAGCATCGCGTCGAGGATGTCGCGACCCCCGAAGCCTTTGCGCGCGATCCCGACCTTGTCCTGCGCTTTTACGACATGCGGCGCGAGGCGATCCAGACCAAGGCGCCGAACGCCGCGCATGAAGCGCTCGCGCGGCTCGACGCCGCATGGCCGGGCGAACTGCTCATCGTAACACAAAATGTCGACGACCTCCACGAGCGCGCGGGCGCGAAGCGGCTGATCCATATGCATGGCGAGCATCTCAATGCCTGGTGCACCGCATGCGATACGCGGGTGCCGTGGACGGGGCCGTTGCTCGACCGGCCGGCGTGCAGCGCGTGCGGCATCGTCGGCACGCTGCGTCCCGACATCGTCTGGTTCGGCGAAATGCCGTACCGGATGGACGATATCTATCATGCGCTGAACCGCGCCGACCTGTTCGTGTCGATCGGCACGTCGGGCGCGGTCTATCCCGCCGCGGGCTTCGTGCGCGAGGCGCGCGCATCGGGCGCGCGGACGCTTGAGCTCAATATGGAGCCGAGCCAGGGCAGCTACTGGTTCGACGAGGCGCGGCAGGGTCCGGCGACGCGGCTGGTGCCCGAGTGGGTCGAGGAAATTCTGGGCTAGCTAGCGGCGCGACGCGAAGAAATCGCGGAGGAGCGCGGCCGCCTCCGCGTCGCCGATGCCGTCGTAAAGCTCGGGCCTATGGTGGATCGTCGGCTGCGCGAAGGTGCGCGGACCATGGACGACGGCGCCGCCCTTCGGATCGTCGGCGCCATAATAGAGGCGCGCGATTCGCGCGTGGGCGATCGCGCCGGCGCACATCGCGCAGGGTTCGAGCGTCACATAAAGATCGCAGCCATCGAGACGCTCGTTGCCGAGCTTGGCCGCCGCGGCGCGAATCGCGACGATTTCAGCATGCGCGGTCGGGTCATGCGATTCGCGCGGGCGGTTATGGCCTTCGGCGATAATCGCGCCGTCCTTGACGATCACCGCGCCGACGGGCACTTCGCCCCATTCCGCGGCGATGCGGGCCAGATCGAGCGCGCGGCGCATCGGTTCGGGGAGCGGAAACTGGGCCATAAAAGCGCCCTATTCGCTTGACGAATCTCCGGCAAGCCGATAAGCGCGCGCCTTTCCCGGCTCACTCCGGTCCTGTACTGCCCGTTTTACGGGAAGTGCCCGGACGCCGATCCGAAATTTTTTTGACGAGGACGAAACCATGTCGCGCATCTGCGAACTGACCGGCAAGGGCCGCCAGGTTGGCCACAATGTGAGCCACGCCAACAACAAGACCAAGCGCACCTTCCTGCCCAACCTGCAGAATGTGACGTTGCTGTCGGACGCGCTCGGCAAGGGTGTGAAGCTGCGCGTGTCGACCCACGGCCTGCGCACGGTCGAGCATAATGGCGGCCTCGACAACTGGCTGCTGAAGGCCGGCGACGACCAGCTGTCGACTTCGGCACGCAAGGTGAAGAAGGAAGTCGCGAAGAAGCTGGCCGAAAAGGCCGCTTAAGCGCTTTCAAATCGCTAAAAGCAATCAGGCCGCCGGGTTACCGCGCGGCCTTTTTGCTGTCCGGCCTCTTTTTCGGCGGCAGGCCCACCAGTTCGAATTGCAGCAGCAGGCTGCGTTGCCAGACGTTGAAATTATCGTCCGCGACGAGCCACAACCAGGTCCGTCCCTGCTCGACCGAGATCGCGGCGCCTTCATAATTTTCGGCGAGCGCCGCGGGAACGCGGCCGACCGTCCGTGATCGCACGACAGCGTCCCTTTTGATGTCCGCAGGGTCGACAACAGCGACGATCGTCGTGAAAACGGGGTCGAAACCCAGCCGCCGGTGGACGAGCAGGATGCGTCCGTCGGGCAGCGCCGCGGCATCGCTGACCAGCCCACGCCCCGCCGAATCATAAAAGAAGCGAATCGGCGCGGGACCGGGCGCCGCCGGATCGCCGGTGTAGATCAACGCCTCGCGCCCGCGCGGATCGTCGTTGGCGTCTTCCAGAAACACGACCGTCGGGCCGTCCGCCAGCCGCACCATCGCCTCAGGCCCGCGATTCCTGGGCCAGCGCGCCGGTTCGGGTAGCTTGCGTCGCGACTCGATGGCCGAAAGACCGGCATCGAGTCGCCAGATTTCGTCGATCCCCTCGAGCGCGATCCAGCTCTTGCCGCTTTGGGGGGCGACAAACATCGCCTCGGCATCGACCATGGATTTGCGTTGCGGTCGGCCGTCGGGCGTCGGCAGCGCGCGAATCCGAACATCCGAAACCGAACCGCGCGCGTCGAGCGTCAGGCGCACTCCATAACCATTATCGCCGATCAGCTGAAACCGGTCCGGCCCCATCCGCGCGAGCGCCGAAAAGCCACCGAACCGGCTGTGCGGGCTGACGAGATGCCAGCCGCGGACGAACCGCATCGCACCCGAAGTCTCGGGCGCGAAGACCAGCGGACGCGCGGCGGCGCGTTCGGTCATGTCGCCCTTCGGAAAGCGCATCACGGTGCCGGGCACCGGGCCGACGGCCAGAAATATCAGGGCAGCGAAGAGCAAACGGCGCATCGCCGCGGGTTAGGGCGGCGATGCGCGAAAGGGAAGCGGTTCGCCGCAGAAAGCTGAACAATAGCCAACAATGATGTTCAGGCTTGGCTCAATGCGAATCGGGCAGAACCTGTTTCATCGACAAAGCCCAGTCGGGCCAATGACGACGAAGGAGAACGACAATGAAAAAGATGGTGACCCTCTCGATCGCCGCCCTGATGTCCACCGCGACGCTGGGCATGGCGGCTCCCGCCGCGGCGCAGAACGGCTATTATGACCGCGACGGCTATTCGAGCTATTACAGCGGCTACGACCGCGACGATCGTCGCTACGATCGTTACGACCGCCGTGACTATCGCCGCGACCGCCGCGATTACCGCAACGATCGCCGCTATTACCGTGGTGACCGCCGCAACTATCGCCAGTGCGACAAGGGCACCGGCGGCACCGTGATCGGTGCGATTGCGGGCGGCCTTGCCGGCCATGAAATCGCCGGTCGCGGCGACCGCACGGTCGGCACGATCATCGGCGGCGCCGTCGGCGCCCTCGCCGGCCGCGCGATCGACAAGGGGAATGACGGCTGCCGTTAAGGGCTGTCCCGACCCCCAATAATTCCCTCTCCCCTTTCACCCCGTCCGGCCCCGTGCCGGGCGGGGTTTTCTTTGCGCCCGGCAGGCCGGGGAGGAGGCGCTTGCCATAACGCCTGCGAAAGCCTAGGTTTGCTGCCAAGTGCACGCCTGCGGTCTTGCGGGCGCGTGAGCAGAACAGGTTACAATAGCCATGCGGCAAATGGCAGCGCCATCAGGGCGACCGCCGCGGCCAAGTTCCAGAACGGGCCCGGCGGCAAAAGGACGAAACAAGGCGGGCGGCGAAGCGCGTCCGATGCCGATCGCGCGGCCGCGCAGCTATGCCGCGATCGACCTTGGCACCAACAATTGCCGGCTTTTGATCGCCCGCCCGCAAAATGGCGAGCTCGTCGTCATCGACGCTTTTTCCCGCATCGTCCGCCTCGGCGAAGGCTTGCATGGCAGCGGGCGCATCAGCGACGCCGCGATGGACCGCACCGTCGCCGCGCTCTCGATCTGTGCCGACAAGCTGCGCCGCCGTCACGTCTCGCTGTCGCGCGCGGTCGCGACCGAAGCGTGCCGCCGCGCGAGCAATGGCGAGGAACTCGCCGAGCGGGTCCGCCGCGAAACGGGCATCGTCCTCGACATCATCTCCGCCGCCGAAGAGGCGCGGCTCGCGGTGCTCGGCTGCCACAATCTGATGGAGCCCGGCGAAGGCCCGGCGCTGATCTTCGACATCGGCGGCGGCTCGACCGAGCTGATGCACGTCGACGTGTCGGACCATGACGTCAAGATCCACGACTGGATCAGCGTGCCGTGGGGCGTCGTCTCGCTGACCGAACATGCGCCGCTTCCCGACGACAGCCTCGCCGGCCGCCAGGCCGCCTATGCGCATATGCGCGAAGTGACGCGCGAAGCCTTTGCCGCCTTTGCCGGGCGCGCCGAGCGCTTTGCCGGTCAGAAGCTGCGCCTGCTCGGCACCAGCGGCACGGTGACGACGCTCGCCAGCGTCTTCCTCGACCTGCCGCGTTATGACCGGCGCGCGGTCGACGGGCTGGTCGTCCCGTCGGAGGCGATGCGCGACATCAGCCGCCGCCTCGCCGACGCCAGCATCGCCGACCGCGCCGAAATCGCGTGCATCGGCCGCGAGCGCGCCGACCTGGTCGTCGCCGGCTGCGCGATCCTTGAAAGCATCATCGACCTGTGGCCCGCGGTGCGCGTCGGCGTCGCCGACCGCGGCATCCGCGAGGGCATATTGCGCACGCTGGCGATGCAGGGCCGCGACATCCCCGTCACCCGCCGCGAGTATCGCAAATGAGCGGCGGAAGCGGAAAAGGCGGCGGTTCAGGCCGCGGCGGTCTGCACGTCCGCGTCAAAACCGCGCGCAAGCGCAGCGTCTCATCGACGCGCTGGCTGCAGCGCCAGCTCAACGATCCCTATGTCCGCCGCGCGCAGGCCGAGGGCTATCGCTCGCGCGCCGCGTACAAGCTGATCGAACTCGACGAGAAATTCGGCTTCCTCAAGAAATCGCGCGCGGTCGTCGACCTTGGCATCACGCCCGGCGGCTGGTCGCAGGTCGTGCGCAAGGCGAACCCGCGCGCGCGCGTCGCCGGGATCGACCTGCTCGCGTGCGAACCGATCGAGGGCGTCGCAATCCTCGAAATGGATTTCATGGACGATGCGGCGCCTGACGCGCTGATCGAGGCGCTGGGCAGCGCCCCCGACCTCGTCATTTCGGACATGGCGGCGAACACCGTCGGCCATCAACAGACCGACCATCTGCGCACGATCGGCCTTGCCGAAACCGCCGCCGATTTCGCGGTGCAGAATCTGCTCCCCGGCGGCGCGTTTGTGGCCAAGGTGTTCGCGGGCGGGGCCGACCACACGCTGCTGACTTTACTAAAACGTCACTTTTCAACGGTAAAGCACGCCAAACCGCCAGCGAGCCGCAAGGGGTCGCCCGAACTTTATGTCATCGCCCAGGGCTTCAAGGGCCGGAGCTCTGATGCGGAGGCGGACGCAGAATAATCGGTGCAATGGGTCGAACCGGGGGGTATTTTGATGGGTAAGTCGAAACAATCAGTTGCGGCTGTGACGCTCGCCGCGCTGATGTTGGCATCGTGCGGCGGCGAAGGCAGTTTGAGCAGTGGCGGCCCCGTCACGGTCACCCCGACACCGAGCCCCACTCCGACGCCCACTTGCGCGCTGGCCTCGCGCCAGGCCTTTGCCAAGGCGGTGATCGACGAATGGTATCTGTTCCCCAGCGACGTCGCGAACGTCAGCGCGGCGAGCCATAGCAATGTCCAATCCTATATCGACGCGCTCGTCGCCCCGGCGCGCGCGCTGAACAAGGATCGTTTCTTCACCTACATCACCTCGATCGCCGAGGAGAACGCCTTTTACGCCAGTGGGTCGAGCGCGGGCTTCGGCGTCCGCATGAGCTATGACGCGGCGGGTCAGCGCATCCTCATCGCCGAAGCCTATGAAAGCGCGCCGGCGTTCGCCGCGGGGATCGACCGCGGCACCGCGATCGTCGCGATCGGCACGAACAGCGGAAATTTGCGTAGCGTGGCGAGCATCGTCGCCGCCGAAGGGACCGCGGGCCTCACCAATGCGCTCGGCCCGAGCGACCCCGGGGTCAGCCGCGTGCTACGCATCACCGACGCGGCCGGAACGCGCGACGTCACCGTCGTGAAGGCGGATTATTCGCTCGATCCGGTTTCGGACCGCTATGGCGCGAAGATCATCAGCGAAGGCGGCCGCAACTACGGCTATCTCAACCTTCGAACCTTCATCTCGTCGGCGAACCCGCAACTGCGCGCGGCTTTCCTCAATTTCCGCAACCAGGGCGTGACCGACGTCATCATCGACTTCCGCTACAATGGCGGCGGGCTCGTTTCGACCGCCGAGCTGATGGGCGACCTGCTCGGGCGAAGCCGCAATTCGAGTGAGGTTTTCTCGCAGACCAATTTCCGGTCATCGAAATCGGCCGAAAATGAGCGGCATTTCTTCACCGCCCAGCCCGAATCGATCGCACCGACGCGCATCGCCTTTATCGGCACTGAGTCGACCGCATCGGCGAGCGAGCTCGTGATCAATTCGATGCTGCCCTATCTCGGCACCAATATGACGCTGGTCGGCGGCAACACCTATGGCAAGCCGGTCGGCCAGATCGCGCTCGACAAGGCCGAATGCGACGACCGCATGCGCGTCGTCGCATTCGCGACGGCCAATTCGACCGGCGCGGGCGATTATTATGACGGGCTCGCCCCGAAAATCACGAACAGCTGCGCCGCGAGCGACGACCTGACCGTCCCGCTCGGCGATCCGCGCGAGGCGTCGATCCGCGCCGCGATCGGCTTCCTGTCGGGCAACGCCTGTACCACGCGCATCGCCGACGCCAGCGCGGGTCCGGCGGCGCGAAGCCGCAGCGCCCGTATGCTCGCCGAGCCCGAAATGCTGACCCCCGAGCGGCCGAGCGCGGCGCAACGCGAACTGCCCGGGCTGTTCTGATCGCCCCCTGCTGCATCGCAGCAATTGACCGCGGCCCGAAAAAGGGGCTAACGGCCGCGGCAAGCGACAGGTTCCCCGGCGACGGGGACTAAGAGGGAACGGGAAAACCCCGGCTGCCCCTGCAACTGTACGCGGCGAGCCATCGGCCACTTGCCATTGGGATTCCGGTCCCGAGAAGGCGGCCGACCGGCGCTGACCCGCAAGCCAGGAGACCTGCCCGTCGCCGTCGTCTTTCGCGCGGACAGGGTGTGCCGGGCGGACGGGGGTGAACCCGCATGACGACAAGCTTGGCTGCGCATGGGCGCGGGCGATGTCGTGTGTCCCCGGGACAACTGCATCGACCGTGTGCGTGAGCGGTGTTGTCGAGGGGTTATCCCATGTTTAAAGTGATTTTCAGAAGTTCGATCTGCCTCGCCGCCGTTGCGGCATCCTCCGCTGCGTTCGCTGACGAGGCGTCGACCGCTCATGCCGTCGCCGCCGACGGCGACAGCATCATCGTTACCGCGACGCGCGCGCCGCTGACGCTCGACGAAGTGCCCTCGTCGATCGCCGTGCTCGACAAGGAAGCGATCGACCGCGCGCAGGATATCGGCGTCACCGAGCTGCTGCTCCGCACGCCCGGCATCAGCATTGCGCGCAACGGCGGCTACGGCACCTCGACCTCGCTGCGCATTCGCGGCGCCGAATCGGAGCACACGGTCGTCGTGATCGACGGGGTGAAGCTCAACGATCCGTCGTCGACCGGCGGCGGCTTCAACTTCGCCAACCTGCTCGTCGGCGATATCGACCGGATCGAGGTGCTGCGCGGCCCGCAATCAATCCTGTGGGGCAGCCAGGCGATCGGCGGCGTCGTCAATGTCGTCACCGCCTCGCCCGAACAATCGCTCGAAGGCAGCTTCGACCTTGAGTCGGGTTCGCGCGAGACCGTCAGCGCGCGCGCCGCGATCGGCGGGCGCTCCGGCCCGCTCGCCTGGCGCCTCGGCGGCCAGCGCTTCACCACCGACGGCATTTCGTCGCACGCCAAGGCGTTCGGCGGGGTCGAGCGCGACGGCTATCGCAACACTAATCTTTCGGGCCGCGCCGAACTGGCGCTCGCCGACAATGTCAGCGCCGAGGTCCGCGGCACTTATTCGAGCGGCCGGGTGGAATTCGACGGCTTCAACACCGACAGCAACGACTATGGGCAGAACAAGGAGTTCGTCGGTTATGCCGGGCTCAATTTCCACCTCGCCGGCGAGCGCTTCCGCAACCGCGTCGCTTTTGCCTATACCGACACCAACCGCGATAATTTCAATCCCGACCGCGCGCGTCCGCAGAGCTTCGAGGCCGATGGACAGAACAAGCGCTGGGAATATCAGGGCAGCTTCGATTTCACCGATCGCATTACCGCGATCTTCGGGGTCGAGAATGAACGCTCGAACTTCCGCAGCCGTTCGCCGTCGGCATCGCTGGCAACCCCGCTTCCGGCGTTCGTACGCGGCAAGGCCGAACTGACGAGCGCCTACGGCCAATTGAGCATCGAGCCGGTCGACGGCCTGACCCTGAACGGCGGCGTCCGCTATGACGATCACGACCGCTACGGCGGGCAGACCTTGTTCGCGGCAGGCGGCGTCTGGCGCCTCGCCACCGGCACCGTGCTGCGCGCCAGCTATGGCGAAGGCTTCAAGGCGCCGTCGCTCTATCAGCTGTTCAGCGAATATGGGAATGTCGGGCTCGACCCCGAGGAAGCGCATGGCTGGGAAGCCGGCATCGAGCAGCATCTGTTCGACCGCAAGCTCGTCGTCGGCGCAAGCTGGTTCGACCGCACGACGACGAACCAGATCATCTTCAACAGCTGCAGCTTTCCGACCTCGACCGATCCGCGCTGCACGATCCCTGGCAGCAGCCCGGCGATCCCGCGCTTCGGCTATTATCTCAATGTCGCGCGCAGCGAAGCGCATGGCGTCGAGGCGTCTGCGGCGCTGACGCTCGGCGGGCTGACGCTCGACGGAAACTACAGCTGGATCGTCGCCGAGGACGCCTCGGAAGGCACCGCCAATTTCGGCAAATGGTTGCCGCGCCGCCCGCGCAACACCGCCAACGCCTCGGCGAGCTATGCCTTCGGCTTCGGGCTCGAACTCGGTGCGGCGGTGCGCTGGTCGGGCAAGAGCTATGACAATGCGAGCAATGCGACGCGGCTCGACGATTATACGCTTGTCGACCTGCGCGCCGAATATGCGTTGTCCGACGCGGTGAAGCTGTTCGCGCGCGCCGAGAATATCTTCGACGAGCAATATATGACGGCGTTGCGCTATGGCTCGCTCGGCCGCAGCATCTACGCCGGCATAAGGGGTCGCTTCTGATGATCGCGCTGTCGGACCGGGGGGCCTCGGCGCTCTGGGTCTCGCTGCTGACGGCAGCGAGCACCGCGACGACGCTCGCGCTCGCCTGCGCGACGCCCTTTCCGGCGCTTGCGGCGCTCGCGGCGGTGCATATGCGCCGCCGCGATGGCGTGGCGCTCATGCTGCTCGCGTGGGCCGCGAGCCAGTTCGTCGGCTTCTTCTTGCTCAGCTATCCGCGCGATGGAAGCACGCTCGGCTGGGGCGCGGGGCTTGGCACCGCCGCTGTGGGGTCGGCGCTCGCGGGCTATGCGGCGCTGCAGGCGCTTCCATACCGCTCGGTCGCGGCGCGGCTGAGCCTCGCCTATGCGGCGGGGTTCACGGCGTTCAAGGGCATCATCCTCCTATGGGCGCTCGTCCTCGGCGGGCTGCACACCGCGATGGCGCCCGACCTGCTCGCCGAACAGTTCGTGCGCAACGGCGCGATCCTGATCGGGCTTTACGCCCTGTATCGCGCGCTCGTCGCGGTTGGCGTCCCGGCGCCGCCGCAACCGGCAACGGCGGCCTAATGCTGACGCGCGTCGACCCGGGCCCGGCGGTCGTGGTGTGCAACACCTGCCGCCACAGCCGCGAGTCCCGGGACGACGCAACAGGCAAACGCGGTGGTGCACGGCTCGCCGAGGCGCTGAAACAGCTTAAGGAATGCGAGCCGCGCTACGCCGGCATCGCGGTGCAGGAAATGGCATGCCTGTTCGCATGCCAGGATCATTGCACCGTCCATCTGCGCGCACCCGACAAGGTCGGCTATGTCCTCGGCCGGTTTCAGGGCGATGCAAATTCCGCGCGTGCCATTCTCGACTATGCCGTCCATTATGCGACGAGCGAGCATGGCCGCGTCCCCTTTTCGCTTTGGCCCGAAGGCGTCAAAGGGCATTTCATCACCCGCACCCCGCCACCAGGATTTGTCGCCGAATGACCAGCTTTCCATCGCTCGATGCTTTCGAGGCTGCTCTTGCCGATCTGCGCGAACCAAGCGCCGAAGCGGCAGCCGATGCCCGCGTACGGCAGGCCGAATTGACCAAACCCGCCGGATCGCTGGGGCGGCTCGAGGATCTGGCGATCTTTTTCGCTGGCTGGCAGGGCAAGGCGCGGCCGCAGATCGCCCGCGCCCGCGCCGCGATCTTCGCGGGCAACCATGGCGTCACCGTCCACGGCGTCAGCGCCTTTCCGCCGAGCGTCACCGCACAGATGGTCGCCAATTTCGCGAACGGCGGCGCGGCGATCAACGCTTTGTCGGGCGCCGCCGGGCTGGAACTGACGGTCGTCGCGCTCGACCTCGACCGGCCGACCGCCGATTTCACCGTCGATGCAGCGATGAGCGAGGCCGAATGCCTCGATGCGCTGAACCGCGGCGCCGCCGTGGTCGACGCCGACCTCGACCTGATCGTTCTCGGCGAAATGGGGATCGGCAATTCGACCGCTGCCGCCGCACTCTGCGCGCGCAGCTTCGCCGACGGCGTGGCGGGATGGGTCGGGCCCGGCACCGGGGTCGACGGCCACGGCGTCGCGCGCAAGGTCGAGGTGATCGAGCGTGCGCTCGCCTTTCACATCGATGCGCCGCGCTCGGCGTTCGAGACACTGCGCCGCGTCGGCGGGCGCGAGATCGCGGCGATCGCGGGCGCGGTCGTGCGCGCGCGCCAGCTTGGCGTCCCTGTGCTGCTCGACGGCTTCATCTGCACCTCGGCCATCGCACCCCTCGCGGCCGAGAATCCCGCGATCGCGGACCATATCATCGCGGGCCATTGCTCGGCCGAACCGGGGCATAAGCGCCTGCTCGACCTGCTCGGCCTCGTCCCCCTGCTGTCGCTGGGCATGCGGCTTGGCGAAGGCAGCGGCGCGGCGGTCGCGGCGAATATCATCCGCAGCGCCCTCGTCGCGCACGACCAGATGGCGACCTTTGCCGAAGCGCAGGTTTCGGCGTCGCTGTGAGCGGCTTCGCGCTCCATCTGCTGCGCCACGGCGCGCCCGAAACGCCGGGTTTGCTGATGGGACGCACCGATGGCGCGCCAACCGCCGAAGGCATCGCCGCTTGCGTGCAGCAGGCAGAAGGCCTTGGCATCGAACGCTTGATCGCGTCCGACCTTCATCGCAGCTGCGCAGCCGGCGAAGCGATCGGCGCGGCGCTCGGCGCACCGCTCCTCATCGATCCGCGCTGGCGCGAACTCGATTTCGGCGACTGGGACGGCAAAGCGGCGAGCGCCATCGACCGCGACGCGCTCGGCCGCTTCTGGAACAATCCCGACGCAAATCCTCCGCCCGGCGGCGAACGTTGGTCGGCGCTGGTGGCGCGCGTATCGGCCGCCATCGCCGATCTGCCCCCCGTTCCGACACTGATCGTCACCCACGGCGGCGCGATGCGTGCCGCGCTCCACACGCTGTGCGGTTTCGACCAGCGCCAGCTCTGGGCGTTTGACCTGCCCTATGCCGCGCTGCTCTCGCTCCGTGTGTGGCTGGGCGAACCGACCAGCGCGCAGATCGCGGGGCTCTATCCATGAAGGGGCTGATCGTCGCGATCCAGTTCCTGACGCGCCTGCCGACGCCGCGCATCGCGGTGTCGAGCGACGAATTCGCGGCATCGATGCGCTGGTTTCCCGCGGTCGGGCTGATCGTCGGCGCGATTGTCGCGGCGGGCGGCTGGGCCGGTGCGCGGATCGATCCGTGGACAGGAGCCTTATGCGCGCTCATCATCTGGGTCGCCGTAACCGGCGCGCTGCATCTCGACGGGCTGGGCGACATCGCCGACGCGAGCGGGGCAGCGCACAAGGACCGCGAACGACTGATCGCCGTGCTTGGCGACCCGCATGTCGGCAGTTTCGCGGTCGTCGCCATCGCGCTGCAACTGATCGCCAAACTCGTCCTGCTCCATGCATTGCTCGACCGCCAGATGTTCGCCGCGATCGCGCTGATCCCGTTCGCCGCGCGGATTGGCCCGCTCGTCTGGTCGCGCGCGCTTCCCGATCTCCACGCGGGGCTCGGTTCGCGTTTTCGGGGCGCGGTGCGGCCGATGGACTTCGTCATCTGGGGTTTGGCTCTTGTCGCTGCGGCGTGGGCATCGTCCTCGCTGCTGATCGCGCCCTTGATCTTCCTCCTCTGGGGCGCGTGGCTGCTGCGCAAGATCGGCGGGATTTCGGGCGACGGGCACGGCGCGGGGATCGAGATCGCCGAAAGCCTGCTGCTCGCCGCCGCCTTGCTGCCGGCGCACTTTGCATGAGCGGCCCATGGACCTGGCACGGCGGCGGGCTCGAAGCCGCGAAGCGCCGGTTCGGCAATGGCGACTGGATCGACCTGTCGACCGGGATCAATCCGCACCCCTGGCCCGGCGCCGCCGCGATCGCGGTCGACTGGCAGCGCCTGCCCGATCCGGACGCGCTCGCGCGGCTCGAAGCCGTTGCCGCTAGCTATTTCGGCGTCGACGCCCGCCATATCTGCGCCGTGCCCGGAAGCGAGATCGGCCTGCGCCTTGTCGGGACGCTGGTGGGCGGCCCCGCGCGGCATATCGCGCCGAGCTATCGCACCCATGGCGAAATGGTCGCGGGAAGCGCACCCATCGCCCCCGAAGCGGCACGCGGCCACGACGGCACATTGATCCTCGCCAACCCCAACAATCCCGATGGCCGCGTGACCGGCGCCGCGGCGATGCAGGCGCTGCTGGACGGGCGCGGGCCCGGCGGCTGGTTGCTGGTCGACGAAGCCTTTGCCGACTCCGATCCGGCCACGAGTATCGCGCCGCTGGTCGATGACAGCCAGCGGCTGATCGTCTTCCGCTCCTTCGGCAAATTCTTCGGCCTCGCGGGCGTGCGGCTCGGTTTCGTTGTCGCGCCGCAGGCCATCGTGACGGCGCTGCGCGGACGGCTCGGCGCGTGGCCGCTGTCGGCGGCCGCGATCTTGATCGGAACCGCCGCCTATGCCGACCGCGACTGGATCACCGCGACGCGCCGTCGCCTCGGCGAAGAGGCGACCGCACTCGACGCGATGCTGGCTGGTAGAGGTTTCCAGCCCATCGGCGCCTGCCCGCTCTTTCGCCTGATCGAAATCGACGACGCGCATGCGCTGTTCGAGCGGCTCGCGCGGCGCGCGATCCTGACGCGTCCCTTCGCCGATCAGCGGCGCTGGCTGCGAATCGGCCTGCCCGCCGACGCCGCCGCGCGCGCGCGGCTGGAAGCGGCGCTGACCGATGGCTGAGCCGATCGCGCTCACCGCGCTCGCGCTCGACGCCGCGTTCGGCTGGCCGCGCGCGCTCTATCGCCGCCTCGGCCACCCCGTCGGGCTGTTTGCGCGGATCATCGAAGGTTGCGAGACGCGGTGGAACCGCCCCGGACACAGTTTCGGCGTGCGACGCGCGCTCGGTATCCTGACCCTGCTCGTCCTGCTTGTCCTCGTGGCCGGCTCCGGCTGGGCGCTCCAGCGCCTGCTGCTCGCGTCGTTCCGCGGCTGGGGCTGGATCGCCGTCGCGATCCTCGCCTGGCCCGCACTCGCGCAGCGCAGCCTGTTCGATCATGTCCGCGCGGTCGGCGAGCGGATCGATGCCGGCGATCTCGCCGGCGCGCGCGCTGCGGTCGGCATGATCGTCGGCCGCGACACCGCCGCGCTCGACGAAAGCGGCGTCGCGCGCGCCGCGATCGAAAGCCTTGCCGAAAGCTTTTGCGACGGCGTCGCCGCGCCGCTCTTCTGGCTGCTCCTCCTCGGCCTGCCCGGCGTGTGGGCGTATAAAGCGGTGAACACCGCCGACAGCCTGATCGGCCACCGCGAGGCGCGCTGGCGCGCCTTCGGCTGGGCGGCGGCGCGTACCGACGATCTCTTGAACTGGATCCCCGCGCGGCTGGCGGGCGTGCTCATCTGCCTGGCGGGCCGTGGCGGCTGGCGCATCCTGTTGCGCGACGCGCGCAAACACGCCTCACCCAACGCCGGCTGGCCCGAAGCCGCGATGGCGGGTGCGCTGCGGCTTCGGCTCGCGGGCCCGGTCGCCTATGACGGGGTCATGCACGACAAACCATGGATCGGCGATGGGACCAGCGAGGCGGGCGGCGACGAAATCGACCGCGCGCTCACCATCTATATCCGCGCCTGCCTCCTGCTGTGGCTGATCGCGGGAGGCGCAATGTGGCTGCGCTGATGCTGCAGGGCACCGGCTCGGACGTCGGCAAGTCGGTGCTCGTCGCCGCGCTGTGCCGCGCGCTGACCAATCGCGGCCTTCGCGTGCTTCCCTTCAAGCCGCAGAATATGTCGAACAATGCCGCGGTGACGACCGACGGCGGCGAGATCGGGCGCGCGCAGGCGCTGCAAGCCATCGCGTGCCGCGTCGAACCGCATAGCGACATGAACCCCGTACTGCTGAAGCCGCAAGCCGACCGCACGTCGCAGCTGATCGTCCACGGCCGCGTGCGCGGCACGCTTGGCAGCGGCAATTTCCGCGAGGCCCGCGGCGCGCTGATGGCCGAAGTGCTCGAAAGCTATGAACGCCTCCGCGCCGCCTCTGACATCGTAATCGTCGAGGGCGCCGGATCGCCCGCCGAGATCAACCTGCGCGCGGGCGACATCGCGAACATGGGTTTCGCGCGCGCCGCGAACGTGCCCGTCGTGCTGATCGGCGACATCGACCGCGGCGGCGTGATCGCCTCGCTCGTCGGGACGCGCGCGGTGATCGACGCCGAGGACGCCGCGATGATCCGCGGTTTCCTGATCAACAAGTTCCGCGGCGACCCGGCGCTGTTCGAGGACGGCTATCGCGAGATCGAACGGCGCAGCGGCTGGCCAGGGTTCGGCGTCATCCCTTGGCTGCGCGCCGCATCGCGCTTGCCAAGCGAGGATGCGGTGATCCTCGAACGCCCCGCCGATCCGCGCGAGGGACGCAAGATGATCGCCTGCCCAATCCTGCCGCGCATTTCGAATTTCGACGACCTCGACCCGCTAAAGCTCGAACCGGGGGTCGAGATCGTGATGGTGCCGCCGGGCCGCCCGATTCCTGCCGAGGCGGCGATCATCGTGCTGCCGGGATCGAAGGCGACGATCGCCGACCTCGCGGCGCTGCGTGCCGAGGGCTGGGACATCGACATCAAGGCGCACCACCGGCGTGGCGGGATGATCGTCGGGCTGTGCGGCGGCTATCAGATGATCGGGCGCCGGATCGCCGACCCGCTGGGGATCGAGGGGGCAGCTGCCGAGGTCGAAGGGCTCGGCCTGCTCGACGTCGAGACGATTCTTTCGCCCGCAAAGACGTTGCGTCACGTGCAGGGCACCGCATTGGGTGCGACGGTGGAGGGATATGAAATGCATATGGGCGAAACCAGCGGTCCCGGCGCAGCGCAGCCGTTCGCCACGCTGGAAGACGGCGCACGCGACGGCGCCATCAATCGGGAGGGCAATGTGATCGGATCCTATCTGCACGGCCTGTTTGCCTCCCCCCGGCTGCGCAGCAATTTGCTTGCGCAAATCGGCGTAGCGGGCGACGGACGCGACTATGCCGCCAACGTCGATGCGGCACTCGACGACATCGCGGCCGAGTTTGCGGCGCACGCCGATATCGATGCGATGCTGCGCATCGCGGGGATCGCCGCATGAGCGGATCGTCGCTGTTCGTGCTCGGCGGCGCACGCTCGGGCAAGAGTCGCTATGCGCAGGCGCGCGCCGAAGCTGCAGGCGGCAGCCCGGTCTTCGTTGCGACCGCCGAGGCGTTCGACGACGAGATGCACGAACGTATCGCCCGCCATCAGGCCGATCGCGACGCGCGCTGGCGCACGGTCGAGGCGCCGCGCGACCTGCCCGCAGCGATCGATGCATTAAACAGCAGCCAATCCGTCGTGCTTGTCGACTGCCTGACGCTCTGGGTATCGAACCTGTTGCTCGTCGATGCCGATATTCCGGCCGCAAGCCACGAATTATGCCGTGCGATCAGCAACTTCGAAGGACAGCTGATCCTCGTAGCCAACGAGGTGGGCCTTGGCATCGTGCCCGACAACCCACTCGCACGCGCGTTCCGCGACGCGGCGGGACAGCTCAACCAGTCGGTTGCGGCGGCGGTGGAGGAAGTCGTGCTGCTCACTGCGGGATTGCCCCTCACGCTCAAGCCGCGCGGGGCCTAAAACGCATCATTCCCAAAACGTGCTGAATGCGGCGTTTACTATCGCCATGAAGCATATCCTCACCCCGCCCCGGCAAATCGGGCCGCATGAGAAAGCATGCCCATCTTGTCGCTGGCGATTCGCGATGGCTTCCTGTCTCCATCGCCCTTGCCGCCGCGGCGCTGACGCCGTCGGCCGCCCATGCCTCGTCCAAGCTGCTCAACGCCAAGGCGTTGGCGGACGGCAAGGCCGCATGTCCCGTCGCGGCGAGCCATGCGCCGCCGGCCAGGGTCGACATGTCGCGCGCGATATTGGGCGGAGCGCCGAGCGCGCTCGACCGCATCCGCGCCGACCAGCAGAGCGTCGCGGCGGCCGAACCCGCTGCCGCTGTACCGATCACCGCCGGCCTCGATGCTTTCCCGGTTGGGCAGACGCTCGAGCCCGCCAGCCGTACCCCGTTCGCTTTCGCCTCCCCTGAAGGCTGCGGAACGCCCTCGATTTTTGCACCGCTTGTTGAAACCGCCGAATATGATCCCGCCGCCGAACTCGGCACCCGCGCGATCCCGGTCAAGCGTACGCGCTTCGACGACCGCTGGGATCATGTCCGCCGCGCGGCGCCCGCGGGGCTGATGCAAAGCAAGCTGCGCCGCGCGAACGCTTCGCCGGGGCTGGCCGAGCAGGACCTGCTCGCGCGCGTCAATCAATGGGTCAATCGCGAGATCGCCTATGTGAACGACGACCGCAATTACCGGCAGCGCGATTTCTGGGCGACCGCCGAGCAGACGCTCGGGCGCGGCAAAGGCGATTGCGAGGATTTCGCGATCCTGAAGATGCAGATGCTGCGCGCGGCGGGGGTCGATGCCGACCGCATGAAGCTCGTGCTCCTCCGCGATCTCGCCGCCAACGCCGACCACGCCTTCCTGCTCGTCCAGACCGATGCGGGCAAGGTCGTACTCGATAATGTGACCGACCGGCTTTATGACGGTAGCCAGTCGAATGCGGTGCGGCCGGTGTTGTCGTTCAGCGAGAACCGCCGCTGGGTCCACGCCTATCGCGGCACGCAGCCATCGCCGAACCTCGCCGCAATCCCGGCGTCGCAGAAAAGCTATACGCTCGCGCTGAACAATCAGCGTTCGGTGAGCGCCGATCCGCTGACCTTCAAGACCGGCTTGAGCAAGTAGCTCAGCACCGATTTCTTGCCGGTCACAATCTCGACATCGCACAGCATGCCGGGGGTGATCGGCAGCCGCCGGCCGTTCGACGTCAGATAGCTGTTGGTCGTTTCGACGACGACGGTGAAATAGGCCTGCCGCTCGACCTCGTCATAGATGCTGTCCGCCGACACGCGCACGACCTTGCCGTTGAGCCCGCCATAGATTGAAAAGTCATAGGCGGTGACCTTGACGTTCGCGGGGTCGCCGACCTTGATGAAGGCGATGTCGCGCGGGGTGACGCGGGTTTCGATCAGCAATTTGTCGCCGAGCGGCACGATCTGCATGATCTTTTCCCCCGCATTCACATAGCCGCCAAGCGTGTTGACGAGCAGGTCGTTGACGACGCCGCGCGTCGGCGAGCGGATCTCCGACCGCGCGAGCCGCCCTTCGGCACCGCGGATCGTTTCCTCGTTGACCGCCATCTTGGTCGTGAGCTGGCTGCGTTCGTTCAGTGCTTCCTGCTGGAAGTCGAAGCGCGCGCGCGACACTTCGGCGCCCGCTTCGCGCACCGCGGCCTGCGAGCGCGAAATCGCCTGGCGCGCCGCGGCGAGGCGGCCCTGGATATCGACGACCTCGCGCTGTGCGGTGAGCAATTCGGTCTGCGGCACGACGCCCTTTGCTGCGAGCGGCGCGAGCATCGCGACCTGTTCGCGCGCGAGGCTCAGGCTGCTTTCGAGCGACGAGGCGGTCGCCTGTGCTTCGCCCATGTCGCGGCGGCGCTGTTCGACACTTGCGGATAGCGCGGCGAGCTGGCTTTGCAGCGACGAACGCCGCACTTCGGCCAGCCGCGTTTCGTCGCCGCAGCTTGTCCCAATGCAACCCGCCCCGCCGCCTTCACCCGCAAGCCGCGCGGCGCGCTGCGCGAGGCGGGCATTTTCGGTTTCGAGCTGGCCGAGCTCGGACTGCGACGTCGTATTGTCGAGCCTAACGAGCAGCTGGCCTTTCTTGACCGTCTGCCCCGAACGGACGAGGATTTCGCGGATCGTCGAGGGTTCGGCCGACTGGATGATCTGCACCTTCGACGAGGGGATGACGCGGCCCTGCCCGCGCGACACCTCATCGACGCGCGCGATGCTCGCCCACAGCAGGAACAGCACGAAGCCGGCGGCAGCCGCGACCATGATCTGCTCGCTTCCGCGGAGGCGCTGCCAGGATTTCACGATTCCCATGGTTATGTTCCGGGCTGGATTTCGGGAGTGACGGCGACGCCCTGCTGGCTCGTCAGGCTGTCGAACCGCGATTTGCTCTGCGTCGGGTCGGGAATATTGGGGACCCAGCCCTTGGTCATATCGACACGGCCGCCGACGTCATTGTCGGCGCGGTGGTCGGTCGGGTCGCGCGGCGGGGGCACGCCCTCGACCGCGATCGCTTCGCCGGGTAGCGCCACCACAGCCGCCGTACCGCCTTGATAAAGCTGGCTGAACGCGGGAATCCACTCGGCGCCGGCATAGGCGTCGGAGAAAGCCCCCGGCTTCCCCCACGAACCCGGCCAGCGATAGAAGATATGCGCGCCGATCTGCTCGATCTTGGTGAGTTTCGGCGCCCAGCGCGGCAGGACATAATTGGCGTGATAATGCGTCGCCATGCCGACGCTCACCTCGACATGGCCCGATAGCGCCGCGCGCGCGATCTCGGCCGAACGACGCCACAACGCGGGCACCGGCGGGCGGCGCATCGAACCGTCGCACGCGAAGCTGAACTGGCATCCCGGGCGCGCGCTGCCCTGATAGATCACGCCGCAGACGGTGTTCGGATAGGCCGGGTGCTTCATGCGGTTGAGGATGACCTGCGCGACCGCGGCCTTACCCGCGTCGGATTCGGTCGCGGCCTCATAATAGATCGCCTGCGTCAGGCAGCGCTGCGCATTGGTCGCCTGCACCAGCGAAATCGTCGGCATCAGGAACGGCCGCGCCGCCTCGACCGGCAGGGTCGAAACCGGGAGCAGCGCGTTGCGCGCAACGGCATCGGCGCCCTCGGCGGTGGGGACGATCGAGTCGGTTTCGGTTTCGGTGATCAGCTTCGCGATCGCATTCTTCTTCGCCGCTTTGGCGGTTTCGACGGGGTCGGCGGTCCAATCGGCAATCACACCCTCGACCAAGCGCGACAGGCGATCGTTCGACGAAGCGAACAGGATCGCTGCGGCGACGACCGTGAGCCCGAGCAGGACGAATTTGAGACTCTTCGACGAACCATCGCGAAGCGCTTTGTCGTCGGGCCACGGCGCCTCGGCGCTGGCGGCGCCATCGCGCCCGATGTGAAGCTCAGGGATCATGCTGCCGGTTCCTTGGTCGATCGCGCGAGGACGTCGGCGCGCGGGCCGTCGGCGACGATCCGTCCGCCGTCGATGACGATGATGCGGTCGCACATCTGCAGGATCGCCTCGCGGTGCGTCGCGATAATCACCGTCTGCGATTTCGCGACGGCGCTATCGAGCGCGTTGATGAAAAGCCGCTCGCTCTGCGTGTCCATCGCGCCCGTCGGCTCGTCGAGGAAGAGCAGGCGCGAGGGTGAGGCGAGCGCGCGCGCGATGGTCAGGAAACCGCGCTGCCCGCCCGACAACTGCCCGCCGCGTTCGCCAGTCCCCCGGTCGAGTCCGGTTTCGTCGCGGCCCATGAAACGGTCGGCGCCGATCGACTGCAGCGTCGCGAGCAACTCGGCGTCGGTCGCCGCCGGCGCGCAAAATTGCATATTCTGCTTGATCGAGCCGCTGAACAGCACCGCATCCTGCCCGACGAAGCGGAATTGCGAGCGCAGGTAGATCGGCGAATGCTGGCGGCTGTCGAGCCCGTCGATGAAGATATTGCCCGCCTCGGGCGCGTACAGCCCGCAGAGCAGACGCCCCAGCGTCGACTTGCCCGACGCAACGCGGCCGACGATCGCGATCCGCTCGCCCGCCTCGATCTTGAGGTCGATGTCGGTCAGCGACGGCGCCGCGGCGCCCGGATAGGTGAAGGACAGGCCCTCGACCGAGATATTGCCCGTGTCGATCGTGAGGTTCAGCGCGCTGCTGCCCATGCGGCGTTCGTCGTCGGCCTCGATCATCTGCTGAATGCTCGCCATCGTCGTCAGCGCCTGCCGCCCGCGCGTCATCAGGAAGGCGAGTTGCCCGACCGGCGCCATCGAGCGGCCGGCGAGCATCACGATCGCGATGATCGCGCCCATCGAAATCTTGCCCGCATCGAACAGATAAAAGCCGCCGACGATGAGCGCGAGGCCCGAAAATTGCTGGCCGAGCGTCGCGAGGTTGATCGCGGCGGCGCCGGTCCGGCGCATCACCGCCTGCGTCCGCGCGCTGGTGTCGACCATCCGGCGCCACTGGCCGAGTATTTGTCCCTCGGCAGCACAGCTCTTGACCGTTTCGGCGCCGCCGATCGCCTCGACGAGCATCGCGTGCTGGATACTCATATCGGCCTGATTGTCGAGCGACGCCTGCATCATGCGCCGCTGCAGGAAATAACCGGCGACGCCCATCGCGACAATGATCGCCAGCGGGACAAGCGCGAGCCAGCCTGCGAGCACCGCGATCATGATCAGGAACAGCACGAGGAAAAGGAGGTCGACGATGAGCACGATCGTCGTCGAGGCGAAGAAATCGCGCACCGATTCGAACTCGGAGACGCGCCGCGCGAGCATGCCGGTGCTGCCACGGCGATCGGCGAGCGGCATGTTCAGCACTTTGGAGAAGATCTTCTCCGACAATTTGACGTCGAGGTCGCGGCCGAGATCGTCGAGCAAGGTCGACCGCGCGAGGCGGAGCGTGAATTCGACCGCGAAAGCGAGCAGCGCGCCGACGGCGAGCACCCACAGGCTCGACACCGCCTTGTTCGGGATGACGCGGTCATAGACGTTCATCGTGAACAGCGGCAGCGCAAAGCCGAGCAGGTTGATCATCAGCGCTGCGCCGAGCACCGGATAGAAGGAACGGCGCATCCGCCGGACCTCGCTCCAGAACCAGTGGCGCTTGGCCTGTTCGTCCCACGGCCGTTCCTCGGCGCGGATCGCGGTCGGGTCGGCGGCGACCGCCACCGCCTGTCCGGCGTAACTTTCCTCGACCGCCGCTTCGTCGGCCCACACGGGCGCCTCGGCACCCGGCTCCCAGATGAGATACTGGCCGTCCTTCGCCTCGATCAGCACCGCGCATGATGCGTCGGTGCGGCGGATGATCGCGGGCAGGTCGCGCGCAAGGTTCCGCACCTTGCGCGCATAGAGCCGCTCATTGTTGATGAAGCAAAGGTCGAGCGCCGCCTCGGCCTGATGAAAGGGGAGGAAACCCCTTTCATCGCGCGCGAGCGCGACAAGCGCACCGCGCTGGAAATTCTGGCCGAAATGCTGCGCAACAAAGAGGATGCAGGCGATCAGCGGATCGCCCGGCGCCTCTTTACCGATACGTGCAATCGAGGATTGACCCTGTACCATATCTTGAATTTTCTACTTAGAATCAATCCGCTAATAAATTATTACGGGCGGTGGCGACGCTGGAGTTCGGCCGGCGCCGGCGGGCCGTAATTCACCTTCTCGCGCGCATAGACGCGGCGCGCTTCGGGGGCGGTCAGGTTGAACGCCTCGAGCAGGCTGTTGGTCGATGCAAGGATCTGGTAAACCGCGAACATCTCCGAGAAACGTGCGGTTTCGGCGCGCACCTGGACGTTGAAACGCGTGTTTTGCGCATCGAGCACGTCGAGCAGCGAACGACGGCCGACCGAGAATTGCTCGCGGTACGACAGCAGGAGTTCGTCGGTCGACTTGCTCTGATCGACGAGATCGCGGAACACCGCGGTCTGCGTTTCGCGGCTGTTCCACGCGCGGCGCGTATCGGCCTCGGCATTGCGTTCGGTTTCATGCAGGCGGAAGCGGCTCTCGCTCGCGCGGCGTATCATCTCCTGATATTTCGCCTGATTGATCCCGCCGTTGAAAATATCCCAGCGCAGCACGACGCGGCCGAGCAGGTCGGTCGTCTCGCCGCGGAACGCGTCGATATCCTCGCCAACCCGGCCCGAAAATTCGAGGCCGATCGTCGGGAAAATATCGCCTTTTTCCTTCTTCGCCTCGGCATTCGCCGCATCGACATCGGCCTGCGCTTCGAGCACTTTGGGGTGCCGCGACCGGGTCAAGCCAATGGCTTCGCTCAGGCTGACGGGTAGCTTTTCGGCCATCGCGGGCGGCATCTGCACGTCTTCGACTTCGAGCCCGCTCAGCGCGAGCAGCTCGATTTTCGCGTTCTGCAGCGCTTCCTTGGCTTCGGACACGCGCACGCTTGCCGCCTTGGCGCGCTCCTGCGCCTGCTGCAGATCGGCGACGCTGATCGATCCGGCGGTCACGCCGGTCGACAGGTCCGACACCAGGCTGTTGTGAAAGGTCATATTGTCTTCGGCGGCGGCGACGACGCGCTGCTGCAGCAGGACGTCGAGATATTGCCGCGCCGATTGCAGCGCAATGAACTCGGACCGTTCGACCACGCGCAGCGCCGCACCGTCGACGCGCGCCGCCTGACGCAGCTTTTCGCCATGGCGCCGGCCGAAATCGATCAGCGTCTGCTCGGCGCGGATCCCGGCTTCGAGCGGGTAGAGTTCGTCATTGGCGATGCCGAGGTTGCGGCGCGTCGCATTTTCGAGCCGGCGGACCCCCGCCGACAATTCGAGCGAGACGCGCGGCAGGTACAGGCCCTTGGCTTGCTCGAGTTCGAACTCGATCGCCTGCTTGTTCATTTCCGCCTGGTTGATCTGCGGATTGGAATCGATCGCGACCGCCATGACATTCTGCATGCTGGTCGGCTCGGCAAAGGCCGAAGTCGCGAAAAAGGATATGGCGATGGCCGAGGCAAAGCCGGCGAGCTTATATTGCGGTTTCATCACTGTCCCCCCGTCCCATTTACTTCAACTTCGACGCGCCGGTTCTCCGGCGTGCGCTGGCCGTCCACGGTCTGGACGCGCGGCTTGCGCTCGCCCATGCCCGACACCGCGATGGCGTCGGCCGGAATGCCCGCGGTGCCCATCATGTCGGCGATCACGCGCGCCCGGCGCAGCGCGAGGCCGTCGTTATATTTGTCGGAGCCCGACCGGTCGGTGTGACCGACGACGGTAAAGCTGCGCCAGCCGCAACGCGTGCGGTTCTCGGCCATGAATGCGACCGACTGGCCCGCATCGGCGGGCGCAGCGGTCGAATCCCAGTCGAAATAGAAGGTCGACGCGACCTCGGGCGGGCAATTTTCGGTCGGCGGTGCCGGCGGCACCAGCGGCGCTTCGGGCGTCGGCTGCGGCCGCTTGGTCATCATGCCATAAGCGAAATCGCAGCGACGCAGGCTTTCGGCGTCCTTGGTGCCCGATTTCAGGAAGCCCTTCGCGATACCGCATTGGACCTTGGCTTCCGACGCCCAGGTATAGATATTGCTGTTGGCGGCGACGACCGATCGATCGGTGGTCAGCGCCAGGGCCGCGTCATAGCGGGTTTGGACCTCGGTTCGCACCTGGTCGATCGGCAGATCGGCAAGCGCCTGCGCCAATGCGCTGCCAGGCTGGGCGAAGGCCAGCGCGGCGAATGCCCCCGCCATCCATTTTCCCGGTTGATGTGCCATTTCGTATCGCCCTCCCGTTACTCTCTGTTCCACTGGTCCTAAATTTTCTCGATCAGGCCGCCGCCATCTGGTGAAGATCCGCTTCCAGCGTCTGGCTGGTCGGGAACGCCACGTCGGGCGCGATCTGTTGATCGAGGAACTGCGCCAGATCGAAAGCGGGCGTCTCGCCGGCCGCGACCTGCACCGGTTCGGCGCCGCCCGTGACGGCGTGGATCAGTTGATCGACCGTGCTGGCGCCGCTCTCCAGGACCTCGGCAAGCACCGCGGCCGCCGCCGGATCATGCGCCGCGGCAGCCGCCTCGGCGGGCACCGCCACCAGCGCCAGCAGACCGTCCATCACGCCCGGATCGAACGACCCGCGATCCGCGATCATGTCGGCCAGCGAATCCGAGTTGCCGGTATCGGCATTGTCGGCGGGCTCGCTGCGCCAGCCGCTGTCCTCGGCGCCGTCGATCGCGGCGGCGCTCGCCTCGTCGGAATGCGGTGTGGCCGCTGTGTCGGGCGCGGCGGTTTTCGGCGTTTCGGCGAGGCTGTCGCTCGCAGCGCTCGAAGGCGCGGCCGTCGCCGCAGCATCGATGGATGCCGCTGCGACGCCGCCGTCGGCCTGCTCGATACCCGGCTCGTCCTTCGCCGCAATGATCGGCGACGCGCCGCTGTCCGGCTGCGCGTTCTGAACCCCAACGATCAACGACGCGGCGACCAGCGAGCTCGTCAGCGCCTGGTTGCCCGCGGCGCGCTGGACGTCTTCCGCCTCGCGCGCCGGTGCGCGAGCGCCGAGCTGTGTGTCGAGCTGAACTTCGATATAGTCGCCGCTCGTGCCGTCCTCGCGGGTGAAGCCGCCGCGCGCGGTCACCGCCTGGCCATCGACCTGTTCGTCGGTGGGGGTGGCGCCCGTCGCAATCGAGGCGATCCCCCGATCGGCAAGGCTCGAAAGCTCGCCCGCATCGCTGACGCCGTCGGCGTTGGCGTCCTGCCAGATCAGGAGGTTGGCGAACGCCGCGTCGGCCGCGTCGATGACGCCATCGCCATTGCCGTCGAGCGAAGCGAGCGCCGCGACGCCGCTGGCGAAATCGCCGCCACCGAAGCCGGGGGTGAAAATCTCGGTTCCGCTATCGATCTTGCCATTGCCGTTGAGGTCGACCGCCAGAATGCCGTCGTTCGACGAATTCCACGTTACCCGGTCGGCCGCACCGTCGGCATTGATGTCGAACGCCGCGGTCGCGCCAAAGGCATAGCCGTCACCGCCCAGATCGAGGATGATCGGGTCGGCGGTTCCGACAAAGTTGGCGGCGGAAAGATTGCCGTACCCAACGCCGTTGATGGTCATAATATGTTCGACGGCCATCCCACCCTGGGTGGGGTTGGCGGCACCGGTGATCGACACCGAATAGATGCCGGCATTCGCCGATCCGCCCGTGCCCGAATAGACGATGAACGTGTAGATCCCGACCGGAATGCCGTCGGTTGCCGCTTGAATGAAGCCTTCGATCGTCGATCCGTCGCCGTCGTTGCCAAGCGAACCCGTCACCCAGGCACTATTGACCAATTCGACGACTTCGACCCCGGCGCCGATGGTGGTCTGCGCAGCCGTCACGGTCACGAAGCTGCCATCGGTGCGGCTGATCCCGCCCATCGACACCGCGACCCGGTCGTTTGTCGTCGAGAAATTGCTGACGGTGGCGACCGTGTTGTCACCAAATCCCAGGGCCGTGTGGCTAAAGACGATCTTGTCCGCCGCGCCGTCGCCGCTGCCCAGATCAATCGTCCAGGCGCGCGTGGTGAGTGCTGCGGCGTTGATGGTGACCGTATCGGCCCCGGCGCCGGCGCTGACCACGCTGTTGTTGCCGGTGCTCGCGGTGAGCGCGTCGCCGCTCGCCGACCCGGTGATCGTCATCGTCTCGGTCTGCGCGCCGAGGTTGATCGTCACGCCCGTCGCAGCTCCCGATGCGGAAACCGTCTCGACATTCACCAGCCTGCCATCGGCGAGACCGTTGAGGTCGGCCGAGGTCGAGGTCAGCGCGATGATATCGGTGCTGCCGCCGGCAAGGTCGATTGTTCCAGCCGCCTGGATGATCGCGTCGAGCTGCGCGCCGGTCAGCGTCAGCGTGTCGGCACCGCTCGAGCCGGTGAGATTGCTCGTCTCGACATTGCTCACCACCGGCGTACCCGCAGCGGAAATATTCACCGCGCCGCTGAATGTGACGTTCAGCACGTCGGCGCCGGCCGCCAGGTCGATCGCGCCGAACGGCGCCCATTGCGCTGCCGACATCGACACGGTGTCGATACCGCTGCTGCCCGTCAGCGTTTCGACGCCGCTGACCGTGCCGGTGGCGAAATTGACCGTCGTGGCGCCCGTCAACAGGATGGTGTCGTTGTTCGCACCGCCGTTGATCGTTTCGGTCGCCCCGAACTCGCCATTGGCGAGCCAGAAAATATCGTTGCCGATACCGCCGGTCAGCGTGTCCGAACCGGTGCCACCCGAGATCAGGTCATCGCCATCGCCGCCATCGATGCTGTCATTGCCTTCCTGGCCGAAGACGATGTCGTTCCCGGTCCCCGCATTGATCGTGTCATTGCCGCCGGTCCGGCCGCTTTCCTTCGCAAGCGCCGCATAGTTCGCGCGAATATAGGCGATCGTGTCCTGACGGTTCCAGTCACCGCCATTCAGACCCGGATCGATCGACTCCAGATTTGCCCGACCTTCGAGCGTCTGGAAGACCGCCCAGCCCGACCCGGCGGGAAGGCTGACGCCAAGCTGGGTCGCCAGCGCATCGGTGAACAGGACGTCGCCGAAGATCACGTCGCCGCCGGCGCCGCCATTGATGGTGTCATTCGCCGCCGCGGCGAGGTCGGTCGAGCCGCCCAGAACCTGAAGGACCGCGGCAAGCTCTTCGGCCGAGTCCGCGTTGGTCGCGCTACCGGTTCCGCCCGACGCATTGCCGTCTTCGACGTCGCTCAGCCGCGCGAGCAGCGTCGAATTGACGTTGATGCCGATCGAGTCGATCGAATAGCCGGTCGCAAGGATCTGCTGCGGCTCGTTGGTGCCGTCCGACCCGAGGACCTGATCCATCGAATTCTGGACGTTGGTCGCATCCGAATCACTCCCCGTGCCGCCGCTATTCCAGAGGGTCGGGAGGCCATCGGAAACGAACACGACCTTGTTCACATCGGCGCCGGCGATGCCATTGTTGCCGTTGATCCAGCTGAGCGCATCCTGGAGGCCGTCTTCATAATTGGTGCCGCCGGACGCCGACATGCCGTTGACCGCCGCCTTTGCCGAGGTGACCTGCGCCGTCTGAACGACGCCGTTCACGATCAGGTTGAACGTCCCAAGATTGGTGCCGCTGTTGTCGAAATCGATCACCGTGATCCGCACGTCGAGCGCGCCCGATTGCGACAGGCTGTCGATCAGCGCGTTCACGCCATTCTTGAGCGCCTGCATCCGCGAGATGGTGCCGCCGTCGAAATCGATCTGCGTCGTCATGCTGCCCGAACTGTCGAGCACCAGAACGATATTCGCCTGTTGCCCCTCGGTGATCGTTACCGATCCCGGATCACCGACCAGCGTATCGTCGAACGCGCCGCCCTGGACGGCGCCGTCGGCCTGCCCTTGCGGATTGGCGACGACATGGTCGGTGGGTTCACCCACGACATCGGCGGTTGCCGAACCGATGACCAGCAGCGGTGAAGCCGTGGTGATAGCAAGCGACGCCTGCGCGGCGTCGTCGTCGCCGTCGACGATCGTGACCGGGACGTTGAAGTTCACCGGGTTTTCGGTCTGCACGACCGCACCGAAGTCGCCGATCTTGAACGTATCGCCGCCGGCATGGTGGAATTCGATGCTGTTGTAGCCATCGGCGGTAAAGCCGGCGACGACGGTATTCTCGACGACACCGGCGACGGTCGCTTCGCCGTTGGCGAAGGTCACGGTGAAGTTCTGGCCGCCGACATTATAGGTGCCATTCGCCGTCACGGAGAGCGTCGCATTGTTGAAGCTGATCGCGACCTTGGTGATCGTGTCCTTCACACCGTCGCCGATGTCGTTGTCGGTGTCGATATCGTCGCGCGCGACAAGTCGGACACTGCTGCTGGAGTTGATATTGGTGAACAGCGCCGATGCTCCGTTCGCATTGTAATGCGAGTCGAAAGCATGGTTCTGATTGGCCAGCACGCCATAGTCCTGCCCGTTGGCGGGCGAGCCCGTCAGGTCGATGACGAAATCGACGCGCACCGCCTCGTTCGCCCCGACATTGTTGTTATCGACGCCGGTTTCGGTGTTGTTCGCGTTCACCGTGCCGCCGTCGACGCCATTCTTCATCGGCGTGACCAGAATGTCCTGGCTGTTATTGTCGCCGGTCTTAACAAAGCCGACCCACGCGGTATTGCCGCCGACGAAATTATAGCCGCCGCTGTTGAAATCGACCGTCTGGGTCGAATCGAGCTTCTGGATCATCTGGACCTGATATTGGTCGGCGTGGCCCGCCGGCTGCAGGCGGATGATGAAGACGTCGTCGCCGTTCGGCTTTTCGGCGGTCAGGACGGTGCCGTCCGCCGAGATGACATAGTTGAGCGTCAGACCGCCCGCCGTCAGATTCTGCGCCTGGAGCGCCGCGATCGTCGCCGCGGTGAAGATCACGCTTCCCGGTCCGTCGCCGCCATAATTGTTATCGACATCGCCGTCGGTATCGAGCGACTGATACACCGACGAGCCGGGGGCATTGATCAGCGCCGCGCTGAGCGGCGCGATCGCGATCGGCGAGTCATCTTCGAGCCCGATGGTCAGCGCGGTCGCGTTGGTCACCGTCGTCGTGCCGTCGTTGACGCTGACCGGCACCACGAGCGACAGTGCGTCTTCCACAGTCGTGTTGGGATGATCGATCGGCGCCGACAGCGTTACCGTGAAGTTGCCGCTGTTATTGATCGAAACGCTGATGATCGTATTGCCACCGACCTTGCCCAGCAAAAGCTGCGGATTGGTCGTGTCCCACACGATCGGCTGACCGCCCGAGAACAGCGACGTCGCCGGTGCGCCGAGCGAGAAGGTCAGCGCATCGCCATCGAGGTCGGTGGCGGTGATCGTTCCGTTCCGGACGGTGAGGTTGGTCGTATCGACCGTGCCCGTCGTATCGGGGAAACCGCCCGGCAGGCCTTCGTCCGATACCGCGGTCGCCGCCGTCCCGATCGTCGGCAGGTCGTTCGAGCCGTTGATCGTGATTTTCAGCGTCGTCGTCGAATGGTCATTGTCGCCATCGGTGATTGTATAGGTGAAGGTTTCGAGCAGCGTTTCACCCACACCGAGCGCCTGCACCGTCGCATTGCCGTTGTTCAGCGTATAGGTGTAGCCGCCGCCGGCGCCCAGCGTCAGCGTGCCATAGGTCCCGTTGACCACCAGGCCGACATTGCCCGTCACCGGCGTCGGCGAAGCCCCGGCAGCGACGCCCGTCACCGCCGCGCCGTCGGCGCCCAACGTGTCGGCGCTGCCCGGCGCATTGGTCGTGCCGACGCCGGTCAGGACATTGCCGGTCGCGGTCTGCACCGTATCTTCGGTCACCGCATCGGTATCGGGACGCGCCGTCGGCAGGTCATCCGAAACGGTGACATTGACCGTACCGTTCGCCGTATCGCCATCGACGTCCGTGGCGACAACACCGACCGAGCCGAGGTTGACGAGGTCGTCGACATTGATCGTCGGATGGTCGTCATAATTATCGTTGAGCGTCGCGGTGACCGAGGCATTATTGCCCACGCGCACCAGGTCGAGCGTGACGACGAGCCGCGCACCGTCGGAGCCGGTGATCTGCGTGTCGGAGACGCGCAACCAGGTCAGGCCGCCGCCGAGACCCGCAACGCTGCTTGCGAAGACGATCGAGGCGATGGCGTCCGAACCCGGGGTGAAGACGAGCGAGCCGCTGGTGAAGTCGGGGTTTGCGGGCGTCGAGCCATCGACCAGATTCTGGTCGTCGAGCGCGAGCGTGATCGACCCGCCGCCGATGGGATTGGCGCCGTCGGTCAGGCTGATCGCCTGCGTCGAGGTCGAAGGATCGCCGTCGCCGTCAGTGATCGTGTAGCTGAAGCCGGCATCGACCGGTGCTGCACTGTTCACCGGGTTCGGATCGAAGGTCCATGCGCCGGCCGCAGTGAAGGTGTAGACCCCGTTCGCCGTGGTAATCGTCGTGGTGCCGGCCGGCGCGATCGCGGTGGTCGTCGCCCCGATCGTCACCGACGTCACGCTCGCGCCATCGGCGCCGCGCGTGTCATTGGTCAGCAGGTTGCCGCCCACCGCCGCCGCATCCTCGGCGACGACGATGTCGGCATCGGGTCGCGCGGTCGGCACATCGTCGATGATATTCACCGACAGCGTGCTGCTGGTCGTATCATTGTCGACGTCGGTCAGGGTGACGACAAAATTCTCGAACAGGCTGTTCTCGCTGGCGCCCGTCGCATGGACCTCGGCGGCAGCCAGCGTGTAGCTATAGCTGATCTCGCCAGTCGCCGCATTATAGGCCGTGATATTCAGCGTGTTGCCGAGCGGGGTGGGAATTGTCGCCGGCGTGAACACGCCGTTGTTGATGACCTGCACGCCATGGATCGTGAGGTTCGCGACGCCGTCGGGTGCCGAGATGTTGAAGGTGCCGGTCTGGGTGAGCGATTCCTTCGCCGTATCCGAACCTGCGGGCAGGTCGTCTTCGTCGACCGAGACATCGCCGCCCTGCGCCTCGGGCACCAGATTGGTGATCGTCACGCCGTCGTCGGTGCCGGTCAGCGTGACCGTCAGCGTCGCGGGGTCGCTGTCACCGTCCTTGTCGGTCAGCGTATAGGTGAAGATGTCGGTCAGCGTTGCCCCGGGGGCGAGCGCGTTGATCGCGGTCTGGCCGGCGGCGGTCAGCGTATAGGTCTGCGTGCCGTCGCCATTGATCGTGATCGTACCATAGGTGCCCGTCAGGCTGGTGAAGGTGCGGCTGCCGAAACCGTCAGCGCCGTCGGTGTCGTTGGTGTCGACGTCGAAGGTGACCGAGATCGGGCCGCCTTCGGTGAGGCCCGCCATATCGTCATTCGCCACCGGCGCATCGTCTTCGAATACCAGATTCTGGCCGATATTGGCGGTGGCGGTCGCCGTGTCTCCGTCGGCATCGGTGACCGTTGCGGTCAGCGTGATCAGATTGTCTGCCGACAGGCTCGTCGGCTGATCGGGTCCGCTGTTCGGGGTGTGGACGACCGCGCGGCTCTGGTCGAGCGTGACCGTGCCGTTCGCCGCGACGCTGACCGTGAAGACCAGCTCGTCCGAGGTCGCGGTCCGGCCCTGGACCACGCCGCCGACGACGCTGAGCACCACCGCCTGGTTCGTCAGCGTGTCGACAAGACCCGTCGGTCCGGCCGTGATGCCGAGCGCATAGGTCGTCGAATTCGCCGCCGCGGCGCCGTCGGCGCCAAAGGTCGGGGTAAAGACCGAGGCAAAGCTGAACGGCGCGTCCGTGCCGAACGTTGATTCATCGACCGTCAGCACCGGCTGCGTGGTGTTCGCAACCACCGTCGGCGTATCGTCGTCGAAGGTGATCCGGAGCGTGCCCGGCGCCGTCGATCCGTCGCTGTCGCTGACAATGAAGCCCAGCACCGCCGTGGCGTCATTCTCGTCGCCGCCCGGTGTGTGCAGGACATTGTCGACCAGCGTCACCTTATAGGCGCCGGTCGCGGGGTTGGTGACCTCGACGGTGAACAGCAAGCCGCGCGGACCGGTGCCGGTCAGTATGTTGGTGCCCGCGTTCCAGCCAAGCTGGACCGATTCCTGGCCCACAATGACGAACAGGCCGTTCATCGCGGCGAAGCTTACCGAACCCGGACCATCGCCACCGAAATTGAGGTCGAGCAGACCGCTGAAGGTCGCCTGATTATTGTCGCCGTCGCTGTTCGGATCGGCCAGGTCGCCGATCGTGCTGGCGGGATTGCCCCCGGCGAGTGCGTCGTCGTCGACAGAAGCCTCCGTCTGGCCCGCGGTCGGGACGTTGGCGTCGGTGATCGTGAAGCTGATTGACGCGGTCGCCGTGTCGTTGTCGCCATCGGTGACCGTGTAGGTCGCGGACGCGCTGCCGGTGCCGGGCACCGATGCGTCGGCGGTGAAGCTGTAGCTGCCGTCGGCCTTCACCTTGATCGTGCCGTGACCGATGTCGATGGCCTGCGAGAAGCCGTCGCCACCGAACAGCAGGACGGTGCCGTTGATCTGGGTGACGGTCGCGCTATCGGCGCCCTGCACGAAGTCGAGCGTGCCGGTAACCGTCGCGCCCTCGGCGACATTCTGGTTCGCCTCGGGCGAGGCGGCCGGGACGTCGTCGACGATGCGGACGTCGATCGACGCGCTGGCGGTCGAACCGTCGGCGTCGGTGACCTTGATCCCGATGCTGTCGTCGCGGCCGTCCTGGCCCATTGCCGGATGGTCGGCGCGGTTGTCGTTCAGCACATAATTATAGGTGAACGTCCCGCCGATCACCGATCCGTCGGCGCCGGTCACGGGGGTGAAACCGGTAACGGTGAGCGTGCCATAGGCGCTCGTGACCGACTGCGGCGTAAAGGTGCCGTTGGCGACGACCAGCGTCAGCGGGGCACCGAGCGGCACGCCGTTGAAGCTGTCGATCACAACCGTGCCCATGCCGTCGGGGGTCGAGACGGTAAAGCTGTCGCTGTCGGTGACATTGGCGGGGTTCGGAGCCGACCCGGGCGCCTCGCCGGGGCGCGCCGCCAGGCCATCTTCGTCGACCACCAGTTCGGTGCCCTCGACGTCGAGGCCATTGATCGTGACCCCGTCGTCGGCACCGTTGATCGTGATCGTCAGCGTCGTCGGCGCCGGATCGCCGTCGCCGTCGGTGATCGTATAGGTGAAGATCTCGGTCAGCGTCTGACCCGCCGAAAGACCCTGCACCGGCTGCGCCGCATTGTTGAGGACATAGGAATAGCTGCCGTCGGCGTTCAGCGTCAGCGTGCCATAGGCGCCCGCCAGCCCCGCGCCGACGACGCCAACCGTCGCACCAAAGCTCACGCCCGTGACGCTCGCGCCATCGGCGCCCCTGACGTCCGCATCACCGTCGGTCGCATTGCCGTCGGTGCCGCCCGTACCGGTCAAAACATTGCCGTCGGCGGTCGAGGGACCATCCTCGGTCACGCTGTCGGTGTCGGGATCGGCGGTGGGAACATCGTCGGTGACCTGCACGGTGACGACGCCCGTCGCGAGGTCGCCGTCGGTGTCGGTCGCCTGCACCGTGACGGTGCCAAGCGCCTGCGTCTGCGCGGCCATCGCGAGCGCGTGGGGCAGATTGTCGGCGAGCGTGACGGTGACCGTCGCAAGCCCGAAGGTGTCGGGCGCGACCGATGCCGGTGCCGTCAGGCTGATCGTGATCGCGGCGGGACCACCGGACGTCAGCGAGCCGGTGATCGTCTGCCCGCCGGGCGCCATCGACCAGAAAATGTCGGTGCCCGCCCCGTCAAGATTGGCGACAAGCCCGGCGACGCCGGTAAAGGCGAAACCCGACAGCGCGTCCGAGCCTGCACCGAAAAAGAGGTCGCCGCTGCTGACTTCTGCACCGCTCGCCGAGTTGCTGCCGTCCATCAGCGCGGCTTCGTCGACCGTCAGCGTGATCGGCTTGACGATCCGCGGATTCGCGCCGTCGTCGATCGCGATCGTCAGGCTGTCCGATGTCGGATCGCCGTCGCGGTCGACCGCCGACAGGGTGAAGCTGGCGGACGGATTCGTGGCGTTGTTCTGGTTCCCCGCCGCCGCAAAGCTGAAGGTGCCGTTGGCGTTGACCGTCAGCGTGCCCGTCGGCTGGGTAATCGAAACGCTGCTTCCGGGTGCGAGCGACAGCGTCGCGTTGCCGCTACCAAAGCTGACATTGACCGAGGCGACGCCGTCGGCGCCGCGGTCGAGCGTCCAGGTGCCCGTCGCGGTCGCGCCTTCGACGACGGTCGTCGGCGTATCCGAAAGGTTGAGCGTCGGCAGGTCGTCGACGATCGTGACACCGAACGATCCCGACGCCGTGGTGCCGTCATTGTCGGTGACGGTGAAGCCGATCCCCGCAAGGAAATCGCTATCCTCGCTGCCCGCCGCCGCCTGATCGATCGCCTGCGACAGGGTGACCGTATAGCCATAGGTGACCTGCGTCGCGCCGGGCCCCGCGGCCGGGGCCGTCAGGCTGATGCGGATCACTTCATTGCCGCCGACCGAGCCGACGAGATCGTTGCCGACCTTCTCGAAGGTCACCGGCACAAGGTTGACGGTCAGCTGCGTGTCGAGCGCGGCACTGTCATTGAGCACAAGCGAACCCGCGAGCGTCGCGGGGACGTCGCTGCCGAAATCGACGGTAATCGTGCCATTGGCGCTCGCACTGCCGGTCGAGGTCACTTCGCCGGACAGACCGTTGTCGGCATTGGCGCCCACGAGGCCGTCCTCGTCGACGGTGACGTCAGCAATCTTGCCGATCTGCGGCGCCGAATCGGCGACGAGCGTGATCGTCGCGGTGGCGACGTCGGTGTCGCCGTCGCCGTCGGTGATCCGATACTGGAAGCTGACGCTGCCGGTTTCCTGCGCGCCGGGCGTGTAGGTGAAGCTGCCGTCGCCATTGTTGACGAGGGCGCCCGTGCCGGTGAGCGAACCGGCGACGAGCTGGACCGCCGAAGGCTGGACGCTGTCGGCGCCCTGGACGTCGTTGGCGAGCACATTGATCGTCACCGGCGCATTCTCGATCGTCTGCGTCGTGCCGTCATTGATCGCGTCGGGAACGTCGTCGACGATGCGGACGTCGATCGACGCGCTGGCGGTCGAACCGTCGGCGTCGGTGACCTTGATCCCGATGCTGTCGTCGCGGCCGTCCTGGCCCATTGCCGGATGGTCGGCGCGGTTGTCGTTCAGCACATAATTATAGGTGAACGTCCCGCCGATCACCGATCCGTCGGCGCCGGTCACGGGGGTGAAACCGGTAACGGTGAGCGTGCCATAGGCGCTCGTGACCGACTGCGGCGTAAAGGTGCCGTTGGCGACGACCAGCGTCAGCGGGGCACCGAGCGGCACGCCGTTGAAGCTGTCGATCACAACCGTGCCCATGCCGTCGGGGGTCGAGACGGTAAAGCTGTCGCTGTCGGTGACATTGGCGGGGTTCGGAGCCGACCCGGGCGCCTCGCCGGGGCGCGCCGCCAGGCCATCTTCGTCGACCACCAGTTCGGCGCCCTCGACGTCGAGGCCATTGATCGTGACCCCGTCGTCGGCGCCGTTGATCGTGATCGTCAGCGTCGTCGGCGCCGGATCGCCGTCGCCGTCGGTGATCGTATAGGTGAAGATCTCGGTCAGCGTCTGACCCGCCGAAAGACCCTGCACCGGCTGCGCCGCATTGTTGAGGACATAGCTATAGCTGCCATCAGCATTGAGAGTCAGCGTACCGTAGGCGCCAGCGAGCGGCGCCCCCACGGTGCCGGCGGTCTGGCCAAATCCCACGCCCGTCACGCTCGCGCCATCGGCGCCGCGCACATCCACCGCACCGTCGGTTGCGTTGGCGTCGGTGCCGCCCGAACCGGTCAGCACATTGCCGTCGGCGGTCGGAGGGCTTTCGCCCGTGCCGCCATCTTCGCTGACGCTGTCCGCGTCAGGATTGGCGGTCGGCACATCGTCGATGATGCGCACGTCGAGGCTGGCATTCGCGCTCGATCCGTCGCTGTCGGTCACGACGACCGCGAAGCTGTCGCCGACGAAATCCTCGCCGATGCTCGTGTGCGTCAGCGTATTGTCGGAAAGGACGTAATTATAGGTGAAAGTCCCGCCGATCACCGATCCGTCGGTGCCCAGGACGGGCGTGAAGCCGGTGATGTTGACGACCCCGAGCGGGCTCGTCGCGGTGCCCGCGGTGAACACGCCGTTCGTCACGACCTGCGTGCCGCCGATCGTCACATTGCCCAGCCCGTCGGGGGTCGACACGGTGAAGCTGCCCGGCTGGGTCAGCGCCGCCGGGTCGGGCGACGAACCGTCGGCCAGATCGTCCTCGTTGACGATGACCTCGGCGCCCTCGGCATTCAGGCCATTGATCGTCACGCCGTCGTCGGCGCCGTTGATGGTGATCGTCAGCGTCGCGGTCGCGGTGTCGCCATCGCCGTCGGTGATCGTGTAGGTGAAGATCTCGGTCAGCGATTCGCCGGCCGCAAGGCCCTGCACCGGCTGCGCCTGGTTGTTCAGCACATAACGATAGCTGCCGTCGGCGTTCAGCGTCAGCGATCCATAGGCGCCGGCAAAAGCCTCACCCAGCGTGCCGCCGCCGACGGCGGTGACCGTCGCACCATCGGCGCCTTGAGTGTCGGCGACCCCGTCGGTCGCATTGGCGTCGCCGCCACCCAAGCCCGTCAAAACATTGCCATCGGCAGCGGCCGGATTGTCGCCGTTTCCGCTATCCTCGGTCACGCTGTCGACATCGGGAAGCGCGGTCGGGACATCGTCGATGATACGCACATCGATGCTGTCGGTGCCGGTCGACCCGTCGCTGTCGGTGACGATCACCGCAAAGCTGTCGGTGACATTGTCCTCGCCCTGCGCGCCGTGGGTCAACGTGTTGTCGCCCAGCACATAATTATAGGTGAAGGTGCCACCGATCACCGACCCGTCGGCACCCGTCACCGGGGTGAAGCCCGTGATGTTGATCGTGCCGAGCGGGCTCGTCGCGGTGCCCGCCGTGAACACGCCGTTCGTCACGACCTGCGTTCCGCCGATCGTCACATTGCCGAGCCCGTCGGGGGTCGAGATCGAAAGGCTGCCGGCCTGCGTCAGTGCCGCCGCGTCGGGCGACGAACCGTCGGCGAGGTCATCCTCGTCGACCGTCAGGTCGCCGCCTTCGGTGTTGATGCCATTGATCGTGATGCCGTCGTCGGCGCCGTTGATTATGATCGTCAGCGTCGTCGTCGACGTATCGCCGTCGCCGTCGGTGATCGTGTAGGTAAAGGTCTCGGTCAGCGTCTGCCCGGCCGAAAGGCCTTGCACCGGCTGCGCCGCATTGTTGAGAGCGTAGCTGTAGCTGCCGTCGGCGTTGAGCGTCAGCGCGCCGTAGGCGCCCGCCAGTGCCGTCCCAACCGTGCCGCCGGTGACCGCGGTAACGGTCGCACCGTCGGCGCCCTGCACGTCGGCGACGCCGTCGGTCGCATTCGCGTCATTGCCGCCCGCACCGGTCAGCACATTGCCGTTGGCGACCGTCGGGCCGTCCTCGGTCACGCTGTCGAGGTCGGCGCGCGCCGTCGGCGCGTCGTCGATGATGTCGATGTCCAGCGTATCCGAAGCGGCGTCGCCGTCGAGATCGGTGATCGTGAAGTCGAAGCTGACGGTCGAACCGTCGCCGTCGAGAACATTGTCCTTCAGCGTATAGACATAGGTGAACGAACCCTGGCCCGTCTGCGCATTGTAGGAGTAGCCCGTGACGACCAGCGTTCCGGTCGCATCGCTGACAATCTGTTGCGGCAGCGATCCCGGCGTGACGGTCACGCCCTCGATCGTCACGCTGCCCACGCCATCGGTCGCGGTAAAGGTGATTGTTCCGCTGGTCGACGCCGCATCGCCGTCGAACTGCGAGCCGGGCGCTTCGCCGCCGCGCGCCGGCAGGTCGGCCTCGCGCACGATCGTGCCGGCGTCGCTTTCCCCGTCGCCGGGGACGAACGTAATCGTGGTGGGCGCGTCGCCGATCGCGATCGTCAGCGTCGCGGTCGAAGTATCGCCGTCGCCGTCGGTGATGCGATAGGTGAAGACGTCGCTGACGCCGCCCGGCGTGCCCGGATTGCGGGTATAAGAATAGCTGCCGTTGGCGTTGATGGTCAGCGCGCCATATTGGCCCTGGACCGTGCCGGGCGCCGCAAAACTCTCGCTGCCCGCGCCGCGAATGCCGGTGAGGGTGGCGCTGTCGGCGCCCTGCGTGTCGGCGCCGGGCGTCCCGCTGGTGGTGCCCACGCCGGTCAGCACATTGCCCGTTTCGGGACCACGGCTGCCGCCCGCAAGCTGGTCGGTGTCGTTGCGTGCCGTCGGGACGTCATCGATGATCGAGATGGTCAGCCGCGCGGGCGCCGTATCGCCGTCGCGGTCGGTAACGACGACATTGAAGACGTCGGTCAGATTGGCATTGGCATTGGTGTTGTCGGCCAGCGTGTAGCTGTAGCCGATATTGTCCGGCGTCACGCTGGTGATGGTGAGCTGGCCGAGCGGCGAGGTGATGACCTGACCGACGCCGGTGACGACGGTGCCGTTGATCGCGACCGACACCAGCCCGTCGGGCGCATCGATGACGATCGAACCCGTGACGGTTTCACTGGTCGCCGCGCTGTTGCTTCCGGCGGGTTCATTGCCGCGCGCCGGAAGTCCGGCTTCATTGACGCTGGAGGTCGCGTCGAGCGCCCCGGCCGGCTGGTCGGGGGTGACAATGGAAATCGTCGGCTCTTCATCCGGAGCGTCGGGAATCAGTTCGCGGCCTTCGGGCTGCGGAAAGGCAAGTTCGGTATAGGGCAGCAGGTCGCCGAGCGCATAGGCATCCTGGATCGGGCCTTCGGGGTCGGCGAAATTGCCGCCCGAGCTGCGGACACCGGCTTCGGGGTTCAGCTCGCCCAGATTCTCCAGCAGCTGCGCCACCGTGCTCGCGGGCACCGTATCGCCATCGACGACGATCGACGGGACATCGACCGCGCCGCCGGGAATGATGAACACCTGACCGTTCGGCAGGGTGATGACAAGGTCGGTGCCCGAGATCGTGATATCGTCGATCGACGCGCCCGCGGGCAGGACGATGCGGCCGCTTGCGTCGGGAACGAGGATCGCCTGGATCGCCAGCGGTATGACCGATGCGGCGGCGGTCACGTTCGCCGCGGCGGCAAGAAATTCGCCGCCCGGTACGGCCCGATTCGATGGCTCGTTCGATGCGCCGTCGCGCTCGGGACCCGTCATGCCATTCCGCGCCGGATTGTCGAAAGCATCCATGTCAATTTCCCTCGAACGCACCTCGCCCTGCCGCAAAAACGGCACAGCAAAATTTCCACCAATGTCAGTGCGACCCACGGTCCAAGCGACTCGGACCTTCCCCACGCATTAGGAAACATGGATTCCCGGAAATCCGCAAGCGCGTTAACACATTTTTATCAATCGCTAATTTGCACTAAACGAGCGATCATCCTCGCATCGCCTGTGGAGCAGAATACAACATATATTCAATGATATAATGTGAATTCCCTATCAAGATCGCTCACCACCAAAGCGATGCCCTCGTCCCAATTAGAACCACAAATTAACACGGCTCGTCGCATTCGCCGCCCCGTCCGAGCGGCGAATCGGTCCAACTCTCCACGCGGCGTTAAGTGAATGCGGCACGATCTTAGCAACGCCAATGCACCCGACCGGCGCACCCAAAAAACCGCGGCGAAAATGCAATATTAAGGGTTGCCGGACGATAATGGTTCACCAAAGGAGAGGTTGGTGAGATCCTTGCTGGCGCATATCGCGGTCCCCGTCGAAACGACCGATCGCAGGCGAACGAGCCGCCGCACGCTTCGGCTCGATGTCGCGGCGCGCACGGCCACGGCCGAATCCGCCGTGATCATCCGCAACCTGTCGCGGACCGGCCTGCTGATCGAGACCGACGCTGGCTTTTCCATCGGCGAGACCTTCCTGCTGGTCTTGCCGGAACTCGGCGCCGCTCCCGCGCGCGTCGTTCGCCATGACGGCAGGCTCTTCGGCTGCGAGTTCCTGACGCCCGTCCCGGCGAGCGCGATCAGCGCGGCGCTGCTCAAAGCCGCCCCCGGCGAGGAAGCGGACGATATGGCCAATGCGGCGAGCGCGAGCGACGCCAGCGAACTTTATGCGCGGCGGCCGTCGAGCGCGATCCTGTTCACGGCGACGACCGCCTTGTTCACCGCCGTGGCTCTTCTCTTCGTCTTTGCCCTCGTGTCACTGAACTTCTCGGCGGACTGATTCCCGCGCCCTTGCCGGCGCGGCCTCCATGCACCGGCCACCTATGTCGATTTTCATTCGCAGCGACCAACGCGAAGCAGGTTACGAAACTATAGCGGGATCGCGCAGCCGGGCAAACCCATCGGATATTCCCGATAAGAATTGACGGACGAGATTCCATCGGATAATTCCGATGGATGCAAACCGATTCCGCCTTGGCCATTCTCGCCGCGCTGGCGCATCCGACCCGCCTCGATGCGTTCCGCCTGCTCGTCAAACATGAACCAGAAGGCCTGTCGACGGGTCAGCTTGTCGAGGCGTCGGCACTCACCCAAAGCACCTTTTCGACTCATCTCGCGGTACTCGCGAAAGCCGGTCTCGTGATATCCGAGAAGCGCGGGCGCCAGATTATCCAGCGCGCGGATATCGACGCCCTTCGCGGCCTGATGCTCTTCCTCGCCAAGGATTGTTGCCAGGGGCGCGCCGAGCTTTGCGAGCCCCTGCTTGCCGAATTGGCGTGCTGCTGAAGGAACCCGCCCGATGACCGATATCATCATCTATCATAACCCGGAATGCGGGACGTCGCGGAACACGCTCGCGCTGATCCGCAACGCCGGGATCGAGCCGCATGTCGTGGAATATCTGAAAACGCCCCCGTCGCGCGCCCTGCTCGCACAACTGATCGAGCGGGCGGGCATCGCGCCGCGCGAGCTCCTTCGCGAAAAGGGGACGCCTTATGCCGAGCTGGGTCTTGCCGATCCATCCCTCGACGATGCGGCGCTGGTCGAGGCGATGATGGCGCACCCGATCCTGATCAACCGACCGCTTGTCGTGTCGTCGCTCGGTGTGAGGCTCTGCCGGCCATCCGAAGCGGCGCTCGATATCCTTCCGGCCCGTCAGCTCGGCGCCTTTGCAAAGGAGGATGGCGAGCGCGTCGTCGATGCAGATGGAAATCGCGTCCAGCCCTGAGGAAAAACATCCATGTCCAATGCTATCAAGCGGGAACCACTGTCGTTCCTCGATCGCTACCTGACGCTCTGGATCTTCCTTGCGATGGCGCTCGGCGTCTGGCTCGGGTCGACCTTCGACGGCCTGCCCGCCGCGATCGACGCGCTGTCGGTCGGGTCGACCAATATCCCGATTGCGATCGGCCTCATCCTGATGATGTATCCGCCCTTGGCACGCGTTCGCTACGATGAGCTCCCACGAGTCTTCGAGGACAAGCGCGTTCTCGCCATCTCGCTCATCCAGAACTGGATCATCGGTCCGGTGCTGATGTTCGCGCTCGCGGTGATCTTTCTGTCTGATAGGCCTGAATATATGACCGGGCTGATCCTGATCGGTCTCGCGCGCTGCATCGCAATGGTGATTGTGTGGAACCAGCTCGCGAACGGCGACAATCAATATGTCGCCGCGCTCGTCGCCTTCAACTCGATCTTCCAGATCCTGTTTTTCAGCGTCTATGCCTGGTTCTTTCTGACCATCTTGCCGCCGCATTTCGGGCTCGAAGGCAGCGTGATCGACGTCAGCTTCCGGACCGTCGCCGAGGCGGTCCTCATCTACCTCGGCATTCCCTTTGCGGCGGGATATCTTACCCGCAAATGGCTGGCCTGCGCCAAAGGCAATGACTGGTATGAAGCGCGTTTCCTGCCCCGCATCGCGCCGATCACGCTTGTCGCGCTGCTGTTCACGATCGTCGCGATGTTCAGCCTCAAGGGCGGCGAGATCATCGCCATCCCCGGCGACGTCGTGCGCGTCGCGATCCCGCTCACCATCTATTTCGTCGTACAGTTCGTCATCAGCTTCTGGATGGGCAAGCTTATCGAGGCCGATTACCCGCGCACGACGGCGGTCGCCTTCACCGCCGCCGGCAATAATTTCGAGCTCGCGATCGCGGTCGCCATCGCCGCCTTCGGCCTTGCCTCGCCGGTCGCCTTCGCCGCTGTCATCGGCCCGCTCGTCGAGGTTCCCGTGCTTATCCTGCTGGTAAGCGTCGCCTTTTGGTTCGGACGCCGCTGGTTTCCGTCGTCCACCCCCGCGAAAGACTGATCTCCATGACTGCCCCGACCTTCTCGCGCCTCCGCACACTCACCGACCCCACCCATCTTCCGGCGCTGAGCCCAGAATATGTCCGGTCACAACCGGCGCTGGGCCTCGGCCCGCTCGATCCCGCGCCGCGCATCCTGCTGCTCTACGGGAGCTTGCGCGAACGATCTTACTCGCGACTCGTCGTCGAAGAGACTGCGCGCCTGCTCCAGCTTTTCGGCTGTGAGACGCGTATCTTCGATCCCACGGACCTGCCGCTTCCCGACCTGATCGCCGACGACGATCATCCGGCGGTCGAGGAGCTCCGGCAGCATTCGCTCTGGTCCGAAGGCCAGGTCTGGTGCAGCCCCGAACGTCACGGCCAGATCACCGGGACCATGAAGGCGCAGGTCGATCATCTGCCGCTCGCTTATAAGGGCCTCCGACCGACGCAGGGCCGCACGCTCGCGGTCATGCAGGTCTCGGCGGGTTCGCAATCGTTCAACAGCGTCAACACGCTCCGCATCCTCGGCCGCTGGATGCGGATGGTCACCATCCCCAACCAGTCGAGCGTCGCCAAGGCCTATCAGGAATTCGACCAGGCGGGCCGTATGCTGCCCTCTAGCTATTATGACCGGATCGTCGATGTCGCCGAAGAGCTTGTACGCTTCACCGTGCTGACGCGCGGTCACGCCGCCCAGCTCGTCGACCGCTATTCGGAACGCAAGGATCGAAACGAACCCGTCGTGACGCCGGCTCAGTTGGCCGGCCTGCCGGGCGTCTGAGCACCCTGCAAACAGCGTGCTTGGCTTCTACCGACCGCAACCTGTATAGACGGGTTATGGATTTTATCACTCGCACGCGCGGACGCGGATCAAAGCTTTCGACTGGATCCGCGGCCGCCCGGCCCCGCAGCCCCGACGACGAAAATGACCGGTCTCCGCCTCGTTACGCCGCCATCAAGCAGAGCATTTGCGATGCCGTTCGCGACGGGCATCTGAAGCCGGGCGACCGGGTGCCGTCGGAAGCCGAACTGGTCCAGCAGTTCGACGTGTCGCGCATGACCGCCAATCGGGCCCTACGCGAGCTACAGGCCGCGGGCGTCCTCGTGCGCCGCGCGGGCAGCGGATCGTTCATCGCCGAGCCCAAGCCGATCGGCCAGATGATCGAAATCCGCAATATCGCCGAAGAAATCCGGGAGCGCGGGCATGTCTACCGCGCGCGCGTCGTGCAGAATGACGAGATACGCGCCAATGCCGACATGGCGGCGCTGCTCGAGGTTCCGGTCGGGACCCGGCTGTTCCACTCGATCATCGTGCATCATGAAGCCGAGTTCCCGATCCAGCTCGAAGAGCGTTTCGTGCTCGCGTCGGCCGCCCCCGACTATGGCAAGATCGACTTCACGCAGATGACGCCGAACGAATATCTGACAAGGACGGCGCCGCTCGAGCGCGTCGAACATCGGGTTCGCGCCGAAATGCCCGATGCGCGCACCCACAGCATGCTGGGGCTGTCGGACGGCGAACCCGTGCTGCGGATGACGCGCCGGACATGGAGCCATTCGCGCCTCGTCAGCCACGCCTGGCTGACGCATCCGGGATCGCGCTTCGAGCTGTCGGCCGCCTTCTCGATCGACGACTGACCGCCGGCAGGTCAGGCCGCGCTGCGGGTGACGACGGGTTTGCGGCGCCGGCGCAGCCAGCGGAAGTCGGCGCGGCTGAAACTCTTGAACAGCAGGTAGAAACCGGTCCCCGACAGCCACAGCACGCCAAAAGCCACGAAGATGATCAGCGGGTGATTGAAGCTCTTCCGGTTCACATAGTCCATATTGTGGAGCATCCAGAAGAAATCCCAGGTCCGCCAGGTATCGCCGCGCATGACGAGAAAGCGCGCGGTGTCGAGCGCGACATAGGCGCTGCTATTCTCGGCATCGGCGAAGTCGACACGCCACATCGCGCCTTCATGGTCGCGCGATTCGAGATTCGGCTTCGCCAGCACGCTGACCTTGCGGATCGGCGCCTCGTTCATCATTGCGGCGACATCGCGCGCCATTTGCTCGTCGACATGAACAAGCGCGCCGCTCGTCGCGTCGACCAGACGAACGCCCTTGGCCGAACGAAGCTCGTAGACCGGCCGGGCGCCGAGGTCGCGCAGGATCACCCCGGTCACGGGCTCGCCGCGCGGCAAGGCGGCGACGTCGAAATACGCCCCGGCCGGCAGCGGATGCGCGTGCGACATGCCGCCGTCATGGCCACCGACCTTGTCCTTGTCGAGCAGCGCCATCACCGAGCCGCTCAAGGCCCAAAGGAGGAACTGGAGGCCCAGGATGAGCCCCACCCATTTGTGAATGCGCCGGAAGAACAGCGGCGTCAGCCGGATGCGTTTCATGCCTTGTTCCTTTTGCGACGCTTGAAGGACCAGATCAGCAGCCAGGCGCCCGTCAGCGCCATGGCAAAGGCGCTCCATGTCGCGACGCGAAGCAGCGGATTGTTGACGTCGGTCCGTTCGTCATAGTCCATGATGTGGAGCATCCAGGCGAAATCGAAGACGCGCCACAGCGCATGGCGGCGCGAAATCAGCTCGCCGGTTTGCGGCGAGAGATAGAGCGTCGGACGATTCCAGCCCTCGAACTCGACCTGCCAATAAGGCGGCTTTCGCGACTGCATTTCCTGCGGTGCCGTAGTGAGCAAACGCACCGACACGATCCGCCCGTCGCCGGTGTAGATGCGCCGCGCCTGCGCCCGAACCTGGGACTCGGTCAGCGCAGGCAGCGGCGCGCCCGAGCGGGCATCGTAGAGGCGCGCGCCTTCGGGTGTCTCGGCGCGCCAGACGGGCCGGTCGAAGAAGCGCTGCAGCCGGAGCTCGGATGCGCCGGGCGCCGCCGCGACGATGCGCGCGGGCGGTGCAAGGCCGGCAAGGTCGAACGGTTCGGCAACCGGCGCCCGCACGAGATTGTCGCCGTGGATGATGTCGATATGGACAACCACCATATAGAGGCCGGTCAGCGTCCAGAGCAGTGCCTGGACGCCGACGACCAGCGCCAGCCATTTATGCGTTCGCCGAACAAGCAGCGGCCAACGGATCGCCATTTCCCCTGCCCTCAGAATGCCGTGCGGAAACCGACGTAGAAACGCCGTCCGAGCAGATCATAGGTCATCGTGTCGGTGTTCGCATCGGTGAAGCTCTGGATATAGGGCGCCTTGCGATCGAAGAGATTGTCGACCCCCAGCTGGAAGCGGGTTTTTTCGTCGATCTCGAACGCGACCTGAAGATTATGGTAGAAGACATTGGGCGTGCTGTAGCCGATCTCGCCGGGCGCCGCATTGAAGTCGGTCGCCTTGCCGACCCACTGGGTCGACCAGGTCGCGCTGATACCGTCCTTTTCGGCGGTCAGCACGCCATAGCCGCGCCATTTCGAATAGCCGCCATTACCGCCCCCGATGAAGCCGTCGAAATCGATCGGCGCGCCGCCGGGGAAAGGCAGAACGACATATTTGTTGAGGTAGGTCAGGTTGACGTCGAGCGAGATGTTCACGCTGCCGATGCCGCCCGCGTAAACGAGACCGAGATCGAGCCCGTTCATTTCCTCGCGTCCGGTGTTGATCGGCTGCGCCGAGAGGAAAGTGACTTCGCCGGTGAGCGGGCTGCGCGTGAAATCGTCGCAGAAGGGATGCGACAGGTTCGTGCTGGCGTAGCAGATGGCGAGCTTGGTCGATCCGGGGATCGCGCGGATCGCGTCCTTGATCGTGATGTCGAACCAGTCGGCGGTGAGCGACAGGCCGGGGATCAGCCCCTTGGGCGAAACGACCGTCCCGACCGTCCAGGTGGTCGAGCTTTCGGGCTGCAAATTCTCGTTGCCACCGACCGTCGTCAAAATCGTGGTGCCGAGCTGGACATAGTTCGCAGGGACTCCCGACGCCCGGCAGTTGGCGATCAGCCCGGCATTGCCGCTGGTCGAATAGCGCGAGCACGGATCGGTCGTGGTCAGATTGCCCTCGGACACGCCGCCGAACAATTCGGGGACATTCGGAATGCGAAAACCGGTGCCATAGGTGCCGCGCAGGCGGAAGCTGTCGCTGATGACCCAGTCGAGGCTTCCCTTGTAGTTCCAGTCGCTGCCAAACAAATCATAGTTCGAATAGCGGACCGCGCCGCCCGCCGTCAGCGCCTGAAAGAAAGGCGTATCGGCCAGGATCGGCACCGACAGCTCGAGATAGGCTTCCTTGGCGGTGCTGGTTCCCGAAATCGGGCTCTGCTGGTTGGTGTTGGCGATACCGAGCACGGTCAGCGGATCGGGATCGCGCCAGCCCTTTTCCTTGCGATAGACGACGCCCGCCGCGAACGAGACGGGCCCCGCAGGCAGCTTGAACAGATCGCCGTTGAGGTCGGCGGTGACCGTCGCCAGCTCATTCCCGCCGCGATCGCGCGATGTGAAGAGGATATAGTCGAGAACCTGCGGGGTCAGGTCGCCGAAGCCAAGATAGTCGGCGCAGGGGATCGTCGCACCGGCAGCGAGGCTGCACTTGGTCGTGTCGATCGTGTTGCGGACACGCTCCAGATTGGCGACGTTGGTCGACCCGTCGACCGCGGTGTTGCGGCCGAACGCGCCCGCGACTTCCCACCCCCAATTGTTCGAGAGCTTGCCGCGCAGGCCGAACGTGCCCTGCCAGGTATCGGTTTCCTGAAAAAACTGGCGCGGCCCCGGTTCGGCGAGGCGGCGCTGGATCAGGACGATATTTTGCCCCGTCGGGTTGGTCGGATTGCTCGCCGCGATCGAAAGATTTCGCAGCGTACCGGGCGTCGCGATCTGGTTCGATTTGCGGAACGTATAGAGGAATTCGCCAAACGCCTCGATATTGTCGGTGATGTCATAGTCGGCGAAAAAGGCGGTGCTGACGCGCTCGACGGGGCTGACCGCGTTCAGGAACGGGTTCGAATTGAAATTATGCTTCGCCGCGCTATACGGCTCGAAGAAATTGCCGTTGCCGCCCAGCACCTGATTGAAGTTGATCTGCTGACCGTTCGGCAGCACCGCGCGGCCGCCGATGGTCGACGCGCTGTTGACGCAGCTCAGCGCGCCGGGCGTGGTTTCCGCCAGCGAGCAGGGCGCGCGGCTCGCCATGTTGACCGCCTTGGTCTTCTGATAGGTGACCGCCGCCATGAAGCCGCCGCGATCATTGCGAACACCCCACAGCAGGTCGGCGGTGAAGTCCGACCCGTCGCCCTTTTCGGTAAGCCCCTGACGAACGCTGAGGCCAAGACCTTCATAGTCGGTGCGGGTCACGAGGTTGACGACGCCCGCCATCGCGTCGGCGCCGTAGATCGCCGAAGCCCCGTCCTTGAGGACGTCGGTGCGCGCGAGCGCCGCGACGGGGATCATGTTGAGGTCGGGCGACGAGTTCGCCCCGGTGCCACCCGCGACGAGACGGCGACCGTTGAGCAGGACGAGCGTGCGCTTGATGCCGAGGCCGCGGAGGTTCACCTGTGCGGTGCCATAGCCGTTGTTCGCCCAATAGGCCGAGGTCTGGTTGCCCGCGAAGCCCGCATTGGCGGGGAGGCGCTGCAGCACGGTCTCGATATTGACGACGCCGGTATTCTCGATCTGCTCGGCGGAGACCACCGTTGCCGGTCCAACCCCGGCGAGATCCTGGCGGCGGATGCGCGACCCGGTCACAACGATATCGCTGCCACTGGTCGCGCCCTCAGCGCCCGTCTCGGGTGCCGACTCGGCTTGCGCGAATGCTGGCGCGGAAATGCCCGCACAAACCGCTGCACCGGCGAGCAAAACTGTCCTGATCTTCATCGCGAAACCCCCTGTTGGTTGCGTTACCCACCGCAGAGAGCATCAAATGTATATACAGGTCAATAAAAATTTACGTTGAAGATCAATATCTTAGATGGTACTCATGGGCGCGTAGTCGGTCCATATAATACGCATCCGAAGCATCTACCCCTCACGCTGAATGACATTTTTTTGAACGCGGGCGGCGATGCGTGCCGGGCGCCGGCCGGGCCGCAAAAACCCGGGACTGGCCCTCGCCGCCGAAGGCCGTCACGTCGAAGGCGTTCTTGCTCGCGTCGGGCATTTCCATCCCCGGCGAATCGCGCGGGATGCCGGGGAACGGCGAGTCCTTTCATCGCTTTCGGTCGTTCGCGAAGGAGCGGCGGCGGGAGATCCCACCGCCTTTGGCCGGGCCCGGCCGGGCCTGCGCCGGGTCGGGCGACGATCACCAGCTAGATAGCGGCGTCGCCTGCGAAAGCCTGGAGCGCAAGGCGGCGACAGGCGTGCACACGATGTGCCTCCTCCTGATGCGCCGCCCGCCGCGGCTCAGAACCAGGCGCGTATCCCCATGACGAAGCTGACCCCGCTCGCATCCTCGCCCGCCGCGCGGGCAAAGCGCGCGGTATCGCCCACCTTGCGCGCCCATTCGACACCGACATAGGGCGCAAACTCCCTGACGATTTCGTACCGCAGGCGAAGCCCGAGCTCGACGTCGGACAAGCCGGAGCCCGTTCCGGTTTCGGGCACATCCTGCGCCGAGAAATTGAGTTCGGCCATCGGCTGGAGGATCAGTTTCTGGGTGATGCGCTGGTCGTAATAACCCTCGAGGCGGCCGAGCAGGTCGCCCTTGTTCGAGAGGAACAACGCGCCCTCGACTTCGAACCAATAGGGCGACAGCCCCTCGAAGCCGATTGTCGCATAGGTTCGGTCGGGGCCGGGGCCCAGATCCTGCCGGATACCCGCCTGCGCGTTGAAATAGGGGCCGATCGCGCGGCTGTAGAGCGCCTGAATTTCGGCGCCCTCGATGCCTTCGCCAAAGACGCCCTCGCCTTCGCTTTTGATCGTCAGCCGGTTGATGTCGCCGCCGTACCAGGCCTCGCCAGCCCAGCGGAAACCGTCGCCGCCCTTGCGCGCCTGATATTCGGCGAGATTGAAGCTGATAAAGGCGATGGTCTGCGCGCCATTCTCCTTCATCATCTCGTGGCGCGAATGTTCCATTTCAGCGCCCGGATAGATGCGGTCGGCATACCAGTCGGCCGGCGGGGCCGGCGCGGTGCCATCGCCCGGCGGCAAGTCCGTGCCGCTCACCGCGGTCGCCTTCTCCATCCCCGCCATGGCGGGCGAGGCCTTCGGGGTACAATGGCCCATTTTGGCATGTTCGGGCGGACAATCGGGATCGGATGACAGCATCGTCCCCTGATCCACCGCGCGCACGTCCTCAGCCTCCTTTTCGGAGACATCGGGTTCCGGTGTGCAATGGCCCATCGCCGCATGCTCGGGCGAACAGCCCGGGGACTCGGCCGATGGCTTTGCCGCCGGCGCGGGCGCCGAACCGTGCATCGAATGATCCGCCGACTGGGCCGCGGCGGGAACCGCGAAGGCGAGCGGCGCGATGCCCGAGAGGAGGAGCGCGATGCGCGTCATTCGGCTTCTCCCTTCGGACGGACGCTCACGACGCGCATCATCCCGGCATGCATGTGGTAAAGCATATGACAATGGAACGCCCAGTCGCCGAGCGCGTCGGCGGTGAAGTCGAAGCTCGCGGTGCCGCCGGGCTGGACGAGCACCGTATGCTTGCGCGGCGAGCGATCGCCCTTGCCCGTGACCAGTTCGAAGAAATGGCCGTGCAGGTGGATCGGGTGGCTCATCATCGAATCGTTGATGAGGTTGATCCGCACCCGCTCGCCCTCGATGAACGGGATCGGTTCGTGATGGTCGGACATTTTCACGCCGTCGAACGACCACATGAAGCGTTCCATATTGCCGGTGAGGTGGATGTCGAGCGAGCGCGAGGCGGCGCGCACGTCGGGGTTGCGTTCGAGCGCGACAAGGTCGTGATAGGTCAGCACCTTGTGCCCGACGTCCTCGAGCCCCTGCCCCGGCTCGCCCATACGGTCGACCGGCATCGGCGAGATCGACTGGACGCTGGGGTCGCGCTTGACCTGCGGCGCGACGCTGAAGTCGCGCATGCTGTGGTTCATGCCCCCTGCACCATGCCCCATCGCCGCGTGATCGACGGCCCCGCCGTCAGCCGGCGGAGGCGTGCAATGGCCCATTGCCGCATGTTCGGGCGTGCACGACGCATCGCCGCTCGCCATCGCGCCCATGCCCATGTCCTTCATCGTCGCCAGCGGGCGTTCGCGGAGCGGCGGCACCGCGGCGGCCATGCCGGCGCGCGGCGCGAGCGTCGCGCGCGCCATGCCCGAGCGATCATTGGCTTCGGCAACGAAGGTATAGGCACGGTCCTCGACCGGGGTGACAATGACGTCATAGGTTTCGGCGACGGCAATCTGGAACTCGTCGATCTCGGTCGGCACGACGTTGAGCCCGTCGGCCTGAACGACGGTCATCCTGAGGCCAGGGATGCGCACATTGAAGATCGTCATCGCCGACGCGTTGATGATCCGCAGCCGCACGCGCTCGCCGGGATTGAAGAGCGCGGTCCAATTATCGCGCGGACCGTGGCCGTTGACGAGGAAGCTATAGGTCGATCCATTGACGTCGGCGACATCGGTCGGGTCCATGCGCATCGCGCCCCATTCGACGCGCTCCTTCAGCGACTGGTCCTTGCCGGCCAGCAGACCGGACAGGGTCTGGCGCTGCATGTTGAAATGGCCCGGGTTGACCTTGAGCTTTCGAAAGATCGCCTCGGGCGACAGCTGGCTATGATCCGAGAGGACGACGACATGCTCGCGATCATAACCGATCGGATCGGGACCTGCGGGATCGATGACGATCGGGCCGTAATGCCCGAGCTGTTCCTGAAGCCCCGAATGGCTGTGATACCAATAGGTCCCTGATTGCACGACCGGAAATTCATAGACGAAGCGCGATCGCGGCTTGATCCCGGGGAAGCTGACGCCGGGCACGCCGTCCATGTGGAACGGCAGGATCAGCCCGTGCCAATGGATCGAGCTGTCCTCATCGAGGTCGTTGATGACCGTGAGGCGTGCCGTCTGTCCCTCCTTCAGGCGCACGAGCGGCGCGGGCACGGTGCCGTTGATCCCGATCGCGCGGCTGACCTTGCCGTCGATCCGCATCGTCTGACGCGCGATGCGAAGGCTGATATCGTTGCCCGACACTGTCGGCAGCGGCGCGACGATACCGGACGACACCGACTGCGCCCAGGCCGGAAACCAGGGAGCAAGCGCGGCCACGGTTCCGCCGCCCAATGCCCCCGTCACGAAACGACGCCTGTCTATCTGCATAAAATTCCCGGATATTGCCTTGTCTCAATAGTCATACGCGGCACGCTCCCCCGCCCCTCACCCTTTCGGACGAAATTGCGTGATGAGCTGCGCTCCTGCCTTCAGCCTGTCTCGCGCACGGCCGTCTCGCCGAGCAGCGCCTTCAATTTCGCACGGGCACGGTAGAGCCGCATTTCGATCGTCTTCTCGCTTGTCTGGAGCAGTTCGGCGGTTTCCGCCTGGCTCAGTTCCTCGACGCCGCGAAGCACCAGAACCTCGCGCAAATTGGGTGCGAGGCGCGACATGGCGGCGCGGACACGGACGAGTTCGGCCCGGTCGGCCGCTTCGGCATCGGGCGCCGGGCCATCGCTCGCGACGTCATGGGCGCTTTCGAGCGGCAAGGCGCGCGCGAAGAAGGACCGGACCGCGCGGCGCCGCGCCCAGTCGCGGCACTTGTTGAGCGCGATCCGGGCGATCCATATCCGGAACGGCCGGTCCGCATCATAGCGGCCAAGCGCCGCAAAGCCGGCGACAAAAGTTTCCTGCGTCAAATCCATCGCCTCGTCCGGGTCGCCGATATTGGCACGGATCAGGCGAAAGACCGGCGCCTTGTACCGTCGCAACAATTCCCGATAGACCTGTTGTTGACCGGCGCTTGCCAGCGCAGCGAGCTCGCGGTCGCTACATTGCGCAAGGTCGAGGGTCACCGCGCATCGGCGGTCAGCGCCTGGACCACGCTCTTGTCGAACATCGCGGCCTGCTCGCGGTCGAGGACGACGCGCATCGCGAACAGATGCTGGAGCGTTTCCTTCTGCAGCTCGCCCATCACGCGGTGGGTCTCGTCGATCGCCTCGGTAACGCGCGGTCCATAGCCATGTTCGGCTTCGATCGCCTGCGCGAGCCGGATATTGGCGGCGCGCATGTCGAGTTCGAGCGCATCGCGCCGGGTCGCGAATTTCGCCTCGATCTTGTCGAGCTTCACCTTCTGCGCGGGTGAAAGCTTCAGCTCGCGATGGAGAAGCGCGTGAAGTTCGGTTTCGCTGGCACGCGGCGCCTCGACGACGAGGCGTCCGGCGAGCACGCCAGCGAGTGCCGCGACGAACGCGACCAGACCGAAGAGCAGCAAACGGCGCGACGACGTCATCAACGCGAATCCAGCAAGGTCGAGGGGGCCAGCGGACTGGCCGGAATGAGCGGCGTGATCGGGCTCGCGGCAACGGCGGGCGGAACGACCGCGCTGCCGACAACGAAGCCACCACCCAGCGAAACGAAAGCGGCAATCGCCATCATGCGCCGCACCGCCGACGCCTCGCGCTGCCGACCCGCGAGCGCGGACAGCACACGCTCGTCGAGCGTTTCGAGCTCGATCGGCACCTGCGCTTCATTCAAAATCCGGAGTTCGTCCATCGGCCTTCCTGCAGTCCACAACAGATAATACGCGCACGATCGCATCATCCCTCAGAAATAATCCAACAAGAGCTTGCCGATTTTCCGAGGGCCGTGCCGCCGCTTTGCGTATTAGCAGGACAGACCCGAATTTGGAGGTTTTTATAATGAAGTCATTTCTCCCCGCTGCAACCGCCGCCCTCGCGCTGCTCCTGACGCCCGTCGCGGCGAGCGCCCATGCCAAGCTCGTCGCCTCGACCCCGGCCGCGAATGCGACCGCCTCGAAAGTGACCTCGGTCAACCTGCGCTTCAACGAAAAGCTGATCGCCTCGACCGTGAAAGCCGAGCTGGTGATGACCGGCATGCCGGGCATGGCCAATCACGCGCCGATGAAGATTCCGGCGACGTCGTCGATGGGCAAGGACGGCAAGTCGCTGACGCTCACCGCCAAGCGCGCGCTCGTCCCCGGCACCTACAAGGTCACATGGTCGGCAGCGGGCGCCGATACGCACCGCATGGGAAGCGAATTCAGCTTCACGGTGAAATAAGGCCGTGGCCGATCTCCTCCTGATGGGTGTCCGGTTCGCGCTGTTCGCGGTCCTGATGCTCATCGCGGGACTCGCCGCTTTCCCGCTCCATGCGCTGGAGCCTGGCGAGCGGCAGGATCCCGAACTGGGATCGATCCTCTCCCGGCCGATGCGGTGGCTCTGCGCCGCGGCCCTGTTCCTTTCGCTCATGGGCATGGCGGTCCTGACCGCCAGCATGCAGGGGATCGGGATCTTCGCCATCGACCCGGCAATGGTCGTCGCGCTCGTGGGCGAGACCGATGTCGGCGTCGCCTGGCTCGTGCGCATGGCAGCCCTGCTTGTCACCGCGGTCGCCGCTTTCCGTATCGCCCGCAGCCCGGTCGCGGCGACAATGATCGTCGCCGTCGCCGGAGCCGTCGCGCTGGCGACGCTGGGCTGGTCGGGCCATGCCGGCGCGAGCGAAGGCACCGCCGGATGGATTCACCGGGCAAGCGACGCGCTCCATATGATTGCCGCCGCGATCTGGTTGGGCGCGATTACCGGCTTCCTCCTGATGCTCCGTCCGGGCGAACCGGTCGCAAAAGACCGTCTCGCGATGACGGCCCGAAGCCTCGACCGGTTCGCGCCGGTGGGGACATTGTGCGTGCTCCTGATCGCGGCGACCGGACTGGTGAACGGCCAGATGATCGTCGGGGCCGCGAATATCGGGCGGTCGATCGCCTCGCCCTATGGTCAGCTTCTCGCGATAAAGCTCTTCCTGTTCGCCGCGATGCTGGCGCTCGCCGCCGCCAACCGCTGGCGCCTCACCCCCGCGCTCGCGCGAGCATTGGACGAGCCCGATACCGATCCTGCCAGCGCCGCGCGCGCGATGCGCCGCAGCCTGATCCTCGAAGCCTTGGCAGGTCTCGCGATCCTCGCGCTCGTCGCATGGTTCGGCATGCTGGAGCCCTTCAACCCCGCGTGACCGGCACCCGATCGGCAGACTTGACCCTGTAGTAGCTACAGGGTGCATAAGGGCAGCGAATCGAGCGGAGGGATAATCGCATGAGCATGTCGAACCGTCGGGACGCGGCCGCGCTGATCGCGGTCGAGATGACGCAATATCGTGCCGCTCGCCGCGACGGCGACCATCCTGCCGCCTGGAACGCCATCGGACGCGCGCACATCGTCGCGCAGCCCTTCTTCGCACTTCACCTGTCTGCGCACTGGCACATGCTCGGTTTTGCGATTGTCCTTCGCGACGGGCGCGAGGTGGCCGGCCAGCTGCTGCGGCTTGCCCTCGTCCCGCTGGGATCGCTGACCGGCAGGCTGCCCATCGGCAATACCGGCCGCGCCCGGATCAGCGCCTTCCTGCCAATGCCGGTGCCGCCCGATCTCGCCAAGATGATTTCGCCACACGACAAACCGGTTTCGCGCTGATAAGGGAACGGCCATGCCGAATGCGTTCATGCGACTGCTGATGATCATCGGGGTGCTGCTTTGCAGCATGCACGTCGCCGAACCGGCGTCGGCGCATTCCACGGCAAGCGAAACCGCCTTTCACCTGTCGGCCGGCGACGACGAACAGGATGGGCAGAATCCCGCATCGCAGCTCGTGCATGGCGGGCATCATCATTGCCCGGTCGCACCGGACCTCAAGGCCACGTCGACCGACACCCCAGCGCAACCAGCCCGCGCGCCGCTTTTTGCCGCGCCCGCGACCGAGCTCGCTTCGCGCATCCTGCCCCCGCTACTCGATCCGCCGCTCCTCGCGATCTGAGCACGCTCGCCGCTTTTTACGCGGCGATCTCTCCGATCAACCGAGGATGGAATCTTTATGTTCAGGTTCGTTGCTGCCCTGGTGGCAGCCACATCGTGCGTCGCGATCGCGCACGCACAGGAGGCCGGCACCGAAAGCCGCCAGATATCCGGCCCGCTTCTGACGCTCGACGAGGCCGTTGCGCTCGCGGGCGGCAGCGCGCCCGCGGCCGAAGCCGCGGCGGCGGACGTCGATGCCGCAAACGCCGCGCGCCGCGCGGCGGGGCTCCGGCCCAATCCCGCGCTTTCGGTCGAAGTCGAGAATTTCGTCGGCACCGGGCCCTATAATGGCGTCAATGGCGCCGATGTGACGGCAAGCGTCGCGATCCCGCTCGAACTCGGCGGCAAGCGGCAAGCGCGCGTCGCGGTTGCCCATGCCGCGACGCACCGCGCGCAAATCGCCCAGGCGATCGCCCAGGCGGACGTAAGACTGCAAGTGACCGAACTCTATATCCAGGCCTCCGCCGCCGAAGTGCGGGTCGCGATGGCCGAGGATCAATATCGTATCGCGGGCGACACCGCGCGCGCCGCGACAATCCGGGTGCAGGCGGGGCGCGCATCGCCGCTCGAACAGGAGCGCGCCGAAGTCGCGCGCCTGACCGCGGAAGCCGAGGCCGACAAGGCGCGGCGCCTCGCCGATGCCGCCCGTGCCAATCTCGCGCGGCGCGTCGGACGTCCGGTCGCCGGCCCGCTCGACATAGCGGTGCTCGGCGGACCCGGAAACGGAACGACGGGTCCACCCCGCCCCGTTTCGGCGGCGGGCACGCTCGCGTTGGCGGCCGCCGACGCCGATCTCCGGACCGCCGATGCCAGCGTCCGGCTGGCACGCTCGCAACGCGTGCCCGACGTCACGGTCGGGCCGGGGGTTCGCCGGATCGAGGCGACCAACGATGTGGCGGCGGTGTTCAGCGTTTCGGTGCCACTGCCGCTGTTCAAAAACGGACGCGCGGCGGTCGACCAGGCGAATGCCGAGCGGCGGCGCGCCGACGCGCAGCGCCGCGTCACCGCGCTCGACGTCGAGCAGGCGATCAGCGATGCCGAGACAGAGGCCGCCAATGCGGCAGCGACGGCGCGGGTCGCGAGCGGCCCCGCCCTCTCGGCGGCGATGGAAGCGGCCCGGATCGCGCGCATCGGCTACCGCGAGGGCAAGTTCGGGCAGCTCGAACTGCTCGATGCCGAACGGACGCTGACCGAGATGCGGGTCGCGTCGATCGAAGCGCTCGCCTCCTATCAACTTGCCAAGGCCCGGTTGGAACGCCTCACGGCTCCCGCGCCCCTCGAAGGAAATTGACGCCATGACCATCAACATCAGCCGAAAGCTGCTGCTCGCCGCGACACTGCCGCTCTTCCTCGCGGCGTGCGGCGGCGGCGAGAGCGCCAAGCCCGCCGACGAGCATGGCGAGGAAGAGGCCGGCCATGCCGACGAAGGAAAAATCGCGCTCACGAACGAACAGATCAAGATCGCCGGGATCGCCCTCGGTCGCCCGACGGGCGGCAGCGCCGGCGCCCTGCAATTGCCGGCGACGATCGAAGGCGATCCGCAAGCAACCCAAGCCGTGTCGGCCGCGATCGGCGGGCGCGTCGTCGCCCTCAATCGCAATCTTGGGCAGACCATCGGCCGGGGACAGACGCTCGCGATCATCGAAAGCCGCGAGGCAGCACAGCTCCAGGGCGAAGTGCAGGCCACGCGCGCGCGCCTCGCGCTCGCCAACTCCAATCTCGCCCGCGAGGAGCGGCTGTTCGCGCAGCGCGTGTCGCCCGAGCAGGATGTCATTGCGGCGCGCACCGCCGCGACCGAGGCGCGGATCGCTTATCAGCTCGCCCAGCAACAGGTATCGGCAGCGGGGGGCGGTGGCGGCCAGCTCAACCGGATCGCGATTGCCGCACCGATCTCGGGACAGGTGATCGCGCGCAGCGTCGTTCTCGGACAGACCGTCGCCGCCGACGCCGAGCTTTACCGCATCGCGAACCTGTCGAGCGTTTCGCTGTCGCTGAACCTTCAGCCCGCGGACGCAGGACGCATTCGCCCGGGCGCTATCGTTTCGGTCAGCGCGCCCGGACGCCAGGCGACCGGCAAGATCAGCTTCGTCTCGCCCGCGCTCGATCCGGCCACGAAGCTCGTGCCCGCGATCGCGATCCTCGATAATCGCGCCGGACAATGGCGCGTCGGCGAAGCGGTGACCGCCTCGGTCGCGCTCGCTGACGCAGACGGCGATGCATCGATCAGCATTCCCTCGACCGCGATCCAGACCGTCGAAGGCAAGAGTGTCGTGTTCGTTCGCACCAAAGAGGGTTTCGAGGTCGTTCCGGTCGTGCTGGGCGACCGCGCCGGCGCCAATGTGATCATACGCTCGGGGCTCAAGGGCACCGAACAGATCGCCATCACCAACAGCTTCGCGCTCAAGTCGGAAATCGGCAAGGGCGAAGCAGGCCATGAGGATTAAGCCATGATCGCCCGCACCGTCACCTGGGCGGTCGAGAAGCGCTGGCTTGTCGTCCTGCTCACCGCCATTGCCGCCGTCATCGGAGCCTTCGCGCTGTCGCGCCTGCCGATCGACGCGGTTCCCGACATCACCAACAACCAGATCCAGATCAACGTCCGCGCGCCGGCGCTTTCACCCGAACTTGTCGAGAAGCAGGTCGCCTTCCCGATCGAGACTGCGCTCGCGGGGATTCCAGGGCTTGAATATACACGCTCGCTGAGCCGCAACGGTTTCGCACAGGTCACGGCCGTTTTCACCGATGGGACCGATATCTATTTTGCGCGCCAGCAGGTCGGCGAGCGCCTCAATGAAGCGACCGAGACCATGCCCGACGGCGTCCGGCCCGAGATGGGTCCGATCGCGACGGGTCTCGGCGAAGTCTATATGTGGACGGTGCGTCTCGCGCACCGCAAGGACGATACGCACAAGCCCGGCGAACCCGGCCTCCAACCCGACGGCAGCTATGTAACGCCCGAGGGCGAACGCCTCGTCACCGAGGCGGACAAGGCCACCTATCTTCGCACCGCGCAGGACTGGATCGTCACGCCGCTGCTCCGTACCGTCCCGGGCGTCGCCGGGATCGATGCGATCGGCGGCTATTCGAAGCAATATATGGTCGTGCCCGATGTGCAAAGGCTGGCGGCGCTCGACCTCAGCCTCACCGATCTTGCCGAAGCCCTCGAACGCAACAACACAAGCGTCGGCGGCGGGGTCGTCGAACGCAACGGCGAAGGGCTTGCCGTTCGTTCCGATGCGCTCATTCGCGATACCGCCGAGCTGTCGCGGGTCGTGGTCGCGACGCGGTCGGGCGTACCGATCACGCTCGACCAGGTGGCAAGCGTCCGTACCGGCCAAGCCGTACGCATGGGCTCGGCATCGGAGAATGGCACCGAGGTCGTCGTCGGCACCGCGATCATGCGCATCGGCGAGAACAGCCGAGCCGTCGCGACCGCGGTTGCCGACCGGCTCGAAGCGACCAACGCGTCGCTCCCGCCCGACGTCGTCATCGAGCCGGTTCTCGATCGCACCAAGCTCGTCAATTCGACGATCTGGACGGTCGGCAAGAACCTGACCGAGGGCGCGCTGCTTGTTATCGTCGTGCTCTTCCTGCTGCTCGGCAATTTCCGCGCGGCGCTGATCGCGGCGCTCGTTATCCCGATCACCATGCTCCTCACCAGCTTCGGTATGCTGCGCGCTGGCGTGTCGGCGAACCTGATGAGCCTCGGCGCGCTCGACTTCGGCCTGATCGTCGATGGCGCCGTCATCATCGTCGAAAATGCGCTGCGACGCATGGCCGAGTTCCAGCACCGCGAGGGGCGGATCCTGACGCTTCAGGAGAGGCTTGCTTCGGTCGCAGCGGCGGCGCGCGAGATGGTGCGCCCCTCGGTCTATGGCCAGGCGATCATCATCCTCGTCTATGTGCCTTTGCTCACCTTGAGCGGTGTCGAAGGCAAGACCTTCATTCCGATGGCGCTGACCGTGATCATTGCGCTCGCCTTCGCTTTCATCCTCTCGCTCACCTTCGTGCCGGCCGCGATCGCCATCTGGCTCTCCAAGCGCGTCGAGGAGAAGGAGGGCCGCGTCATGGTGTGGCTGAAGCAACGCTACGAACCCGGTCTCGACCGGGCGATGAGCAAACCCAAGGTCACGCTCGGCGCCGGGATCGGCGGGTTCGTCGTCGCAATCCTTGCCTTCTTCTCGCTCGGCCAGGTGTTCTTGCCGCAGCTCGACGAGGGCGACCTGCTTATCCAGGCGTTCCGCGTTCCCTCGACCTCGGTCCAGCAGAGCCAGGCGATGCAGGTGCCGATCGAACGGATGCTCTCGAAGCAGCCCGAGGTCGACATCGTCTTCTCGAAGACCGGAACGGCTGACCTCGCCTCCGATCCGATGCCGCCCAATGCGACCGACAATTTCGTGATCCTGAAACCCCGAAAGGAGTGGCCCGACCCCAGCCTGCCCAAGGCCGAACTGGTCGAACGGCTGGAAAAGGAGCTGAACGAGATTGCGGGCAATGCCTATGAGATCACGCAGCCGATCCAGATGCGCTTCAACGAGCTCATCGCCGGCGTACGCGGCGACATTGCCGTCAAAGTCTATGGCGACGACTTCGACGCCATGACCCGGACCGCGCAGGAAATCGCCGCGATCTTGCGGAAGACCGTTGGCGCGACCGATGTGCGTGTCGAAGAAACCGAAGGTCTCTCGATGCTCGATATTCGGGCGAACCGCGAGGCGATGGCGCGACTCGGCGTCACCGCACAGGATGTGCAGGATGTCGTAACCGCGACGATCGGCGGCCGCCAGGCCGGCACGATCTTCGAGGGCGACCGCCGCTTCCCCGTGGTCGTCCGGCTGTCGGACGCGCAGCGCTCGGACCTCTCGGTGCTCGAACAGGTGCAGGTCCGCGTTCCCGGCGGCTCTTTCGTGCCGCTTGCCAGCGTCGCCGACATCCGCGTCGTCGATGGACCCAACCAGATCAGTCGCGAAAATGGCAAGCGGCGCGTCGTCGTCCAGGCCAATGTTCGCGGCCGCGCGATTTCCGACGTCGTCGCCGATGCCAAGGCAGGTATCGCGAAGGATGTCCGCTTACCCGCGGGCAGCTACCTCGAATGGGGCGGACAGTTCGAGAATCTGGCCTCCGCTCGCGATCGGCTCCTGCTCGTCATCCCGGCGTGTTTCATCCTGATCCTGCTGCTGCTCTACGGCGCGCTTCGTTCGCCGCGCGACGCGGCGATCGTGTTCACCGGGGTGCCGCTGGCGTTGATCGGCGGCGTGCTTGCCCTGTTCCTGCGCGGCATGGATTTCTCCATCTCGGCAGCAGTCGGGTTCATCGCGCTGTCGGGTATCGCGGTGCTCAACGGGCTCGTGATGGTGTCGTCGATCCAGGAGCTGATGCGCTCGGGCATGGCGCGGGCGGAAGCCGCGCGGCAAGGCGCGCTCATGCGCCTGCGTCCCGTGGTGATGACCGCGCTTGTCGCAAGTCTCGGATTCGTGCCGATGGCGCTAGCGACCGGCGCCGGCGCCGAGGTGCAGAAACCGCTCGCGACAGTGGTGATCGGGGGGCTGATCTCGGCGACCTTGCTCACCCTGTTCGTACTTCCGACGCTCTACGCGCGTTATGGAGGCGGACGCGCGCTGAAGGACGAAAGGACGAACGATGGCGCATTCGCATAGTCAAAAAGAGGGCGGCCATTCCGGGCACGACCATGCGGCGGGCGCGAACAGCCGGAGCCTGACAATCGCGCTGGCGCTGACGGGCACATTTCTCGTCGCCGAACTGGTAGGGGCGTGGCTGTTCAACAGCCTCGCCCTGCTCTCCGATGCGGCGCATATGTTCACCGATGCGGCCGCGCTCGCGATTGCGCTGGCCGCGATCCGCATCGGCCGCCGCCCCGCCGACGTCAAGCGCACCTATGGCTACCGCCGCTTCGAAATCCTCGCCGCAGCGTTCAATGCGCTGCTGCTCTTCGCGGTTGCCGCTTACATTCTCTACGAAGGGATCAAGCGTTTCGTCGAGCCGCAGGAGGTCCAGTCGCTCGGCATGCTGGCGGTTGCCGCCGCAGGGCTCATCATCAATCTTGTATCGATGCGCGTGCTTGCGGGCGGCAAGGATGAGAGCCTCAACGTCAAAGGCGCCTATCTCGAGGTCTGGGCCGATATGCTCGGTTCGCTCGGGGTCATCGGGGCCGCGATCCTGATCCATTTCACCGGCTGGAGCTGGGTCGACCCGATCGTCGCGATCGCGATCGGTCTCTGGGTGCTGCCGCGGACGTGGATTCTTCTGCGCGACACCACCAATATCCTGCTGCAAGGCGTTCCGCGCGGCGTCGATCTGGGGGCGGTGCGCGCAAGCATCGCAGCTGTCGAGGGTGTGGCCGAAGTCCATGACCTCCATCTCTGGTCCATCGCAGGCCGCGATATGAGCCTGACGGCGCATGTCGTCCTGACGCCGGGGCGCGAAGCGGACGCCGTTCGGCTGGCGGTTTCGGAAGCGTTGCACGACGCGTTCGCAATCGCGCACGCGACATTACAGATGGAATCCGCCAGCGAGCAATGCGCCGAGCCGGAGCATGACTAGCCGCGGCGCGTGCTAGCGCTCCGCCCGATAGAGGGAGATCGAGCCCGTCGGGGTCTGGATGGCCCGGACTTCCTCGACATCGCGAAAACCCGCGCTGCACAGGATTTCGGGGACGCAGCCCCGCGCATTCGGCTCGGTAAGCTCGAAGCCATCGATCATCTGGACCTGACGGAACAAAGTTCGCATCAGGAGCGAGCGTTGCTCGCCATAGTCGGCGATGTAGAGCCCGCCGCCCGGTTTCAGCAGCCGCCACATCTGACCGACGATCGCTTCCTTCACCTCCATCGGGCATTGATGGAGCACGAGGCTCGAGACGATCTTGTCGCATTGCTGGAGCGGGCCGATTGGATCGAGCGCATCGCCCATCGCCTCGAACCAGAGGATGTCCGCATCCGCCTCTCCTGCCTTTCTGCGGGCGATGTCGAGTATATCCGGATCGGGATCGACGCCCAAGATGATGCTGGTCGGGGCCGCCGCCTTCAGCGCTATCGCAAGCGTTCCGGTGCCGCATCCGATATCGACGATCGTCTCGCCGGCCCCCGGAGCGACGAGCTTCACCAGCTCGCCCCGCCACCTCTTCTCGCGCGTCATCAAGGCGAGCACCGCATCATATCGCTCGATATTGCCCGCCTTGCCCAGCGCGGGCACGAAATCTCGATTTGTGTCTGCCATGATCAGGACACTAGCCCCGCGGGGACCGGTACGCTTGAACGATGCGGCTATCGCTCCAGAATGATGTCGCTGGCGCGGATGCCGAACATGGCCTTGATCGTCCGGGCAAAATGCGCGGCGTCGGCAAAGCCGGCTCCATGGGCGGCCTCGGTGATGTTCGATCCTGCCAGCAGCCCCTCGAACGCCGCGCTCAGGCGCCGCCACAGGATATAGCGTTGGAACGGCATACCAATCTCGGAAGCGAAGAGGTGCCGAAGCCGACCGACCGAAAGCCGCGTCCCGGCGGCGACATCGAACAGACGAACCGTGCCGAGCGGGAGGCGCTGTTCGATCGTGGCAATCATGTCCGAGATGCGCGTGTCGATGCTTCGCCGCGGGGCGCGCGTCATCCAGTCTTGCCAGAAGGGACGCGTCGCAGCGCCCGGCACAATCTGGAACCGGCCTACTTCGATGCGATCTCGCAGCTTGTCCGGCGGACCGAAGCCGGCGGTCGGTTCGACAAAACAGATATCCGCACCGGCGGACGGGAGCAGTTGGTGCCGGGCGTTGGGTTCGATCAACAGGCAGGTGCCCGAAATTTCGCGGCCGTCGCTACCGATGGCGCGCACGGGCGAATCCGCGAAGACCGCCTGGGCCGCAAAATGACGATGGGGAATCGCATCGCCGATCGTGCCCGACCACCAAGCCGTCTCGCCCTCGATGCGCAAGGCGCCCTGCCAGAAATTCTTCGCCATCGGCGGCAGGCTAACGCGGCGATCCGGCGCCGTCATTCGTCGATTGTCTCGCGGACGGGATAATTCGAACCGGATCGCCGCCGGGAGCAGCCCCGTGTCGGCACCTACGCGAGATACCGCCGACCCATCCGGATCCTCGCTTGGAGCTGGTGACAATATGGAGACAAGGCCCCGTCCCCACGCGCTCGCCATCAGTGACGACGCGATCCGCGCCTCACTAAATCGCTGATTTTAGGAAGAAAACTGGAGCGGGCGAAGGGATTCGAACCCTCGACCCCAACCTTGGCAAGGTTGTGCTCTACCCCTGAGCTACGCCCGCTCTGGCGGCTGGAAACCGGTCGGTTCCAGCGGGTGAGGCGGGCGATTAGCACCGGCTTTTTGACTCGGCAACCCCTGATTGTGCATTTTCTCCGAAGGGTTGGCATATCGCCCGCAAATCCCACATAAGCGGGGCAAGAGTCTTTCCGCCGGCGCAGAAGCGACGGCAAATCAAAACAGGAGCATATCTGCGTGGCCACGCTCGGTCTGAATCCCACCGAAAAGGAAGCCGTCGAAGCCTTCCGCCGCGACGTCGTCGAACCCTCGATGACCAGCCTCGTCATCCTCGATTTCTGGGCCGAATGGTGCGGACCGTGCAAGCAGCTCGGCCCGGTGCTCGAAAAGGTCGCCGAAGATTATGCCGACAAGGGCGTCGTACTGGTCAAGGTCGACGTCGACGCGAATCGCTTCATCGCCGGCCAGTTCCAGGTCCAGTCGATCCCGACCGTCTATGCGATCTTCCAGGGCCAGCCGGTCGCCAACCTGACCAACGCACGCACCGAAAGCCAGCTCAAGGCGATTCTCGACCAGCTGCTCGCGCAGCTGCCGATCGAGAGCGAGGCGACCGCGCGCGCGATCGAAATCGCCCCGCTGATCGAAATGGGCGAAAGCGTTCTGGCCGAAGGCGACGGTCCGCGCGCCGCAAGCGTCTTTGCGCAGATCATCGACATGGCGCCCGACAATGCCGCGGCGCATGGCGGGCTGATTCGCGCGCTTGTGCTTGCGGGCGATATCGAGGGGGCGCAGGCCGCGCTCGATGTCGTTCCGGCCGAGATCGGCGAAGATCCCGCGATCGCGCAGGCGAAAAGCGCGCTTGCGCTCGCCGCCGATGCCCCCGACGCCGGCGAGCTCGCCGCCTTCGAGGCTGCGGTGGCCGCGAATCCCGGTGACCATCAGGCACGCTTCGACCTTGCGAGCGCGCAGATCGGCGCGGGTCAGCGCGATGCCGCCGCGGACAATCTGCTCCACATCGTCGCCGCCGATCGCGAATGGAACGAGGACGCCGCGCGCGCCAAGCTGCTCTCGCTGTTCGAAGCCGTCGGCCTTGAGGATGCGTGGGTCGCCGCCCAGCGCCGCCGCCTGTCGCTGATCCTGTTCGGCTGATGGGCGAAACCGCGCCCCTGACTATCCAGCGGATCGCGATCTTTCCGCTCACCGGCGCGGTGCTTTTCCCCGGGCTGCACCTGCCGCTGCATATCTTCGAGCCGCGCTATTCGGCGATGGTGCAGGAGGTACTCGCGCGCGACCGGCAGATCGGGATGATCCAGCCGCGCCAGCTTCCCGGCGAAGAGGATCGCGAACCGCCCGCGCTCTATGACGTCGGCTGCGTCGGCCGGATCGTCGACGTCGAGGCGCTCGACGAGGGGCGCTTCAACCTCGTCCTCGAAGGCGTCGCGCGCTTTCGCGTCCGCCGCGAACTCGACGTCACGACGCCGTTCCGGCAGGTCGAGGCCGAGATCGAACTCGAAGCCGAGGAAGAGGCGGTGCTCGCGAGCATCGAGCGCGCGAGCCTCGAACGCGAGGCCAAGCGCTTTGCGGCGCGGCAGGGCTATGTCGTCGACTGGGATTCGGTCGGCCAGCTCGACGACGCCACGCTCGTCAACGGCATCGCGCAGGTCGCACCGTTCGATGCCGCCGCGAAGCAGGCGCTGCTCGAAGCGACGCCGATCGACGCGCGCGCCGAACTCGTCGTTCAGCTGATGCAATTTTTCGGCCGTTTCGACGGCGACGACGGCCGCGCCACGCTGCAATAGATGCGTTCAGTTAAGTTTGCGGGCGGGCGCATGATGAACGATGTCGGCAAGCGCCCGGCGTACGACATGCCGGTCGCTTTCGCGCAGCCGTTCCGCCGCGTCGCTCACCATCAGATGGTGCCGAACGAGCTTCTTTTCGGCGGCGAGCCGGGTTTCCATCCGGCTTTCATCGCCGCGCGATGCGCCGAGCCTGGCGCGGCGACGGCTCGCCCACTCCTCGACCAGCCGGTCGGCCAGAAGCGCGGCAAGATTGTCCGCCGCGCCCTGTTCGGTCGCATTTTCGGCCGCCGGATCGGTCAGCCACGCGTCGGCGCCCTCCTCCTGCAACGCGTCGAGCGATAGCGTCGCGGTGACATGCCGCCGCCCGGCGCAGCGCTGGTCGCCATGAAGCCGGTGCCGCAGCGCCTGCAGTTCGGCGCGGAATTGCCAGTTCACATAGGTGGTGAAGCGCGCCCGCGCCGGATCATAGCGTTCGGCGGCGCGATGCAATGCGATCGCGCACACTTGCGCGGCATCCTCGGCGACATCGATCAGCCCATAGCTTCGCGTGAAATAGCGGATACGCGGCGCGGCGAGCGCCGCCAGCCGGGCGAAGCTGCGGTCGGTCAAAGCCCGCGTCCGCGCCCCCGGCACCGCGTCGAGCGCGGTTCGCGCCTGAATATAGTCCGTCACCGCTGCTTCGAACGCGTCGCTTTTTGCCGACATGGCCCCGCCCCCATCCTGCCGCGGCGTGGTTACCGCACGCTCAGGGATAGGATGTCATGCTTAGCGCCGCGCTGCCGGCGCCCTAGGTAGTAATACCTAGACCTCGGCGCCCGCGAGCAGGCGCGGCAGATCGCCCGCCTCGCCGCGCGCCTCGTCCATGAAGAAACGTTTGAGCATCGGCATCCGCTGCACCGCGCCGAGCCCGGTGCGCCGCACCGCGGCGGCGGTGCGGCCCGGAATGCCGAACAGCCGCGTCAGCCCGTCGGTCGCGAGGCTGACCATCATATTGTCGAGCCCGCGCCAGCGCTGATAGCGCGCGAGCAGCGCCGCATCGCCAAGATCGAGCCCGAGCCGCGCGCCCTCGACGAGCACTTCGGTCAGCGCGGCAACGTCGCGCAGGCCAAGGTTGAGCCCCTGCCCCGCGATCGGGTGGATGCCGTGCGCGGCATCGCCGACGAGCGCGATACGGTCGGCGACGATCGACGCGCTGTGGTGGAAGCCGAGCGGATAGGTCATCCGCGGCGCCACCAGCTCCATCGCGCCAAGCACCCCGCCGGCGCGCTTCTGCAATTCGGCGATAAAGCCGCGCTCGCCGAGCTTGGCGAAACCGGGACCGTCCTTTTCGGCGACCGTCCAGACGAAGGCCGAACGGTGGCGCCCCCGTTCGTCATCGACGAGCGGCAGCAGCGCGAAGGGGCCCGAGGGGTAGAAGATTTCATGCGCGACATTGCCGTGCGGCTTTTCATGCGCAACCGCGCCGATCATCGCATGATGATGGTACGACCAGTTCGCGATGCTGAACCCCGCGGCGTCGCGCGTCGGAGAGCGGCGGCCTTCGGCAACGATCAGCAGCGGCGCCGCGAGCCTTTTCCCGTCGGCGAGCGTCAGCGTGACGCCATGCGCGTCTATCTCGCGCGACACGACCTGTGCCGGCATCAGCAGGCGGACGAGCGGCGCGTCAGCGAGCAAAGCGGCAAGCGCGAGGCGGAGCTGGCGATTCTCGACCATCGTCCCGAGCGGCGGATCACCGTCAGCGGTGACGAAGTCGAGTTCGCCGCCGCGGCCGCTATCGGGGGCGCCATCGCCCACCTTGATGGCGCGGATCGGGCAGCCATGCCCGGCAAGGCGATCGGCAATCCCCAGCACTTCGAACATCTGCCAGGTCGCGCTGGCAATCGCCGAGGCGCGGCCGTCGAACCCCGGCGCGATCGTCGTCACCGGGTCGGCGGGATCGACGATCTGGACCGACAGGCCATGGTGGGCAAGGGCAAGGGCGAGCGCCTGGCCGACAAGGCCGCCACCCGAAATCAGGACATCGCTGCGCAGCGTTTCACTCATGCCGTTGCCCTAGCGTGCGGCAGGGCGGTTGGAAAGGCTGTGGGCGAGCGCGGGGCCGTGCTTGACGACGAGTCCGCCCCATGCGCATATCGCCGTGGTTAACTGACAGGGACCGGAAAAAGAGCATGGCTAGCCGCAAGGCCGCACCCGCAAAGGCCGATTGGCGCACGGTTTTCCGCCAAAGCATCGCGCGATCGCTCGTGATCGCCGCGGCGGTGGCGCTCGGCCTGTTCACGCTCTTCCTGACCCTCGCGCTCGTCACCTATGACAGCACCGATGCGGCGCTGAACACCGCCGCCCACGGCACCGCCGCCAACTGGATGGGCGGTGCGGGCGCATGGTTTGCCGACCTCGGCCTGTCGATCGGCGGGGCGCCCATTGTCCTGCTGCTGCCGCTGCTCGGCATCATCGCGTGGCGGCTGTGGACGGGCGAGGCGCAGCCCTATTGGCCGCGCCAGCTTGCCTACAGCTTCATCGGCATCCTGCTCGTCGGGCTGGGCGCCGAACTCTGGTCGCCCGCGACGAACGCGCCGATGCCCGCGGGCTGGGGCGGGATCATCGCGTTGCTGATCGGCGGCGCGATCGCGCCGTTGTTCGCGCAGGCGGGCGAGCCCGCTGCGGCGCTGATCCGCTTTGCGACGATCCTGCTGCTCGTCGGGCTCGGCCTGTGGCTCGCGTGGCGCGCGTTGCGGCTCGAAAAGGGATGGGCGTCGCGCTTCAAGCTGCCCGCGGTCGAGGGCAGCAGCCGCATTGTCGAACCCGCGCGGGTGCCAAGCGACGAGGTGAAGGCGCCGAACCTGATGGATCGGGTCGTGCGGCCGCGCGCGGTTGCCGAGCCGAGCGACCGCGCCCCGCCCGAAATCGCCGACCCGGCGGAGCGCACCGCGCCCTCGAAACTCAAGCCGAAACCGCAGACCGAGCTGTTCACCAATTACCAATTGCCGTCGATCGACCTGCTCGCGCCGCCCCCGCCGGGGCCGACCGGGCAGATCGACAAGGCGGGGCTCGAACGCAACGCGCGCTTGCTCGAATCGGTGCTCGAGGATTTCCAGGTCAAGGGCGTCGTCACCGCGGTGCGCCCCGGCCCGGTGGTCACCATGTACGAACTCGAGCCCGCGCCCGGCACCAAGGCGAGCCGCGTGTCGAACCTCGCCGACGATATCGCGCGCAACATGTCGGCGCTGTCGGCGCGTATCGCGCCGATCCCCGGGCGCACCGTGATCGGCATCGAACTGCCCAACGCGCATCGCGAATCGGTGGTGCTCCACGAAATCATCGGCAGCGCACTGTTTCAGGACCAGACCGGCGCGCTGCCGATCATCCTGGGGAAGAATATCAGCGGCGACGCGATGATCGCCGACCTGGCCCCGATGCCACACTTGCTGATCGCGGGTACGACGGGGTCGGGTAAATCGGTCGGCCTCAACGCGATGATCCTGTCGCTCCTCTATCGCCTCGGCCCCGACCAGGTGAAGATGATCATGATCGACCCCAAGATGCTGGAACTCAGCGTCTATGACGATATTCCGCACCTGCTCGCTCCCGTCGTCACCGAGCCCAAGAAGGCGATCCGCGCCTTGAAATGGGCGGTCGAGCAGATGGAGGACCGCTACCGGATGATGTCGTCGCTGTCGGTGCGCAACCTCGCCTCCTACAACGACAAGGTGCGCGGTGCGCTCGCCAAGGGCAAGTCGCTCGGGCGCCGCGTCCAGACGGGCTATGATCCCGACACCGGCCAGCCGGTCTATGAGGAAGAGACGCTCGATTATGCGCCGCTGCCGCAGATCGTCGTCGTCGTCGACGAACTCGCCGACCTGATGATGACCGCGGGCAAGGAGGTCGAATTCCTGATCCAGCGGCTCGCGCAAAAGGCGCGCGCGGCGGGCATTCACCTGATCCTCGCGACGCAGCGCCCCTCGGTCGATGTCATCACCGGTGTCATCAAGGCGAACCTGCCGACGCGCATCAGCTTCAACGTCACCTCGAAAATCGACAGCCGCACGATCCTTGGCGAAGCGGGCGCCGAACAGCTGCTCGGCAAGGGCGACATGCTGTACGTCCCCGGCGGCAAGCAGATCACGCGTATCCACGGGCCGTTCGTTTCGGACGACGAAGTCCGCGCGGTTGCCGATCACTGGAAGGGCCAGGGTCGCCCCGACTATGTCGAAAGCGTCACCGAGGACCCCGAGGATGGCGGTTTCGCGATGGAGGGCGCCCCCGCGGGCGGCGACAGCGCCGAGGACCGCATGTACGCCAAGGCCTGCCAGATCGTCGTCGAAAGCCAGAAAGCCTCGACGAGCTGGCTGCAGCGGCAGCTGCGCATCGGTTACAACAGCGCGGCGCGGCTGATCGAGCGGATGGAGGAGGAGGGGCTGGTGAGTCCGCCCAACCACGTCGGCCGCCGCGACGTGCTCACCGACCAGTACGGCCAGCAAAGGTGAGGAACCATTGCCGGCCTCACGACTTGAACAGCGTCTAACGACAGGTTCAGCGCGGGTTCAATGCCCGCCTGCGATGACCGGCCCCTATGTTTGAAAATGAGAGCCAGATGACCCTGAAGACGAATATGACCCGCCTTGCTGCCTGGACGCTCGCGCCGCTGGCCGCCGCCGGCCTCGCCATCGGCGCGCCCGCAATCGCCCAATCGGCGAGCGCGCTGTCGTCGGTGCAGTCGCATCTCAAGTCGACCAGCTCGATGACCGCCGATTTCGTGCAGACCGATCGCAACGGCCAGCGGCTGAGCGGCAAGCTGACGCTGAAACGGCCCGGCAAGATCCGGTTCCAGTATCAGAAAGACGTGCCTTTGCTGATCGTCGGCGACGGCAGTTCGCTGACGATGATCGATTATGAAGTGAAGCAGGTGCAGCGCTGGCCGGTGAAGAATTCGCCGCTCGGCGCGCTGCTCGACCCCGACCGTGACCTCACCAAATATGCCAAGGTCCTGCCGACTGGGAGCAACGACGTGCTCAGCGTCGAGGTCAAGGATCCCAAGCGCCCCGAATATGGTACGATTACCATGGTATTCGTCCGCGACGGCTCGGCGCCCGCGGGGCTGCGCCTGCGCGGCTGGGTCGCGCTTGATTCGCAGAACAACCGGACGCGGATCGACCTCACCAATCAGAAATTCAACGTCGCGGTCGCCGACTCGGCGTTCAAATGGACCGATCCGCGTCCCAAGCAGCGCGGTCGCGCGGGCTGACTCAACCCGGCCGCGGCTTTCAAAATCATGGCGCCGAATCTGCGAAACGGATTCGGCGCCATTTTTCCGGACCAACCGTCGCCCCGCATCGACGAACTGCAAAAACGGCGCGGAGCCGTCCATTTTCGTTCAGCTTGGCGACAGGGAAGACCGTCTATTTCATCTCTCGAAGGCGCCAACACGGCCCCCGGATTTGGGTTTCCCCCTGTTGCCCCACCGGGTTGCCAGGCATCTTCATTCAAGAGCGTGACGAACGCTGACCTTGAACCCCCGTTCCACCGCCCCTGGGACGGGGGTTTAATTTATCCGGTGTTTGGGACGTTGCGCCCCCCCGCGCGCACCGATAGAGCCGCCGGATGACTCGCACCAGCATCGCTTCGTGGAACATCAACAGCGTCCGCGCCCGGATAGGCATCGTCGAAAAATTCCTTCGCGAAGAAGCCCCCGACGTCCTCTGCCTGCAGGAGACGAAGGTCGAATGCACGCTGTTCCCGCCCGAGATGTTCAAACGGCTGGGTTATCAGCATATCGTCACCCACGGCCAGCGGATGCACCACGGCGTCGCGATCGTCAGCAAACTGCCGCTGACCGACGTGCGCAAATATGACTGGCAGGCGAATGGCGAGGCGCGCCACGTCGGCGTGACGCTGCCGTCGGGCGTGCGGCTCGACAATGTCTATATCCCCGCGGGCGGCGACATTCCCGACCGCACCCTCAATCCGAAATTCGGCCAGAAACTCGATTTCTTCGGCCGCATGACCGAATGGTCGAGCGCCCTTGTCGATGCGCCAACGGTTCTGACCGGCGATTTTAACGTCGCACCGCTGGAAAGCGACGTCTGGAACCATAAGGCGCTGCTCGACGTCGTCAGCCACACCCCGATCGAGGTCGAAACGCTCGCACGGCTGCAGGCGGCATCGAACTGGGTCGACCTCGGGCGTCACTTCATCCCGGCGCCGGAGCGACTCTACACCTGGTGGAGCTATCGCGCGAAGGATTGGGAAGCGTCGAACCGCGGCCGCCGCCTCGACCATATGTGGGTCACCCCCGATCTGATGCCCAAGGCGGTGTCGCACCGCATCGTCCAGCCCGCGCGTAGCTGGGAACGGCCGTCGGACCATATCCCGCTGATCACCGAGTTCGATTTTTGAGCGATGCCGGCGCCCGTCGGGCGGCGCGCGCCATCGACGCGCTGCGGCGCGGCTGGCCGTTTCGTGTGGTTGGCGCGGACGGGTCGCTCGATCTGCTCGCGGTTGAAAGCGCACGCGACGAGGCGCTTGCCGAGCTTGGAAACCATGACCTGCTGCTCTCGGGCGAACGCGCGGTCACGCTCAAGCTGACCAATCAGCGCGTTGCCGCGACGCCGGGTCCAGTCCGGTTGGCGAGTGCCGGCGATACGGTCACCGCGGCGCTCGCGATCGCCGATCCGGCGCTCGATCTTGCGAACCCGCTCAAAGGACCTTTTCGTACCATCGCGACGGGCGGCGAAGCGGCAGCGACCGCCGCGATGACCATGGCGCGTCACGCCGGACTGCTCCCTGCTTTCTTTGTGCGCGAGGCGACTGGCGAAGCTGAGACCGAGTGCAGTGTCGACGACGTCGCTGCGCTGCTCGACCCGGCGCGCCTTCAGATCGCCGCGCGCGCGCGCCTTCCCGTCGAAGCCAGCGAAAGCGCCGAAATCATTGCCTTCCGCTCGCCCGAAGAAGCGTCGGACCATGTCGCGCTCGTCATCGGCAAACGCGACGGCAATCCGCCCGTCGTTCGCCTACACAGCGAATGCCTGACCGGCGACGTGCTCGGCAGCCTCAAATGCGATTGCGGGCCGCAGCTCCACGCCGCGCTCCACGCGATGGCGGACGCGCCGTGGGGCGTGCTGCTCTACCTCCGGCAGGAAGGCCGCGGTATCGGCCTCGTCAACAAGCTGCGCGCCTATGCGCTGCAGGATCAGGGTTATGACACGGTCGATGCGAACCTCAGGCTCGGCTTTCCGGTCGAGGCGCGCGATTTCGCGATTGCCGGGCGGATGCTCGAATTGCTGAATATCCCGCGGATCCGGCTGATGACCAACAACCCGGAGAAGGTCGCGCGGCTCGAGAAGGAAGGCGTCGAGGTGGTCGAGCGCATTCCGCTCGCGCTGCCGACGAACAAATATAACGAGCAATATCTGGCCACGAAACGCGACCGCACGGGGCACCAGCTCTAAACGAAGAAGGCGCCGGACGATGCCGGCGCCTTCATCAAATCAATGCACGAAGCGCGCGACGACGTCGCGATAGCTGCGGCTGACCTTCACCTGCGCACCCGATCCGAGTACGAGGAAGCATTCACCGTTGGTGTGCGGCTTGACCTGCTTCACCTGCGACAGGTTCACGATCGTCGAGCGATGGACGCGCTGGAAGTTGCGCGGGTCGAGCCGCTTTTCCAGATCCTTCATCGTTTCGCGCAGGATCAGGCTGTTGTCGGCGGTGTAGATGCACATATAGTCGCCCGCGGCGTCGATGCGTTCGATGCTGTCGACGTCGACGCGGAAGATTTGGCCGCGATCCTTGATGTTGATCATCTTTTCATAGCGATCGGCGGCGTGCGTATCGGGGGCGACCTCGGCGTCATAATCCTCGACCGCTTCGGGCGCGACTTCGGCGAGCACGGTCTTGAGGCGCTCGACTTCAGCGACCCCACGCTTTTCGGCGAGCCGCTGGCGGACGCGGTCGAGCGCATCGGCCAGCCGCTCGGGCTCGACCGGCTTGACGAGATAATCGACCGCCTGCGCCTCGAACGCACGGATGGCGTGATCCGAATAGGCGGTGACGAACACCACCAGCGGCGGTTCGACCTCCATCAATCCCTGGATCACCGAAAAGCCGTCGAAACCCGGCATCTGGATGTCGAGGAAAACCAGATCGGGCTTGTGGGTCTTGATCTTTCGGATGGCTTCGCGGCCATTTTGCGCGGTGTCGACGATTTCGACGTCCGTGTGCGGTTCGAGCCGCAGTTGCAGGCCTTGGGTGGCCAATTTTTCATCATCCACCAGGATGGTTCTGATCGTCATGTTCTCTCGGTTCCAATCGTCATTTGCCCATCGGGCTGGAACGGAAACTCGATTACCACCGTGAAGCCGCCCTCAGCGCCCACATGGACGTCGAACCGGTGCTGGTCGCCAAAAGCCTGCGCCAACCGGTCCCTGATATTGGCTAAACCCACGCCAGTCGATTCCGTTGCAATGCCTGTGGTGGGGTCCGTGCGGTCGGCTGACAATCCCGCGCCGGTGTCGGACACGGTAATCCGAACATTTTGACCGGCCAACTGTGCGGACAGCGTGATATCGGCGCCATCTTCCTGCGGCGTCACCGCATATTTGATCGCATTTTCGATGAGCGGCTGGAGCAAAAGCGAGGGCAAACGTGCCCGCGCGACCGCCGGATCGATCGCAAAATGCGGACGCAGCCTTTCCTCGAAGCGCATTTTCTCGATTTCGAGGTACAGCTTCAGCGTCTCGATCTCCTGCGCCAGCGTCACCTGCGCGGTCGGCTCATTCGCGAGCGTGTAGCGGAGGAACGCCGACAGGCGCGACAGCATCGCATTGGCGGGCTCGGCCTGTTTCAGGAGCACGAGGGTCGAAATGCTGTTGAGCGTGTTGAACAGGAAATGCGGGTTGAGCTGGTAACGGAGCATCGCGAGCTGCGCCGACGCCGCCTGCGCCTCGAGGCGGATGACGCGGTCATTCTGTTCCTCAAGCTGAAGGAAATAGTTGATCGCGAAATAGAGCGCCGACCAGGCCGCGAGCGATGTCGCGTCGATATACATCGCGCCGAGGAGCAGGCTGGTGAAGCCCGCCTCGCTCGCCGGATTCTGGATTTGCGCGACCCACGCGTCGATAAAGGCCCAGAGCGCGGTCGCGATCCCGGCAAGCCCGAAACTGACGCCCCACATCAAAAGCGGACGGCGGTTGATCAGCGCGCGGTAACAGGCCGACAGGATCAGCGTCAGCGAAAAGCCGGTAATCGCCGAAATCGTCTGGGGGATCAGGAAGGTGAAGGCCTGGCCATTGGCGAGCCCCGACACCCCGCGCAGGCCGAGCCATGCGGCCCAGCCCAATATCTGCAGGTTCCAGAAGGCGCGGACCTTATTGTCGAAAAAGGGGCCCGGCGAGGACAGTCGGAAAAGCGGCATGGGCGTCTGTGCGATGGCGATGGTCAGTCGCCGCGCGGGCGATATCGGAAACCGGCGCAGCCGATCATTCGGCGGCTACCGATGCCAGCCCGCCGTCGCTGCGCACGCGCGCCTGACCAAGCGGCTGCAGTTCCGCGCGATGCTTCCACAGCAATTCCTTATACCCGATCACCCGGCCGTCGTGCGCGGTGAGCGTGACGGGGCCGATCGGCTGTTCGTCGCGCGCATCGACGAGCACCGGGGTCGACGGCACGCCCGCGCCCCATTTCTCGCCCCATTGGCGCAGCGCAATCATCGCGGGGAGCAGCTCGATGCCCTTTTCGGTCAGCTGATACTGAACCTTGCGGCGGTCCTCGGCCATCACTTCGCGCGCCATAATGCCATGATCGACCAGCCGCGACAGCCGGTTCGACAGGATGTTGCGCGCGATGTTCAGTTCCTGCTGGAACTCCTCGAAATGATGGACGCCGTTGAAGGCCGCGCGAAGGATCATAAACGACCATCGCTCGCCCATTGCTTCCAGAGCCAGCGGCAGGGCGCAATTGCCCCCGTCCATGTCGTTCAGCAGTTCGCGTAATTTTCCCATGACCCAAGCCCTAACGTAAAATCGGCATATCCGTCAAAAAAATATAGGGCCTCCGTTGCAATTCGCAACTCAAACTCTAGGTAGCGCTTCGCAACCTTTTGGTTGCGCAAAAACAGGAGGTCCCAATGCCCATATTCAAGCTTTCTCCCCGCACCCCTTCTTTCGCGTTCGCCGGCACCGCGCTGTTCGGCGGGCTCGCATTCGCATCGGCCGCCACCGCCGCGGGCGGCACCTATTATCGCGCCGAACTCGCCAGCCCGGCGCCGCAGGTGCGCTTCGTCGCGCGCGATGTCGTCTGGGCGTGCAAGGACGCCAGCTGTGTCGCCGGCCAGGGAACGAGCCGCCCGCTGATCATGTGCTCGGCGCTTGCGAAGGCGGCCGGTCCCGTGACGAGCTTCAGCGCAGGCGGCAAGGCACTCGAAGCCGACGACCTCGCACGCTGCAACGCCACAAAATAACTGGCCAAAAGCCTCGGAAAGCCGCCGCGCTTCGTCCCCTCGCGGGCGGGGCGCGGCGACTTTTCCGCGCCCTTCCCGGCACCGCGAACGATGCTTCCAACCGGCTTTATCAAAGTTGCTGAATGTCGGCGGTTCCGCGCAAGCAAATTTCGCATTGCAATATTGCCTGCATGAACGACATTGGCTGCGATGCTGAGACAATATGAACTTGTCGAGCGCGTGCGCGCTTATGATCCGGACGTCGACGAGGCGCTGCTCAATCGCGCCTATGTGTTTACCGTCCAGAAGCACGGCAGCCAGAAGCGTGCGTCGGGCGATCCCTATTTCAGCCATCCGGTCGAGGTCGCGGGCATTTTGACCGACCTCCATCTCGACGCCGAGACGATCGTCACCGCGCTGCTCCACGACACGCTCGAAGATACGCTGACGACGCCCGAGGAGATCGAACGCCTGTTCGGCAGCGACGTCGGCCGCCTCGTCGACGGTGTCACCAAGCTCAGCAAGATCGAGGCGCAGACCGAGAATGAGCGCGCCGCCGAGAATCTCCGCAAATTCCTGCTCGCCATGTCGGACGATATTCGCGTTCTGCTCGTCAAGCTCGCCGACCGGCTGCACAATATGCGGACGCTGCATTTCATCAAGAATCCCGAGAAGCGCCGCCGCATCGCCAAGGAGACGATGGACATCTATGCCCCGCTCGCCGAGCGGATCGGGATGTACGAATATATGCGCGAGATGCAGCTGCTCGCGTTCAGCGAGCTCGAGCCCGAAGCCTATGCGACGATCACCGGCCGCCTCGCCAAGCTGACCGCAGGCGGCAAAGACAAGGTCGCGGCGATCAGCCGCGAGTTCAAGGAGCTGCTCGCGAAAAACGGGATCGAGGCCGAGGTGTCGGGGCGCGAGAAGCATCCCTATTCGATCTGGCGCAAGATGCAGGAACGGCATGTCAGCTTCGAACAGGTGACCGACATCATCGCCTTTCGCATCATTACGCCCACCGACGCCGATTGCTACGCCGCGCTGGGGCTGATCCACCGCAAGTGGAAAATGGTGCCAGGCCGGTTCAAGGATTATATCTCGACCCCGAAGCGCAATGGCTACAAATCGCTGCACACGACGATCATGCACCAGCAGAATATGCGGATCGAAATCCAGCTGCGCAGCCTCGGCATGCACCAGCAGTCCGAATTCGGCTTCGCCGCGCACTGGGCGTATAAACAGGGCGGCGCCGTTCCCGACGGACAGGCGGGGTGGATCCGCGATCTGATCGAAATCCTCGAGCAGACGCACGACCCCGAGGAGTTCCTCGAAAACACGCGCATCGCGATGTATCAGGACCGCATCTTCGCCTTCACGCCGAAGGGCAGCCTGCACCAGCTACCCAAGGGCGCGACGCCGGTCGATTTCGCCTATGCGGTTCACACCGGGCTCGGCGACCGCACCGTCGGCGCGAAGGTCAACGGGCGGCTGGTGCCACTGCGCACGCAGCTCAACAATGGCGACACGGTCGAAATCCTCTCGTCCGACAAGCAGACGCCGCAGCCCGCGTGGCTGGGCTTCGCAGTCACCGGCAAGGCGCGCGCCGCGATCCGCCGCCATGTCCGGTCGAAGGAAAAGGTCGAACTCGCGGCGCTCGGCCGCAAGATGTACGACGAGATCGCGCTTCGCCTGCCGAACAAGGTCGGCGACAAGGCGCGGATCGCGGCGCGCGAGCGGCTGAAGCTCGACGACGACACCGCGCTCTATGTCGCGATCGCCAAGCAGCGGATCACCGACAATGCGCTACTCGAAGCGCTCGTCCCCGGCATCACCGCCGAGATGAAGACCAAGCCGGGCAAGCTCGTGCAAGGCGCGGCGGTGTCGATCGCCGGGCTGACCCCGGGTGTCGCCTATCAGCTTGCCGACTGCTGCCACCCCGTCCCGGGCGACCGCATCGTCGGCCTGTCGCGGCCGGGCGAGGGGATCGAGGTGCATGTCATCGACTGCCCCCGCCTTGCCGACGGGATCGACGCCGACTGGATCGATCTGCGCTGGCAGGAAGACAGTGAGGGCGGCAATGCGCGGCTGTGCATCGTCATCCTCAACGAACCGGGCACGCTCGCCGAAATGTCGGGCATCCTCGCCGCCAATATGGCGAACATCACAAATTTGCGCCTGTCGAACCGCGAGGGCGGCTTCCACACCTATGACGTCGTCGTCGAGGTGCGCGACGTCCAGCATGTGATGCGCATCTTGTCAGCGCTGCGCGCGTCGGACACGGTAGTGCAGGCCGAGCGGCAGTAGAGCATCCCGTCGCCCCCGCGAAGGCGGGGGCCGCAGTCGGTTTACGGAACGCTGCCGAGTAAAGCAGCCAGCGGCCCCCCGCCTTCGCGGGGGCGACGATTCATCAGTTCGCGTAAAGCAACGGCGGCCGCCAGGCATTCTGGTCGACCTCGTCGCTGACCTTGTAGACCATGCCCTTGCTGTTCAGGAACAGCTTCTCCATCTCGGGCCGGGTGAACGGCCGCGAGCCGACACGGCCGAACACCGCCATCTGGCCGCCGGTCTCGTCGACTGCACGGTCGCGGTCGAGTCCCTTCGACAGTGCGAGCGCGGGCGACGGCGTCTTCGCCCAGGCGATCAGCTCGGGGGTCGGTTTCGGCGAGAAGCCATAGAGACCCGGATTCTCAGGACTGGTCAGCTGAAGCACCTTGATCCCGTTCCGGCCGTCGGCGACATAACCGAACAGCGAGGCATTGGTCGACGCGACGATGACGTCCTCGGCATCGTTCAGGAGGCCGCCGAAGGTCAGCCCCGGCCAGACGATCGGCGCCGCAGGGCGTGTCACATCGACGATGACGAGCCCGTCGGCCTTCGCCGCGACATACATGTACGTCCGCGCCAGGTAGATTTTCCGCGCGTTGGCGAGCCGCACCGTGCCCGACGGCACCGCGACCGGCTGCGCGAGATTGGTGACGTCGAACAGCTTCACGCCCTCGGCATCGGTGACCCAGAGGTAACGGAACTGCACCGCGCTCGCGCGCGCATCGGTCAGCGGCAGCTGCGCGGTGACCTTGGGCTGCAGCGGGGTCGAGAGGTCGAGCACGACGAGCCCCGCGTCGGTGGTGACATAGGCGATGCTGCCCGCGAGCGTCACATGCCGCGCGCCCGCCAGCACATTGCCTTCGTTCCACGTCAGCGCGCGCTTGAACTTGTTGTTGCGGAATTCAGCGTCGGCCAATGTGTCGATGTCGACCAGAACCAGCCCTTCGACGCTGTCGGTGATCACCGCATAGCGGTAGATATCGTGCATCACTTGTTCGTGGTTTTCGGGGAAGTTCTTCACGATATTCTCGTTGCGCGACACGCTGACCGGCTGCGTCGTCGCGAGCGCCATGCAGGTCGCATTCTTCGTCTTAACATGCGTGTCGTGCCCGAGCGCCGAGAAGGGCGCGCGGATGATGCGTTCGGAGAAGCCCTTGTTGCCGATCGACGCGACGTCATAGACGCGGAAGCCGCCCTTGCCCTCGGCAACGAACATATATTCGCCGCGCTGTTGCAGGCAGTTCACGCGGCCGCTCGTCCCCTGGACGATATTGGCGAATTCCTCGAGCGCATGCGTTTCGCCCGAACCCTTTTTGTCGAAGATCTTGCCGCGCACCCAGTTCTTCAGCTCGCGCCCATTCTGTTCGACGTGCAGCTTCCAATAGTCGGGATAGGCATATTTCTGGAGGTAGCTGCCGATCACCGCCTGCGGTTCGTCCCATTCAGTGACGCGGGTCGCCTGGAAGCTGTTTTCCTGACCCGACCAGACGTTCAATCCGACGAAATTGACGAAGTTGGTGCCGAGCAGATTGAGCTGCGCCATGATCGCATTATTGTCGTCGGCGGCCGACAGGTGGCAGTCGCTGCACTGCTTGGTTTCGGAGCGGCGGACGGTGTGCGGGAAGTGCGGCGCAAACGCCTGGCTCGAATAGCCTGCCGACGAAATCGGTGGTTGCTGCACATAGATTCGCTCGCGGTTGATGTTGGTCGACGACAGCACCAGCGCCGAGGTCGAGCGGACGGGCGTGATGATGCCGCGCGCTTCGCCGTTCGGGCCGGGCTCGCCGGGCTTGGTGAGCTGATGCCGGCCAAGCTGGAACATTTCGTCGCGCGCCACCTGCGGGTTGTAGGTCGCGAAGTTACGCGTCTCCTCGCCCTCGAAATGGTGCATCTTGGTCTTCCAGTTCGCCTCGATCGGCAAATGGCAGCCGCCGCAGCTCGTCGTCCACGACAGGTGACAGGTGAAGCAGGTCATCTTGTCGTCGCCGTGCGCGCGGTCCTCGCGTCCAACCCCCGGACCCCATTCGAACTTGCCGTCCTCCGAGCCTGACCGCGCCATCAGCTTCGCGCGCGCCGCTTTCGCGTTGAAATGCGGGCCCGGGGTCACCGCCTGCTTGACGAGGCTGACCTGCCATTCGAGCTTCGGATCGACGATCGAACGCTGGATGAGGCCGATCACTTCGGCATCGTCATTATATTGGAATTCGAAACGGCGCCGCCCGTCGGGGTTGCGCAGCAGCGCCAGATTATTGCCCTGCGGCCGCGCCGCGACGTTCGAGGTCAGCAGGTTGGGGAAGGCATCGGCGGTGCCGTGGCAGTCCTTGCAGCTGATCTCGACCGCGTTCGCGACCTCGCCCTGGATATAGCCATTGCCGTGGCTGTCCTGCGCGAAGTGGCAGTCGGCGCACTGCATGCCCTTTTCGGCGTGGATGTCCATCATATGGACCGCCTTGCCGGGGTTCAGCCCGGGCGGCACGAACTTGCCCTCGATGCCCGGACGTCCCGGATCGGCGCTCGACAGGCACAGGTCGCGCTCCTTCGGATCGGTGTAATGGCTGCAGCTCTTGCGCCATTTTTCCGGGTCCTTCGGATCGATGATGTTCGCGGTGTCGGTGCCGTAGGTCGCCATATTGCCGTCGGCGGTCAGCAGATTGCCGCTCCGGTCGCGCTTGAAGATGCCGCGGAAGTTCCAGCCATGGCCGTGATAGTCGGCGAACTGCGTATCCTTGTTGCTGTCGTTGACGTCATAGACGTCGCGCAGAAACTCGACATCGGCCCACAGCCCGCGCGTCGCCGCACCCTCGGGGTTACGTTCGAGCACCTGATGCACCTCGGCCGCGGTGGGATAGCGCTGCTGTTTATATTTCTTCTGATACTCCTCGTCGCTCATCCCCGGCGGGCGCGGCGCAGTGTTGTCCGGCCCCGGCCACATCTGCGGCGCGTCCGATTCATAGTCCCACATCGTGTAGCCGAGGTACGAATTCAGGAAGATGTTCGGCTGATGCATGTGGCACGACATGCACTGCGAGGTCGGGATCGCGCGCGTGAAGGCGTGGCTGATCGGGTGGCCCGATTCACCGCGCGCCGGCGATCCGGGGCGTGCCGGAACCTCGGGGTCGGCCGGGTCGATCAGCGCGCCGTGACCGCCACCGGCCTGATGACCATCCTCGGCGCCATGCGCATCGCCGCCATGTCCGCCCTCGGGCTTCCATTTTTTCTCCGCAATCGTCGGGTCGACCGTCGCCGTTTCGCCGTCGCGGCCGAATTTGGCGTAGGCCAGGCTGTGCCGCGGCTCGCGGTCGTTGGCGTAGATAACGTGACAGCCCGAGCAGCCCGAATGGCGATAGTCGCCGGGCTGGTCGTTCGTCCCCATGAACCATGACAGCGGGTCGTTGAGGCGCGTCTTGTGGATGTTGAGCACGGGGATCGAGACACGCAGGCCCGTGCCAGGACCGCGGTTCGATTGCTTGAGATCGGGACGGCCCGGTTCCTCGAGCCGCTGGATGCTGCCAGTCGGGTTCGGCAGGCCGATTTCGGGGAATTGCGTGTTGATGTTGCGCCCGCCGCGCTCGAATACGCGGAACACGTCGCCCGGCGGCAGCACGCTCCAGCGCGGCAGCGGATACATTTTGGCGAGCGCGCCGCGCTTTTTCTCTTCGTCGGTCAATATCTTGTCGAAACCGAAGCTTGGCTTGCACGCCTCCTTATATTCCTCGGCGGTCAGCCGCGACGAGGGCGACAGGATGCAAGCGGGTTCGCCGGTGCGCGTATAAGCCTCTCCGAAGATGTAATTCTTGTAGGGAACGATGCCGTTGTTATACGCCGCGCCGCCCCACAGCATCGCGCCGGTCGACATCATCGAACGCTCGGTCGCCTCGATCACCTCGAGGTGGCACGCGCCGCACGCCTCGCGCGCGACGCGATAGTCGCTGGGGTTCACGAAACGGATGAATTCGGGGGATTCCTTGTTGAGCAAAGTATAGCTGCGCTGCGGGTTCGCAGAACTGTCGTGCCAGGCGCCGGGCAAGGTCGGCTGCGGATGCGCGAGCTTCATCACCGCCTTGTTCGTCGGATGCTGATAGCCAAGGCTCGGCGTACCGCGCTGGCTCGCGTCGCCGCCATGGCAATCGGTACAGCCGAGCTTCACCGCGGGGGTCGCGTGCATCGACGGCTGGTCGGTGCGCGTGTGGCAGCTGTAACAGCCGTCCGACTTGGCGGTTACATCGGCATCGCTTTGCTCGCGCGGCGCCGGCGGCGTGAAGCGATATTCGATCTTGAGCGGCTTTTCCTCCTCGGCTGCGCGGACAACGCTCGCACCGAAGGCCGCGCACATCGTCAAAAAGGCGAGCAGGGCGAAGAGTTTGCGCGTCACGATCAGAAACTCACGATCACATTGGCGAGGATCGACACATAGGCGTCGTTCTTCTGCTTGTTGTCGAACAGATCCTTGAACCCCTTGCCGGGCAGCAGCACCGCGCCGCTAAGGCGCCCGACGATATTCTGCGTCGCCTTCGGCCGCCAGATCGTCGCGACCGAAAGGTCGAATCCGATATCCTTGGGGATCGACCCTTCGGTGCGCAGCGCCTGCAGGCTCGACGTATTTTCGAACCACAGATGGTTGAAATTGGTGCTGACGCGAAATTCGGGGGTCAGGTCAAAATCGGCACCCGCGCCGACGAAGACCGTGCCCGGATTGTTGAAATTCGACTGCCCCTCTTCCTTCGACGAGCGGAGCGAGTTCAAGATGCCGTTGCGCCCGCTAATCGCGATGACGCGCCCGCCGCCCGCGAAGGGGATCGTCTGGCGAATCCAGTAGCTGGTGTCGGCGCCGCCGAAGATCGGATTTTCGAAGATCGCGTCGTAGCCGCCTTCGGTGTTGTTATACGGATCGCCGTCGCCGGTCGCGTAGAGCCCCGAGAGGCGGAAGCGCATCCAGTCATGGTCGTAGCTCAGCTCGACCGCCCCGAAACCCGCGCGGATTTCGGCGGGCTTGCTCGTGAAGAAGCTGTTCCGGTCCTCGCCGAGCGCCGCATAGAAGCTCGCGGTGACGTTGATCCGGCCGATCCGGCCATCGGCGCTGTAGCCCAGATAGACGACGTCATATTCGCGCCCGCGCAGGTCGCCGAGCAGCGCCGGCCGCACCGGAAAGCCGTTGTGGTCGATCTGCACGTCATTCTTTTCGCGGTTCATATTGTACGTCACGCTGACCTGGCTGGTCAGCCCGACGACCGGGAAATCCTGCCGATAGAGATTGCCCGTGAAGATGAAATCGCTGCGCGGGGTCTGGGTGATGTCGTTGAGCCCCGAGTTGGTGTCCTTTTCGAGCCGCCAGAAGGCCGCGAGATTATACTGGAAGCGATTGTTGTCGCGGTTGCCGAACAGGCGGATGCCGAGCTGGCTGTCGTTGAACAGGAAACCGCGGAAGTCGCTCTGGAACGGCTGGATGCCGAGGCGGATCGAATAGAAATCATAGCGGTCGGACGTGTTGCCGAGATGCTTGTCGACGAAAAGCTCCTGCACGCCGAGGAAGCTGTCATAACGATGGCTCGCCTTCGACGGGCGCACGTCGAGCACGCGCCGTTCGGGCACGTCGACATAATTGGCCTGATAGGCGAGCGTGACGCGATATTCGATGTCGGGCGGCTTGAACGCGGTCGAGCCCTTGATCAGCGCCGCGCCCGCGATGAAGGTTTGCGCGAAGACGAAGCTGCGGTCCTTGCCGAAAACGTCGAGGCTGCCCGGCCGCTCGGTCGTCTGGACGCCGACGGGGATCGGGAAGGTGCGCGGTTCGAACACCGTGTCGGACACCGCATTGGCGACGATGAACCAGTCGTCGCCCTTGATCGGCAGCCATTTGACCTTGCTGCGATCGATCGCCCGGTCGCCCTTGTAGGTGTTCTGGTTATAGGGGTCGAACCAGCGTTCCTTGACCACGCCCAATGTTTCGATGAGACGCCAGCGGTCGGGGACCGGGAGTTGATCCTCCATCCCCGGAAAGGCTTGCGGCGGCGGTGGGCGCAGCGCGCCGACATTGTCCTGGCTGAGCGCATCAGGGAGATCGGGGCGATACCCAGGGCGGCGGCGGCCCTCGATGATCTCGGTAATCGGGTCGTCCTTGACCACCTCCTGCCAGTCGACGGGCGGCGGCGGCGGGATCAGCTCTTCGACGGGCTGCTCGGCGGGGGCGGCGTCGCCCGCGACCGGGGGCCCTTCGGGCGCGGGCGGCGGCGGCGTGACATCGGCCCCCGGCGCGCCCTGCGCCGCGAGCGTCGCGATGATCGGCCAAAGGCTGCCCCCCGTCATCATCGCCTATAGCCCGTCGCAGACATTCTGGTTCGCCGTGTCGAGGAACGGGGCGAACGGGCAGCTGATGTAACGGAGACGCACTCCGGCGCCGACGGTAACGACAACCGTATCCGAACGGATCGCGGCCGGCGCATTGCCGATGCCGCCGACGCGCGCACCGCCATTATGCGCACCGAGGAAGCTGATCATGTCGTCCTGGTCGATACCGTCGCCCGACACCCCGATCGCGCCGACCAGCTGATTACCACGATAGATGGGGACCGAGCCGGGGAAGATCTGGATGCCGTTCTGCAGCCGGTTCTGCCCCGCCGCGACGTCGGGCAGAGTCGTGCAGCGCGCTGGTGTGTCGGTCGGGCTGGCGCCCGAGACGAAACCGAGGTGTGCGCCGAGATTGCCGATGATCAGCGCCGATTGCAGCCCGGTCGAAAAGGGATTGAACTGCGCGATCGGGCGCGACAGCGGCCCTTGCGGGCGGCCAACCTCGCCATCCGGGAAATAGGGTCGCGCGAGATTGCCGACCGCGCGGTCGGCATAGGCGATGTTGCCGGTGAGCGCCGCGGGGCTGTTCAGGAAGGTGCGTGTTGCGGTGACGAACTGGCGCACGTCGGCGCTGGCGTTGGCGCCGAGTTCCGCACCCGCTTGCGCGCCCGAGAAGAAAGCGGCGGTGCGAGCTTTTTGCAAGGACACGTCGGTGCCGAAGATCGGCGCGTCGGGCGAGCGTACGATGCCGAGCACCGATCCATGCGTATCGACGATACTGATCGTCACCTGCGCGCGGCTGTCGAGCGGCCGGCGGATTTGCGCGCGCGCGCGGCTCATCACCGTGAACGCTTCCTCGAGCACCGCGCGCGCCTCGGCCTGCGTCAGCGGCGCGCTGTTCGTCGCGCCGTCGGTGCCCGCGCGCAGCGGATAGCGGTTGGCGCCGCTGCCGTCGGTCAGGACGAACGCGTCGCGGTTCGAAAATTCGGCCGGCGTCGAAGCGCGGATGCCCGAGGCCTCGCTGCCATAAGCGATCCCCGCGGTCACCGCGGCATTGGCATAGCCGATCACCGCGACGAGATTGCCCGCGGCGCCGTTGAGGCTGGCAAAGCTTGCGCCGCCGCTCGACATCACCCCGGCAAAGGTCGCATCCGAAAAGCGCAGGCTCGTCCCGTCGACGGTGATCTTGTCGGCCGTGATCGTCGAGGGCGCCTCAAACCCGCGCGTGCCGGCGAGCGCGATGAATTCCTCGGGATCATTGTCGATATCGAGGATGTTGGCATCGCTGCCATAGACTCCGTCGCCCATCACCCCGATGCCGCCGACGAGCACGCCATTTTTGTAGAGCGGCAATCCACCCGGATCGGCGGCGAGGCCGAGCGGCGAGCGTTTGGGGCCGATCAGCGCCGCCGCGCCCGGCGCACCGAAACGCGCCGAGAGGTCGCTGCACGGCAACTGGCTGAACTGCACCCCGAACAACGGCCCGCTTTCAAGCCCGGCCGTAACGCCCGGAGCGGGCGGGAAATGTTCCTGCACGATCTGGCTCGCGGTGCGGGTCGAGAAAGCGTTGCCCCCGCTCGAGAGGTACGCGCCGGTCACCGCCTTGGCGATCGCGCCGCCCTCGGCGGGGAAGGGAACATTCTGCGCGTCGATATTCACGCCATTGGGCGCGGGCGCGGTGGTCGCGGTCGCGCGCGCGCCGGTCATGCGAAAGACGCCGAGGACATTGCCGACGCGGTCGGTCACCGCGATCACCGAAGGAAGCCCGCGCGCCTGCGCTTCCGATATCGCCTGCGCAAGCACGCGCTCGACGTCGGCCGTGGTCAGCGCTTCGGCGGCGGGCGGGGTATAGACCGTCGTCGGCGTGGGTGTCGGTGTGGGCGTGGGTGTCGGGGTTGGCGTGCCGCCACCGCCGCCTCCACCCCCGCACGAAGTGAGCAGCAACGCGCCCATCGCGGCAAAGGCGGCCGAACGGAAAAGATGCGTTCTGCTTTGCATGATCTTACCGCAGCGCCCCGATCGCGCGCACCGCGCTGCCGAACGACGCCTGGAATTCGGACGGCTTGTAGGCGTTGGGGTCCTTGACCGAAGCATAAGCGCGGTCGATGTCGCCGCGGATACCCGCCGCAGCGCCGACGGTGACGCGGCCCGACGACACCATCGCGTTGAGCAAGGTGTCGACGCCCATCACGGCCTGCTGCGATCCCGAATAGTCGGTGTAGCGATCGCTGATCGCCTTTGCCGAAATCGCGTCGACCATCGCAAAGGCGTCGGCGCCCGAGAAATTACGCGAGGCGAACGCACTCTTGAGCGCCGCGACCGTCTGCGAGAGCTGCGCCGCCGCGGCGACCACGCTTTGCCGGTCGGTCGCCATCGCCTTGTGGAACGCCGTGGCGCGCGCCGCGAGCTGGTCGGCGAGCGCCGGCGACGCCATGCGCGCCGCGGCGGCGAGCATGATCAGATTCTCGTCATTATAGGGCGGCATGCCCTCGGGGATCGCACGGCCGGGATTGTCGAGCCCGGTGCGCACGGGTTTCGCCTGATCGAAGATGCGGCGGTGGCAGCTGTGGCAGTCGAGGAAGTAAAATTCGGGGAACATGCCCTCGGTCCCGCGCCGCGTCTGGAACAGCGCGAGGCTGCGTTCGATCGCGGTCGCCTGTCCGACCGCCCACATCTGAACGTGGTCGGTACGCCGGTTCGGGGCGCCGAACTTGCGCCAGCCATAGTCGGCATCTTCCTGATGATGCGCCTGCAGCGACGAAAAGAGGTCGAGCTCGAAGGCGATGCGCGGGTGACCCGCGGCCATGATGCGGTGCGTGACGAACTGGCCGTCGGCGGCCGAACCGAAGTGGCAATCGACGCACACGCCCGCGCGGACGACCGGATCCTCGAGCTTTTTCAGCCCCGCCGACAGGTTAGCGAGATGCTTCTGGCGCATTTCGCGGTCGGGATCGGCGTTCGTTCCGACGCCCGCATAATGGCTCGCGAGCCAGCCGCCCGCGGGGCCGTGGCACGATTCACAGCCAACGCCGTCTTCGGCCGGGACCGCGCGCGCCGTGCCCGCGGTGCTGTGGCAGCCAAGGCACATCTGCGCCTTCGCGGGGTCGCCGATACCCAGATTGCGCGCGATGAACTGGCTGCGGTTGTTGCTGAGCACCGCCCACGCGCGGCTGTGCGCGCCGCCGGGGGTCGAGGGCTCCTGCCATTTCATCAGCTCGTCCTGGCGGACGACGGTGCCGTCGCCCTCCATCCGGCCGTGACAGGTTGAGCCCGCGCACGAGGCGACGCCGGTGTAACGCGCGCCGCTTTCCCCCTGCGAGCGGGCAGGGGGAGCGAAGACGAACGCCGCAATGGTGAGCGCGAGCAGCATCGCCGCCAAGGCGGCCAACGCCGCGCGCGTGGGCACAAGGGCGGCAAACGCCGCCCAAGGCCGATCGCCGCGCTCCTTTCCAGCGTGCGTCATCATCCGCAGAACCCCTTTTCCCCAACCCGGCGCTTTTACGCCTTGAGCCGAATTACACCACCCCGAAAGCCAGCATCGCGTCGGCAACCTTCTTGAATCCTGCGATATTGGCGCCCTTCACATAATCGATATAGCCGTCGCCCGCATCGCCATAGGTCAGGCAGCTTTTGTGGATGCCGTCCATGATGTCCTTGAGCATCTGCTGTAACTCGCCTTCGCTCCAGGCGCGGCGCCCACTGTTCTGGCTCATTTCGAGTCCCGACACCGCGACGCCGCCGGCATTCGCCGCCTTGCCCGGCGCAAACATGATCTTCGCATCCTTGAAGACATGCACGCCCTCAAGGTTCGTCGGCATGTTGGCGCCTTCGCTGACCGCGATGCAGCCATTCTTGACCAGCGTCTTGGCGTCGTCACCGAGCAGCTCATTCTGCGTCGCGCACGGCAAAGCAACATCGCACTTCACGCCCCACGGCGTCTTGCCCGGCGTGAAGCTCGCGCCCTTAAATTCATCACAATATTCCTCGATCCGGCCGCGGCGGTGCGTCTTGTGCGCCTTCACCCAGTCGATCTTTTCCTGCGTGATGCCGTCGGGGTCGTGGATGAAGCCGCCCGAATCCGAGAGCGTCAGCACCTTGCCGCCAAGCTGGACGATCTTTTCGGCCGCGTGCGTCGCGACATTGCCCGATCCCGAGATGACCGCAGTCTTGCCGACCAGATCCTGCCCCTTCGCGGCGAGCATGTTGGCGAGGAAGTAAACCGCCCCATAACCCGTCGCCTCGGTACGGATCAGCGAGCCGCCCCATTCGAGCCCCTTGCCGGTCAGCACCCCGGTAAATTCGTTGGTGATCCGCTTATACTGGCCGAACATGAAGCCGATCTCGCGCCCGCCGACGCCGATGTCGCCCGCGGGCACGTCGATGTCGGCGCCGATGTGGCGATAGAGTTCGGTCATGAAGCTCTGGCAGAAGCGCATGATCTCGCGCACGCTCTTGCCCTTGGGATTGAAGTTCGAACCGCCCTTGCCGCCGCCCATCGGCAGCCCGGTCAGCGCATTCTTGAACGTCTGTTCGAACGCGAGGAATTTGAGCACGCTTTCGGTAACGCTCGGGTGGAAGCGGATGCCGCCCTTGTACGGGCCGATCGCGTTGTTGTTCTGGACGCGCCAGCCGCGCTGGACGCGGATATTGCCGTTGTCGTCTTCCCAGCAGACGCGGAAGGACACGACGCGGTCAGGCTCGGCGATCCGCCGCAATATCTGCTGCGCGTGATATTCTTCCTTGTCGGCGATGAAATCGAAGATGTCCTCGGACACTTCCTGCACCGCCTGGACGAACTCGGGCTGACCCGGGTTGCGCTTTTTCACGCCTTCCATGAACGTCGAAAAGTCGACGTGATCCGAAACTGCCATGCACCCCTCCCCTGTATGACTGGGAAAGCCGGTGCGACCCCTGACGATTTTATCGTTGACCGACCTTGTATGCCAAAGGCTACACCATCGCCAAGCAAAGGCAATATGACTGCGCGCACAGGCGGCATTTTTTCGCGGCGCGCACAAGAGGGGCAAAAATGAGCGAGAGCAACAAGATGGCCGGCGGCATGACGAGCACCAACCGGACGATATTGATCGCCGCCTTCATTCTGCTGGCCGCCGCCATCGGCTATGCGATCTGGCGCGATTCCGGGCCCTCGGTCTCCGATCCCGTGGCGCAGGCCACGGGCGCGCCGTCCGACCAACTCGCCGAGCTGGAAGCGCGCACGAGGCGCGAGCCGAACAGCGCCGAAGCGTGGACCGCGCTCGGCGCGGCGCGATTCGACATGAGCGATTTCGCGGGTGCGGCCGGGGCGTATGAGAAAGCGGTCGCGCTTTCGCCCGAATCGGCGGGTCTTTGGTCGGCGCTGGGCGAGGCGCGGGTGATGGGAAGCGACAGCGACCCGATGCCCGCCGCCGGACTCGAAGCGTTCAACAAGGCGATCGCGCTCGACGCCAAGGACCCGCGCGCGCGCTATTTCCTCGCGGTGAAGAAGGATATCGGCGGCGATCACAAGGGCGCGATCGAAGACTGGTTCGCGCTGCTCGCCGACACGCCGCAGGGGGCGCCATGGGAGGCCGACCTCCGCCGCACGATCGAGCAGGTCGGGCAGATCCACAAGATCGACGTCGCGGCACGGCTCGCGAGCACAGCGGCACGCCCGCTGACCGCCGATGAAATGCCGGTTGCCGCACGCGCGATCCCGGGGCCGAGCCGCGCCGATATGGAAGCGGCGTCGCAGCTCCCCAAGGGACAGCAGGACCAGATGATACAGGGCATGGTGAGCGGGCTCGAGGCGAAGCTCAAGGCCAATCCCGCCGACGTCGACCGCTGGATCATGCTGATGCGTAGCCGCATGACGCTCGGCGAAACCGCAAAGGCCGCGCAGGCGCTAAAGGATGGCATTGCAGTCAACCCGGCGGCGGCGGGACGATTGAAGGCGCAGGCGCAGCTGCTCGGCGTGCCGGGTGCGTAAAATTACCCATTGGCGCGCGCGCGGCGAAGCGGTACGCCGTCATCGCTGCGGGGGGCAACCATAACATAGGGTCGCCGCGGCTTTTTGCCGCGAGACGATTTCGGACGTATTTGCCCGGGACAGTTGTCCACTCTGTATCGGGCCTCGTGGTCAGAGCCGGTCGGCCGATGCGCAGCTCGCTGAAGCCACCGCCCGTCAGCCGGCGCAGGATTAACCCGCCATCAGCGCCGCGTTGCCGCCCGCCGCGGTGATGTCGGTCGAGATCGATTTTTCCTCGGCAAAGCGGTGCAGATAATGTGGCCCGCCGGCCTTCGGACCCGTCCCCGAAAGCCCGCGCCCGCCAAAGGGCTGCGAACCGACGATGGCGCCGATCTGGTTGCGGTTCACATAAACATTGCCGACCTGTGCCCGCGCAGCAATGTGAGCGGCCACGCCGTCGATGCGCGTGTGAACGCCGAGCGTCAGGCCGTAACCCGAGGCGTTGATCGCATCGATGAGCTGGTCGAGTTCGCCGCCCTTCCACGTCGCGACATGCAGCACAGGGCCGAAAATCTCGCGCTTCAGGTCGGTGACATGGTCGAGGCGGATCGCCACGGGCGGCACAAAATGGCCGTCGGCGGGCAGGTTCGTGCGGCCCGCTTCGGCGATCACGCGGCCCGCGGCGCGCGCTTCGGCGACATAGGCGGCGATGTTCGCCCGCGCCTCGTCATCGATGATCGGACCCACATCGGTCGCGAGGATCGACGGATCGCCGATATTGAGTTCGGCCATCGCGCCCGCGACCATCTCGATCATCGTGTCGGCGACATCTTCCTGCACGCAGAGGAGCCGCAGCGCGGAACAGCGCTGCCCCGCCGACTGGAAGGCACTGGCGACGGCATCGCGCGCGACCTGTTCGGGGAGTGCGGTCGAATCGACGATCATCGCGTTCGCGCCGCCTGTTTCGGCGATCAGCGTCGCGATCGGGCCGTCGCGCCCGGCGAGGCTGCGGTTGATCATCCGCGCGACCTCGGTCGATCCGGTGAAGGCGACGCCGATAATGTCATTGTTGCTCGTGAGCGCCGCGCCGACGGTCTCGCCGCGGCCGGGCAGAAACGCAAGCACATCGCCGGGGATGCCGGCTTCGAGCAGCAGCTCGACCGCGGCGTGCGCAATCAGCGGGGTCTGTTCGGCGGGCTTGGCGAGCACGCTGTTGCCCGCGGCGAGCGCCGCCGACACCTGCCCGAGGAAGATCGCGAGCGGGAAGTTCCACGGGCTGATGCACACGAACACGCCCTTGCCTTCGAGCATCAGCTCGTTGCGCTCGCCGGTCGGACCAGGGAGGGCGACGGGGTAGGTGAAATCGGCGCGCGCCTGCGCGGCATAATAGCGGAGGAAATCGACCGCTTCGCGAACCTCGGCGATCGCATCGACGAGCGTCTTGCCCGCCTCGTCGATCGCAAGGCCGAGGAAGCGCGCGTCATGCTCCTCGAGCAGGTCGGCGGCGCGCTCGAGCCGCTCGGCGCGGAAAGCGCCGCCCGCGAGGCTCCAGTCGCCGTGCGCCTTCTGCGCTGCGGCGACGGCATCGGCGACCGTCGCGGCGTCGGCCTCGATCACCTGCCCGACAACCGCGCCCGTTGCGGGGTTGCGCACCGCTTCGGCTTTGCCCTTTCGCGGGGCACCGCCAACGATCGGCGCCGCGACAAGGTCGCCCCGCCGCGCCGCGCCGATCGCCGACACCAGCGCTTCGGGCACGCCCGGCTCGCCCAGATCATAGCCGCGTGAATTGCGGCGGACGGGGTCGAACAGGCCGAGACCGGACGCAATGTTCGACGACGCCGCGCTCGCGACGCTGCGCGGATCGACCGCAAGCTGTTCGGCGGTAACACCGGGGTCCGAGAATTGATGCACAAAGCTGGAGTTGGCGCCATTTTCGAGCAGGCGACGGACGAGATAGGCGAGCAGGTCGCGGTGCGTCCCCACCGGCGCATAGACGCGCACCGGGCGCGGCGGCGGGAACAGCGCGACCAATGCGTCGTGGGCGCCCTCGCCCATGCCGTGCAGCCGCTGCAGCTCGTAGTCGGCACCCGCGAACAATTCGGACACAAAGGCGAGCGTCATCGCATTGTGGCTCGCGAACGCCGGATAGATGCAATCCTGGCAATCGCGGAGCAACTGCGCACAGCGCATATAGTTGAGGTCGGTGTGCAGCTTTGCCGTGAACACCGGGAAATCGCCGAGCCCCAGTGTCTGCGCGCGCTTGATCTCGGTATCCCAATAGGCGCCCTTGACGAGTCGCATCGACAACTTGACCCCGCGCGTCCGCGCACGGTTCGCGAGCCAGTCGATCACCGCCGGCGCGCGCTTCTGATACGCCTGGATCACGATGCCGAGCCCGGTCCAGCCGTCGGCGATCCCCGCGTCGATCAGCGCCGCGAACACGTCCATATGCGGTTCCAGCCGGTCGCTTTCCTCGGCGTCGATCATCAGCGGGATGTTCAGCGCGCGCGCCGCATTGGCGAGTTCGATCACCTTCGGCACCAGCTCGCCGATCACGCGCGCGTGCTGGAGATATTCGTAACGCGGGTGGAGCGCCGAGAGCTTGATCGAAATGCCGTGGTTGGCATGCGGGTCGCCCGGCTTCGCACCCTTGCCGATACGCGCGATCGCATTGGCATAGCTCTCAAAATAGCGCTGCGCATCCTCGGCGGTGCGCGCGGCTTCGCCGAGCATGTCGAAGCTCGCGAGTTCGGATTTTTCCTTGTCGGCGCGCTTGACCGCGGCGTCGATCGTCTCGCCCATCACGAACTGCTGACCCAGCATCTTCATCGCCGCGAGCGCCGCCTGCCGAATCACCGGCTCGCCCGAGCGGCGGACCATCGATTTCAAGAGCGTCAGCGGGTTCGCCCGGCTGCCCATCGCGTCGAGCATCAGCGTCGCCGAGCCGAGCGAAAGCCCGCGTGACGACAGCGCGACGATCAGCGGGCTGTCCTCATCCTCGCCATCCTTCCAGTGGCGCCCGGCGATCTTGTCGCGGATCAGCGCATTGGCGGTCGCGTTGTCGGGCACGCGGAGCAGCGCCTCGGCGAGGCACATCAGCACGACGCCTTCCTCGGTCGACAGGCGATAGCGGTTCATCAGCTGCGCGACGAGCGTCTCGCGCTCGCCCTCGGCCTTCGCCTTGCGGATCAATTCGAGCCCGCGCCGCGTCACGGCTTCGACGCTGGCCGATGAGGTGGCAAGGGCGCTACGCAGCTCGGCGACGATGTCGGATTCGCTGCGGCGGGCGAGGGCACGAATGGGCGCGCGGTCGGGGCTTTGGGTCATGTCGCCTGATACCATATTGCCGTAAGTCGATCCGACTTGTTTTGGCGGGTTCGATATATGAATTGACCAAGTTTTGGATCAATCCTAGTCGATATGCATGAAAAATACCTCATCGACAGTCGAACTGGATGATTTTGATCGCAAGATTCTCGCGATTCTGGGCCGCGATGGGCGGATCACCTTTACCGAGCTTGCGTTACAGGTCGGCCTCTCGAAAACGCCATGCCAGCAACGCGTGAAGCGCCTCGTCGACAGCGGGCTGATCGTCGGCTTTCGCGCGATCGTCGATCCGGCGAAGGTCGGGCTCGACCATGTCGCCTTCACCGAGGTCAAGCTGTCGGACACGCGCGAGGAAGCGCTCAAGCAGTTCAATAATGCGGTCCGGCAGATTCCCGAGGTCGAGGAATGCCACATGATCGCGAGCAGCTTCGATTATCTGCTCAAGGTCCGCACCCCCGACATCCGGCGTTACCGGATTGTGCTGGGCGAGAAAATTTCGAGCCTGCCGCATGTCGCGAGCACGTCGACCTTCGTCGCGATGGAGACGATCTGCGAATCGGCGCGCTAACGCCAAGAGATTGACCGCCGCGCGCGCCTGTGCCAATCGCGCAGGCCACGCGGGTGTAGCTCAATGGTAGAGCAGAAGCTTCCCAAGCTTACGACGAGGGTTCGATTCCCTTCACCCGCTCCAGGCTTTCGCAGAAATTAGGCCACGCTAGATCGCGATCAGCAAAGCTCGGCCGACTTTGCACCGCGAGGATCGACGGTGTGGCTTCGCCACGACGGGCCCTTCAACCCTCGACGCGCTCCACCTTCACTGACTGGCTGACGAACGCGATATCGCGATACGCCGTCAGGAAAGATATGTCGGCGGCATCGCGCCCGACGCAGATGCGCGCCATTTCGGACGCGCGGGCCATGCCCGTCGCGTCGACGAGATGCCAGTCGCCGTCGAGATAGACTTCGGCGACGGCGTGGAAATCCTGCGGGGCGACACGGAGCGCATAGGCGCTCGCCATGCGCGCGGGGATATGCGCGGCGCGCGCGAGCGCGATCATCACATGCGCATAGTCGCGGCACACACCGCGGCGTTCGACGAAGCTGTCGAGCGCGCCCGTCTCGGCATCGCTCGATCCCGAGACATAGGTAAAGCGGCTTTCGATCCAGTCGCGCATGCGGCCGATCTTCGCGCCGCCCTCATGGTCGCCGAAACGACGCTCGACGAAGGCGTGGAACTTGTTCGACGGGCAATAGCGCGACTCGTTGAGATAGGGGATCGCCCCGGCCGGAAGCCGGTGGAGCGGCACCGCGGCGAGCGAGCGGAAGTCGGTGTCGGGACGGTCGATCTCCACCCGCGCGCGATATTCGGCACGGAGACTCCCCTCGGCGCGCAGCCAGATCGGCTCGCAGATGCCGTCGGCCGCGGGGACGCGCGCGATAAATTCGGGGGTGCCGACGTCGAGCGACGCGTCAAGGACGCGCTGGCCGTGCCCGTTCGCGGCCTCGATCTGCAGCATCAGGTCGACGGGTTCGGACAGGCGGTAATTTAGGGAGGCGGAAATTTCGAGTTTCATCTATCGGCAACGCATGAAGGAGGGTTCGGTGGCGCTAGGGACAGCAGAAAGAAAGAGCAAGTGACGCCGGCGCGGACCATCCCGTTCATCGTCGCGACGATCTTCATGGATGCGGTCGGTTTCGGCATCATCATGCCGGTGCTGCCGCAGCTTGTGATGGAGGTCGGCGAGATCGATCTGCCGCACGCGATCGAGGTCGGCGCGTGGATCGGCCTCGTCATGGCGGTCGCGACCTTCCTCGCCTCGCCGGTGCTCGGCAATCTGTCCGATCATTTCGGGCGGCGGCGCGTGCTGCTGCTCGCGCTCGGCGGGCTCGCGGTCGATTATGCGCTGCTGACGATCGTCGAGACATTGCCGTGGCTGTTCGTCGCGCGCGCGCTGTCGGGCATTTTCGGCGGCAGCTACGCCGCGGCGCAGGCGGCGATCGCCGACATCACCGCGCCGCAAGAGCGCGCACGCAATTTCGGCTTCGTCGGCGCGGCGTTCGGCATCGGCTTCGTTGCGGGGCCGGCGCTCGGCGGCTTCCTCGGCGAGATCAGCCCGCGCGCGCCGTTCGTGGCGGCGGCGATCCTTGCCGCGGCGAACATGCTCTATGGCTATTTCATCTTTCCCGAGACGCTGCCGCCCGAACGCCGCCGCGCGTTCGACTGGCGCCGCGCCAATCCGCTCGGCGCGTGGAAGACGATGCGCGGCCTGCCCGGCATGGACGGCGTCGCGGGGGTGCTCGTGCTGTGGCAGATCGCGAGCCTCGTCTATCCGATGACGTGGAGCTTCTATTGCATCGCGCAGCTCGGCTGGACGCCGGGGATGATCGGCGCGAGCCTCGCCGCGGTCGGTGTGATGATCGCGCTCGGCCAGGTCTTCGTCGTCGGCCCCGCGGTCGCGCGCTTCGGCGAGCGCGACGCGGCGACGCTCGGCATCCTCGTCGCGGTCGCGGTCTATGTTGGTTATGCCTTCACCACCTCAACGATCGGCGCCTTCCTGCTGCTGATCCCTGTCGCGTTGCAGGCGCCGGTGCAGCCGTCGCTGATGGCGATGATGTCGCGCCGCGCAACTGCCGAAACGCAGGGCGAAGTGCAGGGAATTTCGGCGATGGCGATGGGGCTTGGGCAGCTATTTGCGCCGCTGCTCCTCACCGGGACGATGGCCTATTTCACTGCCGACGGCGCGCCGGTGCATTTCCCCGGCGCAGCGTTCGTCGTCGCGGCGATCTTTGGCCTGCTCGCGATCCTGATGCTCCGCCGCCTGCCGCGCGCGACGCGGACAAGCGACGATGATGCCGCCGATCAGATGCCGCCGTCGGTCACCGCATAGCCGAGCGCTTCGAAGCCCGCGGTGAGCGCCCCGACGCACGCCGCGACCTGTTCGCCGTCGATCGAACGGATGACGAAATTGGCGCCGATCTTGCCGTCGCGAAAAAAGGGGTAGCTGCCGATCGCGACCCCCGGATGGTCCTTTTCGCCCTGCCGCAGCAGGTCGGCGATCTCGCTTTCGGGCGCCCACGCGCCGATCGTCTGCGCGACGAGCGGCGCGCCGCCCTCGAGCTCGCCGGTCAGCGCGTCGAGCATGCCCGCGGTGATGTGCGGAACCCCCGCCATCACGAACAGATTGCCGATGCGGATGCCCGGCGCGCCCGACATGCGGTTGGGGATCAGGTCAGCGCCGTCGGGCACGCGCGCCATGCGCAGCCGCGCCTCGGTCAGCTCGCTGCCGCGCGCGGTGTAATAATTTTCGAGGATCGCGCGCGCGGCGGGGTGGATGATGACCCCGACACCAAGCGCCTTCGCCACCGCATCGACGGTGATATCGTCGTGCGTCGGGCCGATGCCGCCGGTGGTGAAAACATAGTCGTAACGCGCGCGGATCGCGTTCAGCGCATCGACGATCTCCTCCTCGACATCGGGGACGATGCGCACTTCGCGCAGGCGAATGCCCTGCACGTCGAGCCAGGTCGCGATTTGCGACACATTCTTGTCCTGCGTGCGGCCCGAGAGAATCTCGTCGCCGATCACCAGCACGGCGGCGGTCCAGATGCGTTCGTCGCTCATGCCCTTGCCTTAGCTGCGAATGGTGACAAAACAAGCCCGCTGGCAGCCGGACGGTGTTCCTGATATGTTCACATCCGAATCGAACCGCATGGGAGAAACGCGATGGCCGAAGACCTGATTTTCTATACCAATCCGATGTCGCGCGGGCAGATCGTCCGCTGGATGCTCGAAGAGGTCGGCGCGCCTTATGAACCGCGTATCCTCGACTATGGAACGACTATGAAGGACGACGCCTATCTGGCGATCAATCCCATGGGCAAGGTCCCGGCAGTCGTCCACGATGGGAAGGTCATCACCGAATGCGCGGCGATCTGCGCCTATCTCGCCGACGCCTTCCCCGAAGCCGGCCTCGCGCCCGATGCGGCCGACCGCGCCGATTATTACCGCTGGCTGTTCTTCACTTCGGGGCCCGTCGAACAGGCGATCACCGCCAAGCATTTCGGGCTCGAGCCCGATGCCGACCAGCAACGCATGGCGGGTTTCGGTTCGCTTCCCGCCGCGCTCGACGCGCTCGAAAGCGCCGTCGCGGGCAAGGCGTTCGTCGCGGGCAACCGCTTCAGCGCCGCTGACGTCTATGTCGGCAGCCAGATCGACTGGGGACTGCAGTTCGGCACGATCGCGTCGCGCCCCGCGTTCGAGGCCTATGTCGCCCCCCTGCGGACACGCGCCGCGTACAAGCGTGCCAAGGAGATCGACAACGGCCTGATCGCCGAGATACAGGCGGCGGGCACCGCCCCCGCCTAGGGCAGCGCCTTCAGCAATCCGGCGGCAAACGGCGCGAGCCGCCGGACCTGCGGATCCTGCGATTCGCTGGCCGCGACATAGACGGCATCGCCGAACGCACTGCTGTTATGCACCGCCGCCAATCCCGTTTCGCTGGCATAAGGCGCCTTCCAGCGCGGAGCGTCATCGGGATGGAGCGACCGGAACCATGCCGCCCAAGCGGCATCGTCGATGTCGGCGCGTTTGGCGAGGAAAAGTATCGGGCGCGCGAGCCGCCGCGCCTCGCCATGGACATAGGCGTGCGATCCAGGAGGCGCGACCTGCGCCGCGATAGCCGCGAGCAACAAGTCAGCATCCGCGCGCGACAAGCGCGGGTTGAGCGCCAGCTGGAGCATAACATCGGCGCCGTGCGCGACGCCATGCCGCCAGCCTTCGCCGGCGATGAAGCCGCGATAGTCGGTGACGCCGCGAAGATATGTCGTCCCGGTTTCGGCGAGTGCGTGAAGTTCGGCCTCGGTCAGAAAGGCCTCGACACGGTCGGCGCGCGCGATCTCGGACAGCGTCAGCGCTGCAAAGGGTCGGCGAAAGCCCGCGGCATCGTCGGGCGCCGAGACCATCCTCGTCAACACACCGAGCGCGTAGCGCATCTGCGCGGGCGTCAGATATTTGCCGCGCAGCCCTTCGGACCACATGGTGAAAGCGAAATCGTCGCGCATTGCCGGATCGGGATCGCCGAGGCAGGCGGCAAGGGCGTCCAGATCGGCATTACCCGCTTTCGGGAAGAAGGATGCGGCATGGCCCTTCAGGTCACCAGCGGGCCGCGCGACGGTACAGACGCCAGTGCTCTCCCCCGCCGCCGGCGCCGTCAGCATCAAGCCGGCCGACGCCAGCACCGCGAACCATTTCATCCCATCCCCCAAAAAAAGAAAGAGCCCGGCGAATCGCTCCGCCGGGCCCGCTTGTTTCGTTCGTCGTCCGTCGGCTTATTCGCGGTTGCCCAGCAGGTTGAGCAGGAAGGTGAACATGTTGACGAAGTCGAGGTAGAGCGTCAGCGCGCCCATGATCACCGACTTGCCGACAAAGTCGGTCCCGCGAACATAGAAATACATGCTCTTGATCTTCTGCGTGTCATAGGCGGTGAGGCCCGCGAACAGCAGCACACCGATCACGCTGATCGCGAGGCTGAGCGCGCTCGACTGCACGAACATGTTGATCAGCATCGCGACGAGGATACCGACAACACCCATGATCAGGAAGGTGCCGAAACCCGACAAATCCTTCTTGGTCGTATAGCCGTAGAGGCTAAGGCCAAGGAAAGCCGCCGCGGTCGCGAAGAAGGTGGTCGCGATCGACGATGCCGTAAAGGCGAGGAAGATCGTCGACATCGACAGGCCCATCACCGCGGCATAGACCCAGAACAATGTCTGCGCCGCCGTAGTCGACAGCTTGTTGATCCCGAAGCTCAGCACCAGCACGAAGGCCAGCGGCGCGAGCATCACCACCCACATCAGCGGGCTGCCGATCAGCGACTGGGTAAAGCCGCTGTTGAACGCCAGCATCGCGACGATGCCGGTCAGCAGCACGCCCGAGCCCATATAATTGTAAACCGACAGCATGTACGACCGCAGGCCGGCATCGACGGCCTGGTCCATTGCGTTCGCGCCGGCACCAAAACCGGAAGCCGCCATATTGGGGTCGTTCCAATTCGCCATTGTCATTACTCCATCATCGGCCAGCCCATACCGGCCGTAGGCAGCAATATCGGGCGTTTCCCCTCCCGTTTCAAGCGAAACCGGACAAGAGCAATATTATTGCCTCGCCGTCGGTTAGGGGGTCGCGATCCGAAACTCCGCCCATTATGTTGCCCGCCATGTCCACGCACCGCCTGTTCGTCGCGCTGCGCCCGCCACGCCCGGTCCGCGACATATTGCTCGCCGCGATGCACGGCATCGCGGGCGCGCGCTGGCAAAATGACGAGCAGCTCCACCTGACCCTGCGTTTCATCGGCGAGGTCGATCGCCATGCGGCCGAGGATATCGCTGCGGCGCTTGGCGCGCTCCATGCGCCGCGCGTTGCGGCGCGGATTGCGGGCGTCGGCCTGTTCGAACGGCAAGGCCGGCCCAACATGATCTGGGCCGGGGTCGAGCCGCACGAGCCGCTCGCGGCGCTGCACCGCAAGGTCGACCAGCGCCTCGCGCGCGTCGGCGTCGCGCCCGAAACGCGCGCCTTTGTTCCGCATGTCACGCTCGCGCGGCTGAACCGTGGCTCGGGCCCGGTCGCGCCCTTCCTTGCGCTGAACGGCGACCTTGCGAGCCCGGCGTTCGAATTCAGCCATGTCACGCTGTATGAAAGCGAGCTCGGCCATGGCGGCTCGCGCTATCACCCCGTCGCGCGTTATCCTTTGGGCGGCGAAAATTCGGCAACGAGCGCCGCCGCGACCGCATCGACATCCTCCCACGTCGCGGCAAAACCGTCGTCTTCGCCATAATAGGGATCGGTGACGCCCTCGCCGCCGCGACCGGGCAGAAGGTCGAGCATCAGCCGGAGGTCTGCGGTCGCGTCGGGCGGCCGGATCGCGCGGGCGTCGCGCAAATTGCTCGCATCGGCGGCGAGGATCAGGTCGAAATCATAGAAATCGGCGCGGCGGAGCTGGCGGCCGCGCAGCGCCGAAATGTCGACGCCGCGGCGGCGCGCTTCGGCCTGCGCACGCGCATCGGGGGCGCGGCCGATGTGCCAGTCGCCGGTGCCCGCCGAATCGAGCGTGGCGTCGATGCCCGCGCGGGCAAAGGCCGCGCGCGCGGCGCCCTCGGCCAATGGCGAGCGGCAGATATTGCCGAGGCAGAGGAAGAGGATCGCGGGCCCCGCAATTTGTCTATCGTTGCGCATATCGACCATGTTCTCCATAAAGTTGAACCGACTTTCAACTTGCGCCTTCGTCCGGCTCTGCTAGCCATGAGCCACAACAGATAATGGGTCAGGGAGAGGGTTGCCAGATGGCCGAGACCGCCAGCGAGAATGTCACGTCCGACGCGCCGGTTCCGGCCGAACCGAAAGCCACCGGATATAGCTGGTACGTCCTGTCGGTGCTCGTCGTCGTCTATATCCTCAATTTCATCGACCGGCAGATCATCAGCATCCTCGCGGTCGATATCAAGGCCGACCTCGGCCTGACCGATGGCGACATGGGCTTCCTCGGCGGCGCGGCTTTCGCGGTTTTCTATGCGCTGTTCGGAATTCCGCTCGGGCGCCTTGCCGACAATTGGAACCGTGTGAAGTTGCTGTCGATCGGGCTGACCCTGTGGTCGGCGATGACCGCGGCATCGGGCTTTGCCTACAACCAGCTCAGCCTGACGTTTGCGCGCATGGGCGTAGGCGTCGGCGAGGCGACGGCGAGCCCGACCGCCTATTCGCTGATCTCGGACTATTTCCCGAAGCGGCAGAAAGCGACCGCGCTCGCGATCTATTCGTCGGGTCTCTACCTCGGCGGCGGCGTGTCACTGTTCATCGGCGCGCTGATCGTCGAGGCATGGAACCGGAATTTCCCTGCGGGCGGGCCGATGGGGCTGGTCGGCTGGCAAGCGGCGTTCCTCGCGGTCGGCATCCCCGGCCTGCTCCTCGCGCTCTGGGTCGCCAGCCTGCGCGAACCGGTGCGCGGCGCGATGGACGGCGTCGCGAGCCCGGGCTGCCCGAGCCCCTTTCGCGAGTTCGGCAAGGATCTGTCGATGATCGTGCCGCCGCTGACGCTGTGGGGCGCCGCAAAACGCGGCCCTGCGGCGCTGGCGATCAACATCGGCTTTGCCGCCGCGATCGCGGCCTTTGCCTGGTGGATGATCCGCCTGACGGGCAATTTCCCGCAATGGACGGCGGTGGCGCTCGGCTATTATGCGGTCTTTTCGTGGGCGAGCGCGCTGCGCGCACATGACCCCGCGACCTTCAAGCTGATCTGGGGCACCCCGGCGTTCATCTGCACGACGCTCGGTTACGGTCTCGTCAGCCTCGCCGCCTATGCGCTCGCCTTCTGGTCGGCGCCCTATGCCGAAATCGTGCTGGGCCTGCCCAAGCAGGAACTCGCCTTCATCCTCGGCGCGAACGGCGCGGTCGCCGGTTTCGTCGGCGTGATTCTCGGCGGCCGCCTCGCCGATCATCTGCGGTCGAAAAATCCGGCGGGCCGCGTCCTGATGATCATCTTCGGCGTCGTCGCCCCGATCATCCCGATCTGGATCGGCTACACGACCGAGAATTCGACGCTCTTCTATGTCATGAACTTCCTCGCCGGCATGCTTGGTGCGGCGGCTCTGGGTGCGGCTGCGGCGACGACGCAGGATCTGGTGCTGCCGCGGATGCGCGGCACCGCGACCGCGGCCTTTTTCCTCGGCACGACGCTCGTCGGCCTGTCGTTCGGCCCCTATATGGTCGGGCAGATTTCGGATCTGGCGGGGACGATCGTCGACGGCAAACCGGTCGGCGATCTGCGCACGGGCATCTTGTCGCTGATCGGCGTCGCGCCGATCGCGCTTGGCCTGCTGCTCTATGCCTATCGCGCGGTGCCAGCGGCCGAAGCGACGATCGCCGAACGCGCGGCGGGCGCCTGACCCTTCGGTCGAGACGCCCGCCTGATAGTCGATCGAGGTTCGAGATCCGCCTCCGTCGGCTCCCGTGGGAGCAACGGAGCGAAAGCGGAGCTTACTTCGCTGCTTCTTTGACGATCACGCCGCACGCGACGCGCCCGCCGCTGTTGCCGCTGGGGTCGGTCTTGTAATCGTCGGGACCGGCGTGGATCACGAATGCCGCGCCGTCGGCGTCGAGCAGCGCGCCATCGCCCTCGAAACGCGAGCCGACGAGGCGCAGCGTCGCGCGGCCGATCTGGTCGGGCTCGATCACGAGGTTGGGCAGGTCGCCATGGTGCGCGCCCATCGGATTGTCGCGGCCGTGCTGGGCGCCCGTCGGGTTCCAGTGCGGACCCGCGCTCGCGAAATCGGGCGCATTGCACTGCCCGACGGCATGGACGTGCATGCCGTAAGTGCCCGGCGCGAAGCCGCGCGCAACGAGTTCGACGCGCAGGCCGGTCGTGTCGCGATAGATGTCCGCACGGCCGCGGTCGGCGCCCTTATTGTCGTAAAGCTGGGCATAGGCGTCGGCGGGGGGCAGCGTCGTCGTCGCTTTCTTGCCCATCCCGGCGCAGCCGGCGAGCGCGAGCGCCCCGAAGACAACGGCCCCCTGGACCATGATCTGTTTACGGTGCGAACCCATCGTCATCTTGCTGCTCCCTTTGATCCGGATCGGAATCAGAACGTCGTCACGGCGCGTTTCGATCCCGCTGCGCCGGTGATGCCCGCAATTGCCGCGAGTTCCAAGGGGATAAGTCGGCTTTGGGGTAGGAAGCGGGCAGGCAGCTATTAACCCGTGTGTAGAGAATTAGGACGGGGTCGCTTGATCCCCGCCGCAGCGCCGCCAATCAAGCCTAGTGCCAAAAACAATAACGGGAAAACAGGAACATTGCCTGGGCCGCCAAAATCCCAGAATAGAAGTATGAGAGGAAAAGTGAATATCGGACCAAAAATTGACCAGCAAAAAACATTATCGACGCACGGGGCTTGCCGTGAAAGCCATGACATCAGGAACACATGAGCACACGAAATGGGAAAAGCAAACGCTGCGCCCACTATGAAGGTACCGGGCAGGAAGAGAACAAGCGATCCCAGCGAGCCAAATTTGTCAAACTCGACATTATTTGAAGCCGCCAGCATGAGAAATGTGAGAATAGCTGCTGCGCCTATCACCAGAGGCGCCAAGGCACCTGCTATGAACGCAGGAAACCTTGATTGACGAGGGCTGATAGCGTGTGCCTCTCCTGTGCTCTGCATGGGTTATTCCGCTCTTATTATGCGCCTTCAGGAAACATGGCGATACCATAAGCATGTCAGAAAATGGCACTCAAGTAGCAAGATTTATGACCAAAATTGGTCGTCTTCGGCCATTCGACCCCGATCGGCCGGGCGCAAAAAAAGGGCCGCGAATTGCTTCGCGGCCCCATATTTTTGCCTGACGGCCCTGATCGACGATCAGAAGACGCGGGCGTATTGCTCGTTGCCGACGAAGCCCAGCTTGCCGACGCCGCTGCGCTTGATCACCGCCATGACATTGTCGACGACGATATAGCGTGCATAGGGGTCGGGCTGAACCTGCAGCTCGGGTTCGACCGGCAGTGCCTTGGTCTGTTCCAGATAGTTCGCCAGCTGAGCGAGGTCGACCGGCGAACCGTTCCAGGTGATCGTTCCCGCGGGATCGATCATCACCTTGTTCTTTTCGGGGTCGACATTGCTCTGGCTGTCGGTCGGGACCGGCAGGTCGATCTTCACCGCGTGGGTCTGGACCGGGATGGTGATGATGAACATGATGAGGAGCACGAGCATGACGTCGATCAACGGCGTCGTGTTCATGTCCATCATCGGTTCATTTTCGTCCCGATCTCCAACTGCCATGGACATGCGATTATTCCTTCGTTCCTAAACGGAGCGCGCCCTTACAGGCGGCCCACCGTACCCGAACCAGGAGCCGGTTCCGAAATGAACCCGATCTTCTGGAAGCCGGCATATTGCATCGTGTAGATCACGCCACCGATGCACTGGTACGGCGTGTTGACGTCGCCGCGGATGTGCACTTCGGGGAAGTTTTCCTCGGTGATATTCTGCGGACCGCCGATATCTTCGAGCAGCTGCTCGAGCTTCTTTTGTCCACGTTCCAGCAACTGCTTGGAATCCACCGGGGTCTGGCCCCAATATACTTCACACGCCGTGCTCTCGGGGTTGGGCTCGCCATCGCCGTCGGTATCAGCCGAACGGATCGAAAGCAGCACATTCTCAGGCTTCGTCGTCGTCACCTCAAACGCCACGTCGGGCAGTTTCAGGTTCACCGTCTCCAACACCACGGGAACCGTGATGAGGAAGATGATGAGCAACACAAGCATGATGTCCACGAGCGGAGTCGTGTTGATTTCGGACATTGGGGCTTCTTCGCCGCCCTTGTCGCCTACACTCATCGCCATAGGATTAGCATCCTGTCACAAAATTTCTGTCACGGACATCGGGACGGCGTGCCTTGAGCCCGCCTTCCCTGTCCAGCGGACCCCGCCTTTCGCCACGCGGCGACAAGGCGGGGATCCAGGAGACCAATCAGGCCTTCTTCGGTGCCGCGGCCGGAGCAGCGGCCTTCGCCGGGGTCAGCGACGCCGGCTTCACCTGGCCGTTCGACATGATCGAGCCGAGCACGTCGTTCGAGAAGGTCGACAGACGGCGGGCGATCGCCTTGTTGCGGCTCTGGAGCCAGTTGAACGCGAGCACCGCGGGAACCGCCACGATCAGACCGATGGCGGTCATGATCAGAGCTTCACCGACCGGACCGGCGACGGTGTCGATCGAAGCCTGACCCGACGCACCGATCTTCACGAGCGCGCGAAGAATACCGATAACCGTACCGAACAGACCGACGAACGGAGCGGTCGAACCGACGGTCGCGAGGAAGGCGAGGCCCGAGTTCAGCTTCGAGTTGATGTGGTTCTGCGAACGCTCGAGCGTGCCGTGCATCCAGTCGTGGGCTTCGACGGGGTTGGCGAGCTTGTTATGCTCTTCGTTGGCGCGCAGACCGTCTTCGACGACCTGGCGATAGGCGCTGTTCTTTTCGAGCTTCGAAGCGCCGTCGGCGAGCGTCGGAGCGCGCCAGAAATTGGCATCGACCGCCTTGCCCTGGTTGATCACCTTATTCTGTTCGAACAGCTTGGTGAACAGGATGTAGAGCGTGCCGACGAACATGATCAGCAGGACGAGGAAGGTGACCTGCGAGACGATGCCGCCTTCGCACAGCGCGGGGACGAGACCGTAAGGGCTCGCGCCTTCTTCCTTCACGCACATCGCGGCGGGCATCAGGCTGAGCCCCGCGTCGTGGGCCGGTGCTGCCGCAGCGGCGGCATTTGCGATCAGATTAAACATACTGGAAAATCCCTCTCAAAATATTCGATAAGTTCGAAACACAGATTCGGTCGCGCGATCAGCGCGGAATCTGCCAACGGATACGATTGCTGTAGCTGCCGCCCACGGGGTTACCCGCGCGATCCTTGCCCGGATTGAACCGGCCACGGCGCTGGATAAGCTTGCAGGTTTCGGCATCGAGATCGGCATGGCCGCTCGACGAGGTCACGTCACACGAAGTGATGCGGCCATCGACGCCATAGGTGACGCGGAACCCGGTCGTGCCTTCGCGCTCTTCGCGCATCGCACGGGCCGGATAGTCGTCGTTCGTCGCCCAGCGGCCCGGGTTGCCCTTTGGCGTACCAGCGGCGCTGAGATCAGGCGTCGGCGGCGGCGCCGGCGGTGCCGGCGGCGTATAGACGGGCGGGGGCGGCGTCGGCGGCGCCTTCGGCACCGACTGGACCGTGTTGGTCGTCACCGGCGGCGGAATGGGCGACGGCGGCGTCACAACCGGCGGCGGCGGCGGCAATTTATTGTCCGGCGGCGGCGGCGGCGGGGGTTCCTCCGGCGGCGGCGGCTCTTCTACGTCCACCACATCCAATTTTTCGGCGAGTTTCTTGACGATACTGATATTCAAGCCGTTAACCAGGCCGTAGCCCAGAACCGCTGTAAGCAGACCAACCAAGACAATCGCCACTACCCTGTTTTTAGGGTCGACATTATCACCATAAGCCATTCAGGGACGACGCTCCTTGCTAGATCATCCTGACACCAATTCCCTGCCGGCGGGTTCGGTTGCCAAATGCCCGGATGATTTCCGATGCGTTTTGCCAGACCCGACGGCGCTACGTTCGGCTTATTATGTTTTTGCCGGACGCTTCGCGGCCCGTCCTATCGCGGTGGCGGCACATTCGCAAACCCTTTATCAGCGGTTAATGTCCCGTGTCCCATGATGGGGATTTCAACGCCGATACCGGTGTCATAAACGACGGAAAGTGGAACGATCATGCGCCTCCCCCACCCGGCCGCTATCGCCGGCATTCTCGCCTTAACTCTTGGAATCCCTGGCGTTTCTGCGATGCAGGCGGCCCCGGCGGCGGCGGCGGCCAGTCCGTACAGCTATGCCGACATCGCCGACCTCGCGAGCGCGGCGCCGATCGCGCTGCACGCGCGTATATATAAGGCCACGCCGCTCAAACCGGCCCAGGCACCCGGAGTCGCGGCGGGCCACACCCGATTCTATGTCGAGTCCGAGGTTGTCAGCCTGATTCGCGGCGCGGGGCCGCTCGCGGCGCGAATCTCCTACCTCGTCGACTTGCCGCAGGACGCGAAAGGAAAGCCCGCGAAGCTGAAGAAGAAGCAGCCCGTCCTGCTCTTTGCCCGGCCCGTCGCCGGGGCGACGGCGGGAAGCAGCAACACCGGCAGCGTCCAGCTGATCGCGCCCGATGCGCAGCTGCCGTGGGACCCGGCGACCGAGGCGCAATTGCGCGCCGTGCTGACCGAACTCGTCAAGCCCGGCGCTCCGCCCGCGATCACCGGCGTCGCGAACGGCTTCCACGTTCCGGGCACCTTGCCCGGCGAAGGCGAGACGCAGCTGTTCCTCAACACCCGGACGGGGGAGCCCGTGTCGCTGACCATCCTGACCGCCGCCGACGGGTCACGGCGCTGGGCGGCGGCGTTCGGCGAGATCGTCGACGCGTCGGCGGCGGTGCCCGCGCGCAATACGCTCGCCTGGTATCGGCTCGCCTGCGGATTGCCGCGCCAGCTGCCGCTGAGCAAGCTGGCGGGAACCGCCCCCGAGGATCGGCGCAAGGCCGCGTCGGACTATGGCGTCATCCTCGGCGCGCTCGGCGAATGCACGCGCACGCGCAAGCCGCCGGTTGGTTGATTTTCTTCGCCTGACGGCGAGGGCGGCACCGGCCCACTCCCCCACCCGGCCTCCCTAGGTTACTATCGTTGGGGAGGCCGGGTGGGGGAGTGGGCCGGAGCCGCTTTCCATAACAGGATAAAGCTCAGCTTCGGCGCGCCCTAGCCGCGCCGGGCTTGTTTCCATGGCAAAAGCCGATAGGGCGCTCGCAACGGCGGGGCGCGGCTCCGCGTCTATACGGAGCTCCTCGCATGTCGCCTTATTCCGCCCCGACCGCCCCCCGCCCGCCGCTGCGTGTCGCGCTCGCGGGTATTGGCGTCGTCGGCGGCGGCGTCGTCCGGCTGCTCGAGGCGAACCGCGACCTGATCGCGCGGCGCGCCGGGCGCGCGATCGAGATCGTCGCGCTGTCGGCGCGCGACCGGCACAAGGATCGCGGCGTCGACCTCACCCCCTATCGCTGGGAAGACGATATGGATGCGCTCGTCGCGGCCGAGGATGTCGATGTCATCGTCGAGATGATCGGCGGCGCCGACGGCCCGGCGCTGACGCTGGCGCGCCATGCGCTCGGCGCGGGCAAGGCGCTGGTCACCGCGAACAAGGCGATGATCGCGCATCACGGGCTCGACCTCGCGCGGCTCGCCGAGGAAAAGGACACGCCGCTGAAATATGAGGCCGCGGTCGCGGGCGGCATCCCGGTGATCAAGGCGATCCGCGAAGGCGCGTCGGCAAACGAGATCGCGCGCGTCTATGGCATCCTCAACGGCACCTGCAATTACATCCTGACGCAGATGGAGCGGAACGGCGCGAGCTTCGCCGATGCGCTGAGCGCTGCGCAGGCCGAGGGCTATGCCGAGGCCGACCCGACCTTCGACGTCGACGGGATCGACGCCGCGCATAAATTGTCGATCCTCGCGGCGCTATGCTTCGGGACCAAGCTCGACATCGGCGCGGTGACCGCCGACGGGATCCGCGGGCTGATCGCCGCCGACATTCGCGAGGCCGAGGCGCTCGGCCACCGCGTCCGCCTGATCGGCATGGCCGAGCGCGATTCGAATGGCCTCTACCAGCATGTCCAGCCGTGCCTGGTCCCCGCCGACCATCCGCTCGCCTATGTCCCCGGCGCATTGAACGCCGTCGTCGCCGAGGGCAATTTCGTCGGCCGCCTCTTCTTCGAGGGCGCGGGCGCGGGTGCGGGACCGACCGCATCGGCGATCGTCGCCGACATCATCGACATCGCGCGCGACGAATATGGCCCCGCCTTCGCGATGCCGGTCGATTCGCTCGACCAGGCGCCCGTCGCCGACGCCGGCGCGCGGATCGGCAAACATTATGTCCGCCTGATCGTCGAGGACCGCATCGGCGTGCTCGCCGAGATCGCGACGGCGATGCGCGATGCCGGCGTCTCGATCGAAAGCCTGATCCAGCGCGGCAGCGAGGACGGCAGCGGCGTCGTCATCGTACTCGTCACCCACGAAGGCCCGGCCAGCACGATCCATGCGGCGCTGAGCACTCTCGCCGCGTCGGACCATGTCGTCGGCGCGCCGATGCACATGCCGATCCTCGCGCTCTAGGGCTCTTCCTCGGGCGTCGGCGGGGTGCCGGTTTCGGGGTCGGTCGCGCGCTTCACGCTTTCATAGAGCGCATTATATTCGGGGCCGCGCTTCATGCGACCGCCGAGCGACATCCAGTTGTGCGGCAGCGTGTCCCACATCATCATCGTCGCCTCGGCACGCGGCAGCTTGGGCGGTGCCTCGCGGCCTTCGTTCGCAATCGCACGCAGTTCGGGCGACAGGCGGTGCAGATCGGTGTCGGAGCCGCACACAGTGATCGAACCGTCTTCGGCGGGTTTACAGCGCTTGATCGGGTCGACCATTTCCTTTGCCTTCGCAGCGGCGCTTTCGGCATCGCGCGGCGACGGCGGCGCGGGCGGTCCCTGCGTCTGCGCGGCGGCGGGCGCCATCGCGGTCATCGCCCCAGTCATCACGACGACACAGCTCATGGCGAAAGCGGCACCGAATCGGGCGAAGCGTTCTCGACAAGTGGCGCGGGCGACCATATGGCGCCCACCATGCCGACGCGGCGGAACAAGTAAAGACGGAGAGTGGCGAACATGACGAATAGCAGCAACCTCGACCGGGTGCTCGTGCTCGAAATGGTGCGCGTCACCGAAGCCGCGGCCATCGCCGCCGCGAAGCTGATCGGCCGCGGCGACGAGAAAGCCGCCGACGCCGCCGCGGTCGAAGCGATGCGCACCGCGTTCAACACGCTCTATATGGACGGCACGATCGTCATCGGCGAAGGCGAGCGCGACGAGGCGCCGATGCTCTATATCGGCGAAAAGGTCGGCAACGCGCCGGGCAAGGGCCCGAAGATCGACATTGCGGTCGACCCGCTGGAAGGCACGACGATCACCGCCAAGGCCGGCCCGAACGCGCTCGCGGTGCTCGCGATCGCCGAGGAAGGCTGCCTGCTCAACGCCCCCGACGTCTATATGGACAAGCTCGCGGTCGGCGCCGGCTATTCGCCGAACATCGTCAATTTCGACAATAGCGTGCGCGAGAATGTCGAAGCCGTCGCGCGCGAAAAGGGCTGCAAGCCCGAACAGATCATCGTCTGCGTGCTCGACCGCCCGCGCCACGAGGCGATCATCGCCGAGCTGCGCGCGATCGGCTGCGGTGTCGCACTGATCCCCGACGGCGACGTCGCCGGCGTGATCGCGACGACGAACCCCGACACCAATATCGACATCTATATGGGTTCGGGCGGCGCGCCCGAGGGCGTGCTCGCCGCCGCGGCGCTGCGCTGCGTCGGCGGCCAGTTCAAGGGCCGCCTGCTCTTCCGCAACGACGACGAGCGGCTGCGCGCGAAGAAATGGGGCATCGAGGATCTCGACCGCGTTTACGACCTTGAGGATCTTGCCAAGGGCGACGTGATCTTCGCCGCGACGGGTGTCACCGACGGATCGCTGCTGCGCGGCGTCAAGCGCCGCCGCGACGGCGTGATGACCACCGAGACGGTGGTGATGCGCGCCTCGTCGGGCACGGTGCGCTGGGTGAAGGGCGAGCATCGCTCGCACTGACCGCGAAACGGCAGGCGGAGGCCCGCTGCCGACGTTACCATTCGTCGCCCCTGCGAAGGCCGGGGCGACGATATGACGGTATATTACGACGCAGCCTGCGTCAGCTTTTCGCCCGGCCTTTGCGCGGGGACTGCCATCAATTCCCGGCGGTCAGGCCGGGAATATATCGTGCAGCAATCTTATCGACGAATTTCTCCGGCGAAGCGCCCATCAGGTTGGTCAGAACGACAATCGAGAGATCGTCACCGGGATAGATGAATATGGCGGCGCGGGCTCCGCCGACCGGCGTGATGGCCGGATGATCGGCACGTCGCGCCGACGGCCAACCCAATCCATAGCCATTGATGGTCGAGCCAAAACCGCGATACGTGCCGTCCGCTTGCGGCTGTGGCTTCCAAAGCTGCTGCAGGCCTTCCTTGCTGACAAGCTTCTGCTTTTGCAGAGCGATGACCCACTTTGCCAAATCGGTGGACGTCGTTCGGACACCACCGGCCGGGAATACCATTTCTGTCCATGGTTCGTGCCGCGCAAACGGAACCTTGCTTCGTTCGACGCCGACGGTCTTCATCCCCTCGATCCGCAGCGTCAGATGCGTATAGAGCGTCGCTGCCTGGGGCTTGGCTTTGGCGCCGGTAGTGTCGGCAAAGCGCGTGCGCTTCATCCCCACGACATCGAACTGCCGATCGCGCACGAAATCAGCGTAGGACTCGCCCGTGATCTTCTCGATAATTTTCCCCATCGCGACATAGTTGGTCTGGGTATAGTCGAATTTCGTTCCCGGCGAGAGTTTCAGGGGAAGTTCCTGCACCTTTGCCCAGGCGGCATCTGGCTCGGCGCCGTCGAGCAGCCGAACATTGTCATCCGCGATTTCGGGCAGACCCGACGTGTGGGTCAGAAGCTGCCGAGCGGTAATGCCGCTCCACGTCTCGGGAAGTGTTTCGAGATATGTTTTTATTGGCGCATCGAGGTCAAGTTTGCCGGCTTCGACGAGCTGCATCACCGCGACGCCGGCAACGGCCTTGCTGATCGAGTTGATCGGAAAGGTGGTTTGTTCGGTGACGGGGGTCGACGCCTCGATATTGGCCTGGCCATAAGCGCCGGTGAACAGGATCTTGCCCTGCCGCACGATCGTCAACTGGAGCCCTGGAATGCCGCGAGAAGTCATCTCGCTTTGGACCAGCTGTTCAATGGCTGCCTTGTTTTCAGCCTCCGCGACGGACGGTGTGCGGGCACTGACACTATCGCCAAGGCCGCCCATGACCGCAATCAGGCCGATTGCGGCAGAAATTCTATTCAGCATTATTTGATGGTCCTAAAGCTTGAGGAGTATATCAACTGCGTTTTTCTTGCCGTATCAATACTGTCGCGGGCGTCAAGCTCCGGCAATAAACGAGAAAAAGTTGTTCAAAATATTCCCGCCGCCAATCCTTCGGCGAGGGCCGCGCCCAGATCGCGCGCTTCGGCGAGGCGATCCGGGGCTATCGTCTTGGCCGCAAGGATCGCTTCGGGCGTCTGCGCATCGGTGTTGACGATGATATGATCGGCGACGCGCCGCAGCCGCCAGCCGGTCGCGATCCGGTCGAGCTGGCGCTGGGCATTTTCGCCGTCGGAGCCCGCGCAGATGATCGTCGCATAGGGGCGGCCCTCGATCCGGCCGAGGCACGGATAATAGCAGCGGTCGAACATCTCCTTCATCGCGCCCGACAGCGCCGCGAGATTTTCGGGGCCGACGAAAAGGTAGCCGCCGGCGGCGTGGAGATCATCAGGCGTCACATCGGCCGCGGCGATCAGCCGCGCCATGTCCCCCGCCCCATCGGCCGCAGCCCGCGCAAGCGCCTCGCTGCCACCGGTGCGGCTGTGCCAGGCGATCAGGAGGTGCGGCGCGTCGGTCATGGCCCGAAGCTTGCCAAGCACCGGCACGCGGCGCAAGCTGCCGCGAAACATGGGGGAGATATGACATGCGCCGACTGACCGCCCTGCTGCTTGCCGGCACCCTGCCCTTCGCCGCCGCCGCGCAGGACGCCGCGAGCGAGGCGACGCGCACCGCGCAGGCCGAAATCGCGGCGCGCCTGCCGCTCGATGACCCGCGCGACGAGGCCAATGTGATGCGCGGCAAGCTCGCCGAAATTCCGGGCGGTGTGATTACGGGCAAGGACGGCAAGATTGTGTGGGACCGGCGGCCCTACGCCTTCCTCGATGCCAAGGCGGCGCCCGATACGGTCAACCCGTCGCTGTGGCGGCAGGCGCGGCTGAACGCGGTGCACGGACTGTTCGAGGTCGTGCCGGGCAAGATCTGGCAGGTTCGCGGTTATGATATTTCGGTGATGACGATCATCCGCGGCAAGAGCGGCTGGATACTCGTCGACCCGCTGCTGTCCGAAGAGGCGGCGGCGGCGAGCTGGAAGCTGTTCGCCGATACCGTCGAGGCGAAGGCGGGCAAGTTGCCGATCAAGGCGGTGATGTTCAGCCACAGCCATAGCGACCATTTCGGCGGCGTCGGCGGCATCGTCACCCCCGAACAGGTCAAGCGCGAGAAGATCCGCATCATCGCGCCGCACGGCTTTTCGGAGGAAGCGACGTCGGAGAATGTCCTTGCCGGCACCGCGATGGGACGCCGCGCGCTGTACATGTTCGGGTCGATCCTCGCTCCGGGGCCGACGGGACAGGTCGACACCGGGCTGGGGCCGAAGCTGTCGTCGGGCACGATCGGTTATATGGAGCCGACCGAGAGTATCGCTGCGACCGGCGGCACGCTGACGATCGACGGGCTGGCGTTCGAATTCCTCGACGCGGGCGGGACCGAGGCGCCGTCGGAATTCGTCTTCTATGTCCCCGCGTACAAGGCTTTGCACACGACCGAGGTCGTCACCCACACGCTGCACAATGTGCTCACCCTTCGCGGGGCGCAGGTGCGCGACGCGCTGCACTGGTCGAAGGTGATCGACGCCGCGCTCGTCCGCTGGGGCGGCAAGGCCGAGGTCGCGCTCGCGTCGCATCACTGGCCGACGTGGGGCGCGGGCGAGGTCAGCAGCTTGCTCACCAGCCAGCGCGACATTTATCGTTATGTCCACGACCGGACTTTGTTCCTCGCCAACCGCGGCGCGACGCTCCACGAGCTTGCCGATGTCACCCCCGAGGCGCCGGGGCAGGCGACGGACTTCGGCGCGCGCGGCTATTATGGCACGGTCAACCACGACATGAAGGCGACCTATCAGCGCTATTTCGGCTGGTGGGACGGCAATCCCGCGAACTTCAACCCGCTGCCGCCCGAACAGTCGGCGCCCAAATATGTCGCGCTCGCGGGCGGTGCCGACAAATTGCTCGCGGCTGGTAAAGCGGCGATCGCGGCGGGCGACTATCGCTGGGCGGCCGAGCTTTTGAACAAGCTCGTCTTTGCGCAGCCGGACAACAAGGACGCGCGCGCGGCGCTCGCCTCGGCCTATGACCAGATGGGCTATCAGGCGGAGTCAGGCGCGTGGCGAAATTATTATCTCGCCGCCGCGGCAAGCCTGCGCGGCACCGCGGTCGAAAGCCTGTCGGGCAACGGCCAGAGCCGGTCGTTCGTCAGCGCGATCCCGACCGCGGTGTTTTTCGACGCGCTCGCGACGCGCTTCGACGCTGCGAAAGGGCGCGCGGTCAAAGGCACCTTCCAGTTCATCCTGCCCGACAGCAAGGAAGCGGTCGCGATCGTCGTCGGCGGCGGGGTCGAGGTGCCGCGGTACGGCATGACCGACCCCGCACCGACCGCGACGATCACAATAAACCGGGCGACGCTCGACGATGTGATGCTGGGGCAGGCGCAGTTTCCCACGCTGCTCCAGTCGGGCGCGATCAAGATCGACGGCGACCGCATGGCGTTCCTGTCGTGGTTCGCGCTCCACCCGCCCGCCGACCCGCGCTTCAATGTGGTTGTGCCATAGGGCCGCCACCGACTATCGGAGGAACATGACCGACACCCCCGCGCACCCGACCGATCCTTTCGACGCAGAGGCGATCAACGCCACCGAAGGGCTCGATCCGGTCGACCCCGCCTATGCGCAGGTGCTGCGCATCGCGACCGCGCTCAACCTGATCCCGCTCGCGATCGGCGCGAGCGTGTTCGACGCGCTGCTGATCCGTCATATCGGGGGACCGTACGGGCTGATCACCGCCGCCGCGTGGGTAATCGCGGCGATCGTGATCGTCAGCTTTCCCTCGCGCCGCGTGTCGCGCTGGGGGTACAGGATCGGCGAAGGACAGCTGCGCGTCGCGCGCGGCTGGCTGTTCCGCACCGACACGATCGTGCCCTTTGTGCGCGTCCAGCATATCGACGTCGGGCAGGGGCCGATCGAGCGCTGGTTCGGGCTGTCGCACCTGATCGTCCACACGTCGGGCACGCATAACAGCACGGTGACGCTGCCCGGGCTGCACGCCGACCTGGCGGCCGCGATGCGCGAGACGATCCGCCGGCATATCCAGACCGATTTCGCATGAGCGACGGCGCCGTCATCACTGCGACCGAAAGCGAGCCGGACTGGCAGCGGCTGCACCCCGCGACGCTCGCGCTCGCCGTCGTCAAGCTCGGGCCGCGCTCGCTCAACTTCCTGCCCGCGGTCGCCGCATTGGGCTTTACCGGCAACTGGGTGTATATCGTGCCCGCGATCGGCGCTTTTCTGCTCTTCTCGCTGCTCGCAGCGTGGTTTCACTGGCTGCGCTTCCGCTTTCTCGTCGGCGACGACGAGGTCGTGATCGAAAGCGGCGTTTTCGCGCGCCAGCATCGCACCATCCCCTTCGACCGCATCCAGGACGTCAGCATCGAGCAGGGGCTGGTCGCGCGCGCGCTCGGCATCGCCAAGGTCGGGTTCGAGACCGGCGCGGGCGGCAAGGAGAATGACGCGAGCCTCGACGCGATCGCGCTCGATTCGGCGCAGGCGCTGCGCGCGACGATCCGCGTGCATCGCAGCGGCGAAGCGGCGGCCCCTGTTGCAACCGACGCTCACGAGGCATCGCCCGCCACCGAGGACCGGTTGCTCTTTGCGATGGGGCCGCGCCAGTTGCTGCTCGCGGGGCTGTTCAACTTCTCGCTCGCCGCGCTCGCGGTGGTCGGCGCGGGCATGCAGTTTTTCGACGGGCTGCTGCCGTTCGATTTCAACGTCTTCAACCCCAGGGGCTGGATCGACATCGCCGAGGATTATGGACTCGACCAGTGGGTGATCGCGCACCGCTGGGTCGCGGGCGTCGGCGCGGCCATCTCGCTGATCTTCATCGGTTTTGCGAGCGGGATCGCGACGATGTTTTTCGCCAACTGGGATTTCCGCCTGACACGCGAGCCGCGCACGCTGCGCCGCACCCGGGGCCTCACGACGCGCACCGACGTCGCGGTGCCGGTGAAGCGCGTGCAGGCCGCGATCCTCGTCACCGGCTGGTTCCGTCAGCGCTTCGGCTGGCACGAACTGCGCCTGCAAAGCCTCGCGAGCGACGGCGGGAAGGAAAATGACCATCAGGTGGTTCCCTTTGCGAAGCTCGACGCGATCGACCCGGTGCTGGACGAGGTCGCGATCCGGCGCCCCGACGCCGGCCAGTCATGGCAGCAGAGCCACGGCATCGTCGCGCTCGGCGGGCTGATCGGCGCGGTCGGCGCGACCATGGGCGGCCTCGTCGCCGTTTCGTTCGGGCAGGATCTCGGATGGCTCGGTCCGGTGGCGGGATTGCTCATCGGCGCCGGCTCCCTGTTCGGCGCCCGTTTCCATCGCTGGGCCGACCTGGGCGAACAGGTCGCGATCCGGCGCGGTGCGTGGAAGCCCAAGACGACGCTGCTGCCGCACGCGTCGGTGCAGAGCGTCGACCTCAAGAGCGATTTCATCCTACGGCCGCTCGGCCTCGCGACTTTGGTGTTCGGCGTCCCCGGCGGCAGTTCGCTTGGCGCGCATGAGATCCCCGCAATCCCGCTCGCCGCCGCGCAGCAGCTGCGCACCCGCATCCTTGCCGCGAGGGCGCGGCCATGAGCGAAGCGGCGCTGGGCATTACGCACTCGATCAAGGGCCAGCCGTGGCACTGGCGGCGCGCGAGCGCCGACATGGCGGCCGAGAATCTCGCGCCCGACGATCTCGTCACGCAATTGCTGCTCGCGCGCGGCGTGACGCGCGACGACCTCGATCGCCAGCGCACGCCGACCTTGCGCGGCTTCATGCCCGACCCGTCGCTGTTCCGCGACATGGATGCCGCCGCCGCGCGGCTTGCCGATGCGGTCGAGCGCAAGGAAGCGGTGACGATCTTCGGCGATTATGACGTCGATGGCGCGACCTCGGCGGCTTTGCTCGTGCGGCTGCTGCGCGGGCTCGGGCTGCCCGCGGGCGCCTATATCCCCGACCGGTTGATGGAGGGTTATGGCCCCTCGGGCGCCGCGCTCGTCAAGATCGGCGAGGCGGGGTCGAAACTCGTCGTCACGGTCGATTGCGGGGCGCAGGCGTTCGACGCGATTGCCGAAGCCAAGGCGGCGGGGGTCGAGGTGATCGTCGTCGACCATCATCAATGCGCGACGACGCTGCCCGTGGCCTTCGCGCTGGTGAACCCGAACCGGCTCGACGAGGAGCCCGACGCCGCGATCCACGGCAATCTTGCCGCGGTCGGCGTCGCCTTCCTGCTTGGCGCGGCGCTGCTCCGCACGCTGCGCGCACGCGGTTTCTTTGCCACCCGCGACGAGCCCGCGCTGATCGACCTGCTCGATCTTGTCGCACTCGGCACCGTCGCCGACGTCGCGCGGCTCACCGGCTTCAACCGCGCGCTCGTGACACAAGGGCTGAAGGTGATGGCGCGGCGCGGCAACACCGGCCTCGCGGCGCTGATGGACGCCGCGCGCCTCACCAAGCCGCCGAGCGCGAGCGATATGGGCTTTGCGCTCGGCCCCAGGATCAATGCGGGCGGGCGCGTTGGCAAGTCGGACCTTGGCGTGCGGCTCCTCACCACGAGCGACCCACAGGAAGCCGCCGACATCGCGGTCGAACTCAACCGGCTGAACGAGGAGCGGCGCGCGATCGAGGCCGCGGTACTCGAGCAGGCGATCGATGCGAGCGCGGCGTGCGGCAACGCCCCGGTCGCGATCGTCGCCGGGCAGGGATGGCACCCCGGGGTGATCGGCATCGTCGCCGGGCGGCTGAAAGAACGGCTGCACCGCCCCGCGATCGTCATCGCGCTCGACGAGGACGGCGTTGGTAAGGGATCGGGGCGCTCGATTTCGGGCGTCGACCTTGGCGCCGCGATCCTCGCGGCGAAGGAGACGGGGCTGCTCGTCGCCGGTGGCGGGCATGCGATGGCGGCGGGGCTGACCGTGGCGGCGGACAAGGTCGACGCGCTCGGCGCTTATCTGAACGACCGCCTTGCCGCCGACGTCGAGCGCGCGAGCGGCGACAAGTCGCTGCTCATCGACGCGGTGCTCGCGCCGCGCGGGATCAACCCTTTGTGGTGCGACGCAATCGAGAGCGCGGGACCGTATGGCGCCGGCTGGCCCGCGCCGCGCGTCGCGACCGGGCCGGTGCGGATCGTCGAATCGGGGATCGTCGGCACCGACCATGTCCGCCTGATCGTGTCGGGCGACGATGGCGCGCGCTTCAAGGCGGTCGCGTTCCGCAGCGCCGAGACCGAACTGGGTCAGGCGTTGCTCCACGCACGCGGCAGCCGCAAGCTGTGGCTCGCGGGCCGCGCGAAACGCGACGACTGGGGCAGCCGCCCCGCCGCCGAACTCCACCTCGAGGACGCAGCCTGGGCCGACTGAGGGCACGAAGGGAAGATCAACGATGTACAGCCACACCACGATCGGCGTCGACGATTTCGCCAGCGCCGAACCCTTTTACGACGCGATCATGGCGGTGCTCGGGCATCCCGGATTCGCGCGGCAGAGCGAAGGCAAGGGCTATGGCACGCCGACCGGCCCCAAGGTCTTCGTCGGCCCCGCCTTTAATGGCGAACCGGCGTCGGTCGGCAATGGCACCCACATCGCCTTCATCGCCGCCGACCGGGCAACGGTCGATGCCTTTCATGCCGCGGCGCTTGCCAACGGCGGCAGCGACGAGGGCGCGCCGGGGCTCCGCCCGCATTATCACGCCAACTATTACGCCGCCTATGTCCGCGATCCGGAAGGCAACAAGCTGCAGGCGGTATGCCATTCGCGGCGCGGATAAATTAGCGCCGATTGAGTCCTTGACCGGGGGAACACTCACGGCTAATGCGCCGCTTCACCGATCAGACGGCCCCTTCGTCTAGCGGTCTAGGACGTCGCCCTTTCACGGCGAAAACACGGGTTCGAGTCCCGTAGGGGTCACCATCGGTCACGGGAGCGGTCGGCTCCCCTTTCCGCAAAATTTCCGACCTTGTGGCCCCTTCGTCTAGCGGTCAGGACGCGGCCCTCTCACGGCTGAAACACGGGTTCGATTCCCGTAGGGGTCACCATCCCACGATCTGTCGGCGAACCCGTGATTCCTTGTCGGGCGGATTGGCAACAGCCGACCCGCGATGGTTCGATTCCCGTCAGCGTCACCAACGGTCAAGCCCCTGCGCACCGTCAAAACTTCTTTCGCACCGTCAATCGGACCACGCGGCCGAGCGGCTCGATTTCGTCGCGACTATATCCCGCGGGCACCGTCCCATCTTCGCGCGTCACCCGGCGATACCCATTGAGGAGATCGTTGATATCGACGGACAGTTTCAGCCCGCTCATCAAACCCTTCCGGCCCGGAACCGCGAATATGCGGTCGGGTTCGATGAAAGCCGAAAGATTGAGCTTCAGCGGCGGCTTGAAGACAAAGACTTCATCGCCCCCCCGCAATCGTCCCGGGCTACTCCAGTTGCCGCTGAGCGTGCCGCCGATCCCCCGCCTGCCGATCGATGCCTGAAACGACAGGCTGTGACGCGATTGCCCGCCGGCGCGAAGCTGGTCGATCACCGGGACGCCGGGGCGGGTGAGCAACTCGCTTTTCAACCGCTTGCCGTGATTGAGCGACAGGTTGAGCTGCAGCGGATCCCCGGCCGTTTCGCTTCGCCCTTCCCCGCCTCCGAGCGCCAGCCGCAGCGCGACGCCGGTGGACAGATCGGCATTGGTATCGCGCGCGAGGTTGATCGCACGCGCATCGACCGCGACGAGCCGCCCCGCCGCATCGCGCGTGACGCGCTCGGGAAACGCAGCCTCGATCGCGGGGGTCAGTTCGGGAAACGCCGCCAGGCCGCCCTTCGCGACCGACTGGCGATAACCGAAGTTGAGGGTCAGTATCTGATTGCCCAGCGGCCGCACCGTCGCCGAAAAAGCCAGGCTTTGCCGGCGGCCGCGCTTCAGGTTGGGATTTCCGCCAGTAATCCAGACGGGTTCGGCGATTTCCTGACGCGCATAGTCGAACATGCGATTGATCGTCGTGACGATCGGCCCATCGAGCTGGTCGAACGACGGCGCGGCGTCGGCATAATCGATTCCCCCGCGAAGCTGGAGGACCGGCCATGGCGACCAGCTGATATTGCCGCCGAACCCCTTTTGCAGCCGGCTGTTCGTCATCGCGTGCGCGTTGGCGGTGAGGTCCACGGTCAGGTCGCCCAGCCAGCCGGGCCCCGTCCCGCCGCCGCGCGAAATCGGTATGCTGAGCGACATCAACCCGCTCGACTGGTTGCGCGTCACGCTGTTCGACGCGATCAAATTTCCCGAAGCATCGCTTTCCCGGTTTTGCGTGCGGTTGCGGCCGGTGTTGGCGGTGAGATTCCAGGTGAGCGGCCCCGCCGGAAGGTCGATGACCGCCTTGCGCACATTGAGCCGGGCACTGAGGTTTTCGCCTTTCGTCCGGGTGCGGGTAGCGATCATCAAGCCTTCGTCCCACAGGCCATAGGGATTGAAGGCGGGATCGCGGTCATCGATCAATTGTTGGGCGCGCGCGATATCGACGCCGCTCTCAAGGAAATTGTCCGCCCAGCTCCGCGCATAGCTCGCCGCGACGCTGGTCTGCCAGCCGCGAATATTGCCGGTCAGGGTCAGCGAGGCGCCGAGCGACGTGGCGCCATTGTCGGCGCGAAGCGCGCGTTCGCCCGCAAAAGGCCGCGTCAGCACGACATCGCCCGCAAAGGGCGACCAGGGATGGCCCGCGGGGATGACGACCGACGCCATCGGCAGGCCGCGCAATCCGTCGCTGCTGCTCCGGCTCGCATCGAGGTTCAGCGCGACGGAAAAATCGCCCAGCGGGCGCGTAACGCCGATCCCGAGCGCGGCGTTACGCCGCGACGATTGCAGCGTTTCGAAGCGGCTGGGATCGACGGGATGGAGGTCGCCGGCGGTCGCGGCAAAATCGTCGAGGCGGGGCGCCCCCGTCTGCGCGCCCGCGGGGATGGCGGCGGCCGTCACCCGCTCTCCCGCGGCAAGGCTGAGCGAGGGATCGATCTCTCCGCCGCCGGGCACGGAAATGAAGCCGACGCTGTCGAACACCCCGTCCTGCCGCGGGAGACTGCGCGCGGTCTTGCGAAAGGCGCTATCCGCACCGACCCGTGCCTGGGCGTTCCAGCGCGTGTCCCCGCTGATCGCCGTTCGCCTGATCGACAGCGTCCCGCCATAGCGACCGCCGGCGGTCGCGAAATCGGCGCCCGCATCGGCATTGAGCATCGCAAACTTCTTCTTGAGCACCAGATTGACGACGCGCTTGCCCGCCCGTTCGCCATAGAGCGCCGCCGCTTCCGGTTTCAGCACGGCGAGCCGGTCGAGCGCTTCGGCGGGATAAGAAAGGATCGAGCGATCGAAGCCCGCGGGCTTGCCGTTGATCAGGATGACGGGTTCTTCGCCGCTGCCGTCGATGAAGGGCGCAAGGCGCGTCAGCAGATCCTGGATGCTGTCGGCGCCGCGGCTGGCGATCTCTCCCTCGCCGAATTCGGTTTCGGCCGGAACCTCGGCCTCGCCGCGGCGCGCGGCCGTGACGACGATTTCATCGGGGTCATCCGGCGAAACGATAACGCCCGGCGGAGCCGTCCCTTGCGGAATCGGCCCCGCCGCGACGTCCCCCTTATCCGTTTCGGCATGGGCTTCCATGCCGTGCACCGCGGCCATCACAATGGCCAGCGACGCCACTTTCGCGGCACAGACCATCTTCTGTCCCAGATACTCCAAAACCAGAGTCGTCGCTTCCATTGCAGGGAATGATTAACCCGCAATGGCGGGCGCATCCATTGGACGCGCCCGCCATCCTATTCCTATAGGATTCTATAGAAATGACCTGGTTAGGGAGCAGGCTTGTACACGGTCCCCGAAACATAGCAGGGCAAAGTCCCCGTTTCCGGCGGAAGCACATCATCGACCGCAATGCTCCCGCTCCCATCGGGATTGGTCGTGACCGTTCCGTGCAGATCACCAAAGCAGTTGCCAAGGGTGACGGTCTCCACTCGCATGCCCGCGATCGTCAGCGCGCCGCCAACGAGGGAGTAGCTATGCGGATTGCTGGTGATATTCAGCGCGGCACACGTCGGCTCCGGCGCTCCGATGGCGACAGTGGCCGTACCCGTAGTGGCGGTAGCAGGAGTCAAAGCTATGCTGGCCGTGCAATTCAGGTCAATGCCTTTGAAAACATCGACCGTTCCGGTGTACGTCTGGGTCTGGGCCTGAGCCGGTGCCACGGCGCCAGCGAGTGCAGAACCCATCATTGCCAGAGCGGCAAAAGCAGATGTGAATTTTTTCATATTAAACACCCTTTCCCATTAAGTTGATACTATAATTGAAAGAATTAATGATCAAATTTTACACCGTACTTTTCTATACAACTTCTCCCCGTTTCCTCTAACTGTTGCGAATGATGTAAATCAGAACTTGACTGCCGCGCTAAGACCAATGATGCGCGGATCGGGCGTAAACACATTGGTGGTAAGCCCATTGTCATCGCTATTTACAAAGAAGCCGGTAATTGGCGTCTTTTTGAACAGGTTTTTGACATAGAACTGGAGCGCGAAATCGGATTCCGAACGGGCCAGCGTGACGGCTACGTTGACATTGTCCCAAGCACGAAGCCTGTCGAACTCCGTGTTATAAACCCGGCCATAGCTTTTCGACTGTCGATAATAGTCACCGCGGAACGTCAGTTCCCAATCACCACCTTCGATAAAGAAAGTATATTGAGCGCCGATATTGGCCGTAAGGCGCGGAGCATTGGGCAGTTCATTGCCGGTCAGATCGGCATAGAAGCCGCGGCCGCCATTGGGCGCGCCACTTGTTGCACCCTTCCAGGCATTCGGATTGGCGGGATCGAAGGGAACAATGACCCCCACCTTGGTCGGATCGTAGGGCGCCAGCGGATTATAGGTAACGCCATACAACCGCCAGAAATCAGGACCATTGGCCCTTCTGTCGGGTGCATAGCTGCCGAGACGATCGGCTCCGGGACATAGAGCCGCAAGGGCAACCGCGCCGCCGCCTCTGGCCAGAATTCGTTCAACCAACGCGCTCGGCGCAATGCAGTTCGACGGAACCTGCAGCCAGGGGCGCAGCACGACCCAGTCGGGGTCCCCCTGCGTACGGTTCATCACGTCGATCGACTGCGCCCCCTTGCCCAGCCGGGTCTTGAGATAGCCCAGATTGGCGTCGACACGGAAAGCACGGGAGGGCCGCCAGGCCGCCTCGAATTCCAGTCCCCAACTCGTCGCATTGAAATTCTCGTTATAGGCGATGCGATCGACGATCTGGGAAACCTGAAAATCCTTATAGTCGTAAAAGAAGCCGGTGGCATTCAGTGTGAAGCGCCCGCCATCGAAACTGTTCTTCGTGCCGATTTCAAATGCATTGACATATTCCGGCCTGAAAGTTTGCGGCAGAAACTGGAACTGCACCACATTCGGATTGAAATCGATGCGGGGTGGATTGACCCCGCCGCCCTTGTATCCGCGCGAGACCGAGGCGTAGATCAGCGTGTCATCGGTAAAATTCAGATCCGGCTTCCAGTCGAGCACCGCCCGCCCGGTGAAACGGCCCCAGGACTGCACGATATCGTCCAGCGCAGGATATCCGCTATTGACGCGGCCGCCGGTGATGTCTCCCACAAATGCCGGCCCCGACGGATTATTGATTCCTCCACCGAGCAGCAATTGGCTAGGAACCTGATCTGCGCGCTTTTTGTCCTTTGTATAACGGGCGCCAAGCGTCAGCTTGAGGTCTTCATTGATATTCCAATAGGCTTCGCCAAAAGCCGCCCAGGATTTTATACGAACGCCATTCTGACTCAGGAAATAATTATGGCCCTGATTGTTCAAGCTATCGAGCGGATTTGGATCGACATAGGGGCACTCCCTGTCTTCATTACCGAGTTCGCACGGAAGCAGGCCTCTTCCAGGAACACTACCGGGGCCGAGGGGAGGGGTGCTGCTATATTGCCGTTCCGCGATCAGCGTGAACATATTGTTGAATACATAATAATTGTCTTGGGACTTGAAATCGAGATAGTTCGCGCCGGCAAGAAAATTTACCGGCCCGTCGAAACTGGACTGAAGCCGAAACTCTTGTGACCATTGCCTGTTTCTTGAGTGATTCAAGTCGGCTGAGATCATGCGATCCGAGCACCCCAGTTGCGGGTCGCAAAATATCCCTCCCGGGGTGGGACCCGGATAATTTGCAGAATCTATCGGCCTGTTACCAATGAACAAATTTGGTTGAGCCGAATCCTCGAACAATGGAACAGTGACAAAACGGTTATAATCTTGGGACGAGAAAAAGCGGTCCCGAGAATAAGCTGTTTGTGAAATAAACTGCAGCGCCTCTGACGGCTTGAATTCCATATTGAATTGGACGACATCATTTTTTGCCCGGAATATCGGATCATAATTTGATGAAATTTCGCGCAAATTTCGCGATTGTGTCACGCCGGCGAGCGGATTGCGGATCTTTACCTGCGGCAGTACCCGATTAGGCTGGCCTGGCCGTCGCAGGGTGCCGACATTCATGCCTTCACTGGGATGGTACAGATATACGAGCGCCGAACCGTTGGGCGTGCCGAATGCCGCATCATCATAAAGCGACCCCGGCAGACAGCCTTGACCTATGCGCCCGCGAAGATTGACGTCGGTAACCGCCACATTTCCAACTTTTGCCGCGCCCGGATCCGTGGTGCAGAGTTGCTTGCCAGTGCGCAGACGGTTGTCGTCTTCCTCGAAATGCTGCCAGATCACATTGGCGCGAAAACTGTCGCTGGGCTCCCAAGCCACGGTGGCGCGCGTCGACCACAGGTCGCGGCCATTTACGCGGGTTTGAAAAAAGCTGTTATAATCATAACCATCGCGCTTGGTCATAATGCCTGCGACACGAACGCCCAATGTATCGCCCAAGGGAATGTTGAGCATGCCGCTGAGGCGCCTGGTTGAATAATTTCCGACCTCGCCCTTTATCTCGCCGCCGAAGTCAGCCTCGGGCAGCGCGGGGATCATGTTCACCACGCCCGCTGTCGCGTTTCGACCGTAAAGCGTGCCTTGCGGGCCGCGGAGCACTTCGACGCGCTGCAAATCGAAAAATTCGGCTTCGAACAGGCGATTGCGAACGAGAGGGGTCGAGTTGAAACTCACTGCGACCGCCGGGTCGCTCGACGCCGAAATCGATTGCGTGCCAATTCCGCGGATCGAGAAATTATACATGCTGAAATTGGTTTTGGAGAAACTGACGTTGGGAACCGCGCGCAGCAGTTCCGACCCGCCCTCGATCTTGCGATCATCGAGCGCATCGCCCGACAGCGCCGTCATCGCGATCGGCACGTCGGTGATCTTCTCTTCCTTCCGCTGCGCCGTCACGATGATTTCGTTGCCGTCGCTGATCTCCCGGACCAGTGCCTCGGGCGCAGCGGCTATCGGCGCGGCGCTCGCCGTTTCCGCCGGAAGCTGCGCGATCCGGCGCATCGGGCTGATGACGAATATCTTTCCGTCGCGGCGATAGGTCAGGCCCGTCCCGCGCAGCAGTTCGCGGAGCGCCTCCTCGGCGCCCGACCGGCGCCGCAAGGTCTCGCTGCGCTTGCCGCGCACCGCCTTGCCGTCGAAAATTACCTGCACCCCCGACGCGCGCGCGAAAGCACGCAATGCGCCGCCCAGATCCTGGGCCGGAATATCAAACTGCTGAACCTGGCGCGCTTCAGCATAGGCAGGCGCCGACACGGCAACCAGCGCGCCGAGCGCAAGACTCGACAACAAATAACGACGTTTGGACATACCCTCTCCCTCTATGCGAGGGATCGATATTATTGCCCCTCTGTCATAAAGACGAACCACCCACCCGGTTGCGCCCCAGATTTTTATCTTTGGTCCATTTTTTCTTCGTCGTTATTCGAATTTACAGTTTCGATAATGATTTTGCCGCCCTCTTCGTGCGCGGCCAGCGGATAGAGCGAGGTCACGCCCTTGACGAAACTGTCGGCGTCGCCCGCATCGAACACGCCATTGACCAGATGACGGCCGGCGGCCGCATCGCGAAGGACGATCGGCGATGCCGCGTACCGATTGATCCGCTCGACCGCGTCGCTCAGCGGCATATCGACGAAATCGACCTGCCCGCCTTCCCACCCCAGCGAGCGTCCCGCATCGACGGGGAGGATTTCCGTCGCGCCCGACGAAAGACTGGCAACCAGTTCCTGCCCGGGCAAAAGCTGGGTCGTCGCCTGCGTGGCCGGCAGCCGCGCCTTGATATGCCTTGCGGCCGCGCCGCGCGGAACGACGGCAACCTGCCCTTCGAACAACAGGACACGGAGCTGGTCGCGCAGCAGCTCGACGCTGAAACTCGTCCCGATCGCCACCACCGATTGCGACCCCGCGGTCACGGTAAACGGCCGGAGCGGGTCCTTTGCGACGTCGAACTTGGCCCGGCCGCGATCGAGTATGATCGCGCGGCGATGGTCGGTGAAGGATACCGACATCTGGCTGGCGGCATCGAGCGAGACACTCGACCCGTCGTCGAGCCGGACGATCCGCCGCTCGCCGACCTCGGTGGAATAGACGTCGGGTCTCTCGCTCCAATACCAGGCGCCCATGCCCGTGACCATCGCGAGCGCGGCCATCGTCGCGACAGCCCGGCGGCGCGTCGGAGCGGGTTCTGCCGCGCGGCGCGCTTTTTCCATCGCGGTCAAAGCCTCGGCGCGGAGCGACAGGAAGCCGGGCATTTCGGCGATCGCGTCGGTTCCCTGCCACACCGTCACCATCTGTTCGAAATGGTGGGCGTGGCGCTCATCCGCCGCCAGCCATTCGTCGAAGGCGGTTTGTTCGCTGACGGTCAGCGCCCGGTCGGCGATGAGCAGGCACCAGGCCGCCGCCTGTTCCTCCCGCTCGGCGACGCGATCATTGTCATTCTGCGGAACAATCATGGCCGCCGCTCCATGCGGCGCGCGAGGAAGACCAGCGCGCGCGAAATATGTTTGTCGACGGTGCGGAGGTGAAATCCGAAATTATCGGCGATCGTCTGCTTCGGAATATTCTCGACGCGGTACAATATGAAAATCTGCTGCGTCGGTTCGGGAAGCGCTTGAATCGCGGCCCATAAGATCGAAATCGATTCGCGCGCCGAAGCAATCCGAAAGGGGTCAAAACCGTCGACGCCGGCGCTGGCGTCGCTTCGCACCGCGTCCGCGAAGTTCCGGCGCACGCGGTCGTGGCGCGCCCGATCCGTCACCAAATTGGCGGCGATCCGGAAGATATAGGCGGCACTCGTCTCTTCGTCGCCTCTTTGCGCGTTTGATAACCGCAAAAAAACCTCCTGAGTCATGTCTTCGGCTTCCGCGAGGCTGGCAACGCGCCGGGAAAAAAAGGCGATCAGCGGCGGCCGGAACTTCCGGGTCAACCGCTCCAGTTCGGAGGCAGGTTCCGCCGTCACGTCTCTCCCTTTTTTCCCTCTCCAAAAACAAGACGGTTATCGGGGCGAAATGCGCCCTGTTTTTTTCGGCGCAGGCTCCGTTCAAGTCGCGTAGAGATATGAATATCCAAATGCCCCGCCCCCTGATCTCCAGAAGATCGACACGCGCGCACGGGAACAAGGCTACGTAACCGGTAACATTTGATTTTTTTGTCTGCTTGGGGAAAGTACCGGCCGACAATATTGCTGTTTGTCTTTCGGGGGGAGGATGTGTTGGGGCTTGAGCACAAGCATAAGCGGGACGTGGTGCGGGTGTCTTGCGGCGCGTATATTCTGGTCGCAATGGCGCTTCTTTTCTCTCCGGGCATGCTCGCCGCGGCGGATTCCAAAGCGGCGCCCGTAACCCCGGCCTTTACCCCGCTGCCGACCAGCGCCTTCGCCGAGCTTCCCTTTGTCGAAGATGTCGACCTGTCGCCCGACGGCACGCATATCGCGGGGCTGTTCGGGGTCGCGGGCGAACAGCGCATCATGATGATGCCCGTGCTGGGCGACCGGTCGAAGCAGATCTTGATGGGCGTTCCCGACCAGACCCAGGTCGCATGGATTCGCTGGGTCGGAAACGACAATATCATCGTCGGCCTCTATTCGCTGATGCCGGTCGAGACCGATCGCTGGTATATTTCGCGCGTAATCGGCATCAACCGCGACACGGGAAAGGTCACCAAGCTCCTCTGGGACAGCGCCGGGCAGAATGCCTCCGACGTCCTGTGGATTCCGTCCGACGGGAGCACCGAAATCCTCATCGCGGCGCAAAATTCGATCTACGGCGGCGACCCCGACTTCTGGCCGACGGTCTATCGCGTCGACGTAACGACCGCGCGCAAGCGGATCGTCGAAAAACCGCGGGCCAATATCGTCGACTGGGGTGCCGACCATCTGGGTCAGATACGGTTCGGCATCGGATATCGCGACGCGAGCACGCAGTCGACCTTGCTGTACCGATCGCATGGCGAAGGACCCCTGCGTGTGATCGACAGCGCGAAGCTCGGCGCCGAAGAAGAGCTGACCATTCCCTTCCACTTCGTGCCCGGCAGCAACAACGGGTTCGTGATCAAGGAAATCGAGGGAGGCCGGTCGGCGGTCGTCGAGGTCGACATTCCGACCGGTAAGGCGGTGCGGACGGTCTATACCGCCGACGGTAGCGATGTCGAAAGCGCGTTACTGGCATCGAACGGGTCGAAGCTGCTCGGCGTCCGGACCAGCGACCGCGGCACCCCGCTGCACTGGATCGACCCGGCGATGGCGGCGCATCAAAAGTCGCTCGAGGCGGCGTCGCCGCAGTCGGTCGTGCAGATCGAGAGCCTGAGCGCCGATCAGAGCAAGATGCTGGTGCGGTTCAGCACGTCCGACAATCCCGGTCTGCTTTTCTATTTCGACGCGGCGATGGCCAATCTGGTCAAGCTTGCGGCGATGAACGACACGCTCGGCGGCAAGCGCCTGTCGCGCGGGCGAATGGTGCAGTACAAGGCGCGCGACGGGCTCGATATCGAGGGTGTGCTGACGATGCCGCGCGGCCGGCGCGACACGAATTTGCCCTTCATCGTCATGCCGCATGGCGGGCCGTGGGGGCATGACGAACTAAGCTATGACTATTGGGCGCAGTTCCTCGCCGAACGCGGCTATGCCGTGCTCCAGCCCAATTTCCGCGGATCGACGGGCTATGGCGCCGCGTTCGAAAAAGCGGGTCAGGGACAGCTCGGCTTCGCGATGCAGGACGATGTCACCGACGGCGTCCACTGGGCGGTGAAGGAGGGGATCGCCGACCCCAAACGCGTGTGCATCGTCGGCGGCTCCTATGGCGGCTATGCCGCGATGTGGGGGACCGCCAAGGATCCCGACCTCTATCGCTGCGCGATCTCGATCAACGGCGTCGCCAACCTGCGCCGCGAGGTCAATGATTTCGGCGGGCTGATGCGCGAACGCCTCTATCGCGGCCAGTGGCAGAAGATGACCCCCGATTTCGCCGCCGTCTCGCCGATCAATGCCATCGCCCGGATCAAGGCGCCGCTGCTGCTCATCCACGGCAAGAAGGACGTCACCGTCGATCACGGCCAGTCGGCGCGCATGTATTCGGCGATGACGAAAGCCGGCAAGACGGTCGAGTTCGTATCGGTCCCGCTCGCCGACCATTATTTCACCCGCCAGGCCGATCGCATGACCTTGCTGACCTCGATCGAAACCTTCCTCGCCAAGCATAATCCGGCCGACTGACCCGCGGGGCCAATCGCCGCGCGCCAGCCCGCGGTCGATCGGCGGCTCCAAAATGGCGCCATCGCCGACCCTTCGTCGCTGTTCGCGCGGCGCCAGCGCGGGCATCCCCGGTTTCGTGACCGAAAACGGGGGCCATATCCATCTGATCCTGCCCGACCCCATCGAGCGGGCTGCCTGTTTCCGCATGCTCGCGGCGGGGTCCGGGCGGGTCGTGCGCAGCTTTGCGAGCGCCGACGCGTGGATCGAAGCCGAGGGTCCGGATTCGTGCGGCATCCTGCTCTTTCACTGGTGCCAGCCCGGGCGGACCGGCGGCGCGGCGCTGCTCGACCGCGTCGCCGCGCGCGCCACGATCGTCGCTTTTGTCGCCGCCGAGCAGCTCAGTATCGCCGAATCGCGTGCGATCCTGCGCGGCGGGGCACAGGATCTTCTTCCCGCGCCGCTCGACCCGCGCCTTGTCCGCCGCACGATCGATGCGGCGCTCGCCGACTGGCGCGCGCGGCAGGGCGCGCTCGACCGGCACCGCGAGGCCGAGGCGCGGCTGGCGGCGCTGACCCCGCGCGAGCGCGACATATTGGACGCGATCGCTGCGGGGCTCGGCAACAAGGCGATCGCGCGTCAGCTGGCGCTCAGCCCGCGCACGGTCGAGGTGCACCGCGCGAACATCATGCGCCGCGCGGGTGCCGGCAATGTCGCCGAACTGCTGCGGCTCCAGTTCATCACCGAGTTCGCGCGCGGCGCGGCGAGCAATCCGCTCCGTTTTGGCGCTTGATTGTGCAGGACCCCCGGCCGGATGCGGCGCGGTGCGCCTATAAGAGACATGAACGGTGTACCGCCCTTGAGTTGGTCCCCATTGGCGCTGCCGTTCATCCGCATGGGGTCAACCCCACCTGATTCCATGCGAACGGGCCGGCAGGGGATGTTCCTCCTCTGCCGGCCCTATCCTTGTCCGGTGACCAGCGCGCGCTGTTCGGCGCGGCCCATCGACAGCAGGATCGGGTCCGCCGCCTGCCGTGCCATGAAATCGGCCTTGCTCCGGATCCCCTGCCAGCCGATGCCGATCAGCGATTGCGCGATCGCACCGCCGAGCGTGTCGCCGGGGCCCGGCAGGATGATGACGTCGGGGGCATATTCCCTGACCGCGACCTGCACCGACAGCGCGAAATCATAGGGCGCGAGGATCTGGTGGCCGAAGGTGTAGTCCCAAATCGCCGCCGGGTCGCTCGCGTGGCGGCGCCAGATATGCCCGCGCCCGTCGACCAGCGGCAGCGCGGGACGGTGGAAGAGCGCATGCGGCAGCTCGGCCGTCGCCTTGTCCGAGCTGCCGAACATCAGCGGGGTGTGGAAGGGGCCGTGACCCGCGAGGCGCAGCGGATCGCGTCCTGGCGTCGGCGGCGCTTCGGCGAGGAGCGCGGCGAGGCCTTCCTCATTGCCCGCGAGCACGAGCATGCCGGCGAGGTCGATCGAGAGTGCGAGCGCGTGGCTAGGACGCGAGGCGATATCGGCGACGAGGCCCAGCAATGCTTCACGCAACCCCGGCACCGGCCGCCAATCCTCGTCGACGACCTGCAGCAATATCTGCCCGCCCGGCCCGTGCGTCTGGCTGTTGAGCCCCATCGCGTTCGAAATGCGGAAGCCGTCCTCGACCGACACCGCGCCGCCGAGCGCAAGCGCGCTGTACCAGCCCATCGAATTGCCCGCGACGGCGACGATGTCGAAGCTGTCGCGATCGATGCTGAGATAATCGAGCGCGGTCGCGGTGTAGATCAGCGGCGCCGCGACATCGCCGCGCATATGCGTCGCAACGCTGAAACGCTCGGCGCCGTCGAGTTCGGTCACCGTCGGCTGGCCGCGATCGCGGCGCTGCGCGTCGAAATTCGCGATCAGCTCGCCGAAGCGCGCGCCGTGCAGCCGCGCGATGCTGCCAAGCTCGCCCTTGCCATAGGTGCCGCGGCCGGGGGCGACGACGAGCGCGGTCTTGCGCGCGCTCATGCGAGCAGCTCCTTCGCGGCGGCATAGATCGAATCGCGGCTCGGCAAGGTCAGCGTCGCCGCGCGGCCGAGCGGAATGAAGCTGTCGTCGGCGGCGATGCGCGCGAGTTTCTTACCGGGGGTGCGTTCGACGAAGGTCGCCATCAGCGCCTCGCTCTGCGATCCGGTGATGCGGCATTCGTCGACGATCAGGATACGTTTCGCATCGCCGACCGCGGCGACGAGCTTCTCCTCGTCGACCGGGCCGAGCCAGCGCAGGTCGATCACGCGCGCCTTGACGCCGTCGGCAGCGAGCAATTTTTCGGCCTGTCGCGAATAATAAGTGCCGTTGCCATAGGTGACGATCGCGAGGTCGGTGCCCTGCCCATGCACCCCGACGTCGCCGAAGCGGATCGGCGCGCCGTCACCGGGCGCCTCATAGGTGCTGGTCCACAGACCATCGCCTTCCTCGTGCAGGTCGCGGGTCATATAGAGCGCGATCGGTTCGACAAAGACGACGACGCGCTGTTCCTCGCGCGCCAGCCGCACACATTCGCGCAGCATCGCCACCGCATCGCGCCCGTTCGACGGCACCGCGAGGATCACCCCCGGAATGTCGCGGAAGACCGCGAGGCTGTTGTCGTTATGAAAATGGCCGCCGAAACCCTTCTGATAACCGAGCCCCGCGATGCGCAGCACCATCGGGTTGGTATACTGCCCGTCCGAGAAGAAGCTGAGCGTCGCCGCCTCGCCGCGGATCTGGTCCTCGGCATTATGGACATAGGCGAGGAACTGAATCTCCGGCATCGGAATAAAGCCATTGTGCGCCATACCGATCGCGAGCCCGAGGATCGCCTGTTCGTCGAGCAAGGTGTTGACGACGCGCGCCGATCCGAAACGCTGGTGGAGCTTGGCGGTGACATTATAGACGCCGCCCTTCGGCCCGACATCCTCGCCCGCGACGACGATCTCCTTATGCGCGAGCATCAGGTCGGCGAGCGCCCAGCTCAAAAGCCGCGCCATATGCTGCGGCTTGTCCATCGCGCCGGCGTCGCTGCCGAACATCGCCTTGCGATCCTCGTCCGACGGCGTATTGGCGCGCGCCACCTCGCGCTTCGGCGGGATCAGGCTTTGCATCACATGCTTCGGGGTGGTGATCTTCGGACGCAGGATCGCCGCCTCGGCCTGCCGCGCGAGGGTCGTGCCGATATCCTCATAGGCATCGGCGATTTCTGCGGGCGACATCCAGCCATGTTCGGCCATCAGCGCGGCGCCCGCGAGCAGCGGATCGCGGGCTTCGTCGGCCTCGATCAGCGCCTTGGGGAGGTACGCGCCCTGCACGTCGGAGCCGGCGTGACCGTAGAGGCGCACCGTCGCCATGTGGAGAAACACCGGCTTGCGGTATCGCCGCGCATAGTCGGCGGCCTCGGCCGCACCGGCATAGGCCGAGACGAGATCGGTGCCGTCGCACTTGATATAGTGCAGGCCCGCGCGGTGGCGGAACTGCGCCTCGATCCAGCCCGTCGGGGTGCGCGTCGAAATGCCGATACCATTGTCTTCGCAAAGGAAAATGAGCGGCATCGGCGACCCTTGGAACGCCGCCCAGCCCGCGGTGTTGAACGCGCCCTGCGCGGTCGAATGGTTCGCCGATGCGTCGCCGAAGCTCGTCAGCACGACCGCGTCGTCGGGGAGCGGCAGCCCGGTCATGCCAAGGCGGCGCGCGATGCCGATCGAGAAGGCGGCGCCGACCGCCTTCGGCAAATGCGAGGCGATCGTCGAGGTTTGCGGCGGGATATTGAGCGGCTTCGACCCGATGACCTTGTGGCGTCCGCCCGAGATCGGATCCTCGGATGACGCCGCGAAGCTCAGCAGCATGTCCCACGTCGGCGTCCCACCCGGAAGCTGGCGCGACCGGTGGAGCTGGAACGCGTTCGAGCGATAATGAAGGAACGCCATGTCGGTGACGCGCAGCGCCGCGGCGACCGCGGCATTGCCCTCGTGCCCCGACGACCCGATCGTATAAAAGCCTTCGCCGCGCGCCTGCAGATGGCGCGACAGCCGGTCCATCTGGCGGCTGGTGAGTTGCGACAGGAAGATATCGGTCGCGTCAGCGCGCGACAGACCAGCCACCGCGGGATCGGGTGCGTCGGCGCGATCGGGCAATCTGCCCCCGGCCAGCGCTGCCAAGAATTTTTCATGCACCGCTTGGGCCGCGTCCACGTGTCTCTCCTGTCGCGCGGCCGGTGGTTACAAGCGTAACAAACCGACCAAATTTTTCCGCGCGCTAGAACGGGGCCGCCCAGCGCGCAAGCATCTCTTGCCTTGCTCCGTCCGCTCGCGCTACCACCATTCACGATGCACGATCGGGGCCGGGCCATCTTTTCAACATGATATCGATGTGGATCGCCCAGGCGTCGGCCGCGTCCGAACCACCCAGCGCCGATACAGGCGGAGGATGGCTGATCGATCCCGAACTCGTCGATCCGGGCTATGGTCAGACGATCGCCGGCGGCGAGATCCAGACCGCCTTTCCGCCCCCCCCGCCGCCCCCGCCGCCGACACCCGAGTGGCTGAAGTCGCTGTTCGACGCGATCGGCAGCTTTTTTAACTGGAGCGCCCCTGCCGCCAAGCCGCTGATGTGGATCGCGGTGGCGCTGGTGCTGCTCTTCCTCCTCTATCATTTCGTTCCCGCCTTCGCGCGCTGGGTCGACAATCTGCCCTTTCGCCGCAAGGCGGGCGATGCGGACGCGGAGGACGGCGCCGGTCAGGCCGAAGCCGGCGCGGCGCGCGCGCTGCTCGCCGAGGCCGATGCGCTCGCCGCCGAGGGGCGCTTTGCCGAAGCGGTGCATCTCCTGCTCTATCGCAGCGTCGAGGATATCAAGGGCCGTCGCCCCGGGCTGGTCAAACCCGCGATGACCTCACGCGATCTTGCCGAAGCGCATGACCTGCCCGCCGCCGCGCGCGGCGCGTTCAGCCGTATCGCGCGCGCGGTCGAGATCAGCCTGTTCGGCGGCCGCTCAATCGACGCGGGGGCGTGGCAACAATGCCGCGCTGCTTACGCCGAGCTGACCGTCCCCCAGAGCTGGGCGCGCGCATGAGCCACGTCGCCGACGATCATGGCTTCAACCCGCGCCTGATCGCGGCGGTGGTGGCGATCGGCGTGATCGCCTTTATCACGCTGTGGGCGCTGATCGCCCTCGGGCCGCGGCTGTCGAGCGGAAACGATGGCGGCGGCCATGCGCTGTCGAAGGCGGCGCCGGGCTATGCCGGCATCGTCGACCTCACCGAGCGCGCCGGTGCCCATGTCGAGCTGCGGCGGAGCGAAGAGGCGCCGGTTTATGAAGAGGAATGGCGCGAGCTGTTGATCCTGACGCCCACCCATCGGACAAAGGCCGACGAAATCGCGCGGGTGATGAAGGGGCATCGCGGCGGTCCTGTCCTGATCATATTGCCGAAATGGCAGACGGGCCGGCATCCGCAAAAGCCGGGCTGGGCCGGCGGGGGCTTTCCGATCGCGCCGCCCGCGAAGCTGCTACCCGCGACGGTCGGCAGGATCGACAAGATCGTCAGCGAGCCGCATGCGCGCGGCGCGGCAGCGGCGGGCTCGATCGGCGGGCGCCGGATCGCCCTGCCCCTGCCCAGCCTTCGATCGCAGGTGATCGTCGCCGATGGCTTCGACACGCTGATCGGCTTTCCGCACGGCGGTGCGATCCTCGCCAAGCATCGCAGCGACAATATCTATATCCTCTCCGATCCCGACCTGGTGAACAATCTGGCCTTCGCGAGCCGCGAGCGCGCCGCCGCTGCGGCGATGCTGGTCGATGCGATTGCCGCGGACGTCGAAGCCGATGCGCTCGCCTTCGACCTGACGCTGAACGGCTTCGGCAGCCAGCGCTCGCTGCTGCGCTTCGCCTTCGTCCCGCCGTTCATCGGCATCACGCTCTGCCTGATCGCCGCCGGGCTGCTCGCGCTGTGGCAGGCATGGATGCGTTTCGGCCCGGCGCTGAAGCCCGGCCGCGCCATCCCGGTTTCGAAGGCGGCATTAATCGCAAACAGCGCCGATCTGATCAAACAGGCGCGGCGCGAACTCGACGGCGCCGACGCCTTTGTGAAGAGCCAGCGCATCGCGATCGCACGGCGGCTGCATGCCCCCGGCGGGCTCGACGACGACGCTACCGACCGCTGGATCGACAGGCATCTGGACACGGGAAGCGAAGCTTTCTCCAGCCTCGCGCGGCGTCTGCCGCTCGCGCGCAACACCCACGAGTTTCTAGAGGGCGCGCAAGCGCTGCACGACATCAGGAAGGATCTACTCCGTGACAGCTAATATCGAGAGCGTTCAGGCCCTCGGCGCAGCGATCGAGGGCGAGGTCGCCAAGGCCGTGTTCGGCCAGGGGCCGCTCACCCGCATGGTGACGATCGCGCTGCTCGCGGGCGGGCATGTGCTGCTCGAAGGCCCGCCGGGCACCGCGAAGACCCTGCTCGCGCAGGCGTTCGCACGCGCGACGGGACTCGATTTCGGGCGCATCCAGTTCACCCCCGACCTGATGCCCGGCGACATTTTGGGGTCGAACCTGTTCAACTTCCAGACGTCGAGCTTCACCCTCACCAAAGGGCCGATCTTCACCGAACTGCTGCTCGCCGACGAAATCAACCGCACCCCGCCGAAGACGCAGGCCGCGCTGCTCGAGGCGATGCAGGAACGGCGCGTGACGATCAATGGCGAGGCGCATGTGATGAGCCCGCGCTTCACCGTGCTCGCAACACAGAACCCGATCGAACAGCAGGGCGTCTATCCGCTGCCCGAAGCGCAGCTCGACCGCTTCCTGTTCAAGCTGGTGGTCGATTATCCCGCCGCCGACGAGGAACGGCGCATCGTGGCCGATCATGGCGGGCGCTTCAAAAGCCCCGCGGTCGCCGATTTCGGCGTCACCGAGGTGGCGAACGCCAAGACGATCGAAGCGGCGATCGACACGATTGCGACGGTGCGGCTGGCCGACGAGATCGTCGATTATATCGTCCGCATCGTCCGCGCGACGCGCGAGAGCGCCGACCTCGAATGCGGCGCCAGCCCGCGCGCCGCGACCTTGCTCGCGCGCGCCGCCTGCGCCGCAGCGGCGCTCGACGGGCGCGATTATGTGATCCCCGACGACGTCCAGCGCCTCGCCGCGGGCGTGCTGCGCCACCGCGTCATCCTGTCGGCCGCCGCCGAGATCGAAGGGCGCAACGTCGAGCAGGTCGTCGCGGGGCTGCTCGAACGCGAGGACGTCCCGCGGTGATTTATCCGACCCGGCGTGCGATCTATCTGCTGCTCGCGGGCGCCCCGATGGCGCTCGCGCTTGGGCTGATCCGGCCCGAGCTGTGGCTCGTCGCGCCCGGCTGGATCGGGGTGATCCTTGCGTGTCTCATTCTCGACACCATCGCCGGAGCGAACCCCCGCCACCTCGCCCTCGATGCGCGCTTCCCACATCAGGTCGGGGTCGGCGACCCGTTCGAATTGTCGCTCACCGCGAAGGGGAGAGCGGTGCCGCCGCGCGCCGAACTCGCACTGGCGCTCGACGAACGGCTTGCCGAGGGTGGGCGGCTCGCGGGCGATATGCGCCGGACGGCCACGGGCGAAGCGCTCGTCCGCACATTGCCGCTCACCGCATCGCGGCGCGGGCAAGCGCGGGTCGAGGCGCTGTGGATTCGCTGGGCGGGGCCGCTCGGGCTCGTCTGGAAGCAGCGCAAATTTGTGATCGACGGCGCGATCCACGTCGTTCCCAGCCTGCGCGCGGTGACCGACGAGGGCAGCCGGCTGTTTCAGCGCAACAGCTGGTTTGGCCTGCGCCAGCAACGCTTTCGCGGCGAAGGCACCGAGTTTGAGGCGCTCGCCGAATATCAGGCAGGGATGGATCGGCGCGCGATCGACTGGAACGCCTCGGCGCGCCACGTCAAACTGCTCGCGAAGGAATATCGCGTCGAGCGCGACAATCGCGTCGTGCTCGCGATCGACAGCGGGCGGACGATGGCCGAGCCCGTCGGCGGCATGCCGCGCGTCGACCGCGCGGTCTCGGCGGCGCTGCTGCTCGCCTATGTCGGGCTGAAACTCAACGACCGGATCAGCTTCTTCTCGTTCGCCGCGAAACCGCACACGCTGACCCCCGCCTATATGCACACGCAGGATTTCCCAGCGCTGCAGCGCGCCGCGAGCCTGATCGACTATGCGCATGTCGAAAGCAATTTCACCCTCGCGCTCACCACGCTGAGCGCGCAGCTCAACCGCCGCTCGCTGATCATTCTCTTCACCGAATTCACCGACGCGACGAGCGCCGACCTGATGATCCGCGCCGCGGGACGGCTGGTGAAGACGCACCGCCTGCTGTTCGTCGTGATCAAGGACGAAGAGGTCGAGGCCGAGGAGCGCCGACGCCCCGAAAGCGGCGCCGACGTCACGCGCGCGAACGTCGCCGCGGCGATGCTGCGCGACCGGCAGCTGGTGATCGCGCGGCTCCAGCGGCTCGGCGCCGACGTCATCGAGGTGCCCGCCGACGCGATGGGGGCGAGCGCGGTCGAAGCCTATCTCGGCATCAAGCGGAAGGGCAGCCTGTGATTCCACCGGCGGCCCCCGCACGCGCACTCGATGCCCCGAGCTTTTCGACGAGCCGTTTTCGCGCCGAGCGCGAGGCCGACTGGATCGCCTTCGACCTGCTGCTCACAAGGCTGGAAAAAAAGGGCGCCGCCGCGCTGACCAGCGACGAGTTGCTGCAACTGCCTTTGCTCTATCGCGCCACCCTGTCGTCGCTGTCGATCGCGCGCGCGACGAGCCTCGACAAGGCACTGCTTGACCATCTCGAGGCGTTGTCGATCCGCGGCTATTTCCTCGTTTACGGCGTGCGCGAAAGCCGCCGGAACCGCCTCCGCCGTTTCTTCCTGTACGACTGGCCCGCCGCGGTGCGATCGGTGTGGAAGGAGACGGTGATCATATCGCTGATCATCCTGCTCGGCGCGTTGACCAGCTATTCGCTCGTCTCAAACAACCCCGAATGGTATTTCAACTTCGTCGACGAGGAGATGTCGGGCGGACGCGACCCGCGCGCGACGGTCGAATTCCTCCAGTCGACGCTGGGCCATGGCAAGGCGGCGGCGGAAAAGGGCGAGAGCGGGCTGCACGTCTTCGCGACCTATTTGTTCACGCACAACAGCCAGGTGTCGATCCTGTCCTTTGCGCTGGGCTTCGCCTTTGGCGTGCCCACGATGATGCTCGAATATTATCAGGGCATCGGGCTCGGCGCGATGATGGCGGTCTTTTCGGCCAAGGGGCTGGGCTATGATTTCGGCGGCTGGCTGTTCATCCACGGCACGACCGAGCTGTTCGCCGCCGCTTTGTCGGGCGCCGCGGGCCTCCGCATCGGCACCGCGGTCGTCTTTCCCGGCGCGCGCGGGCGGTTGCAGGCGGCATCGGAGGCAGGGCGCACCGCGGGCAAGGTCATGGTCGGCGTGATCCTGATGCTGTTCGCCGCGGGGCTGCTCGAAGGGTTCGGGCGCCAGCTGATCACCGACACGATGCTGCGCTATGCGATCGGATCGCTGATGCTCTTGTTCTGGCTCGCTTATTATTACATCCCGCGGCGCGAGGATGTGACATGACCGCCGCCGCCAACGCGAAGTCGCGCACCGCGCGCGCGAAAAAGATCCGCCAATTCGTCACGCCCGAGGGGGTCGACCTCGAGCTCAAGATCGCGAGCGCGGGGCTGCGTTTCAGCGCGCTGCTGGTTGACATGATCCTGATTCAGCTGACGCTGCTGCTCTTTTCGCTGTTGATGCTCTGGATCGGTCTGGCGTCCCAATCCGACACCACCGTCGTCGTCTGGATGCTCGGTGCTTTCCTGCTGCGCACCTTCTGGTTCATCGGGTTCGAACTGGGTTCGCGCGCGGCGACGCCGGGCAAAAGGCTGATGGGGATCCGGGTCGTCGCGCGCGACGGCGGCCGCCTGACCGCCGACGCGGTCGTCGCGCGCAATCTGATCCGCGAGCTTGAGATCTTCTTGCCGCTGATGATGCTGGGGACGGGCATAGCCGAAGATGCGGTGTCGGGCTGGCTCATCCTCGCCGGTGTGCTGTGGTCGCTGACGCTTAGCCTGTTCCTGCTGTTCAACCGCGACCGGATGCGGATGGGCGATTTGATCGCGGGGACCTGGGTCGTGATGGCGCAGCGCGTGAAGCTCGACGCCGATATCGGGGTCGATGCCGCGGGCGACGCGATGGTCTTCACCGAGGCCGAACTCGCCGTCTATGGCATTTTCGAACTGCAGGAACTCGAACGCGTGCTCCGCGGCCGCGATCCGCGCGCGATGCGCGAGGTCGCCGACGCGATCCGCGCCAAGATCGGGCGACCCATCGCCGAAGAGGATGACGTCTTCCTGCTTTCCTACTACCGCCAATTGAAAGCCCGGCTCGAACGCAAATTGTTGTTCGGCAAGCGGCGAGAGGATAAATATGCCAGCGACTGACACCAGCGTGACCGAAGCGCTCCACGCGCGCCGTTCGGTACGCGCCTTCACCGACCGGGCGGTCGACCCGGCGCTGCTGAAAGAGATTTTCGCGGCCGCGCAGCGCGCGCCTTCGGGTGGCAACCTCCAGCCGTGGCAAGTGACGATCGTCGCCGGTGAACCGTGGCAGGCGGTGAAGGACGCGGTCGCCGCACGGATCGCGATGGGGCGCGAAGGTTATGAGCCCGAATATGATATCTATCCCAAGGGGCTGACCGAGCCATGGGAAGCGCGCCGCTTCGGCGTCGGCGAGGCGCTCTACGCCTCGCTCGGCATCCCGCGCGAGGACAAACGCGGCCGGATCGCTCAGTTCGTGGAGAATTACCGGGGTTTTGGCGCACCGGTGATGCTTTTCCTCCATTGTTCGCGCATCATGGGCCCGCCGCAATGGTCGGACATGGGCATGTGGCTGCAATCGGTGATGCTGCTGCTCGTCGAACATGGCCTTGCCAGTTGCCCGCAGGAATGCTGGGCGATGTACGGCGCGACAATCCGCCGCACGCTGGCGCTGGACGACGGGCAGATTTTGTTCACCGGCCTCGCGATCGGCTATGCCGATACCGAAGCCGCAGTGAACCAGTGGCCGGTGCCGCGCGCGCCGCTCGACGAAGTGATTGATTGGCAGGGATTTTAATCGATGATCAGCAAACAACCCGGTTTTCGCTTTGGCGCCCTGGGCGCGCTGATGCTCCTGGTCGCGGGTTGCACGGCGATCCCGAAACCCGTCGCACCGCCGCCCCCGCAGCCGGTTGCTCCGGCACCGACACCCGCGCCGCTGCCGACCCCGGCGGCAGGCTGGGAAGACCGCGCGGTCAACGCCGGCGCGTGGCGCTATGATGCGGGCAGCCGCACCGCCGCCTTCGTCCCGACGGGCAGCGCGAACCCGCTGCTCAGCCTGACGTGCAGCGGCGGCGGCATCCGGATGACCTCGGCGCTCGCAGGCGATGTCAGCCTGCGCACCAGCGCGGGGACCGACCGGATCCGCTTCGACGGCGGCAGCGCCAACCTCGCAAACCGCGACCCGCGCCTCGACCGCATCGCGTTCAGCCGCGGGCGCTTCGCGCTCGAAACGCCCGGCGGCGGCGCGATGACGCTGCCCGTGCAGTCCGAAATCGGCCGCGTGATCGAGGATTGCCGGTAGCCGGTGAGGCTTAGCCGCCCAGCTGGACGGTTCCGCCCTTGATCCAGCCCCAGCGGCACGGCCCCTGATATTCGCGCGCGTTGGGCACCGACTTGCCGACGCCGCACATGTCGGGATCGGTGCCGGGCGCCGCGAAGACGACGCCGAACCAGGCGTCATTCTCGGCCGCCTCGCAGAGCGACACATTCGCGCCGCCGGCGAGCTTCGCCTTGACCGCGCGCGTTTCGCCGGGCGCCCAATAGACGTTGGTTCCGCCCGCCTTGACGCGGCTGATGCTCGAACAGGCGGGCAGGCTCGGCCCTTCGGTGCCGATCATCACCGCGCGCGTCGCCAGCGGTTCGCCCGCGACTTCGGGGGCGTTTTCGGCGGGCGGCGCAGGCTGGCTGCACGCGGCGAGCGAGGCGATCAGAAGGGCGGCGGCGGGGAAGACGAGACGATGTTTCATGCCTCTGAAACTAGCCGCCGCGACGCCCCCGCGCAACGCTCGTCGCGAGAGCAGCAAGAGCCGCATTTTCGCTTGGGTTTTGCCGCCTTCGACCCTATATAATCGATATGACGGACACCCCAGAAAATACGGCGCCGGTCGCGCCCGCCAACCAGCCCAACACCAACGCCTATGGCGCCGATTCGATCAAGGTTCTGAAGGGCCTCGACGCGGTGCGCAAACGCCCGGGCATGTATATCGGCGACACCGACGACGGGTCGGGTCTGCACCACATGGTGTTCGAGGTTTCGGATAACGCGATCGACGAAGCGCTCGCGGGGCATTGCGACCTTGTCCTGATCACATTGAACAGCGACGGATCGGTCAGCGTCGAGGATAATGGCCGCGGCATTCCGACCGGAATCCACGCCGAGGAAGGCATTTCGGCGGCCGAGGTCATTATGACCCAGCTCCACGCCGGCGGGAAGTTCGAGAACACCAGCGACGACAATGCGTACAAGGTGTCGGGCGGCCTGCACGGCGTCGGCGTCTCGGTCGTCAACGCGCTCAGCGAATGGCTCGAACTCACGATCTGGCGCGACGGCGAAGAGCATTGGATGCGCTTCGAACATGGCGATTCGGTCGCGCCGCTCAAGGTCAACGGCCCCGCGCCCGCGGGCAAGAAGGGCACGCGCGTGACCTTCTTCGCGTCGACCGACACGTTCAAGAATGTCACCGAATTCGATTTCGAGAAGCTCGAGCATCGCTATCGCGAGCTCGCGTTCCTGAACTCGGGCGTGCGTATCAAGCTGGTCGACGCGCGCCATGCCGAACATTTGTCGCACGATCTGTTTTACGAGGGCGGGATCGCGGCGTTCGTCAAATATCTCGACCGCAACAAGAATGCGCTGCTGCCCGACCCGATCGCGATCAGCAGCGAGCGCGACGGCATCGGCATCGACGTCGCGCTCGAGTGGAACGACAGCTATTACGAAAATGTCCTCTGTTTCACGAACAACATCCCGCAGCGCGACGGCGGCACGCACCTCGCGGCGTTCCGCGCCGCGCTGACGCGTACGCTCAACGGCTATGGCGACAAGTCGGGCATCCTCAAGAAAGAGAAGGTCTCGCTGACCGGCGAGGATATGCGCGAGGGGCTGACCGCGATTGTGTCGGTCAAGCTGCCCGATCCGAAATTCTCGTCGCAGACCAAGGACAAGCTCGTTTCGTCCGAAGTCCGCCAGCCGCTCGAAAGCCTGATGGCCGACCGGATGACCGAATGGCTCGAGGAAAACCCCGCTTATGCCAAGGCGGTGATCCAGAAGGTCATCGACGCCGCGGCGGCGCGCGAGGCCGCGAAAAAGGCACGCGAATTGACGCGGCGCAAGGGCGCGATGGATATCGCCTCGCTCCCCGGCAAGCTCGCCGACTGCCAGGAACGCGATCCCACCAAATGCGAACTCTTCCTCGTCGAGGGTGACTCGGCAGGCGGATCGGCGAAGCAGGGCCGCGACCGGCATGTGCAGGCGATCCTGCCGCTGAAGGGCAAAATCTTGAACGTCGAGCGTGCGCGTTTCGACCGCATCATCTCGTCGAAGGAAGTCGGGACTTTGATCCAGGCGCTCGGGACGGGCATCCGCGACGAGTTCAACCTCGAGAAACTGCGCTATCACAAGATCGTGATTATGACCGACGCCGACGTCGACGGCGCGCATATCCGCACCTTGCTGCTCACCTTCTTCTATCGCCAGATGCCCGAGATCATCGAGAACGGTCATCTCTACATCGCCCAGCCGCCGCTCTACAAAGTCGCGAAGGGACGGAGCGAGGTCTATCTGAAAGACGATACCGCGCTCGAGAACTACCTCGTCGACGGCGGCATCGATGCATTGATGCTCGAGACCACCGGTGGCGCGCGTTCGGGCGCCGACCTCCGCGACCTGATCGAGCATGGCCGCCGTCTGCGCGCGCTGATGCGTTATGTCCCGCGCGGCCATAATTACGAGCTCATCGAAGCCCTGGCGCTGAACGGCGCGCTCGACCCGGAAATCGACAGCGCCGGGCGGACCGCAGCGGGCGAGCGCGCGGCCGAATGGCTCAACGCCGCCGAACGCGCGCTGACCGGGGGCGCCGAAGCGAAATGGACGATCGTCGCGGTTGACGGGGGCTATACGCTCGAAAAAAGGTGGCGCGGGGTCAGCGACCATCACGCGATCGACGCCGCCTTCCTCGCCAGCCAGGAAGCGCGCCGCCTGCACAAGCTCGCGAGCGAACAGGCCGACACCTATGCCCATCCCGGCCGTTTGGTGAAGGGCAGCAGCGCCGCGGCAATGGCCGCCGACGCCGCCGCGCTGGCCGCCGCCGACGCGGCTGAAGACGCCGCCGAAGCGAGCGACAGCGACCTGCCCGCAGCCACCGCCGGCAAGGTCACGCCGATCACGCGTCCGTCCGAACTGCTCGAGGCGATTTTCGCGCACAGCCGCAAGGGGCTCGCGATCAGCCGCTATAAGGGGCTGGGCGAGATGAATGCCGAACAGCTGTGGGAAACCACGCTCGACCCGTCGAACCGTTCGCTGCTCCGCGTCGAGGCCGAACAGGCCGATGTCGCGCACGAAATCTTCGAACGATTGATGGGCGACGAGGTCGAACCGCGGCGCGATTTCATTCAGACGAACGCGCTTTCGGTGGCGAATCTGGACGTCTAAATTCAGTTATTGTTCCGTTAAAGCCGAACAAATCGCACATCTGGACGCAAAATCACTTCAATCCAGCGCGTGGCGGCTTGCCTTGGCGGGCCGCCGCTGCTTTTGGCGCCTCCTCTGACAAGGGGATGATGTCATGCGGGTCTTTTCTGCCATGATGATGATACCGCTTCTGCTCACGGTTTCGGCCGCGGCGCAAGAAGTCGAAGTCACCGACAATCCGATCGCGGAGATCGTCCAGCCCGCCGATTCCGAAACCGAAATCGGCGGCGGAATGGCGAGCTATTACGGCAATGAACTTGCCGGTAACCGCACCGCGAGCGGCGAACGCTTCGATCCCGGCCAGCTCACCGCAGCCCATCGCTCGCTTCCCTTCGGCAGCATGGTCCGCGTCACCAACACATCGAACGGCGACAGCGTGATCGTCCGCATCAACGACCGCGGCCCCTTTGCGCACGGCCGCGTGATCGACGTCAGCCACGCCGCGGCACGCGAAATCGGCATGCACCGCAGCGGCACCGCGCGCGTGAAGCTGGCGTTGCTGAGCGACGATTAAGCCATCCGGGCAACCGGCCGCTAACGACCGGAAGGTGCCGTCCGTTTTTCCAACCCCGTTCGCATCGAGCGAAGTCGAGATGCCCCTCAGGCTAGGCGTGGCGCCGATGGGTGTCTCGACTTCGCTCGACACGAACGGAAAGAGGGATGGCAGCTTCCCACCCGAACGCTGCCGCTAAGTCGCTAATCGAACACCGACCAGCCAGCCGCATAGGCGAAATGCTCGAGCGCGACCGCACCCGCCAATGACGTGCCCGCCTCGTTGAGTGCGGGCGACCACACCGCGATCGATCCCTGCCCCGGCGCGATGCAGAGGATCCCGCCGCCGACGCCGCTCTTGCCCGGCAAGCCGACGCGAAAGGCGAATTCACCCGAATTGTCGTAGTGACCGCAGAGCATCATGATCGCGTTGATGCGCCGCGCGCGGTGCGGTTCGATCAGTTGCTCGCCGGTGCGCGGGTCGCGGCCCTCCATCGCGAGGAACAGCCCGGCACGCGCAAGCTGGCGGCACGACATCGCGATCGCGCATTGGCGGAAATAGACGCCGACGACGGTTTCGACCGGATGCTTCAGGTTTCCGAACGCGTCCATGAAATGCGACAGGCTGCGGTTGCGCGCGCCGGTTTCGGATTCGGAGAAAGCGACGTCGAAATCGATCCCGACGTCTTCGTCATTTGCCCGCGCGCGCATGAAATCGACGATCTCGCCCGCGACCGCGTCGCCGCTACGTCCGTCGATCAACCGGTCGGTCGTCGCGATCGCGCCCGCGTTGATCAGCGGATTGCGCGGGATGCCATGCTCGCTTTCCAATTGGACGATCGAGTTGAACGCGCTGCCTGAGGGTTCGCGCCCGACGCTGTCCCACAGCGAACTGCCGACCCGGCGCAGCGCGAGCGCCAGCGTGAAGACCTTCGACACCGACTGGATAGAGAAGGGCTCGTCGGCGTCGCCCGAGGTGTGGACGGTGCCGTCGGGGAGCGCGAGCGCGAAGCCGAGCTTGTTCGGATCGACCTTGGCCAGCGCGGGGATATAGTCGGCGACGCGGCCTTGGCCGAGATGTGCCGCAGCGAGCGTCATCGCCTCTTCGATATGATTGCGCAGATCGCCGGTCATCGCGCCCGCCTAGCATAATCGACGCGCAAAGCATGTATTTTCATTTTGGTGAAAATATTCTATAAAGTAGAAATCAACTAGGCGAGTCGGGAGAAGGAAGATGGTCGATCATCCGCGCGGCAAGGGGCTTTCGAGCGCCGTCAGTTACCAGGACAGCAAGGCGGCGTTCCGCTGGCTGGAAGAGGCGTTCGGGTTCGAGCCCCTGTTCGTGCTGCTCGACGAAGCGGGCAACCTCGCGCATTCGGAAATGGGGTATGGCAATTCGGTGGTGATGGTCGGCAATGAATGGTCGGACGACCACAAGAGCCCGAAGTCGATCGGCGGCAAGAACACGCAGTCGGTGCATGTCCAGCTCGCCCTCGGCGACGATATCGACGCGCATTGCAACCGCGCGCGCGCCGCGGGGGCTGCGATCATCGCCGAGCCCGAGACGCAATTTTACGGCGACCGCAGCTATCGCGCCAAGGATCCCGAGGGGCATATCTGGACCTTTGGCGTGACGGTCGAAGCGAAAACCGCCGAGCAATGGGATGCCGAGGGCGGCTTCACGACCAAGACGCGGCTCGACGATTGAGCGCCGCGCTCGACCGGATGCTGGGCGCGCTCGCCGATCCGAAACGGCGGCGCGCGATCGAACTGCTGGGCGAGCGGCCGCGCAGCGCGGGGGAACTCGCGGGCGAACTCGGCCTCGCGCCGCCCGCGATGAGCCGCCATTTGCGCGCGCTCAAGGAAGGCGGGCTGGTCGAGGATGGGCACCCCGACTTCGACGCGCGCGTGCGCATCTATTCGCTGAAGGACGGCGCGACCGCCGAGCTGAAGCAATGGCTGGCCGAGACCGAGGCGCTATGGTCGCACCAGCTTGCGGCGTTCAAGGCCCATGTCGAGGGCGGCGCATGACCGCGGCAGTGATCGTCGCCTTGCGCATCGGGGTGGCGCCCGACGTCGCCTTTACCGCTTTCACGCGCGATATCGGGATGTGGTGGAAGAACCATCCGCTGTTCCAGCTGTCGCGCAAAGGCGATGGTATGCTGCGCTTCGATCCTGCGGGGCCGGGCGGGCGGCTGGTGACGCGCTTCGACGACGGCAAGGAGTGGGAGATCGGCGCGGTGCGCCATTGGCTGCCCGGCGAGCGGCTGGCGTTCGGCTGGCGGCTGCCGAGTTTCAAGGCCGATCAGGCGACCGAAGTCGATGTGCGCTTCGAGGCGATCGGCGATGAGACGCGCGTGACGGTCGAGCATCGCGGATGGGATGCGATCCCGCAGAAACATGTCGCGCGGCACGGGTTCGAGCTGATGCTGTTCCAGCGAAGGTTGGGCGAGTTTTGGCGGGGGTTGCTCAAGGGGATGAGCGAGAATCTTTAGTCCCCCTCCCGCTTGCGGGAGGGGTTAGGGGAGGGCATGTCAAATAGCGGTCGGGCCGAAACAGGCCCTCCCCCGACCCCTCCCGCAAGCGGGAGGGGAGAAGAAGCTTGCCCCGCACGGTTCGCCGCCCCACGTTCAACGCATGCCGCTCCCCGCCCCTTTCACCGACTGGTTCGCCGCGCGCGGGTGGCGGCTCAGGCGGCATCAGGCCAATATGCTCGCTGCGGGGACGCGCGGCGAGAGCGCGTTGCTCGTCGCCGCGACGGGCGCGGGCAAGACGCTATCGGGATTTCTGCCGACGCTCGTCGATCTCGCGCAGCATCCGACCGACCGGCTGCACACATTGTACGTTTCGCCGCTGAAGGCCCTCGCGGCCGACGTCGAGCGAAATTTGCTCGGCCCCATCGCCGAGATGGAGCTCGACATCAGCGTCGAGAGCCGTAGCGGCGACACATCGTCGGACAAGAAGGCGCGCCAGCGCAGCCGGCCGCCGAATATCCTGCTGACGACCCCCGAATCGCTGTCGCTGCTGCTGTCCTATCCCGACAGTTTCACGATGTTCGCCGATTTGAAGACCGTGGTGATCGACGAGATCCATGCCTTCGCGCCGGGCAAGCGCGGCGATTTGCTGAGCCTTGCACTATCCCGGCTCCAGACGATCGCGCCAGGGCTGCGCCGCGTCGGCCTGTCGGCGACGATCGCCGACACCAGTGCCTATCGCAGCTGGCTCGCGCCGAACGGCGATGCCGAGGCGGTGACATTGGTCGAGGGCGAGGCCGGCGCCGATCCCGACATCGAGATATTGCTCCCCGAGGGCGCGGTGCCATGGGCGGGCCATTCGGGTCGCTATGCGGTGCATCAGGTGATGGGCGAGATCGCGAAGAACCGCACGACGATCATCTTTTGCAACACGCGCGGGCTCGCCGAGCTGATTTTTCAGGAGCTGTGGAAGGTCAACGACCTCAGCCTGCCGATCGCGATCCACCACGGCAGCCTCGACCGCGAAGCGCGGCTGCGCGCCGAGGCGGCGATGGCCGAAGGGCGGCTGCGCGCGCTCGTCGCGACGTCGAGCCTCGACCTCGGGCTCGACTGGGGCGACGTCGATTGCGTGATCCAGATGGGGGCGCCCAAGGGGTCGTCGCGGCTGCTCCAGCGCATCGGGCGCGCCAACCACCGGCTCGACGAGCCGAGCAAGGCGTTGATCGTGCCGGGCAACCGCTTCGAATATCTCGAGGCGCGCGCGGCGCTCGATGCGGTCGAGGCGGGCGAGCGCGACGCCGACCGCTTTCGCCCCGGCGCGCTCGACGTGCTCGCGCAGCACGTGATGGCGCTCGCGTGCGCGGCGCCGTTCAAGGAAGATGACTTGCTCGCCGAAATCCGCTCGGCCGCGCCGTACCAATGGATCGACGCGCCGACCTTCGCGCGGCTGCTCGGTTTCGTGCGCGATGGGGGCTATGCGCTCAAAAGCTATGACCGCTTTCGCCGCCTCGCGCCCGACGGGCAGGGCGGCTGGCGGATCGCGCATCCGCGGCTCGCCGCGCAGCATCGGCTGAACGCCGGGATCATCGTCGAGGCGCCGATGGCCGATGTGCGGTTCAAAAACGGCCGGCGGCTCGGCAAGGTCGAGGAATATTTCGCGAGCACGCTGTCGTCCGGCGACACCTTCGCCTTCGCCGGCCTGAGCCTCGAGGTCGAGGCGATCCGCGACACCGACGTCATCGTGCGCGCGACGACGCGTCCCGCGCGCATCCCGAGCTATATGGGCGCGCGCCTCGCGATCTCGACGCGGCTCGCCGACCGCGTGCGGCTGTTCCTCGCCGATCCGGCGAGCTGGGCGCGCTTTCCCGAGGATGTGCGCTTCTGGCTCGAAATGCAGGCGCTGCGGTCGGCGCTGCCGCGCCCCGGCGAGCTGCTCGTCGAGACCTTCCCGCACGAGGGGAATCATTATCTCGTCTGCTATCCGTTCGAGGGATGGAACGCGCACCAGTCGCTGGGCATGCTGATCACCAAAAGGATGGAACGCGCCGGACTGCAGCCGCTGGGCTTCGTCGCGTCGGACTATGCGCTCGCGATCTGGTCGCTGCGGCCCGTGACGCATCCCCCGAATCTGTTCGATGCCGAGATCTTGTCCGAAGAGTTCGTCGAATGGGTCGAGCGGTCGCATCTGCTCAAGCGCGCCTTTCGCGAGGTCGCGGTGATCGGCGGGCTGATCGAGCGCCAGCATCCGGGCAAGCGCAAGACGGGCAAGCAGGTGACCTTTTCGACCGACCTGATTTTCGATGTGCTGCAAAAATATGAGCCCGACCATCTGCTGCTCGAAGCCGCCTGGGCCGATGCGCGCGAGCGGCTGACCGACGTCGCGCGGCTCGGCGACCTGCTCGACCGCGCGGCGGGGACGATGCTGCACCAAAAGCTCGACCGGATCAGCCCGCTCGCGATCCCGGTGCTCGTGCTGATCGGGCGCGAAAATGTCGCGGCGGCGGATATCGACGACGCGCTGCTGGGCGAGCTGGCCGACACACTCGCCGAACGGGCGATGCGCCTCGACCAGTGACCGGCGTTTCGCTTGCTGCACGGCACGATGAGGCGTAGATTGCGACAAAATATATAGAGGATGCCAGCGATGACCCAAGCTATCCAGCGGTCCGTCCTGTTCGCGCTGCTGATCGCCGCCCCGGCGCTGATTGGCGCGACCCCGGCTCCCGCCGATCCGCCCCCCGTTCCGGCCCCGGCCGGCGACGTAGTCGCACCGCCGGTGACGGTGGTGCCCTTTATCCAGCCGTTCGACCTGGATGCATCGCGGCGCATGTCGGTGAAGGTCATGGTCGGGGGCAAGGGCCCCTTCTCCTTCCTCGTCGACACCGGCGCCGAGCGAACGGTGATCGCCCGCGAACTCGCCGAAAGGCTGGGGCTGGCCGAGGGCGCGAAGCTGAAGCTCGCGACGATCGGCGGGTCGGCGACGGTGCCGAGCTATCGCATCGCGGCACTGCAAATGTCGAATCTGCATCTCACCTCGGTCGAGGCGCCCGCCTTTTTCGGCCGACATATCGGTGCGGCGGGACTGATCGGCGTCGATATGCTCGAGGAACGCCGTATTCTCATCGATTTCCGCAAGGAAAGCATGTCGATCCTCGAAACGCGTATGCGCGCGCGGCCGATCATCCGCGACGATGACGCGATCGTCGTCACCGCGCGCAATTCGGCGGGCAGGCTGATCCTGTCCGATGCGCGCCTGAACGGCAAACGGATCGACGTGATCGTCGACACGGGGGCCCAGACGAGCGTTGGCAATCTCGCCTTGCAGAAACTCGTCGCCGCGCAGCGCCAGAACCGCCTGCCCTTCACCCCCACCATATTGGATGCGGTGACCGGCGAAGCGGTGCCCGCGACGCGCACGGCGATCAAGCGCATCGTGATCAACGGCATGGACGTCAACGACCTGCCCGTCAGCTTTGCCGACAGCCAGGCATTCCGTGCGCTGGGCCTCAACGAGCGCCCCGCGCTGTTGCTCGGGATGGACAGCCTGTCGCTGTTCGATCGGGTCGAGATCGATTTCCCGAACAAGCGCGTCGTGTTCGACCTGCCTGACGGGGCGCATCGCGAGTCCGGCCAACGCTTTGCCGCAAATGGGATCGCCGCAGGAGGCTAGGGCGCTTGCGGCGGGGTGCCGCCGCCGCCATAGCGGGCGCATGTCCGCCACCGCGACCTTCGATTTTGCAGGCCAGCAGTTTCAGATGCTGGCCGACCGGGCGCTGTTCTGGCCGCGCCACGGCGCGCTGATCGTCGCCGACCTGCATCTGGAGAAAGCGAGCTGGTACGCCGCGCTCGGCCAGCCATTGCCGCCCTATGACAGCCACGACACGCTCGACCGGCTCGCCGCGCTCGCGGCCGAAACGCGCGCGCGCGCGATCTGGTGCCTCGGCGACAGTTTCCACGACCGGGGCGCGGCGGAGCGCATCGTCCCCGCGGTCGCCGAACGCCTGTTCGGGCAGGCGGCGTCGGCGAAGCTGCTGTGGATCGCGGGCAATCACGACGGGCTGACCGGCGGTGCGTGGGGCGGCGAGGTCGCCGAGGAGCTGGTGATCGACGGCATCGTTTTTCGCCACCAAAGCCTTGCCCGCGAAACGCACCCGGAAATTTCAGGGCATTTCCACCCCAAATTGCGGCTCAACATCCGCGGACGGCATGTGTCGCGCCCCTGCTTCGCGGGCGATGGACAGCGCCTGATCCTTCCCGCTTTCGGCGCGCTGACGGGCGGGCTCGCGGTCGAAGACGCGGTCATCGCCGCGAATTTTTCCGGTGCGTATGAAGCGATGCTGGTCGCGCGCGGACGCCGGCTCTGCTTTCCTTGCCCCGGCCGGGCGGCCGATGACGCTACGGCAAGCCGTGCGCTTGCCGCTCGCTAGGCTCTAAGCCCCGCCGAACAGGCGCTTTTCCGCCTGTGACCAAAAAGCATCACCCCGCCAAAAACGACGCAAATACGTGCCCCCCGCTGGATCGGCCGCGCAATTGAGTTATGCTCCGACCGCAACAAAAATAAATAAATGTTGAGAGGAGTGCCCGATATGAAATCATCTTCCCTTCGTGCTGCCCGATTTATGCGCACCAGCGCGCTCGGCGTATCGCTTGCCATGGCGGCGTTCTCGGTTCCCGCCTTGGCGCAAGACGCGCCGGCCGATACCGCGACCGACGACAGCGACAACACCCCGATCATCGTCACCGCACAGGGCCGCTCGCAGCTGCTCTCCGAGGTTCCGGTCGCGATCTCGGCGGTCAACGCCGAAACGCTGCAGAACAGCGGCGCGAACGACATTCGCCAGCTGAACCAGCTCGCCCCGTCGCTGCTCGTCTCGTCGACGGGCTCGGAAGCCAATGGCTCGGCGCGTATCCGCGGCATCGGCACCGTCGGCGACAACCCCGGCCTCGAAAGCTCGGTCCCCGTGTTCATCGACGGCGTTTACCGTTCGCGTTCGGGCATCGGGCTCAACGAGCTCGGCGAACTCGATCGAATCGAAGTCCAGCGCGGCCCGCAGGGCACGCTCGGCGGCCGCAACTCGTCGGCCGGCCTGATCAGCATCTATTCGAAAAAGCCCGATTTCAACTTCGGCGCCACGGGTGAGGTCACCTATGGCAATTATGATTATTGGCGTCTCGGCGGCAGCGTCACCGGCCCGCTCGGCGAAACGCTCGCCGCGCGCCTCGACGGCGTGTGGGTCAAGCGCGACGGTTTCTACAAAGACACCGCGAACAATCGCGACGTCAACAACCGCGATCGCTATTTCCTGCGCGGCCAATTGCTGTTCGAACCGACCGATGCGCTGTCGGTTCGCCTGATCGCCGATTATACCTCGCGCGACGAGGAATGCTGCGCGGCGACCTATGTCGGCCCGTCGGTGAACCCGTATATCGGCAATCTCAACACCCCGACCGCCGTCGGCGCGGGCGCAACCCCGACGTCGAACAATATCATCAACGTGCTGCGCGACCTCGGCCAGTCGGTCGGTGCGTTCAACCAGGGTTACAGCCGCGACATTTCGGTCACCCCGGGGCGCAGCTTTGCTGGCAAGACGAAGGATTACGGCTTCTCGGGCCAGATCGATTATGATTTCGGCGGCGCGACGCTGACCTCGATCACCGCGTACCGCGAATATCGGTCGAGCCAGGCCGGCGACGTCGATTATGGCACGGTCGACATCCTCTATCGCGCGCCCGACAAGGACGCCTATCGCCAGTTCCACACCTTCACGCAGGAACTGCGCCTGCAGGGCGAAGCCTTTGACGGCAAGCTCGACTGGCTCGTCGGCGGCTTCTATGCCGATGAAAAGCTGCGGGTGCGCGACAATCTGCGCTTCGGCACACAATATGGCCGGTTCGCGGCGTGCCGCCTGATCACGGGCACCGCGCTCTCGGGCCTCTATTCGCCGGCCAGCCCGTCGTGCATCATCCCGGGCGTCGGCCAGGCAACGCTGCTGGGCGCCTTCGGTCCCGCCGCCGGCCCCGATATCGTCGCGAGCCTCGCGGCGCTCGACGGGATCAGTGACAAGGGCAGCATCAACGACGTCTATCGCCAGAATGGCAAGAATTGGGCGCTGTTCACGCACAATATCTTCCACATCACCGACAAGCTCGATTTCACCTTCGGCGTCCGTTACACCAACGACAAGAAGAAGTTCTCGGCGACCTTCACCAACGACAACACCGCCTGTCAGGTGATCCAGGGCCGGTTGCTCGACGATCTGTCGAGCCCGAACGCCACCATCCGCGCCGTCGCGGGCGGCCTGATCGGCCTCGGCTGCCAGGGCAATTCGACCGCCGAGCTCAACAATGTGTCGATCAACGACAAGCGCAGCGAGGATGAATGGACCGGCACCGCGATCCTGTCGTACAAGCCGGTCGACGACCTGATGGTCTATGCGAGCTATTCGCGCGGCTATAAGGCGGGCGGCTTCAACCTCGACCGCTCGGCGTTGAAATCGCCGATCCTGCCGTTCGCGGCGACGCCGGGCGGGGCGCAGGGACTGGTGCAAAACCTGCAGTTCGATCCCGAAAAGGTCGACAGCTATGAACTGGGCGCCAAATATGCGACCGGTCCGTTCGGCCTCGGCCTGACCTTCTTCCGGTCGGACTTCTCGAGCTTCCAGCTCAACACGTTCAACGGCACCGTCTTCCTTGTCCAGAACGTCAACGGCTGCGACAGCGACCTCGCCGGCGGCGACCGCGACCAGAGCAAGTTCACCGGTGCGCCGAACTTCAACGCCGCGGCGGCAACGACGGGCGCGTGCCCCTCGGACGACGTCAGCCATGGGGTCCGGTCGGAAGGCTTCGAACTCGAAGCCTCGCTCGTTCCGGCGCGCAGCTTCCGCATGACCGCCGGCCTGACCTATGCGAAGACCAAATATCGCGGTCAGCTGGTCGGCAATAATTCGGGCGCCCCGCTCGATCAGGCGCTGCGCCTGCTGCCGGGCAACAATCTGTCGAACGCGCCCGAACTGGTCGCGACCGGCAGCATCGCCTGGACCCCCGACATCGGCAGCAGCGGGCTGACCGGCCTCGTCTATATCGATGGCCGCATGACCGGCGATTATAACACCGGGTCGGACCTGTTCCCGCAGAAGGAACAGAATGGCTATGCACTGTTCAACGCGCGCATCGGCATTCGCGGCCCCGACGAGAAATGGGGAATCGAATTCTGGGGCCAGAATATCTTCAACAAGCAATATGCCCAGGTCGCGTTCAACTCGCCCTTCCAGGAAGGTGCGACCTCGGCGACGACGGCCTTCTCCGACCCGCAATATCCGGGCGGCCGCCAGATCTTCTCGCAGTTCCTCGCGGAACCCAGGACCTATGGCGTGACGCTGCGCGGCAAGTTCTAAGCCCCAGCGAATTATGGACTATCGGGGGCGGGACACATGCTGTTCCGCCCCTTTCTTTTTGCCCGGACAAGTCAACCCGTCACATCTGACAGCTGTGACATAAATGCCGCGCATGGCCGCCCAATGACGTTACGGAACGGGTTACGCTGGATTGGCGCGGCCCGGCCGTGATAGGCTGACCGCAAATAGAATATCGTGACGCTCTCCCGCGAAAAACACCTGTGGAGGAGGGCCAAACCCATGAAAAACTGTTCCCGCCGTACCCGCCTGCTGCGTAGCAACGCCGCGGGCCTGCCGCTTGTCCTCGCCCTGTGGGCCGCGCCTGCCACGGCGCAGGAAGCCGGCACCACGACGAACGACGAAACGATCATCGTCACCGCGACGCGGCGCAGCGAGGCGCTGTCCGACGTCCCGATCGCGGTTTCGGCGGTCACCGGCGACACTCTCGAAAAGACCGGCGCGACCGACGTGCGCGCGCTGGGGCAGGTCGCGCCGTCGCTGCTCGTGTCGGGCGCAACGAGCGAGGTCAATTTCTCGGCACGCATCCGCGGCATCGGCACCGTCGGCGAGAATCCCGGCCTCGAATCCTCGGTCGGCCTGTTCATCGACGGCGTCTATCGCAGCCGGACGGGCGTCGGCCTGTCCGAACTCGGCGACATCGAACGCGTCGAAGTGCTGCGCGGGCCGCAGGGCACCTTGTTCGGGCGCAACTCGACCGCGGGGCTGATCAACATCGTCACCAAAGGCCCCGAACTCGGCCGCTTCGGCGCCAAGGGTTCGATATCCTATGGCAATTACGACTATTGGCGCGTCGACGGCATGCTCAACGCGCCGCTCGGCGACAAGGTGGCGGCGCGGCTCGACGGTGTCTGGCAGAAACGCGACGGTTTCATCGACAATGCGACGCCGGGCGAACCCGATATCAACGACCGCGATCGCTGGCTGGCGCGCGGGCAATTGCTGTTCGAACCGAGCGAGACGCTGAAATTCCGCCTGATCGCCGATTACAGCGAGCGCGACGAAAATTGCTGCGGCGGCGTCCTGCTGAACCCCGTGCGCAACCTGACGCGCGGACCCGACGGCTTCCCCGTCGCATCGGCGAACACATTGCTGCCGATCCTACAGGCCTTGGGCGCGAACCATCAGGTCCCGCCGGCGGGTACGCCCTTCGTCCGGCGCCAGTCGACGACGCCCGGGGTCACCTATCGGTCGGACACCAAGGATTGGGGCGTGTCGGGCGAGCTCAATTGGGAGCTTGGCGCGGCGACATTGACCTCGATCACCGCCTATCGCGATTACAAGAATGCGCAGGGGCAGGATGCCGATTTCAGCGCGCTCGACATCCTGCGCCGCACCGACCTCGACCGCCGGTTCCGGCTGTTCACACAGGAAGTCCGGTTGCAGGGCGAGGCGTTCGACGGGCGGCTCGACTGGCTGGTCGGCGGCTATTATGCGAACGAGAAACTCGATGTCGACGACGACATTGTTTACGGCAATAATTACGAGCAGTTCGCCAATTGCCTGCTCTTCGCGAGCGCGCTGCCGACCGCAGTGCTGCCGTCGAATCCGCAATGCGTAAACGTGCCAGTGGTCCAGGGGACAATCACCGCGCTGTCCGGGCTGCCCGTCGGTGACCCGCGGCGCGCGTCGATCCCGCTGCTGCAGGCGCTGATCGCCAATCCGGCGCGCCCGGGCTTCGGCTCGCTCGCGGCGGCACTCGGCCAGCCCGCGCTCGCGATCAACGGCACCGGCAATCAGGGATCGACCTTTGCGCAGCGCAGCCGCAACTTCGCTGTCTTTACGCACAACAGCTTCGATATCGTTCCCGACGTGCTGACCTTCACGATCGGTGCGCGTTACACGAGCGAACGCAAGACATTGGATGCCGACGCGAATTTCAACAATGCGATCTGTCCGCTGATCGTCAATTCGCCCTTCCAGTCGCTCGCGACCTTGCCGTGCGTGATCAACAGCACCGCGCCCGACCTGCCGCGCGGCAGCGCGGGGACGAAGTTCAAGGATAATGAATGGACCGGAACCGCGGTGCTGAGCTGGAAACCCGCGCCCGAATGGCTGGTCTATGGGTCGGCGTCGAAGGGCTATAAGGCTGGCGGCTTCAACCTCGATTTCTCGGCGCTCGACCGGACATGCAACACGACCTTCGACCCCGCGTGCGCGGCGCGGCTGGCGCTGCCCGCCAACACAAGCGGCAACGGCCGGCCCGAGGCGAGCGACCTGCAATTCGCGAGCGAAAAGGTCGATGCCTATGAACTCGGGGTCAAATGGGACGGCCCCGGGATCGACGTCAACGTCGCGGCTTTCTATCAGGAATATAGCAATTACCAGCTCAACACCTTCAACGGCGTCAATTTCGAGGTTACCAACATCCAGGCGTGCAAGGACGATCTGAACGGCGCCGATTCAGATGGCTCGGCGACGACCGGCGCCTGCCCGTCCGACCGGCTGAAGCCCGGCGTGCGGTCGAAGGGGATCGAGATCGAGGCGTTCATGCGCCCCGCGCGTTATGTGTCGGTCAATATGGGGCTGACATATGTCGACACCCTCTACCGCCGCAACCTCGTGGGGACGGGCGGGCGGCCGTTGTCGCCGGTGCTGTTCCAGCTTCCCGGCCGCGGTGTGTCGAACGCACCGCGCTATGTCGCGACCGCGGGGATCAGCTGGACGCCGCCGATCGGCAGTTCTGGGATGAGCGCGCTCGTCTATCTCGACACGCGCCTGCAAAGCGACACCAACACCGGGTCCGACCTCGACGTCGAAAAGATCCAGGACGGTTTCGCGATCTTCAACGGCCGCGTCGGCCTTTATGGGCCCGAGCGGCGCTGGGGCGTCGAGCTGTGGGGCCAGAATCTGCTCAACAAAAGATATTATCAGATCGGCGCCGACATGCCGCTGCAGGGTAGCGGCACCTTCCGCGCCGTCGCGGCGCCGGCTTCGTCGGGGCTGGCGGGCACCGCGACCCAGCTCTTCGTCGGCTTCCCGGGCGAACCGCGCACATACGGCGTGACGCTGCGCGGCCAGTTCTGACCGGTCTCTCCCCCTCCCCGCTTTGGGGAGGGCGTAGGGAGGGCCTGCCGCGGCCGGGCACTGTCGCGTCAGGCCCTTTCCTTTGGCGACGTCCGCTTTGGGGTGGTTAGCTGCCCTTTGTGCACCCCGGCGAAAGCCGGGGCCCAGTGCGAAAAAGCGTAAGGTCAGCTTTGGAATTCTGGGCCCCGGCTTTCGCCGGGGTGCACATTTCTATCGGCTACTACCGGGTCGGACGTGACCTTGTCCTACCGCGCTCGCGCGGCCTGGTGCGCGATGTCGGTCATCAACTTGCGGAACAGCACCGCACCTGCGGTGCCCGACGCCTTGAGCGCGCGTTCGCAATCGAGCAGCCGGCTCATCAGCCGCGCGATGCGCACCGAATCCCAGATGTGGAGCTGCGCGGTGACCGCATCGCGCTCTTTCCAGAAGATGCCGCTGGTGCGCGCCGACACCACGGTCGCGGGATGCGCGCCGCCGTCGACCTCGGCGCGCAGGCGCGCGAGCGCCATCGCGCGGATCGCGAGCGCGCGGATGATGCGGATTTCGGCGACGCCGACCGCCGTCGCCTTGGCCAGCATCTCGGGCATTTCGCGCACCTTGCCGCCGAGCGCGACGTTGATGCACTCGCTGACATCCTCCTCGTGCGTCGCGGCGCCGAGCGCGGCGATATCGGCGGCGGTCACCTGCCGTTGGCGGTCGGGACCCGCGTCGAGATAGAGCGCGATCTTTTCGATCTCGCGCCGCATCAGCGCCTGATCGCCCGAGACAAGGTCGACGAGCAATTGCGCCTCGGCATTGGCGAGCCGCAGTCCCTGTTCCTGCCCCGCGCCCATCGCGATCCCGACGAGCGCACGCCGGTCGGGCTGGTAACAGATCGCCGCGACGGCATGATCCGAGCCTTCGACCAGCTTGACGAGTTTCGACTTGGCGGTGACCGACGCGCCGGTCGCGATCACCGGGTTGATCGCGGTTTCGGCGGCGAGCAGCGCCTCGACCGCCGCAAGGCCGTCGTCGCCGCTGCCGCTGAGTTCGACCTTGATCACGCGCGCCGACGAGAAAAGCGACATCGATGCCGCTTCGGCAGCGAGCAGCGACGGGTCCTGCGACAGCTGCGATCCCGAAAGGTCGAGCCGTTCGGCATCCTTTCCCGCGAGCCCGACCAAATGGCTCGCGACGGCTTCCATTGTCGCTTCGTCGGGGCCGGTGAGGAGGGTGAAACGAACCGCGGGGTCGAGGCGCGAGAGGCGTTCGAGTTCGTTCGGTTTGACCGTCTTCATTGCCCTGCGGGTGTCGGGGCGGGCGCGGCAGCCGGTTGTCCGCCGCCGCGGTTCGCAAAGACCGCGAGGCGCGCGACGATCTGGTCGGCGACCGCCGAGGACAGCCGTTCGAGCGCCGAGGATTCGGCCGCGATCGTCGCATATTCGCTGCCGACGACGTCGATCCCCGCGTCGGAGAAGGCCGTCGCGTCGAGCAGCACTTCGCCGGTCGCGGCATTCACGAGCTGGTAGCGTGCGCGCAGCGTCCGCCGCTCGCGCGTTACCGTATCGTCGGCGCGGACGCCGAAGCCGGTGATCGAATCTTCGAGCCGGACGTCGAGGCGGAGGCGCTTGCCCGCACCCGCGCCGCCCTGCGTCGCCTGCAGCCGGTCGCGGAGCGCGTTGCGGACGAGCCAGCCATTATGTCCCTCGATCGCCGCGACATCGACGTCGGCGAGCACTTGCGCCACCGCCCCCTTGCTGCCGTTCGCGTAGAGCGGGCGGAGCCCGCAGCCGCCGACAAGCAGCGAAGCAGCGACGAGGCAAGAGGTCAGCAGGTTGCGCATCAGGGAACGATATTCACCAAACGGTCGGGGACCACAATGACCTTCTTCGGCGCGGCGCCGGCGAGCAGTTCGACGATGCGCGGGCGCGCGAGCGCCGCGGCTTCGGTCGCATCCTTGTCGAGGCCCTTTGCAATCGTCATCGTGTCGCGCAGCTTACCCGCCATCTGGATCGCGATTGTCACCTCGTCATCGACGAGCAGTGCCGGATCGGCGGCGGGCCATGCGGCATCGGCGATCATCGCGGTCGTGCGCTGGCCGGCAGGAAGCGTGGCCCATGCCTCTTCGGCGAGGTGCGGCAGCATCGGCGCGACGAGCAGGATGAGGGTGCGGCATGCCTCGGCGCGGGTGGCCGAGGGCTTCGCTTTCTCGATCTCGTTCGCAAGCGCGTGGACCTTGGCGACGGCCTTGTTGAAGCCGAGCGCCTCGATGTCGGCGGCAACGCCGGCGATCGCCTGATGGAGCTTCCGCGCGAGCGCCTTGTCTTCGCTGCCGTCGCCGACATTTTCGGTGTCGCCGAAGATCCGCCACAGACGCTGGACAAAACGCCACGCGCCCTCGATGCCTGCCTCGCTCCACGGCAGGTCGCGCTCGGGCGGGCTGTCGGAGAGCATGAACCAGCGCGCGGCGTCGGCGCCATATTGGTCGAGGATGGCGTCGGGATCGACGACATTCTTCTTCGACTTCGACATTTTGATCACGCGGCCGACGTCGACGGTATAGCCGTCGGCGGTCAGGATCGCGCCATCGGGCTTGCGCTCAATCTCCTCGGGGGTGAAGTAGAGCGGCGGCAGACCTTCGCCCTGCACGCGGCTGTAGGTTTCGTGCGTCACCATGCCCTGCGTGAACAGGCTCGCGAAGGGCTCGGCGATGTCGATCATCCCCATCTTCTTGAGCGCGCGCGTCCAGAAGCGCGCGTAGAGCAGGTGGAGGATCGCATGCTCGATACCGCCGATATATTGGTCGACGGGCAGCCAGCGGCGGATCACTTCGGGATCGAACGGCTTGTCCGACGGCGAGCTGGCGAAACGCAGGAAATACCAGCTGGAATCGACGAAAGTGTCGAGCGTGTCGGTTTCGCGTTGCGCCGCGCCGCCGCACGTCGGGCACGCGACATGCTTCCACGTCGGATGGCGGTCGAGCGGGTTGCCGGGGACCGAGAAGTCGACATCCTCGGGCAGCACGACGGGGAGCTGGTTCTTGGGGACCGGCACCGTGCCGCACGCATCGCAATGGATGAAGGGGATCGGGGTGCCCCAGTAACGCTGGCGCGAAACGCCCCAGTCGCGCAGGCGCCATACGGTCGTGCCCTTGCCCCAGCCTTCATGCTCGGCGCGCGCGATGACGGCGGCCTTCGCTTCGTCGATCGTCATGCCGTCGAGGAAGTGGCTGTTCACGAGCTTGCCGGGGCCGGTGTACGCCTCGGTCCCGGTGAAATGCTGCGCGGTCTCGTCGCCATCGGCGATCACGCGGTGGACCTGGAGCCCATATTTATGCGCGAAGTCGAGGTCGCGCTGGTCGTGCGCGGGGCAGCCGAAGATCGCGCCGGTGCCATAATCCATCAGCACATAGTTCACGACCCAGACGGGCAGGTGCCAGTTCGGGTCGAGCGGATGTTCGACCGCGATGCCGGTGTCGAAGCCCATCTTTTCGGCGGTGTCGATCTGTTCGGCGGCGGTGCCCTGACGGCGGCATTCCTCGATGAACGCCGCGAGCTCGGGCGAATCTTTCGCCAGCCGCTCGGCGAGCGGATGATCGGGCGAGATCGCCGCGAAGCTCGCGCCATAAAGCGTGTCGGGACGTGTCGTGAAGACGTCGAAACCGGGCGCGCCGCCCGCCAGCTTAAAGCTGAATTCGAGCCCCTGCGACTTGCCGATCCAGTTTTCCTGCATCAGCCGCACCTTGTCGGGCCAGCTGTCGAGTGCGCCCAGCCCTTCGAGCAGTTCGTCGGCGAAGTCGGTGATCTTCAAAAACCACTGCGACAGCTTTTTCTTCTCGACGAGCGCGCCCGAGCGCCAGCCGCGGCCGTCGATCACCTGCTCGTTCGCGAGCACCGTCATGTCGACCGGGTCCCAGTTCACATAGCTGTGCTTGCGCGTGACGAGCCCCGCGGCGAACAGGTCGAGGAACAGCGCCTGTTCCTGCCCGTAATAATCGGGCTCGCACGTCGCGAGCTCGCGGCTCCAGTCGATCGCGAGGCCGAGGCGCTTCAGCTGCGCGCGCATCGACGCGATATTGTCGCGCGTCCAGCCGCCGGGGTGGACGCCCTTTTCCATCGCGGCATTTTCGGCGGGCATGCCGAACGCGTCCCAGCCCATCGGGTGAAGCACGTCATGGCCGGTCATCCGCTTGAAGCGCGCGAGGACGTCGCCCATCGCATAGTTGCGGACATGGCCCATATGGATGCGCCCCGACGGATAGGGGAACATCTCGAGGATATAGGCCTTGGGCCGATCTTCGCTATCGGTCGTGGCAAAGCTGTTCGCCGCCTCCCACGCCTTTTGCCAGCGGGCGTCGGCGGCGAGGGCGCCAAAGCGCGGTTCGCGGGTCATTCGTCGGTTACCCCGTTAGTCTGTGTGGGCAGGCGCGCGAGGCGCGCCGCCGGATTAGTCCCTGATCGCCGAACGACGCAGGTCGCGGGCGCGGGTGAGGATGATTTCCTCGAGCTTCTGCACGGTCGCCGCCTGAACCGGCGCGTCGACCCAGCTGCCGCCCTGCGCGACCTGGCGCGAGGCCGCGATGCGCAGCGCGTCGGCGCGCAGGTCCTGATCGAGGATCGAGACGGTAACCTTCATCCGCTCGCCGGGGTTCGACGGGTTCGCATACCAGTCGGTGATCACGACACCGCCGGCCGAATCGGCCTGGAGCAGCGGCATGAACGACAGCGCATCGAGCGAGGCGCGCCACAAATAGCTGTTCACGCCGATCGTCGTCACCTGGCTGGCGGCGAGATCGGCTTTCGGCCGTTCCTTGTTCGCGCAGGCCGAAAGACCAAGCGCCGCGAGCCCGAGCAGCGCGAGCGCGGCCGGACGGCGACCGAGCGTAGCGCCAAACCGGGCAGGGACGGAAAGCTGGGACATGCGGGTACACCTTATCTCTTGAGCCCGTCCGATGTAGGAAATCGGCCGCGCGGAACGATATTGCCAGCGTCTCTATCGCCCTTGTCGCCGCCCCGCAAGCGCGGCAATTTCGGCCGCGCGACCGTTCAGATTCTGGTCAGATTCGAAACGCACTGTGACGATCCCGCAACAATTTCGGCAAAAATCGGAATCGTTGCAGCAATTTGACGGGATTCATCTGGCAATGTTGCGCCAGGAGTCCTATTTGAAGAATCCGATTGGGGTTGGAGTCGCAGAGCAATGGCGCGGACATCGCGACATTTTTGGAAAGGAAGCCTCACCGCTTTGGCGGTGGTTTCGCTTGCGCTTCCGCCAGCCCTCGCCGCGATGTCGAGCAGCGACCGCATCCGCGACACCAATCTTTCGGAAACCCTGCTTGGCCAGTTCACCCCGGCATCGGGCGATGAGCGGCTGATCGCACGCTATAACAAGATGTCGGCCGAACAGCGCGGCAGCTTCAGCTTCACCCCCGCGCTCCCCGACGACGGCCGCAAGAACCGCGCGATCACCGTTGTGATTCGCGCCCGCGACGACGCTTCGAGCGCCACGCGCACGTCGGCGCTGGCTGCCGGCCGGACCGCGCCGGTCGCGATCACCCCGGTCGCCTATAATCTGGGCGCCTCGGTCGGATTCGAGAAATTCGTCACGCCGGCGCTGCCGCGCGGTACCGATCTTCGCAACCTGCCGGTCGCGAAGGCCCCGGAACAGGACGAAAAGAAGTCGCGCTTCGCAACGCGTATGGTGAACCGCCCAAGCGACCCTAGCGGGGCAACCGATCGCGTCACCGCTCCTGGCGAAGCGTCGGCCGTCGATGTCGTCAGCAGCTATCGCCTGACCAAGAACATCGACGTCACCGCGGGCGTTCGGTACAAGAGCGACGACCGCATCGAACCGCTGACCGATACGCGCCGCGACAGCCAGGCGGTCTATGTCGGAACCGCGTTCCGCTTCTGATCTGCATTGATATTGGGCCCCGGGGCGGCCTGCAAATGTCACTTTTCCGAGCTTCCGGTGCTCACGCACATAAATGCGCTGCGCTCCGGGTCTCGAAAAACTAACATTTTCGACTCACCCCAAACCCAATCTCAACGCAGCCTTGCCCGGCGCTTCGTCGCCTTTTCTTCCCACGCATCGATCGCTGCCCAGCCGGGCTTGATACCGCTTGCGCGGCTTAGCGCGCGCGCGCGCGCCGCTGTCATCCCGCCGAGCGCGATCGGCTGTGCGTCCGATAGCCGCGCGAGCCGCAGCCACGCCGCGCGCCCGAGCACCGCTGCGCCCGGATGCGAACGCGTCGGATGGAGCGGCGAGATGAAGACGCCGCCGGCTCCGGCCTTGCGCGCGCGGCGCGCTTCGTGCGCATCATGGACGGGCATCGTCAGCAACAGGTCGAGCCGATGTGCCTGCGCCGCATGTCTTGCGTCGCGCTGGCGAAGGTGGACGCCGTCGGCGCCCCAGCGCCGCGCGGTGGCGGTCGGTCCCGCGAGCAGTACGGTCAATCCCCGCGCACGCGCGGTGCGCATCAACCGCCGCAGCAGGCGCCAGCGCGCGCCGGGCGGCAGGCTGTCGTGGCGGAGGACGATACCGCTGCCGGGCGGGAGCAGCGCCGCGAGTTCGTCCGCACCGGCCTTCGTCCGCTCGTCGCTGAACAGCCATAGTTTCGGCAGGGGGTGGCGCGGGCGCATCGCCCTTTCTATAGGCGCGTCGCGAGCGCGCGCAACGCGCGGGATGGAAGCGAGACGATGAGCGAAGCAGCAGACCGGCTGGCCGAGGTAAATGCGAATATCGCGGGCGCGGCCAAGCGCGCGCAGCGGCGGACCGATGATATCTGCCTGATCGCGGTGTCGAAAACGCACGACGCCGACGCCATCCGCCCGCTGATCGCCGCGGGCCAGCGCCACTTCGGCGAGAACCGCGTGCAGGAAGCCGCGGCGAAATGGCCCGAACTGCGCGCCGAGACCCCCGATATCGCGCTCCACCTGATCGGCCAGCTGCAATCGAACAAGGCCGAGGAAGCGGTGGCGCTGTTCGACGCGATCCACTCGCTCGATCGCAGCTCGCTGGTGCAGGCCATCGCGAAGGCGTGCCAAAAGGCGGGCAAGCACCCGCAACTGTTCGTCCAGGTCAATATCGGCGACGAGGAGCAGAAGGGCGGCTGCGCGACCCGCGACCTGCCCGCGCTGCTCGCCGAGGCGAAGGACGCCGGGCTGACGATCGACGGGCTGATGGCGATCCCCCCCGCCGAGATCGAGCCCGCGCCTTTTTTCGCACTGCTCGACGAGCTCGCCGAACGCCACGGCCTGCCACTGCGTTCGATGGGGATGAGCGGCGATTACGAAACCGCGGTGATGCTGGGCGCGACGCATGTGCGCGTCGGGACGGCGCTGTTCGGGTCGCGCGCGTAACGGAAGGATAGCGGATGGCGTTGGAAAAGCTGGATCTGAAAAAGGCCCGCAAGGCGCTCTTCACCGCTCCCGCCGGCCGCTTCGTTCCGGTTACGGTGCCGCGTGTTTCCTACCTGATGGTCGACGGGCATGGCGACCCGAACAAGAATCCCGAATATGGGCGCGCGGTCGAGAGCCTCTATTCGACCGCCTATGCGGTGAAGTTCGCATGCAAGTCCAGGGGCGCCGATTTCGTCGTGGCGCCGCTGGAGGGGCTTTGGTCGGCCGCCGATCCCGAAAGCTTCGCCGCGCGGCGCAAGGACGAGTGGGACTGGACCATGATGATCATGCTACCCGGCGAGGTGGACGAGGAAATGGTGCGCGCGGCGCAGACCAAGGCGCGGGAAAAACTCGGCACGCTGCCTGAAAGCCTGCGGCTCGCCACGCTTGAGGAAGGTCTCTGCCTGCAGGCACTGCACATCGGCAGCTATGACGACGAAGGCCCGCTGCTCGCGTCGCTGCACCACGACGTCATGCCCGCGAGCGGATTTGATTTCGCCGGACGGCATCACGAAGTCTATCTGAGCGATCCGCGCAAGACCGCACCTGAAAAGCTCAAAACGCTTCTTCGCCAGCCGGTGCGGCCGATCGGTTCCGCATAGCGGGCGCTATTGATATTCGACCGTCACCGGGACGCGCCCGCGATAGTCGCCATCGTCGAGCCCCGCGATCTGGAGCCGGCCGCCGAAGCGGAATATCAGGCGGCCGTCGGCGCCGAGACGCGGCGCGGCCGACAGGTCGGTGACAAGGCCGGTGACGCGCGCGGTGCGGCCGTGGCCGCTTTCGAGGTCGATGCTCGCGGGAAGGATGACGCGCACCTCCGCCCCCGGCTCGCCGCGCACGGTGACCGTGCCGGTCAGCGCGAAGCCGCCGAGATCGACGACATCGCCGCGCACGCGGCGGGCGCCCGAGGCGGGATCGATCTCGACCTCGCCACCCATCGCGCCGACCGCGACGCGGCCCATGTCGAGCCGGGTTTCGACATCGACGCGTAGCGGCACCTCGGCCTTGCGCACCGCGATGCCCGCCGCCTTGTCCTGCGCGCAAAGCAGGCATTGCGCCGCTGCGGCGGGTGCGCCGGCGAACAACAGGCAGAGGCCAAGGAAAAGACGCAGTTTCACATCTTCCCCTTGCCACAGCATGGTTAATCCGGGGTAAAATGGCGCGGCGCCTTATCCGCTGGCCAGCGCCGCGCTTTTGGGTCAAACCGGCGCCATGAGCAGCCCTCCGCCCGTCCGGCTCAACGCCCTCGCCACCGCGGTGCCGGGGCACGACATCCATCAGGCATTCATCGACTGGGCGACGCCGCGCCTCGCCGACCCGCGCATGCGGGCGCTCTTTGCGCGGATGGCGGCACGGTCGGGGATCGACCACCGCTGGTCGGTGCTGCCGCCGACCGCCAGCGGTGGATCGCCCGTCGGCGCGGGCGGATTTTACGACGTCCCCGGCCTGCCGCCGACCTCGGCGCGGATGGCGGCCTATGCGGAATATGCGCCCGGTCTTGCGATGGAGGCGATTGCGGCGCTCGGCGACGCGCTCGACCCGGCGCGCGTCACCCACATTGTCGTAGCGAGCTGCACCGGCTTCGTCGCGCCGGGGATCGATCAGATCATCGCGCAGCGACTGGGGCTGCCCGCGACGGTCGAGCGCGTGCTGATCGGCTTCATGGGCTGCTATGCCGGGGTCACCGCGCTGCGCACCGCGCGGCATATCGTACGGTCCGAGCCCGGCGCCGTCGTGCTGGTGGTCAGCGTCGAACTGTCGAGCCTGCACCTCTCGCCCGCCGACGAGGCCGAACCCCTGCTGATGATGCTGCAGTTCAGCGACGGCGCGGCGGCGGGGATCGTGTCGGCCGCGCCGGGCGGGCTGGAGCTCGGCGAAGGGCGCAGCCTCGCGCTCGAGGACAGCGCGGACCTGATCCGCTGGGACATCGGCGACAAGGGGTTCGAGATGCAGCTGTCGGGCGAAGTCCCCGCGCGGCTGCGCGAAACATTGGCCCAGCCCGATGTGCAGCGCGACCTGTTCGGCGAGGCCGGTCCGCCGCCCTTGCTCGCGGTCCACGCGGGGGGGCGCTCGGTACTCGACGCGGTCGAGCATGCGCTCGGCGTCGATCCGGACACCCTCGCCGACAGCCGCGCGGTGCTCGCGCGGTTCGGCAATATGTCGTCGGCGACGATCTTGTTCGTGCTCGCCGACATGATGGCGCGCGGCGCAAGGGGGGCGGGGGTCGCGATCGCATTCGGCCCGGGGCTCGCCGCCGAAGCGATCCACTTCACCGCGCCATGAACCCCTTCGCCAGCCTTCTTGTCCCGATCGCGCAGGAGGAGGAGATGGACGCCGCCGACCTGCCGCCCGATCGCTATGCGCGCGTGCTTGCCGACCTGTCGCGGATCAACGGTCTGACGATGGCGCCGCGGCCGACGCTGGGCTTTCTCGACCGGGTACGCACGCGGGGGATCGGCGACCGGCCGTGGCGCATCCTCGACGTCGGGTTCGGCGCGGGCGACATGCTCGCGCGGATCGCACGCTGGGGCGAAAAACGCGGGGTCGCGCTCGACCTCGTCGGCGTCGACCTCAATCGCAAGAGCGAGGCGGTGGCGGCGATGCGGCTCGGCGCGCGCGCGCGGCTGATCACCGGCGATTATCGGGCGCTCGCGGGGCAGGGGTGGGACATCGTAATCTCCAGCCTCGTCACCCATCATATGACGCCCGCGCAGCGCACCGAATTTCTGCGCTTCATGGAAGGCGAGGCGGCGCGCGGCTGGCTGGTCAACGACCTCCATCGCCGGCGCCTGCCCTTTGCGGGCTTTCCGCTGCTCGCGACTCTCGCCCTCGCCGACCCGATCGTGCGGCGCGACGGACAATTGTCGGTCGGACGCAGTTTCCGCCGCGCCGAATGGCGGGCGATGCTGGCCGAAGCCTTGCCCGAGGCGGCAAGCGAATGCCGGATCTTTCGCAGCTTTCCGTACCGGCTCTGCGTCGAGCATATCCGGTGACCCGGTGACCGGGACTGACGCGATCGTCGTCGGCGCCGGACCCGCCGGGTCGGCCGCGGCGATCGGGCTGGCGCGCGGCGGTGCGCGGACGCTGCTGCTCGAACGCGCGCGCGAAACGGGCGACGCGCTGTGCGGCGGTTTCCTGAGCTGGCAGACATTGCAGCGGCTCGATGCGCTCGGGATCGAGCGTACGGCGCTCGGCGGGCAGGCGGTTCGCCGCGTGCGCCTGTTCGGGGGCGAGCGATACAGCGAGACCGCGCTGCCCGGCGAAGCAATGGGCTTGTCGCGCCGCCGGCTCGACGGCGCTTTGCAAGCGGCGGCGGCGGCGGCGGGCGCGGGTCTCGAGCGCGGCGTTCACGCGACGGCGCTCGAAGGCGGCATGGTGCAGACGCGCGACGGCGCGATGATGGCCGCACCGTCGATCTTCCTCGCCGCGGGCAAGCATGGGTTTCGCGGCTTTCCGCGCGAGCCCGCGGCATGGCAGCGCGCCGACCCCGCGATCGGACTGCGTCTCCGCCTTCCCGCGCACCCCGCGCTCGACCGGCTGGTCGGCGATGCGGTCGAGCTCCATCTGTTCGATCGCGGTTATGCCGGGCTGGTGCGGCAGGAGGATGGCAGCGGCAATCTGTGCCTTGCGGTGCACAAGTCGCGGCTCGATGACGCGGGGGGCGATCCGGCGGCGCTGCTGCGCATGCTGGGCGACACGCTCCCGCACCTCGGCGAACGGCTGGCGCATGCCGACTGGTCGCGCGCCATCGATGCGATCGGGCATGTCCCTTATGGCTGGCGCGCACGCGACACCGCGCCGGGGTTGTTCCGGCTCGGCGACCAGGCGGGCGTAATCCCCAGTCTTGCGGGCGAGGGCATGGGGCTCGCGCTCGCGAGCGCCGCGGCGGCGGTGGCGGCGTGGCGTCACGGCGGCGGCGATGCCGCGCCCGCCTTCCAGAAACACCTCGCGGCGACGATGGCGCGCCCCTTCGCGCTCGCCAATCTCGTCTGGCGGATGGGCGAAAATCGGCACATGGCGGGAGCCATGACGCGCATGGCGTCACTTTTCCCGGCGTTGGTGCGAATGATGTCGCAGGCGACGCGGATCGAGCCGCGCTGAGCTCCCCCCCTTGCAGTCGCGCGGCACCGCGCCGATATTATGACCAACCCCGATGGGAACGAAACGGCCCGTCCGAAGGAGATCCTCCATGACCGATCCGAAAACCGAAAAGGCGCTCGACCCGATGGCGCATCATGTGCTGCGCGAAGGCGGCACCGAGCGCGCCTTCACCGGCAAATACACCGATCACAAGGGCGACGGCGTCTATCGCTGCGCCGGCTGCGGCGAACCCCTGTTCGACAGCCGCACCAAGTTCGACAGCGGATCGGGCTGGCCGAGCTATACCGCGCCCGCCGCAGGCAGCGCGGTGACCGAACTGACCGACACCAGCCACGGCATGATCCGCACCGAAGTGCGCTGCGCCAAATGCGAAGGCCATCTCGGCCATGTCTTTCCCGATGGCCCCGGACCGACCGGGCTGCGCTATTGCATCAACAGCGCGGCGCTTGACTTCGCGGACCGCTCGCCGGATGAGGCGCAGACCGGCGAAGGCTGAAACCTCCTTCCCGGACTGACGCATCAGGGGCGCAGTGAGGGAAGGAACACCGGCTTTGCGCCGTGAAAGACAGCAGGCTTCGTCGAATAATCGTCCATCGTCCAACAAGCGCAGCGGCACGCCCGGCGGCGAGCCGCCGCGCTGGCGCGTGTGGCTGCGCCGCGCCTTTCGTTGGGGTCTCGGGCTTGCGGTCGTCGGCCTCGTCGCGCTGGCGGTTGCGGTCGGCATCGCGGTGCAGCGCATGCCGAGCTTCGAGGAGCTCAAGAAATCGCCCGCCGGACAGACGATCCGCGTCCGCGCCGCAGACGGCACCGTCTTCCTGTCATTGGGGCCCAATTATGGCCGCTGGCTGACCCTCAGGGAAACGCCGCAGGTGATGCAGGACGCGATGGTCGCGGTCGAGGACCGGCGCTTTCGTTATCATCCCGGGCTCGACCCCGTCGGCATGGCGCGCGCCGCGGTGGTGGCGGTGCAGAATCGCGGCAGCGGTCGGCGCCTGCAGGGCGCGTCGACGATCACGCAGCAGCTCGCGCGCAATATCTTCCTGTCGAACAGTTATGATTTCAAGCGCAAGGCGCGCGAAATGATCCTCGCGATGGCGCTCGAATGGAAATTCTCGAAAGACCAGATCCTCGAACTCTATCTGAACAAGGTGTATTTCGGCGGCGGCAGCTATGGCATCGATGCCGCGTCGAACAGCTTTTTCGGCCACAGCGCGACCGAAATGTCGCTGTCCGAGGCGGCCGTCGTCGCCGGCCTCGTCAAGGCGCCGTCGCGTTATTCGCCGACCGCTGACGCGCAGGCGGCCTTGGGCCGCGCCGGGGTCGTGCTCGACGTGATGGTCGACGCGGGCGTGATCACGCGCGCGCAGGCCGACAGCGCCGAGCCCGCCAATGTTCAGCTCGCGAAGGAAACCGGGCAGAATAGCGCGCGCTATTTCAGCGACTGGGCGCTGCCGCAGCTCGACATGCTGATCGACGAGGGCAGCGAGGCGCTCGACGTCTATACCACCATCGATCTGAACATGCAGCGCGCGGCGACCGCATCGATCCAGGCGAACACGCCCGGCGGCGTACAGGGGGCGCTCGTTTCGCTCGACCGCGACGGCGCGGTGCGCGCGATGGTTGGCGGCCGGGACTATGTCGCGTCCAACTACAACCGCGCGACGCAGGCGCTGCGCCAGCCGGGGTCGGCGTGGAAGCTGTTCGTCTATATGGCGGCGCTCGAGGCGGGGTATAAGGTTGGCGACCCGGTCGTCGACGAGCCGGTGACGATCAACGGCTGGTCGCCGCGCAACTCGTCGGGGCGTTTTTCGGGCACGATGGACCTGCGCAGCGCCTTTGCCTATTCGGTCAACACCGTCGCGGCGAAGCTGGGCGACGAGGTCGGCTTTTCGGCGGTCGCCAACATGGCGCGCCGGTTCGGCATCACGACGCCGGTCAATACACACCCATCGATGGTGCTCGGCAGCGCCGAGGTCCGCGTGATCGACATGACGGCGGCCTTTGCCGCGGTGTCGCGCGGCGGCGTGTCGGTGCAGCCCTATGGCATCACCAAGGTGACGACCGCGAGCGGCGAGCTGCTCTATCAGCGCCCCGCCGAGCGCGGAACGACGCTGGTCGACCATTGGGTCGCTGCGGGCATCACCGACCTGCTGCAAACCGCGGTCAACACCGGCACCGGCAAGGCGGCGCAGATCGGCCGCCCCGTCGCGGGCAAGACCGGGACGACGTCGAGCAACAAGGACGGCTGGTTCCTCGGCTTTTCGAGCGGGATCACGACCGGCGTGTGGATGGGCCGCGACGATGCGAAGGCCGTCGGCGGGCTGCAGGGCGGGCGCGCACCCGCGAAGGCCTTTGCCGACTATATGCGCGTCGCGGTTGCGCGGCGCCCGGTCGAGGCGTTCGACACCGAGGTCGTGCTGCCCGAATGGCAGCTCGAGGACGAGGGCGAGGCCTATATGGGCGAGCCGGGCCAGGAGGGCTTCGTCGACGAAAATGGCATGCCGATCGAGCTGCCCTATGACAGCCGCCCGCCCGAAGGCGCGGACCCGGCACCGCCGCCGACCGAGGATGGCCCGGTGCTCGACCAGCAATGGATCGAGGAGCAGACCGGCCGCCGGCCGCCGGCCGACAATGGCGCGGCGCCGAAGAATGGTGGCCAGCCCAAGATCGTAACGGTGCCGAAGACCGCGCCACCAGCCGCCAAGGCGCCCCCGCCGCGATCGCAACCCCAACCGCAACCGGGCGATTTCGACTAGCGCTCAGGCCGTGAAGCGGTAGCGGTGGAGCGCGCGCCCTTCGCGGCGCAGCCAGCCACGCGCCGCGGCGACATCGCCGTCGTGCAATTCGTCGACGAGCGCGTGGAAAGCGGGGCCATGGTCCATATGCCGCAGGTGCGCGACCTCGTGCGCGACCGTGGCGCGGCGGACATGGTCGGGCGCCATGACGAGCCGCCAGCTGTAGCGCAGGTCGCCGTCGTGCGTGCAACTGCCCCAGCGGCTGCGCGGATCGCCGACCCCGACGCGGCCGACCGACAGGCCCGCGGCTGCGGCGATTTCGCGGCTTTCGCGCTCCATCAGACCCAGCGCTTGCCCCTTTAGCCAGCGTTCGAGGCGCCGCCCGACGGTTTCGAGCGGGCCGCCGACATGCAAGCTATCGCCGCCGAGACGGATCGCGCGCGGCGCGGTCGCGGTCCAGTCGATATGACGTTCGACACCAAAAACGGGCACCGCGGCGCCGGGACCGACGATGACCGGCAGCGCCGCCTTGCCGACCTGTTCGACGAGCCACGCCTGCTGTTCGCCGGCCCATTTCAGCGCCGCGCGCTCGTTGGTGCGGCGCGGAACCGTCAGCCGCAGCTCGCCGCGTGCGCCGTCGAAAACGAGACGGTAGCGCCGCGACTGGGCATGGCGCACGACGCGCACCGGCCAGGCTTCATCGCCGACCCAGATATGCGGCCCCTCGGCCGCAGGGTCAAACGACGCGTTCGACAAGATGATTCTCTAACGGGCCCGCGACATCCTCACCGACCGTCCATCCGACGATCGACTCGCCCGCGCGGTGCACCGCGTCGCGGTCGCCGCAGACGAGATAATGCCAGTCGGGCAGCGGCTCACCCTCGGCGCGCAGCCGATAGGCGCAGGTCTGCGGCAGCCATTCGATGTCGGCGACCTTGCCCTTGGTCAGCGTCAGGCAATCGGGAACATGGCGGCGGCGATGTTTGTAATCGCCACAACGCGCGGTTTTAAGGTCGAGCAGGCGGCACGCGACATTGGTCGGATAGATGCGGCCCGTATCCTCATCCTCCAGCTTGTGGAGGCAGCATTTGCCGCACCCGTCGCATAGCGCTTCCCATTGCCCCGCGTCGAGAGTGGCAAGCGGCGCTTCCCAGAAGGGGCGCCCGCCGGCCGTCACTTGACCCACTTCGCCAGCTCGGCCGCGACCTTGTCGGGCGCGCCCTCGTCGACGTCGGACGATGGATCGTCGAGCGGCAGCAGCGCGACGGGCTTGCCGTCGGGATCCATCAGGAAGGCAAGCTGGCTGTGCGCCATCAGATAGCGGTCGGGCGCCGAACCCTCGACCTTGTTATAGGTCACGACATAGGCTTTCGCGACCGCCGCAATCTGTTCGGGAGTGCCGGTGAGGCCGAGCAGGCGCGGATGATAGCGCGCGACGAAGGGCTTCAATGCCTCGGGCGTATCGCGCGCCGGATCGACGGTGATGAAGAGCGGCTGGACCTTCGCGCCGCGCGCGGCGTCGGTCTTTTCGAACTGCGACAGGCCGCGCATCAGTTTTTGCAGGTCGACCGGGCAGATGTCGGGGCAGAAGCTGTAGCCGAAATAGATCAGGCGATATTTGCCCGCGAAATCGCTGTCGCGGACGGTCTTGCCATTCTGGTCGGTGAGCGTGAAGGCGCCGCCGATGCGCGCACCTTCGAGCGGCGGTTTCGCGGGCGGCGCATCGCCGCCGCCGCTGCAACCCGCGAGCGCGGCGCCAAAAGCGATCATCAGGCTTGCGCGGACGAACCTTTGTCCCATATTTGCGATATTCATCATCTGGCCAGCCTTGATCGGCTAGCCGCGGAAAATCAACCTTTGTCGTCGCGCCAGCGGCGGACAAATTGCCCCAGGGGTCGCCCAGACATGTTCCGACGCGCGGAATTCCGCCTCGCCGCTTTCTTCGCCGCACTGGTCGCGGCGACGGGCCTGTTGCTCAGCCCGGCGCAAGCGCAGTTCCGCGGCGGCTATGCCTTTTTGCAGGCGGTCGAAAACCGCGACGGGACGAAAGCGACCGATGCGCTGAAGGACGATCCCTCGTTCATCAACACGCGCAATCCCGACACGGGCCAAACCGCGCTGATCATCGTCACCAAGCGCCGCGACATCAGCTGGCTGCGCTTCCTGCTCGCCAAGGACGCCGATCCGTCGATCGGCGATCGCCAGGGCGTAACCCCGCTGATGCACGCCGCGCTGATCAATTTCACCGACGGCGCCGAAGAGTTGCTCAAGGAAAAGGCGCCCGTCGACCAGGCCAACCGGCGCGGCGAAACCGCACTGATCCTGGCAGTGCAGTCGAAGAATGTCGGCATGGTCCGCCTCCTCATCAAGCGCGGCGCCAACCCCGACAAGGCCGACCATATCGCGGGCATGTCGGCGCGCGCCTATGCCAAGCGCGACGACCGCACCGGACAGATTGTCGCGCTGCTCGACGCCAAGCCCGACGGCCCGGTCCGCGACCTCGGCCCGAAGTTCGGGCCCAATTGATCAGCGCGATGTGATATCCGGATTGACAATCACATTGTGATGTGAGACATGGTAATCATGTCTACACAGCTCATCGATCGCATCCGCGCCATCGTCGACGACGGGACCATGTCCCGCTCGGGTCTCGCCCGTGCCGCGGGCCTCCACGCCAACAGCCTGCGCGACCTCGATTCGCCCGGCTGGAACCCCACCGCCGAAACGCTGCGCAAGCTCGAAAACTGGCTCGCGAACGGCAGCGACCTGTCGCCGATGGCCACGCCCGAAGAGATTATCGCCGAGGCGCGCAACGGCCGCATGTTCATCCTCGTCGACGACGAGGACCGCGAAAATGAGGGCGACCTCGTGATCCCGGCGCAGATGGCGACCCCCGACGCGATCAATTTCATGGTCACCCACGGCCGCGGTCTCGTCTGCCTGACGCTGACCCGCGAGCGTGTCGACCAGCTCGGGCTCGAACTGATGAGCCGCAACAACGGCACGCGGCACGAAACCGCCTTCACCACCTCAATCGAGGCGCGCGAGGGCGTCACGACCGGCATTTCGGCGGGCGACCGCGCGCGCACCGTCTCGGTCGCGATCGACGCCGGCAAGACCCGCGATGACATCGTCACCCCCGGTCATATCTTCCCGCTGATCGCGCGCGACGGCGGCGTGCTCGTGCGCGCCGGCCACACCGAGGCGGCGGTCGACATCAGCCGGCTGGCGGGGCTCAACCCCTCGGGCGTGATCTGCGAAATTATGAACGACGACGGCACGATGGCGCGGCTCGACGACCTCATTCCCTTTGCGCGCCGCCACGGGCTCAAGATCGGCACGATCGCCGACCTGATCGCCTATCGTCACCGCAACGACCGGCTGGTCGAATGCGTGTCCGACGATCCGTTCGAATCGGATTATGGCGGCGACTGGCGCCTGAAATCCTATCGCAACAAGATCGACGGCACGGTCAATCTCGTGCTCCAGAAGGGCGCAATCGACCCCGAAGGCGTGACGCTGGTGCGTATGCATCCCGTGTCGATCTTCGACGATATCATGGGCCGTCCGGGGCCGAAGAAGCGCCGCCTGCAGCGTTCGATGGACGCGATCGGCGAAGCCGGCGCAGGCGTGATTGTGATGCTGATGCGCCCGCTGCCCGGATCGGCCGAAGCCGATGCCCTGCCGCCGCCGACCGGCGGCATGGACCTGCGCACCTACGGGATCGGCGCGCAAATCCTCGCCGACCTCGGCGTCCATGCGATGGAACTGCTCACCCCCACCCACAGCAATATCGTCGGGCTCGAAGGCTATGGCCTGTCGGTCGTCGGCGAACGCCCCATCCCCGGAGAAGCCGCATAATGGCCCATGTCCTGATCGTCGAAGCCCGTTTCTACAGCCACCTCAACGACATGCTGCTCGACGGCGTGCGCAGCGCGCTCGACGCGGCGGGGCATAGCCATGACACGGTGACCGTCCCCGGCGCGCTCGAAGTGCCCGCGGCGATCTCGCTCGCCGCAGATAGCGGGCGCTACGACGCCTATGTCGCCCTCGGCGTCGTGATCCGCGGCGAGACCTATCATTTCGAGGTCGTGTCGAACGAAAGCGCGCGCGGCATCATGGCGCTGACGCTCGACGGGCTCGCGATCGGCAACGGCATCCTCACCGTCGAGAATGAGGAACAGGCGCTTGCGCGCGCCGACAAGACGCGCAAGGATAAGGGCGGCGAAGCGGCGAAGGCCGCGCTCGCCATGCTCGCGCTGAAGGAACAATTCGGCATTGGTTGATCGCCCGCCTCCCAGCCGTTTTTCCGTCGTCGAGCGCGGCGGGCGGCTGGTGGTGATCGACAAGGAAACCGGACGGACCCCGCCGACCGCGGCCGAGCGCATGGATCTTCACGACCGCAAGATGGGGGTCGAGCCGATCCGGCCCGCGAAGACAGCGGCGAAGACAGGCGCCGCCCCCGATATGTCTGCCGCGGCGCGCACCGAATCGGGGCTGAGCGCGCGGCCCGCGCCCACACAACAGCTTGCCACGCCCGGCACTGCGGCGAATAGCGGCAAAGATCGCGTGGCGGCGGCTGTTACCGAGCGTAACAAACGGCCATGGAAGAATCCGCAGCCGAATGACCGGCCCGCGCTGAAATCCAACCCCGAGCCCGCGCAGATCGCGAGCCGTCCGGCGCCGCAAGCCGGAAGCACCCGCAAGACGATTGTTACGGGCAAATGGTGGGACGCCAAAGGACCGCGCACGATCGAACTGGGGCCCAAGGGTCAGCAGGCGTTGAGTAACGGCTTCGTCACGCTGTTCGTCGCGCTCGTTATCGCGGCAATCGTCGTGGGCTTCATCGAGCCATTGCTACTCTTCGCCGGCGCGTTCGTGCTGTTCCGCTTCGGCGGCAATGTTCTCGGGCCGATCGGCGCCGGGATCGTCGACAAGGCAATTGCCGAAAAGGGATGATCCGGACGGCACGGAGCCGCCCGGACCATGGACATGTTACGCCGTTTGCAGCGCAGGATAGTCGGTGTAGCCCGCAGGGCCCGGCGAATACCAGGTCTGCGGATTGTCGGCGGCCCATTCGGCGCCGTTTCGGATGCGCTCGACGAGGTCGGGGTTGCCGATGAAGGGGCGGCCGAACGCGATCGCATCGGCGGTTCCGCTCGCCAGCGCCGCCTCGGCCAGCGCGACGTCATAATCGCTGTTGAGGATCAACGGCCCCTTGAACGCGGCGCGGATCGACGGCGACTGTTTCGGAACGTCGGTGCGCCCGAAGGTGCCGTCGGGACCGGGCTCGCGCAGCTCGAGGAACGCAATGCCGAGCGCGTCGAGCGCCGCTGCGGCGATCGGGAACAGCCGTTCGGGGGCGCTGTCGTCGACGCCCTGCGTATCGCCGTTGGGCGACAGGCGCACCGATACGCGGTCGGCACCCCACACGCCGATCAGCGCGTCGGTGACTTCGCGGAGCAGGCGAATGCGATTCTCGATCGAGCCGCCATAATCATCGTCGCGCAGGTTGCTGCCGTCGCGGAGGAACTGGTCGATCAGATAACCGTTTGCGCCATGGAGCTGCACGCCGTCGAAACCGGCGCGCTTCGCATTTTCCGCGGCCTTCACATAATCGGCGATCACGCGCGGGATCTCCCCGAGTTCGAGCGGCCGCGCAACTTCATATTCCATCCGGCCGACGGGGGTGTGCGCCTTGCCGGGCGCCTGCGTCGCCGACGCCGAAACGGGCGGCTTGCCGTCGTTGAACACCGAATGGACGACGCGGCCCATGTGCCAGAGCTGGGCGACGATGCGCCCACCGGCGTCGTGAACGGCGTCGGTCACCGGCTTCCAGCCTTCGACCTGCGCATCGGTCCAGAGGCCCGGCGCGCTCGGCCAGCCGAGGCCCTCCTGCGAAATGCCGGTGGCTTCGGAAATAATCAGCCCCGCCGACGCGCGCTGGCGATAATAGTCGCGCGCAAGTTCGTTCGGCACGAAACCCGGCCCGGCGCGGCCGCGCGTCAGCGGCGCCATGATGATGCGGTTCGGCGCTTCGATGGCGCCCAATTTGATCGGATCGAACAGGGATAGAGTCATCTTTCCTCCACGTCGCACTTTTTCATGGGCGACCCCACTGGTCGCCGCTATGGCCCGCGAAGCTATGGACGCCGCGGCGTCGGCACAATGGTACGTAGCAAAAGAAAATCTAAATGACAGCGAAGATGGACAGTATCGACGCGGCGCCCGACGCCGGCAACAGGGTCGGCCGCTGGGCCTTTGCCGCGCTGCTCGGCGGCAATATCGCGCTGTCGCTCGGCGCGATGCTCGTGCGGATGGCCGAAGCCGACGGCGTGGGCCCCACCGCCTCGGCCTTCTGGCGGATGACGCTCGCGCTGCCGCTGCTGCTGATCTTTGCGTGGCGCGAGACGGGCGGGCGGATGCCGCCGCGCCCCGCGCTGCTGATCGCCGCGGCGGCGGGCATCTTCTTCGCGCTCGACCTCGCCGCCTGGCACCTCGGCATCCTGCAGACGAAAGTCGCCAATGCGACGCTGTTCGGCAATTGCGCGAGCCTGTTGCTCGTCCTCTGGACGATCTTCCTGACCCGCGAAATGCCGCGCGGCTGGCAGGCGGCGGCGATTCTGCTCGCCTTCGCCGGATCGGCGCTCTTGATGGGGCAGAGTTACGAGCTGTCGCCCGACTATCTCGTCGGCGACCTGCTCAGCCTGCTCGCGGGGGTGCTCTATACGGTCTATGTCATCCTGATGCAGCGGGTGCGCGATACGCTCGCGCCATGGACCGCGCTCGCGATCGCCTCGGCGGTCTGCGTCCCGATCCTGCTCGGCACCGCGCTCGCGCTCGGCGAAACGGTGATGCCGCAAAACTGGACGCCGCTGATCCTGCTCGCCTTGGTCAGCCAGGTGATCGGACAGGGGCTGATGATCTGGTCGCTGCCGCGTTTCTCGCCGCTGGTGATCGGGCTGACGCTGCTGATCCAGCCCGCCTTCGCCGCGCTCACCGGCTGGATCGGGTTCGGCGAGACGCTCTCGGCGATCGATGTTTTCGGCGGGATGATGGTCGGCGCGGCGCTCGTGCTGATCCGGTTGCCGAACCGCGCGGCGAAGCCTATCTGAAGTCCATGGCTTCGATCCTTCCCGCCGACCCGACCCTCGACGAGATTCGCGCCGCGCTGGCGCCGCTGATCGCGGCGTCGGCGGCGTTCGACGGCTTTGGCGACGCCGCGCTCGCCGATGCGGCGGCGCGGGTCGGGGTCGACCCCGATGTCGCACGCCTCGCCTTTCCCGGCGGCGGTCGCGACATGGTCGACGCCTGGTTCGCCGATATCGACGCGGCGATGGAAGCGCGCTGGCCCGCCGAGAAGCTCGCGGCACTGAAGATTCGCGAGCGCATCACCACCCTCGTCGAGACGCGGATCGATCTGCTCGCGCCGCATCGCGAATCGCTGCGCCGCGCGCTCGCGTTGCTCGCGCTGCCGACCAATGCACCGCACGCCGCCAAGCTCGGCTGGCGCGCCGCCGATCATATGTGGCGGCTCGCGGGCGACACCGCGACCGACTATAATCACTACAGCAAGCGCGCGATCCTCGGCGCGGTCTATGGTTCGACGATGGCGGTGTTCCTAAACGACGAGAGCGAGGATCTGACCGATACGCGCGCCTTCCTCGCGCGCCGTATCGACCAGGTGATGCGTTTCGAAAGCTGGAAGCATCGCCGCGCCGCGCGCAGCATCGAACGGCCGAGCCTCGCGCGCTTCGTCGGACGGCTGCGTTACCCGGGGCGGTGACACGTTTCGATAAAGGACTGGCGCGACGCGACTGTTATTGATAATCGCTCGCAAATGACTGCTTTGCTCGAAAATGTGCTGGATCGGGCGCCGCTCGGCGTGATGGTGCGGATCGCCCGCATCGATTGGACCGCGATGTCCGAAGACGAAGGCCGCCGCCTGCGCGAATTCGGCCTGATGGAAGGATGCGAAGTCACCCCGCTCCACCGCGGCAGCATCTTCTCGCGCGATCCGCTCGCGCTGACAGTCGGGCGCATGAAAGTGATCATCCGCGCGCGGCAGGCCGCCGCGATCACCGTCGAGTCCGCGGCATGACCGGCGCGATTCCCTCGATCGCGCTCGTCGGCAATCCCAACGCCGGCAAGTCGAGCCTGTTCAACGCGCTGACCGGCGCGCGGCAAAAGATCGCCAACTACCCCGGCGTCACCGTCGAGCGAAAGGCGGGGCACGCGAGCTTTGCCGATGGCCGCCCGATCTCGCTGATCGACCTGCCCGGCACGTACAGCCTGACCCCCGCGAGCCTCGACGAAGCGGTGACGCGCGACGTCATCCTCGGCCGGCAGGACGGCGAAAAGCGCCCCGACGCGCTGATCGTCGTGCTCGACGCGGCGAACCTCGACAATCATCTCAGCTTCGCGCTCGAATTGCTCGCGCTGAACCTGCCCACCGTGGTCGCGCTCAACATGGTCGATCTCGCGACACGCGACGGGCTGACGCTCGACGCCGACCGCCTGTCGAAGGAGCTGGGCGTCCCGGTCGTCCCCACCGTCGCGGTGCGCAAGCGCGGGATGACCGAGCTGCTCGCCGCCGTCGACGACGCGATCCGGTCGCACGGCGCGGGCGAGGTCGCCGTGCCGGCCAAAGCCAATGACGCATCGCTCCACCAGCGCGCGCGGACGATCGCACGCGCCGCGATCCTCAGCGAAACGCCCGTGCGCCGCTGGACGCAGCGCGTCGACAATCTCGTACTGCATCCGGTCGCCGGGATGATCATCCTGCTCGCGCTGATGTTCGTGATGTTCCAGGCGGTCTATGCCGCCGCCGAGGCACCTGCGGACTTCCTCGAAGGCGGGATCGGCGTGGTCCAGCAATGGGTGGTCGCGACCTTCCCCGACAATTTCCTGCGCGGGCTGGTCGTCGAAGGCCTGCTCGCGGGGGTCGGCGCGGTCGTCGTCTTCCTGCCGCAGATCCTGATCCTCTTCCTCTTCATCCTGCTCCTCGAAGCATCGGGCTATATGACGCGCGCCGCCTTCCTGATGGACGGGCTGATGGGCAAGGTCGGCCTGTCGGGGCGCGGTTTCATCCCGCTGCTGTCGAGCTTCGCCTGCGCGGTCCCCGGCATCATGGCGACGCGCGCGATCCCCGACGAAAAGGACCGGCTGACGACGATCCTAATCGCGCCGCTGATGACCTGTTCGGCGCGGCTTCCCGTCTATGCGCTGATCATCGCCGCCTTCATCCCGAACACCAATGTCGGCGGATCGCCGGTGGGGCTGCAGGGTCTGGTTCTCTTCGGCCTCTATCTGTCGGGGATCGTCGGCGCGCTCGTCGTCGCCTATGTCCTGCGCCGCACGGTGGCAAAGGGTACGGGCGCCGGCTTTATGATGGAAATGCCGCGCTACCAGATGCCGCGCTGGCGCGACATCGCGATCGGCCTGTGGCAGCGCGCGTGGATCTTCCTGCGCCGTGCCGGCACGATCATCGCGATGACCACCGTCATACTGTGGCTGTTGCTCACCTTCCCGCAGGCACCCGAGGGCGAAAGCCAGGTCGAGTACAGCGTCGCCGGGCGGATCGCGAGCGGGCTCGAGGTCGTCGTCAAGCCGATCGGTTTCAACCATGATATCGCGCTCGCGCTGATCCCCGCGATGGCGGCGCGCGAGGTTGCGGTGTCGGCAATGGCGACCGCCAACGCGATCGACGCCGGCGACGACGAAGAGGCGATGGCGCAGTCGCTGGGCGAACGATTGCAGGGCAAGTGGAGCCTCGCCACCGCGCTCGCCTTCCTCGCCTGGTTCGTCTTTGCGCCGCAGTGCATATCGACCATCGCTATCACCCGGCGCGAGACCAATGGGTGGAAATGGCCCATGTTCATGGTTGGCTATTTGTTCCTGCTCGCCTATGCCGCTGCTGGTATCACTTACTGGACGGCCGTCGCCTTCGGACTCGGCTGATCCTTCCAACTTTTTAGCGGAGCGGAGCGGCGGATGGCTGGCAGCGTCAACAAGGTAATTCTCATCGGCAATCTCGGCGCCGATCCCGAAATCAAGTCGTTCCAGAACGGCGGCAAGGTCGCGAATCTCCGCATCGCGACGTCCGAACAGTGGAAAGACCGGATGACCGGCGAGCGCAAGGAGCGCACCGAGTGGCACCAGGTCGTGATCAACGGCGAAGGGCTGATCGGCGTCGTCGAACGTTATCTGAAAAAGGGCTCGAAGGTTTATATCGAGGGCTCGCTGCGCACGCGCAAGTGGCAGGACCGCGACGGCAACGACAAATATACGACCGAGATCGTGATCGCCGGCATGGGCGGCACGCTGACCATGCTCGACGGCGCGCCGGGCGGCGGTGGCTCGCGCGGCGGCGGTGGCGGCGGTGACGAATGGAGCGGCGGTTCGTCAGGCGGTGGCTCGGGCGGCGGCTGGAACCAGGGCGGCGGCGGTTCGTCGGGCGGATCGTCCGGCGGCGGCTTTGGCGGCGGTTCGAGCGGCGGCGGACGTCCGCCGTTCGACGACGATCTGGACGACGACGTCCCGTTCTGAGGACGGACTTTAAGCGATGACGGATTTGATCACCGCCGCGGACGTCGCGCGCGGCGTATGCCGGCTGTTCGCGCAGGCGGGGCTGGTCGCGATCCCCGAGGTGCCGCTGCCCAACGGGCGGCGCACCGACCTCACCGCGATCGACGCCAAAGGCCAGATCACCATCGTCGAGATCAAGGTCAGCCGCGCCGACCTCCACGGCGACGGCAAATGGCCCGACTATTGCGACTGGTGCGACCGTTTTTACTGGGCGCTCGCATCGGGGCTCGACCCCGCGATCCTCGAGACCGAGGGCTATCGCCGCGAAACGTCAGGGCTGATCGTCGCCGACCGCTATGGCGCGGCGGTGGTGCGCGAAGCTGCGAGCTGCAACCTCGCGCCCGCGCGGCGCAAGGCCGAGCTGCTGCGGATCGGACGACTCGCGATGCGGCGTTCGATGGTGGCGGCCGATCCCGAGCTGGCGGCGGGCTGGATGGAGGGTTAGCTGCGGTCGATCCGTGCCGAATCAAAGCCCGCTTCATATTGCGGCGCGGAATCACCGATGCAAACCCACGGCGCTTTGGATCCGACGAAGATATGGGCCGCATAGCCGCGAAAGCCCGGATCGTCGTCGAGCAGGCCCGCCGGAACGAAGAAAAACTTGCCGTTCGCGTCACTCAGCGGCGCCGGACTGCCGCATCGCCGGCAGAAATGCGACGTCCAGCCGCCGCCATCGGGAACGGCGAAACGTTCGATCAAATCCTCGCCCGCCAGCCAGCGGAAACCGGCGGCGGACGCATAGAAGACGGCGTTGCCGTCCGTGCCCGATACCTTGCGGCACTTGGAACAATGACATTGGCCGGCGGGGCCGATTTTGCCGTCAATTTCGAAACGGATTTCGCCGCACAGACAGGAACCCCGTATCGCCGTTGCCATCGCGGACCTTCCTTCCCCGTTTGCGGCGCCCTTTATCCCCGCGCCTGCATCCGCGCGAGGTAACGCGCGAGGATATCGATCTCGAGATTGACCGGACGCCCCGCCGCGGCTTCGTTCAGCGTCGTCATCTCCTGCGTGTGCGGGATGATGTTGAGCGTGAAATGTGCTTCGCCGTTCGGCTGGTCGGTCACTTCGTTCACGGTCAGCGAAACACCGTCGACGGTGATCGAGCCCTTGGGTGCGATATGCGGCGCGAGCGATGCGGGCGCGGCGACGGTGACCGTCACGCTGTCGCCGACGGGTAGGGCCGACACGATGCGGCCGATGTCGTCGACATGGCCGGTAACGATATGCCCGCCAAGCTCGTCGCCGATCTTGAGCGCACGTTCGAGATTGAGGCGGCGGCCCTGGTCCCACATGCCGGGCGCGGTGCGTGCAAGCGTTTCGCCGCTCGCGTCGATCGCGAACCAGCCGGCGGGTCCGTTGCTGCCATCGTACACACCCTTGTCGACGACGGTGAGGCACGCGCCCGAGCAGGCGATCGAGGCGCCGATGTCGACGCTGCCGACATCATAGGCGGTGTCGATGACGAGCCGCGTATCGCCGCGGTCCTCGCGGCTGCGGATGGTGCCGATGTCGGTGATGATGCCGGTGAACATGGGGTGCGTTATCCTTCTCTGACGCGCTCGTAGACGTCGAGCCGGTCGCTGCCAAGCAGGCGGCTGTCGGCGAGGCGCCAGCGGCCGTGCGCCTCGGCAAGATCGGTCAGCCCGATGTCGGCGAGCGCGGACCTGCCGCCGCCAATCAAGATCGGCGCGCGATAGAGCAGAAGCCGGTCAACGCGGTCGGCGGCGAGGAAGGCCGATGCCGCGCCGGCGCCGCCTTCGACCAAGATCGAATCGACATCGTCGATCGCTTCGGGCGAGGCGACGGCGGTCCAGCCTTCGGGCGCTTTGCCGCGGGTGAGCAAGAATTTGCGGGGGCTGCGGCCTTCGAGCCCCGGCAGGCGCACGTCGAGTTTCGGTGCGTCGGTTTCGAACGTCCCGCGCCCAACGAGAATTGCCTGATGGTTTGCACGCTCCAAATGCCCGTGCGCGCGGGCGCGGTCGCCGGTGATCCAGCGGCTCGACCCGTCGGCGCGCGCGATGCAGCCGTCGAGCGAGGTCGCGAGCTTGAGCGTGACGAACGGCCGCCCTTCGGTGTGCCGCGTCCACCAGGGCGCCATCGTAGCGCGGGCCTTGGCGGGAAGGACGTTGAAGACGACCTCGATCCCCGCAGCCTGCAACCGCGCAATCCCCTTGCCGTTGGTGCGCGGATCGGGGTCCTGCGCGGCGATCACGACGCGCGCGATGCCCGCGGCGATCAACGAATCGCTGCATGCCGGGCCGCGCGGGCTCGCATGGGCGCAGGGTTCGAGCGTGACGTAAGCGGTCGCGCCGCGCGCCGCGTCGCCTGCGGCGGCGAGCGCCATCGCCTCGGCATGCGGCCGCCCGCCCGCCTGCGTCCAGCCGCGCGCGATAACCTTGCCCTGCCGGACGATCAGGCAACCGACATTGGGATTGGGCGCCGACGCCGGCCGGCCGCGCCGCGAGAGCGCGATGGCGGCCGCCATCCAGTCGGCATCGGCGGGGCCGCGCTGCATATGGTCAGTCGGCGGCTTTGGGCTGCGCGCCGCGCGCCGCGCGCTCGGCGAGCGTCGAGCGTGTCGCCACCGGCTCGGGCTTTTTCTTCGCCGCCGCGGCCGCCTCTTCGCCCAGCGTCTCCCGCGTCACCTTGTCGGCCTCGGCCGAATCATATTCGATGCCGAGGCTGTCGGCGAAGCGCTGATATTCGGCGCGCTTCTGGGCGTTGTGCAGCGTCGTTTCCTTGGCGCGCGCAACCCAGTCGGCGCGGATTTCGGCGGCGCTGCGGTTTGCGGTCCAATTCTCGAAATAGATGATCTGCTCTTTCGGCTTTTCATAGGGGATCAGATATTTCTCGACCCCGGTGAAAATCAGCCAGGTCAGCGCCAGCGCGACGCCCCAGATCGCCCAACGATGCGGGCGCGGTTCGCGTATATAGGCCCAGAAATCGGACAGGCCGCCGCCGACATCCACTTTGTTGAACATTCCCATCATCCCAATTTAGGCGATGTCGCGGTAATTTGCGAGGGGAAGCGACGCGCGCGAGGATTGCACCAGATGAAGGATGTGAGCGTTCTCGATTGCAAAAAATGCAATAGCAGATGTCCATTTCGCAGTTGCAACATTTTTGGTGCAGTGCAATATGAGCATGCCTTTTAGGCATCCTCTCCCAAAACTTTCACGGGCCACCTTCGGGTGGCCCTTTTTTTTGCCCATTTTCTGGCTCAAAACCTGACTTTTTTAGTCGAGAAATACGATCCGGTTCGAATCACGCGGTCGCGAATCAGTCCTGCACGGGGATCCGCGCTTCGAATCGCCTGACTTCGGCAATGAAGCTGCCGGGCAGCGGCGTCGGCTTGCCGCTGTCGGTGTCGAGGTGGGCGTAGTTGATCTCGATGTCCGTGAGCCGCTCATTTTCGCGGAAAATCCCGCAATGGACCGTGAAGCTCGTCCGCCCGAAGCGGCTGATTCGCGCCGCGATCGTGATCAGCTCGTCGAGCCTAGCGGGCGCATGATAGTCGATCTCACAATGCGTCTCGTGGATGTCTGTACCATATTGGTGAAAATAGGGTCCGGGCTGCCCCTCACCCAGCGCGCGGAAATATTCGGTCACGCCGATGTCGGCGTAGACGAGATAATTGGCGTTGAAGACGATATTCTGGCCGTCGATCTCGTTGAAGCGCACACGGACACGCTCCTGCACGCGGAAATCGCCGAGCGGCACGTCGCTGCGGACATCGGTCATGTGCGGATCAGGCCGCGAGCGCGGCGGGGGCGCGGTCGAGCGGCGCGCACGCGGCTTCGAGCCAGCCCTTGTCGTCGCCGCTCATTCCGGGCGCGAGCTTTTCGAACACCGCGACGTGATAGGCGTCGAGCCAGTCGGCCTCGGCACCCGAGAGCAGCGCCACATCGACGAGGTTCTGCGCGATCGGGGCGAAGGTGATCGTCTCGAACCCCAACATATCCTCCTCAGCGCCGTCGATGCTTTGCGGCACGACGATCACCAGATTCTCGATGCGGATGCCGAATGCGCCCGCCTTGTAATAGCCGGGCTCGTTCGAGAGGATCATGCCCGCGTGCAGCGGCTCCTCGGTCCCCGCCTGCCCGCCCGCGGGCTTGGCGATGCGCTGCGGCCCTTCGTGGACCGCCAGATAAGCGCCGACGCCGTGGCCGGTGCCGTGGGCATAATCGACCCCGTCGGCCCACAGATATTGGCGCGCGAGGATGTCGAGCTGGCTGCCGCGCGTGCCCTTCGGGAAGCGCGCGGTCGCGAGCGCGATATGCCCCTTGAGCACCTGCGTGAAACGGCGGCGCATTTCGGCGGTCGGCACGCCGATCGCGATCGTGCGCGTGATGTCGGTCGTGCCGTCGGTATATTGCCCGCCCGAATCGACGAGATAGAGCGTGCCGGTCTCGATCGCGCGGTTCGTCGTTTCGTCGACCTTATAATGCGGCAGCGCGCCGTTCGGCCCGGCGGCCGAGATGGTGTCGAAGCTCAGATCGACGAGCGCACCATTCTGGTCGCGAAATTCGCGCAGCTTCGCCGCGGCGCCGAGTTCGTCGAGCCCGCCCTGCGGCGCGACTTCCTCCATCCAGTTGAGGAAGCGCGACACCGCGACGCCGTCGCGGACGTGCGCCGCGCGCGTGCCGTCGAGTTCGGTCTCGTTCTTGATCGCCTTGGGCAGCACCGCGGGGTCGCGGTGGCGTTCGATCTTCGCGCCGGCAGCTTCCAGGACGGTGAAGATCGCCGCGACCGCGCGATCGGGATCGACCGCGACCTTCTTGTCCTTGAGATCGGCAAGCGCGGCCTCGAACGCGTCGCGGTCGTGGATGCGCACGCTGTTGCCGAGATGCGCGCGCACCGCGTCGGTGACCTTTTCGGGCGCGATGAACAGGTCGGCGGTGGCGTCGGCGTGGAGCAACGCGAAGGCGAGCCCGACGGGCGTGTGGCTGACGTCCGACCCGCGGATGTTGAAGGTCCAGGCGACCGAATCGAGCGCGGTCATCACCGTCGTGTCGAGGCCCTTGGCCTTCAGCCAGTCGGCGATCACGGCGCGCTTGTCGGTCGCCGCCTGCCCCGCGAGTTTGGTGTCATAGACCGTGACCGCGGCAGCGCTCGGCGCTGGCTGGTCATCCCACGCGGCGTCGAGGGGGTTGGCGTCGACCGCGACGAGCTCAGCGCCCTTGTCCGCCAATGCCTTGCCCAGACCGCGCGCCCAGTCGACGCCGTGGAGCCACGGATCGAAGCCGATCTTCTGCCCCGCGCCGACGTTCGCACCGAGCCATTCGGCCACGCTCGACTGCGGCACGCCGACATAGTCGAACAGCGATCCGTCGACCTGATCGCGGACCTGCACCGTATAGCGTCCGTCGACGAACACCGCGGCCTTCGCCGGCAGCACCGCCGCGGTGCCGGCCGAACCGCCGAAGCCCGTCAGCCACGCCATGCGCTGCGCATAATCGCCGACATATTCGCTCATATGCTCGTCGCTGATCGGCACGACAAAGCCGTCGAGACCGCGCGCGGCGAGTTCGGCGCGGACACGGGCGAGGCGCTCTGAATGGACGGGGCTGGACATGACGCGTTCCTTATTCCTACATCGCGGGCGATCCCGCCCAATCGGGCGACACCGCGGGGGATTTTTCGATGCGCGCTATTTGGATGTTTCTGGCAGCAATTGCCACCCCGCTTGTCGCATCGCCTGCCCTGTTCGCCAAAGAGAAAGACGCCGCATTGACCAGCCAGACCCCTGCCCTGCCCGCCGCCCCCGTCGCGGAAAAGCGCCCGCACGAAGTGACGCTGCACGGCAAGAAACTCTCCGACCCGTACCACTGGCTGAAGGACGAGAGCTATCCGACGATCGATGACAAGGATGTGCTCGACTATGTGAAGGCCGAGAATGCCTATTTCGACGCCGCGATGAAACCGCACGCGGCGCTCGTCGAAACGATCTTTCAGGAAATGAAAGGCCGGATCAAGGAAGCCGATTCGAGCGTGCCGCAGAAGGACGGCGACTGGGTCTATTGGGTCGAATTTGAAGAGGGCGCCGAATATAAGAAATGGTATCGCAAGCCGGCGTCAGGCTCCGGCGATGCGATCCTGATCCTCGACGAGGTCGCGATGGCCGCGGGCAAGGAGTATTTCCGCCTGTCGGACGTGTCGGTCAGCCCCGACGGGAAGCTGATGGCCTATGCGGTCGACGACAATGGCTCCGAACGCTTCGAGGTGCGCTTCAAGAATCTGATGACGGGCGAGGCGCTGCCCGACGTCATCCCCGGCACGCTGTCGTCGCTGGTGTGGACCGCAAAGAACGACGCGCTGCTCTATGGCCTCGCGAACGAGAATTGGCGCACCGACAATGTCCGGCTGCACAAGCTCGGGACGCCGGTCACGCAAGATAAATTGCTCTATAAGGAAGCCGACATCGGTTTCGGCGTCGGGATCGGCAAGACCGCGGCCGACAATTATATCGTCATCGCGACAGGCGATAACGAGACGAGCGAGGTTTACCTGCTCCCCGCCGACAATCCCGAGGCGAAGATGCAGCTCGTGTCGGCGCGCAAGAAGGGCCGCGAATATAGCGTCGATGAGCGCAACGGCACGCTCTACGTCTATACCAACGACGAGCATCCCAATTTCCGTGTCGCGACCGCGAGCGTCAAAATGCCCGACGAATGGAAGACGCTGATCCCCGGATCGGACGCGAGCTACATCACCGGCCTGTCGGTCTTCCGCGACTATTTCGTGCTCGAAACGCGCGAGAAGGGCGTCGACCAGGTCGATATCCGTAAATATGACGCGCCGCTGACCTCCGGTCGGATCAAATTCCCCGAGGCCACTTATGTCGCAGGCCTCGGCGACAATCCCGAATATCATCAGGACAAGCTGCGCCTCGATTATGAATCGATGGTCACCCCCGACACGGTGTTCGATTACGACCTTGCGAACGGCAAGCTCGAAACGCTGAAGGTGCAGGAAATTCCATCGGGTTACAATCACGATGACTATATAACCGAATTGGCAAATATGCCCTCGCGCGACGGCACCCCGGTTCCGGTGTCGCTCGTCTACAAAAAGGGCACGCCGCGCGACGGCAGCGCGCCGATGCATCTCTATGTCTATGGCTCGTACGGTTACCGCGTCCCGCCGGGTTTCTCGACGACGCGGTTGAGCCTTGTCGATCGCGGGATGATCTATGCGATCGCGCATGTGCGCGGCGGCGACGATCTCGGCCGCGCCTGGTATCTCGCGGGCAAGACGACCGAGCGCAAGAACACGTTCAACGACTTTATCGACGTCGCCAAGGGCCTGATCGCCGCCAAATATACGAGCGCGGGCAAGATTTCGATCGAGGGCCGCTCGGCGGGCGGGCAGGTGATGGGCGCAGTCTACAACCAGGCGCCCGAGCTGTGGGGCGCGGTGCTCGCGGGCGTGCCCTTCGTCGATGTCATCAACACGATGGTCGACGAGACGCTGCCGCTGACCCCCGGCGAATGGCCCGAATGGGGCAATCCGATCACCGACAAGGCGGCATTCGACTATATGCTGTCGTACAGCCCCTACGACAATGTGACCGCGAAAGCCTATCCGCCGATGCTCGTGTCGGCGGGGCTCAACGACCCGCGCGTGACCTATTGGGAGCCCGCGAAATGGGTAGCGAAGCTGCGCGCAACGCGCACCAACGACGCGGCGCTGCTGCTTCGCACCAACATGGGCGCAGGCCACGCCGGCAAATCGGGCCGTTGGGGCGCGCTGCGCGAGGACGCCGAGGAGTTTGCGTTCGTGCTGACACAGCTGGGGGTGGAAAAGTAGCCGCAGCCGACCCGGTCAACGGCCGGCCGCTCGTGGCGCTTGCATCGGCCGCTCAAATTATATAAGCGCTTATATATTAACTATCGTTCGGGCCTTGGAACGCGCCTGCGCCTGTTGGTGACGGCGCTCGACGATGCCGTCGAGCAAGCCTATCGCGATGCCGGGCTGAATTTCCGGCCGCGCTTCTATCCCTATTTCCGACTGTTCATGGCATCGGGATCGGCATCGGTTGGCGAATGTGTCGCGGCGCTCGGTTTCACGCAGCCCGCCGCCACACAGACGCTGCAAGCGATGGTCCGCGAAGGCCTGATCGCGCCGGTTCCCGGCCGGGACCGGCGCGAGCGGCGCTTTACGCTCACCCCGGAAGCGCACGCGATGATCCCCGACCTCGAAGCCATCTGGGCGGCGACCGCTGCCGCCGCGCGCGCGCTCGACGCCGCGCTGCCGCAACCCTTGGGCGCGACGATCGATGCCGCGCTTGAACAGCTCGAACGCCAGTCGTTCGGCGATCTCATCAAGAAGGAACGCTCCCTATGATCCGCGCCGCACTTTGGTTATGGCTTGCGTGCCTTGCGCTGCCCGCCTCGGCTCAACCGATCAGCGCCGTCGACCGTGGGCAGGCGATCGACGAAATCGCCAGGCTGCTCGATACGCGCTATGTCGACGCCGACAAAGGGCGGCGACTTGCCACCGAGCTGCGCCGGTCCAAAGGGCAATGGAAGGATGTCGTCGACGGCCCCGCGCTCGCCAAGGCGCTGACAGGCTGGCTGCGCGAGCGGTCGGGCGACGGACATTTCGCGGTCGATTACAGCGCCCGGCCGATCCCCGCCGACGGCGGCGAAGCAGCCTTTCACGACGCCGAGATCGAGCGCTATTATGGCGCCCAGGTCAATCATGGCGTGCAAAAGATCGAACGGCTCGATGGCAATATCATGCTGATCGACCTCCGCGTCTTTCCGCCCCGCGCGCTTGGCGGCGACGTTATCGGCGCGATGATGACCGTCGCCGCGCAAGGCGACGCGCTGATCATCGACCTGCGCAAGAATGGCGGCGGCATGGATACGGTCGACACGATCGTCAGTCAGCTTGTTCCCGAAGGGTCGCCGCTCAGCGGCAGTTTCGACCGCCCGAGCGGGCAAACATCGACGCATATTTCGCCCGCGCCGGGCGACGGGCGCCGATTCGGCGATTCGAAACCCCTCTATATCCTGACCAGCAAACGCACCTTTTCGGCGGCCGAAGCGCTTGCCTACGACCTCCAGGCGCTGAAACGCGCGACGATCGTCGGCGAAGTGACCGGCGGCGGTGCCAATCCGTTCGAATATCGCCGCGTGCACCCGCATTTCGCCCTGAGCCTGCCCGAGAAAAGGTCGGTCAACCCGATCACCGGAACCAACTGGCAGGATGTCGGGGTCAAGCCCGACGTCGCGGTGCCCGCCGATCAGGCGCTCGAAACCGCACTGTCGCTCGCCAAAGAAGTGCTCGACAATGCACCGAACGATGTCAGGGCAAATAGGCGCGCGCGATGAGGTCACGCTCCAGCGTTGCCGCATCGACGAACTGGTGTCCCGCGATGCCGACCGATTCGGCGCCCGCGACGTTCTTTGCGACATCATCAATAAAGAGCGCGCCCGCGGGGTCGATGCCGAATCGCTCGATCGCGAGACGGTAGATTGCGGGGTCAGGCTTTAGCAGCTTTTCGGTGCCCGACACGATGATGCCCTGGAAGCGGTCGAAGATTGGCTGAGTGGGACGGAAGCCTTCCCAGAATTCATGGCCAAAATTGGTGATCGCGAACAGCGGTACGGCCGCGGCGTCCAATCGCTCGACGAGTTCGAGGCTGCCGGGCATCGGCCCCGGGATCGTTTCGTTAAAGCGCGTCGCATAGGCATCGATCAGCGGCGCATGATCGGGAAATTCGGCTTTCCGTTCGGGCACCATCTCGGCGAGCGGGCGACCGGCGTCGTGCTGGAAATGCCACCCGGGCGTGACGACGTTGGTGACGAACCATTCGAGCTCGTCTTTCCCGGCGATCAGCTTGGCGAAGAGATAGCGCAGGTCCCAGTCGAACAGGACGCGGCCGACATCGAAGATCACGCTCTGGCGAATCATGCGGCCTCCAGACACGCGAAAGCGCCGCCGGAAGCATCCGACGGCGTAACGCTGTTCACCAAAAGCAAACGGGGCGAAATCACCCCGCGCAGGGGCATTAGCCCTGGCGCGCCTTGAAGCGGCGGTTGGTCTTGTTGATCACATAGGTGCGGCCACGGCGGCGGATAACGCGGTTATCCCGGTGGCGGTCCTTCAGCGACTTCAGGCTGTTGCGAATCTTCATGGTCTCTGTCCGTAAATCTTGGCGTATTGACGCGAAGCGGCGCAACTATGGGGAAGCGGGTGAAAAGTCAACCGGCTCGCGGGCCAAGTTCCCCTTTTTCCGTTCGCATCGAGCGAAGTCGAGATGCCCCTCGACCCTGCACCATCCCGACGGGTGTCTCGACTTCGCTCGACACGAACGGAATTGGAAGGCGTTTCAGCCCGCCAGGGCCTTTTGCCGCCGCCTTTGCACCGACGAGCCATAGCCCATCGCCTCGCGATATTTGACCACGGTGCGCCGCGCGATGTCGTGGCCCTCGGCCGAGAGTTTCCGCGCGATCGTTTCGTCGGAGAGAATCGCCTTCGCGTCCTCGGCCTCGATCATCGCCTTGATCCGGCTCTTCACCGCCTCGGCCGACACCGCGCCGTCGCCCTCGACCGCCGAAATGCCGCTTGAGAAGAAATATTTGAGTTCGAACAGCCCGCGCGCGCAGCTCAAATATTTGTTGCTCGTGACGCGGCTGACGGTCGATTCGTGCATGCCGATTTCCTCGGCGACCTGCCGCAAGGTCAGCGGGCGCATGTGCGCGACGCCGTGGAGGAAAAAGCCCTCCTGCTGCTTCACGATCGCGCTCGCGACCTTGACGATCGTGCGCTGGCGCTGGTCGAGCGCACGCACGAGCCAGTTGGCGCCCGCGAGCTGTTCGGAGAGCCACGCCTTGCTCTTCGCCGCCGCGCCCTGCGCGAGTTCGGTGTAATAGCGGCGGTTGACGAGCAGCCGCGGCAGGGTGCCGCTGTTGATCTCGACCGCCCAGCCCTTCGCGGTCTGGCGGATATAGAGGTCGGGGACGACCGCGGGCGCACCGTCGCCGCCGAATTTGAGCCCGGGTTTGGGGTCGTAACCGCGCAGTTCGCGAATCATGTCGGCGAGGTCCTCGTCGTCGACCCCGCAGATGCGCTTCAGCTGCGGAAAGGCGCCTTTGGCGACGAGATCGAGATGCGCGATCATCGTCGCCATCGCGGGATCGTAGCGATCGGCCTCGCGCGCCTGGATCGCGATGCATTCGGCAAGGTCGCGCCCGCCGACGCCCGACGGGTCGAAGCACTGGATGCCCGCCAGCACCTCCTCGAGCAAGGCGAGCGGCACGCCGAGCTGGGCGGCGAGCTCGGCAAGATCGGCGCGCAAATACCCCGCCTCGTCGATCAGCGCGACGAGCTGGCCCGCAACGATCGCCTCGATCCCGCTGAAACGCTCGCCGACCTGCGCGAGCAGATGGTCGTGCAGGGTGCCCTCATGCTCGGCAAAGCTGTCGAAATCGATATCCTCGCCCGATCCCGACAGGCCGACATTGTCGCTGGCGCTGTCGTGGTGGAAGCTGTCGGCGGCCAGATCGACGTCGAGGTCGTTCGCGGTGCCACCGTCGGCCGACAGCGCCTGATCGGCGTCGAGCGTCGCGGCCTCGGCCGCCGGTGCGTCGCCGCCGGGCACGCCATCGGGATCGCCCGCGCTGCCGTCGCTGTCGGCGGACGCCGTATCGAGCAGCGGATTGCCTTCGAGCGCCTCGGCCAGATAGGCTTCGAGTTCGAGATTCGACAGTGCCAGCAGCTTGATCGCTTGCTGCAGCTGCGGCGTCATCACCAGCGATTGCGACTGGCGGAGATCGAGGCGCGGACCCAACGCCATCAGCGATTATTCGATCACAAAGAGAAGCCCTCGCCGAGATAGAGGCGACGCACCTCGGGGTCGGCGACGAGCTCTTCGGGGGAGCCGGCAAGCAGCACCTTGCCGTCGTAGATGATGCAGGCGCGGTCGACGAGGTCGAGCGTTTCGCGCACATTATGATCGGTGATCAGCACGCCGATGCCGCGCTTCTTGAGGTCGACGACCAGATCGCGAATGTCGCTGATCGACAAGGGATCGATGCCCGCGAAGGGTTCGTCGAGCAGCATGATCGAGGGGTTGGCCGCGAGCGCGCGCGCGATTTCGGCGCGGCGCCGTTCGCCGCCCGACAGCGCCATCGCCGCCGAATCGCGCAGCCGCGTGAGGCCGAATTCGTCGAGCAATTCTTCCATCCGCCGCTCGCGCGCGATCTTGTCGGGCTCGCTGAGTTCGAGCACCGCGCCGATATTCTGTTCGACCGTCATGCCGCGAAAGATCGAGGTTTCCTGTGGCAGATAGCCAAGGCCGAGGATCGCGCGGCGATACATCGGCAGCGCGGTGATGTCGGCACCGTCGAGCATGATGCGTCCGGCGTCAGGCTTCACCAGCCCCATGATCGAATAGAAGCAGGTCGTCTTGCCCGCACCGTTCGGGCCGAGCAGGCCGACGACCTCGCCCTTGCCGACCGACAGCGACACGTCCGACAGCACGACGCGCTTGTCATAGCTTTTGGCGATCGAAATGACCGCGAGACCGTTGCCCGCGGCAGCGTCCTCGCGGACATGCGCCTTGTGCTCGGTGACGCCATGATCGTCCTCGGTCAGCGTGCCAGCGATGGATTCGTCGTCGGTCATAGGTCGGTCGGTTCCGTTTCTAGCCCCCGAGCGGCGTTACCCCAGCGACGCGGCGAACGTCAATCTGGCAAGATTTTTGCAGGGTAACGAAGACGGAACAGCCGGCCGCGCTCAATGCGCCGCCTGCGGCCCGCGCACGATCCCCGACAGCGCGAGCTGTTCGTCGATCGCCGCGAGCAGCCGCGCCAGCGCCGCCTCGTCCTTCGCTTCGGCGCGCGCGACGAGCACGTCTTGCGTGTTCGAGGCGCGGAGCAGCCACCAGCCATCGTCGGTGAGCACGCGCGCACCATCGGTGCGGTCGACCTGAGCGCCCGATGTCGTGAGCCGGTCAAGGACTTCATCCACAATGGCGAATTTGCGGCTCTCGTCGACCTGGAAGCGCATTTCGGGGGTGTTGACCATCGGCGCCATGCTGCCGCGGAGCTGCGTGACGCTCTGCCCGAGCTTCGTCGCCGCCTCGATCAGCCGCAGCGCCGCATAGGGCGCATCGTCATAACCATAATAGCGGTCGGCGAAGAAGATATGCCCGCTCATCTCGCCTGCCAGCGGGCTGCCGGTTTCCTTCATCTTCGCCTTGATCAGGCTGTGCCCGGTCTTCCACATCAGCGGCTTGCCGCCGAGCTCGGCGACGCGGTCGAACAGCGCCTGGCTCGCCTTCACATCGGCGATGACCGTCGCGCCGGGCAGGTCCTTCAGCACCGCCGCGGCATAGATTTGCAGGAGCTGGTCGCCCCAGATCACACGGCCTTCGCCGTCGATCGCGCCGATGCGGTCGCCGTCTCCATCGAAAGCGACGCCGAAGTCGAGGCTCTTCTCCGCGACGAGTTTGCGCAGATCGGCGAGATTCTTCTCTTCGGTGGGATCGGGATGGTGGTTCGGAAAATGGCCGTCAATGTCGGTAAACAGCAGATGATGCTCGCCCGGAAGACGCGCGGTGAGCTTCTCGATGACGGTGCCCGCGGCGCCGTTGCCGGCGTCCCAGCCGATGCGGAAGGCACCGCCGGCGAAACCCTCGACCAGCCGGTCGACATAGGCGTCGACGATGTCGATGCTCTCAGACGTGCCTTCGCCGCTATCCCAGTCGCCCGCGGCGGCCATTTCGCCGATGCCGAGGATATCGGCGCCGTAGAAGGGACGCCCCTGCATCACAAATTTGAAGCCATTATAGTCGGGGGGATTGTGGCTGCCGGTTATCTGTATGCCGCCCTCCACATCCTCGGTTGACGCGGCATAATAGAGCATCGGCGTCGGCCCGAGCCCGACGTTGAGCGCGTCGATGCCCGCATCGTTGATCCCGGCAATCAGCGCGTCGGCGAGCATCGGCGACGACAGGCGGCCGTCATAGCCGACGGCGACGCGCTTGCCGCCCGCGCGGCGGACCAGCGTCGCAAAGCTGCGGCCGATGGCATAGGCGTCCTTGTCGGACAGCGTGTCGCCGACGACGCCGCGGATGTCATATTCGCGGAGCATCGTCGGGTGGAAATTGTGCGTCATCTTTGATCCTCTTGGGGGGAGAGAAGGGTCAGGCGGCGGCGAACAAATCCCCGTCCGGGTGCAATCTTTCGCGCACCGGCAGGTTCAGTCCGCCCATCGCCTCGCGGAGTTCCTGCCGCGCGACGACGTGGCCAATCCCCATGCCGCCGAGATGCGCCTTGTCGAGCAGGGTGAGGCCAGCCGGGAAAAGCTCGCGATAGATGACGCGCTCGCCGAGCCCCGGGATGACGCGGAACCCGACGCGCCGCGACAACTGGGTCAGCGCCTCGCCGACGCGGCGCATATTGTGCGCATCGACGTGCTGGAGGCGGTTGCGCAGGATGATCCAATCCATCGTCCGCCCGTCGGCCTTCGCGCGCGTCTTGCGCGCGTCCCAGATCAATTCGGAATAGAAGCTCGGCCGGGTGACCTGAAAGGTTTCGGGGTCGACCTGTCCGATCAGGTCGAAGTCGATAAAACTGTCGTTGATCGGGGTGACGAGCGTATCGGCGCTGGTCGCGAGGTGGCGCGCGAAGACATCGTCGCGCCCCGGGGTGTCGGCGATCAGATAATCGACGTCTTCGCTCAGCGCCGCGACCTGGTCGTCGAGTTCGTCGATCGTCGAGCCGGTGAACACCTCGAAGCGCGGAGTCGGCAGCGCGATCTCGCGGCGCTTCGCGGTATTCTCGCGATTTTCGAGATAGCGGTGAAAGGTGCGCTGGCGCGGGTCGAGATCGATCCCCGCGACGCGCCAGCCCTGGCTCGCCAGCGCGACCGCGAAATGCACGGCGCACGTCGATTTGCCGGTCCCGCCCTTTTCATTGGCAAAGATGATGCGGTGCGGTGCGGGCTTCGTCGCTGAGGTCGTCATGGGGCGTTGCGATTTTCCTGTTTGCGCGGCATGGGCGGCCGGCGCGCGAAGTGATATAGTCGCGCCAATATCGGAGGGCGACCAGCCGTGCAAATCATCCGTGACATCGCGATGCTGCACCGTGCCGTTACGGCACTAAAGCAGGGAGGAAAGAGCGTCGCGCTGGTCCCGACGATGGGATCGCTGCACGATGGCCACCTCTCGCTGGTGCGCATGGCAAAGCGCGTCGCCGACCACGCGGTCGTGTCGATTTTCGTCAACCCGACGCAATTCGGCCCCAACGAGGATTTCGCCGCCTACCCGCGCGACGAGGCGCGCGATGCCGCGATGCTCGTCGAGGAAGGCACCAGTCTGCTCTGGGCGCCCGACGTCGCAACCATGTACCCCGGCGGGCATAGCACGCATATCGAGGTCGCCGAGCTCGGCGCCGATTATTGCGGCGCCGCGCGCCCCGGCCATTTCGACGGCGTCGCGACCGTCGTCGCCAAATTGTTCAACCAGGTGCGGCCCGACGTAGCGATCTTCGGCGAAAAGGACTGGCAGCAGCTCGCGATCATCCGCCGCATGGCGCGCGATCTCGACTTCGGAATCGACATTTTGGGCGCGCCGATCGCGCGCGATGACGACGGCCTCGCGCTGTCGTCACGCAACGCCTATCTCTCGCCCGAACAGCGCGCGGCGGCGACCATCTTTCCGCGGGCGCTGAACACCGCGGCGAAAGCGATCGCGGACGGCGCCGATGTTGGCGAAGCGCTCGCCAGGGCCGAGACGGTGATCGTCGGGGGGGGCTTCGACAGCGTCGATTATGTCGCGCTCGCCGATGCCGACAGCCTCGAGAGACTGGACGCTTTTCGGAAGCCCGCGCGGCTTCTGGCGGCGGCGCGGATCGGAAAAACGCGGCTGATCGACAATCTTCCGGTCGGCGATTAACGCCAAAAACCACCGATTTCCGGGGACTTCGGACGATATCCACAAAAAAGTGCGATCGCCGTTAACGCTTTGTTGACCATAAACCGCAAATTTGGGGCCCGAGGTCTCCATGTGGGGTGGAGGCAAAGGGGGTTATCATGGCGAATAGTCTGAAGTCTGCCCAATTTCTGATCGAGAGCCGTCTGCTCGACGCCGCCCGCGGCGACGCCAATGCCTATTTCGATCTCGGCATTGCCTTTTCGACCGGCACCGGCGGGGTCGATGTCGACCTGATCCAGGCGCATAAATGGTTCAATCTGGCCGCGCTCGGCGGCAATATCGAAGGCCAGCAGTGCCGCGCCGACCTGTCGGATGAGATGAGCCGCGACGAAATCGCCGAAGCGCAGCGCCAGGCGCGCGCCTGGCTCGACGAGACGGCGCGCCGTCCCGCCGCGCGGCGCTTTGCGGCCTAATCCTTCCGCTTGAAGGGCGTCTGCCCTTCCAGCCACTCCATTTCGACTTCTTCCGCCCGTCGTTCCTGTTCGAGATAATCGGCAACCGCGCGGCGAAATCCCGGATCGGCGATGAAATGCGCCGACCATGTCGCGACGGGGCCATAGCCGCGTGCGAGCTTGTGCCCGCCCTGCGCGCCCGCCTCGACGCGGGCAAGGCCGCGTTCGATCGCGATGTCGATCGCGCGATAATAGCATAGTTCGAAATGCAGATAGGGGATCTCGACGAGACAGCCCCAATAGCGGCCGTAGAGCGTGTCGGCGCCGAGGAAGTGCAGCGCGCCCGCAACCGGCCTTTCGTCGCCGTCATAGGCGATCAGCAAGATGATCTGCGCCGCCATGGTCGCGCCCATCAGGTCGAACGCTTCACGCGTCAGGTACGGATGTCCCCATTTGCGCGCGCCGGTGTCCTGATAGAAAAGCCACATCGCGTCCCAATGCTCGGGACGGATGGCGACCCCGGTCAACTCCTCGATCCGTAGCCCCTCGACCGCGCGTTGCCGTTCCTTGCGGAGCTGCTTGCGCTTCGCCGAATTCAGCGTGGCGAGGAAATCGTCGAAGTTGCCATAGCCCGCGTTCGCGAAATGAAACTGGATATCGCGGCGGACGAGCCAACCCGCCTCCTCGAACAGCGGCATCTGCTCGGGCGCGACAAAGGTCGCGTGCGCCGACGACAGCCCGTTCTGCCGCACCACCGCTTCAGCGGCACGGAGCAGCAGCAAGGCGTCGCCCCGATCTTTCGATAGCAGGCGCGGCCCCGGCACGGGGGTAAAGGGCGCCGCGATCTGGAGCTTCGGATAATAATCGCCGCCCGCGCGTGCCCAGGCGTCGGCCCAGGCATGGTCGAACACATATTCGCCCTGGCTGTGCGATTTGAGGTACGCGGGCGCGGCGGCGACGAGCGCGCCGCCGGCATCCTCGACGAGCAACGGCGCCGCTTGCCAGCCCGTGCCCGGTCCGACGCTGCCCGATTGTTCGAGCAGCGTCAGGAAGGCGTGGCCGACGAACGGATTACCGCCATCGTGCAATGCGTCCCATGCCGCGGCGTCGATGGCGGCGACGCCGGTTCCGAGCGATATCGTGCGCGCGGGTGGGTCGGCCTCTGCCACCGGAATTCTTAGGCGGGCTTCACCGCGACGATCGCGTCGGCCTCGACCGCGGCGCCGAGCGGGAGCACCGCGACGCCGACCGCGGCGCGCGCGTGGCGGCCCGCTTCGCCGAACAGCGCCTCGAACAGGTCCGACGCGCCATTGGCGACCTTCGCCTGATCGGTGAAGCCGGGGGTGCTGTTGACGAACACGCCGAGCTTGACGACGCGCTCGACGCGCGACCAGTCGCCGCCGAGCGCTTGCCCGATCTGCGCGACGAGCATCAACGCGACGCGCTGCGCGGCATCCTGCCCGCCCGCAACGTCGACGTCTTCGCCAAGGCGACCGGTGACGACCTGACCGTCGCGAAACGGCAGCTGGCCGCTGACATAGAGCAGGCCGCCATGTTCGACGACGGGGACATAAGCGGCGACCGGCGCGGCGGGCTTGGGGAGTTCGAGGCCGAGTTCGGCGATTTTGGCGGCGATATCCATGAGAGAGCTTCCTTGTTAGACCGGCTCGACAGCCGGGGCGGGGATGTTTTCGGCGAGGCGCGCCAGGATCCAGCCCTGCGCCGTCGTCCAGTCGTCGATGCGGACGTGCGCATGCTTCGCCGGTGCGATCTTGCCGGCGATTGCCGGCTCGCCGACGAGGTGGAGCCGCCACACGTCGGGCGCTTCCTGCGCGACTGACATATGATGGCCGGCGAGATCGTCGATGAACACCGCGACCGAAGGCTGATACTCCTCGATCAGGCGGCGCACCGGTTCGCCCTTGCCGCCGCGGCTGCCGATCACCGGCGCGTGGAAATCGTGGAGCGCGAGCTGTTCGATGCGCGCCTGCTGATGTTCGGGGCCGACGTTGGTGAGGACGACGATATCGGCCTCGGCGCCGATCGCCGCCATCGCCGCAAGCGCACCGGGGATCGGATATTGCCGCGTCATTTCCTTGCGGAAGAAGCCGTCGAGCAAGGGCCACACCTCGGCGGCTTCCAGCGGCGTGCCGCATTCCTTGCGCTTCAGCGCGTTCGCGAAGCTCGCGTCCTCGATGCGGAAGATCACGCCATGTTCGGCGTCGACCCATTCGGCGAAGGGGACGACCATGTGCATCAGCACCTCGTCGCAATCGGTGATGACGAGCGGGCGGTTCATGCGGCGGTTCCTTCGAGTCTCTGCGCGGCGGCGGCGATGCTGGCGGGCGGCACCTGCAACGCATCGGCGCAGGCAACAAGGTCGTTTTCGTGGCCCGTGAGGAACGACAGGATCGCCGCAAGCGTCGCCTGCTCGCCCAGCGAGGCGCGCAGTTCGTCGGGCGCAAGCCCGGTCAGGCCGAGCAGCCGTTCGGCGCGCGGTTCGTCGCTCAAAATCCAGCCGAGCGCCTGAAGCGCCAGCGCGGCATCGCCATCGTGCAAGTCGTGTGTCCCTAATTGTGTCATGCCGCCGATTCGCCTAAACGGGCCGCGTACGCAAGGTGGGGAACATAAGTAACATGGGCAAGACCATCCTGGTCGTCGAAGATAATGAGCTCAACCTTCGCCTCTTCTGCGACCTGCTCAATGCCCATGGCTATAGCGCGCATCCGGTGCGCGACGGACGCGACGCGCTGGCCAAGGCGCGCGAAGTGTCGCCCGACCTGATCATCATGGATATCCAGTTGCCGCATGTCAGCGGGCTCGACCTGATCGGCCAGATGAAGGCCGACCTGACCTTGCGCGCGGTGCCGATCATGGCGGTCACCGCCTATGCGGGGAAGGGCGACGAGGAACAGATCAAGGCGGCGGGCGCCGAAGCCTATGTGTCCAAACCGATTTCGGTAATCAAATTCATCGAAAGCGTCGGGGCCTTCGCCTAGTTTTAATGATCGCGCGGCCCCGATTGCGACGGGCCGCCCAAAATCGTCGGCGAGTCGCTGGCGCGCGCTCCGGCCACGCGATCGGGTTCAGCCACCGGCCAGCTTTCCTTTCCTAATCCTGATCGCGGGGGTTCAGGATGGAAGGACATAAGATGTTTTTGATGAAGAGGCTGGCCTTGACGGCGTTGATCGGCGCGACGACGCTGGCCGCCATGCCGACCGAAGCCGAGGCGCGCAGCCGCCACCATCGGCACGGGCATTACGACCGCGACCATGATCGCTGGCAGGATCGCCGCGAGTATCGGCGCCACCGCGAAGGCCGATATTATCGGAACTGCCGCACCAGCGGCACGACGGGACTGATCGTCGGCGGCGCCGCCGGCGCCCTGCTGGGCCGCGAAATCGATAGCCGCGGCGACCGCGCCACGGGCACGATCCTCGGTGCCGCGGGTGGCGCACTGCTCGGCCGCGAGATCGACCGCAAGCGTCGCTGCTGACCGCTGGCGGGGGAAGGAAGGGACCGTCAGGCGGCGCAGGCGTCGCGGGCGGTCCGTTCCGAAAGCCGCGGTGCGGCGGTGCGCAGCCACGGCGCCGAATAGTGGATCGCGACGGCGGCTTCGGAGGCCGTGACGGCGGCGGTCCAGGCGCGGGCGATCCAGCGCGTTTCGGGGGTGTTACGGGTCATCTTATGTCTCCTTCACCCGGAACCGCGGAAGATGGGGAGGGGCGGCCCGGACGAATCCTATTTACCGTGGCAAGCGCGGCGATCGGCGCCGAAATTGATCGTGCGTTCGACCAATTTTCGCGCTATTTATATATTCATGCGAAAAATGATCGATCTCGACGATTTCGACCGCCGGCTGCTCGCGCTGGTGCGGCACGATAATCTCCAACCCGCGCGAATCCTCGCCGACAAGGTCGGGCTGTCATTATCAGCGGTGCTCCGCCGTCTGCGCCGGATGCGCGAGGAAAAGATAATCATCGCCGATATCGCAGTGGTCGATCCGGCGCTGACCGGATCGGCGCTCACCATGCATATCCTCGTCCGGATGCAACAGGCGGGGCCGCAGACTATGGATGCGTTCGCGCGCGAGATCGCGCGCCATCCCGAAATCACCGGGGCGTGGGACGTGACCGGCGACGATGATTTCCTGCTGAAAGTACAGATCGGCTCGATGGAGGAATATGACGTCTTCACGCGCCGCGCGCTGGGCGAGGACAAGGGCGTGCATTCATTCAAAACGATGATCACGATCCGGCACATCATCGAAAATGATGTCGCGCGCCGGCCGCTGCGCGATTGGTGAAGATGACTATGGTATGGCGGGGGCGCGGCCGTTAGCGACCGATTGCGGAAGTCCGATCAGGCCTGTCCTCTTATGTCGCGCCAATATTCTTCCGCGACATCCTCATCGATCTCTACGGGCATTGAGCTTCCCGGGTAAAGTCGATCCTTGCCATCCTTGCGAGGCCCGGAAATCCAAAAAAGGGCACCGTTGTCTTCAGCTATATGATTATATTTGTACCCGCTTCCGACCTTCCCGAACGTCCGGCCTTGATAGTGAATCGAGCGACCTGACTTCGAAAATGCAACCCTACCGATCCGGGCAGGACCATTCGATCCTTCAGACTTGTCTTCGATATACATGATACGCGTTTTGGGCTTCGACATAAAAAGCCATTAACCCAAGGAATGTCTACTTCCCAGCCCAGAACCGCCATTCTCCGGGCACGAAAAAGGGCGGCACGCGGCCGCCCTTCTGGATCCCCGCTTTCGCCGGGATGACGCATTTCCGCCCCACGCGCTTTCAGCGCATGGGGAAATGCATCACTTGATCTTGGCTTCCTTGAACTCGACGTGCTTGCGGACACGCGGGTCGTACTTACGCACCGACATCTTCTCGGTCATCGTACGCGGGTTCTTTTTCGTGACATAGAAAAAGCCCGTGTCGGCGGTGCTCACCAGCTTGATCTTGACGGTCGTCGGCTTGGCCATGGCCCTGTTCCTCGAATTAACTGCACATCCACCGGAGGTCCGAGGGATGCGGCGGGACTAGGGCCCCGACGTTGGTGTGAAAAACATGAAAGGGCCGCGCGACGCCGCGCCGCCCCTCAATATCCGGGCGCCTTTGGCGGGATTCGGCCTTTCTGTCAAGCGAAAGGAAGGACGGGCGGCACATCGGCCGCCCGTCCGGGAGGGGTGGGATTGTGGCCCTAGGCGTTCTTGATCTCGAAACGGACGCGCATTTCCTTCCAGCTTTCTTCGGCCACCCCGCCGCGCGTCGCAGCCTTGAAGCGCCACTTCGTCAGCGCGCGCCGTTTTGTCGCCTCGAAAAACGCCGGATCGTCGGTGCTGACCAGCTCGACCGCTTTCACCCGCCCGTCGGTGCCGATCAGCACGCGGACAACCGCGACGCCCTCGACACCCTCGCGCTGGGCGCGTGCCGGATAGTCGGGTTGGAAAAGACCCGCATAGCGCTGGTCGAGCTGCGCGAGCACCAGCTTCGGAGGCTGCACGGGCGGATCGATAATTTGGGGCATCACCGTTCCCGTGCCGGTGCCAGTCGGTGGAACATAGGGTTCGTCGGTCCGGCCGACGGGCGGATCCTGACTGAGCGGCGGCAGCGGCGAATCGGTCGCTGCGATAACGGTCTTGGTCGGCTGGTCCTGCGGCTTGGCGTCGGGTTGCGGTTCGGGGGGCGGCGGTTGCTGCAGTTTGATCAAAGTGCCGGTCATCGGCTCGCTCTTCGGCGCCATTTCGATGATCATCGGCGACAGCGCGACCGCGACGACGAGCGCGGCGGGCAGCCCGACCGCGAACAGCGCGGCGACCGGGTGGTGTCGGGCATCGCTGCCATAGCTGTTACGCGCCAGCGGCACCGCCGCTCCGGCGGGCGCGGTGGTCGCTTCGGGCGCCGCCATAATGGCTGAAATCAGGGGTATCAGGGTCATGGCATCTCTCCTTGCCTCTATGACCCGGCCCTGCCGCGTTCCGACCGTTGCTGTCGGCCAGGTCAGGTCAGGTCAACGTGATATTATAACATCACGTCACATGTCAAGTGGATCGGTAAGCAAGCTTTCACACGATGCCGTGGGGAAGACCTAGACGGCGGAAAGCCGCGCCACCGCCTGATCCTTGTCGATCAGCGGCAGCAGTTCGGCCATGTCGGGGCCATGATCGCGGGCGGTGAGCGCGCGGCGCAGCGGCAGGAAGAGCGCGCGGCCCTTTGCCCCCGTCGCCTCCTTCGCCGCGCCGGTGAGCGCGTGCCAGGGATCGGCGCCCCAGTCGATCGCGGGCGCGGCCTGTGCCGCCGCGCCCAGCACCGGCCGGTCGGCCGCTTCGGCGGGCGGCGGCGTGAAGGGTCCGTCGAACACAGGCACCCACTCGGCCGCCTCGGCCACCGTCATCAGATTGGGCCGAATCGCGTTCCAGCGCGCTTCGGTGATCGCGGCGGGCAGGCGGTCCGCGATCGCCGCATGATCGGTGTGGTGCAAGATCTTCTGATTGAGCAGCGCCAGCTCGGCCTCGTCGAAGCGCGCGGGCGCACGGCCGAAGCGCGCGAAATCGATGCTTTCGACCAGCGGCGCAACCTGCGTCACCGGTTCGACCGGATCGCTTGTCCCGAGCCGCGCGAGCAACGCGACGAGCGCGATCGGCTCGATCCCCGCCTCGCGCAGGCTGGCCATACCGAGCGAGCCCAGCCGCTTCGACAATTTGCCCTCGGTCCCGACGAGCAAAGCCTCATGTGCAAAGGCGGGCGGCGCGGCGCCGAGTGCGGCGAACATCTGGATCTGCGACGCGGTGTTTGACACATGATCTTCGCCGCGCACGACATGCGTGATCCCCATCGCGATATCGTCGATCACGCTCGGCAGCAGATAGAGCCAGCTGCCGTCGGCGCGGCGCACCACCGGATCGGACATCGTTTTCGGCTCGAAATGCTGCGGTCCGCGGACCATGTCGGTCCACTCGATCGCCGCATCATGGTCGAGCCGGAAGCGCCAGTGCGGTGCGACGCCCTCGGGGATCGGCGCACCCTCGGGCTTGCGCTCGTAAACCGGCGGCAGCCCGCGCGAGAGCAATATCTTGCGGCGAATGTCGAGTTCTTCGGGCGTCTCGTAACAGGCATAGACGCGCCCCGCCGCCTTCAGCTTTTCGAACTCGGCCTCATAGAGCGCGAAGCGCGCCGACTGGCGCTCCTCGCCGTCGATATCGAACCCAAGCCACGCGAGGTCGGCGCGAATCGCGTCGACATGTTCCTCTTTCGAGCGTTCGAGGTCGGTGTCGTCGATGCGCAGCAGGAAGCGGCCGCCATGCTTGCGCGCCCACAGCCAATTGTGGAGCGCGGTGCGGACGTTGCCGACATGCAGGGTGCCGGTCGGCGAAGGGGCGAAACGGGTAACGACGGTCATGCGCCGCGCCTATAACCGCATATTCGGCCGCCGTCAGTCGTCTTCCGCGATCTTGCGGTTCTGGACGATGTGCGCGGCCCAGCGCAGCGCCATGCCGACCACCGAAAGCACCGACCCCGCGATGATCGCCCCGATCAGCGCGCGATTCTCACCGGGCGCGGGCCACGCGACCCACGCGAGCAAGACGACGCTGACGATCGACAGCGCATAACCGATCCCGGTGAGCCAGTTCGCCACGGCGCGCTACGCGGTCCGGAAACCATGGGTGATCGGGTAACGCCGGTCGCGCCCGAAATTGCGCGTCGACAGCTTCACCCCCGGCGGCGCCTGGCGGCGCTTATACTCGGCGAGCATCAGCAGCCGTTCGATCCGCACCACCGCGTCGCGGTCAAAGCCATAGCGCTCGACGACATCGTCGACACTCGCCTCTTCCTCGACGAGCATATGGAGCATGCGGTCGAGATCGACGTACGGCGGCAGGCTGTCCTCGTCCTTCTGGTCGGGACGCAGCTCGGCGCTCGGCGGCTTGGTGATGATGGTGTCGGGCATCACGGGGGTCACCGGGTTGCGCGACAGGCGCGGGACATTTTCGTTGCGCCATTTCGCCACCGCGAACACCGTCATTTTATACGCGTCCTTCAGCGGATTATAGCCGCCCGCCATGTCGCCATAGATGGTCGCATAGCCGACGCTCATCTCGCTCTTGTTGCCCGTCGTGAGCAGCATCGGGCCGAATTTGTTGCTGAGCGCCATCAGGGTGACGCCGCGGATGCGCGACTGGACATTTTCCTCGGTGATATCGACGTCCTTGTCGGCGAAGCTGCCCGCGAGCATCGCATCGAATGCCTCGACCGCGGGGACGATCGATATCGTGTCGAGCTTGCAGCCGATCATCGCCGCGCAGCCCGCCGCATCGTCGAGGCTCGTCTGGCTGGTGAAGCGGCTCGGCATCATCACGCACCAGACCTTGTCCGGCCCAAGCGCATCGGCGGCGATCGCGGCGCAGATCGCCGAATCGATCCCGCCCGACAGCCCGAGCACGACGCCGGGGAAACGGTTGCGCTCGACATAGTCGCGCAAGGATATGATCATCGCGCTATAGATATCGGCCGGATGCGCCTCCCATTCGGCGATCTCGCCTGACTCGCACGTCCAGCCGTTCGCGCCCTTGGACCAGTGCGTCACGCGCTCTCCGGGCTCCCAGTCGGTCAGCCGGTGCGCCGTCGTCCCGTCGCGGTTCAGCACGAAGGAGCAGCCGTCGAACACGATCTCGTCCTGCCCGCCGACGCGGTTGAGGAAAATCACCGGCAGCGAGGTTTCGGCAACCCGGCTCGCGAACACCTGGGTCAGACGCCGCTCGTCCTTGTCGATTTCATAGGGGCTGCCGTTGACCGAGATCAGCAGCTCGGCGCCCTGCCCCTCCAGATGCTCGCAAACCTTCGGCAACCACCCATCCTCGCAGATCGGCAGGCCGAGCTTCACGCCGCGCCATTCGACGACTTCGGGGAGCGGACCGGGGACGAAGACGCGCTTTTCGTCGAAGGTGCCGTAATTGGGGAGCTCATGCTTCCTTCGCGTCGCGACGATCCGGCCGCCGTCGAGCAGCGCGACGATATTATAGAGGCTGTCGCCTTCCCGCTCGACCGAACCGACAAGCATCGCCGGACCGCCATCGGCGGTATCGGCGGCAAGTTCGGCAAGCAGCTTCGCCGCCCGGTCCGCCAGTGCGGGTTTCAGCACCAGATCCTCAGGCGGATAGCCGATCAGCTGCAGCTCGGGATAGAGGATCAGGTCGGCGTCCGGGTGCCGCCCGCGCACGTCGCGCATCGCCGCGGCGTTGGCAGCGAGGTCGCCCACGACCTGCGTCATTTGCGAAAGAAGGATGGAGAGCTTTTGTGTCATGTCGGTGGTTTAGGCCGACGCACGCCGATTTCAACTAGGCCGCGCGCAGCGGATCGGGCTTTAACCCCTTCCCCTATCCGCCCGCGCTGGCTAAGGGGGCGCGCAATCCCACCCGCGCGAAAGGGCCTTGCACGCCATGAAACTCATCTCCGGCAACAGTAACCTGCCGCTGGCCCGTGCGATCGCGGACTATCTGGAACTGCCGCTGACCGACACCAGCGTACGCCGCTTCGCCGACGAAGAGGTCTTCGTCGAAATCCACGAGAATGTCCGCGGCCAGGATGTCTTCGTCGTTCAGCCGACGAATTTCCCCGCGAACGACAATCTGATGGAATTGCTCATCATCAACGACGCGCTGCGCCGCGCTTCGGCAAAGCGCATCACCGCGGTCGTCCCCTATTTCGGTTACGCCCGTCAGGACCGCAAGCCCGGCCCGCGCACGCCGATCTCGGCGAAGCTCGTCGCGAACCTCATCACCACGTCGGGCGCCGACCGCGTCCTCGCGATCGACCTGCACGCCGGGCAGATCCAGGGCTTCTTCGATATCCCGACCGACAACCTCTACGCCGCGCCGGTGATGAGCGCCGACATTCAGGCGCGTTTCGCGGGCAAGAATCTGATGGTCGTCTCGCCCGACGTCGGCGGCGTGGTCCGCGCGCGCGCGCTCGCCAAGCGGCTCGACAACGCCCCGCTCGCGATCGTCGATAAGCGCCGCGAGCGCGCCGGCGAATCGGAAGTGATGAACATCATCGGCGACGTGAAGGGCCGCTTCTGCATCCTGATCGACGATATCGTCGATTCGGCGGGCACGCTCTGCAACGCCGCCGCGGCGCTGAAGGCCGCGGGCGCCGAGGGCGTCGTTGCCTATTGTACGCACGGCGTGCTGTCGGGCGGCGCGGTCGCGCGCGTCGATGCGAGCGAGCTTACCGAGCTGGTGATCACCGATTCGATCCAGCCGACCGACGCGGTGAACGACAGCAGCAAGGTTCGCGCGCTCACCGTCGCACCGCTGCTCGGCGAAGCGATCAAGCGCATCGCCGACGAATCGAGCGTCTCCTCGCTTTTTGACTGATCGCGTCAGCGCGCGACGAGCGCGCCGACGATATGATCGAGCTGCCGCCGGAAGGTCGCATGGTCGGGCACGGCATGCACCAGCCCGCGCGCGGTCCAGCATAGAGCCTGCGCCATACTGCCCGCGCGCGCGACCGCCGAGCCCGGGCCGCTGAACCGGATCGCTTCGGCCATCGCGGTGACCAGCCGGCGCTCGGCCGCGCGCACCGCCTCGGGCGGATCGCGCTGGAGCATCGCCACGATCTCGGCGCCGTGTGGCGAGGCATGGAGCGCGTCCATATGCCGGCCGACCCACGCGTCGAGCGCATCGGTCAAACGTTCGGCGAGCGTCTTTGCGGGCTGGTCGATGCTGGCGAGCGCCGCAACCAACGAGCTGTCGATCAGGCGTTTCGTCGCCCAGCCGATCAATGCCCCCTTCGACCCATGCCGGTTATAGAGCGCTTGCCGCGACACACCGAGCGCGCGCGCAACATCCTCCATCGATGTCTTGCGCAGGCCATAGCGCGCGAAGGTCGCGACGATCGGATCGAGAGGGAAATCGCCCGGCATGATCGCGATTTTACAGTTTATATGTATATTGTAAAATTGATAAAATCGGGGCTTCGGCTGGTGCAATAGGTTTGCATGGACTGGCGGCCGGAGCCCCGCTGGGCTAGCGCAGGGCCATGTCGATCACATCAGACCTTACCCTCGCCAATCGCCTCGCCGACGCCGCCGGCGAAGCGATCCGTCCGCTCTTTCGCTCAAACTGGACGCACGAGGCCAAGGCCGACGCTTCCCCCGTGACCGAGGCCGACCGCGCCGCCGAGGCCGCGATGCGCCGCCTGCTCGATGCCGAGGCGCCGCGCGACGGGATCATCGGCGAGGAATATGGCGCCGAGCGCCCCGACGCGTCGCGCCAATGGGTGCTCGACCCGATCGACGGCACCGTCAGCTTCATGGCGGGCCGCCCGATCTTCGGCACGCTGATCGCGCTGCTCCAGGACGGCTGGCCGATCCTCGGCATCATCGACCAGCCGATCGCGGGCGAGCGCTGGGTCGGCGCGCTCGGACAGCCGACCTTGTTCAACGGGACGCCCGCGCGCACGCGCCCCTGCCGCACCCTTGCCGATGCGGTGCTCGCGACGACCGGCCCGCAATATTTCGCCGACCATGACGCCGAACATTTCATGGCGCTCGCGGCGAAGACGTCGCACAAGCGCATGGTCTTCGGCGGCGACTGCTATAATTATGGCCTGCTCGCGAGCGGTCATATCGACCTGGTGGTCGAGGCGGGGCTGAAGCTCCATGATTTCGCCGCCCTCGCGCCGATCGTCGAAGGCGCGGGCGGGACGATGTGCGACTGGAACGGCGACCCGCTGAGCGCCGACAGCATGGGGCATGTCATCGCACTCGGCGACCCCGCGCGGCTCGAGGATGTGATAGAGGGACTCGCCTGTCACCACTGACAAGGAGAGGAACGGACATGGCTTTTGAAGGAAGCTGCCATTGCGGCGCGGTGACCTACACGGTCGAGGGCGACATTCCGGGCACGGCGATGAGCTGCAACTGCTCGCATTGTCGGCGCAAGGGCTTCCTGCTCGCCTTCGTGCCCATCGACCAGTTCCGGCTGGAGAGCGGCGCCGAAAAGCTCGGAAGCTACAAGTTCAACAAGCATAATATCGACCATCAATTCTGCATCGACTGCGGGTGTCAGGGCTTCTCGGTGGGCACGGGTCCTGACGGATCGAAGATGGCGGCGGTTAACCTACGCTGCGTTCCCGACGCCGACCTCGATGCGCTCAATATCCAGAAGGTCGACGGCGCGAGTTTTTAGGCGCTCCTGTTGCGGTGCCGGCCCGCTCCCCCACCCAGCCTCCCTAGGCTACTATCGTTGGGGAGGCCGGGTGGGGGGAGCGGGCCGGCACCGTATCCACGGCAGCGGACAAAAACTCCCCCGAATCGCTTGCATTTCCGGGCGAATCCCCCTAAGCGCCCCGCTTCCGATTGTGTCGGCTGGCTGAAAGGGCTGCCAGGCCGATACGCAAACGGACTTCCAAAGGAGACCAAAATGCCCAAAATGAAGACCAAGAGCGGTGTGAAGAAACGCTTCAAATTCACCGCTTCGGGCAAGGTGAAGCACGGCGTCGCCGGCAAGCGCCACCGCCTGAGCAGCCACAATGCAAAATATATCCGCACCAACCGCGGCACCAGCGTGCTCAGCGATTCGGATGTGGCCCATGTGCGCCTCTGGGCGCCCTACGGCCTGAAGTAAGGAGCGCTAAGGCATGTCACGCATCAAACGCGGCGTCACCACGCGCGCCAAGCACAAACGCGTATTAGAACAGGCGAAGGGCTATTATGGCCGTCGCAAGAACACCATTCGTGTCGCCAAGCAGGCGGTCGAAAAGGCCGGCCAATACGCTTATCGCGACCGCAAGGTTAAGAAGCGGAATTTCCGCGGTCTGTGGATCCAGCGCATCAACGCCGCGGTCCGCGCCGAAGGCCTGACCTATTCGCAGTTCATGCACGGCGTGAAGCTGGCCGGGATCGAGCTCGACCGCAAGGTCATGGCCGACCTCGCGATGAACGAAGGCAATGTCTTCGGGGCGATCATCGCTCAGGCGAAAGCGGCGCTGCCCAAGGCAGCCTGACGCTTTTCAGCCAAGGCAAACGAAACAAGGGCGGCCCCCATCGGGGCCGCCCTTTTTCTTTGGGATTTTGCAGGATCGGGACGCGGGCCGCGCGACGCTACTGCGTGCTGTTGCACGTCTGTCCGCTGATCACCGTATAGCGCTCGGCCCGTGCCATGCAGGCATTGCTGAACGTCTTGCGCTTCCCTCGCTTCACCGCGCAGACCGGCGCATATTCCTGCGTACAGGCCATCGGCCTTTCGGGGCGCGGACGTTCCGGATGGGGCATGCTTTCCATGCATCCGGTCGTGAGGAAGATGGTGACAAAGCCAATAGCCGGCAGCGCGGAAATTTTCATGGCAACTCCCCTTCAATCCGGCCCCTGCCGGATTTCGGGATGGTGATCCGCAATCGGGCCGGTTGCAAGGCCCCTCGGCTCATCGCGCAAATTCGGGTCGCTGCCCTGAGAAGCGCCCTTCAAAGGAAGAGGCGGCGCCGGGCTCCCGCCCCGCACCGCCCCGACAATGGTTCCAGTGGAAACCATCGCCCCCCGCCCGATCCGAATAGCCGTGGGTCGCAGAAAGCTGACGGCCGGAACGAAGCTCGGAAAATCAGTCGTCTGTTTCAGGTCCCCGCCAAGCCCCATCCCCTTGGCGTCACGCGGCGATTCTCCTCACACGCCCCCTTCGGAGCGGACCACGCAACTATGCCGCAGCCGCCGCGTATAAAATTGTAAGAACCCGACAAATATTGACGCCGGGGCATTGTTTTTCATGCACTTCGCCATCTAGGAATGGGACAGCATGCCGCACAGCGACGCATCTCCTCTTTTCCCGGCCGGCGCGCGCGTCGCCACGCGCTTCTTTCCGCTGTCGCCCGCCCTGCGTCCCTATGTCAGCACTATCTATCTGAGCGAAGTCGCCGGAACCGACGGCAGCCGGGTCGAGGATTATCTGCACCCCGAATGGGCGAACCTGCGATTCGTCGAAGGCGACCGGCCGCTCGCGGCGATCGGCGACAGCCCGGTGGTCGAGGCGCCCCACTTCGTCGCCACGGGTCCGACAAGCACCGCGACCTATTTCGCCGCAGGCAATATGCGCGCCTGGGGTATCGGCATTCTGCCGATGGGCTGGGCGAAATTCATTCCCTTATCCGCCGAAGACCTGGCCGACCGGCTGACCGACGGCAGCGCGCATCCGGCCTTCGCACCGTTCGCCCCCTTGCTCGGCGCCTTGCGGCACGTGAATGATGTCGACGTCGCGGCGGCGCTGATCGACGCCCATGTCTGCGCCCTCCTCGCCGACGCGCCGCCCGACGATCCGGTGATCCTCGCCGCGCATCGGGCGCTGGTCGACGACGAGGTGACGAGCGTCGCCGATCTGTCGGCGAAACTGTCGCTCTCCGAACGTTCGATCGAGCGCCTGTGCCACCGCGCGTTCGGCTTTTCGCCCAAATTGCTGTTGCGGCGCCAGCGCTTCCTGCGCTCGCTCGGCCGGTTCATGCTCGACCCGTCGATGGCGTGGATCGATACGATGGATCATCATTATTACGACCAGGCGCAATTCACCCGCGACTTCCAGCGCTTCATGGGGATGAGCCCGCGCGACTATGCCGCGCGGCCCAAGCCGATATTGGGCGCCGCGGCATTCGCGCGCGCCGCTGCTGCCGGCGCCGCTGTGCAGGGCCTGCACAAGCCCGCCGGATAGGGCCGTTTTCCGCCAAGTGACTTGACCCGCGCGCCGCCTTCGGTGCAAGCGGCAGGCGACGGACGCGCGGGCAGCCGCCCCATCCATAGAATCAGAGAAATGCAGGCCGGCAGCGCCAGCGCCGCCGGAACAGGACGAACACAATGAGCGACATTCAGGCCATTCAGACCCGGCTGGTGGACGATATAGCAGCAGCCGCCGATCTCGATGCAGTCGAGGCGCTGCGCGTCTCCGCGCTCGGCAAGGCGGGGACGATCACCGCCCTGCTCAAGACGCTGGGCGGCATGACCCCCGACGAGCGGCAAGCGAAAGGCCCCGAAATCCACGCGCTGCGCGAAACGGTCACCGCCGCGCTCGGCGCGCGCAAGGCGGCGCTCGATGCCGCGGCGCTCGACGTCAAACTCGCCGCCGAAGCGATCGACATGTCGCTGCCCGCCGACGCGGCGCCGCGCGGCAGCGTCCACCCGGTCAGCCAGGTGATGGATGAGCTCGCCGAAATCTTCGCCGACATGGGCTTTGCCGTCGCGACGGGTCCCGAGATCGAGGACGACTGGCGCAACTTCACCGCGCTCAACATTCCCGAAACGCACCCCGCGCGCGCGATGCACGACACCTTCTATTTTCCCGACCAGATGCGGGGGGGCGCCGACGCCGGTCCGGGCGAAGGCGGCCGCATGCTGCTGCGCACGCACACCTCGCCGGTGCAGATCCGCACGATGATGTCGCAGGAGCCGCCGATCCGCATCATCGCGCCCGGCCGCGTCTATCGCAGCGACAGCGACGCGACTCACACCCCGATGTTCCACCAGGTCGAGGGCCTCGTGATCGACCGCGGTATCCATATGGGCCACCTCAAATGGACGCTCGAAACCTTTCTCAAAGCCTATTTCGAGCGCGACGACATCGTGCTGCGCCTGCGCCCCAGCTATTTCCCCTTCACCGAACCCTCGGCCGAGGTCGATGTCGGCTATAAGCAAGAGAAAGGCCGGCGGATCGTCGGCGGCAACGGCGACGACGACGGCCATGCGTGGATGGAGCTGCTCGGCAGCGGCATGGTCAACCGCCGCGTCATCGCGAACTGCGGGCTCGACCCCGATGAGTGGCAGGGCTTCGCCTTCGGCGTCGGTGTCGACCGGCTCGCGATGCTCAAATATGGCATGGATGACCTGCGCGCCTTCTTCGACGGCGACCTTCGCTGGCTGTCGCACTACGGGTTCGGCGCGCTGAGTGTGCCCACGCTCAGCGGGGGGATTTCGGCATGAAGATCACCCTCGACTGGCTCAAGGAGCATCTCGACACGAGCGCGAGCGTCGACGACGTCGTCGCGACATTAAACCGCATCGGCCATGAGGTCGAAGGCGTCGAGAACCCCGCTGAGAAGCTTGCGGGTTTCCGCGTCGCGAAGGTACTCACCGCCGAACGCCATCCGCAGGCCGACAAGCTGCAGGTGCTCACCGTCGACACCGGCGACGGCGGCGCGCCGCTGACCGTCGTGTGCGGCGCGCCCAATGCGCGCGCGGGCCTGATCGGCGTGCTCGGCCTGCCCGGCGCGGTCGTGCCCGCGAACGGTATGGAGCTGAAGGTCGCGGCGGTGCGCGGGGTCGAATCGAACGGCATGATGTGCTCGACGCGCGAACTCGAGCTTGGCGACGATCATGACGGGATTATCGAACTCCCCGAAGACGCCCCGATCGGCACGCCCTTTGCCGATTACAGCGGCGCGGGCGATCCGGTGATCGACATTTCGATCACCCCGAACCGGCAGGACTGCATGGGCGTGCGCGGGATCGCGCGCGACCTCGCCGCCGCGGGGCTCGGCACGCTGAAGCCGCTCGATATCCCGACGATCGTCGGCGAGGGTGCGCCCGCGACCGAAATCCGCACCGACGACCCCGAGGGCTGCCCCGCCTTCTTCGGCCGCACGATCAGCGGCGTCACTAACGGCACCGCCCCCGAATGGATGCGCCGCCGGTTGGAAGCGGTCGGGCAGCGCTCGATCTCGGCGCTCGTCGACATCAGCAATTATGTGATGTTCGACCTCGGCCGCCCGAGCCACATCTATGACCGCGCCCAGCTGACCGGCGCACTCGCCGCGCGCCGCGCGAAAGACGGCGAGACGGTCACCGCACTCAACGGCAAGGACTATGTGCTCACCGACACGATGACGGTGATCGCCGACGATCATGGCGTTCACGACATCGCCGGCATCATGGGCGGCGAGCATAGCGGGTGCAGCGAGACGACGACCGACGTGCTGATCGAGGTCGCCTATTTCACCCCCGAGCGCATCGCGCTGACCGGCCAGGCGCTCGCGCTGACGAGCGACGCACGCAGCCGCTTCGAGCGCGGGGTCGATCCGGCGTTCCTCGACGACGCGACCGCGATCGTCACCGCGCATGTCCTCGCGATCTGCGGCGGCACGCCCTCGGCCGTCACGCGCGCGGGCGCGCCGCCCGCCGAGGTGAAGACGGTCGATTACGATCCGGCGCTGTCGGCGACGCTCGGCGGCATCGCGATCGCCCCCGAGCGGCAGAAGGAAATTCTCGGCGCGCTCGGTTTCAGCGTCATCGACGCAGCAAGCGGGGGGGGCGGCCGCTGGCAGGTAGCGGTGCCGAGCTGGCGCCGCGATGTCGACGGTGCCCCCGACATCGTCGAGGAAGTCACGCGCATCACCGGCTTCGACGCCGTGGCATCGGTGCCGCTGCCGCGCACCGACGGCGTTGCGAAGCCGACCGCGACTCCCGAACAGCTCACTGAACGCCGCGTGCGCCGCGCTGCCGCCGCCGCCGGGTTCGACGAAGCGGTGACCTGGTCGTTCATCAGCGAAAGCGACGCTGCATCCTTCGGCGGCGGCACGTGGAGCCTCGCCAATCCGATCAGCGAAGACCTGAAAGTCATGCGCCCGTCGCTGCTCCCCGGCCTGCTCGCCGCGGCGCAGCGCAACCAGAATCGCGGCGCGAACAGCATCCGCCTGTTCGAGATCGGGCGGCGCTATCTGTCCGACGCCGAGCATCCGACGCTCGCCATCCTGATGGCGGGCGACAAAAGCGCGCGCGGCTGGCAGGCGGGCAAAGCCGCGCCGTTCGATGCGTTCGACGCCAAGGTGGCGGCGCTCGCGTTGCTCGAAGCCGCGGGCGCGCCCGCCGACCGGTTGCAGGTGATGGAGGCGGTCACGCCGGGCAACATCTGGCACCCCGGCCAGTCGGCGACGCTGCGGCTCGGCCCCAAGGCGGTGCTCGCCGAGTTCGGCGCGCTCCACCCGCTGCTGACGCGCGCGTTCGACGTCGACGGCCCGGTGATGGCGGTGCAGATCTTCCTCGACGCGATCCCGGCGAAGCGCGCGAGCGGACCCGCGCGCGCGGCGTTCACGCCGCCCGCGTTGCAATCGGTGCGCCGCGACTTCGCCTTCCTCGCGCCGACCAGCCTGACCGCCGCCGATCTGGTGCGCGCGGTCCGCGGCGCCGACAAGGCGGCGATCGTCGATGCGCGCCTCTTCGACCGCTTCGCGGGACAAGGCGTGCCCGAGGGTCAGGTGAGCCTCGCGATCGAGGTCGAGCTGCAGCCGCTGGAGAAGAGCTTCACTGAGGTCGAACTGAAAGCGATCGCCGACAAGGTGGTCGCCGCGGCGGCAAAGGTCGGAGCTGCGCTGCGCGGCTGATCTTTGCGGCGGCGAGGAAGAAGGGGAGAGTTTGATATGGACACCCGCCATCTCGTCGACCGCGAGATCGCGCCGATCATCGACCTCTTCCCGCGGGTCGATCTCGACGCGGCGCCGATCGCCCAGATTCGCGCCAGGGCGGCGGAGACCTATTCGATCCTGCCGCAACCGGTCATCGCGCCCGAAAGGCTGCTCGTGCCGTCGATCCATGGCGGACCCGACATCCCGGTGTTTCTGTATCGCCCGGCGGAAACGCGCCCGGGTGGCGGCGCGATCCTGCACATCCATGGCGGCGGCATGGTGATGGGATCGGTCGAACAGATGCAGGCGGGGCCCGCCGCGCTGGCGGCCGCAGCAGGCGTTCCCGTCGCGTCGGTCGAATATCGCCTCGCTCCCGAACACCCTTTCCCCGCGCCGCAGGAAGATTGCCATTCGGCGCTGACGTGGCTCGCGGGGCAAGCCGATGCGCTCGGCTTCGACGCGGGCCGGATCATCGTCGCGGGTGAGAGCGCGGGCGGCGGGCTGGCCGCGGCGCTCGCGATCATGGCGCGCGATCTCGGCGGCCCGGCGATCGCGGGCCAGCTCCTGACCTATCCGATGCTCGATCACCGGACCGGCAGCGATGCCTGTCCGTACCAGAATCCCACAACCGGCGAATTCATCTGGACGCGCGCGAGCAACCGCTTCGGCTGGCGCGCGCTGCAGGGCGACTACAAGATCGACGACGCCCGGCGCGGCTGGTTTTCGCCGAGCCTTGCCGAAGATCTGTCGAACCTGCCCCCCGCCTATATCGCGACCGGCAGCCTCGACCTCTTCTTCGACGAAAATCTCGACTATGCGCGCCGGCTCGTCGCGGCAGGGGTGCCGGTCGACCTGCACAGCTATGCCGGCGCAATTCATGCCTTCAACGCGATTCCCGACGCCGCGCTGTCGCAGCGTTTCAACGGCGGACTGCTGGCGGCAGCGGCGATCATGGCAGGACCCGCAGGCAGCTGAGAGGCACGCATCTTGCGATATGGTTTTGGCGGAATATTGCCCTATATCGGACCCAAGATGAGGGACGGACATGCCCGATCATAGCCAGTATCAGCTTTTCGAAACCGCAGCCGGCGTCGCGGCGATCGGCTGGAAGCACAGCGGCATAACGAGCTTTCGCCTGCCTGCGCCGACCGCGGCCGAAACCGAGCGCGCCATTTTGCGCCACCTGCCCGACGCGGTGCGGACCAAGCCCCCGGCCGAAATAGCGGCGGTCATCGACGCGGCGATCCGTTATTTCGAAGGGAAACGGATCGAGTTTTTCGACGTAGCGATCGATCTGGGCGAGCAGCCGCCCTTCTTCGCGCAAGTCTATGCTCTGGTGCGCAAGCTCGGCTGGGGCGAGACGACCACCTATGGCGCCGTCGCACGCGCGCTGGACGTGGGCCCCGAACATGCCCGCGCTGTCGGGCAGGCGATGGCGACGAATCCCATGCCGCTGATCATCCCCTGTCACCGGGTCATGGCTGCCGGGGGCGGAATCGGCGGATTCTCTGCGCCCGGCGGCTCGACGTCCAAGGCCCGGATGCTCGAACTCGAAGGCGTACCCGTCGCCGTCGCGCCGGTTCAACACGGGTTCGATTTCTAGGCCGCGACGGCATCCTCGCCGTGGCTCGTCGCCGCTTCGAGCAGGCGTTTCTCGAGGCTCTTTACCCGCGCCGCGCTGTCGATCTTGTCGCCGATCAGGTCGGTGACATAGAAGGTGTCGACGGCGCGTTCGCCATAGGTCGCGACATGCGCGCTGTGTACCGTCACCTTCGACTGGAACAGCGCATAGGCGAGCTGGTTGAGCAGCGCGGGACGATCCTGCGCGTTGACCTCGATCACCGTAAACCGATTGGAAGCCTTATTGTCGACAAAGACGTTGGGCGCGACGCGGAACGCCTCGGCGCGCGTGCGCGGCAGCGCCCGCGCTTCGAGTTTGGGCAGCAATTTGTGGCGGTTGGCGAGCGCATCCTCGATCGCGCGCGTCAACCGGTCGATCTGCCCTGCCTCGGCAAACGGCCGGCCGAGCGGGTCCTGGACGAGGAAATTGTCGAGCGCGAGCCCGTCGCGCGTCGTGTGGATGCGCGCATCGATGATGTTGCCGCCGGCAAGATGGATGCCGCCTGCCATGCGGTAGAACAGCCCCGGATGGTCGGCGGCGAGTACCATCACCAGCGTCGCGCCGCGATCCTCGTCGGGCACCGCGGCGATGTGGAGCGGGGCGTCGCCCGCTTCGCGGATGTGGCGCAGGTTTGCCGCGATCACTTCGACCGGTTCGGCGATCCAATAGCTTTCGGGCAGCGGTCTGATCAGTTTGGCGAAGCCCTTGTCATCGAGGCCGAGCAGCACTTGCGCCGCTTCTTTCTTCGCCGCAATCCGCGTCTCGCGCCCCTTCTGCTTGTGGCCGAGCCGCAGCACTTCCTCGGCGGCGTCGAACAATTCGGTGAGCAATTGGCGCTTCCAGCTGTTCCACACACCGGGGCCGACCGCGCGGATGTCGACGACGGTGAGCACGAGCAACAGGCGCAGGCGTTCGGGCGATTGCACGACCTGCGCGAAATCGAGGATCGTCTTGAAATCGGCGAGGTCGCGCTTGAACGCGGTCGCCGACATGAGGAGATGATAGCGCACGAGCCACGAGACGGTCTCGGTCTCCGCCTCGTTCAATCCCAACCGCGGGCAGACGCGCAGCGCCAGTTCGGCGCCGAGCACGCTATGGTCGCCGCCGCGCCCCTTGGCGATGTCGTGGAGCAGCACCGCGACATAGATGACGCGCCGCGAATGGATCTGGTCCATGATCGCGGTCGACAGCGGATGATCGTCCTTGAGCCGGTTCTGCTCGATGTCCGCGAGCAGCCCGATCGCGCGGATCGTATGCTCATCGACGGTATAATGATGATACATGTCGAACTGCATCTGCGCGACGACGCGGCCGAAATCGGGCACGAAGCGACCGAACACCCCCGCCTCGTTCATCCAGCGCAGCACCGTTTCGGGATCGCGCGGGCTCGTCAGCACGTCGAGGAACAGCTCGTTCGCGCGCGCGATGCGGCGGACCCCGCGCGCGTCGATCAGCTTCGCATCGTGGCGCGCCTGCCGCATCGCCTGCGGATGGATTTCGAGGCCATGCTTGTCGGCGAGCGCAAAAATCTCGACCAGCCGCACCGGGTCCTGCTGAAAAAAATCATCACTCGGCAACGCGAGCCGGCCGCGGTCGAGGACGAAGCCGTGGAGCTTGCCCGGGCGCCGCCGGATCGTCGGCAAGAAGCGCCGCCCGCGCGCCGCCATCTGGTCGTCGAGATGCGCGAGGAAGGTGCCGGTGACGTCGCCGACGCTTTTGGCGTGGAGGAAATAGAGCTGCATGAAGCGCTCGACCGCGCTCTTGCCCGGCCGGTCGGCGAAGTGCATCCGCCGCGCGATTTCGGGCTGGAAGTCGAAGGTCAGCCGGTCCTCGGCGCGGCCGGCGAGAATATGGAGGTGACAGCGCACCGCGAGCAGGAAATTTTCGGCGCGCGCGAACTGGCGAAGCTCGCGCCCCGACATCAGCCCCGCGTCGACCAGCTCGGGCACGGTGCGCACGCGGTGGATGAACTTGCCGATCCAGAACAGCGTGTGGAGGTCGCGCAGCCCCCCCTTCCCTTCCTTCACATTGGGCTCGACGACATAGCGCGAGTCGCCCATGCGCTTGTGCCGCTCATCGCGTTCGGCGAGTTTTTCGGCGACGAACGCGCGCGCATTGCCCGCGACGACCTCGGCATCGAAGCGCGCCGACGCTTGGTCGTAAAGCGCGCGGTCGCCCCAGATGAAACGCCCTTCGAGCAGCGCGGTGCGGATCGTGAGGTCCTCTTTCGCGGCGCGCACCATCTCGTCGAGCGAGCGGCTCGAATGGCCGACCTTCAGCCCGAGATCCCACAAAGTATAGAGCTGCGCTTCGATCACCTGTTCGGTCCAGCTCGTCTGCTTGAACGGGGTGAGGAAGCCGATGTCGATATCGCTGTGCGGCGCCATTTCGCCGCGGCCGTAGCCGCCGACCGCGATCAAAGTGATCCGCTCGCCCGCCGAGCGGTTCGCCGACGGATACAGATAGCCGGTGGTGAAATCATGGCTGAGGCGGATGATCTGATCGATCAGGAACGCCGTCGCATTCGCCGCGACGCGCCCCGAAGACGGGCGTTCGAGCAGCCGGCGCTCGATCTCGGCGCGGCCAGCTTCCAGCGCGCCCTTGAGCAGATCGACCATTGCGCGGCGGCGTTTGCCCGTGTCGCTCGTTTCACCGGCGATCTCTTCGAGCCGCCCCGCCAGCGCGCGGCGATCGATGATCGCGCGGCGCTGGTCGAGGTTGTCGAACAGGTCGCTCATCGCTCGTCGGCCATCAGCCGCTTGAGCGTGTAAAGCGCGTCGAGTGCCTCGCGCGGGGCGAGCGCATCGGGATCGATACCTGCCAGCGCCTCGCGCAACGCATCCTTCACCGCCGCGGGCGCCTCGGCGAGCGTTGCGGCGAACAGCGGCAGATCGTCGAGCCCTGCCGCGAGCCCGCCGGTCTTCTCACGCCCCGCCTCGAGCTTGGCGAGCACCGCTTCGGCGCGCTTCACCACCCCCGCAGGAACGCCCGCGAGGCGCGCGACCGCGAGGCCGTAGCTGCGATCGGCGGGCCCCTCGGCGAGTTCGTGGAGCAGCACCAGATCGCCCTGCCATTCGCGCGCGCGGACATGGTGGAGCGACAGCGCGTTCAGCGTTTCGGCGAGGCGCGTCAGCTCGTGATAGTGGGTCGCGAACAGGCAGCGGCACTTGTTGACCTCGTGCACCGCCTCGACCACCGACCAGGCGAGCGCGAGCCCGTCGTAAGTCGAGGTGCCGCGCCCGACCTCGTCGAGAATGACGAAGCTTTGCGGGGTCGCCTGCGCGAGGATCGCTGCGGTCTCGACCATCTCGACCATGAAGGTCGAGCGCCCGCGCGCCAGATTGTCGCTCGCGCCGACACGGCTGAACAGCCGGTCGACGAGCCCGAGCTTCGCTGACGCCGCCGGCACGAACCCGCCCGCCTGCGCGAGCACGACGATCAGCGCATTCTGGCGCAGGAAGGTCGATTTACCGCCCATGTTCGGGCCGGTGACGAGCCACAGTCGGTCGCTTGTCGAGAGTGAGACATCGTTGGGGACGAAACGCTCGCCCGATTTCGCCAGCGCGGCTTCGACCACCGGATGCCGCCCGCCGCTGACGTCGAGGCACGGCTCGTCGGCGAGGTCGGGGCGGCACCAATTGTGGCTCATCGCATGATCGGCGAGTGCCGCGGCGACGTCGATGCGCGCGAGCACGTCGCAGCTCGCGGCGATCGCCTCGCGCCGCGCGATCGCGGCGTCGGTCAGCGATTCGAGGTGCGCCATTTCGGCAGCGATCGCGTGGACGCCCGCCTGCGTGACCCGGCTCGCGGCTTCGTGGAGGTCGGACGAGTTGAAGCGAACAACGCCCGCGAGCGTCTGGCGGTGGGTGAAGCCCGATTCGGGAGCCATCAGCGCGTCGGCGTGCTTCGCGGGCACTTCGACATGATAGCCGAGCACGCCATTGTGGCGGATCTTGAGCGAGGCGATGCCGGTGCGGTCGCGATAGTCGGCTTCGAGCAACGCGATCGCCTTGCGCCCGTCGCGTGCGGTTTCGCGCAGCGCGTCGAGCGCATGGTCGTACCCTTCGGCGACATAGCCGCCCTGCGCGGCGTCGACCGGCGGGGTTTCGATCAGCGCGCGGCTGAGTTCGTCGACGAGCGTGCCATGGCCGTCGAGCCCCGGAAGCAGCCGCGTGAGCAAAGGCGGCAGGTCGGGCCGGCGCGCGAGACGTTCGCGGAGCAGCCGCGCGCCGCCGAGCGCATCGCGCAGCTGCGCGAGGTCGCGCGGTCCGCCGCGCCCCGCGACGAGGCGGCCGAGTGCACGCCCGGCATCGGGGAGCGCGCGAAGCGCCGCGCGGAGCTCGCCGCGCCACAAGGCATCGCGCGCGAGCCCGTCGACGAGATCGAGGCGGTCGAGGATCGCGTCCTTGTCGGTCAGCGGGCTCGCGAGATCGTCGGCGAGCAAGCGCGCGCCCGCCGCGGTGACGGTGCGGTCGATCGTACCGAGCAGGCTGCCGTCGCGCGCGCCCGCCATCGTGCGCACAAGTTCGAGGCTCTCGCGCGTCGCGGCGTCGATCGCCATGCGGCCCGAAGCCAGATGCCGCACCGGCGGCTGGAGGAAGGTCGGCCCGCCCGTCCCGACATGGTCGAGATAGGCCACGAGCGCGCCCATCGCGGCAATCTCGCCGCGGCCGAACTGGCCGAAACCGTCGAGCGTCTGGACGCCGAAGAAGGCTTCGAGTCGTTTTTGCGCGGCTGTGCTCGAAAAGTCCGAGGATGGCCGGCGCACGATCTGCCGCGCCGACGAGATCGGCAGCTCCTCGGCGCTTTCGCTGAGCAGCAATTCCGACGGCGCGAGCCGCGCGAGTTCGGCATCGACCGCTTGCGCGGGCACCGCGACGACCTCGAAGCGCCCCGTCGAAATATCGGCCGCAGCAATCGCGACCTCACCGTCGCTGCCGATCTGCGCGAGCGCAGCGAGCCGGTTCGCGCTGCGCCCTTCGAGCAGCGATTCTTCGGTCAGCGTGCCCGCGGTGACGAAGCGCACGATATCGCGCGCGACGAGCGCCTTCGATCCGCCGCGTGCTTTCGCTTCAGCGGGCGTTTCAATCTGCTCGGCGATCGCGACGCGGTGCCCGGCACGGATCAGCCGCGCGAGATAGGATTCGGCGGCGTGGACGGGCACGCCGCACATCGCCACCGGCTGCCCGTCGTGCTCGCCGCGCGACGTGAGCGCGATGTCGAGCGTCGACGCCGCCGCCTTTGCATCGTCGAAGAACAGCTCGAAGAAATCGCCCATGCGATAGAAGAGCAGACAATCACCCGCCTTGTCCTTCAGTGCCCAATATTGCGCCATCATCGGCGTCGCGGCGGGCGCGGGATTGTTCATATTGGCAGCGGAGCGGGCGGTGACAGGCATGCGACATGCTTAGGAACGGATATGGGGCCGTGGCAAGACGCGCGCGCGATTCGCGGGTTCCATTTCCGCTTGGCGACGCTAGGGAATGGGCTCGGGCGCGCATCTTGTGAATTCATTTGAGAGGATAAACGATGGATAGTGGCAGCAAGGTGCAATTTTCGGACCGCGAGGCGCTGCTGTATCACGCCTATGGCCGGCCCGGGAAAATCGAGATCGTCGCGTCGAAGCCGATGGCGACGCAGCGCGACCTCAGCCTTGCCTATTCGCCCGGCGTGGCAGTTCCAGTGAACGCGATCGCCGAGGATCCGGCGAAAGCCTATGACTATACGATCAAGGGCAATCTGGTCGCGGTGATCTCGAACGGCACCGCGATCCTCGGGCTCGGCAACCTCGGCGCGCTCGCATCGAAGCCGGTGATGGAAGGCAAGGCGGTGCTGTTCAAACGCTTCGCCGACGTCGATTCGATCGACCTCGAGGTCGATACCGAAGACCCACAGGCGTTCATCGACGCCGTGGCGCTGCTCGGACCGAGCTTCGGCGGCATCAACCTGGAAGACATTGCCGCGCCCAACTGCTTCATCATCGAGGCGGCGCTGAAAGAACGCATGAACATCCCGGTGTTCCATGACGATCAGCATGGCACCGCGATCATCACCGCCGCGGGCCTGATCAACGCCTGTTACCTGACGGGTCGCGACCTTGCGACGGTGAAGGTCGTCGTCAACGGCGCCGGCGCCGCGGCGATCGCGTGCACCGCGCTGATCAAGGCGATGGGCGTGCGGCACGAAAATGTCATTATGTGCGACCGCAAGGGCACCATCTATCAGGGCCGCACCGAGAGCATGGACCAGTGGAAGTCGGCGCATGCGGTGCCGACCGAAGCCCGCAACCTGACCGAAGCGCTGGTCGGCGCCGACGTGTTCCTCGGCCTGTCGGCCGCCGGCGCGCTGAAGCCCGAGATGGTGAAGGACATGGCGCCCGCGCCGATCATCTTCGCGATGGCGAACCCCGACCCCGAAATCTCGCCGCCCGATGCGCGCGCGGCGCGGCCCGACGCGATCATCGCGACGGGGCGCTCGGACTATCCGAACCAGGTCAACAATGTGCTCTGCTTCCCGTTCATCTTCCGCGGCGCGCTCGACGTCCATGCGACCGCGATCAACGAAGAGATGAAGATCGCGGCTGCGTACGCCATTGCCGACCTCGCGCGCCAGCAGGTGCCCGAGGAAGTCGCCGCGGCCTATGGTGGCCGCGCATCGAGCTTCGGCCCCGAATATATCATCCCCTCGCCCTTCGATCCGCGCCTGATGGAAATCGTCCCCGCGGCGGTCGCCGAAGCGGCGATGAAGACCGGCGTCGCGCAGCGGCCGATCGACAATCTCGACGAATATCGCACGCAGCTCCGCGCCCGGCTCAATCCGACCACCTCGGTGCTCACCCTCGCCTATGAAGCCGCACGCAACAATCCGAAGCGCGTCGTCTTTACCGAGGGCGAAGAGGAAGTCGTCCTGCGCGCGGCGATCCAGTTCCGCGATGGCGGTTACGGGATCCCGGTGCTCGTCGGGCGCGAGGGGCTGCACGATAAGCTCCGCGCGATGGGCGTCGCCGATGCCGAAAGCTTCGAGGTCCACAACAGCGTCAATTCGCCACACGTGCCGCAGATGGTCGACATGCTCTACGAACGGCTGCAGCGCCGCGGATATCTCCGCCGCGATGTCGAGCGCATGGTCAATCGCGACCGCAACATCTTCGGCTCGCTGCTGCTCAAAATGGGACTCGGCGATGCGATGATCACGGGCACGACGCGGACCTATTCGCAGACGATGCGCGAAATCCGGCGCGTGATCGACCATGCCGAGGGCAAGACGCCGTTCGGCATCCACATCCTGGTCGATCAGCATCACACCATCTTCATGTCCGATACGACGGTGAACGAGCGGCCGACCGCCGAGATGCTCGCCGATATCGCCGAGCGCACCGCGCAGGTCGCACGCCGCATGGGTCACGAACCGCGCGTCGCCTTCCTCTCCTATTCGACCTTCGGCAATCCCGAAGGAAGCTGGCTCGAAAGCATCCGCGAAGCGGTGGCGATCCTCGACCAGCGCAAGCCCGCCTTCGAATATGAGGGCGAAATGGCACCCGACGTCGCGCTCAACGAGAAGGTGATGAAGAATTACCCCTTCTGCCGCCTCTCGGGCCCGGCGAACGTGCTGATCATGCCGGGGCTGCAATCGGCCAATCTCTCGGCGAAGCTGCTCCGCGAACTCGGCGGCGGCGCCGTCATCGGCCCGATGCTCGTCGGCATGGAAAAGCCGGTACAGGTCGCGACGATGGCGTCGACCGCGTCGGACCTGGTCACCCTCGCGGTGCTCGCAGCAGGCGGGATCGCGCAATAAGAAAAAGCGGCGGTGCCCTGGGGCGCCGCCGCTTTCCTGTCCGTTGCCGGTGAAGGTTTATCGCCCGCCGGGGGCCCCCGCACCCGGCGCGCCGACGGCGCCGATATTGCCGAAGATATCTTCAAAGAAGCTGCGATGACGGCCGAGCGTCGGCGTCTTGTCGCCTTCGGGGCTGATCTTGCTCACCAGTTCGAGACCCGTACGATCGACCGCGGCGACATTGCCCGCCGCATCGAAGCGGACGCGCAGCACCTGCTGATCGACCGGGCGCGGCTTGGCAAAGGCGAGCTGGCGCGTTTCGCGCGAGACATAATAATATTCATTGTCGCTAAACTGGCCGACGAAGGTCGGGCGGCCGAGCGTCTTTTCGACCGACTCGCGGTTGTCGACGCCCGGCGTGATCGCTTCGGTCAGCAAAGGATCGACGACATAGCCCTGCCGCCCCTTGAGCTGCGCGCAGCCGCTGGCGGTCAGTGCGACGGCAAGGCCGAGCACGACGAGGCGCGCGCGCGGGACAGGAAGCGAAAGGATCGAATTCGGCATCAAATATCTCCGTTGCGCCTGTCCGCCGCTTGTCCGGGCGGTCGGCGCTGGCTCTCGCGCCTCTTAACCGCAAGCGGACAGCACGCACAAGCTGCTTGTGCCGCAGCAAAGCTTGCCACAAGCTGACCGGCGGCTCTTTTCGGGCGGCCCGAATGCGCCTAAGCAGCTGCTATGTTCTCACTCCGCAAATTCTTCGTATCCGACCCCGACCCGCGCGAGGCGCGCCGCCCGCTGTGGAACGCCGTCGTCGCCACCGCGCGCGCGCCGCACTGGTATGCCGAGGGCACCGTTCCCGACACGCTCGACGGGCGGTTCGACATGATCAGCCTCGTGCTGGCGCTCGTCCTGCACCGGATCGACGACGAGCCGGCGCGCGGGCTCGCGGGCGTTCAGCTCACCGAATTGTTCGTGAACGACATGGACGGGCAGATGCGCCAGATCGGCTTTGGCGACATGGTCGTCGGCAAGCAGGTCGGGCGGATGATGAGCGCACTCGGCGGGCGGCTCGGCGCCTATCGCGCCGCCGATGGGTCGGACGAACTGCGCGACGCGCTGGTCCGCAACCTGTGGCGCGGCAACGAGCCTGCCGAAGCGGGGATAGCGCATGTGATGACCGAGGTCGCGGCGCTGCGCGCTGCGCTGGCGGCAACGCCCGTGGCCGATCTGGTCGTCGCCGACCGCATCGGAGCGGTGCTTTGAACACGCCGCCCGAATTCTCGCTGATCGTGACGCTGGCCGACGCCGCGCATGGCCGCACCCTTTCGGTCGAGGCCGATGCCGAGACGCGCGCGCGGATCGCCAAGCGGCTGGCGCTGGTCGCGCTCGACCGCTTCGCCGTCACCGGCGAAGTCCGCGCGATCGCCGGCGGCATCGGCGCGAAGGGCGAGGTTCGGGCAAAAGTGGTGCAGGCTTGCGCGGCGACCGACCTGCCCGTTCCCGCGGCGATCGTCGAACCCTTTGACCTGCGTTTCCTGCGCGATGTCGATGCGCCGGTTGGCGAGGATGAAGAGATCGAGATCGGTAGCGACGAGCTCGACCTGCTGCCGCTCGAGGGCGACCGGGTCGACCTCGGCGAAGCGGCCGTGCAGACCCTCTCGCTCGCGCTCGATCCCTTCCCGCGCCATCCCGACGCCGATCGCATCCTCGCCGAAAAAGGCGTGCTCAGCGAAGAAGCGGCCGGCCCGTTCGCCGCGCTCGCCAAGCTGCGCGGAAAGCCCGGCGCCTAGCGGCTTTCGTCGGGGGCGGGTTTTGCCTCTTCCTCGACCAGATCGGCGACCGCGGCGCCCAGCCCCGGTTCTTCCTTTGCGGGCGGCGTTTCGGCCTTCGGTCTCTCCGCCCCCTCGCCGGCAGCCTTCTCGTCGCGCGTCGGCGGTAGCGCGCCGCCGAGCGCGTTGGCGAGGCCGAGCAGCTGCTCGCCGATCACCTTGTCGACCGCGGGCGCGATATCGGCGACCTTGAAGCGCATATAGCCGCCGACGACATAGTCGAAGCGCAGCGCGCTGCCCGTCGGGGTTTCCTTGATCTGGATCGTCAGTGTGGCGGTCAATGCCTCGCCCTGCAGCGGCCCGAACGCACCCGACAGGCGCAGCATCTGGTTCGGTTTCGAAAAGAGGATGCGTGCGTGCTGAACGCTGCCGACGCCCGACCCGGTGTCGGGCAATTTCTCGCAGAAACAGCCGCCCGCCTGCTGATCGAGCCAGAAGTTCGCGGCGTCGCCCGACCAGCTATGATCCTTCGACCACCAGCTTTGCGGCATGCGGAGCATTTTCCAGACATCGGCGGGGGTCGCGGCGACCTGCGCCGTATGTGCGACGGCAAAGCCCGCCTCGCCCTGGTCGACGACCTTGGCGTTTGCAGCCGGCGCGAACGCGAGCGCCGCGATCATCGCCATGCCTGCGAAATATCTGGAAATTGCCATCAGCCTGTCCCCCTTGGCGCCTCAATAACCGGCGCCGGGGGGACTGGCTAGCCTCAGCCCGCGAGGATGGTTTCGATCGCGTCGTTGACCTGATCGATCGGCGCCATGCCATCGACGTGCGTCACGATCCCGCGCGCCTCATAGATCGGCAGGATCGGCGCGGTCTTGGCGCGATATTCGGCCATGCGCGTACGCACCGTTTCCTCATTATCGTCGGGGCGGCGCTTGAATTCATCGCTGCCGCAAACGTCGCAAGTGTTTTCGACCTTGGGCAGCTTGTAGCGATCGTGATAGCCGGCACCGCATTTGGCGCAGCTGAAGCGGCCGGTGATGCGATCAACGAGCGCATCTTCCTCGACCTGCAGCTCGATCACATGGTCGAGCTTGCGGCCGCGCGCCGACAGGATGCCATCGAGCGCTTCGGCCTGCGCCGCAGTGCGCGGATAGCCATCGAAGATCACCGAAACATCGCTGCCGAGCTGGTCAAGCCGCTCGCCGATCAGGCCCGAGACGATCTCGTCCGAGACGAGCTCGCCCGCATCCATCACGGCTTTGGCCTGCACGCCGATCGGCGTCCCCGCCTTGACCGCCGCGCGGAGCATGTCGCCGGTCGAGAGCTGGACCATGCCATGCTCGTCTTCCAGGCGCACCGCCTGCGTTCCCTTGCCCGCCCCCGGCGGACCCAGCAAAATGATATTCAGCGTCATGGAAGCCCCTGTTGCCTCTGCCCGTATCGCAGTTGCCGTAGCGAGCGCCTTAGCGCCGCGCAACGCCGCCTTTCAATTTGGCCTTCTTGATCAGGTCGCCATATTGATGCGCGAGCATGTGGCTCTGAATCTGGCTGATCGTGTCGATCGTGACGTTGACGATGATCAGCAGGCTGGTGCCGCCGAGCTGGAACGGCAATCCGGACCCGGCGATGAAATATTCGGGGATCAGACAGATCGCCGCCAGATAGGCCGCACCGAGCACGGTGATGCGCGTCAGCACGAAATCGAGATAGGCGGCGGTGTTCTTGCCCGGACGGATGCCCGGGATGAAACCATTCTGGCGCTTCAGATTGTCGGCGGTTTCCTCGGGGTTGAAGACAACCGCGACATAGAAGAAGCAGAAGAAGATGATGCCCGCGGCATAGAGCGCCATATAGAGCGGCTGGCCGTGCGCGAGATACTGGTTGAGCGTGATCAGGAAATCGCCGGTCGCGGTATCGCCCTGGACGTTCTGACCCATCATCTGCGTGACGGTCAGCGGCATCAGCAGCAGCGACGAGGCGAAGATCGGCGGGATCACGCCCGCGGTGTTGACCTTGAGCGGCAGGTGGCTGCGGTCGGCCTGCATCACGCCGCGCTGCGTCGCGCGCTTCGGATACTGGACGAGGACGCGGCGCTGCGCGCGCTCCATGAAGCTGATGAACGCGATGATGACGATCGCGCCGCCGAGCACCGCGAGGATCGTGCCGCCGCCCATAGAGCCTTCGCGCACCTGCGTGAACATCTGGGCAAAGCTGCGCGGCAGCTGCGCGAGAATGCCCGCCATGATGATCAGCGACACACCGTTGCCGATACCACGGCTGGTGATCTGTTCGCCGAGCCACATCAGGAAGAGGGTACCGCCGACGATGCTGATTACCGCACCGATACGGAACATCATGCCGGGGTCGACGACCGCGGCGATGCCCTGCGTCGCGCCGAGCGATTCGAGCCCGACGGCGATGAAATAGCCCTGGATCGCGGTCAGCGCGACGGTGCCGTAGCGCGTATATTGGTTGAGCTTCTTGCGCCCGCTTTCGCCCTCTTTCTTGAGCGCGGCGAGGCTGGGCGACAGCGCGGCCGCCAGCTGCACGACGATCGACGCCGTGATATAGGGCATGACGCCGAGCGCGATGATGCTCATGCGTTCCAGGCTGCCGCCCGAGAAGGTGTTGAAGATGTCGAGGACGCCGCCCGATGCGGCCTGGCTGTAAAGCGACGCCAGCGCAACGGGGTCGACCCCCGGCAGCGGCACGAACGACAGGAAACGGAAGACGATCAGCGCGCCGATCGTGAACCAGATGCGGTTCTTGAGTTCGGTCGCCTGACCGAACTTCGAAAAGTTCAGGTTGGATGCAAGCTGGTCGGCGCGAGAGGCCATGGGTGTTTTCCTCGGATATTCCGGACCGCGCCCCCCGCGACCCGGCGCCTATGTGCGTTCGGCGTGCACGAAGCGCAAGGGGAAAGGCCTATTTTGCAACGCAGCTCGTCGATACCGGCTGCATCATCCGTTCGCATCGAACGGGAAATAACAGATCGTCAAACGACGAAGGGCGACCCGTATTCCGAGCCGCCCCTTCGCCTGATTATTCCGCCTTGGCTTTGGCGCGGCGCTGGGCCTTCTTGCCTTCGCCTTCGGCCTTGGGCTCGGGCAGTTCGACCTTGCCGCCAGCCTTTTCGACCGCTTCGATCGCGCCCTTCGACGCGCCGGCAACGGCGAAGTTCAGCTTCGCGGTGAGTTCGCCCTTGGCGAGGAGGCGGACGCCGTCCTTGCCGCCACGGGCAACGCCGGCCGCCTTGAGCGCGGCGTGATCGACCACAGCCTTGGCGTCGAGCTTCTTCTCGTCGATCAGCTTCTGCACCTGACCGAGGTTCACGATCGCGAAGTCCTTCGCGAAGATGTTGTTGAAGCCGCGCTTCGGGATGCGCATGTGGAGCGGCATCTGGCCGCCCTCGAAGCCGTTGATCGCGACGCCGCTGCGGGCCTTCTGGCCCTTCTGGCCGCGGCCGGCGGTCTTGCCCTTGCCCGAACCGATGCCGCGTCCGACGCGCATACGGCCCTTGCGGGCGCCATTGTTGTCACGAAGTTCGTTAAGCTTGATAGTCATTGCACTCGCTTTCGCTTTTATCGCGCTGATAAATAAGGGTCGGGTCGCGAGGGGCTCAGCCCTCGACGACTTCGACCATGTGCGGCAGCTTGCGGATCATACCGCGCACTTCCGGGGTGTCGACCAGTTCGACCTCGCGGTTCATCTTGCCCAGGCCGAGGCCGGTCAGGATCGCACGCTGGCTCTTGGGACGACGGATCGGCGAACCGATCTGGCGGATCTTGATCTTCTTGTCAGCCATCGTCTTACTCCGTCACCGCCGCGGCTTCCGCCTCGGCTGCGCGGTCGGATGCACCGCCACGCTTGATCAGGTCCGAAACCTTCTTGCCGCGGCGCTGCGCGACCGACTTCGGGCTGGTCTGCTCGCCGAGCGCTTCGAAGGTCGCACGGATCATGTTGTAGGGGTTCGAGGTGCCGACCGACTTGGTCACCACGTCGGCCACGCCCAGCGATTCGAACACGGCGCGCATCGGGCCACCGGCGATGATGCCCGTACCGGCGGGTGCCGAACGCAGCGTCACATTGCCGGCACCGAAATGGCCGCGGCCATCATGGTGCAGCGTGCGGCCATCGCGCAGCGGAACGCGAATCATCGCCTTCTTCGCGGCAGCGGTTGCCTTCGAAATGGCTTCGGGCACTTCGCGCGCCTTGCCATGACCGAAACCGGCGCGGCCCTTGCCGTCGCCGACGACGACGAGCGCGGCGAAACCGAAGCGCTTGCCGCCCTTCACGGTCTTCGAGACGCGGTTGATGTGGACGAGCTTTTCGATCAGCTCTTCGCCACCCTCTTCGTCGCGCGGGCGACGATCGTCGCGGCGGCCACGGCCACCGTCACGACCGCCACGGCCACCATCGCGGCCGCCGCCACGGCCGCGGCGCGGAGCCTGGCCATCGGTGGGGGCTGCTTCGGGAGCGCCTTCGACGTTCTGTACTTCGTCTGCCATGATTAGAACTCCAATCCGCCTTCGCGAGCCGCGTCGGCCAGCGCCTTGATGCGCCCGTGGAACAGGAAACCGCCGCGGTCGAACACGACCTGCGTCACGCCCGCCTTTTTCGCGGCAGCGGCGAGGCGCTTGCCAACGTCGGCAGCCGCCGCAGTGGTCGCGCCGGTCTTACCGCGGACATCCTTGTCCAGCGTCGAGGCCGCAGCGAGCGTCTGCCCGGCAGCGTCATCGATGAGCTGTGCATAGATGTGGCGGCCCGAACGGTGCACCGACAGGCGAGCGCGGCCACCCGCGCGCTGACGGAGGGCGGTACGGACGCGCTGACGGCGTTTTTGGAAAGGGGTAAGATGTGCCATGGCTTACTTCTTCTTGCCTTCTTTGCGGAAGATGTACTCGCCGCGATATTTGATGCCCTTGCCCTTATAGGGTTCGGGCTTACGCCAACGGCGGATTTCCGCCGCGACCTGGCCGACCTTCTGCTTGTCGATGCCGCTGATCTCGATCGTCGTGTTGTCCGGCGTCTTGATCTCGATGCCTTCGGGCACCGCGAAATCGACATCATGGCTGTAGCCGAGCTGCAGCTTCAGCGTCTTGCCCTGCGAGTTGGCGCGATAGCCGACACCGGTGATCTCGAGGACCTTGGTGAAGCCTTCGGTCACACCCGTGATCAGGTTCTGCACCAGCGTACGCTGCATGCCCCAGAAAGCGCGAGCTTCGCGGGTTGCGTTCGCGGGCTGGACCGAGATGCTGCCTTCGGCGACTTCATAGTTGATGAGGTCGGAAAGCGGCATCGCGAGCGTGCCCTTCGGTCCCTTGACCGACAGCTGGCCGCCATCGATCGCGGCGGTGACGCCGCCCGGAATCGGTACTGCCTTTTTACCAATGCGCGACATCAGAACACCTCCGCCAGCACTTCGCCGCCGACATTATGTTCGCGTGCTTCGGCGTCCGAGAGAACGCCGCGCGGGGTCGACACGATGGTGATACCAAGGCCGTTGCGAATGATCGGAAGTTCTTTCGAACCCGAATAGACGCGGCGGCCCGGCTTCGAAACGCGCGCCACATGGCGGATCGCCGGCTGCCCTTCGAAATATTTCAGTTCGATGCGGATGCCCTTGTGCTGACCCTTGGCACCCAGCGCTTCTTCGCTGTAGCCGCGGATATAGCCTTCGCGCTGGAGAACATCGAGAACGCGGACACGCAGGGTCGAAGCCGGCGTCAGGACGCTGTCCTTCTTCGCCGTCTGGCCGTTGCGGATGCGGGTGAGCATATCACCCAGGGGATCGGTCATTGCCATCTTGTCAGTCCCTTACCAGCTCGACTTCACAACACCGGGGATCAGGCCCTTGTTGGCCAGATCGCGGAGCTGGATACGGCACAGCCGGAATTTGCGATAATAAGCGCGCGGGCGCCCCGTCAGCTCGCACCGGTTACGGATGCGGGTCGGGTTACCATTGCGCGGGATTTCCGCCATCTTGAGGCGCGCGATCAGACGCTCGCCATCGTCGAGCGAGCTGTCCGCTGCAATCGCCTTCAGCTTCGCGTAACGGCCGGCGTATTTCTTCACCAGCTGCTTGCGACGCTCGTTCTTGTTTACCGAACTCAGTTTCGCCATGACTTAAGTTCTCTTTCCTTCTTGAAAGAGCCTGCCTGGTCCCAAAGGGATCAGGCGGCTTCCTTTTCCTGCGCTTCGATCGGGAAGGGGAAGCCGAACAGCTTGAGCAGTTCGCGGGCTTCATCGTCCGTACGGGCGGTGGTGGTGACGATCACGTCCATGCCGCGCACCTGGTCGATGCGGTCATAGTTGATCTCGGGGAAGATGATCTGCTCTTTCAGGCCCATGGCATAGTTGCCACGGCCGTCGAAGCTCGTCGCCGACACGCCGCGGAAGTCGCGGATGCGCGGCATTGCGATCGTGATCAGGCGATCGAGGAATTCATACATGCGTTCGCGGCGCAGGGTCACCTTGCAGCCGATCGGCATGCCTTCGCGCAGCTTGAACTGTGCGATCGACTTCTTCGCCTTGGTCACGACAGGCTTCTGGCCGGCGATGAGTTCCATCTCGGCAGCCGCCGATTCGACCTTCTTCTTGTCCTGCGTGGCTTCGCCGACGCCCATGTTGAGCGTGATCTTTTCGATCTTCGGCACTTCCATCGCATTCTTGTAACCGAACTTCTCGGTCATCGCCTTGACGATCACATCGTCATAGCGAGTGCGCATGCGCGGGGTGTAATTGTCAGCCATTGAGCGTCTCCCCGGACTTCACGGCCACGCGGACCTTCTTGCCGTCCTTGGTTTCAAAACGAACGCGCGTCGGCTTGCCGGTCTTGGGATCGGCAATCGCGACCTTGCTCGCGTACAGCGGCGCTTCCTTGCGCTCCAGGCCACCCTGCGGGTTGGTCTGGCTCGGCTTGCGGTGGCGCGTGATGACGTTGACGCCAGCGACGACGACCTTGCCGTCTTTCGGCAGGCTCTGCGTCACTTCACCGGTCTTGCCCTTGTCCTTGCCGGACAGGATGACAACCGTGTCGCCCTTCTTGATCTTGTTCGCCATGGTCAGAGCACCTCCGGCGCCAGGCTGATGATCTTCATATAGCCACGGCCGCGCAGTTCGCGGACGACGGGGCCGAAGATACGGGTGCCGATCGGCTCCTCGTTCTTGTTGACGAGCACGGCGGCGTTGCTGTCGAAACGGATGACCGAGCCATCGGCGCGGCGCACGTCCTTCGCGGTGCGAACGATAACGGCGCGATGCACGTCACCCTTCTTCACCTTGCCGCGGGGCTGGGCTTCCTTGATCGACACGACGATCACGTCGCCCACGCCGGCGGTGCGACGCTTCGACCCGCCGAGCACCTTGATGCACTGGACGCGCTTGGCACCGCTGTTGTCAGCGACTTCCAATTGTGACTGCATCTGGATCATCGATGCATTTCCTTCTCTTTTGGCCTACCGGGATGCCCCGGCGGTTCCGTGAAACTCAGCTTAGGCGTCAGCAGCCGTCTTGGGCTTGCTGTGGGTGTCGACCTTGTCGAGCACCTTCCACGTCTTCAGCTTCGAAATCGGCTTCGTTTCCTCGATGCGGACGGTTTCGCCAGCCTTGATGGCGTTGTCCTCATCGTGGGCGTGATACTTTTTCGAGCGGCGGATGATCTTGCCGTACAGAGGGTGCTTCACCTTCCGTTCGACCTTCACCACGACGGTCTTGTCGCCCTTGTCGGACACCACCGTACCGGTCAGAATGCGCTTCGGCATCGATAGTCTCCTTACTTCGCGGCCGAGCGCGTGCGCTCGGTCTGCTGCGTCTTGATGCGGGCGATCGAGCGCCGCACTTCCTTGACGCGCGATGCTTTTTCAAGCTGGCCGGTGGCCGCCTGGAAGCGGAGGTTGAACGCCTCGCGCTTCAGTTCGCCAAGCTGTTCGGCGAGCTGGTCGTCGGTCTTGGCCTTGAAATCTTCGGTCTTGGCCATGTCCTTAGCCCTCCAGGTGCGAGGTGTCGCCGAGACGGGCGATCACCTTCGTCTTGATCGGCAGCTTCATCGCGGCGCGTTCGAACGCCAGCGCGGCCACGGGGCCGGGAACGCCGTCGAGTTCGAACAGGATGCGACCCGGCTTCACGCGAGCGGCCCAGAATTCCGGCGAACCCTTGCCCTTACCCATACGGACTTCGGCAGGCTTCGACGACACGGGGACGTCGGGGAAGATGCGGATCCACAAACGGCCCTGACGCTTGATCGCGCGGCTGATCGCACGGCGAGCCGCTTCGATCTGGCGTGCGGTGATCCGCTCGGGTTCCATTGCCTTCAGCCCGTAAGAGCCGAAGTTCAGGCTGGTCCCACCCTTGGCATTGCCATGGATGCGGCCTTTGAAAGCCTTGCGGAACTTGGTTTTTTTCGGTTGCAGCATGTCAGCAGTCCTTAGCGGCGATCTTCACGAGCCGGACGGACGCCGGTCGTCTGTGCGTCGAGCATCAGACGGTCGGTCGCCATCGGGTCGTGGCCGAGAATCTCGCCCTTGAAGATCCACACCTTGATCCCGCACACGCCATAGGCGGTGTGGGCGGTCGATTCGGCATAGTCGACGTTGGCGCGCAGCGTGTGAAGCGGCACCCGGCCTTCGCGGTACCATTCGGTACGCGCGATTTCCGCGCCGCCGAGACGGCCGGCGCAGTTGATGCGGATGCCTTCGGCGCCCAGACGCATCGCCGACTGAACCGCACGCTTCATGGCGCGACGGAACGCGACGCGGCGTTCAAGCTGGTCGGCAATGCCCTGGCCGACGAGCTTGGCGTCGACTTCGGGCTTGCGGATTTCGACGATGTTCAGCGACACGTCGCTGCCCGTCAGTTCACCGAGCTTCTTGCGCAGCTTTTCGATGTCCGCGCCCTTCTTGCCGATGATGACGCCCGGACGGGCGGCATAGATCGAGACGCGGCACAGCTTGGCCGGACGTTCGATCACGACCTTCGAGATCGCGGCCTGCGGCAGGTTCTTGAACACATACTGGCGGATCTTCAGATCCTCGACCAGCATGCGGCCATAGTCCTGGCCTTCGGCGAACCAGCGGCTGTCCCAGGTGCGGTTGACCTGCAGGCGCAGGCCGATCGGATTGCTCTTCTGGCCCATCTTACGCCTCTTCTTCCTGTTCGCGCACGACAATGCGGATGCGGCTGAACGGCTTGACGATCCGGGTCGACTTGCCGCGGCCACGTGCGTGCCAGCGCTTCATCGAGATCGACTTGCCCACGCTCGCTTCCTTGATGACGAGCGCATCAACGTCGAGGTTGTGGTTGTTTTCCGCGTTGGCGACGGCGCTGGCGAGAACCTTGCGCACGTCGACAGCCATCGCCTTCTTCGAGAAGGTGAGGATGTTCATCGCGTCTTCGACCTTGCGGCCGCGGATCAGTGCGGCAACGAGGTTCAGCTTCTGCGCCGAACCGCGGATCTGCGTGCCGACCGAGAGTGCCTCGTTATCCGCAACGCGGCGGGGGGACTTTTCCTTGCCCATTAGCGTTTGCCCTTCTTGTCGGCAGCGTGACCGGGGAAGAAGCGCGTCGGCGCAAATTCACCCAGCTTCATGCCGACCATGTCTTCGTTCACCGACACCGGCACGAACTTGCGGCCGTTGTAGACGTTGAAGGTCAGCCCCACGAACTGCGGCAGGATGGTGGACCGACGCGACCAGGTCTTGATCGGGGCATTGCTGCCGCCGTCCTGGGCCGTTTCGGCTTTCTTGAGCAGATGGAGGTCCACGAAAGGACCCTTCCAGACCGAGCGAGCCATGGCTTACCTCTTCTTCTTCGCGTGACGCGACCGGATGATCATCTTGTCGGTCGACTTGTTGTGGCGCGTACGCGCACCCTTCGTCGGCTTGCCCCACGGGGTAACCGGGTGACGGCCGCCCGAGGTACGGCCTTCGCCGCCGCCATGCGGGTGATCGACCGGGTTCTTCGCGACACCGCGGGTCAGCGGGCGCTTGCCGAGCCAGCGGCCACGGCCGGCCTTGCCGAGGTTGGTGTTCTGGTTGTCGGGGTTCGACACCGCACCAACCGTGCCCATGCACTCGCCGCGAATGTAACGCTGCTCGCCCGAACCGAGACGCACGATGACGAGACCGCGGTCACGACCGACGACCTGTGCATAGGTGCCAGCCGAACGGGCGATCTGGCCACCCTTGCCCGGCTTCATCTCGATATTGTGGACGATCGTGCCGACGGGCATCTGCGACAATTCCATCGCATTGCCCGGCTTCACGTCGGTCTTCTTACCGGCAACGACGGTGTCGCCAACGGCCAGACGCTGCGGCGCCAGGATGTAGGTCTGCTCACCGTCTTCATACTTGACGAGTGCGATGAACGCCGTGCGGTTGGGGTCATATTCCAGACGCTCGACGGTAGCCGGCATGTCCCACTTGCGACGCTTGAAGTCGATGAAGCGGTACTTCTGCTTGTGGCCACCAGCGATACCGCGCGAGGTCACATGACCCTTGTTGTTGCGGCCACCGGTCTTGTTCTTGCCTTCGGTCAGCGCCTTGACGGGCTTGCCCTTCCACAGCGACGACTTGTCGACGAGGATCAGGCCGCGCTGCGCGGGGCTGGTCGGATTATAGGATTTAAGTGCCATTTTCTCTGCCTTTTCCTACAATCAGACGCCGGTCGTGACGTCGATCGTCTGGCCTTCGGCCAGGCGAACGATCGCCTTCTTCACGTCGCTGCGGGTGTAGGGCTTGCCCTTCCAGCGCTTGGTCTTGCCCTTGGTGATCAGCGTGTTGACGCTGAGAACCTTGACATCGAACAGCGCCTCGACGGCGGCCTTGATCGCGGGCTTGGTTGCGTCGTTCGCAACCTTGAACACCACGGCGTCATTTTCGCTGAGCAGCGTCGACTTTTCAGTGATCACCGGAGCGAGGATCACGTCATAGTGACGCGCGTCGACTGTTTTTGCCTTAGCCATTGAAGCGTGCCTCCAGCTTTTCGAGGCCGGCGCGGGTCAGAACCAGCGTATCGGCGCGCAAAATGTCATAGACGTTGGCACCCATCGCCGGCATCGAGTCGATGCCGATGAGGTTGGCCGACGCCATGGCGAAGCTTTCGTGCACTGCATCACCGTCGATGAAGAGTGCACGATTGCCGAGTTCGAGCTTGCCGAGCTGGCCGGCGAGCGCCTTGGTCTTGGCGTCCTTGAGCTCGAGCGTGTCGAGAACGAGGATTTTGCCGCCCTTCGCCTTGTCGCTCAGTGCCATTTTCAGGCCGAGCGTGCGGATCTTCTTGTTCAGCGAGTGGCCGAAAGTGCGGGCACGCGGGCCATGTGCCTTGCCGCCGCCGATGAAGATCGGAGCTGCGCGATCGCCGTGACGAGCCGTACCGCCGCCCTTCTGGCGCCCGAACTTCTTGCCGGTGCGCGACACGTCGCTGCGTTCGCGGGCGGCGCGAGCCGGACCACGGCGCTTTTCGAGCTGCCAGCTGACGACACGGTGAAGGATGTCGGCACGCGGGTCGACGCCGAACACATCGTCGTTAAGATCGATGTCCGCGCCGGCCTTGCCGTCGATGGTGTGAACCTTGACCTTCATGATCAGGACTCCTGTGCGCCGTCGGTGGTGGCAGTGTCGACCACGGTTTCTTCAACCGGGGTTTCCACGGGCGCATCAGCCGGGGCTTCTTGATTGGCGTTCGCTGCGCTCTTGATGCCCGCCGGATAGGGGGCCTCGGGGTGGCGCGGCAGCTTGACCGCATCGCGGACCATCAGCCAGCCGCCCTTCGAGCCAGGGACCGAGCCCTTGACGAAGAGAAGGCCGCGCTCGACGTCGGTGCGGACGATTTCGAGATTCTGCTGGGTGCGGTTGCGGGCGCCCATGTGGCCGGCCATCTTCTTGTTCTTGAAGACGCGTCCCGGATCCTGGCGGTTACCGGTCGAACCGTGCGCACGGTGGCTGATCGAAACACCGTGGGTCGCGCGCATACCGCCGAAACCCCAGCGCTTCATCGCACCGGCAAAGCCCTTACCCTGGGTCACGCCCTGGATGTCGACGATCTGGCCAGCGACGAAATGGTCGGCCGACAGTTCGGCGCCGACGTCGAGCGTCGCGTCGTCGGCGACGCGGAATTCGACGACCTTCGCCTTGGGTTCGACTTCGGCCTTGCCGAAAGCGCCACGCTGCGGCTTCGCAACATTCTTCGCCTTCGCCGAGCCGGCACCGAGCTGAACGGCCACATAGCCGTCACGTTCTTGTTCGCGCACAGAAATGACCTGACAGCCTTCGAGACTCAGGACGGTGACGGGCACGTGGCGGCCGTCGTCCTGAAACAGGCGGGTCATCCCCATTTTCTTCGCGATCACGCCAGTCCGCATGATCATACTCCTCAACAGAGGCCGGGCGGACCATTCCGCACGGCGTGTGGGACCCCATCAAGGCGAACCCCGACGAGAACCCTCCCAGCCCAAAATTTCGATGCATCGCCCCGTCCGGGCTGAGGTGCCGCCATCCCGAAGGAGAAGCGGCGAGACGGGGGACGCAGCCCGGTCTGGATGTTTCCGAAGAAACGACCGGCGGTATCCACCCTATCGTCGGTCCGGATCGCGCCGGACAATGCAGTCACCGAAGTGTCCTGCCGATAGAGACCCCGGATCAGATCCGGGGCTGCGTTGGCTTAGGCCAACTTGATCTCAACATTCACGCCCGCGGCGAGGTCGAGCTTCATCAGCGCGTCGACCGTCTGCGGGGTGGGCTGCACGATGTCGAGCAGCCGCTTGTGGGTACGCACCTCGAACTGCTCGCGCGACTTCTTGTCGACATGCGGGCCGCGGTTCACGGTGAATTTTTCAATACGCGTCGGAAGCGGGATCGGGCCGCGAATAAGCGCTCCGGTACGACGTGCCGTGTCGGCAATGTCGGTGGTGGCCTGATCGAGCACGCGGTGATCAAAGGCCTTCAGGCGAATGCGAATATTCTGCGTTTCCATGACTGTTCCAGTCGAATCCCGTCTAACGATGCGAAAGAGCCGAAATGGCCTGCTCCGATTTCCGCATGGAAACCGGATCGGCCATCAAAATTCTTTAAGCTACGAGCCGCGCGAATCGCTTCCGAATCGCGCGGCTCGCGGCCCTATATTACTTTGTGACCGTGGCCACAACCCCTGCGCCGACCGTGCGGCCACCTTCGCGAATTGCGAAGCGGAGACCCGGGTCCATGGCGATCGGAGCGATCAGCTTGACCGACAGCTGGACGTTGTCGCCCGGCATGACCATTTCGGTGCCGGCGGGCAGAATGACTTCGCCGGTGACGTCGGTGGTGCGGAAGTAGAACTGCGGACGATAGTTCGCAAAGAACGGCGTGTGACGGCCGCCTTCATCCTTCGACAGGACGTACACTTCCGAGGTGAACTCGGTGTGCGGCGTGATCGAGCCGGGCTTCGCCAGAACCTGGCCACGCTCGACTTCTTCACGGCCGACGCCGCGGATCAGCGCACCGACGTTGTCGCCAGCCTGGCCCTGGTCGAGCAGCTTGCGGAACATTTCGACGCCGGTGACGACGGTCTTCTTGGTGTCCTTGATGCCGACGATTTCGACTTCTTCACCAACCTTGACGACGCCGGTTTCGATACGGCCGGTGACGACGGTACCGCGACCCGAGATCGAGAACACGTCTTCAATCGGCATCAGGAAGGGCTTGTCGAGCGGACGTTCCGGCTGCGGGATCCACGCGTCGACAGCAGCCATCAGCTTCAGGATCGCGTCCTTGCCGATGGCGTCGTCGCGACCTTCGAGGGCGGCGAGAGCCGAACCCGGGATGATCGGAATATTGTCGCCATCGAAGTCGCGCTTCGACAGTTCTTCGCGGATTTCGAGCTCAACGAGTTCGAGCAGCTCGGGATCGTCCAGCTGGTCGACCTTGTTGAGGAAGACGACCATGGTCGGAACGCCAACCTGCTTCGCGAGCAGGATGTGCTCCTTCGTCTGCGGCATCGGGCCGTCAGCAGCCGACACAACGAGGATCGCGCCGTCCATCTGGGCGGCACCGGTGATCATGTTCTTCACATAGTCGGCGTGACCCGGGCAGTCGACGTGCGCATAGTGGCGGCCGTCGGTTTCATATTCGACGTGTGCGGTCGAAATGGTGATGCCGCGCTCGCGCTCTTCGGGAGCCTTGTCGATGTTCGCGAAGTCGACGGCGGCGTTGCCGGCGACGTTTTCGGCGAGCACCTTGGTGATCGCTGCGGTCAGCGAGGTCTTGCCATGGTCGACGTGACCGATGGTGCCGATGTTGCAGTGCGGCTTCGTCCGCTCAAATTTAGCCTTGGCCATGATGGTATAACCTTCTTGTTCAATGTTTGCGTTGATCAGTCCTGGACGAGCCTGCTGAATCAGGCGCCGCCCTTAGAGGGTCTTGCCGCGCGGTGCAAGCCCGCGCGGCTTTGACCCATCAGGCCATCTTGGCCTTCACTTCTTCGGCGACGTTGGTCGGCACTTCTTCGTAATGCGAGAATTGCATCGAATAGCTTGCGCGACCCTGGCTGAAGCTGCGCAGCTGATTGACGTAGCCGAACATGTTAGCCAGCGGAACGATCGCCTCGACGACCTGGGCGATGCCCCGGCTGTCGGTGCCCTGGATCTGTCCGCGACGACTGTTAAGGTCGCCGATCACGTCGCCCATGAATTCCTCAGGGGTAACGACTTCGACCTTCATCACCGGCTCGAGCAGCTTGATGCCGGCCTTCGCCGCCACTTCGCGCATCGCCGCACGGCCCGCGATTTCGAACGCCAGCGCCGACGAGTCGACGTCGTGGTACGCGCCGTCGGTGAGCTTGATTTCGAAGTCGATGATCGGGAAGCCGATCATGTGACCATTCTCGGCCGACTCGCGCATGCCCTTTTCGACCGACGGGATATATTCGCGCGGAATGTTACCGCCCTTGATCTCGTCGATGAAGGTGATGCCTGCGCCGCGTTCGCCGGGAGCGACGCTGACCTTAACGCGGCCGAACTGGCCCGAGCCACCCGACTGCTTCTTGTGGGTATAGTCGACGTCGACGGCCTTCGCGAGCGATTCGCGGTACGCCACCTGCGGCGCGCCGACGTTCGCTTCGACCTTGAACTCGCGCTTCATGCGATCGACAAGGATGTCGAGGTGAAGCTCGCCCATGCCCTTGATGATCGTCTGACCCGATTCATGGTCGGTCGACACGCGGAACGAGGGATCCTCGGCGGCCAGGCGGTTGAGCGCGATGCCCATACGTTCCTGGTCGGCCTTGGTCTTCGGTTCCACCGACAGCTCGATGACCGGCTCGGGGAATTCCATCCGCTCGAGGATGATCGGCGCGTTGGTGGCGCAGAGCGTGTCCCCGGTGGTGGTTTCCTTAAGGCCGGCGAGCGCGACGATGTCGCCCGCATAGGCTTCTTCGATGTCTTCGCGGCTGTTCGCATGCATCAGCAGCATGCGGCCAACCTTTTCCTTCTTGTCCTTCACCGAGTTCAGGTAGGTGCCCTTGTTGAGCGTACCCGAATAGATGCGGGCGAAGGTGAGCGAACCGACGAACGGGTCGTTCATGATCTTGAAGGCGAGCAGCGACAGCGGCGCCGCGTCCGACGTCTCACGCGAGTCGGGCTGATCGTTCGACGGGTTGATGCCCTGGACGTCAGGAATGTCGAGCGGCGAAGGCAGGTAATCGACAACCGCGTCGAGCAGCGTCTGGACACCCTTGTTCTTGAACGCCGAGCCGCAGAGGACCGGAACGAACGCCTGCGCCAGCGTACCCTTGCGGATCAGCTTCTTGAGCGTCGCGACGTCAGGGACGGTGCCTTCGAGATAGGCTTCCATCGCGTCGTCGTCCTGTTCGACGGCGAGCTCGACGAGCTTTTCGCGATATTCGGCCGCCTTGTCGGCGAGGTCGGCGGGGATTTCTTCATAGAAGAATTCGGCGCCGAGGCTTTCGTCCTTCCAGATGATCGCACGCTCGTTGACGAGGTCGACGAGGCCCTTGAAGCCGCCTTCCGAACCGATCGGCAGATAGAGCACCGCCGGGGTCGCGCCGAGGCGATCGATGATCGTCTGGACGCAATAATAGAAATCGGCGCCGGTGCGGTCGAGCTTGTTGATGAAGCACATCCGCGGAACTTTATACTTGTCCGCCTGGCGCCACACGGTTTCCGACTGCGGCTCAACGCCGGCAACGCCGTCGAACGCGGTGATCGCGCCGTCGAGCACGCGCAGCGAACGTTCGACTTCAATCGTGAAGTCGACGTGTCCGGGGGTGTCGATGATGTTCAGGCGATGCTCGGGGCCTTGGCCTTCTTCGGCCTTCCACAGGCAGGTGGTGGCGGCCGACGTGATCGTGATGCCGCGTTCCTGTTCCTGCTCCATCCAGTCCATCGTCGCGGCGCCGTCATGGACTTCGCCGATCTTGTAGGACTTGCCGGTGTAGTAAAGGATACGCTCGGTCGTCGTGGTCTTGCCGGCGTCGATGTGCGCCATGATACCGAAATTGCGATAGCGTTCGAGCGGATGGCTGCGTGCCATGGTCTTTTCCTTGGATTTGGGGGGCGGCCTTGGGAGCCGCCTCCGATATAGGAACGATTGTTACGATTGCGAGACGCGGCAGCGTCCCGCAGGCGCTTACCAGCGGTAGTGGCTGAAGGCGCGGTTCGCTTCGGCCATGCGATGCGTGTCTTCACGCTTCTTCACGGCGTTGCCACGGTTGTTCGACGCGTCGAGCAGTTCGCCCGACAGCCTAGCTGCCATGGTGGTTTCGCTGCGGTTGCGCGCGGCGGTGATCAGCCAGCGGATCGCGAGCGCCTGCGCACGTTCCGGACGGACTTCGACCGGAACCTGATAGGTCGCACCGCCGACGCGGCGGCTGCGGACTTCGATGTTCGGGCGGATGTTCGCCAGCGCTTCGTGGAACACGCCGAGCGGTTCCTTCTTGGCGCGGGTTTCGACCGACTCGAGCGCACCGTAGACGATGCTTTCGGCGACCGACTTTTTCCCGTCCAGCATGACGCTGTTCATGAATTTCGACAGCACGACATCCCCGAAACGGGGATCGGGCAGGATTTCGCGGCGTTCAGGACGACGACGACGAGCCATAGGTAATTCCTTTTACAACAGCATCCCGGCGCATGCGCAGCCAGGGATGATCAAATAGCCGAAAAAGCGGTCCTTACTTCGGACGCTTCGCGCCGTACTTCGAACGGCTCTGCTTGCGGTCCTTCACGCCCTGCGTATCGAGCACGCCGCGCAGGACGTGGTAACGCACACCGGGAAGATCGCGGACACGACCGCCGCGGATCAGCACAACGCTGTGTTCCTGGAGGTTGTGGCCTTCGCCGGGGATGTAGGTGATGACTTCGCGCTGGTTGGTCAGGCGGACCTTCGCAACCTTGCGGAGCGCCGAGTTCGGCTTTTTCGGGGTCGTCGTGTAGACACGGGTGCAAACGCCGCGCTTTTGCGGGTTTGCGTCCATCGCCGGGACCTTGGACTTCACCTTCTGGGGAGTCCGGCCCTTGCGGACCAGCTGGTTGATCGTGGGCATGAATGCTTCACCTTTAAATGTCCGCCCATCAAAGCGAACGGTTACTGTACCGCGGTGGATGAAGCTCCGGCCGATAACCCGCCAAAATTGGCGAAAAACGGCCGACCTGATAACAGCAAAAGACCCCGGCGGATCGTGATGATCTTCCGGAGGCTCCATCCGCGCCAGCAATGTTCAAGCGCTGTTGCAACTGAAAGAGGCAGCAAACCGCCCTTTTCGGTCGAGCGGGCCCCTAGACCCGATTCCCGTCGGGGTCAAGGGGCGGGCAATATTGTTGCGCCCGCCGGGGCGGGCTATCGGTCGCCCATGCCCGCGGTTCGCCACACCAGCTTTGCGCCCCACGTCGCGCCCGACACGCGATTGCTGATCCTCGGCAGCCTGCCGGGCGTGCGCTCGCTCGCCCAGCAGCAATATTATGCGCATCCGACGAACCAGTTCTGGCGCCTGCTCGGCGCGGTCATCGGCCAGCCGCTCGCGGACCTGCCCTATGCCGACAGGCTGGTCGCGCTGCGCGCGGCAAAGGTCGGGCTGTGGGACGTGATCCGCAGCGCCGAACGGCACATGAGCAGCGACTCGCTGATCCGCGAAGCCGAGGCGCACGACCTCGCGGCGCTGGTCGCCGATCTGCCCGACCTGTGCATGATCGCCTTCAACGGCGGCAAGGCTGCGGCGATCGGGCGGAAGCAGCTGCCGCCGCTCGATGAAGTCGCCGTCATCGACCTCCCGTCGAGCAGCGCCGCGCATACGATCGGCTTCGCGGCGAAGCGCGATCGCTGGCTGAAGCTTCGGGCGGCGCTCTGATTCAGTCGACCACCGTCCCGCGCGCCATCACGAAATCGACCTTCTTCAGCACGCGCACGTCGGCGACCGGGTCGCTCGCCACCGCGATGATGTCGGCGCTCTTGCCCGGCGCAATCGTGCCAATCTCGTTCGACAGGCCGAGCAGGTCGGCGGCGTTGACCGTCGCGGCCTTCAGCGCCTCGGCCGGCTTCATCCCGTGCTGGACCATCAATTCGAACTCGTCGCCGTTGCGGCCGTGCTTCGACACGCCGGCGTCGGTGCCGAACGCGATGCGGACGCCGCGCGGGACGAGTTGCTGGAGGCTCTTGCCGGTGATCTCGATGCGCCATTTGATCTTGGCGAGCACGTCGGGTTCATAGGCGTCGGGATTGGCGGCAAGGCGTTCCTTGTAGCCGTTCACCGTCGACAGCGTCGGCACATAATAAGTCTTCGACTTCGCCCAGGCCGCGATCGTCGCCTCGTCGAGGATCGTGCCATGTTCGATCGAATCGGCACCAGCATCGATCGCGAGCCGGATGCCGTCGGCGCCGTGCGCGTGGACCGCGACCTTCTTGCCGAACAGATGCGCGGTGTCGACGATCGCCTGCGCCTCGTCGTCGAACATCTGCTTGCCGAGACCGGCGCCGATGCGGCTGTTGACCCCGCCGGTCGAAGCGAATTTGATCACGTCGGCGCCGCGACCGATCTGGAGCCGCACCGCGCGGCGGCAATCGTCGGCGCCGTTACAGGTGTTGCCCGCGCCCGCGAAGAAGGGGCGGAGCTCGTCGCGATAGCCAAGCGATCCGTCCATATGCCCCGCGCTGCCCGAGATGCTGTTGCCCGCATCGACGATGCGCGGCCCCTGCACCTTGCCCGCGAGGATCGCATCCCTGAGGGCAAGGGTTGCGCCGTCGCCGTCGCCGAGGTTGCGCACCGTGGTGAAGCCCGCGCGCAGCGTCTTCATCCCGTTCGCCTCGGCATTGAACGCCTGCGCCGCGGGGCTGAGCGTGATCTCCTCGAGCTGACCGGCGATGCCGCCCGCATCGCTGGTCAGATGGACATGGCTGTCGATCAGGCCGGGGAGGACATATTTGTCCTTGAGGTCGATCAGCGTCGCGCCGGGGTCGGCGGGCTGATAGCCGTCGGCGATGCTCAATATCTTGCCGCCCTCGACAATGATCGTCGAGGCGCCGCGCGCGGGTTTGCCCGGTTCGGCGAGCAATTGCCCGGCGTGGATGACGGTGCGCGCGGGCGCCTGTGCGGCGAGCGGCGTAGCGAGCGCCGCGCCGATGAGCGCGAGCGGAAGAATTTGAATCGGCTTCATTTTGGCGTCCCCTGTTTTGACCTTTGGGGAGCGTTAAAGCCGATCAGAAGCCCATCGTAAAGCGGAGCGCTGCGCCTCGGTCGTCGGGCATCGTGGCGATATGGCCGGGATCCCGCCGCCACCATGTATTCGCAATGAGTTCGCCGCCGAACAGCGACAGCGCATAGCTCGCCTCGACGACCAGCTCGCGGCCGGTGGGGGCGAGGTTGTAGGTGCGGCGGCCGAAGTCGGTGCGGCCGCTCGCATAATCGTGCGCGATGGGGAGCATCAGGTCGATGCCGCCGCGCGCGACGCGCAGTGGCTGGGCGAAACGGAGCGCGGCGCGGTCGCCGGGGCGCACCAGATTCGCCTTGGCGACGTCGAACGAGAAGGCGGTCGACCAGAGCGTGCCGCCCGCGATCAATCCGCGTTGGTCGGGGCGCGTCCACATCTGGCGCCAGGCGGCCGCAACTTTCCAATCATCGCGCATATCGAGGATGAAGCTCGCGTCGCCGACGAGGCTGGTCGCGCCGCCGGCGGCGAACATCGGGCCGAGGCGGGCGCCGAGGAGGCTGTCCGATTCGCGGAGCCAGCTGGCGCCGAGCGCGGTGCTGACGGGGCCGAAGCGCGCGTCCCACGCGGCGCCGACGCGCTGGTAGCGGCTGTCATGGCGCGAGCGGTAGCGGAGGAGGGGGTCGTCCTGCCAACGCGAGCCCGATACCCAGCCATTCTCCAGTATCACATTAACATATTGATTATGAACGATATTATTGCGAATTATCGTGCCAATTCCGGGACTTGCGGCAAAGCCGAGACCCTCGTTCGCGGCATCGCCGATCAGCATCGCGTGGCCGTTCTCGCCGCGCTCGCCCGCGAGCAGGCCGCCGGTGCCGCGGCCAGCGGCAAAGCCGATCCGCGTGCTCGCGTCGAGGCGCGTCATCACCGAGGCGGCGAGGGTGCGTGCGCGCTGCGCGTCGTGGAAGGAGAGGCCGGCGAGGGCGTCGGTGCCGCCGGTGCCGGGCGCGGTGACGAGCGAAAGCGCCAACGACGCGTTCGCGGCGCTTTGCTGGCGTATCAGCCCGCCGATCGCGCCCGACAGTTTGAAGTCGGGCCGCCGCGACGCCAGCGAACCGCCGAAATCGACGTCGAAAGCGCGGCCGAAGCCATCGGTAACAAGACCCGTCGTTCCCGCCCCGCCGGCATCGCCCATCGGACCGCCGAGGACGCCCAGCGGCGCATCGAGCGCGACCGCGGTCGCGGTGCCCGCGAGCGACGTGGCGCCCATCGGCTGGAAGGCGCGCGCAATGTCGAGAATGCCCTGGCCATACACCGCATCGTCGCCCGCGGCACCGGCATCGCGCGCCGATTGATAGAGAAGCGAGACGATCTGCTGGCTCGACAGGTTCGGAAAGGCCTGCGCGATCAGCGCGACGGCGCCCGCAACCTGCGGCGCCGCGAAGCTGGTGCCGTTCAAAACGAAGACGAAATTGCCCTCGGTCTTGAGCGCACCATTTTCATAGGCGCAGCATACCCCCTCGCCGAGCGCACCAAGATAAGAGCCGGCATAGCCGCCCGCGCGGTTGCTGAACCCCGAGATCGCGCCATTTTCATTGACCGATCCGGCAATGACGACGAGCCCGCCGCCGGCATCGCGAAGCCCCTGCGCAAAGCGGTCGGGATTGTTCGGGTCATTGCCGTTCGCGGTCGTGTCGCCGTCATTGCCCGCCGAGACGATGACGATGATTCCCGCCGCGGTCGCGCGCGAGACCGCGGCGCGCAAGGTGGCGCCGGGCGGGTCTTCGCCGCCGAGCGAGATGTTGACGACACGCGCGCCCGCGCCGACCGCGCGGTCGAGCCCCGCCGCGATCGCGGTTTCGGGAAAGCGGCAGCCGCTTTCGTCGTTCGAGGGGTCTTCGGTCGCGCAGCTGCCCGGCCGGTCGGCACGCAGCACGAGCAGGTTGGCGTTGAACGCGATGCCGAAGGTGCCGACGTCATTCTTTCCGCCGAGCAACAGCTGCGCAACATTGGTGCCGTGCGTCCCTTCGCCATTGATGCCGCGCGATCCGGCGAGGTCGATCGATTGCGACGAGATGCGGCCGGCGAATTCGGGGCTGTCCTGATCGATCCCGTCGTCGATGACGCCGGCGAGGATATTCTGCCCCGTCGCCCCCGCCTGATAGGCGGTGATCGCGCCGTGAAAATTGACCCCGTCGGAACGGCGCGTCTCGGCGGTATCGAAATTGCCCGCCGGCGGCGGGGTCGGAGCAGGTGTAGGCGTGGGGGTCGGGGTTGGCGCCGGGGCAGGGGCGGGCGGCGGGGCAGGGGTCGGCGAGGGCCGCGCACCGCCACCGCCGCCACATGCGGCGAGCGAGAGCGCGGCGATGCCGAGCAGCAGGGGCAAAGGCCGCGCGACCATCCGCCGGATGTTGCTGCGTCGGTTCGCCTCGACCATCGCCGTTTCCCTTTGCCCTGATATCCGCCTTTTAGCGCGGCGGAGGGGGGAGGGGTAGCATCATGCGGTTAACCGATCCTCCCCGTCGCGAAGCGATGGGGAGGGGGACCGTACGCGAAGCGGATTGTGGAGGGGCCGGAAACGTTGCGCATTGGCCCCTCCGTCAGCGCTTCGCGCTGCCACCTCCCCATGGCTTCGCCACAGGGAGGACTTTTTCACCTCCGCTTGCCCCCATACGCCCCAGCCTTTATGCGCCGCCGCATGCCCGCGCCGCTCGACCATATCGACAGCTGGATCTTCGATCTCGACAACACGCTCTATGCGCCGTCGGCGAGGCTGTTCGACCTGATCGACGAACGCATGGGCGCCTTCATCATGCGGCTGCTGAATGTCGACGCCGCCGAGGCGCGGCGCGTGCAAAAGCAATATTTCCACGACCATGGCACGACGATGGCGGGGCTGATGCGGCACCACGGCGTGCACCCCGAGGATTTTCTGGTCGACGTCCATGACATTGCGCTCGACCGGCTGAGCGTCGATGCGCGGCTGCGCGCCGGACTCGAACGCCTGCCGGGGCGCAAGCTGATCTTCACCAACGCCGATGCCGATTATGCGGCGCGCGTGCTTCACGCGCGCGGGATCGCCGACCTGTTCGACGGCATCTGCGATATCCGCGTCACGCGCTATACGCCGAAGCCCGATCCCGAAGCCTATGCGATGATGATTTCGCATCTGGGAGTCGACCCGGCGAAGAGCGTCTTCGTCGAGGATATGGCGCGCAACCTGACGCCCGCCAAAGCGCTCGGCATGACGACCGTCTGGCTGGACAATGGCAGCGAAAGCGGTCATCGGGACCACCTACCGGAGCATGTCGATTTTCACGCGACCGACATCGCCGACTGGCTCGACAATCTGCCTTTACCATGGGGAATTTCATGACCACCGACCTGCAATCGACGATCGAAGCCGCATGGGATGACCGCGACACGCTGGGGCTGACGACGACCGGTGCGGTGCGCGAAGCGGTCGAGACCGCGCTCGCCGGCCTCGACGACGGTAGCTATCGCGTCGCCGAACGCGACGCGGGCGGAACCTGGCAGGTCAACCAATGGCTGAAGAAAGCGGTGCTGCTGTCGTTCCGTCTCAACGACATGGAACTGATCGAGGGCGGTCCCGGCGGCGCGCGCTGGTGGGACAAGGTGCCGTCGAAATTCGCCGGCTGGGGCGAGAATCGTTTCCGCGACGCGGGCTTCCGCGCCGTACCCGGTTCGATCGTCCGCCGCGGCGCCTATATCAGCAAGGGCGCGGTGCTGATGCCGAGCTTCGTCAATATTGGCGCCTATGTCGGCGAGGGATCGATGGTCGACGCCTGGGCGACCGTCGGCAGCTGCGCGCAGATCGGCGCCAACGTCCATCTGTCGGGCGGCGCGGGGATCGGCGGCGTGCTCGAACCGTTGCAGGCCGGGCCGGTGGTGATCGAGGACGGCGCCTTCATCGGCGCGCGTGCCGAGGTCGCCGAGGGCGTGATCGTACGCGAGGGCGCGGTGCTGTCGATGGGCGTCTATCTGGGCGCGTCGACCAAGATCGTCGACCGCGCGACGGGCGAAGTCTTCATCGGCGAAGTCCCCGCCTATTCGGTCGTCGTGCCGGGCGCGATGCCGGGCAAGCCTTTGCCCGACGGGACGCCGGGGCCGTCGCTCTATTGCGCGGTGATCGTCAAGCGCGTCGATGCCAAGACGCGCGCGAAAACCGGAATCAACGAGTTACTGCGCGACTGATCGCGAAGCCGATGGCCGCCAGTATCGGGCGTCGTAACCGACGCTCGTCGAGGCCTGCTGCCCGTTGGTAGACATATTATAACAAGATAATTATTGCGAACTATTCGCGATTGGGGAGGCCATCGGTTTCGATAGCGGCCGCGAGGGGGAATTATGTCGGCCGTATTTCACGGATCATCGCAGATCCTGTTGGCTTTGCTGTCGGTCGCGCCCGCCGCGGCGCAGGAACCCACCGGCGACGCGCCGCCGGCGATCCCCGTTCCGGTGAATGGCGCCGAACGCTATACGCCCGCCGACTTCACGCGTTTCGCGCCGCGCACCGCGCTCGACATGGTCGAAAAGGTGCCGGGCTTCCTGATCGTCACCGGGACCAACGGCGGTGAGCGCGGGCTGGGCGCGGCGACCGAGAATGTGCTGATCAACGGCGAGCGCATCGCGAACAAATCGACCGACGCGCGCACCGCGCTGGCACGGATCACCGCGGCCGAGGTCGCCTATATCGACATCGTCGACGGCGCCGGGCTGAACGTCCCCGGGCTGACCGGACAGGTCGCGAATGTCGTGCTCGTCGCAGGTGCGGGAAGCGGCGGGTATAAGACGACGATCCGCTGGCAGCCCGAATGGCGTCCGCGGCTCGAGAAGAACTGGCTGAACGGCGAGATTTCGACGACGGGCAAGCTCGGCGGCACCAATTTGACATTGAGCCTCAAGAACGAAGCCACACGCAAGGGTCATTGGGGGCCCGAGCGCGTTTACGACGGCAATGGCGCGCTGCTGTTCACGCGCGACGAGTTCGGCGCCTATGATGGCGAGCGGCCGCGGCTGTCGGCGGCGCTCGCGCGCACCACGGCGAACGGCAACAAATGGAATTTGAACCTTGGCGGCCAGCTGCAGCTGCTCGACGAACGCGTCGACAGCGTGTCGGAGCGGCCGGCGAACGGCATTGTGCGCGAGGCGTTCAAGTTTACCGAAGACGAAGCCAATTTCGACATCGGCGGCGATTATGAGCTGGGGCTGGGCAAGGGGCGGCTGAAGCTGATCACGCTCTATCGTTTTGAGCATAGTCCGTTCGTCGACAGCTTTATCGTCGATCGCGAAATCGGCGGACGCACCGGCGAGCGGTTCAAGCAGACCGCCGACGAGGGCGAATCGATCCTGCGCGGCGAATATAGCTGGCGCACCGGCGGCGGCACCGACTGGCAGGTTGCACTGGAGGGCGCGTACAACACGCTCGACGTCGATTCCGAATTTGCGGTGCTGCAAGCCGACGGCAGTTTCCGGCCCGTCATCTTCGGCGGCGAACGCACCAAGGTCGAAGAAAAGCGCGGCGAGGCATCGCTGACCTGGGGGCGCGCGCTCGCGTCGAACCTGACCGCGCAGGTCAATCTGGGCGCCGAATATAGCGAGCTGAGCTCGTCGGGGCCGGGCGGGCTGACGCGCCGCTTCGTCCGGCCGAAGGGCAAATTGGCGCTGGCGTGGAAGGTGGCGCCCAAGACGACGATCAACTGGTTCGTGCAGCGCCGCGTCGACCAGCTCGACTTTTTCGATTTCGCGAGTTCGGTCGATGTCGCGAACGGGCAGGGCAATGGCGGCAACGGCCAGCTCGTGCCGCCCGTCCTCAATCGCACCGAGCTGGAAGTCGTGCAGGATATGGGCGCGTGGGGCAATGCGTCGGTCGCCTTCGCTTATGCTTATGCGCAGGACCTCGTCGACCAGGTGCCGCTGTCGCCGACCACCGAAGGACGCGGCAATTTGCCGCCCGCGCATCTTTATCGCATCAGTTCGAAGGCAACCTTGCTGCTCGACCCGCTGGGATGGACGGGCGCGCGGATCAACAGCGATATCACCCTGCGTCGCAACCGCGTGCGCGACCCGCTCACCGACCTGTGGCGCGACCAGAGCGCGGGGCAGGAATATCTCGTCGATTTGAGCCTGCGTCACGACATTCCGCACACCAATCTGGCGTGGGGTGCAGGCTATTTCGACGAGCAGTTCAGCCCGAACCTGCGGCTCGGTGCGATCGAGAAGGAATATACCGACGGGCCGTTCGTCACCGCCTTCGTCGAGCATAAGGATGTCGCGGGCTTCACGGTGAAGCTGTCGTACCGCAACCTCGCGGGGATGAAGGACGGGTTCGACCGGACGGTGTTCGCCGACCGGCGCGACGGGCCGGTCGCGTTCAGCGAACGCCGGCTGCGCAAGTTCGGGCGCTTTTTCCAGCTGACGGTGACGGGGACGCTTTAGGTATCACGGCCGTGAACCCCGGCGAAAGCCGGGGCCCATGGTTACGGAAGCACTGGGCCCCGGCTTTCGCCGGGGTACACGGTCTTACCGCTCGCTCAGATAATAACGCTCGCGCGCGCTGAGATCGTCGTTGAGGTCATAGACGATCGGCTGGCCGGTCGGGATTTCGAGGCCGGTGATGTCGGCGTCCGAAATGCCCGAAAGATGCTTGACGAGCGCGCGCAGGCTGTTGCCGTGCGCCGAGATCAGCACCGTCTTGCCCGCGGCGAGTTCGGGGACGATCGCGGCTTCATAATAGGGCAGCACGCGCTCGATCGTGTCCTTGAGGCTTTCGGCGGCGGGGATATCGATCCCGGCGTAGCGCGGGTCGGTCGACAGGTCCCACGGCGAGCCGGCTTCGAGCGGCGGCGGCGGGATGTCGAAGCTGCGGCGCCAGATCTTGACCTGATCGTCGCCATGCTTCGCCGCGGTCTCGGCCTTGTCGAGCCCCGTGAGGCCGCCATAATGGCGCTCGTTGAGGCGCCAGTCCTTGGTGACGGGGAGCCAGAGGCGGCCCATCGCCTCGAGCGCCAGGTTCAGCGTCTTGATCGCGCGCGACTGGACCGAGGTGAAGCAGGTGTCGGGGGCGATGCCCTTCGCCTTCATCAGCTCGCCCGCGGCGATCGCTTCGGCCGCGCCCTTTTCGGTGACATCGACATCCCACCAGCCGGTGAAGCGGTTTTCGAGATTCCACTGCGACTGGCCGTGACGGATGAGGATGAGCTGGGGCATTTCGGATCCTTGCGCTGGAGAGAGACGCCGCCCTTTAGCGCGGGTTTTCGCCGAACGCCAACCGCGCTCTTGAAATGGTTTCGCCGGCTACCAGATTGACCCTGTCCGGCCGCCGACACGGGGCCGGGCGGCGATCGCGGGACGTTCCCCGCGGTCCCTTGCTTCGCTTTGTAAAGGAAGAGAGATCCATGCGTAACAGTTTCGACTGGACCCCCTATCGCCGTTCGACCGTCGGGTTCGACCGATTGTTCGATTTCCTCGAAACGGGCGGTTCGGGCGCCGAAAATTATCCGCCCTTCGACATCGAAAAACTCGCCGACGACCATTTTCGCATCACCGTCGCGGTCGCCGGCTTCAAGTCCGACGAGATCGACATCACCGCGCAGCAGAATATGCTGACCGTCAGCGGCCGCAAGGCGCCGGTAGCCGAGGGCGAGGCGCGCCAATTGCTTTATAGCGGCATCGCGACGCGCGCGTTCGAGCGCCGCTTCCAGCTCGCCGATTTCGTGCGCGTCGAACAGGCGGACCTCGCCGACGGGCTGCTCGCGATCGACCTGGTGCGCGAAGTTCCCGAGGCGATGAAGCCGCACAAGATCGCGATCGGCGGCAGCGCGCCGGTGATCGAGGACAAGAAGGCCGCGTAAAGGGCGCCCGATCGAACGAAGTTGCGGGGTCCGGAGTCCCTTCCGGGCCCCGTTTTCGTACCTAAAGTACGCGCGTCATAAAGCGGCTGAACGGGTCGGGCCGGTAATCGGCGAAGGGCTCGCACTCGGTGAAACCGTAACGCTGATAAAGCGCGATCGCGGGTTCGAAGGCGCCGCTCGATCCGGTTTCGAGGCTCAGACGCGCGAGGCCGCGGGTCCGCGCGATATCGATAATATGACCCAGCATATGCGCGGCGACGCCCTGCCGCAGGAAGGGTTCGGCGGTGCGCATCGATTTGATCTCGCCGTGCGCGCCATCGAGCATCTTGAGCGCGCCGCAGCCCGCGAGCTCGTCGCCGCGGTGGATCGACCAGAAGGTGACGCCGTCGGCGCGGAGGCCCTCGAAATCGAGGAAGTGACAGCTTCCGGCCGGCGAGTTCGCGACCATGCCCGCGAAATGTTGCTCGAGCAGCGCACGGATGGCGGCGCCCGACAGATCATCCTCGACGATCCGCCAGGCTCCCGTCACAGCAGCTGGTCCAGCGTCGCGAGGCACGCGCGCGCGAGCAGCTTCGAGCGTTCGGGCGACCAGCCGGCGACAGGGTCGGGGAGGTCGCGATTGTCCTTGAACGGCATTTCGAGCGTCATCGACACCGCGCCAAAACGTTCGGCGACCTGCGTCGTCGACATCGAGAGGTTGGCCTGCCCCGGCGCGGTTTCGGTATAGCCGAGGTCGAGCTGGAAATCGGGGGTGTTCGCCGCGAGCGCGGTTTCGAACGCCTTATATTTTGCGGTCTGCTCGGGCTTCAGCGACGGAATGCCTTCGAAGCCCGCGAGGAAGACCGCGGGGATCGCTTCGTCGCCGTGGATGTCCATCGCCCAGTCGACGCCGGTTTCATCCATCGCGTTACGCACCACGAGGACTTCGGGGCTGCGTTCGGCGGTCGGATTATCCCATTCGCGGTTGAGGTTCACCCCGGCAAAATTGGTGCGCAGATGCCCGCGGCACGAACCGTCGGGATTCATATTCGGGACGATGTGGAAGCGGCATTTCGCGCGCAGCGAACGCGCGTGCGGGTCGGCGGGATCGACGAGCTTTTCGAGCGCGCCTTCCATCCACCATTCGGCCATGCTCTCCCCCGGATGCTGGCGCGCATAAAGCCACACCTGCGTCTCGCCCGTGCCGAGTTCGAGGCAGTCGATCGGCTGGCCTTCGAGGCTGGTGCCGAGGCAGCGGTAGGTCACGCCTTCGCATTCGGCGATCTGGGCGACGAGGTCGTGATGGCGTTCCATCGAATAGGGCGCGAAATAGGCGATGTAGAGGATCGGGCTTTCGGCCGTGTGCTGGATCGTCAGCGTGCCGGCCTCATAAGCCGTATCGAGGCGGAACCAGGTTTCGCGATCGGTGCTCGCGCAGGCGGCATAACCCGGCCAGCCATCGGGATAAGCCGAATCGCCAAGCCCCGTGATCGCGAGGTCGAGCGCGTCGCCGACCGCGCACGAGACGCGGAAGTGGAACCATTGGAAAAAGTCCGATTCGCGGTCCTTGCGAATCGAAAGGCGCGCCGACGTGCCGTCGACATTTTCCACGACGATATTGCCGCTGTCGAAAGCGGCGTTGATGCTGATGGTCATTTGACGCTGATAGTGCGTCCCGATTCCCCGGGGAAGTCCCTGAATAGCGCGTCGGCCAATTTCGCCGCGGCGAGGCTGGGCTGGCTGGCGGGCGCCTTCACCGGGACGGCGGTCAGCGCGCGGCCTTCCCACAACGCTTGACCGCTCGCGGCATCGTCGATGCGCACCGCGAGCTGGAGATCGGCCATCCGTTTCGGACCACCGCCGAGGTTGAGGCCGATTCCGAGTCCGACGCCCGACCCGTAGCTGCCCGTCGAACCGCCGACCCCGACCGAGACGGGCGAACGCCTGCCGACGCCTTCACGGTTCATGCGTTCGAAACCGATCCGCACCTTCAAGGGCGCGCGGGCGCCGTCGGGCGCCGCGACGAGTCCCTGCCGCTGCAATTGCTGCTCGACCGCGGTGCGGTAGCTGTTCCATTCGAGCGAGGGCGCGTCGATCATCGCCCCGGCATTGCCGAGCGGCGCGGTGTCGACCGTATAGCGCGTGCCCGGTGCCCAGCCCGCAGGCGCGCTGGCGTGGAAGCGCGTGACCTCAACCGGGGGGACCGCGGTGGCGCAGCCACCGAGAGCGAGCGCCGCTGCAGCGAGCAGGGCGACGGAAATTTGACGCGTCATCCGGACATCATGCGCCAGCAAATATGGCTTGGCAATGAACGGCCTATCGCGCCGTCATGCCGGGCTTGACCCGGCATCCATCGACGTGGCGCAGATGGACCCCGGATCAAGTCCGGGGTGACGATAAAGGGGAGGGCGCGATCTACATCGCGCCCATCCGATCAACGATAGAAGATGTGGTTGTCGATCTGCGCGATGCGCGTCTTGCGCCAGCCCGGCGAGACGTAGCGCGCGTGGAAGAAGAGCGCGCCCGGGGCGTGGTTCTTCCAGCTGCCGTCGCGGGCGATCTGCGCGATCGCCACGGCGTTGCTCCACTGCGCCGCGTTGCGCACCGCGGGCATCCGGCCGCCGCGCACGAAGCTGAACTGGCTCTTTTGGTGGACGACGCCGCACAGGCTCTTGGGAAAGCGGCCCGACTGGGCGCGGTTGATCACGACATGCGCGACGGCGAGCTGGCCGGGGAGCGATTCGCCGCGCGATTCGAAATAGACCGCGCCGGCGAGGCAGCGCAGTTCGGCGTCGATGTCGGCGGGCTTGGGCGTTTCGGCAACGAGTTCGGCGAGCGAATCGGCGGTCGAGTCAGCGGTCACCGGGGCCGGCTTCGGCTCGGTGGCGGGTTCTTCGTCGGTCTTGCTATTGTCTTCGACCGGCGCTTCGGCTGTGGTCGACAGATCCGCCTTTTCAGCCACGACCGGCGCGTCGGCGCCCGGCAGGATGATCGTGGGGATATTGGCGTCGGCCGCAAGATCGCTTGCAAAGCCCGGTTCCGCCAAAAGCAGCATGGAGGCGGCAGTCATGCCGACGGCAGCCATGCCGGCTACGTTCAGAATGCGACTCATATTGTCCGTCAAAAGTGCGGCCGATGAACCGAACCTCTCAAAACAGGCGGGGGACTAAGGTCCTGTATCGCCGCCTGCGGTCATCGTCCGACTGCGTGTCCAAACCGTTTGCCGGGTGCTTGCAAAGCAGTGCAACCCGCGGAACGACCTACGCGTTATCGAATGGGCGGCACTTATTGTGCGCCGCAACAGAGTCAAGTTAACGCGGCCCACTCCGCGACGAGTTGTGGCGCATCTGCGATATCCAGTTCGATCAGCCACATATCGGGATCGGCCTTTCGCCGCCGAGCCTGATAGATCGCCCGCGATTCACCATCTTTTGCGTCGGCCGGACCGACCTCCTCCCAGATATAGTGGCCGTCCGCCGAAAAGCGGCGTTCGAGCAGCGGTCCCGCTTCACCGCGATCGCTGCATTGGACGAGAATGATTCCGGAGGTTTCGTCGCCCTTGATAACCACGGTCGCAAAGCCGCCGGCCGCTTCGGTGCGGCGAAGCAGCAGGTCGACGAGGAAACGGCTTTTGAGGCGGGTCATACCAAATTCGCCGTGCCCCCGCGCAGGCAGGGGCCCATCACCTGCCGTCGCGAGTCAAGAAACCGGCGGGTGACAAGGATAGCTTTGGAGATGGGCCCCTGCCTTCGCAGGGGCACGAATCTTATGTCAGGCCGCGTCACGCGCTTCGGTGTCGGCGAGCATCGCATACAGCGCTTCGTCACTCTTCGCGCCGCGCAGCCGTTCGGCGATCGCGTCGTTGCGGAGCATCCGCGACACGCCCGCGAGCGCCTTCAGATGATCGGCGCCGGCATCGAGCGGCGAGAGCAGGATGAAGAGCAGGTCGACCGGCAGGCCGTCGACCGCGGTAAAGTCGATCGGACGCGCCAGTTGCAGGAACAGGCCGCGCACGCCGCCGAGATCGGCCATCTTGGCATGCGGAAGCGCGATCCCGCGCCCGAATCCGGTCGAGCCGAGGCGTTCGCGTTCGAGCAGCGCCTCGCTGACTTCGCCCGCATCGAGGCCGAGCGAACGCGCCGCGAGATCGCCCACGAAGGGGAAGAGCGCCTTTTTCGAATCGAGCTGCACATGCGCGCGCACGGTCGCCGGATAGAGAAGGGAAGAAAGATTCATTGTCTGATCAAATCTTGTTAAACGCCGGCCGCCGCCAGAAAACATGCTGGCAGGCGATCGCGGATCTGTCGTGGCAGGCCCCCCGCCAACCCGGCTTCGGGCATCGTTGGGCGCGGCCCTTAAGCCGGATGGCGGAGAAAATCCAGTCCTATCGTGGTTCGACCCAGCCGATCGTCCCGTCGTCGCGGCGATAGACCATATTGTGCGTGCCGGTCTTGCTGTTGACGAAGAGCAGCGCGTTGGTGTTGCGAAGGTCGAGCATCATCACCGCGTCGGACACGCTGCTGCTCGGAATATCGACGCGCGTTTCGGCGATGATCGCGGGCGCATCGCCCGCATCCTCTTCGCCGCCGCCGTCGAAGACGATGTAGCTGGCGTTATCATCGATCTCGTCGACCGTCGGCGAAGGTGCCGCCACGCCGTTGTTATGGTCCTTCAATCGCCGCATATAGCGCCTGAGCTGCTTTTCGATGCGCTCGGCGGCGCCTTCGAACGCGACATGCGCATCCTGCGCCTGGCCGTGCCCCTTCAGCACCAGCCCCTGCATCACATGCGCGACGATGTCGCACTGGAAACTGTCGTGCGGTCCTTTTCCGAAGGTCGCGTGCGCCCCGATTGCGCGCGAGAAATATTTGTCGGCAATCGCGTTCATCCGGTCCGACACATGCGCCTGAAGCGCTTCGCCGGTTTCGATCTGGTGGCCAGAGACGCGGATTTCCATTTTTCTTCTCCTTCTGGGCCGGTGCGATGACTTTAAGGGAGTGTCATCACACCGTATCGAGCCACAGCGGCTGGTTCAGCCCTGCGACAAATTCGGCGTGCCGCGCGAGTTCGGCGGCCGACGCCATATGGGGACGGGGTTCGCGAAAGGGACGGTCGGTGCCGCGCGATGCGGCGGGCGCCGAGGCGTTCGAGACGGTGACACTCGCGCCCGAGGCGGCGAGGCCGAGGCCGATCTGCCGGCCGCCGGTCATTTCGATGTACAGGTGCGCGAGCAGTTCGGCGTCGAGCAAAGCGCCGTGCTTGATGCGGTGGCTACGGTCGATGCCATAGCGCGTGCATAGCGCGTCGAGGCTGTGTTTCGCACCGGGGTGGAGTTTGCGCGCCATCTGCACCGTGCAGCACATGCGCGTCATGTCGAGCGCGGGGCGGCCAGCGCGCGCGAGCTCGGCGTTGACGAATCCGAAGTCGAAGGCGGCGTTGTGCGCGACGAGCGGCGCGTCGCCCAGAAACTCCATTAGTTCGTCGACGCGCGTCGCGAACAGCGGCTTGTCCGACAGGAACTGGATCGACAGGCCATGCACAGCCTCGGCCGCGGCGGGCATGTCGCGTTCGGGATTGAAGTAGGCGTGAAAGGTGACGCCGGTTTCGCGGCGGTCGACCAGCTCGACACATCCGATTTCGACCAGCCTGTCCCCGCTTCTGGGGTCGAAACCCGTGGTTTCGGTATCGAAAATAATCTCGCGCATCGAAGCCATAATCTGGACCCTATCGGGCGTGGAAACAAGAGGCGATAAATCTTATCTGGCGATGCGTCTCGCTTTTCGGGCGGCCCGTTTCGATGATGAAATCGGCGCGCGCCCGCTTGACGCGGTCGGGAACCTGCAGCCGGCGGATCGCTTTCAGTTTCGCCGCGGTCATGCCGGGGCGGCGCATCACACGCTTGCGCTGCATCCAAGCCGGCGCCGAGACGACGGCGATCGCGCCGACCTTTCGCCAGCCACCCTTTTCGAAGAGCAGGGGAATGTCGAGCACGACGACGTCGCGCGCACGATTCTCGGCGAGAAACCGTTTCTGCGCTTTACCGACCGCCGGATGGACGATCGCCTCGAGCGCCGCGAGTTCGTGGGTGTTGCCAAGCACCAGCGCACCGAGTTTCTGGCGGTCGACGCCGTTCGCGCCAGTGGTGCCGGGAAATCGCGCCTCGATCGCGGCGACGAGCGCGCCGCCGGGGCCTTGCAGCCGGTGGACCTCGGCATCGGCGTCGAACACGGGCACGCCTTCGCGTTCGAACATCATCGCCGCGGTCGACTTGCCCATGCCGATCGACCCGGTGAGTCCGAGGATGAAGGGACGGCGGAGCCGCGAGCCGGGGCGCTTGTGATGCGTCATGCCGTAAGCAGCGCGCGCAGCTCCTCGTCGCGGCCCTCGGGCGGGGCGCTGCCGAAGAACAGCTCGAAGGCGAGCGCGGCCTGGCCGATCAGCATGTCGAGCCCATCGACGGTATCGAGCCCGCGCGCCTCGGCCGCCTTGAGCAAGCCGGTCTGGAGCGGCGAATAGACGAGGTCGTAGACGATCGCATCGTCGGGGAGCGGCGACAGGTCGAGCTCGAGCGGCGGCTGGCCCTTCATGCCGAGGCTGCTCGAATTGACGAGCAAGGATACCGGCGGGAGCTGCGCATCGAGCGCGACGACTTCGCCCTTGAGGCCGAAGGTCGCGAGCAGGCCCATCGCTTTCATTGGGCTGCGATTAAGGATGGTGACGGGGCCGACGTTCGCGCGGGCGAGGGCGAAGAGCACCGCGCGCGCCGCGCCGCCGGCGCCGACGACCGCGACCGGGGCGCCCTCGAGATCGAGTGCGGCGAGCGGCGAATAGAAACCGGCAGCGTCGGTGTTCGTGCCGATCAGCGATCCGTCCTTTTGCCGGACGATCGTATTCATCGCACCGATCGTGCCGCGAATGTCGCCGGGATCGTCGACGAGATCCATCACGGAGGCCTTGTGCGGCATGGTGACATTGCAGCCGCGCCAGTCGGGATCGGTACGGCGCTCATCGATATAGGCAGCGAGGCCTTCGGGCTTCACATGCGCGCGGCGGTAGTCGCCTTCGAGGCCAAGCGCTTCGAGCCAGAAGCCGTGGATCAGCGGCGATTTCGACTGGGCGATCGGATCGCCAATCACCTCGGCATAAGGGGGGGCATAGGGCGTGCTCATTGCGACGCCAATCCGGTGGTGCGCAACCACGCCAGCAGGGGGAGCATCGGCATACCGATGATGGTCCAGGGGTCGCCCTCGACCTTTTCGAACAATTGCACGCCCGCTCCTTCGATTTCGTAACAGCCGACGGTCCAGCGGATGCTGTCCCATTCGCGCGCGACATAGTCGGCGATGAAGGCGTCGGACAAGGGGCGCATCCACAGTTTCGCCTCGCCGATCGCGCGCCAGATGGGGGCGCCGTCGCGCGCGGCGACCGCGGCGCTGAACAGACGGTGGCGCGTGCCCGCCATGCGGCGGAGATGCTCGGCCGCCTCCTCGGGGCTTTCGGGCTTCGCGAGCATCGAGCCATCGTCGAGTGCGAGGGTGGAATCGGCGCCGAGCACTGTCACACCCGGAAGCCGCGACGAGATTTTGACCGCCTTCGCCTCGGCGAGCGCGTCGGCGATGTTGCGCGGGGTCTGCCCGGCGGCGAGCAGCGAGGCGGTGAGCGCCTCTTCGTCGACATGCGCGGCGCTCGTCTCGAAGTCGAGCCCGGCGGCGCGGAGCATCGCGGCGCGGCCGCTGCTTTGCGAGGCGAGGAGGAGGGTCATGCGGCGCTACGATCTTCGACGAGCTTGATCACCGCGGCGGCGGTTTCCTCGATCGAGCGGCGCGTCACGTCGATCACCGGCCAGCCATTGTCGGCGAACATGCGACGCGCATAGGCGAGCTCGGCCTTGACGCGCTCGTCGTCGACATAGCTCGTCTCGGGCGCCTGGTTCAGCGAGAGCAGGCGATTGCGGCGTACCTGCACGAGTCGATCGAGCCCGGTGGTGAGCCCGACGATCATCGGGCGCTTCAAGCTGAACAGCGCATTCGGCGGCGGCGATTCGGGAACGATCGGAATATTCGCGGTCTTGAAGCCGCGGTTCGCGAGATAGATGCTCGTCGGGGTTTTCGAGGTGCGCGACACCCCCGCAAGCACGATGTCGGCCTGTTCCCAATTTTCCCAGCCGATGCCGTCGTCGTGCGCGACGGTAAATTGAATCGCCTCGACGCGCGCGAAATAGGCGGCGTCGAGCACATGCTGGCGGCCGGGACGCGCCTTCGCTTCCTGGCCGAGCATCCGCGACAGTGCGTCGGTCACCGCGTCGAGCGCCGCGACCGTCGGCAGGTTGAGCGCGGTCGCGCGGCGCTCGAGGCTGACACGCAGCTCGCCGTTGACCAGCGTGAAGAGGATCATCCCGGGGCTCGCCTGCACTTCGGCCATGATCCGGTCGAGATGCGATTCCGATCGCACCATCGGCCAGAAATGGCGCACGACCTCGACATCGTCGAACTGCGCGATCGCCGCCTTGGCGATATTTTCAAGTGTCTCGCCCGTGGAGTCGGATATGAGATGTAAGTGGAGCCGGCCCATCGCGGCACCATGGCGGGAAACTCCCGAAAAAGGCAAGTCGCGAAGCGTTTTACCGCCCTGTGGATAAGTTTTGGCATAAGCGCAGGGATGAATTCGGCATGCGCGATTCATCCCCGGCCGTGTCGATTCCGCTCCACCGCTTATCCACAAGGGATGAATCTTATCCACAGGCTGTGAATTAGGGGGACAGCGACAAACGACTCTGCGCGCCAACTTGCCAGGCCCAGAGTCAAGCTGTTGGCAAAAAGGACGCCCCGGCCTAAAGCCGCGCTTGTCCGCCGACCTACAAACCACCACAATATTATTTAATATGTATATGAAGAGAGAAAGAGGGCCCGCGTGAAGGCGTCACCGAAGAGTCTGCTGGCAACGCTGCGCGGGGTGCGGCACGAGCGCCCGCCCTTGTGGCTGATGCGCCAGGCCGGACGCTATCTGCCCGAATATCGCGCGCTCAGGGAAACCAAGGGCGGTTTCCTCGAGCTTTGCTACGATCCCGAGGCCGCGGCCGAAGTGACGTTGCAGCCGATCCGGCGTTTTGGTTTCGACGGCTCGATCCTCTTTTCGGACATCCTCGTCATCCCGCACGCGCTCGGCCAGCATTTGTGGTTCGAGGCGGGCGAGGGGCCGCGGCTCGCACCCCCACTCGTCGATAGCACGCTGGCGTCGCTCGAGACGGCCCACCAGCGGCTCGACCCCGTCTATGCGACCGTCGCGCGCGTCGCGGCCGCGCTCCCCCCCGAAACGACCTTCCTTGGCTTTGCAGGGAGCCCGTGGACGGTCGCAACCTATATGGTGGCGGGGCAGGGGTCGAAGGACCAGGCCGCGGCCAGGCGGCTTGCGTTCGGCGATCCAGCGGCGTTCCAGGCGATTATCGACGCGATCGTCGAGCTGACCGTCACTTATCTGTCGGGCCAGATCGAAAATGGCGTCGACGCGGTGCAATTGTTCGACAGCTGGGCGGGCAGCCTGAGCCCCGCGCAATATGAGCGATGGGTGATCGCGCCCAACGCCGAGATCGTGCGCCGATTAAGGGCGCTCCATCCCGACACGCCGATCATCGGCTTTCCAAAGGGTGCGGGCGGAAAGCTCCGCGCCTATGCCGACGAGACCGGGGTCGACGCGATCGGGCTCGACGAAACGGTCGACCCGCTGTGGGCCGACGCCAACTTGCCGGCGCATCTGCCGGTACAGGGCAATCTCGACCCGCTCGCGCTCGTCGCGGGCGGCGACGCGCTCGATGTGGCGATCGACCGCATCCTTGCGGCGTTCCCGTCGCGTCCCCATATCTTCAATCTCGGTCATGGGATCGTGCCCGACACGCCGATCGCCCATGTCGAGCATCTGATCAAACGCGTTCGCGGCGGATAATCTATGGAACTGGCAGGCTTTTTGGGGGCGACGATGCTTTGGGTCAAAGCGGCGCATATCATTTTCGTGATTTTCCTGATGGCCGGCCTGTTCATGATGCCGCGCTTTTTCGTCTATCACCATCAATGTCCGGTCGGGTCCGACGAGGACAAGAAGTGGATCGAGCGCGAGGACCGGCTGCGGCGGATCATCTTGAATCCCGCGCTGATCATCGTCTGGATTTTCGGGCTGATGCTCGCCTTCAACGGCAATTATTGGCGCGAGGGCTGGTTCATCGCCAAGCTGATACTCGTGCTGGCGGTGTCGGGCTATCATGGCTGGATGATCGGCTATGCGAAGAAGCTCGCGCGCGGGCTTCGGCCGCTCACCGAAAAGCAGCTGCGAATGCTCAACGAGGTGCCGGGCGTCGCCGCGGCGATCATTGTCATCCTCGTCGTGGTGCGCCCTTAATCTGCTATCGTCATGCCGGACTTGATCCGGCATCCACTCCGGAGCTGGCGCAATGGGCCCCGGATCAAGTCCGGGGTGACGAGGGTCTAAAGGACCGGTCGAAAGCGCCCGATCACCGCTGCCCGATTGACTTGAACCCGGCCCGGTTATAGGGGCCGATCAACCCCGCCCCGCGCGGGCGGCGCTTCCCTGCGCCGAAGCTATCTTGAACGGTCGTCCCACGGCCGGATAGGCACCCCAGGGTGCATCGAAATCGACTGTTATTTTCTCCCAAAATCTACTTGGAATCCATCCATGCATCTTAAAGAACTCAAAACCAAAGCCCCCGCCCAGCTCGTCGAAATGGCTGAAGAGCTGGGGGTCGAGGGCGCATCGACGCTGCGCAAGCAGGACCTGATGTTCTCGATCCTGAAAGTACTCGCCGAAGAGGGCGAGGAAATCATCGGATCGGGCACGATCGAGGTTCTCCCGGACTCGTTCGGTTTCCTGCGCTCGTCCGAAGCCAATTATCTCGCGGGTCCCGACGACATTTATGTCTCGCCGAACCAGGTCCGCAAATATGGCCTGCGCACCGGCGACACCGTCGAGGGCGAGATCCGCGCCCCGCGCGACGGCGAACGTTATTTCGCGCTTACCAAGCTGATCAGCGTCAATTTCGACGATCCCGACGTCGTGCGTCACCGCGTCAATTTCGACAATCTCACGCCGCTCTATCCGAACCAGAAGCTGTCGCTCGACACCGTCGACCCGACCGTCAAGGACAAGTCGGCGCGCGTGATCGACCTCGTCAGCCCGCAGGGCAAGGGCCAGCGCGCGCTGATCGTCGCGCCGCCGCGCACGGGTAAAACGGTGCTGCTGCAAAATATCGCCAAGGCGATCACCGACAACCACCCCGAGGTTTACCTGATCGTCCTCCTCGTCGACGAACGTCCCGAGGAAGTCACCGACATGCAGCGCAGCGTGAACGGCGAAGTCGTCTCCTCGACCTTCGACGAGCCCGCGACGCGTCACGTCCAGGTCGCCGAAATGGTGATCGAAAAGGCGAAGCGCCTCGTCGAGCACAAGAAGGATGTCGTCATCCTGCTCGACTCGATCACGCGCCTCGGCCGCGCCTACAACACCGTCGTCCCTTCATCGGGCAAGGTGCTGACCGGCGGTGTCGACGCCAACGCGCTCCAGCGTCCCAAGCGTTTCTTCGGCGCGGCGCGTAACATCGAGGAAGGCGGTTCGCTGTCGATCATCGCCACCGCGCTGATCGATACCGGCAGCCGCATGGACGAAGTCATCTTTGAAGAATTCAAGGGCACGGGTAACTCCGAAATCGTGCTCGACCGCAAGGTCGCCGACAAGCGCATCTTCCCCTCGCTCGACGTCGGCAAGTCGGGCACGCGCAAGGAAGAATTGCTCGTCGAGAAGGACAAGCTCAGCAAAATGTGGGTGCTGCGCCGCATCCTCATGCAGATGGGCACGATCGACGCGATGGAATTCCTGCTCGACAAGATCAAGGATTCGAAGACCAACGAGGATTTCTTCGACTCCATGAATCAGTAAGCCGACCCAGCGATGGCCGTGATCGAACATGCCTTGCTTCCCGTTTGTGCGGGAAGCGAGGCCGCGTTCGAGGCGGCCGCCCGCGCGGCGCGGCCGCTGATCGAAGCATCGCCCGGTTTTATTTCAATCGAAATTCGCCGCCCGACAGAAACTGGACAGGCCTATCTGCTTTTGGTGAAGTGGAGGTCGGTCGAGGATCATCGGGACGGCTTCCGGCAATCGGACCGTTATCAACAATGGCGGGCGTTGCTGCATCCCTTTTATGACCCTATGCCAGAGGTCAGTTATTTCGGAGAGCCGCTGTGATTTTGGAATTTTTGACCCAGGCCGGCGCGCATGCCGCCGGATTTGGCGGACCCGCCGACATGTGGGGCGCGATCGTCAACGATTTTTCGAACATCACCGAACCCGCGGCCTTCGCCGCCTTCCTGCAGGTGCTGATGATCGACCTCGTCCTCGCGGGCGACAATGCGATCGTCGTTGGCGCACTCGCCGCGGGGCTTCCCGCCGAACAGCGCAAGAAGGTCATCCTGATCGGCGTGATCGCGGCATTGGTGTTGCGTATCGCCTTCGCGCTCGTCGTGACCCAGTTGATGCAGATCGTCGGGCTGATTTTCGTCGGCGGGCTGCTGCTCGTGTGGGTGGCGTGGAAGATGTGGCGCGAGCTGCGGCATACCGGCCAGTCGCATGGTTCGCCCGAGATTGCGGGCGACGAGCATTCGGGTCTGAAGCCCGCCAAGAGCTTTGCCGGCGCCGCCTGGGCCGTGGCCGTCGCCGACGTCAGCATGAGCCTCGACAATGTCCTCGCGGTCGCGGGTGCGGCGCGCGAGCATCCGGGCATCCTGATCGTCGGCCTGATCTTTGCCGTCGCGCTGATGGGCCTCGCGGCGAACATCATCGCCAAATATATCGAGCGCTACCGCTGGATCGCCTACGTCGGCCTTGCCGTGATCGTCTATGTCGCGGTCAAGATGATCTACGAAGGCTGGGTCGATCCTGGCGTCGGGGTCGGAACGCTCTTCGGCTAAAAAAGGAAAAGCCAGTCCTTCGCGGGGCTGGCTTTTTTCTTGTCCGTTCCCATCTTTGGGGCATGTCCGCACTCCACATGACCCGCGTTGCCGTCGGCTGCGCCGACTATCCGGCGCTGGAGGCGCGGATCGCCAACTATGCGACGGACGGCGAAATTCGCTTTGCGACGCGGTTCCGGCCCAAGCGCGCCGACGAGCTGGTCGGCGGCAAGCTCCATTTCATCGTGAAACATACACTCGTTGCGCGTGTTGAAATCCTGCGCTTCGACGATCGCAGCGACGGGCGTGTCGACATCGTCTGCGTCGCCGATCTCGAGCGTGTGCATCCGCAGCCGAAGCGCGCGCATCAGGGCTGGCGCTATCTGGCCGACGCCGATGCGCCAAAGGGCGTCGACGATCAAAGCGGGGTCGGCGCGCTACCGCCAGAACTCTATCGCGAGCTCGCCGAACTGATGCTGATCTAGCTCGCCGCTTGCGCTGCGAGCATTTCGCCCATCTTTTCCCAGACCTTGTTGATCGCCTTGAGCGGGCGAACCATCACCTTGAAATCTTTTATCTTTCCTTCGTCGTTCCAGGTGATGATGTCGACACCGTTGATCTGGATGCCGTCGAGGACGCTCTGGAATTCGAGCATCGCCTGGTCGCCGTCGACGATCTCGCGCAGATAGCGGAAATCGTCGCCGCCGAGGACGTGGCTCGCGGCGTGGAGATAGGCGAAGACCTTGTCGCGGCCGGCCTGCGGCGTGTGGACGACGGGCGAGTGGAACACCGCATCCGCGGCGAGCAGGTCACCGAGCGCCTGCGGGTCGCCGCCGCCCGCCATATGGGCGTGCCAGGCGGCGAGGCCGGGATGCGGCGCGCTCATGCGAGCTGCTCGGCGAAGAAGGCGCGGGTGCGGCCGTCGGCGAGCTCAGCGCCTTCCTCGTTGCGGCGGTTGCCCATCGTCGCGGCGAAACCGTGGTCGAGGCCGGGATAGTCGTGGAGCGTGACCTTCGGGTGCGGATCGAGCGCGTCGTGGATCTTTTTCTGCGCCGCATGGTCGACGAAATGATCCTCCGCCGGGATGTGGAGCATCAGCGGGTTGGCGATCGCGTGGCTTTCGTTCAGCATCTGGTCGATCATGACGCCATAGTAGCCGACCGACGCGTCGATATCGGTGCGTGTCGCCGCCATATAGGCAAGGCGGCCGCCGAGGCAGAAGCCGACCGCACCGATCCTGTCGGCACCTTGATTGCGCAGCCAGTGGATCGCGGCCTCGATATCCTTGACCCCGTCGTCCGCGTCATACTGGCCGAAATAGCCGAGCGCCTGCTGGAATTCGGCCTCGACATCGGGGCTGAGCTCGACCCCCGGGGCGAAGCGCCAGAAGATGTCGGGGGCGATCGCGAGATAGCCTTCGGCCGCCCAGTCGTCGCATTTCTGCCGGATGCCTTCGTTGACTCCGAAAATTTCGGGGATGACGATGATCGCGCGCGTGCTGTCGGCGTCGGGGCGCGCGACATAGGCGGGGATCGTGCCGGCGCCGTCGAGCGTCGGGATGTCGGTGTTCGTTGCGGCCATGTGGGGAGCTCTCCTGACTCTTGCTTCTTTGCGGTGAAAGCGCGAAGCTAGCGGTGCTATGGGCGTGGCTCAAGCGGCTAACCGGCATTTCGGGGCGGAGACAGGCGATGAAGTTCAATATTGAGATCAATTGCACCCCCGAAGAGGCGCGGCGCCTGTTCGGCCTTCCCGATCTCGAGCCGCTGCACGACATCTACCTCGACCGCGTCAAGGAATTGATGGCGAAGGGGATCACTCCCGACATGGTCCAGTCGATGGTCAAAACCTGGGTGCCCATGGGCGGCAGCGGGCTCGAGCTCGTCCAGTCGCTGCTCGGCCAGTTCGGCGGCGGATTGATGGGCGGGGCGTCGAAATCGGCCGACAAGGACGATGATGATAAGTCCGCCAAGGGGCGCAAGAGCTGAACCAAGCCCTTGTAAGCGATACGATTTTTGCGCTGTCGAGCGGGATGCCGCCGGCGGCGATCGGCGTCGTGCGCATCAGCGGGCCGCAGGCCGGGGCGGCGCTGCAGGCACTCGCGGGGAGGCTGCCCGAGCCACGTCATGCCTCACTCGCTGCGCTCAAGGGCACCGATGGCGCGCCGCTCGATAACGCGTTGACCCTCTGGTTCCCGGGCCCCGCGACGGCGACCGGCGAAGATCTCGCTGAACTGCATCTGCACGGCGGGCGCGCAGTGGTCGCGGCGGTGGAGGCGGCGCTTGGCGCGATGCCGGGTGTGCGCCCCGCGATCGCGGGGGAATTTACGCGGCGTGCGTTCGACAACGGCCGGATCGACCTTGCCGAGGCCGAGGGGCTCGCCGACCTGCTCGCGGCCGAGACCGAAAGCCAGCGGGTGCAGGCGCTCGGCATGGCGAGCGGGCATGTGTCGCGTGCGGTCGCAGGTTGGCAGGACCAGCTGCTCACGCTGATGGCGGGCGCCGAGGCCGAACTTAATTTTGCCGATGAGGATGATGTCGAAGTTGGCGACGCTGTTGCGCAGCGTCTGATTGCGGGAATGGGAGCACTTTCGGACGAGCTCGGCGAATGGCTCGCGCGGCCGGCGGCGGAGGTGATCGCCGAGGGGCTGTCGGTGGTGATCGCGGGGCCGCCGAATGCTGGAAAATCGACCTTGATCAATGCCTTGGCGCAGCGCGAGCTGGCGATTGTATCGCCGGTGGCGGGGACGACACGCGATGTGATCGAAACGCCGCTCGCGCTCGACGGCATCGCGATGCGCTTTTCGGATACCGCGGGGATTCGCGGCGAGGGCGCCGATGTTATCGAGGCGATCGGGATCGATCGCGCGAAGGCGGCGGTCGAGGGTGCGGATATTCTGTTGTGGCTCGGCCCGCCGAAGGCGGCGCCCGCGCATCCGCGTTGCATCACAATCGCCGCGCAGGCCGATCGCTGGTCGGGCGATGCGGCGGCGGAAGCTGCCGCGGCGCATTGCGATCTGATCCTGTCGGCGGCGACGGGCGAGGGGATGGACAAGCTTCACCGCTACATCGTCGACATGGCGCGCACCTTGTTGCCGCGCGAAGGCGAAGCGGCGCTGCGCCAGCGTCAGCGCGCTGCGCTCGCCGAAGCGCGCGACTGGCTGACGATTGCGGCAGGATCGCGCGAGGAATATGATTTAATTCTGCTCGCCGAGCGACTTAGGCTCGCCGCAACCGCGCTCGACCGGATTACGGGGCGCGCGGGCGTCGAGGAAATGCTCGACGCCTTGTTCGGGCGTTTCTGCATCGGGAAATGATGTTCCACGTGAAACATCGAACGGCAAGCAGCGCGGTGGATTCGGCGCGCGCTTTGCGGTAAAGGCCGCACCAATCATGCAGAATGAAGCAATTTTCGATGTCATCGTCGTCGGCGGTGGGCACGCCGGAACCGAAGCCGCGGCCGCCGCGGCGCGGCTCGGTGCGCGCGTCGCGCTCGTTAGTTTCGACCCCGCGCTGATCGGCACGATGTCGTGCAACCCGGCGATCGGCGGGCTCGGCAAGGGTCATTTGATGCGCGAGGTCGACGCGCTCGACGGGTGGATGGCGCGCGCCGCCGACAGCGCGGCGATTCATTATCGGATGCTCAATGCGTCGAAGGGCGCGGCGGTGCAGGGGCCGCGCATCCAGGCCGATCGTAAACTCTATCGCGACGCGATCCAAAACTTGCTCGCGGCAGAGGACGGCATCACCGTCGTCGCGGGCGAGGCGGCCGCGCTGCGGCTGTCGGAGGATGGATGCGTCGAAGGGCTCGATCTCGCCGACGGCTCCATTTTGAATGCCCGCGCGGTCGTGCTCGCGACGGGAACATTCCTCGGCGGCCGGCTGTTCCGCGGCGAGGAGCGGATGGAGGGTGGCCGCATCGGCGAGGCTGGCGCGCACCGGCTCGCCGAACAGTTGCGCGCGGCTGACCTGCCGATGGCGCGGCTCAAGACGGGCACGCCGCCGCGGCTCGACGGGCGGACGATCGATTGGGCGCGGCTCGACGAGCAGCCGTCGGATAGTGCGGAAGGGGCGCGCTGGACCTGTTCCACGTGGAACAGCGAACGGACGGTGCCGCAGATTTTTTGCGCGATCACGCGCACCAATGCCGAAAGCCACGCGATTATCGCGGCGAATCTCGATCGATCGCCGCTGTTCACCGGCGCGATCGGCGCGGCGGGGCCGCGCTATTGCCCGTCGATCGAGGACAAAATCCACCGCTTCGCCGACCGCGACGGGCATCAGGTGTTTCTCGAACCGGAGGGGCTCGATAGCTTTCTCGTCTATCCGAACGGGATTTCGACCTCGCTGCCCGCCGACGTGCAGCTTGCGATGCTGCGCACGATGGCGGGGCTCGAGACGGTTGAGATGGTCGTGCCGGGCTATGCGGTCGAATATGATCATATCGATCCGCGCGCGCTCGACCGGACATTGCAGGTGCGCGCGATGCCGGGTCTTTGGTGCGCGGGCCAGATCAACGGCACGACCGGATATGAGGAGGCGGCGGCGCAAGGGCTAATCGCCGGTGCGAATGCCGCGCTCGCCGCGCAGGACCGTGATCCGCTGATCCTCGATCGATCCGAATCCTATATCGGTGTGATGGTCGATGACCTGGTGCTGCAGGGGGTGACCGAACCCTATCGCATGCTCACCGCGCGCGCCGAATATCGCTTGCGGCTGCGCGCCGACAATGCCGCGACGCGGCTGACGCCGAAGGGAATCGCGCTGGGGTTGGTGCGCCCCGCGACCGCCGCGCTGTTCGCGGCGCGGCAGGCCGAACGGGCGCGAGCCGAAGCGCTGCTCGATGCGGCGGTCGCGACTGCCGATTATGCCGCGGTCGGACTGGCGCTCCCGGGGGACGGCATCGCGCGCAAGCGGATCGACCTGCTGCGCTATCCCGATATGACGATGGCGCGGCTCGCCATGCTCGCACCCGAACTCGATTCCATCGATCCTGCGATTCTGTCCGAGATCGCCGAAGACGCGCATTACGCGCCCTATATTGCGCGGCAGGATGCCGAACTGCGCGCGCTCGCGGCGAACGAGGCGATCATGCTCGACCCTGCGCTCGATTATGCCGCGATCGGCGGTCTGTCGCGCGAAATGGTCGAACGGCTGACGAAGGCGCGGCCCGAGACGCTGGGGCAGGCGGCGCGGATCGACGGGGTGACCCCGGCGGCGCTGACCGCGATTATGGTACATAGCCGGCGGCGCGCCGCATGAGCCGATCGATGTTTGAAAACAGAGGGTGCGCACGTGTCGGTTGAACTGCTTGATAGCGAAGACGCCGCACGGGCCTGGATCGGCGAGGCATTTTCACCGACCGCTGGTCAGTGGAAACAGCTTGAGCGCTTCGTCGATCTTTTGATCGCCGAAAGCGTGCAGCAGAATCTGATCGCGTCATCGACGATCCCGACAATGTGGGTCCGGCATATTGCCGACAGCGCCCAGCTCTTGTCTTTCGACACCCGCGACGGCGACGGCCTCTGGATCGATCTCGGAAGCGGCGCGGGATTGCCGGGGCTGGTTATCGCCATATTGAGCGCGCGCCCGATGCTGCTTGTGGAATCGCGAAAGCGGCGCTGCGATTTCTTGCGCAGCGTCGCTGCGGAGCTTGATCTCGCAAATGTCGAGGTCGTCGAAGCGCCTTTGGAGCGGATCGAAACCCGGCCCGCATCGACGATCAGCGCGCGCGCCTTTGCCCCGCTCGACCGGCTGCTCGACTTATCCGCGCGTTTTTCCACCGAATCGACGCGCTGGCTGCTGCCAAAAGGCCGAAACGCAGTTAAGGAACTGGCTTTGCTGCCTCAGCCATGGCAGAGAATGTTCCACGTGGAACAGAGCCGTACGGACGCTGAGAGCCAGATTTTGGTCGGCTCCGGAAAAATCGCGGCAAAACAGCGAGGAAAGCGATGATCCGCATTGCCGTGGCGAACCAGAAGGGTGGGGTCGGCAAGACGACGACGGCAATCAATCTGGCGACCGCGCTCGCGGCGACGGGCTGGCGCACGCTGATCATCGACCTCGATCCGCAGGGCAATGCGTCGACCGGGCTGGGAATCAAGCAATCGCAACGCGAATCTTCGAGCTATGAATTGCTGCGTGGCGATGCGACGCTTGCCGAGTGCGCGATCCCGACCGCGGTGCCGCGGCTCGACATCGTCACCGCGACGGTCGACCTGTCGGGAGCCGAGATCGAGCTGATCGAATTTCAGGACCGCCTGCACCGCCTGCAGCAGGCGCTGTCGAGCGCCGAGGCGGGGCAGTGGGATATCTGCCTGATCGACTGCCCGCCATCCTTGGGCATGCTGACGCTCAACGCGCTGATCGCGGCCGAATCGCTGATCGTGCCGCTGCAATGCGAATTTTTCGCGCTTGAGGGGCTCAGCCAGCTGCTCACCACGGTCGAGCGCGTGCGCGAACGCTTCAACCAGAAATTGTCGATCCTGGGCGTCGCGCTCACCATGTTCGATCGCCGCAACCGGCTGACCGATCAGGTGTCCGACGATGTGCGCGAGGTGCTCGGCCCCGTCGTGTTCGAAACGGTGATCCCGCGCAATGTTCGGCTGTCCGAAGCGCCGAGCCATGGGCTTCCGGCCTTGATCTACGATCATCGCTGCGCCGGATCGGCGGCCTATATCGCACTCGCACGCGAGTTGATCGACCGGCTTCCTAACGTCCGTAAGGCTGCTTAAATGGCTGATAATAAAGACGAAAATGGATCGGAATCGACACCGGCGCGCAAGCGCCCTTCGGGCCTCGGCCGCGGGCTCAATGCGCTGTTCGGCGATGTCGCGGTTGAGGCACCGGTGCTTGCGACCCCCGGCAGCGCCGCGAAGGCCACGCCGGCGGCGGGCGATTCGGTGCAGCATGTCCCCGTCGGGGCGATTCGCCCGCTGCCGGGCCAGCCGCGCCGCCATTTCGATGAAAATGCGATCGCCGAGCTCGCCGATTCGATCGGGCTGCGCGGATTGCTGCAGCCGATCATCGTCCGCCGCTCGCCCGATGGCGACGGCTATCAACTTGTTGCCGGTGAACGGCGCTGGCGCGCGGCGCAGCGCGCGGGGCTGCACCAGATTCCCGCGCTTGTGCGCGAGCTCGACGATGCCGCGACCTATGAGATCGCGCTGGTCGAGAATATCCAGCGCCAGGACCTCAACGCGATCGAAGAGGCGAGCGCCTATCGCCGCCTGATCGAGGATTTCGGGCATAATCAGGAAGCGCTGGCGAAGCTGGTCGGCAAGTCGCGCAGCCATGTCGCGAATCTGATGCGCCTGCTCGACCTGCCCGCGAGCGTGCAGACGCTCGTTGGCGACGGATCGCTCGCGATGGGTCATGCGCGCGCGCTGATCGGCGCCGACGGCGCCGAGGCGATCGCGCGCCGCGTCGCGAAGGAAGGCCTCTCGGTCCGTGCGGTCGAGGCGCTGGTGCGCGCGGGCAAGGGCGGCGATGCGCCGCGCAAGGCTCCGCTTGAATTTAAGAGCGCCGACGGCGGGCGTGATCCCGATATCGTCGCGGTCGAGCGGCATCTGTCCGAACTGCTCGGAATCGGTGTCGCGATTCATTATGCCGGCGAGGGCAAGGGCGCGTTGACGCTGAAATTCGCATCGCTCGACCAGCTCGATATGATCTGCCAGCGATTGTCGGGCGAATCGATCTGATCTGCGCCGGGCTGGTGCATGTGCGATTCTTGCCGGACGCTGATCAATTTGTGCCAGTCCGGGCCGTTAATGAAGGAAACGGGGCTCCTCCGCTCCGCTTTATATGCTGCTAAAGTCCTGATTTTGCCCGGTTACCTTACGTAACACGGGCCAATCCTTGTTGCACCGTTAACCAATATTGCTGGCAAAGCCTGAACGGGTCGCCCCGTAGAGAGGTCGGCGAATGGGGTGGGATATCCATTCGAATTTCGACTTCCAATTTTCGAAATCAAGGGACCAAATCATATGCGCAACTTTGGAATGAAGCGCGCCCTCGTGGGCGCCGCGATTGCTGCCCTCGCCATGAACGCCTCGGCGGCGCATGCGGCGTCGGCCACCGGCACGGCAACGGCGAAGATCCTGCGCCAGATCACGCTCACCAAGACCAGCGACCTGCAATATGCGACGATCATCAGCGGCGCGACCGCCTCGACCGTCGCGGTGTCGACCGCTGGTGCCGCGAGCTGCGGCGCGGGCCTGACCTGCACGGGCACGACGACGGCGGGCAGCTATGACGTCCAGGGCACTAACGGTGCCGTGGTGCTGGTCGGCGGCGATTCGAGCGTCACGCTCAACGGCTCGCTCGGCGGCACGATGTCGTCGACGCTGACCTATTCGTCGGCGAACATCACGCTGGGCGCCACGGGCGGCAGCTTCCAGGTCGGCGGCACGCTGAGCGTCGGAGCCAACCAGGCCGCGGGCGACTATTCGGGGACGTTCAACGTCACCGCGAACTACCAATAAGATTGGGGGGCCTGGCGGGCCGAGATCCGCCAGCCGTTAAAATGGGGTCGCCGGCATGGATCCGGCGACCCCTTTTTTGTGCCAGCCGCCGCGATGGTTAGCGAAATATCAACCATGTTGGCGCAGGCAGGATGCGACCATCGGGACGGTGTGGGGCCGTTTCCCGGACGATTGTGGGGATCGTATCCAATGCTTCGCTTTTTGAAGGCCTTTGGCCTGTTCACCGCGGCTGCGCTCGGCGCCGCGGCCTCGCCCGCGCTGGCGGCGGGCGACCTGCTCGTCGCGCCGACGCGCGTCATCCTCGACGGATCGCGCGGGACCGAGGTGGTGCTCAACAATATCGGTAGCGAGCCCGCGACCTATCGCATCAGCCTCGAGATCAAGCGGATGACCGCCGAGGGCGGGCTCGACGAGATCGCCGAGGAGAATGTCACGGCGGCCGAACGCGCCGCGCTCGACATGATCGCCTTCAGCCCGCGCCGCGTCACGCTGCCGCCGAACCAGCCGCAGGTCGTGCGCGTCGGGGTGCGTCTGCCCGAGGGGACGCCGCCGGGCGAATATCGCGCGCATATGCTGTTCCGCGCGGTTCCCGACGCGGCGCCCGCGACCGCCGAGCCCAAGCCGGCGAGCGAGGGGGTATCGATCGCACTCACGCCGATTTACGGGATCACGATCCCGGTGATCGTGCGCGTCGGCGACCTCGGTGCCGAAGCATCGATCGGCGAGGCGTGGGTCAGCGAGACGCAGGATGGGCCGGCGTTCAATTTCGACCTGTCGCGCACGGGCAATCGTTCGGTCTATGGCGATATCGAGGTCACGCGCCCGGGGACCCCCGAGCCGCTGCTCGTCGCGCGCGGCATCGCGGTCTATCCCGAGGTCGGCGCGCGCAAGGTGTCGCTCCGCGTTCCGGGCGAGCTGGCGGCGAAGCTGAAGGGGCCGGTGCGCATTCGCTACGCAGAGGATCGCGAAATCGGCGGCGGCACGATCGACGAGGCCGAGCGGGTGGTGAAATGATAGGATAAGCGCGGGCGAAGCGGGCGGGGCAATGATCCGCGCGGCGCTCTCGCGATGGAAACCGGCGATATTGGCCGGGCTGGCGCTGGTGGGGCTCGTTCCCGCCGGCGCCGAAGCCGTTGAAAAAAAAAACCGTTTCGATTGCGAGCGATCGCTGGGCGCCGAACGAGGACGACAGCTGGCTGTTCGATGTGCGCTCGGGGCAGTACCGGCTCGGCGATGGGGTGCGCGGTTATCAGACGCCGCAGGGGATTTGCGTCGACCTCGGCGATGTCGTGCTCGCGCTCGATCTCGCGGTGCGCGTCGACAAGAAGTTGCGCCGCGCAACCGGCTGGGTGTTCGACGAAAGGCGCAGCCTGACGATCGACCGCGACGCGGGCGACGTGCGCGCGGGGAGCGAGAGCTTCCGCCTGACTGCGACGACGATCCGCGACACGCCCGCGGGATGGTGCGTCGACCTCGATAGCCTGAACGACTGGCTCGGGGTGCCGCTGACCGCCGATCTGTCGAATGCGGTGCTGCGGGTCGATACGAAGGACAAGCTGCCGTTCCAGCTCGCGGCCGAACGCCGCGCACGTGCGGCGGCGATCCGCCCGCAGGCGCAGTTCGACCTTGCGAGTCTGCCGCAGACGGCGCGGCCGTATCAGGCGTGGGCGACGCCCTCGGTCGATGTCGTCGCGTCGGCGGGCGTCGTGTCGGACAAGCGCGGCGGATCCTATGTCCAGGGGCGCTACGAGATTTTCGCGGCGGGCGAAGTGGTCGGCCAGAGTTTCGACGCGCGGCTGTCGTCGGACAATGAGGGTGTGCCCGACAGCTTGCGGATGCGGCTCTATCGCACCGATCCGCAGGGACGGCTGCTCGGGCCGCTGAAGGCGACGCATTACGGGCTAGGCGATGTCAGCCTGCTCTCGACCGGCATCGTCGCCGCGTCGGCGCCGGGGCGCGGCGCGGTGCTGACCAATCGCCCGATCGAGCGGCCCGACGCGTTCGACAAGACGACCTTTCGCGGCGATTTGCCCGCGGGCTGGGATGCCGAACTCTATCGCAATGGGCAATTGCTCGCTTTTACGAGCCCGAACGGCGATGGGCGCTACGAGTTTATCGACGTGCCGCTGCAATATGGCGCGAACCGCTTCGAGATCGTGCTCTATGGGCCGCAGGGGCAGATACGGCGCGAAATCCGGCAGGTGCAGGTAGGGATGGATTCGATTCCGCCGCAGCAGACCTGGTATTGGGCGGGCTTCGCGCAGGAAAATGCCGACCTGGTCGAGTTCGGGAGCCGGCGGCGCGGCGCGTTCCGGCGCGGCTGGCGCGGGACGATGGGAATCGAGCGCGGACTCGACACGCGCACGTCCGCCTCGGCCTATTTCCACAGCCTGCTGATCGAAAATGTCCGCTATAATTATGGCGAGGTCGCGTTGCGGCGCTCGATCGGGCCGACCTTGCTCGAAGTCGGAGGTTCGTACGCTGATAATGGCGGCTTCGCGGCGCGTGCGAGCTGGCTTGCCGCGTTCGGCGAAACCTATGTGCGTGCCGACGCGATGCGCGGCTGGGGCGGGTTCGTTTCGGATCGTTTGATCAATAATATCAACGGTATCTATTCAGTGTCGGTCGACCAGTCGGTCAAGTTCGGGCGAATGGTGCTGCCGCTGCATTTCGACGTGCGGCAGGTCGAACGATGGTCGGGGGTCGACAGCCTCGAAGCCAGCGCGCGCGCGTCGGCGAGTTTCCGCGCGCTGACCTTTACCGGGCAACTCGACTGGAGCCGGACAAAGGTGCCGATCGGTCCCGATCCGCCCGACAATCTCTCCGCCAGCCTGCTTGCCAACGCCCGCATCGGGCGCGTTCGCGTCCGCGGCGAGGCGCGTTTTGCGCTGTCGGGCGCCAATGCCGATTCGCGCATGACCCTGATCGGCGAGTGGGCGGGAAAGGGTGACGCCGAATGGCGCACCGAACTCGGTTATGACCGCGGGCTCGACCGCGCGCGCGCTGGGCTGGGATATACGCGCCGTTTCAACAAGTTGCAGCTGACGGGATTCGGCGAGGTTGCGAGCGATGGATCGGTTGCGGCGTCGCTGGCGCTCGTCTTCAGCTTCGGGCCGAAATCGGACGGCGGCTGGCGCGTGTCGGCCGAGAAGCTCGCGAGCCGCGGGCAGGTGGTCGCCGAGGTCTGGATGGACGAGAATGGCGACGGGGTCCGCCAGCCGGGCGAAGCCGCACTTCCCGACGTGCCGCTGACCGCGGGCAACGCCTTTGTCGACGCCGCGACCGACAAGGCGGGGCGGGGCGCGATCGACGGGCTCGAACCCTTCCGCCCGGTGATGATCGGCATCGACGCGGGCAGCTTGCCCGATCCCTATGTCCAGCCCGCGCTGCCGGGGGTCGTGGTGACCCCGCGGCCCGGAGTCGCGACGCGCGTGCTGCTGCCGATGGCGGCGGCGGGTGAGATCGATGGCACCCTGCGCCGCGATGGCGGCAACCCGATCGAGGGGCTGGGAGTCGAACTCATCGACGCCGAAGGGCGCGTGCGCGCGACGACGATCACCGAATTCGACGGCTATTTCCTCTTCGAGGGCGTCGCTTATGGACGCTACACGGTGCGGCTGGGCAAGGCGTCGGCTGCGGCTTTGCGGCTTGATGGTGCCTTTGCGATGAGCGCGGCGCCAGGCAAGGCGACGCCGCGGGTGCGGCTGGGGACACTGTCGCTAAAGCCGCTGCGCCGCGACGTTGCGATACGGGATGAAGCGCCGTCTGGCAGCAACAGTGCGCGAGGGCCACCGGGCGAGGGGGATGGTGGATTATAGTCGCTAGGCGGCTTTGGGGTGGTGAGCGTGATTGCTCGTCATCCCGGACTTGATCCGGGACCCGCCTTCCTTCTGCCTAGCTTTGAAAAGGCAAGGCAGGCCCCGGGTCAAGCCCGGGGTGACGATGATGAAGGGGGCAGCTTTCTGTCGATTGCGAACGTTCACCGGCTGTCAGCTCAACAACGGCTCCAGCGCGTCCCATTCGCGGTCGACTGCGCGGCGGCCGGCGTCGATTGCGGCGCGGATTTTCGCCGGGTTGAACTCGAGCGTTTCGGCGACTTCTTCCTCGGGTTCGATGATACGGATCGGCGCGAAGCGGTAGCGCGCGATCTGGACATCGAGCGGGCGGAGGATGCGCGCGGCCTGCGCGCCGCCGATGCCTTCATTCTGAAGCGCGCGAAGCTGGCCTTCGCGCGCGGCGATCAGATCGTTGATCAGCGCGGCGCCGGCGAGGTCGTTCGCCGACACTTCGGATTGCAATATATCGACCGCGCGCAGCCCGATCTTGATGAGGTTGGGGAAGGTGCGCACCGGGCCGGGGCGCGGTGCGGGCGAGGCGCGTACCGCGATCACCCCGCGCGGGTTCATTTCGAGCGCCGAACTGAGCGGGGTTACGTCGCGCACCCCGCCGTCGACCCATTGTTCCTCGGTCCCGTCGCTCGCGCGTGTCTTCAAGGGATCGAAGAAGAGCGGCATCGCGCAGCTCGCGTAGACCCAATTGTGGATGCCGGGCACGCTCTCGTCGATCGCGCGATAGGTGCCGGTGCCGAGATTGACGACGCCGAGGAGCAGCTTGCGCCCGCTCGCGCGCAGTTTGGCGTCGTTCGCGAAACCCTTGAGCAGCCGTTTGAGCGGCGCGGTGTCGTAGAGCGCATCCTCGCCGAGCAAGCCGCCGACGACGCCGAGCGGGCGCGACTTATAGATCGAGCTGTTGCCGCGGATACCGAGCCAGGCATCGAGCAGTCCCGGCACATCGTCCTGCGCCACCCCGAGCGCCTGGATCGCGCCGGTCGATACGCCCGCGACGATGTCGAGGCGAACGCCGCGATTGACGACGAGTTCGTGGACGACGCCGACCTGAAAGGCGCCTTTCGCGCCGCCACCGCTCAATACGATTGCCAGACCGCCTGCCATGCCCGCGCCTCCCTGATCGGCGTCAGTTTACCGTAGTTCGGGCCATCTCCCAACCCTCGCCGGCGCGTTTGGCCGATTCGGGCATCTCCAAACCCTTGGCGAAATATTAACCAGTCTTTAGCCGACAATTGCGTATAAATCGGCGCGGCCCCTCGAGGCCTGGGGGACGCCGATGGCCGAAACGATCACCGAAGCGCGCAGGCGCGAGGCCTCGGCCATCCGGCTTTCGCCCGATCGGCTGGCGTTGATTCTGTGGCTGGGCTTCGTTGCGGTCAGTCTGCTCCTGCATCGCGATGCCATCGCCGCGCTGTCCTTTTCCGATCCTGACAATGCGATGCGGCTGGTGCAGGTCCGCGACCTGGTGGGCGGGCAAAGCTGGTTCGACACGACGCAATATCGGACAAATCCGATGGGCGGTGGCGGGCCCACGCACTGGTCGCGCTTCGTCGATGCGCCGATCGCCGCGTTGATCGCGTTGCTGAGCCTGTTTTTCGAACCGCAAGCCGCCGAACGCTGGGTGCTCACACTCTATCCGCCGTTTCTGGCGCTGCCGCTGCTGCTCGTCTTTTCGCGGATCCTGCAAATATTGGGCGGCCGGCAATTCACCTTCATCGGGCTTGCGATCGCGGCGACGACACTCAGCTATTTGCATCATTTCGCGCCGCTCAACATCGATCACCACGGCTGGCAGGTTCTGCTGTCGGTCGTGCTGCTGTGGCTCGCGCTCCGGCCGGCAAGCTTTGCGAACGGATTCCTGTCGGCGTTCGTCGCGGGCATCTATGTCGAGATTTCGCTCGAAGGCTTTCCGCTTCTGGGTCTGTTCTGGGCGCTTTTTGTCGTCGACTGGCTGCGCGATCCGGCCAAGGCAAGCCGATTGCGCGGCTTTTCGGCCGGGATGATCCTGTTGCCGGCGTTATGGGCGCTGCCCTTCCGCGGCACGACCTATGTCGTGAGCATCCTCTGCGACAGCTTTTCCTTGCCCTATATCGTGGCGACCGCGCTGGCTGGGCTGGTCTTCACGGCCTTTCTGGCCGCGCCCTGCCGCTGGACCGCGACATTGCCCCGGCGGATTACGCCGGTGATCATCGCGGGCCTTCTGTTCGGGGCCGGTTTTGTCCTCACCGGGCCGTCCTGTCTTTCCGGTCCATTCGGCACGCTGGAACCGCTCGTGCGGACCTATTGGTATGATCCGATCCTCGAAGGACGTCCGCTGTGGGTGCAGGAGCCCGCCAGGCTGCTCGCCTATATCGTCCCAAGCCTTGTCGGACTGCTGGCGACGATCGGGGCTTGCTGGAAGGCGCGCGGGCGTCCCGATGCCGAAAACTGGTTTCGCCTTGCATTCCTGATCCTGTGCAGCGCGATTCTGGCAATGCTGGTCATCCGGGCGCTCAACGTTGCGCATGCCTTTATGGTGCCTGCGTTCGCGGCGCTCGCGACCGGACTATGGCGCTGGATTCATGCACAGTCGAATATGGCGCGGCGTCTTTTCGGACATTTGCTGCTTTTGTTGTCGATCCCGACGGTCGATATCGCGCTCGGCTATCGCCTGTCATCGCTTGTCGCAGGCCCCGCGGCCGTTCCGGAAGCAGGGCCGCAGAATGCGGCCTGCCTTCAGTCGAATCCGGCGCTCGCCGGGGAGCCGCCGGCGCTTCTCTTTACCTCGACGCATATCGCCCCGGCGCTCTTGGTCAGCACACCGCACAGCGTTGTGGCGACCGGTCATCACCGCAATCACGCGGCGCTCAATCGGGTGATATCGGCGTTTCTTGCACCGCCCGATGGCGCGCGCTCGTTGGTCCGGGCGGAAGGCGCGCGCTATGTCGTATTTTGCAGTGGCGAACTTGGGCCGCTGGCTGCCGCGAACCGGAACGGGCTCGCCGCGCACCTGATCCAGGGCAGGGCGGTCGATTGGCTGGAACCGCAACACCGGTTCTCGTCGGGTGGCTTGCAAGTGTATCGCGTCGTTTATCCAGCCGCGAAAAAGCGTGGTATCAGTGAAAAACCCATCCCGGCGTTAACCAGTTTTTAGCCATAATTACCCCAAGTCAGCAGGCAGCAATCTGATCCGTGTGGGGGAATATCACGTGACCAACGCCCAAGTGTCGAAAAGCCGTCCGACGAGCGCCGACGTCGCCATCATTGGCGCCGGTCCCGCGGGGCTGACCGCCGCCTATCAGCTGACCCAGCAGGGGTATAGCGTCACGGTGATCGAAAAGGACCCCGTCTATGTCGGCGGGATCAGCCGCACGGTCGAACATGAGGGCTTTCGCTTCGACATCGGCGGGCACCGCTTCTTTTCAAAGAGCCGCGAAGTCGTCGACCTGTGGAACGAGATCTTGCCCGACGATTTCATCGAGCGCCCGCGGATGAGCCGCATCTATTATGAGGGCAAATTCTATTCCTATCCGCTGCGCGCGTTCGAGGCGCTGTGGAACCTTGGCGTGGTGCGTTCGACGCTGTGCATGATCAGCTATGCGCAGGCGAAGCTGCTGCCGAACAAGAATGTCCGCAGCTTCGAGGACTGGACGATCAACCAGTTCGGGCGGAAGCTTTATTCGATCTTTTTCAAAACCTATACCGAGAAGGTGTGGGGCATGCCGTGCGACGAAATGTCGGCCGACTGGGCGGCGCAGCGCATCAAGGGGCTTAGCCTCGGCGGCGCGGTGATCGACGGGCTGAAGCGCAGCCTCGGGCTCAACAAGAAGCCCAATGATGGCATGGCGACCAAGACTTTGCTCGAAACCTTTCGTTATCCGCGGCTCGGCCCCGGCATGATGTGGGACGCGGCACGCGACAAGGTCGTCGCGGGCGGCAACCATGTGCTGATGGGCCACAGCTTCAAGCAGCTGACGCAGGATCAGAAGACGGGCCGCTGGCGGATGACCGCGACGGGCCCCGACGGCGATGTCGTGATCGATGCCGCGCATGTCATCAGCTCGGCGCCGATGCGCGAGCTCGCGGCGCGTATCCATCCGCTGCCAGCGTGCGCGCTCAGCGCCGCGCCGAACCTAAAATATCGCGACTTTCTGACCGTCGCGCTCAAGATTCGCTCCGAGGATCTGTTCCCCGACAACTGGATCTATATCCACGACAGCAAGGTGCAGGTCGGGCGGGTGCAGAATTTCCGCAGCTGGTCGCCCGAAATGGTGCCCGACCCCGAACTCGCGTGCGTCGGGCTCGAATATTTCTGTTTCGAAGGCGACGGGCTCTGGGCGGCGAGCGATGAAAAGCTGGTCGCGCTGGCGACGAAGGAAATGGAAATCCTGGGCCTTTGTGATCCCGAAGATGTTGTCGGCGGCGCCGTCGTGCGGCAGGAAAAGGCCTATCCAGTTTACGACGATGATTATGCCGCGCATGTCGAAACGATGCGCAGCGAGCTTGAGGCGCGTTATCCGACGCTGCACATGGTCGGGCGTAACGGCATGCACCGTTATAACAACCAGGATCATGCGATGATGACCGCGATGCTGACGGTGCGCAACATCGTCGCCGGCGAAAAACTCTATGATATCTGGGGCGTCAACGAAGACGCCGAATATCATGAGAGCGGCACCGAAGGCGAGCAGGCCGCGCTCGCGTCGGTCCGCGAGGTTCCCTCGCGTGTGGCAAAGGCCGCCTGAGGGCTTGGCCGGGGGGATCGGCGTCATGTTGCCCGTGACCAGATTGATCGCATCGGTGCGGCGCGGCGAGATTCGCTGGCTGAACTATCTGCTCGCAAGCGTGCTCGCGCTGGGCAGCGACGCGGGGCTCTTCCTGCTGCTGCTCGACGCCGGGCTGTCGCCCGTAACGGCGTCGGCGACCGGCTATTGCGCCGGGATTCTCGTGCACTGGCTGGTGTCGAGCCGGCTCGTCTTTGCCGACGGCGCCGCGGCGCGCGGCACGGGTGAGCGCCATCGCCAGAAACTGCTTTTCGTCGGGTCGGCGCTCGTCGGTCTTGCGGTCACGACCGCGATCGTCGGCGGGGGCAGCGCGCTCGGCCTCGATCCGCGCCTCGCAAAGCTCGCGGCGATCGTCGTCAGCTTCCAGACGACCTATTTGCTGCGCCGCCATATCGTGTTCCGGACGGCGGCGGCATGAGCGACGCGTCCGCGCTTCCCGCGGGCGCGGAGCCATCGGTTCGCGCACCCGAATCGGGCGGCATCGTGTTGAGCCCGTGGTTCACCCCGGCCCGCATCGCGCTGATTATCTGGGGGTTGATGAGCCTGGTCGCGATCATCGCGAAATGGCAGGCGATCGGCGCGCTCGATCTGTCGGACACCGACGACGCGATGCGCATGGCGCAGGTTCGCGACCTCCTCGCGGGGCAGGGCTGGTGGGACCTTTCGCAATATCGCGTCAATCCGGCGGGCGGCGGGGTGCTGATGCACTGGTCGCGTATCGTCGATGCGCCGCTCGCGGCGGGCATCTTGCTGCTGAAACCGCTGTTCGGGCAGGCGATGGCCGAACGAATCGTGATGACCCTGTGGCCGCCGCTGCTCGGCGCGGCGCTCAGCGTCGCCTGCGCGCTCGGATACCGGAACCTCTCCGACCGGCGGATCGCCTATGTCGTGCCGCTCTTCCTGATCATGTCGGGTTATATATTGGTGCAGTTCCGACCGCTTCGGGTCGATCATCACGGCTGGCAGATATTCCTCGCGATGTTGATCATGGCGCAGGCGCTGCGGCCGGCAAGCTGGCAGGCGGGCCTGCTCGGCGGCTTGTTCGCCGCGGCGCTGCTCGCGGTGTCGATCGAAGGATTGCCGATCGTCGCGCTGTTCGCCGGGCTTGCCGCGCTGCGCTGGGCGCTGCACGGACGCGCCGCGGATCGCGCGCGGCTTTGCGGTTATATGGGCGCACTCGCGGGCGGCGCGTTGCTGCTCCAGTTCGCGACGCGCGGTCCCGCGGGGCTGCTCGGCAGCTGGTGCGATTCGCTTTCGGCGCCCTATATGGCGGCGTTCGCGGCTGCCGCCGCGATAATTTTCGCGGCTGCCCGGGCCAACCCGGACCAGCGGGCGCGTTTCCTGCTGCTTGGTCTGGCGGGCGTGTCGGCGGCGGGCGCGTTGGTGTTGACCGAACCGCAATGCGCGAAGGGCCCCTTTGCTACGCTCGATCCGATCGTCGTGAAATATTGGTATCGGAATGTCCTCGAAGGCCAGCCCTTGTGGGTATCGAAGCCGTTCACTGCGATCCACGTGCTTATACCGTCGCTGATCGGTCTCGCCGGGTCGTTGCTTGCGTGGCGGAGCTGCTCGTTGGCCGTCGACCGCAGGAACTGGGCGACGATCATCGTCGCACTGATCGGGGCGGCCGCCTTGTCGGTGTTCGTCCTGCGCAGCGTTTCGACCGCGCATGTCTTTGCCTTGCCCGGCTGCGCCTGGCTCGGCCTGCGCGCCTGGGCGTGGGCGCGGACGATTCCTTCGATCTTGCCGCGCATCCTTGCGTCGGCTGCCGCCGCGCTGACGCTGCCGCTGCTCGGCAGCCTAGCGGTGGCCGCCGTGCTCGGCCTGGTGGTCCCGTCGCTGAACGCCGAAGAGGACAAGGCCGTCGAAGCGGTCGCCGCGGCCAACCCTTACCAGGAGGACTGCCTCGATCCTGCGGCGATCGCCGACCTGAACCGTCTGCCGGCGACGACGATCCTGACCCCGATCGATCTGGGCGCGCCGGTGATTTTCTGGACGCGCCACAGCCTGGTCGCGACGCCGCATCATCGCAACAAGGAGGCGATGGCGGACTCGATCCGCGTCTTCGCCGGCGACCCCGGGCACGCCGAGGCGCTCGTCCGCAAGCAGGCGGCGACGCTGATCATATTTTGCCGGACCGCCAACGACCTCTCCAAATATCGCCGCGCGCGGAAGGATGCGCTCGCGGCGCAGCTTTACGCCGGAACGCCGCCGGCGTGGCTCGAAGCGGTGCCGATCGTGTCGCGCGCCGGGCTGTCGGTGTGGCGGGTGAAGCCCGACTAGGTCCTGACCCTTAAGGGCGTCAGGCGGGGCGGAAGGTCAGCGCCGCGCCGTTCATGCAATAACGCTTGCCCGTCGGTTTCGGCCCGTCGTTGAAGACGTGGCCGAGATGCCCGCCGCAGCGTCTGCAATGCACTTCGGTGCGCGCATAGCCGAGTTCGCGATCGGTCGCGGTGCCGATGCCGCCCTTCAGCGGCGCCCAGAAGCTCGGCCAGCCGGTGCCGCTGTCGAACTTGTTCCTGCTCGAATAGAGCGGGAGCGCGCAGCCGGCGCAGTCGAAGATGCCGGTGCGCTTTTCCTTGTCGAGCGGGCTGGTAAAGGGGCGTTCGGTCGCCGCTTCGCGGAGCACGCGATATTGCAGCGGCGACAGGCGCTTTTTCCATTCGGCATCCGAAAGCTGCCAGCCGGGCTGCGCTTTCGGACGCGACGATTTGGCGAAGAGCATCGGTGCGCCGATGATGGCGCCGCCGAGCGCGAGTCCGCCGAGAAGATGACGACGTTCGATCATATCCTCGATACGTGCGCCACGGCCGAAGGGTTACAAGAGTGCGTCAATATTTCTCGATCTTGACGGGCAGCGTGCGGAAACCGTGGACGAAACAGGCGTGGACGCGCTCGGGGGTGCCCGTGACGGTCACGCGCATCCGCCGCGCCGCCATTTCCTCGAGCAGAATGCGCAGCTGCAGTTCGGCGAGGCGTGCGCCGACGCAGCGATGGACGCCATAACCGAACGACAGGTGCCGGCGGGCATTTTCGCGCGCCAGATCGATGTCGTCGGCGTCGCTGAACACGCTCTCGTCGCGGTTCGCCGACAGATACCAAAGGATCAGCTTGTCGCCCTTGGCGATCTTGTGCCCGAACAGCTCGGCATCGGCGAGCGCGGTGCGGCGCATATGCGCGAGCGGGGTCTGCCAGCGGATGATCTCGCTGACCGCATTCGGGATCAGCGCCGGATCGGCCTCGAGCTTCGCGCGCTGCTCGGGATATTGGTCGAGGCCATAGGCGAGCCCCGACATCGTGTTCCGCGTCGTGTCGTTGCCGCCGACGATCAGGAGAACGAGGTTCCCGATGAACTCATATTTGTCCATGTGGCTCATCGCTTCGCTGTGCAGCATCATCGAGAGCAGGTCGGGGGTCGGCGGCTGGTCGAGCTTTTCCATCCACAGTTTCTGAAAATAGACGAAGGCTTCCTCGAGCACCGCGCGGCGCTGTTCCTTGAGCTCGGGTTTCTGCGCGAGTTCGACGTCGCCCATCCAGTCCGACCATTCGCTCAATTTGCGGCGATCTTCCCACGGGAAATCGAACAGGATCGCGAGCATCTGCGTCGTCAGTTCCATCGACACACGGTCGACCCAGTCGAAGGTCTCGCCCCACGGCAGGCCATCGAGAACTTCGCCGGTGCGATTCCTTATGTCTTCGGAAAGGCGCGTCATTTCGGCGGGGGTGAAGGCGGGAGCGACGGTGCGGCGCTGGTCGGTGTGCTGCGGCCGGTCCATTGCGATGAACATCGGCAGGCGGAAATCCTCGTCCTCGTCGCGTTCGAGGATCGTGATCCCGCCATATTCCCACGACGAGCTGTAAATGTCGGGCAGCGCCTCGACATGCTGGATCGCCTGGTGGCTCGCGATATTCCAATAGGGCCCGTGGACGCTGTCCTCGCACTTCACGATGCCGCCCAGTTTGCGGAGCTCGGCGAAGGGCTCCTGCCAGCGATCCTCCGAATAGATGGCGGCGGGGCTCATGTCATAGGCATGCGTGACAGGCTGGGGCTTCGCTGCAGTCGCCATCGGGGGGGCCTCCTCTCGTTGCAAGGGACTCGCCGCGACGCTTGCCGCCGTCGGCGAAATCAGTTGCAGAATGCCACTGCTAACAGCTTTGTCAATGACGCTCGGCTGCTGCTGCCGTAGCTATCGCGGCAGCCGCCGCACCGCGGCGCCAGAATTTCCAGCCGCTGCCGCCGCTGAGCACGCCCGACCGGAACAGGCGCACCGACAGGAAGATGACGAGTGCGACCCAGATCGCCTGCCAGCCGAGCGCGAGCAAATGCACCGCCCTGGCATCGTCGGTTGCGGCGCGCGCCGCCATCGCGAGCGGCGAGGAGAAGGGGAAGATCTGCGCGAAATGCGCGAGGCCGCTGCCCGGCGCGCTCGCGGCGCCGGCCGACAGGCTGAACATGCCGACCTGAAAGATGGTGATCGGCAGGCTGAGCATCTGGATTTCACGCACCGATCCCGCCTGCGCGCCGACGCCGAGGAAGACCGCGCCGAGCAGGAGGAAGGACAGGATGAAATAGGCAAAGCCGATGCTGAGGAAGAAGGGCCAGCCCGTCGCGGGCATCGATGCCAGCGTGGCGGCCGCCTTGCCCGCCTTGCCCGCGGCGGCGATCGCGGCGGGATCGACCTGCGTCGCGGCGACCAGCCCGCCGCCCAGCGCGACGATCATCCAGAAGGCGATAAAGAGCACGGCGACGCCGAGCATGCCGAGCAGCTTGCCGAGAAAGACGCTTTCGAGCGGCACCGCGGCGGCGAGAATCTCGATGACCTTGTTGCCCTTTTCCTCGGCGAGCGAGCTTACCGTCTGGCCCGCCAGCAGCAAGGTCAGGAGGAAGATGATGAAGACCGCGCCGAAACCGAGCGACTGTTGCACCGCGATGCTGGTGCCGCCGCTCGACAGCGCTTCGAAATCGGGGGTGATGGATGGCATCGGCCCGGCGGCGCGCGCGCGCTGCACATCGCCCGCAAGCAGCGCGAGATAGCGGCCCGCGCTGCTCCCCTTTTCGCGCTCGACGATGCGCGGCGCGGTGAGGGGGCCGCTCATCACCGCATAGGTGTCGCTGCCCTTTTCGCGGGCGATCGCAACGGGATCTACGTTGGCGGGGCTGGCGATGCGGATATCGAGCGGTGCGGGTTCGCGGGTCATTCCAGTCCGGAGACGCTGATCGGAGGCCCGAAGTGCCTCGATATCTGCCGGATCGGCGACGACGACGATGCGGCCGGCGCCGCGCGCGCTGTCGGCAAGCTGCGATGCCCCGACGCCGCCGGCGAGCCCCATCGCGACCATGAACAAGGGGGCAAGCAGGAAGAGGAGGAAGGTCGGGGTCGCGACGATCGCGAGAAAGTCGCGCCGCGCAACGACGAACAGGCTGCGGATGAAGGGGGTCATGCGCTGGCCTCCTCTATGGCATCCTCGGTCGCGTCGGCGTCGAACCCCGCGTCGACCTGGCGGACGATATGGACAAAGGCGTCGTGGAGTGCGGGGCGGCTGATCGACAGGCCGGTGACGCCATGACCGCTCGCGGTGATGCGCGCGAGCAACGGCTCGACATCGGCGTCCTGTATCGCGAAATGCCAGGCGTCGCCGCGGAGTTCGGCTCCGGCGGGAAGGTTTGCTGCGACGGCGGCGGGATCGCCCGCGGTTCGCGGCGTGTAGCGCACCTGCATCGGCAGCAGCGCGCGCGCCTCGTCGACCGTGCCCTCGAACCGGCGTGCCGATCGCGCGATGATCGCGATGCGGTCGCAGAGGCGTTCGGCGTGCGCCATGACATGCGTCGAGAAAAGAATCGTCGCGCCGCGGTCGCGCTCGCGCCGCACGAGCATTTCGAGCCGCTCCTGATTGACGGGATCGAGCCCCGAGAAGGGCTCGTCGAGGACGATCAGGTCGGGCGCGTGGACGATCGATCCGATCAGCTGGATCATCTGCGCCATGCCCTTCGACATCTTGCGGATCTTTTCGTCGATCACGCGTTCGAGCCCGAGTTCGGTCATGAATCCCGCGGCGCGGCGGCGCCCCTCGGACCAGTCGAGCCCGCGCAGCGCGCCCATGAAGGCGATCGCCTCGCGCGCCTTCATGCCCGGATACAGTCCGCGTTCTTCGGGAAGATAGCCGATGCGGTGGCGCACCGACTGCGGCCGCTGCCCGCCAAACAGGCGGCTTGTCCCTTCGTCGGGGTCGATGATGCCCAGCGTCATGCGCAGGCTGGTCGTCTTGCCCGCGCCATTGGGACCGAGCACGCCATAGATGCTGCCCGTCGGCACTTTGAGGCTGACATGGTCGACCGCTTTGTAATCGCCGAAATATTTGGTGAGGCCATTCGCCTCGACGCTGAAATCGCTCAAACCCGGGTCCCCAATCTTGGCTCACCAAACTATGGCACGGCGAGGCCGCTCGCGTATAGAGCGGCAATGGTTGCCGAAGCCTTGCCTCTGGAAACGCCCCCCCTCGAAGAACGGCTCGAAGCCGTCGCGCGCGCGCATGGTTTCGCGGCGTTCGGGATCGCGCATGCCGACGCGGCGCCTGAGACCGCGGCGCGGCTCGACCAATGGCTGGCCGAGGGGCGCCACGGCGACATGATCTGGATGGAAAGCCGCGCCGAACAGCGCGGATCGCCCAAGGGGCTGTGGCCCGAGGTCCGGTCGGTGATCGCGCTCGGCATGAGCTATGCCCCGGCGCTCGACCCGCTGGCGCTCGCCGATCATCCGGGTCGCGGGCGCATTTCGGTCTATGCGCAGGGCGGCGACTATCATGACGTCGTCAAGAAAGCGCTGAAGGCGGTCGTGCGCTGGCTCGTCGCCGAGGTGGAGGACGCCGAGGTCAAAGTGTTCGTCGACACCGCGCCGGTGATGGAAAAGCCGCTGTCGGCGGCGGCGGGGCTCGGCTGGCAGGGCAAGCACACCAACCTCGTCAGCCGCGATCATGGCAGCTGGCTGTTCCTTGGCGCGATCTACACGACGTTGGAGCTGGCGCCCTCGAAGCCCGGGCGCGATAGCTGCGGCAGTTGTTCGGCGTGCCAGGACGTGTGCCCGACGCAGGCCTTTCCGGCGCCGTACCGGCTCGATGCGCGGCGGTGCATCTCGTATCTGACGATCGAGCATAATGGGCCGATTCCCCTCGCGCTGCGGCGCGGGATCGGCAACCGCATCTATGGCTGCGACGATTGTCTGGCGGCGTGTCCGTGGAACAAATTTGCCGAAACCGCGCACGCCCATCGCGCCTTCCTGCCGCGCGCCGAACTGGCGGCGCCTTCGCTTTCCGACCTGCTCGTGCTCGACGATGCCGATTTCCGTCAGGTCTTCGCGGGGTCGCCGATCAAGCGGATCGGGCGCGGGCGGATGGTGCGCAATGCCGCGATCGCCGCGGGGAACAGCGGCGATGTGCGGTTTGTGCCCGTGCTCGAACGGCTGGCGAAGGATGAATCGCCGATGGTTGTCGACGCGGCTTTATGGGCGCTCGCCGAACTGGCGTCCTGACGTCATATCAGCGTTGGAGCGACTGGGCGCAGCTGTTGACTTCGGCATTGCGACCATCGGGCGTGCGCGCGTCGACATGCGTCGCAACTGGATTCGCGCCCGCGCGCGGGGCGTAGAAATAGACATCGAGGATGCAGTTCGACCCGGCGAACTGCAGCTTGCGGCCGGCGCCTTCGGTGATATCGAGCTGCGGCTTGCCGAACATCCGGCCGATCGCGTCGGCGCTGTTGCCGATCAGCGCATTATTCTGCACGGGCTTAACGACCGTCGTCGGTTGCTGCGCGGCTGGAGGGGGAGTCGACGGGCGAGGAATCGCGGGGCCCGCGCACGCACCGAGCGTCAGGGCAAGGCCGGCGATGGCGGCCAGGCGGCGGTTTTCGATCATCTTTTCTGGTCCCCATTGCGCAGATGCAGCATGTGCACGGCCATAGCCGCGCTCAATATCGGCGCCAACAGATTGGCGACAGGCACCACGAAGCTTGCGGCGGACAGCAGCCCGAGCGACCAACGCGCCGGCCGGTCGAGCCGTGGACGGTCCGGATGGCGCGCGAGTACCATCGCCTCGAGATCGCGGCCGAGCAGCAATGCGTTGACGAGCAGCGCGAAGATCGGGGTTCCGATCCCGGTGACGAGCAGCAGGATGTAGACCGGCAGCGCGAGCAGATTGCCGCCGATCAGCCGCACCAGCGAAGCGAGCGCGAGGCCGATATTCTGGCGCCAGCCGACATCGACGGCTTGGCTTGCGGCGGCGGGATAATGGCGGCCCTCGACATCGGCGACGATGCCGTCGGCGAAGAGGCCGACGACGACGATCGCGACGGCGCGGAAGAGCAGCCAGCTTCCCGCAATGATGACCAAAACGATCAATATTCCGGCCATATCGAGCTGCGCTTCGTCGAGCCATTTCCAGTGCGTCAGCGCCCAGCGCGCCGCGAAAAAGATCGCGGCGCCCGCGACGGCGAGCAGCAGGAGCGTGAGCGCGAGGCTTTGCGCCAGCACGCGCATCACGCGGGGCTGCGGCAAGTCCCTGAGCGCGAGCAGGAAGGCGTGAACGGCGCGGGCCATGGGCGCAGGGATGGTGGGCGGGCGCGCGCGGGTCAAGCGTTATGCTTGCCTTGGCGGGCCCCGCCGCCTAAGGCGCGCGGCAGCTTTTTCCACGCATCACAGGATATTTCATGGCCTCCACCGCCCGTTTCGACGTTGTCGCCATCGGCAATGCCATCGTCGACGTCATCGCCCGCGCCGACGATGCGCTGATCATCGCCGAAGGTCTGACCAAGGGGTCGATGCGGCTGATCGACGCCGAAGAGGCAGAACGCCTCTATGCCGCGATGGGGCCCGCGATCGAAATGTCGGGCGGTTCGGCGGCCAATACATTGGCCGGGATGGCCGCGCTCGGCCAGCGTTGCAGCTTTATCGGCCAGGTCGCCGACGACCAGCTCGGCCATGTTTTCACGCACGACCTGCGCGCGCTCGGCGTCGCTTATGAAACCCCGCCGCTCAGCGAAGGCGCGCCGACCGCGCGCTGCCTGATCCTCGTCACCCCCGACGGCCAGCGCACGATGAACACCTTCCTCGGTGCGAGCCATCTGCTCGAACAGTCGATGATCGACGAGGAATGGATCGCTGCATCGGAGATCCTCTATCTCGAAGGTTATTTGTGGGATCCCGAGCTGTCGCGCGCGGCGATGCGGCGCGCGATCGATGTGTCGCGCGCGGCGGGACGCAAGGTCGCCTTCACGCTGTCCGACGCGTTCATCATCGACCGCCACGGCGCCGATTTCCGCAAGCTGATCGCCGAGGGGCTGTTCGACATCCTTTTCGCGAACGAGGTCGAGATTTGCGCGCTAGCCGAAACCGACGATTTCGAAGCCGCCGTTGCGAGCGTCGCGGCGCAGGTGCCGCTGCTCGTCGTCACGCGCGGCTCGCACGGCGCGATCGCGCTGACCGGCGGCACGCGCACCGAAGTCGGCGCCGAGCCGATCGATACGGTCGTCGATACCACCGGCGCGGGCGACCTGTTCGCCGCGGGTTTCCTCTCGGGTCAGGCGCAGGGCCGTCCGATTGCCGATTGCCTGACGATGGGCGCCGTGTGCGCGCGCGAAATCATCGCGCAGGTCGGTCCGCGCGCGCAGACCGACCTCAAGGCGAAGATCGCCGAACGGCTGGGCTAGGAACCTTCGTCGGCCGCGAAGCGTCCTATGCGCCAGACAGCATGGGAGAGACTCTTATGGCCGACGAAATTCACGAGACGCGCGATCCCGACGGGACGACGCACACCACCACGGTTATCGACCGCGAACCGCGCCGTCGCGGCGGGTTCGGGATGGGATTGATTTTCCTCGTCGCGATTCTGGTCGCGGCCTTTTTCGCCTTCCAGTTCCTCGCTAACGACAAGGCGCAGAGCGGCGCGGTCAGCGACGCGGCGCAAAAGGTCGGCGATGCCGCCGAGAATGTCGGCGACGCGGCGCAGAAAGCGGTCGATTAAGGATCAGCCGGCGGGCGCCGCGGCGGGGTCGGGATGTTTCCTGAACAGTTCGCGGTCCGCCGGTCCGAAGCCGCGCGTCCAGATCAGCCAGCCGTAAACACCGAGGATGAAGGGCACGCCGATCAAGAGCTCGGCCCATTCGGGAAGCTGCGTCGCGCCATAGCCGAGGATGGTCGCGCCCGCGGTCGCCCAGACGAGCGCCCAGCGCAGGCTGTTCACTGGCGCGCCGAGGATGCGCGCTAGCAGCCGCGCCTTCACCAGCGACGCGAATCCGAGCGCGAGCATCAGCGCGAGCGCAACGGCGCCGGCGTAGTAGATCGGCGGCAGCCCCATCGATTTGGCGATCAGGATCAGCGCGACGCTGAGCCCCGCCTGCAAGGCGAGCGTTGCGATGCTGATCAGCAGGTTGCGGTGGCGCGCGACATAAACGAGCGCCGCCTCGCTGACGACCGCGGTCGCGGCGACGACCTCGGCGGCGAGCAGGAAGGCGAGCGCGGCGGTGCCGCTGACGAATTCGGGGCCGACGAGCCCCATCACCGCCTCGCCCGGAATGCCGAGCGCGAGCGCGACGCCGGCCTGCGCGGCAATGATCCAGAAACCGACCTGGCTGACCTGTGCCGCCACGGCAGCAAGCCGCTTTTCGGCGAGGTTGCGCGTGATGACGGGGCCAAGGATCGGCTCGAAGCTGGTCTTGAGCTTCTGCGGCAGCGAGGCGACCTGCTGCGCCATATAATAGATGCCGTAGATCGTCGGCGAGGTGAACTGGCCGAGAATGAACAGGTCGAGGCGCCGCGTGCCCCATTCGATCGCGTCGGCGGCGGCGAGCGGCGCGTTGCGCCGCGCAACTGCGATCAGGTGCGCGGGATGCGGTTGCCACCCGCGCGGCCCGCCATAATGGCGCAGCATCGGGATCAGTGCGGTGAGGAAGGCGCCGAGCATCGCGGCGGCATAAGAGAGCATCAGCCCGTCGCGCTTCGAGACGAAGAAGAACCCCGCGGCGGCGATGCTGATCACCCACGGCTCGACCACCGCGCGCGCGCGAACGGTGGCGCCGACGTCGAATTTATACGCGCAGGCGGCGAGCGCGATATCGGTGCCTGCGATCGCGAAGACGAGCAAAGCCATCCAGCGATCGGCGCTGTCGATGCCGCCCGACGGGAACATCAGCTGCGGGAACAGCGCGAGCAGCAGCGAGCCGGCGGCCGACGCGATGAAGGCGACGAACATCCCGTCCCATACGACGGTGCGCTGGTCCGCCCCGGGGGCGCTGAGCTGTTCGGCGAGGCCGCGCTTGAGGCCCAATGTCGCGAGCTGCGCGACGAGCTCGATGACGAGCACGGCGAAGGCGAAACGCCCGACCGCCTCGGGCCCGTACCAGCGGCCCGCGACATAGAGGAAGGGCAGGCGCGCAACGAGGCGCAGGATGAAGCCGAAGAAATTGGTGCGTCCGCCCTTGGCGAGCGCGGCGGTGTCGGCATCGCCCGGGGGCGTGCCGGGGGGTGAAGAGGGCGCGGCTGCGCTGTCCGTCTGGCTCAAGCCTTCCGCCCCTTCTGCTTTGCCCTGACCGTCAGTCTAGCGCGGCCGGGGATTGCAGGCAATTGTACGAAGATATTCATCGCCCTTCGGGTCGCAGCGGGCGGCTGAGCAAGGCCTGAATGGCGTCGGTTACGCGCGTTTCGCCGGCAACGAGGCGCGCCACGGTGTCGGTGATCGGCATGTCGATGCCGTCGGCGCGCGCCGCGGCGGCGACCACGGGCGCGCTGAACGCGCCCTCGGCGACGGTGCGGCGGTCGGCCATCAGTATCTCGGCCGCCTCGCCGCGTCCGAGCCCTTGGCCGAGCGCGAAGTTGCGCGAGTTCGACGAGGTGCAGGTGAGGACGAGGTCGCCGAGGCCGGCGAGGCCGGCGAGCGTTTCGGCCTGCGCGCCGCGGGCCAGCCCGAAGCGTGTCATTTCGGCAAAACCGCGGCTGATGAGTGCGGCGCGCGCGTTGAGCCCGAGCCCGGCGCCGTCGACGATACCGCAGGCGATCGCGAGGATATTCTTGACCGCGCCGCCGATCTCGGCGCCGATGACGTCGGTCGACACATAGGGGCGAAAATGCGGTCGCGCGAGCGCCTGCGCGATATCGGCGGCGATGCCTGCATCGGTCGCGGCGAGGGTGATCGCGGTCGGCAGACCCGCGGCGACTTCGTGCGCGAAGGTCGGGCCGGAGAGCACGGCGTGCGGCCGCGACGGCGCGAGATCGCGCGCCATATCGATCGGAAAGGCGAAGCTGCCCGCCTCCATGCCCTTGCTGCAGAAGATCAGCGGCGCGTCGCCCGGCGGAAGTTCAGCGAGCACCGCGCGCAGGAAAGGCACGGGGACGACGACGAGCAGCGCGTCGAGATCGGCCATGTCGGCAAGCGCACCGCTCGCGGTCAGCGAGGGCGAGAGCGCGGCGCCGGGAAGGAAAACCGGATTGCGGTGCTCGGCGTTGATCGCCGCGACGACCTCCTCCTCGCGTGCCCACAGACGGACGGGCGCGCCATCGGCGGCGAGAAGCTGCGCCAGCGCGGTGCCCCATGCGCCGCCGCCGATCACGCCGAACTTGGAATATGACGTCATGCTTTCACTCCGGCGCCGCGCACGGCTTCGGCCTCGGGATCGAGCGGCCAGCGGGGGCGCGCGGCGGTGTCGAGCGGATCGGTGAGGCCGACCGCGAAACGCTCGGCGCCCGCCCAGGCGATCATCGCGCCATTGTCGGTGCAGAGCCAAAGCGGCGGCGCGACGAAGGGCTTGTCGAAGCGCGCCGCGAGATCGGTCAGCGCGCCGCGAATCGCGCCATTGGCGGCGACCCCGCCCGCGACGACGAAAGCGGTCGCATCGGGGCAGGCGGCGAGCGCGATGCGGCTGCGGTCGACGAGGCAGTCGACGACCGCCTGCTGGAACGAGGCCGCGAGGTCGGGGATGCTGTGCGTGCCCGATGCGGCCGCCCGCGCGACGGCGCTCTTGAGCCCGGCAAAGGAGAAATGCGGTTCGGCGCTGCCGACAAGCGGGCGCGGCAGCGGCACCGCATGCGGATTGCCGTCCTTCGCGATGCGCTCGACCGCGGGGCCGCCGGGATAGCCGAGCCCGAGCAGCTTCGCGGTCTTGTCGAAGGCTTCGCCCGAGGCGTCGTCGATCGTCGTCGCGAGGCGGCGGTAATCGCCGACGCCCTTCACCAGCAGCAGCTGGCAATGGCCGCCCGAGACGAGCAGCAGCAGATAAGGAAAGGCGAGGCCGGATTCGACGAGGCGCGGGCTGAGTGCGTGGCCTTCGAGATGGTTCACCGCGATCAGCGGCTTGCCCGCGGCGTGCGCGAGCGCCTTGCCGGTGACGAGCCCGACCATCACGCCGCCGATCAGCCCCGGCCCGGCGGTCGCGGCGATCGCATCGACATCGGCGAGCGACACACCCGCGTCGGCCAGCACGCCTTCGACAATCGGCGCGAGCCGGTCGACATGCGCGCGCGCCGCGATCTCGGGAACGACGCCGCCATAGGGGCTATGCTCGGCCTCTTGCCCCGCGACGCGATGCGCCAAAATGCGCCGCTCGCTGTCGACGAGCGCTGCCGCGGTTTCGTCGCAGCTCGATTCAAGGCCGAGGATCAGGGTCATATTGTTGCGCGTTCCTTTACCCGCCCCTTTATCGGCAGGGCAAGCCGCGCTAGCAGCGGGACGATGAATAGACTTCCGACCCCCGAAAACCCGCTGCGTATCGGCACGCGCGCGTCGCCGCTTGCGATGGCCCAAGCCCATATGGCGGCTGCGGCGCTGATTGCCAGCCATGGCATCGATATGGCGGCGCTCGAAATCGTGCCGATGACCGCGACTGGCGACAAGATCCAGGACCGCGCGCTCGCCGAAGTGGGCGGCAAGGCGCTGTGGACGCGCGAGCTCGATGCGGCGCTCGATGCCGGGACGATCGATATCGCGGTCCATTCGCTGAAGGACGTCGAAACGATCCGCGACGCGCGCTTTTTCCTCGGCGCGATGCTCGAGCGTGCCGACCCGCGCGACCGGCTGGTGGTGCGTCAGGGACTGGAGGCGGCGACGATCGCCGACCTGCCACGGGGCGCGCGGCTTGGGACGAGCAGTCCACGGCGCGCCGCGCAGGTTAAGCGGATCCGCCCCGACCTCGAAACGGTGCTGCTGCGCGGCAATGTCGCGACGCGGCTCGCGAAGATTGCGGCGGGCGATGCCGACGCGACCTTGCTCGCGGCGGCGGGGCTCGAGCGGCTGGGAATGCACGATATCGGCACGGTGCAGGAAACGAGCCTGCTGCTTCCCGCGGCGTCGCAGGGCGCGATCGGGATTGAATGCCGCGACGACGACGCGGCGACGCGCGCGCTGATCGCCGCGATCGATCACGCGCCGACGCATCTTGCCGTGGCGGCCGAGCGCGCGTTTCTGGCGGCGCTCGGCGGTGACTGCCGCTCGCCCGTCGCGGCGCATGCGCACTGGCAGGATGACGGCGCGCTGCGCCTCGATGCCGAGATTTTCTCCGAAGATGGCGCCGATCATGCGGCGGGATATGTCATCGTCACCGATGATGCGGCCGCGCCGGCCTTGGCACACCGGTTGCTCGATGAAGCACCCGACAGCGTCCGGCGGCTGTTCGCGGCATGACCGACGGCCTGCCGCTGATCGTGACGCGGCCCGAGCCGGGCAACGCAGCGACGGTGGAGCGGGCGAGGGCGATAGGGTTCGATGCCCGTGCGATGCCGCTTTTTGCCGCGCACGCGATCGATTGGCGCCCGCCGGCTCGCGGCGATTTCGACGCGCTGCTGCTGACCAGCGCCTTTGCCGCAAGGCTGGCGGGGCGGCGGCTGTCCGAGCTGGCGGCGCTGCCTGTCTATGCCGTCGGTGCAGCGACCGCGCGCGCGGCCGAGGCCGCGGGGCTGACGGTGGCGATGACCGGATCAGCGGGTGCACAGCGGCTTCTTGACGATATGACGTCAGAAAATATCCGCAATATTCTGTGGCTTTGCGGCCGCGACCGGTCGGAATTCGACGCACGGGGGGCGGCGATTACGGCGCTGCCCAGCTATGCCGTCGATCCCGTCCCGGTGCCGGCCGAATGGGATGCGCTCATCGCCGCCCCGGCGGTGCTGCTCGCGCATTCGGCGCGCGCCGCCGAGCGAATTTCGCAGCTCGTCGGCGATGCGCGCGCGCACCTGTCGCTCGTCGCGATCAGCCCGGCGGCGGCGGCTTCGGCGGGCGACGGCTGGCGCGATCTGGCCATCGCGGAACAGCCCGACGATGTCGCAATATTGGCACAAGCGCGTGCTTTGTGGCACAAGGGTGCAAAATAGGGTCGTTCGAAAGAAAAACATGGCAATCGACAGCATCGACACGTCCTCGTCGGCGGACGAGGCAGTACCCGAAAGGGGACTATCGTTTCGCGCTATCGCCATCGGTGCCTTCCTGCTGCTTCTGATCGGTATCGCCGGCGGTGGGTGGGCTGTGAATCGCTGGCTGACGGGCAGCAATTTACCACCGACGGCGAAAATGGTCGCGGCGCCCGCCGGGGCGGGCAATTCGCTTGCCGAAAAAAACGCGGCGAATGCGCCGCCGCTGATGGTCGCGCCGGTCGACGGCGCCAACGCGCTCGCGGCGCGCGTCGCCGAACTCGAACAGCGTCTGTCGCGGATCACGCTGCAGGCCGAATCGGCGTCGGGCAATGCATCGCGCGCCGAGGGGTTGCTCGTCGCCTTTGCGGTGCGCCGTGCGCTCGATCGCGGGCTGTCACTGGGCTATCTCGACGCGCAGCTGCGGCTGCGTTTCGGCGACGACCAGCCGAATGCCGTCAAGACGATCATCGATACGTCGCGCGATCCGGTGACGCTCGAACAGCTGCGCGCCGAACTCGATGCGATGGGGCCGCAGCTTGTCGGGCGCGGCGGCGACGGAAGCGGCAGCCTGTGGACCGGGCTTCGCCGCGAGCTGGGTGAATTGTTCGTGGTGCGCGCCGCCGGAACCCAGTCGCCGCGCGCCTCCGAACGGCTCGATCGCGCCCGGCGTTATCTCGCGGCCGGGCAGGCGGACCTTGCGATCGCCGAGGTCGAGGCGATGCCCGGGGCGGAGGTCGCGAGCGAATGGGTGATCGATGCGCGGCGCTACCACGAGGCACGGCGCGCGCTTGACCTGATCGAGACGGCGGCGATATTGGAGCCGCGCGACAGCCCCGCTGCCGCGATCGCCCGCAACGCGGCCGATCCGACCCCATAGCGCGCAATCCTCCAAAGGGCTGCCCGCCGTTTAGAGAGAAAGCCCGTTCCATGGCCCTCGCCGATCCGCAGCGCATCGAAGCGCTCGACCCGCTCGATCCCCTCCAGCTCGACGCCGAGCTCAGCGAAGAGGAGCGGATGGTTCGCGATACCGCGCGGTCCTATGCGACCGATGCGCTGTTGCCGCGCGTCACCTCGGCGTTTCTCGACGAGCGCTTCGACCGCGAGATCATGTCCGAAATGGGCGCGCTCGGCCTGCTCGGCGCGACGATCGATCCCGAATATGGCGGCGCGGGGCTGAACTATGTCAGCTACGGGTTGATCGCGCGCGAAGTCGAACGCATCGATTCGGGCTATCGCTCGGCCTGTTCGGTGCAAAGCTCGCTCGTGATCCACCCGATCAACGCCTATGGCAGCGAGGAGCAGAAGCGCAAATATCTGCCCGGGCTGACCTCGGGCGAACTCGTCGGCTGCTTCGGCCTTACCGAGCCCGATGCCGGCAGCGACCCTGGCGGGATGCGCACCCGCGCCGAAAAGATCGAGGGCGGCTATCGCCTGAAGGGCGCGAAAATGTGGATCACCAACTCGCCGATCGCCGACGTCTTCGTCGTGTGGGCGAAGTCGGAGGCGCACGACGGCGCGATTCGCGGTTTCGTGCTCGAAAAGGGGATGAAGGGCCTGTCGGCGCCGAAGATCGAGGGCAAGGTGAGCCTGCGCGCCTCGGTCACCGGCGAAATCGTCATGGATTCGGTCGAAGTCGGCGAGGATGCGCTGTTGCCGCATGTCTCGGGGCTCAAGGGCCCGTTCGGCTGCCTCAACCGCGCGCGTTACGGCATCGGCTGGGGCGCGATGGGCGCGGCCGAATTCTGCTATGAGGCGGCGCGCAATTATACCGGCGAACGCAAGCAGTTCGGGCGGCCGCTCGCGGCGAACCAGATCGTGCAGCTGAAACTGGCGAACATGCTCACCGAGATCGCGCTGGGGCTCCAGACCGCGTTGCGCGTCGGCCGGTTGATCGACGAAGGCCGCCTGATTCCCGACGCGATCAGCCTGCTCAAGCGCAACAATTGCGGCAAGGCGCTCGATATCGCGCGCGTCGCGCGCGATATGCACGGCGGCAACGGCATCTCGGCCGACTATCATGTGATCCGCCACGCGGTGAACCTCGAGACGGTGAACACCTATGAGGGCACGCACGACGTCCATGCGCTGATCCTCGGCCGCGCGATCACCGGCATTTCGGCCTTTGCCTGACCCAAAACCGCTGGCGGGCATCCGCGTCGTCGAACTGGCGCGGGTGCTCGCGGGGCCGTGGTGCGGGCAGTTGCTTGCCGACCTCGGCGCCGAGGTGGTGAAGGTCGAGCGGCCGGGCGCGGGCGACGACACGCGCGAATGGGGGCCGCCCTTTGTCACCGGTACGGATGGCGAAAATCTCGGCGCCGTCTATTATCACAGCTGTAACCGGGGCAAGATGGGCGTCGCGATCGATATAGCGACCGCCGAGGGGCAGGCTGAGGTGCGCGCGCTGATCGCCGACGCCGATGTCGTCATCGAAAATTACAAGGTCGGCGGGCTCGCCAAATATGGCCTCGATCCGGCGAGCTTGTGTGCCGACTTTCCGCGCCTGATCGTCTGTTCGATCACTGGCTTCGGGCAGACCGGGCCCTATGCGCACCGCGCGGGATATGATTTCATCATCCAGGCGATGGGCGGCGCGATGTCGCTGACCGGCGAGCCCGACGGCGCGCCGCAAAAGGCGGGCATCGCCTATGCCGACATCTTTACCGGCATGTATTCGACCGTCGCGATCCTTGCGGCGTTGCGGCGGCGTGACGCCACGGCGCGCGGCGCGCACATCGACATGGCGCTGCTCGACTGCCAGGTCGGGGTGCTCGCGAATCAGGCGGCCAATTATCTCGCGAGCGGGACGCCGCCCAAGCGGATGGGCAATGGCCACGCCAATGTCGTGCCCTATCAGGCGTTCGCGACCGCCGACGGGCAGTTGGTGATCGCGGTCGGCAATGACGGCCAGTTTCAGCGGCTCTGCACGATTTTAGGTGAACCCGACTGGGCCGGCGAGGCTCGGTTCGCGACCAACGCGGCGCGGCTCGCGAACCGCGGCGAACTGATCCCGCTGCTCGCGGCCAAAATTGCCGGCTGGGAGGCGCAGCCGCTATCGCTGGCGTTGGAGGCCGAGGGTGTGCCCGCGGGCCCTATCAACGATATCGCGGGGGTGTTTGGCGATCCGCAGGTGATCGCGCGCGAAATGCGTTTCCGGCCCGATGGCGCGTCGGTCGACGGGCTGGCGTGCCCGATCGTCATCGACGGCGAACGGATGGTCGCCGCGACCGGCGCGCCGCCGCTCGCCCCATAGAAAAAGGGGCGCCGCACCCGACGCCCCTTTCCCCCTTTTTTCCATATATCGGCTCAGAATTTGACCGTGCCGGTGACGAATACCTGACGCGGATTGCCGTAGAAGGCGGTAACCACGCCTTCTTGCCCCAGCGACGGGGCAATGCCGGGGACGCCGAAAGCGGGGTTGGGAGACCCATTGGCGAGGCGCGGGGCGGCCGAGAGTATCGGTTGTCCGGTGACCGGGTTCACGTTCAGGAACTGATATCCCGAAGTCTTGTACTGCTTGTCGAGAATGTTCTTGGCATGCAGGCCGATCGAGAAGCGCTCATCCTCGGCCGTCCAAACCAGGTTGGCATCCCAAAGCGCATAACCTTTTTGATCGAGGAAGGGGCTGGGCGTTTCGAACTGGGTCGTCTTGCTGCGATACGAAACCGTGGTCGACGCGTTGAGCAACCCCGACATGGCAGGAAACGCTGCCCCGAGCGTGCCCGATGCGGTCCATTCCGGCGTGTTCTGGATGCGGCGGTATTTAGCGATATCGGTGGGCACGCCGACGATGGCCGAATTGGGGGTGCCGTCGGCTTCGAAGAAGGAAAGGATCGTGTTGAACGACCGATATTTCGCGTCGATGTAGCCGAGTGTGCCGGCGAGTGTGATCGCCGAGCCGTCGCCGGCGAAATCGCGCGCCAGCGTGGCGGAGCTTTCGACTTCAACCCCCTGCAGGCGTGCTTTCGAGGCGTTGGTGGTGATCCCGGCGAAGGTTTCGAACACGCCATCGCCATTATTGTCGACGCCGACCGAACCCGGGATTTGCACATCCTTGTAATCGGCTCGGAAGGCGGTGATGGCAAGGCGCAGGCGGCGATCGAACAACGAACCCTTGTACCCTACCTCATAGCTATCCACCGTCTCGGGATCGAAAGTCAGGAAATTGAAAATCTCCTGATAGCTGCGCACGCCGTCGCGGTCGGTATCAAGTGCGCCGGTGGAGTTGCCGCGCGGGTCGAAACCGCCGCCCTTGAAGCCACTCGAATAGGACGCGTAGATCAGATGATCGTCGGTCGGCTTGAACGAAATCGAGGCGCGCGGGGTGAATTTGGTGAACTTGCGCGATCCCTTGAAATCGGAATCGGTGACCAGCGCGATGGGCGCATTGCCACCGAGTTGGGGGTCGGGCCCGAGAATGCGGCGTTGCTTCAAGATGCGCGCATCGCGAACGTCCGACGTGTAGCGACCGCCCAGCGAGATCGAAAGCTGGTCGGTTATGTCGTAGGTAAAATCACCGAACACAGACCATGTGTCGGTCTTCACCGTGCCTGCGGTGTAGGATGAAAACTGCGGGAAGCCGAGCAGGTTGCCCGTGGTGTAGAGCAGCACGTCGAAATTGGTGATGGCCGACGCGTCGAGATAGTAGAAACCGACCAGGCCGTTCAGCCGGTCGCTTTCGTAAAGTAGCTGGAATTCCTGGCTGATCTGCTCATTCTTGTAGATGCCGGGAACGTCGACGTCCACGGCCGGCAGCGCGTCGAAATCGATGGGGCCGAAACTGGTGTCCTTGCGCCAGGCGCTGATGCTGCGCACCGTGATCGTGTCCGACAATTCGGCCGAAACATTCATCGCGAGGCCATAAGCCTCGATATCCTGCTTGGGCGTGACGAGGCCGCCGCGGGTATCATAGACATCGTCGAGTACGGGGGTGCCGGTCCGGAGGCTGCGGATCAGGCGATGGCCACCGCGCGGCTGCGACTTGTCCTTGGTATAGTCGCCCGAAATGCGGATCAGGATCGGTTCGCCATAGCCGCCGAATTCGACGGTGCCGCGGCCCGCCCAGATATCCTTGTTATAATTGTCGAGGCCCGTGGTCAGATTCTTGCCAAATCCGCCGCGCGACAGCCGCGCAAGCGATCCGCCAACGCGGAGCAGGTCCCCGATGGGCGCGCTGGCGGTGATCACGCCTTCGGCCTGGTCATAGGTGCCATAAGTCGCGCGCAGCTTCAGCGAAAAGTCCTGCGGCAGCGTCTTGGTGACATATTTGACCGCCCCGCCAATGGTGTTGCGGCCATAAAGCGTGCCTTGCGGACCGCGTAGAATCTCGATCCGTTCGACATCATAGATATCGAGGACGGCGGCCTGCGGGCGGTTCAGATACACATCGTCAAGATAGATGCCGACACCCGCCTCGAACCCGCCGACCGGATCCTGTTGGCCAACGCCGCGGATGAAGGCGGTCAGCGTCGAGTTGGTCGCGCGCGAATTTTCCAAAGTGACATTGGGGGTCGTGTCGGAAATGGCGGTGATGTCGGACGCGCCCGACTGTTCGAGCGCTGCCCCCGAATAGGCGGTAACCGCAATCGGCACATCGAGCAGCGATTCTTCGCGGCGGCGTGCCGTCACGATGATCTCGTTATCGCCGGCGTCGGTCGCGCCCGCTTCCTGCGCGAATGCGGCGGGGGCGAAGGCGACCATGGAAAGCGCGCTGGTGGCAAGGATGGCACGACGTAGCGGGCGGGCGAAAGGACGCATATGACTCTCCCATGTGGCGGGTGACCCCTCGCCACCCTGTTTGCTTTTCTTGGGCTGGTGCTTGCCAAGCCGCGTCGCATCCAATAGTGAAACATGAACCAAGTTTCAACTTGGAATATGGCTCCGTCGCTTTTTGCTTGCCAGTGGTGCGGAAATGCCACGATGCAGGGGAAGCCGGACGGAGGGGGAGACGGAAAGGCAGTCATGGATCAGCCGCACACCGAGACGGGGCAGGCCGACACCGAGCGGAGCGCGGGTGACGCGCGCGACAAGACGCCGCGTACCGAGCGCGGGCGGCGGACGCTGCGCAAACTGCTCGATGCGGCGGCGATCGAATTCGGCGAGCGCGGATTTCACGAAGCGTCGATCAGCGCGATCACGCGCCGCGCCGGAACCGCGCTCGGCAGCTTCTACACCTATTTCGATTCGAAAGAGGAAATCTTCCAGGCGCTCGTCCGCTATATGAGCGAACGGTTACGCGACCATGTCACGCCGATCGTCCAGGCGGCGCCCGACGAGATCAGCGCCGAGCGCATCGGGCTCGAATCCTATCTGGGCTTCGTGCGCGCGAACAAGGAGATTTATCGCATCATCGATGAGGCCGAGTTTGTCGATTATGCGAGCTATCGCCGCCATTATGAAACCACCGTCGCGCGCGTGCGCCAGCGGCTGGAGAATGGCGCGGCGCGCGGTGAAATCCGCGATGACGTCAGCGAGATCCACGCGTGGGCGATCGGCGGGATGAACGTGTTTCTGGGGATGCGCTACGGATTGTGGGATACCGAGAGCGACATTTCGGAGATCGCGCGGATCGCCAACGACCTGCTCGCGAATGGGTTGAAGAAGCGCGACTGATTCAGCGCGAAATCAAGAAGATCGCATGTTCGGCGCGCCAGCTTGCGGCGGCGTCGCTTGCCGGCCTGTCGCCCGACAGGTGCCAGACGCGCTCGACCTTGATGCCCTTCGCGCGGACGAGGTCGCGAAAATCGCGGACCGTGACATGGTGGATGTTCGGCGTCTCGTACCAGGCGACGGGCAAGAGCCGCGTCACCGGCATCCGTCCGTTCCACAGCAAGGCGAGCCGGACGCGCCAATGCGCAAAATTGGGGAAGCTGACGAAGGCGCGCGGCGCGATGCGCAGCAATTCGTCGACGACGCGGTCGGGGCGCTCGGTCGTCTGGAGCGTTTGCGACAGGATCGCATAGTCGAAGGCGTCGTCGGGATAATCGGCCAGGTCGCGGTTGGCGTCGCCCTGCACGACCGACTGGCCGCGCGCGATTGCCGCGGTGACATTGTCGGGATCGATCTCCAGCCCGCGCGCATCGACCCCCTTGCCCTGGAGCGCGGCCATCAATTCGCCGTCGCCGCAGCCGACGTCGAGCACGCGCGACGCCCGGGGAACGGCATCGGCGATGATCGCCAGATCGGGGCGCAGCTTCATTGTCCGGTCTGCCTGTAGACGTCGGGGAAATGCCGCTGCATGAACGGCGTGCCGTCATCGACCGGGGTCCAGCCGAGCGCGGCATACAGCCCATGCGCGTCGCTGGTCGCGAGCATCCACCGCCGCAGTCCCTGCAGGTCGGGATGATCGTGGAGCGCGGTCACCATGCGCGCGGCGAGACCGTGTCCGCGATGCGCCTCGAGCACATAGACGTCGGCCAGATAGGCGAAGGTCGCGCGATCGGTGACGACGCGGGCAAAGCCGACCTGCTCGCCGCCCGGTGCGAAGATGCCGACGCACAGCGACCCGGAAATCGCGCGTTCGACCACGGCGAGCGCGATATTTTCGGCCCAATAGCTCTGCGCCAAAAAGGCGTGGATCGCGCCGACCTGCATGTCGGACGGGTCGAAGGACAGGCGATAGGTTTCACTCATGCCAGACCTGCCCGCAGGGACCCTGCGACGAGGCGATCGAGCGCCGGGACGTCGAGGAGGAAGCTGTCGTGGCCGAAGGGCGCCGACAATTCGACGAAGCTTGCCGCGGCGCCGACGCTTTGCAGCGCCTGCACGACGCGCCGCGATTCGGAGGTCGGATAGAGCCAGTCGGTGTCGAAGCTGACGAGCGTGAAGCGCACGTCCTTTGCGTTCGCGAACGCGCCCGCAAGCCGCCCGTCGTGCGGGTCGGCGAGGTCGAAATAATCCATCGCGCGCGTGATATAGAGATAGGCGTTGGCGTCGAAGCGGTCGGTGAAGGCCAGCCCCTGATGCCTGAGATAGGATTCGACCTGGAAATCGGCGTCGAAGCCGAAGCTCTTGATGTCGCGCGCCTGCAGGCGGCGGCCGAACTTCTCGGTCAGTCCCTCTTCGGACAGATAGGTGATATGCGCCGCCATGCGCGCGACGGCGAGGCCCTTGGTGGGTGCGCGCGCGCTGCCGTAATATTGGCCGTCCTGCCAATCGGGGTCGGCCATGATCGCCTGCCGCCCGACCTCGTGGAACGCGATATTCTGCGCTGAATGGCGCGCCGCGCTCGCGATGACGAGCGCCGAGGCGAGGCGGTCGGGGTAGGTCGCGGCCCAGGCGAGCGTCTGCATCCCCCCCATCGACCCGCCGACGACGGCATGAAGTCGCGAAATGCCGAGATGGTCGAGCAGCATCGCCTGCGCACGCACCATGTCGGTGATCGTGATGACGGGGAAGGCCATACCGAGCGGCGCGCCGGTCGCCGCATCGGGCGAGGCGGGGCCGCTCGTCCCCATGCAGCTGCCGAGCACATTGGCGCAGATGACGTGGAAACGGTCGGTGTCGATCGGCTTGCCCGGCCCGACCATGCGCGCCCACCAGCCGGGCTTGCCCGTCGCCGGATGGTCGCTCGCGACATATTGATCGCCGGTGAGCGCATGGCAGATCAGCACCGCGTTCGACTTGTCGGCGTTCAATGCGCCATAGCTTTGATAGGCGATCGTCACCGAGCTCAGCATCTGGCCGCTGTCGAGCGGCAGCGGCGCGGCGATCGTCACGCTGTGATGCCGGATATCGTGGAGCAGGCTCGCCATGATGCGGCGGGGCTAAGCGGGCGCGCGCACCCTGTCAACGTACTGGACTCGCGCAGCATAGCCGTTAAACGGCGCGGCATGACCGACGCGACCCAAAGCCTTCAGCCCAAGCCGTGGATCAGCGGCATTGCCCCCTATGTTCCTGGCAAATCCGCGGGTGCCGACGGGCGCCCGCTGATCAAGCTTTCGGCGAACGAGAATCCGCTGGGCACCGGCGAAAAGGCGCGTGCGGCGTTCGCCGCGGCGCAGGCGGCGCCCGATGCGCTGTCGCGCTATCCCGATCCCGGTTCGGTGGAGCTGCGCGAAACGATCGCGGCGAAGTTCGGGCTCGATCCGGCACGGATCATCTGCGGCAACGGATCGGACGAATTGCTCCACCTCGCGGCGGGCACCTATGCCGGCGTCGGCGACGAGATTCTGTACGTGCGCTACGGCTTCGCGGTCTATGAAATCGCTGCGCGCCGCGTGGGCGCGGTGCCGGTCGAGGCCGACGACAAGGATTATGCGACCGACGTCGATGCGCTGCTCGCCGCGGTGACCGACAAGACGCGCGTCGTCTATCTCGCCAATCCGAACAATCCGACGGGCACGCTCGCGACGCGCGAAGAGGTCGCGCGCCTCTATGCCGGGCTGCCGAAGAATGTGCTGTTCGTGATCGACCAGGCCTATTCGGAATATCTGTCCGCCGCCGAGGATGATGGCGGGCTCGAACTCGCAAAGACGCAGCCGAATGTGTTCGTGACGCGCACCTTTTCGAAGATCCACGGGCTCGCCGCCGAACGCATCGGCTGGGGCTATGCCGCGGCCGAAGTGATTTCGGCGCTGCACCGCATACGCCTGCCGTTCAACGTCACGCGCGCGGGGCAGGCGGCGGCGGTCGCGGCGCTCGGCGACGAGGAATTCGTCGCGCACAGCCGCGAGCATAATGCCGAATGGCGCGCCTGGCTGGCGGGCGAACTCGAAAGCCTCGGCAATCATGGCGTGCGCGTCGTGCCGTCGGCGTGCAATTTCCTGCTCGTGCTGTTCGAGGGCGATGTGAGCGCCGAGACCGTCTATAACCGGCTGATGGAGGCGGGTTATATCGTCCGCTGGCTGCCGGGGCAGGGACTGCCGAATGCGCTGCGCATGACGATCGGCACCGAGGACGAGACGCGCGGGCTCGCGGCGGCGATCCGCGCCGCGCTGAACGGCTGATGGCGATTGATCGCGTCGCGATTGTCGGGCTTGGCCTGATCGGTTCCTCGATCGCGCGCGCGATCGGGGAGCGGTTGCCGCATGTGACGGTCACCGGCCATGACGCCAGCGCCGACGTGCGCGGGGTCGCGCGCTCGCTCGGGCTTTGTGACACGATTGCCGACGACCCGGTCGTCGCGGTGGCCGACGCCGACCTTGTGATTTTGGCGGTGCCCGTCGGCCGGATGGCCGACGCGGCCGTTGCTATCGCACAGGGGCTGAAGGCCGACGCGATTATTTCGGACGTCGGTTCGTCGAAGGCGGGCGTTGCCGAAGCGCTGGCGAAGGCGCTGCCCGATCATGCCGTCATCCCGGCGCATCCGGTCGCGGGGACCGAGAATAGTGGCCCGGCGGCGGGTTTTTCGTCCTTGTTCGAAGGTCGCTGGTGCATCGTCACGCCGGACGCGAGTGCGTCCGAACACGCCGTGACGGCGGTGACGTCCTTCTGGCAGGCGCTCGGCGCAAAGGTCGAGACGATGGACGCCGCGCATCACGACATGGTGCTCGCGGTAACCAGCCATTTGCCGCACCTCATCGCCTATACGATCGTCGGAACCGCGAGCGAACTCGAAGAGGTCACCGAGAGCGAGGTGATCAAATATTCGGCGGGCGGTTTCCGCGACTTCACGCGCATCGCGGCGAGCGATCCGGTGATGTGGCGCGACGTTTTCTTGGCGAATAAGGATGCCGTGCTCGCGACCTTGCAGCGTTTCAACGAGGATCTGACCGTGCTCCAGCAGGCGATCCGCCGCGGCGACGCCGACAAGCTCGAGGACTGGTTTACGCGCACGCGCGCGATCCGGCGCTCGATCATCGAACAGGGGCAGGATGATGCGGCGCCCGACTTCGGGCGCAAGCATTAAGCGGCGGTTTCGCCCGTAAGCAACGCTTCGGGCGGGTTCAACGCGTTGATCGCGACACGCACGCGGGCCTCGGCGTCTTCGCGCGGCAGCCCCGCGGGGATCGTTTCGCCGACCTTGTAAGTGATCGTCCCCGGCCATTTGACCCAGCGGCGCGGCGGAAAGGCGAGGCCGCTGTTCACCGCCACCGGGATGACCGGAATATTGAGCAGGCGGTACATGCCGGCAAAACCGGGGCGTAGCGGCGGCGCTTCGCCGTGCGGGACGCGTGTTCCCTCGGCGAACAGCACGAGCGGGCGGCCTGCGGCGAGGGCCGCCTTTGCCGCACCGAGCATCGCTCGCATCGCCTTGCCGCCGCCGTCGCGGTCGACCGGGATCAAGCCGTAAAAACGCGCCGCCTGGCCCCAGACGGGGATCGAGAACAGCTCTTCCTTCGCGAATACCGCGGGATGCTTGAACAGCATCGGCTGTTCGACCGTTTCGAACGCCGATTCATGCTTGAAGACGTAGAGGACCGGGATGTCGGGCATCTCGCCCTCGACGACGATCGTCTGCCCGAGCAGGAAACGGCAGAAGATCCGGTGCGCCTGCGCCCAGATGCGGACGAAGAAAATCGTCCCGCGATGCGAGATCGGCAGCGCGATCACCCCGCCGATCGACGAGATGCTGCTCATCACGAAAAAGGCGATCCAGAACAGGATCGAGCGGCACAGGGCGATCATATATCTCACAGGCCGAGCAGCCCGCCCGCCAGTCCGGCCAGATATTTGTGATATTCGCGAAAGAGCGTCGCGAAATTGGGCTGGCTGCGCACCGCGTCGGGCAGGATCGTCACCTTGTCGCCGACCGCACGGCCGATTTCATATTCGGCGCGGCGCATATGCCAATCGGTGGTGATCAGCCGGATGCTCTTATATTTGCGGCGTTCTACCCAGGTCGCGACCTCGGTCGCGTTCGAGCGCGTATCCTCGGCCTCGAACCCCAGCGCGATGCAGCAGTCGAACAGCGAAACGGGGCGTTTATACGCGGCGGCGAGTTCGCGCGGCTTCACTTCGCGCGCGACGCCGCTGATGAGGAGGCGCTTGGCGTCGCCCGCCTCGAGCCGTTCGAGCGCGCGGTCGATGCGTCCGGGGCCGCCGGTGAGAACGACGATCGCGTCGGTCTTTCGCGCGTCGGCGGGCAGCGGCAGCAGCAGCGCGAACCATGCGAAGCCGAGCACCCAGGCCAGGAACAACAGGGAAATCAGGCGCTTGATCATAGAATCTTCTTGAGCGCCGCGAGCAAGGTCTGGCGCGCGGTGAGGGCTGCGAGCGCGATAGCCAATAGCGGCAGCGCCAGCAAGAGCGCCCAGCCTGCGGGGCCGAGCGACGCGGTCGCCGCAAGTCCCGCTGTGACCCCCGACCATTGCAAGCCGATCAGGAGCAGGATCGCGGCGGCGACGACGGTGCCCAGCGCGATGCCGTAAGCGGTGTCGATCGCGATGCGGCGCTGGAACAGCCGCGTGATCTGGCGGTCGGTGGCGCCGATCATGTGAAGCATCTCGATCGTCGTATAATGGGTGCCCAGCGCGGCGCGCGCGGTCATAATCACCACCGCGGCGCTGGCGAGCGTCATCAGCACCACCATGCCGCCGGCGATCCACGCGAGCGAGCGGATCAGCCGCGCGACCGGCCCCAGCCATTCGGCGTGCGGGATGATCCGCGCGCCGGGCGCCTCGCGCGCGACCAATGCCTGCAACTGGCGCATAGGGCCAGTGCGGTCCTCGCCGACAAAGTCGATGTCGACGAGCGCGGGCAAGGGAAGCGATTTCAGCACCGGGTCGTCGCCCTCGGCGGCGCCGAACCATTGCCCCAGCGTCGCCTGCAGCTCTTCGGGTTCGACCGAGCGCGCCGAGAGGACGAAGGGCTGCGCGGCGGCCGCCCGGCGGAGCGCCGCGGCCTGCTCGGCGCGCGTCACCGGGTTCGCGGTGACGATCTGGACGGTCACGCGCCCGGCGATTGCCGCGCCAATCGCATTCGCCGAACGCGCAAGCCCGACCCCGGCGGCGGCGGCGAGCAAGGTCAGCATCATCAGGATCGCGATCACCCACGGCGTCGGACCCGACAGCCGGCGGTCGGGAAGCAGGCGGCGATGCTGGACGGGAACGCGCGGGATGATCATGCCCGGTTCGCCGGTGGGTAACGTAGCGCGCCGGTGGGGTCGGAAAGCCGCCCCTTTTCGAGCCGCATCATCTGCGCATTTTCGATGCGGCTGATCAGGTGGATGTCGTGCGTCGCGACGACGACGGTGGTGCCGAGGCGGTTCAATGCCTCAAACAATCCCAGCAGACGCATCGCCATTTCGGGATCGACGTTACCCGTCGGCTCGTCGGCGACGAGCAATTGCGGCCGCGCGATGACGGCGCGCGCGATCGCGACGCGCTGCTGCTCGCCGCCCGACAGCGTCGCGGGGCGGGCATCGGCGCGATCGCCGATCCCGATCCAGCTCAGCATCTCGCCCACCGGGCCCGACAGATCCTCTTCGCTGACCCCCGCGATCCGCAGCGGCAGCGCGATATTGTCGCGCGCCGACAGATGCGGGATCAGCCGGAAATCCTGGAATACGACGCCGATCCGGCGGCGAAAGCCCGGAAGGCGGTGGCGCGGCATCGCGACCAGATCCTCGCCGAACAGGCGGACGATCCCGCGGCTCGGCCGCTGCGCGAGATAGAGCATCTTGAGCAGCGAGGTCTTGCCCGCGCCCGATGCGCCGGTGAGGAAATAGAAGCTGCCGGGCTGGAGGTTGAAGCTGATGTCGCTCAAAACCTCGGCATCGGGGCCATAGCGGAGCCCGACGCCGTCGAATTCGACCATCGCGCCGCCGGGCCGCGCCGGAGAGGCATCCGTCATGGCGTCGCCCGCGCGCGACGGCGCGCCAGCGTCAGGTCAAAGAACAGGGGCGCTGGTCCGCTCATCAGCCAGCATCTCGCACGGCTATCCACAGAGGACAAGACGGGAGTGGGCACGCGGCGCTTGCAACGCGCGAATCGGCGTGTTTAGAGGGAACCCATGATCCTTGCCTGCCCGTCCTGTCACACGCGCTATGTCGTTCCCGATACCGCGATCGGACCCACGGGCCGCACCGTGCGCTGCGCCAATTGCCGCCATAGCTGGTTCCAGGAACCCGCCGCGACACCGGTAGAGGCGGTCGTGGCGTCCGCTCCGAGCGCGCCGGAACCCGCCGCGACGCCTGCACCGGCGCCCGCTCCCGAAGCGGCGCCGCGACCGGTCGCGACCTATTCCGATTTTCCCGAACCCGATCCCGCGCCCGTGCGGGCTCCGCCGAGCTTTACGGCCGAGCCGACCCAACGCGCCACGCCTGTGATCGACGATGCGCCCTTGCCGTTCCGCCGGCCGCGGCGGAACCCCGCGAAGCGCTGGACGATCATCGCCGCGAGCGCGGCGGCGCTGATGATCACGGCGACCGCGGGGCTCATGTATTTCGGCCTGCCGGGCTGGGCGCAGGGTCTCGGCTTGCCGGGCGGGGTCGACGAGCCCGACCTGGTGATCGAACTGCCGCCGAACCAGGATCATCGCGAGCTCGCCGACGGGACGATCTATTTCGCCGCATCGGGGGTGATCATCAATCCGACCGACCGCGAACAGCGCGTACCGCCGATCCTCGCCGAACTGCGCGACGCGCAGGGAACGATCGTCTATAGCTGGACGATCAAGCCGCCGGTGCGAATGCTGCCGCCCAATGAAAAGGTCAATTTCAGCGAAGCGAAGCTCGACATTCCGCGGCGCGCGACGCAGTTGACCGTCAGTTGGGCGCTACCAAAGAGTTGAAATCCCAACGGTTTATCGTGACGTCACGGCGTCACAGGCTGAGCGCGGCGGCGAGCGAGAGCAGGAAACTCGTCACCGTCGCGACGATGATCGGCGCGAAGCTGCGCCACCCCTGATCGAGCAACAGGTGGAGCCGTGCCTTCATCGCGGTGGCGACGATGGCGAGCAGCAACAACGCTTGCGCGCCCGTCGCGGCGGCGTCCTGCGCTTGCTTGGGAATGGCGATCAGCGAATTGAGCGCCGCTACGCCAAGGAAACCCAGAATGAACCAGGGGAGGCGCAGCGGGATGCGCCCTGCGTGGTCACCCTCGCCGCTGCGGCCGAGCCAGAGCGCGACGAGCATCAGCATCGGCGCGAGCAGCGCGACGCGCGCCAGCTTGACGATCGTCGCGACCTCGCCCGCTTGAGCTGAGAAGGAAAAGCCGCCGCCGATCGCCTGCGCGACGTCATGGATCGACGCGCCGATCAGGAATCCCGCCTGCGCATCGGTCAGGCCGAGCTCGGCGGCGAGCACGGGATAGAGCGTCATCGCGAGCGCGCTCGCGACGGTGATCCCGACGAGCGTCAGCGTGAAGCGCGCCTGATCGACGCGTTTGTCGCCGATCAGCGAATAAAGCGCGAGCGCCGCCGATGCGCCGCAGATCGCGGTCGCGCCGCCCGCGAGCAGCGCGGCGTGGCGATCCTGCGCGAACAGCCGCGCGCTCGCCACGGTGATGACGATGACGGCGAGCATGATCAGGACGAGCAAGGTGAAGGGCAGCGGCCCGAGCTCGGCGAGCTGTTCGGCGGTGATGCGCGCGCCGACGAGCACGATCCCGATACGCAGTGCGGTCTGCGACATCAGGTCGAGTCCGGCGTGGGTGCGCTTGTCCTGCGACAGGAAGGAGAGGGCGAGCCCGATGAGCAGCCCCATCAGCACGATCGGCGCGGCATAATGGTCGGCGAGCCACGCCGCGGCGAGCGCGGCGATGGCGGTGACGAGGATACCAGGCAGATAATCGCGCCAGCGCCGCCGCGCCGGCGGATGCGCCTCGAGCTGCATTTCGCCATAAAGATCGGCGGCCATCGGCCAACTTTGTTCGGATGGCGTCACGCTATGTCCCCGATGCTCATGGCGCCGCTTCGCACATCGCCGCGCGTCGGTCGATAGGCCATTGCTGGCACGGCGCGGGCTTGCTAGAGGCCGCGCTCTATCAGCACCCGTAGCTCAGCTGGATAGAGCGCTGCCCTCCGAAGGCAGAGGCCAGGGGTTCGAATCCCTTCGGGTGCGCCATTTCTTATTATATTTCAGTTGCTTGGCTGGATTCCGGATGTGGGTCTGGGAGCCAGTATTTTGCCAGGTAAGCACCTCGTTCGTGAAGCAATGCTATTACGCGCTGAATTTGGCGCGCGGCGGCCCGAATCGAAGGAAGCGCTGGTCCATGATTTCAATGCTTTAGAAACACTCTGAAAATCTTCGAAGATCGACCCCTGCCTTCGATGGAAATGCATCCAAATACGCCGACGGCCGCCCAACATGCTCGCCGATTATCCAGAGTTGCTCATGGCCGGGCATGGCAACTTTGCGCCCGCTCCAGGCTATTCGAACTTGAACGTGCTGACCCAAAAGCCGTCATTCGACATGTAGGCGGGAAACTCTTGGCGATATCGGTTTCCGTCCATGCCTTTCGTCACCGGAAGTCGATACCGAAGAGCCACGATGCCTGCGATCATTCCCTTGCAAAGCGGACGAGGTTTCGGATTGCGGTTCACGAGTCAAAAGGCGACGTCGACTAGGATGGTATCGGTATAAAGCCCGGGTGGCGGGGTGGCCTGGCCGGCCAGGATAGCAGCGCGATAGCCGAATTCCTGCGTGGTCACCGAATCATAGATGCCCGGATTGGTGTCGGCCGTTCCACTCCCACGCCGGGCGCTGCCGACCGATCCCCACCGGTCGGGCGAGGTGGTGGTCTTGTAGATTTCATAGCGCAGATAGTCGCTGCCGCTGCGCATGCGCCGCACGCCATTGTCGGGATTATTGCCGTCGCCGAGGCCGACGGTGTAGGCCGCTCCCGCGCTGCAGCGGATCAATATGGTGCGCGTGATCGGGTTGAAGCTGCCGGCGAGCGGCGCCGTGCCGAAGCTCGCATTGGGCGCGGTGATGATGCAGTCATTCTCCACCGTCAGCTGGACATTGACCCGGACCGCGACGCCGCTTCCCCATGTGGTCGGCGGACCCAGAATCGGGCGGACGAAGCCGGGGCTGCTCGAATGGGCGAGGCATACGGCGACGCCCAGCGAGCAGACCGAATAATACCAGCGCAAATCGAGAAAGCCGGAATAGTCGCCCGCGCGCAAGCCGGGAGTGGCGGCGGTACGGAAATAGATGGGGACGCTGTTGTTCGTGCCGGCGAAGAGGCTGACGAGGCTGGTCGAGGACAGGTCCTGGAAGTTCCCGACCGTCAGCGGTGGGCCATTGGCGGTCAGCGCGGCGGTGTAGGCGATCGTTTGTCCGGTGGGGCCGGTGAGCTGGAAGGTCGATGCATCGACGCGCAGGCCGACATAATGGGTGGCGAGCGCGGCGAGGACGATGTTGCATTGGAGGCCGGCCGAACCGCTCCCCTGCTGCGGCGTCGTGGCAACGGCATATGAGCTCGCGTTCCCCAGGCTGGTGCTCGTGGTGGAGGTCGTGCAAGCCGAGGCCTCGCTGGGTATCATCGTCGCGACCGTCAGTGCGGACAGTGCGCGGACGGCGCGCATCAGCGTCGACATGTCAGTTCCCCCAGTTCGATAATGTCGTCGGCCTTCGGGTCGGCGGCGAAGCTCACGTGGCAGGTGCCGCCATCGGGCAGCTCGATCTGCACCCGATTGTCGGCCGCCGCCCGTTCGACAAAGAGTATTCCGTCCCAGCCGACATAAGTGGACAGTGTGCCGTTGATGGTTGCCGCCGCCCCGGCGGGCAGCGGCTCGCCGGAGACGGTCCTGATCGTCGCGCGGGCCGCGGTCACACGCTCGACCGGGAATTTGATGATATGGCCGCTGCCCGCCGCGACGGCGACGCGCTGGCTGACCACCGGTGCCCTGACGTTGGCAGGGAGCGACAGCGTATCAATATCGTAGCGCCCGGGATAATAGGCGCTCGCGGTGGGGACGAGCAATTGACCGTTCGCGTTGGTGGTGCCGATCAGCTGGTTTTCATAGCGCACCGGAATCCCCGGTTCGCCATTGGTGCTGACGACCGCAAAGGCGTCGGAAACGCGATTGGCGGCGAAGACGGCGTCGTCCATGAACACGAGCGAGCCGCTGATGCCGAGCCATCCGGTGACCTTGTCGCGCCCATAGGCGCCCGCGCGCAGCTGAACCGGCTGCAATCGCCAGGTCATGTCGCCGCGCCAATAGGGGCTGGCGCCGTCTTCGCTCACCGCGCTCGCATTCCATCCGAAACCGCCCTCGACCGGCGCCGCGCGCGAATAATCGGCGCGCAGCCCGGTGCGTCCGTTCTGATCCTGTACGATGCCGGCGCCGAGTATGCCGCCGCCCAGCGGGACGCTCAGGGTCAGCGCGCCCGACCAGCTCCGTTCGACAAATTCGCGCGATAGCGAGGCGTGGAGACGGCTTTCGCCCCAGAGGGGAAGAGCCCAGGCGATGTTCGCGAGCCGCGCATCGCGGGCCAAGGCCCGCCGAAAATCGAAATAGCCGATTCCGAGCGTGCCCGCGGGTCCGAGCGACAGGCTGGCCGTCGCCGCCGTCAGCCGTTCCCAGCCGCCGCGACCCTCGCGGTCGAGCAGGCCGAGATCGGTATAGTCGCCGTCGCGCCGGCGGTGCCGTAGCCCGATCGAAAAGCCGCGGGTCTGATAGTCATAACCGATGGTTGCCTCGCCGCCATTGGACCCGTCGCGAAAGCTGCGGCTGTAGGATGCGCTGACGGTGCCGAAATTGCCGAGCTTGACGACCGCGCCGCCGCCCGCAAGCTGCATGTCGTCGGCGACCTCCGCGCGCACTTCGAGCGTCAGGCCGTCGGTCACGCCATGGCGCGCCGAAGCGCTGGCGGCGAGACCGCCATAGTCGAAATTCTTCATGCCATAGTTGCGGCGAAAGGCGCCGAAGGCGGCGGCATAGTCGGTGAGCCCCGGGCGCAGCAGCGCGCTGCTGATATAGAAGGGCATCGTAGTCGAGACACTGCGTCCGTGCATGTCGGTGACGATCAGATTGGCCTCGCCATAGCCGTTGATCGGCGGCAGCGTATCGAGCGCGAAGGGGCCGGGGTTCACATCGGCGCCGGCGACCCGCTGGCCATGGACAACGAGGTCGACGGTCGAGGGCAGCGCGGCGCTGCCGGCGAATTCGGGAAGCGGATAGGTGACGACGTCGGGGCGCACCGAAAAGTCGCGCGAGATCTGGAGCCCGCCCAAACGGATCGCGGGCGCCCACGGCAGGCTGCGCGTGATGATGTCGCCCGCCTCGATTGTCGTCATGCTCCGCTCGTCGGACCAGCGCCAATAGGTGTCGAAACGAACATAGTTTTTTGCGCTGCCCGACCGCAGCGCGCCCGTCGTCGAGATGATGCCTGCGGGGCCGAATATGCGGGCTTCGTGCCACACCGACGCCTGGACTGGCGCCATGTCGCCGCCGCTGACATAGGCGTCATAGTTGAGCAGCGCACCGAGATCATATTGCGCCCGCTCGAAACGGCGCTTTTCGCGGCCGACACGCTGGGCGGACAGATATTCGGGCGATACGGTCAGGTGCAATTGCTGGCGCGGCGCGTCATAATCGGCACGAAGACCTTCGAGGCTGTCGAGGAACAGCGTCTCGCTCGTTGTTTGAAGCAAAATCCCGGCGCGGCGCATGTCCGCGGTGCGAAGCTGGAACCGCGAACCCTGTTTCACGGCTGGCGCCACGATACCGCTGCGCATGCCGTTGACGAACAGCTCGAGTTCGAGCCGCTGCTCCGCGGCGGCGTCGATGTGCTGTGGCGGGGGCGGCAGGTCGCCATAACCGTCACGCCCTGTTTCTGCACCGGCCGCGTGAGAGAAACCCGGCACCAGCAGCGCGCCTGCGAATATCATCGCCCATCGGGAATGCGCCGGCAGATGGAGCGAGCCGGCCATGAAGCACTATTCGTGCCGGCGCTCGATACGAACGCCGGCCTTTCCATTGACCGTCGCGACCAGGTCGCCGGTGCCGCCGACATTTCCCGGCAGCGGCCAGCGCATCGACGCGCCCGGGAGGACATATCCGAGCAAACCCCCGGCGACGGGCGACTTTTGTGGACCGGTGACAAAACCGACGTCGGTCAGCTGTGCATGGCCGGTCCCGCCGTTCTGGATTTCGAGGAAGCGGCCCCCGGCATCCGCACCGGCGCGCCAGGAGATTTGCGGCGCCGGTGCGGGCGGCTTGACCTTGCCGTCGCCGCGTGGGGGATAAGAAAAAAGCGGCAGCGAATAGCGCATGCGAAAGCTCACCGAAGCGCCCGGAGCGGCCGATTCCCGCGCGACCGGGATTTCGTCGACGACCACCCGATAGGGTTTTTCCGCGACCGCGGCGGGCGATGCGGTGCGCGTCAAACGGATCAGCTGCCGCTGTCCCGGTTCGATGCTGACGATCGGCGGCGTGCCGATGACGTCGCTCTGCTCGGCGTAGAGGTTGCGGCCGTCCTGCTGATCCCAGGCGTAGACGCGGACTTGCAGCGTGATCGGCGCCTTGCCCGGATTTTCGAGCCAGAGCGCCGCGGCGCGCGCATCGCCCTCGATGACCGGATTGACCGGCCAGATCAGCAGCGAGCCGGGCTGCTGTGCCCCGGCGGAAGCGGCGGCGGCGAGCAGCGCCGGTGCGACCATGAAGAGAAGGCCCTGATTCATCGGCGTGTCTCCAAAAGGCGGGTGGTCACCATGTCAGCGTGACCGTGAGCGTGTCGGTATAGGTGCCCGGGACCAGCCCGCCGAGCAGGGTAAGCGACGCGAAGAGCGGCAGGATCACATCCTCGCTATTGGTCCCAGTTACCGCGATCGTGGCCGAGCCGCCGATCGCGATCGGCTGGTTGCAGGCGGCGTCACGGCACAGGGCATAGGCGATCCGCGCCGCCGTATCGCTGCCGCGCTGCAAGTGGCGCGCGCCGGTGGCGGCGTGGCTGCCGCCATCGACACCCATCATCAGATTGACGCCGGGGGTGCAGCGCAGGCGAATCCCTTGCGCCGTCGTCGTCGTCGCCGTGTGCGTGGCGGTCGAAAAGGTCGAATCGACCCCGAAATCGAGTGTTCCGATCGTGCCGGCATGCCCGCTGCTGCCGAGCCCGTCGACGAGGCAGCCTGGCGCGATCTCGGCCGAAACCTCGAACTCCGCCGTCGTTTCGGCCCGCGATGCCGGAATGTTACTCACGCACGCGAGAAGGGCGGCCAGCGAGGTCAGGGTGATCCGCGGTCTCGGTCGGAGCGTGCGGGTCATGGGCCTGAGTCCCTCTGGGCCGATCCCCTAAAGCTCGAGCACCACCGTGATGATGTCCGAATAGACGCCAGGGGTAAGCCCCGCTTCGCCAAAGGCGCGGGCGTAGACATTCACGGTTTGCTGGGCGCCGCCCCCGGCGAGGCTGACGTCGCCGCCGACCGGAATGACGGTGTTGCGGCCGGCGTCCGAATAGAGATTGTAGGTGACGAACCGCCCGGCGTCGGTCTGGTGCTCCATCGCGTGGAGCCCCGCACCGGCGCCCTCGCCATCATTCAGTCCGGCATTGAATGACAGCACGGGCGTGATGCCGTTGCTGCACTGGACCGTGAAGGCGGCGCCGCCGCTCAATATTAGCGCGTCGGCCTGCGAGAAAAGCGTGTTCTCCGTGCCGAAATCGAGCGTACCGAAATCGGCACCTGACGTCCCGTCATCGAAGTTTTGCCCGTTAACTATACAGCCTGCTTCGAGCGTAATCGTTGCATCGACCGTTCCGGTTATATCTGCATGCGCCGGAGATACAGTAAAAGCCATGACAGCTAGGGCTGTTAGTGAGAATTTAGTTTTCGCGGTCATAATGAAAACTCCTCAAAAGGACTAGATCCTTTCAATTCGTCTTCCCCACAAGACTCGTCCATGTATAGAGAAAAGAGGTTAATAAACTTTCATCTCAAATTTAGACAAAGATCTTGGAAGTATATAATTGATCTAAAAGAAATTTCTATATAATTGTTATATATCAAAGGCTTGAGAAAGTTTCTTTGTGATTCAGTGTCTTGAATTTGGATCATCAGGCGCATCGTCCGATGATGGGCGCGACGAAATCGATACAATGTCCGCTTCGACAGCGATCAATTCAAAATTTGCCAGTCCGCAAACGGCCACACGTCCCGCCGCGGACTCGGCTGCTTGATCCTTTCTGCGCGGTGTCGCTCAGGTGGCTGAAGCTCCGGAAACGATCTTTATCTCTCCCGGGCGCAACGTTCGCGCGAGATGGACGAACGAGCGGCGCGCGATTGTCTCGAGCATCGGCATCTGCGCGTTCCACGGCTTTTCGAACCCTGCGAACATCGTCAGCCCTTCCATCGACCCCGAGATGAACAGCGCCAGTATCTGGCGCTCGTCGTCGGGCAGGGCGGGGTTGATCTCGGCGATCAGTTCGTTGAGCGAAACGCGTGCGCGCTCGTAAAGCTCGTTCATCCGGTCATGGACAAAGGGGTCGTGGTTCGCCATCGCCCATAGTTCGGGGAAGAAGCGCGTCGTCTTCTTGGTCGTGATGTCCTCGAGGATCAGCGTCACGAGATTTTCGAGGCGCGCCTCGGCGGTGGCGCCGGGCGCGTGGATGATCTCGTCGAACGATTCCTCATAGCTCGAGATCACCGCGTTGAGCAGCTCGCGGATCAATTCCTCCTTCGAGCGGAAATAATAGTTGAGGTTGCCGACATTCATTCCCGATTCGGCGGCGATGCGGCGGAGCGTCAGCGCGGCCGATCCCTGATTCACGAGCAGCGCCAGCGCGGCGCGGAGAATATGCTCGAAGCCATCCTGGCCGCGGGCATAGCCCCCGGTCCGCGGTGTGATTTTCAGGTCGGGAACAATGAAATTCGTCAAGATTCAGCAGCCTCCGGCGCTTTCGTAACCGCCTTCCGTCCTTTGGACAAGTGACCTAATTTTGACGCTTGACTAAATTTGGACATATGAACAATATCAGTCCGAATCGGCCGTCAGAGCCATTGTCATCAGGAAGAGGGAGTGCCGGGATGCTGCGCATCGCGAAGGGAGCGGCTTTTGCCGTATTGATGATCTCTGCCAGTGTTTCGGGCGCTGCCAATTATCCGCAGCCGTTGCCCGAAGAGCCGGTTCCAACCGTCACCGAGCTGCCCGAACGTTATCCCGCGAGCTGGGTCTTTGTGCACGACCTGCATTTCAACAGCCTGCCCGACGGGCGCGCCGCGATCGTCGACGTCGGGGCCGAAAACAGCAATATGCGCGGCCAGATTCCCGTCGCGCAGTTCGGCAATATCCTGCCGTCGACGTCGCGCGGCGAAATCTATGTCGGCGAAACCTTCTATTCGCGGCTGACACGCGGCGAACGCACCGACGTCATCACCATCTGGGACACCAAGACGCTCGCACCGAAGGACGAGATTGTCCTGCCCGGCGGCAAGCGCGGGTTGTTCGTGACGCTGCGCAACAGCCTGCAACTCACCAATGACGAAAAATGGGCGCTCGTCTTCAACTTCACGCCGGGGTCGTCCGTGACTGTGGTCGACCTCGATGGGCGCAAGATATTGTCGGACGTCGACCTGCCGGGATGCTCGCTCGTCTACCCCACCGGGCCGCGCGGCTTCACCTCGCTCTGTGCCGACGGCACGATGACGAGCATCGCGCTCGACGTGGCGGGGAAGGCCGGCCCCGCCGTCACCAGCGCGGCATTCAACGATATCGATGACGACCCGCTATTTATGACCCCGGCGATGATCGGGCGGACCGGCTGGTTCGTCAGCTTCAGGGGCAATCTGCGGGCGATCGACTTTTCGGGCGCGGCGGCAAAGGATCTTGGCGGCTTTTCGATCCCGAAACAGGCGGGCGGCGAACCCGAGTGGCGCCCCGGCGGCTGGCAGGTCATCTCGGCGGACCGCGCCGGCCTGCTTTATGTGCTGATGAACCCGAAGGGGGGCGAAGGGTCGCACAAGGATGGCGGGACCGAGGCGTGGGTGGTCGACCCGAAGGCCAAGACGCTCGTTCGCCGCATCGCGCTCAAGAATCACAGCGTTTCGATCGAGGCGACGCAGCAGGAAAAGCCGCTGCTCGTCGCGGCGCGCCCCGACGGGTCGCTCGACATCTATGACGCAGCGAGCGGCGCCTTCGTGCGGACCGTCGCGAGCGTCGCGCACGATCCGATGACGATGACGGCGGCGCGCTGATGTCGGCCGTCTTTTCGGTTCTCGCGCTGTTCCTCGCGACCGTGCTCGCGGTGGCGGCGGCGCACAAGCTGGCCGAGCGGGCGCGGCTGACGCGGGCGACCGCCGGGTTGCTGCGACTTGCCCCGGCGCTTGCGATGCCTGTGACGATGGCGGCCGCGGCGGTCGAGTTCGCCGCGGCGCTGGCGCTGCTTCTTCCCGCGTCGCGGCCGGCGGGTGCGCTGCTCGCCGCCTTGCTGTGGGCCGGATATGGCGCCGCGCTGCTCGCGGCGCGGCGGCGCGGCGAGGGCGGTATCGATTGCGGCTGCGACTTCGGTGCGCGGCGGAGCGGTATCGGCCGCTTCACGATCGGCCGCGCTTTCGCGCTCGCCGCCGCCGCGCTCGCACTTTTCGTCTCTCCCGCAGGGGGCGGCGGCATCGACATCCAGTCGGTTTTCGCCGCCCTCGCCTTTGTCGCGCTGCTCTTCGCGGCCGGCGAAATCGCCCATCTTCCCGCCAACAGCCGGAGTGCCGCCCGATGACCGGATTTTTCCTTGCCTCGCAAATCCTGCTGTGGATCGCGGTCGCGGTACTCGGCGTTCTCGTCGCGGCGCTCGCGCGGCAGGTTGGGGTACTCCACGAACGCATCGCGCCCGCGGGTGCGCTGACGCTGCACCAGAAGGTGAATGTCGGCGACAAGGCGCCCGAAATGACACTGCGGACGCTCGAAGGAAAGGACGTTGCGATCGGCGGCAAGCGCGAGCGGCGCGGCCAGCTCATCTTCTTTCTCTCGCCCGATTGCCCGGTGTGCAAGACGCTGTTGCCCGTCGTCCGCTCGGCGAGGGGCGCCGAGCGCGGCTGGCTCGACGTCGTGCTCGCGAGCGACGGCGAGCCCGCCGCGCATCGCCGGCTGGTGATGGCCGAGGGGCTGGCCGGGTTCGACTATGTCCTGTCGGAAGAGCTCGGCCGGTCACTCGGCGTGTCGAAGCTCCCCTATGCAGTGCTGATCGACGAGGCGGGCAACATCGCCTCGCTCGGCCTCGTCAACAATCGCGAGCATCTCGAAAGCCTGTTCGAGGCCAAGGAACGCCGCGTCGCATCCATTCAGGAATATCTCGCGCGCGGATGAGCGCGCGGGGCCAGGAATATCTCGCGCGCGGCTGAGACCGCACGGCGCGACAGGAAGGGGACGGAAATGTCGGGATTGGACAAATTTTCGGAAAAGATGACGCGGCGGGTCGCGCGCGCGACGTCGCGGCGCAGTCTGCTGACGCTGATCGGCGGCGCGCTAACCGGCGCGGCGGTGATCCCGGTGCTGCCGGTGTCGCGCGCGCAGGCCCAGGGGCATGGCCATGGCGGCGGCGGCGATCCGGTCGCGCCGCAAACCACAGGCAATCCACAGGATCCGGGCGACCAGACGCAATGCGATTACTGGCGCTATTGCGCGATCGACGGGTTCCTGTGCAGCTGCTGCGGCGGCACGGCGTCGAGCTGTCCGCCGGGCACCGAAATGTCGCCCATCACCTGGATCGGCACCTGCCAGAACCCCGCCGACAATCGCGCCTATATCATCAGCTACAACGACTGTTGCGGCAAATCCTCGTGCGGGCGCTGCCTGTGCAACCGTAACGAGCGCGACCGGCCGATGGTACGCCCACAGGCGAACAACGACATCAACTGGTGTCTCGGCACGTCGAGCGCGATCTACAACTGCTCGACCGCCGTCATCCTCGGCGTCGCGCTGGAGCCGCAATGATGCGGCGGTTTGCCTTCACCCTGATGCTCGCGGGACTGGCCGCAACCGGCCCCGCGCTGGCGGCCGACGATGGCGCGACGATCTACAAGCGTTGCGCGGCGTGCCACCTTGGCAATGGCGCGGGGGTTCCGGGCGCATTCCCGCCGCTGAAGACCGATGTGCGTTCGCTTGGTGCGACCGCTGCGGGACGCCGCTATCTCGCGCTGGTCGTGATCCGCGGCGTGTCGGGACCGATCACCGTCGAAGGGAAGGCCTATCGCGGGACGATGCCCGCGCAGGCCGGCCTCAACGATGCGCAGGTGGCGGCGGTGCTCAACCATGTCGTTCGCGGCGGATCGGCCAAACCCTTCACGCCGCGCGAGATCGCGGGATATCGTGCCGGCAGCGCGGGCCTCAACTCTGCCGCGGTCGGTCGGCTGCAGCCGAAGGTCGGCGGCAAATGAAATGGCTGGCCGTTCCCGCGCTGATCGTGGCGACCGGGGCGGCCGTGGCAACCCCGGCGTGGAGCGGGCCCGAGACGATCCCGGGCGTGACCAATCCGGCGCGCGCGCGGCAGAACTGGATCCTCTCGTGCCAGGGATGCCACCGGGCCGATGCGACGGGGACGCCGCAAACGACGCCGACGATGGCCGGCTTCGTCGCGAAGTTCCTGCACCTGCCCGGCGGGCGCGAATATCTGGTGCGCGTGCCGGGCGTCGCAACCGCGGCGCTGTCCGATGCCGACCTCGCCGAAGTGGTGAACTGGTCGCTCGTGCGGTTCGATGCCGCGAACGTCCCGGCGGATTTCAAACCTTATACGCCTGCCGAAGTGGGGCAGCTGCGGCGGAAACCGCTGCGAGCGGAAGCAATGGCGGTGCGCGCGGGCATGGTCGCGCGCATGTCCGAGGAAAAACAACAGAAATAGAGAACAGGGGAGGATTTCGATGACCAAGGGAACCACGCGAAGCGCTGCTCGTCCGATGCTTGCGCTCCTGCTGGCGGGTGTATCGGCGCCCGCGCTCGCGCAGGAAGCAGCCGCTCCAACCGCCACCGATGCCGCGGCCGCCGAAACGGTCGATGGCACCGACATTGTCGTCACCGCGCAGAAACGATCCGAACGCTTGCAGGACGTCCCGATCGCGGTCAGCGCCATCGGCGGGGATTCGCTAGAGCGGCAGCGCGTGACGCAGGCCGACGAACTTGCGGGCAAGATCGTCAACCTCCAGCTCACCTCGACGGTCGGCGACAATACGCCGATCTTCGCGCTGCGCGGCGTGTCGATGTCCGACTACAGCCTCAACCAGGCGAGTCCGGTCGCGATCTATTATGACGAGGTCTACAAGGGCAATTTCGCCTTCCTCGGCGTTGCGATGTACGACCTTGAGCGCGTCGAGGTGCTGCGCGGGCCGCAGGGAACGCTCTATGGCAAGAACACCACGGGCGGCGCGGTCAACCTGATCAGCCGGACGCCGGTGCTCGGCGATACCGAGGGCTATCTGAACCTCGGCTATGGCAATTACGATCGCTACGAAGCCAATGGCGCCCTGAGCGTGCCGCTCGGCGAGACGGTGGCGGCGCGCGTCGCCTTCACCTTTGCGCGCGCCGATGGCTGGTTCAAGAACCAGCTTCCCGGCGAGCCCGATCTTGCGAGCGTGCGCGAATATGGCGTGCGTGGATCGCTGCTATTCGAGCCGAGCGACGGTGCGCGGTTCGTGTTGCGTGCGTCGACCAGTTACCAGAATCCGCGCAATTATGGCATTTATGCCCAGCCCGAAGCGGTGAACCGGCCGGGACTCGGGCGGCGCGAGATCGAGGCGAACGTCACCGACCGCCGCCGCGCGCGCACCTGGTCGGTCTCGCTGAGCGGCACGGTCGACCTCTCCGACACGCTCGCGATCACCAGCGTCACCTCGTGGGACAAGGGGCGGCTGGCTTTCTATGAGGACACCGACGGCAACGCGACCGAGCTGCTCGAAATCCCCTATACCGACCGCGCGACGCAATTCGCGCAGGATCTGCGCCTGACCAGCGATTTCGGGGGACCGTTCAACTTCATTCTCGGCGCCTATTTCAACCGCGAGAAAGTCTATAACGAGACGACGTTCGAGATCGGCAAGGATATAGATTCCGACGGGCTGCCGGGGGTCACCGACGCCGATTGCGCGATCGGCTTCCCCTTGGGCTGCCTGTTCCGCAACAGCTTCGACCAGGTCAAGAAGAGCTATGCCGTCTATTCGGACATGAGTTTCGAGCTTACGGACCAGCTCACCTTGCGTGGCGGCATCCGCTTCACGCACGACAAGGGCACGCAGAGCAATTTCGAGGCCAACGCCTTCGGTCCCAACGGGGTGCTGGTGATGAACCTGATCCCGCCGTCGCGGCTCGCCTACAGCACCGAAAATCTGTCGGGCAAGATCGGCGCCGATTTCAAGATCAACCCCGATGTGATGGTCTATGGCAATTACAGCCGCGGTTACCGCGCGCCGAGCTTCAACGCGCAGGCCTTTTTCGATCCGTCCGAACTGTCGGTCGCGAAAGCTGAAAAGATCGACGCATTCGAGCTAGGCCTCAAGAGCCAGTTCGCCGACCGCCGCGTCACGCTCAACATGGCGGCGTTCCACTATACCTACAGCAACCAGCAGTTCATCAATATCGATCCCGCGACCGCGGCGCAGACTTTGCTCAATATCCCGCGCTCGCGGATTCTGGGAGGCGAGGCCGAGCTGACCGTCCGCGCGACCGACATGGTGACGCTGCGCGGCGGCCTTGGCCTGCTCGATACGAAGATCAAGCGCGGCACCGTCAGCGGCGCCGATGTCAGCGGCAATCGGCTGTCGAACGCGCCCAAGCTGACCTTCACGGGCGGCTTTGACGTCACCGCGATGGACAACAGCAGCGGCAAGCTGAGCCTGCACGGCGACATCAACTATTCGTCGAGCCAATATTTCGAGGTGCTCAACATCGCCCGACTGCGGCAGGATAGCTACGTCCTCCTCGCCGGGCATATCGACTGGGAATCGGCCGACGGGCGCTGGACGGCATCGGTGTGGGGCAAGAACCTTACCAATAAATTCTACTTCACCTCGCGCGTCGACCTGCTCGCGGGCTTCGGTTTCGACTATAACCATGTCGGGACTCCGCGAACCTATGGCGTGACCGTGGGCGTCAAATTCTGACCGGGAGAGAAGCGATGTCCGACTATAAGATGCTGATCGGCGGACGGCTGGTCGACGGCGACCACGCGATGGACGTCATCAACCCCGCGACCGAGGAGATATTCGCCACCGTAGCGCGGGCGTCGGAGCGGCAGGCTGACGAAGCGATCGAGGCCGCTGCGGCGGCTTTCCCCGGATGGGCCGAAACCCCGATGGCCGAGCGGCAAGCGAAGGTCAGCCAGCTGGCCGATGCGATCGTCGCGAATGCCGACCGGTTCGCGCGCGCGCTGACGCAGGAACAGGGCAAGCCGCTCGCCGAGGCGCAGGGTGAGATCGCGTGGGCCGAAGGTTATCTTCGCCACTATGCGACGCTCGAGATCGCCGAGCGGACGATCCAGGACGATGCGAGCGGGCTGATTCAGGTGCGCCGGAAGCCGCTCGGCGTTGTCGCGGGCATCATCGCGTGGAACTTCCCGCTGCTCGTCGCCTGCTGGAAGATCGGCCCCGCGGTGATCGCGGGCAACAGTATCGTGCTCAAGCCTGCGCCGACGACGCCGGTGACGGCGCTGATGCTCGGCGAACTCTGCCACGACATCTTCCCAGCCGGGGTGGTAAACATCATCACCGACGCCAATGACCTTGGCGGTTATCTCACCGCCGACCCGCGCATCGCCAAGGTCGGCTTCACCGGATCGACCGCAACGGGCAAGAAGATCATGGCGAGCGCCGCCGACGGGCTCAAGCGGCTGACGCTCGAACTCGGCGGCAACGACCCTGGGATCGTGCTCGACGATGTCGATGTGCGCGCCACCGCGCAGGGGATTTTCAACGCCGCTTTCCTCAATTGCGGACAGGTGTGCCTCGCGATCAAGCGCGCCTATGTCCACGACAGCATCTATGATGCGATGTGCGACGAACTGGCGCGGCTCGCCGAGGCGGCGGTGGTCGACGACGGGCTGGCGCAGGGCGCGCAGATCGGGCCGATTCAGAACAAGGCACAATATGAAAAGGTGAAGGCCTTCCTCGACAGCGCGCGCAAGGACGGCACGATCGTCGCGGGCGGCGAGATCATCGACCGCGCGGGCTATTTCCTGCGCCCGACGATCGTCCGCGACGTCACTGACGGCCATGAAATCGTCGACGAGGAACAGTTCGGCCCGATCCTGCCGGTGATCCGCTTTTCGGACGTCGACGATGTCGTCGCGCGCGCCAATGCGTCGCCCTATGGCCTCGGCGCGTCGGTGTGGTCGCGCGATATCGATCGCGCGCTGGCGGTCGCGAACCGGATCGAGAGTGGATCGGTGTGGGTGAACCAGCATGTCGCGATCGGCCCGCATATTCCGATGGCGGGCGTCAAGTCCTCGGGGCTCGGCGTCGAGCAGTCGGAGGAGGGGCTTGCCGAATATACGCAATTGTCGGTGATCAACGTGGCGCGCGGCGGATGAGCGAGGCTTTCGACTGGAATCCGCCGGCGCACTATAATTTCGCGCGCGACGCGATTGACCGGCTGGCGCGTGAAAGGCCGCATGATCGCGCGATGCTGTGGACCGATGCGGCGGGGACGGTCGTCGACCGCAGCTTCGCCGAGCTGTCGGAACATAGCGCGCGCGCTGCCGCGGTGTTGAAGGCGGCGGGGGTCGGGCGCGGCGACACGGTGCTGATCCTGATGTCGCGCGAGATCGAATGGTGGGAACTGATGCTCGCGTGCTTGCGGCTTGGCGCGATCGCCTCGCCGGGGACGGTGCAGCTCACGCCGAAGGACATCGCCTATCGCTGCGAGGCGGCCGACGCGCGCTGCATCGTCGCCGGCGTCGACGTCGCGCCGCGCGTCGACGAAACACCGGTCGATGCCGCGATCCCGCTCATTCATGTCGGCGGCGCCCGTCCGGGCTGGATCGATTATACGCAAGCCAAGTCGGCCATCGAGCCGCTGCCGGACATTGCCGATACCGCGTTCGACGACCCCGCGCTCTGCTATTTCACCAGCGGCACGACGGGCCAGCCGAAGATGACGATCCACGGCGCGGGCTATCCGCTCGCGCACGAGATTACCGGGCGCTTCTGGCTCGACCTTGGTCCCGGCGACCTGCACTGGAACATGTCGGACACCGGCTGGGCGAAGGCGGCGTGGAGCAGCCTGTTCGCGCCGTGGCTGATGGGCGCCGCGATCTTCGTCAACCATGCGCCGGGGTTCGACCCTGCCGCTGCGATGGACCTGCTCGAACGCCACCCGGTGACGACATTGTGCGCCCCTCCGACCGCCTATCGCATGTTCGTGCGTGCCGATTTGGGCGGCCGGAGCTTCCCCCGGCTTCGCCACTGCGTCAGCGCGGGCGAGCCGCTCAATCCCGAGGTGATCGACCTGTGGAAGAAAGCGACCGGGCTCGATATCCACGATGGTTACGGGCAGACCGAAACGGTGCTGCTCTGCTGCAATCGCGCGGGTGCGGCGCGGCAGGGCGCGATGGGGCGGCCGACGCCCGGCATCGATCTCGCGGTGATCGGGCACGACGGCGCGATATTGCCGCCGGACGAGGAGGGCGACATTGCGCTGCGGGTCGGCGAAGAACGTCCGCCCGGCCTGTTTCTCGGCTATCGCGGCGACCCTGACCGCACCGCGAGCGTGTTCCGCGATGGCTGGTATCTGACCGGCGATCGCGCGACGGTCGATGCCGACGGCTTTTTCTGGTTCGTCGGGCGCGCTGACGATGTCATCCTCTCGTCGGGTTATCGTATCGGGCCGTTCGAGGTCGAAAGTGTGCTGTTCGAGCATGAGGCGGTCGCGGAGAGCGCCGTGGTCGCCAGCCCCGATCCGACGCGCGGCGAAGTCGTGAAAGCCTTCATCGTCCTGGCGGCGGGGCACAGTCCGTCGGACGCGCTCGCCAAGGCGTTGCAGGACCATGTGAAGGCGGCGACCGCGCCCTATAAATATCCGCGCCGCATCGAGTTTGTGAGCAGCCTGCCCAAGACGGTCAGCGGTAAGATCCGGCGTAAGGAATTACGCGACAATGAGTTCAAGAAGGCGGATGCATGATCGACAGTTTCGTTCGCGGTGACACGAGCGGTTCGCTGATCGAGATGACGATCGGCGACTGTTTCGACCGCACCGCCGCGCGCCATCCCGATGGCGAGGCGCTGGTCGTCCGGCATCAGGATGTGCGCTGGACCTGGCGCGAGCTCAGGGCGCGGGTCGATGCGGTGGCGGCGGGGCTGATCGCGCGCGGGCTGAAACCCGGTGACCGGGTGGGCATCTGGGCGCCCAATTGCGCCGAATGGGTGATCGTCCAGTTCGCGACCGCAAAGGCGGGGCTGATCCTCGTCAACATCAACCCGGCGTATCGCATCGCCGAGGTCGAATATGCGCTACGCAAGGTCGGCTGCGCGGCGCTGATCCTCGCGGCCTCGCACAAGAGCAGCGACTATGTCGCGATGATCGGTGAACTCGCGCCCGAGCTTGCGGCATCGGCGCCCGGCATGCTCAAGACGGCGCGGCTTCCGGACCTGCGCCTCGTCGTCGTGCTCGGCGAGGCAGAACATGGGGGCTGCCTGCCGTTCGCGGCGCTCGCGAGCGCGGACACCGCCGTGCTTTCGGACATCCGGCTCGATCCCGGCATGGCGGTCAACATCCAGTTCACCAGCGGCACCACTGGCTTTCCGAAGGGCGCGACGCTGTCGCACCGCAGCATCCTCAACAATGGCGCCTTCGTCGGCGCGCGTATCGGTCTCTCGATCGCCGACCGGCTGTGCATCCCGGTGCCGCTCTATCATTGCTTCGGCATGGTGATGGGCAATCTGGCGTGCATGGTTCACGGTGCGACGATGGTCTATCCGGCCGAGGCCTTCGACCCGCAGGCAGTGCTGGAAGCGGTCGAGGCCGAGCGTTGCACCGCGCTCTATGGCGTGCCGACGATGTTCATCGCGGCGCTCCAGCACCCCGAATTCGACCGCTTCGACCTGTCGTCGTTGCGCACCGGGATCATGGCGGGGTCGCCGTGCCCAATGGCGGTGATGCGCGAAGTGATCGAGCGGATGCACATGGCGGAGGTCACGATCGCCTATGGCATGACCGAGACCAGCCCGGTCAGCTTCCAGAGCGATACCGACGATCCGCTCGACCTCCGCGTGTCGACGGTCGGGCGCGTTCAGCCGCACCTCGAGGTCAAGCTGATCGACCTTGCGGGCGAGGTCGTGCCGGGTGGGCAGACGGGCGAGCTTTGCACGCGCGGCTATTCGGTGATGCTGGGTTATTGGGACGACGCCGAGCGCACCGCCGATGCGATCGACGACGACGGGTGGATGCATACCGGTGACCTCGCGGTGATCGACGCGGCGGGCTATTGCCGGATCGTGGGGCGGATCAAGGATATGGTGATCCGCGGCGGTGAGAATATCTACCCGCGCGAGATCGAGGAATTTCTGATGGGCCACCCCGACATCGCCGACGTGCAGGGCGTCGGTATTCCCGACGAGAAATATGGCGAGGAATTATGCGTCTGGATCATTCCGCGCGCCGGGGTCGAGCTCAGCGAGGGCGACGTGCGCGCGCACTGCCGGGGCCGTATCGCCCACTATAAGATTCCGCGCCACATCCTGTTTGTCGACGCCTTTCCGATGACGGTGACCGGAAAGGTACAGAAGTTCGCGATGCGCGAGCGCACGCTGGAATTGCTGAATGGCTGACGGATCGCATCCGGTTTGAGGGGTGCCTGCTTCGCGCCTTGTCAGCCGTTCGGGCCATTGAAGACTGGGACCTCAAAGCGAAGGCTGGACAACATATGCCCTCAAGACATGGGGAGCATCAGGCGGCTTGCAGATTTGCCTCCTTGGCCGCATTTGCCGGATCGATCGTGACGCCGGGACCGGCCGTACCGAACCTGCGCTCCACGCGAATGCCCATCGATTGCAGGAAGGCGGTGGACAACTCGCCGCCAGCGCAAATGATGACATCGTCGTTCGGCAGGTCGAGCAGTTCGGCGTGATGCCGGAGCGCGATGGCGCCATGTCGCACCTCCTCCATGGACGATTGCAGATAGAGCGTGACACGGCCCGCTGCCACGGCGGCGGCGATCGCGTCGCGATTCTGCCTTCGCGTCCGGCTAAAAGCCTCCCGCCGATAGGAAAGGGCGACCTCGGTGCCTGGCTGCTCGGCCAGCGCGACAGCGGCCTCGATCGCGCTGTCGCCCCCGCCGACGACCAGCACGCGCCGGCCAGCATATTGCGCCGGGTCGGTCAGGCGATAGACGACCTTGCTCCGCTCCTCGCCCGGCACGCCCAGCTTGCGCGGGGTTCCGCGCCGGCCGATCGCCAGCAGCACCCGCCGGGCGCGATACACGCCGTGCGCTGTTCTGACCGTAAAGCCCCGGTTGCCGGGCGTGACATCCACCACTCTTTCGTTGCAACGGATATGCAGCCCGGTCCGCTCGATGACATCCTGCCATATCCCCAGCAACGCTTCCTTGCGGATTTCGCGGAAGCGGAGTTCCCCGAAGAGCGGCAGTTTTACCGGTGCGGTCATAATCAGCTTGTTGCGCGGGAAATGCGCTACGGTTCCGCCCAGACTATCTTGCTCGACCGTTTCGAAACGCAGGCCGAGTTCCATCGCCCGCAGGCTGGCGGCAATACCCGCCGGGCCCGCGCCGACGATCATCAGGTCGAGCATGTCGTCCGCATCATCGGCTTCGTTCGCGGCGGCGATCGCGTCGACAGCCTCGGTCCCCTGCTTCACGGCGTTGCGGATCAGCCCCATGCCGCCGATCTCGCCGGCGAGATAGATACCGGGGACATTGGTTTCGAAATCGGGGCTGACGAACGGGATGTCGATGCCGCGCGTGGCCGTGCCGAAGACCAGCGACAGTGCGTCGGCCGGGCATGCCTGCTGACAGGCGCCGTGCCCGATGCAGCGGGTCGGGTCGATGAGCGTGGCTTTCCCTTCCAAGAGGCCGAGCACGTCGCCTTCGGGGCACGCCAGCACACATGCCGAGCAGCCGATGCATTTGGCGGTGTCGATGACGGGGTGGAGCGAATTGGGCTCGGTCAGCCCGGCGTCGCGCGCATCTTCCAATATGGTGTGACTTTTGCGCTCGATGGCGCGGTGCCGCGCCCAATAGCTCAGCCAGATGGGCAATGCCGGGAGCGCGTAGGCGAGCGCCGCCGTGTCAAACGGCAGTCTTGGTAACGCCGCGAGGGCGTCGGCGAAAACCGCCGGGTCAAAGGGCATTGCGACTCCATCATATGTCTGCGGATTTTTCCGCTATTTCCCCCTCTGGATGCCCTCCGCGGCCCTAAGAGCCGTCATTGCCACAAGAGGAAAGACCCCCTGCGCTCGGCGGTGCGGCATTCGCGTCGATGGGAGGTTCAAGCCGCGTCTCTGTTCGGCGCTCGGGGCGGCGAGCGATATGGATTTTACCGCGCTCAGTTCTCTCGAAATCAATGTTCAAAATCTGGAAGGAGTAGGCCAAATTATATAGATAGACTAATAATTTGTCATGCCGAAGAGGGAGGTCTAGCCTAGTAAACATGCCCTAGAGGGTGGACCAAAATGGAGTCGGAACAGCTCACTCTCGCAGCCAGAGAGGCGTCGGCACCCCAAGGGAAAGCAATTGTTTCTTTTGAAACAGTTTTTTCCTTCCTTATTTTATTGTTCATACCCGCCGCCATCTTGTGGGGTTGGTGGCATCGCGCGGAATTGCCGACGCCCGAGGATGGCCTTGGTTATGCGCTCGGGATCATCGGCGTGACGATGATGGCCATCCTTATGATCTATCCGCTCCGCAAAAGGCTGACCGGAGCAACATGGATGGGATCGGTCGGCACCTGGTTTCGCATCCACATGCTGCTTGGCCTGCTCGGGCCGCTGGTCATTCTTTACCACGCGCGCTTTACATGGGCGGCGACGAACAGCGGTGTCGCGCTGCTTGCCTTGCTGGTGGTCGTCGCAAGCGGGCTTTTCGGGCGCTTTCTATATGTCCATATCCATCGCGGATATTCGCAGCGAAAGCTGGAAGTTCGCGATTTTCTCGACGAACTTGGCGAATCGCGGCTCCTGCTCAACGCCGATGGCGACGCCGGTCACCTTATCGTCGGCTATCTTCGCGAGCTTGAGCGGCACGCCCTGGAAAAGCGGTCCAACCTGCTTCATGGCGCGTTCGCGGTGTTTTCCATCACGGTCCGCACATGGCTGTTCGCCTGGCGCCTTCGAGGTGTCGTGCGCACCGAACTGGCCCGGGAAGCTTCGCTTCCGGGCCGGCGGGCGACGACCGACAGCCAGGCGTTGATCGATCACCTGACGCGCTATCTGCAATCGATCCGTGACGTCGGCGGGTTCGCCTTCTACGACCGCCTGTTCCGGGCCTGGCATTATCTGCACGTACCGCTGTTCCTGTTCCTCGCGATGACCGTGGCGCTGCACGTCCTCGCCGTCCATATGTACTGATGTCGCGGACCTCGGTCCTTGTCGGCGCGCTCGTGCTGCTGGCGATGATCGGGGGACTGCTCGCGTTGCGCCCGACGCTGGAGCGGCTGGTCAGTCCCGGCCCGCTGCGCCCCGCGCATGCGAAGATCGAGGCGCGCTGCGGCGCCTGCCATTATTCCTTCACCCCGTCGGCCGAGAATGGCAAGTGCAAGGCTTGCCATGCGGGCGTCGCCAACGATGTTCGCCTGCGCACCGGCTTTCACGGTCGCACGCCATCGGCCGCGAAACAGCAATGCCGTGCCTGCCATCTCGAGCATCAGGGCGCCGTCCAGTTCGCCGCGAACCTTAAGGGCACCGGCTTCGACCATGGCAAGACCGATTTTCCCATCCACGGCAAGCATCGCGGTGTCGCCTGCGCGAACTGCCACAAGTCCGGAATGAAGTTTCGTGCCGCGCCCGCCGCCTGCGTTGCCTGCCATGTCAAAGACGACGTTCATCAAACCCGTTTCGGCAAGAATTGCGCCAGCTGCCACAGCGAAAGCGGCTGGAAGATCATCCATAAGTTCGATCACGCGGCGACCGGTTTTCAATTGGTCGGCGCGCATCAGACGACCGCTTGCGCCGATTGCCATGTCGCCAATCGCTTCGCCGGAACGCCGAAACAATGCGTCGCCTGCCATCTGGCGGACGATGTCCACGAGGGGCGCAACGGCACCGACTGTGCCAGCTGCCACACCCCGCTGAGCTGGAAAGGCGCCCTGTTCGACCATGGACGGACGCGTTTTCCGCTCGTCGGCCAGCATCGCACGGTCCCCTGCACCGCCTGCCACGGCGCCCGGAACGAGCGGCTGCGTCCGCCGATGCAGTGCGCCGCCTGTCACCGCAAAGACGATGTCCATAAGGGCGTCAACGGCAGCAACTGCGCGACCTGCCACTCGCCAGCGAGCTGGAAAGGCGCGTTTTTCGATCACAACAAGGCGACGCGTTTTCCGCTGCTCGGGGCGCACAAGCGGGTGCGCTGCGCCACCTGCCACGTCAAACCCGTGCACAGCTTCAAACCATCGCGCGAATGCGCCGGGTGCCATGTCCGCCAGGATCCCCATCAGGGCAAGCTGGGACGAAATTGCGCGGCGTGCCACTCGCAGGACCGCTGGCGGCCGGCGCCGGGCTTTCATCATGCTGCGACGCGCTTTCCGCTGACCGGCGCCCACAGCCGCGTCGCGTGCGCCGATTGTCACCGGAATATGCAATATCGCGCCGCAGGTGTCACATGCGCCAGTTGCCACGCCGACATCGCGCACAAGGGCCGGTTCGGCACGCCAGCGAGGTGCGAGACATGCCACACGACCGCGCGCTGGACCGGCGCGCGGTTTAACCATGATCGCACGGGTTTTTCGCTGACCGGCCGCCATGCCCGGCTCGCCTGCAACAGCTGCCACACCAGGCCGGCGGCGACCGCGCGGCTGCCGGTGGGCTGTTACGGCTGCCACAAGGCCGACGATCATCACGAAGGCCGTTTCGGCACGAAATGCGAAACCTGCCATGTCGGGGGCGACAGCTTCAAGACGGTGCGCGTCCCCGCGAACGCGCGCCGCCATCCGGATTTCGACGGGAGGCACCTGCGATGATCAAAGCCTGGATCGCCCTGCTGGGCTGTTTCCTTGTCGGCGCGCTGGCCGCCGCGGCGACGTCCGATCCGCCGCCGATCAAGGTCATCGACCGCTATGACCATATCTCGACGGGGTTCGTGCTCGACGGGCGGCATGCCGAAATCGGCTGCGACACCTGCCACGCCAAGGCGGTGTTCCGCGGCACGCCGCGCATCTGCGCCGCCTGTCACAACAACGTCCGCGCCGAGGGCAAGACATTTCGCCACATCCCCACGACCGATGCGTGCGAAAGCTGCCATACCACCAAGGACTGGCTGACCGCGCGGTTCGACCACAGCGGCGTCGTGACCAATTGCGTCAGTTGCCACAATAATTTCCAGGCGCCCGGCAAGACCGCCAACCACCCGCCGACCAGCAATCAATGCCAGGATTGCCACCGGGCGATCCATTGGAACCAGCTGTTGCCGGGAGCGGCGCCATGAGCGCGCATGCCGCCTTTGAAGCCTTGCTCAAGATCGCGCTCGCGCTGTTACTGCTGTTTTGGGCGAGCCATGCCGGGGCAGAGCGCGGCAGCGACAAGGTGTTGGCCGACGCAAGCGCGGCGGGCACCATCGACTGCCCGACCGTGACGATCCATTTCACGGGCCCGATCCGTTACAGCGGCGCGGCCCCGACCGACCAGGGAATGGACGTGCGGTTGCGGGTCGAGATGGTGCAGCGCGGCGCGCGTCCCGATCGCGATTTCCTGCCCGTGCCCGATGGCACGCCGCTGGTCCGTTCGATCGTCTATGAAGCCGACGCCGTCGGCGGGCCGGTGCTGACGATCGGTTTTCGCACGCTCACCCGCTTCGAAATCGCCCTGGGGCATGACTCGCAAAGCCTTGTGCTGTCGCTGCGCAACATCGCCCTTCAAGGCGGCTGCCCGGTCGAACCGGCTGCGGACGGCGCTGTTGCGCCGCTGGACGACGACGAATTGCGCCGTCTCCAGATGGTGGCCGAAGAGGCGGTGGCGGCGGGTCAATATGAAGCGGCCGGCGCCGCGCTCGACCGCATCCTTGGCCAAGGCGACACCGATTATGCACCGCGCGCGCTGGAACTCAGCGGCATGATCCACGAACGTCGCGGCGAACGCGGGCCGGCGCGGCTGCGCTATGAGGAATATCTGCGGCGTTTTACGGGCTCGCCGGGCGCCGATCGGGTCGGGCAGCGGCTGGCGGCGCTGGGCCGGGACGGCGGGGGCGAGCCCGCACGGCCGAGCGTGGACGGGCGCGAATGGCGCACCACCTTCTCGGGCGGTCTTTCGCAATTTTATTCGCGCGATACCAGCCGCAATGTTTTCGTCGATGCGCGCCGGCCCGATCCGATCGAGGAGATCGACCGGCGCGTCAACATCGACCAGTTGCTGACCGCGATCGACATCAACATGGCGGCGACCAACGGCGAGACCCGGTTCAGCGCGCGCGCCGCCGGCAGCTATACGCTCGATTGGCGGCCGGTCACGCTTGTCGGCTCCTCGCGCAGTTCGGGCGACGACACCCAGCGCATCGCCGCGCTGTACGTCGATGTCCAGCATTATCGCCTTGGCCTTTCGGCGCGGATCGGGCGGCAGTCGCTGTTCGGTTCGGGCGTGTTCGGCCGGTTCGACGGCATCCGTGCGGGATGGGAGATCGATCCGTCGTGGACGCTCCACGCGCAGGCGGGGCGCCCGGTCTTTTCGACCCGCACCGACCGGATCGAGCGGGACCGACGTTTCTACGGTTTCACGCTGGGCTATGCGCCGCGCGACAAGCCGTTCGAGCTCAATGCTTATTGGTTCGATCAAAAAAGCGGCGGGCTGACCGACCGACAGGCGGTCGGCGTTGAGGCGCGCTATAGCACGCCGGGGGTCGCTTTGTGGGGGCTGGTCGACTTCGACGTCGGCTTTGGCAAGCTCAGCCATGCCTTCCTGAACGCCACCGTGCCGCTGCGGGGCGGCGGCAGTCTGGGCGTGCAGTTCGACCAGCAATATTATCCCCAACTCTCGCTCAGCAACAGCGTGATCGGCCAGTCGGTGCACCGCCTCGGCGAGCTCAAGCAGCTGTTCACGCGCCAGATGCTGGAACAATGGGCGCGCGATCGATCGGCACGAACGCGCAGCCTGTCGGTGGTTTATACCCAGCCGCTGACACCCAAATGGCAGGCCAATCTCGACCTCATCCTGTCGCGTACCGGCAGCATCCCGGCATCGGGCGGGGTCGATGCGGTCGCGGTCAGCGGCACCGAAATTTATCTGGGCGCGCAGATGACGGGCAACGGCATCGTCAGGAAAGGCGACACGCTCATCTTTGGGCTGCGCCATGCGCGGACGGCCCGTTTCAACATCATTTCGTTCGATTCGGCGGCGCGCTTCCCCGTGGGGCGGGTCAGCGTCGAGCCGCGATTCCGCTTCGCGCGGCGCACCGATCGCTTTGGCCCGGGCCACCAAAATGCCTATCGCCCCAGCCTGCGCGTCACTTACGCCGCGTCGACGAAGGTGGCGCTGGACGCCGAAATCGGCTTCACCTTCCTCGACCAGCGATGGTCCGACGCGGCGTTCGTCGGCAAAAGCGAAGAGCGCGCGACGATCTTGAACCTTGGCTATCGTGTTTCGTTCTAGCGTCGACGGACGATTATGCGCGATGGCAGGCGATCATAGGCCGGCCGGCGTCCGCTTCTCACGAACTGCCCAGAAACCGACAGTCCGCTACCGGTCAATGAAGGTGATCCGCGAACGCCGATTCACGCCAATCTGTGACGCAGCCTAGCAGTTGCCTTTAACTCCATCGGCACAGTCTGCAGCGGATTCAACGTCTTTTCCAGCACCTTCAACTGTGTTGCAAGCAGACAGGATCAACAGCGATCCGCTAATTGCGAAAATTGTCAGAAGCTTTTTCATTCTCTCTCTCCGACCGCGAGGGCGAACCACCCTCCATTTGAGTTTCCATATTTTGACAACAGCTGTTCGCAACGATCGTTCCGTTGCATCGGCGTCACGCTGGCCGAAGCGTTCAAAATGATCGCCAGGCTGGGGGAGAATGAAAAGATCGGATGATATATCTGCGCTTGTCCGACGTGAATATCCGGATGCCGAAACCCGGCACTTCGTCGCTTTCGCGAAAGCGGTGCGTAAGCCACAGGGCTTATTCTTGGCGGGATCCGGGTTGGCATTGGCGGAGTTGATTTTTATCTTTTCGGAGTAATATTAGTGGTTTAGGTAAGAAAGGCAGGCTCTGGCATTGAATGGCATAGCCTGTTAGTACCCCCTCCGAAGGCGGAGGCCGGGGGTTCGAATCCCTTTGGATGCGCCAGATAGCTTCCTGCGGCCGTTGAGGCCGGGGATTTCGCGAGAGGCTCTCGGGGGGATTGGCGCCGGATGTACGACCTGCTGGCCGGCCTGTCGGTGATCGAAGCTTCGTCCTTTGTCGCCTCTCCGACCGCCGGGCTTTATTGCGCGCAAATGGGCGCCGAGGTGATCCGCGTCGATCAGATCGGCGGCGGCCCCGATTTTCGCCGCTGGCCGGTGACCGACGCCAATGATTCGCTCTATTGGGAAAATCTGAACCGCGCGAAAAAGTCGGTCGCGCTCGATCTGGCGCGGCCCGAGGGGCGTGAATTGCTCCAGGCGCTGGTGCGCGCGACGGGGCAGTTCGTCACCAATTTTCCGGTCGGGGGCTTCCTGTCGCACGATGCGCTGGCCGAAGGGCGGCCCGACCTCATCACCATCCGCGTGATGGGCTGGGCCGACGGGTCGCCCGCGCTCGACTATACGGTGAACAACAGCGTCGGTTATCCGATGCTGACCGGCGCGGGCCCCGAACCGGTCAATCATGTGCTGCCGGCGTGGGATCTGCTGACGGGCGCCTATGCCGCCTTTGCGCTGCTCGCGGCGATCCAGCGGCGCAGCGTGACCGGCGAGGGCGGCGAGGTGCGCCTGCCGCTGTCCGACGTCGCGATCGGGACCGTCGCCAATCTCGGCGGGGTCGCCGAAATGCTCTATTCGGGTGCGAACCGCCCGCGCCTCGGCAACGCCGTTTACGGCCTGTTCGGGCGCGATTTTGTCACGGCGGACGGCCAGCGAACGATGATTGTCGTGGTCACGCCGCGCCAATGGGCCAATCTGGTCGCCGCCCTAGGGCTCAATGAGGCGATCGCGGCAATTGAAGTCGCGCGCGGCGTGTCGTTCGCGACCGACGACGGGTTGCGTTTCACGCATCGCGATGCGCTCTATCCGCTGTTCGAGGCGGCTATCGCAAGCCGCGATCATGCCGATCTCGCCGCCGCCTTCGACGCGGGCGGCATCGTTCATTCGCCTTACCGCACGATGCACGACGCGGTGCAGGACCCGGCGCTGGTCGGCGACAATCCGATCTTCGGGCACGCCGACAATCCTAGCGGATTCGCCTATCCCGCGGCGGGCGCCTTTGCGACATTGCCGCAGCAGGAACGCCAGCCGCCGCGTGCCGCGCCGCGCAACGGGCAGCATAGCGAGGAAATCCTGAGCGAGCGCCTGTCGCTTTCCTCGGGCGAGCTTGCCCGGCTGATCGATGCCGGTATCGTCGGTATCGCCTGACCATGGAGAAATGAAGACATGACCCTGCGCCGCGCCGCCATCGTCGCCCCGATCCGCACCGCCGTCGGCAAGTTCGGGGGCAGCTTGTCCTCGATGACCGCGGGCGAATTGGGGGCGGTCATCCTGAAGGCGTTGGTCGAACGGACGAAGATCGATCCTGCGCGCGTCGACGACGTCGTTTTCAGCCAAGGTTACGGCAATGGCGAGGCGCCGAGCATCGGCCACTGGTCGTGGCTCGCCGCGGGGCTGCCGCTCGAAGTGCCGGGGTACCAGCTCGATCGCCGCTGCGGGTCGGGGCTGCAGGCGGTGATCAATGCCGCGATGATGGTCCAGACGGGGATGTCCGATGTCGTCGTCGCGGGCGGGGTCGAATCGATGTCGAACGTCGAACATTACAGCACCGACATCCGCAAGGGCGTGCGCGCGGGCAATTTGACTTTGCACGACCGGCTGACGCGCGGGCGGCTGATGTCGCAGCCGGTCGAGCGCTTCGGCGTCATTTCGGGCATGATCGAGACCGCCGAAAATCTGGCGAAGGATTATGATGTCGGCCGCGAGGCGTGCGACGCCTACGCCGTCCGCAGCCACCAGCGCGCCGCCGCGGCCTGGGCGAACGGGCTGTTCGACGATGAGCTGGTGCCGGTGTCGGTGCCGCAAAAGAAGGGCGATCCAATCGTCTTTGCGCACGACGAAGGCTACCGCGCCGACGCGACGCTGGAAACGCTCGGCAAGTTGCGCCCGCTCGAAGGCGGCGTCGTCACCGCGGGCAATGCGAGCCAGCAGAATGACGCCGCGGCGGCATGCCTTGTCGTCGCTGAGGACAAGCTCGAAGAACTCGAGCTTGAGCCGATTGCCTGGTATCACAGCTCGGCCGCCGCGGGCTGCGATCCGAGCCGGATGGGCATCGGGCCGGTGCCCGCGGTCGAGCGGCTGTTCGCACGCAGCGGGCTTGGCTGGGACGATATCGACCTTGTCGAACTCAACGAAGCCTTCGCTCCGCAGGTGCTTGCGGTGCTCAAGGGCTGGGGCTGGTCGGACGACGACAGCCGGAACGAGATCCTCAACGTCAACGGCTCGGGCATCTCGCTCGGCCACCCGATCGGCGCGACGGGTGGGCGCATCCTCGCGAACCTGACGCGCGAACTGGTGCGCCGCGACGGCCGTTACGGGCTCGAGACGATGTGCATCGGCGGCGGGCAGGGCATCGCCGCGATCTTCGAGCGCGCCGCCTGAGCATGGCCGATTTGCGCGAGGTGCTGACGGCGGCGCAGGCCTATCGCGCCGCGGCCGAGGCGGGGCTTGCCGAACGGCTGGCGCAGGCGCCGATCGATCGCGAGCAGCGTGCAGCGCATGGCTTTGCGTGGGTCGCGACGACGGTGGCGGCGCTCGAAGCGGTCCTGAGCTGGTGCGAGTCCGGCCGGGACTCGAACCTGCTCGATGCCAAAATCGCCACGCTCGCCTTTGCCGAGGGGATCGGCCAGCTCGTCGGCGGGTTGCCGATGGGGCAGAATGAGATTTTCCGCCCGGCCGACCTCGGGCTGGGTGCCGAAGCGCGCGCGCTCGCCGATGCCTGTGCTGACCTGCTCGACGCCGACCATGCCGCGGTGCGCGCCGACGTCGCGATGGCGCTCGCCGACGGCCATTGGCCCAGCGAGACGTTGCACGACGCCGATCTCGATTCGATCCGCGACCAGTTCCGCCGCTTTACCGATGCCGAGATCGTTCCGCACGCGCACGGCTGGCATCTCGCGAACGCGCTGATCCCCGACGACACCGTGCAGGCGATGGCCGACCTCGGCACCTTTGGCGTATGCATACCCGAGGAGTTTGGCGGGCTCGGGCTTTCGAAGCTCGTGATGTGCATCGTCACCGAGGAATTGTCGCGCGGCTGGATCGGCGCGGGGTCGCTCGGCACGCGGTCGGAGATCGCGGGCGAGCTGATCGCGACGGGCGGCACCGACGCGCAAAAGGCCGAATGGCTGCCGCGGATCGCGAGCGGTGCGATATTGCCGACCGCGGTGTTCACCGAACCCGATGTCGGATCGGACCTCGGCTCGCTCCAGACGCGCGCGCGCCGCGACGGCGATGGGTGGGTGATCGACGGTGCGAAGACCTGGATCACCCATGCCGCGCGCTCGGACCTGATGACGCTGCTCGCGCGCACCGTGCCCGACGCGAAGGGCTATGCCGGGCTGTCGATGCTGCTCGTCCCCAAGCCGCGCGGGAGCGAGGCCGAACCTTTCCCCGCCGCCGGGATGAGCGGGAGCGAGATCGAGGTTCTCGGCTATCGCGGGATGCGCGAATATGCGCTGCAGTTCGACGCGATGACGGCGCCCGCCGATGCGCTGCTCGGCGGCGAGGAGGGGCAGGGGTTCAAGCAGCTCATGCGCACCTTCGAAGGCGCGCGTATCCAGACCGCCGCGCGCGCGGTCGGGGTCGCGCGGCGCGCGCTCGAGCTCGGGCTGGGCTATGCGCTGAACCGCAAGCAGTTCGGCAAGGCGATCGTCAACTTCCCGCGCGTCGCCGACAAGCTCGCGATGAGCCTTGTCGATTTCGTCGCCGCGCGGGAATTGAGCTATGCCGCGGCGCGCGCGAAGGACAGCGGCAAGCGCTGCGATATCGAGGCGGGCATGGCGAAGCTGCTCGCCGCGCGCGCCGCCTGGTCGAACGCCGACGCAAGCCTGCAGATCCACGGCGGCAACGGCTATGCGCTCGAATATGAGATCAGCCGCGTGCTCTGCGACGCGCGCATCCTCAATATCTTCGAGGGCGCGGCCGAGATTCAGGCGCAGGTGATCGCGCGCGGGCTGGTCGGCGGGCGCAACTAGAGCCAGAGCAGGGGCTGGCGGACGGGGAAATTGCGCACGACCTCGCCGATCACCGGATCGGGGTTTAGGCGCTGCCAGAGATCCAGCCAGTCGCTGCGTTTCTGCGCGAGGCCGCCGAAGAGCAGGCTGGGCTGGCGCACCGGGAAGCCGTTCCAATATTCGACGTCGGGCGGCAGCGGCCATTTCGTCTTGTCCGCGATGAACGGCGCCATCCACGCGATCGCGCCGCCGATCGAGCGGCCGTCGGGCGTTTTCCAGCCGATCAGGTTGCTGCCGCCAAGCAGCCACGCCGAGGAGGCGAGGACATCGAGATTGAAGAGTGCATAGGCATAGGGCTTGGTGCGCGCGAGTTCGAGCGGCTGGCGGCCGTCGGGTTCGATCTGCGCCGGGATGATCACGGTTTGGAGCCGGCCCCGCGCATCCCTGAGCACGTCGTCACGACCGAGCAATGCGGCGAAAGACGCCGCCTGCAGCAGCCAGCAGCTACCGTGGTTGTTCTTCTCGTCGCGTTCGGTGGTGCCGAAGGGTGAGGTGGTGAGCCAGTTCAGATAGTCGGCGAACCAACCCTCGACGCCGGCGCGGATCGCCGCATAGCCGGGTGCATCGCGCTTTGCGAACAGCGCGGCGGCGCGTGCGACCTCGATGATCTGCAGCGTGTCGATCACGCCGATCGCACGGCCGCTGTTCACGCCGATGATCGCCTGCGCATGGTCGAGGTTCGGGTTCATCCGCGTCGTCGGGTTGACGAACCAGGCGTGGAGATGGTGCATCGCCGCTTCGGCAAAGCGCGCCTTGCCGGTGAGGTCCCACAGGGCTGCGAGCGCCGGAACGGTGCGGCCGAAGGCGATCAGCGCGTCGCGATGGCCGTCGAACTTGTCGGGGTTCGAGCGGCCGTCGCGGCGCACATAGGCGCCGCCGGGGTTCGCCGGATCGGGCCACCAATAATCGCCCTCCGAATAATAATCCCGCGGACCCGCGGGGCTGCGCGGCGCGGGGATGACGGCGATCGTGCGCGGTTCGGCACCGAGCAGCGCCGCGGCTTGCGGAAGCAGGCGGCGGCGCTCGATCGCGCGGATGTCGAGTGCGCCGACCCGCGGGCGCCCCCATGCTGCGGGTGCTGCCAGCAGTGCGGTAAGGAGCAGGGAGCGGCGTGCGATCATTGGTCGTGCTTACCGGGTGCTATGGCGCAGTAACAGCTCGCCGCCGACGATGCGCGGATAGGCGCCGGGACCCCAGGCATCGTCGGCGCGCACAAGCAGCGCGTCGAGCGTGTCGGCGGGCCAGCCTTGCTCCTTGTACGGCCAGTCGGCGGCGCGGCCGCGATAGGCGGCGACATAGTCGGTCGCCTGACGCAGCGAGCGGCCCTTTTCCTCGGCGCGATAGAGATCGATGCCGAGGCACGCCGCGCTGTCGGCGACGGTATAGGCGGCGCCGAGCGCGTAGAGCGAATAATGGAAGCTGCGGGTGCGGGCCAATTCTTCGGGCAGCGCACCCGACGTGTCGACCTGCTGCGCGATCCGCACCTTGGGAAAGGCCGTGACGATCTTGCGCGTCATGTCGGGCCGCCGCGCGAATAGCGCAAAGCGTGCGACCTGCGCATCGTACCAGAGGCCGTGGTTGTTCGACGCCTTGCCCTCGGCCTTGCCGTTCGGGCTGTTCAGCATCCAGTCGAGATAGCGCGAAAACCAGCCTTCGAGTGCGCTCGTCTCGGCCGGAGCCAGCGCTCCCGACGGTGCGATCAGCCCCGCGGCGTCGATTACGCCGATGAAGCTCGCGCCGTCGAGCACACCTTCGGGCCGGCCGTTCGACACGCCGGGCACCGCCTGCGCAAAGTTCATGTTCGGGTTCATGGCGGTTGCCGGATCGAGGAACCAGGTGCGGATCACGCGCGCCGCGCCCTCGGCATATTTGCGGTCGCCGCTGTAATAAAAGGCAAGCGCGAGCGTGTCGGCCTCGCGCGCCATGCGGCTCAGCGCCGCGCGGTCGAAGCGGTTGCTTTCGATATCGGGATTGGTGTCACCGTCGCGGCGCACATAGGCGCCCTTGGGATTCGCGGGGTTCGGCCACCAATAGCGCGCGAGGCTGATATAATCGTGGCGGTCGCCCGACACGGGGATGCTGCGCTTGCCCATCACCGACGCGGGCTTTGCCGCGAGCGCCTTGTCGGCGCGTACGATCAGCTCGCGGTAGGCCGCGCCGATCGCCGGATCGTTTGGCAGCGCCGCCTTGATCGCCGCGAGATCGGCGGGGCGCAGCGTGAAGGTGCGGCGCCCGTCGAACGATGCCGAATAGCCATCGCTCGCGTTGCAGGTGGAATCGGGGGAAAAAGCCGCCGCCGCGGACGGAAATGACGCGGCGGCGGCCAGTATAGCCCAAGGGAGTCGGGCTAAAGTCGCTCGCTTCACAGGCGGACCCGGAAGCCGAAGAAATATTGCGGGCCGCTACGCGACACCTCGGCGATGCTGTCGTACCCGCCCTTATACATGATATCCTGCGTGTTCGTGACGTTGAGCGCCTGCAGCTTGACCTGAACATTCTTGGTAAGGTCGTACTGCGCCGACAGGTTGAGATAGGTGCCGCCGCGGATCTCGCGGTTGGTGCCGCCGTTGGGCTTGTAATAGCCCGAGCGGTAACGGAGGTTGGCGCGCAGCGAGAGGCCCCATTTTTCGAACCACACCGATCCGCTCGCGGTCCATTTCGACAGCCCGATCAGATTGGCCGGGTCGACATAATCGGCGATCGGCGAGGTGTCGGGATACTCGAAATTGGCGAAGGCGCGGTTGACCGAACCCTGGATGCCGAAGCCGTCGAGCGGATCGGGAAGCCAGGTGAAGGCATGGCTCGCGGTCGCCTCGACCCCATAGAGATGCCGCGTTTCGGCGTCGTTCGTCGGGGCCACGGGGGCGATGGTGACGGTTTCGGTCACCGGTGCGCCGCCGTCGCGGATCGTCGTGATCGTGACGTCGGTGGGGATCGGCTCCTCGGCGCTGATCACCGTGCCCTTCGCCCATTTATAATAGCCCGCAACCGAGATCAGCGTGTCCTGCGACGCGTAAAGCTCGAGGCTGGCGTCGAGGTTCCACGCGCGCAGCGGCTTGAGGTTCGGGTTGCCCGTCGTCGCGTTGAAGATGATGTTGTCGACCCCCGTCGCCGAGGTGGTCGGGTTGAGGTTCACCCCCGCGCCAAAACTTTCGATCCCCGATCGCGCGATGGCGCGATAGGCGGCAAGGCGCAGCTTGACCTGCTCGGACAGATCGAAGGCGATGTTCGCCGACGGCAGGAAATAATTATAGCTGCCTTTCACGCGGTTCGTTTCGAGCGGGCGGGTCGGGTCGACGCCGATCGAATAGGTGTCGCCCGCGGTGTCGATGGTGATGCGATAGGGCTGGCGGAAACCGATCGACGTGATGTCGGTCTTCACCCAGCGCAGCCCGACATTGCCGCTGAACGGCACATTGCCCATGTCGGATTCGAAATTCGCCATCGCATAGGCGGCGTAGATGCGCTCGGTGACGTCGATGTCGCTCGGGTCGCGGCCATCCTCGGGCGTGGGCAGCGCATCATCGCTGCCGGTGAAGGTGCGGAACAGGCAGTCATTGTCGAACGTCGCCCAGCGCGTAACATTTGTCCCCATGCCCTTCATGTACGAGGTGGTGGTGAAGGGGACGCGGCACTGCTGGTTCGCCTGCGCGATCAGCTGCGCCGGCGTCTGGCCGTTGATGGCGGCCAGCGTGTTGAGGTCGTTGTTGCGCGCATTGTCGTTGGTGCGATGGTGGTCGGAGACGCGGCCCCCGAACTTCACGCCGGTGATGAAGCCGTCGAGCTCGCGGTCGATGTCGAGCCGCGCGGCCCAGATCCGGTCGGTGCGGTCGGTGACGAAGCGGCGCCGCGCATAGACCGCGTTGGCGGCATTCGCTAGGAACAGGTTCGGATTGGTGATGTCGAAATTGTCGAACGCGACGACCGGCACGACATCGTCGCCCTCATAGGTCAGCGTATAGCCGACGCGGCGCGTCGAGCGCATGCGCGTCTGCTTCTGCGTCTCGGTGCGGTGGCTGTTCGAATAGGAGGCATCGAACGCGACGTTCCAGCGGTCGGGCGACCAGATCAGGCTTAAACCCCCGCCCAGATATTCCTCGACGCGGCGGCGCGTTTCGAGCTGGTTTTCGAGGTTCGAATTGCCGCGATAGCTCATCAGCGCGCCGGGCGAATAGCCGTTGTCGCCGTTGCCGATGATCAGCGGCTGGACGCCGCGCAGCCCTTCGGTGATGCCGAGGACGTTACGGTCCTCGAGGCTGTTGCGCTTCGAATATTGGCCGTCGATCGCGATTTCGAACTCGGGCGACGGGCGCCACTGGATCGCGCCGATCAGCCCGTCGCGAACCTCCGAGGTCTGCTGGGTGCGGAAGCTGCGCGACGTATTGGCGAAATAGGCGGGGCCACGCGTTTCGCCGACCACCACGGGCGGCGCGCCGGCGCTCGGCGCAACCGAGCGCGGACCCGTCGCGAACGTGCAATTCTGGCTGGCGCCCGCGGCAATCTGCGCGGCGGCGCTGCCGGTCAGCTGGAAGGGATTGTTTGCCGAGGTGTTGCACAGCTGGAAGGTCGCGTTGGCGTTATAATAGTCCTCGGGCGCGGTCGTGTCCTGCCGCTGGTAACCGATCGACACGCCGATATCGCCAAGCCCGGTTTCATACTGGTCGGTGTAGGAGAAGTTGGCGCGATAGCCGAGCCCGTCATGCTGATAAACGTCATTATCCTGCGGCTGGAAATCGCCGCGCACCTCGAACTGGATGCGGCGCTTGCCATAGTCGAGTGGCTTCATCGACCGGAGTTCGATCACCCCGCCGACGCCGCCCTCGAGGAAGTCGGCGCGCTGGGTTTTATAGACGAGCACGCCGTTGACGAGTTCGGACGGGAATTGCTGGAAGGCGACCGAACGGTCGGGGCCCGCGGTCGACACCTCGCGCCCGTTGAAGGTCGAGAAGCTCAAGGTCGGGCCGAGGCCGCGCACCGACAGCTCGTTGGCGTTGCCTTTGAAGCGGTCGGCCGAGACGCCGACGATGCGTTCGAGCGTGTCGCCGACCGAATTGTCGGGGGTCGCGCCGATTTCGTCGCTGACAAGGCCATCAACGACAACGTCGGCGGCGCGCTTGAATTCGATCGAGCTGCGCTGCGTCGCGCGGGTGCCGGTCACGAGAATTTCGTCGCCGCCATCGACCGCCGCCGCCTGTTCGCTCTCGATTTCGGCAGGGGCTTCCTGTCCCCAGGCGGGCATCGCAGCAAAAAGCGCAGCGGACGCCAGCAGGGCGGCGCGGGTCGGCAAGGCCGATGGTGACTTCATTTCCCTCTCCTTTTTGACGCCGCCCCTGGCGGCGGCATGACCCGGTTGATACCGGTGTCAATTTTAGATGTCATACAACTTGTGAGATGTATTACAACTTTGAGGGGGTAAGTCAATCGCCCGCTTTGTGGGGCGGATATGGGCCGGTTACGGCAGGCCGGCCCATTTATATCAACGTCTTACGCGCTTTCTCGACAGGTCGTACATCGCGGTGCCGGCGAGCAGATAGGCGCCGCTTCCGTAAAATTGCGTCTCCTTCGCCGACACGCTGTCAGGCCGGTCGCCGACCTGCTGGACCCAGCCGAGCATGCCGTCAGGCTGCACCGCGCGCTGCAGTGCATCCCATCCGCGCACTGCCGCCGGCTCGTATGTCGCGCGGTCGAGCAGGCCGTTGTCGACGCCCCACGCAAACGCATAGGTGAAGAAGGCGGTGCCGCTCGATTCGGGCGGGGTGCCCGGGTCCTGGTCGAGCAGCGAGGCGGGCCAATAGCCGTCGGCCTTTTGCAGCGTGACGAGTTTCGCCGACATATCCCTGAACAATTTCTCGTAGATCGGCCGCTTCGGATCCTTCTTGTCCATCACCTGCAGCATCCGCACGAGGCCGCCCATCACCCAGCCGTTGCCGCGGCTCCAGAACAGCTTGCGACCCTTGGCATCGCGCATGCCGAAGAATCGGCTGTCGCGGAAATAGAGATTTTCCGACGGATCGAAGAGATAGTCGGTCGTCGCCTTGAATTCCTCATGCGCAAAATCGGCATAGCGTTTGTCGCCGGTCGCCTTCGACAGCCGCAGCAGGGTCGGCGGCGCCATGAACAAGGCGTCGCACCAGCACCAGCGGTCGGTGCATGTCGACGTGTTCTTGCCCGGCGCGACGGGGATGAATTCGAGGCTGATCGTTGGCCGATTGGCGAGGACATTGTCGAAATAGGCTTTCGTCGGCGCGATCGCGCCGTTGCCTGCGCCACTCTGCGCCGCCCACAGCCACGCCTGCCCGATCAGCTGGTCGTCGGCGTGATAGGCGAGGTCGCCGAGCTGCCATTTCTCGGCGCGACCGAGATCGAGCAGCGGCTGCGCATATCTCTTGTCGCGGCTCGCAAGCTCGGTGAGCGCGACCCAGAAGGTCGCCTGCTGCCAGTCGCGCACTTCCTGCACGCTCTTGCGCGCCGCGGGCATCGTCGCCCAGTTGGTGCGGTTCGCGAGCTGCCAGTCGGCGACGCGGCGCGTCTGCGCGAGGATCGCCGCGGGCTGGGGCATCGCGGGTTCGGCGGGCGCCACCGCGGCGGCGGGGGCGGTCATCATCAGGGCAAAGAGGCTCAGCGGCATGGCGTTTCCTTCACGGCAACAAGGGGCGACCAGCGAAAGGAGGCACTTTTCGGCGTGATCTGCCAGACGTCACGCGCACCGCTCGCTTGCGGCCGGCGGGGTGCATCTGGCGCTGCGCATCGTGCTTCCTCTCCCATGGAGGTGTCGGCCTTTGGTCTTGACACCGGTGACATATGTCTTTCCTTTTGGATCGAGTGTCAATAAGGTTGTCACACAACTAGCCATGTGGCGATAAGGGGATGGAATGCCGAAGATCGTGTCAGCCCGGGTAATATTGACCGCACCCGGCCGCAATTTCACGACGCTGAAGATCGAGTGCGACGACGGGACGACCGGCGTCGGCGATGCGACGCTCAATGGCCGCGAGCTCGCGGTCGCGGCTTATCTGTCGGAGCATGTCGTCCCCTGCCTGATCGGGCGCGACGCGCACCGCATCGAGGATATCTGGCAATATCTCTACAAGGGTGCGTACTGGCGCCGCGGCCCGGTGACGATGGCGGCGATCGCCGCGGTCGACATGGCGCTGTGGGATATCAAGGGCAAGGTCGCCGGACTGCCGGTGTATCAGCTGCTCGGCGGTGCCGCGCGCGAGGGCTGCATGGTCTATGGCCACGCCAATGGCACGACGATCGACGACACGATCGAGGCGGCGCTCGATTACCAGCGGCAGGGATATAAGGCGATCCGCCTGCAATGCGGCGTGCCCGGAATGGCATCGACCTATGGCGTCAGCAAGGACCGCTATTTCTACGAACCCGCCGACAATGACCTGCCGACCGAGAATGTCTGGTCGACCGCGAAATATATGCGAATCGTCCCCGAACTGTTCGCGGCGGCGCGCGAGGCGCTCGGCTGGGATGTCCACCTGCTTCACGACGTCCACCACCGCCTGACCCCGATAGAGGCGGCGCGGCTTGGCAAGGATCTCGAGCCCTGGCGTCCCTTCTGGATCGAGGATGCGACCCCGGCCGAGGATCAGGAGGCGTTCCGCCTGATCCGCCAGCACACGACGACGCCGCTCGCGGTCGGCGAAATCTTTAGTTCGATCTGGGACTGCAAGGCGCTGATCGAGAATCGGCTGATCGACTATATCCGCGCCACCGTGCTCCACGCGGGCGGCATCACGCATATGCGGCAGATCGCTTCGCTCGCCGATCTCCACCAGATCCGCACCGGCTGCCACGGCGCGACCGACCTGTCGCCGGTGACGATGGCGGCGGCGCTGCACCTTGGGCTTTCGATCCCTAATTTCGGGATCCAGGAATATATGCGCCACACCGTCGAGACCGACGCGGTCTTCCCGCACGCTTATCGCTTTGCGGACGGCATGCTCCATCCGGGCGACGCGCCGGGGCTCGGCGTCGATATCGACGAGGCGCTCGCCGAAACATTCCCCTATGCCCGCGCCTATCTGCCGGTGAACCGGCTCGAGGACGGCACAATATGGAGTTGGTGATGCGTTTGGCTTTCCTTGCCCTTGCTTTGCTCGCCGCGCCGGTGGGCGCCGAAGAGACCAAACCACAGCATAAACCGTTCCAGCCCGCCACGGCGGAGGAGAAAAAGGCGCGCGCGGCGGTGGTGATCGCCGATTATCGCTTCGACGACCTGCTCTGGGAAAACGACCGCATCGCGCACCGCATCTATGGTCGCGCGCTCGAGGCGGCCGAGCCGCCCTCGTCGTCGGGGATCGACGCGTGGGGCAAGCGCGTGCGCTGGCCCTTCATGGACCGTCAGCTCAGAACCGGCGACCAGCATGCCGACCATGGCGAGGGGATCGACTTCTATAATGTCGGCACGGGGCGCGGTACCGGCGGGCTTGGCATCTGGTACGACAACAAGCTCTGGACGTCGCGTAACTATGTGCGGCCGCGCATCCTGCAATCGGGCGCTGACGTCGCGGACTTCACCGTCGATTATGAGCCATGGCCGGTCGATACGCTGCGCACCGTGCGGGAGACGCGCCGCTTCACGCTGCCCGCGGGGACGAATTTCACCCGGATGACCTCGACCATCGCGTCGAGCAGCGATGCCGAATTGATCGTCGGGATCGGGATTTCGAAACGGCCGATAAATGGGAACAAGCTGGGTGAGGTCCGCAAGGATGCCGCCGCCGCGCGGTTGAGCTGGTGGGGCCCCGCCGATGGCGAAGGCGATAGCGGCAAGGGGCGGATGGCGGCGGCGGTGATCGTCGATCCGGCCGCCTTCGCGGGCTTTGCCGAGGACGCCGACAATTATCTGATTCTGCTTCGCGTCCGGCCGGGGCAGCCCTTTGTCTATTACAGCGGCGCGGCGTGGGATCGCGGGGGCGACTTTGCGGCAGAGGATGGCTGGAATAGCTATGTCGACGCGCAGCGACCCGATTTCCGGCCCTAGCCAGTTTCGCGGCGCGATGATAACGCAGCATCCATGGCGGTAACCAAGGCGGCGTCGCTGGCGGATGATCTGGTCCAGCGCTTCGAGGAACAGATCGAAACGGGCGAAATGCCCGTCGGATCGCGTTTCCCGACTGAAAAAGAGATCACCGAGACGTTCGGCGTCAGCCGCACCGTCGTGCGCGAAGCTTATTCGCGCCTCGCTGCGCGTGGTCTGCTCGTGTCGCGGCGCGGGTCAGGGGCTTATGTTCCCGACGGCGCGCAATATCGCGCTTTCCAGGTCACCGCCGAGGAAATCGGCGAGATCGACGATGTGCTCAAGCTGCTCGAAATGCGCATGGGGTTCGAGGCCGAAATGGCCGATCTCGCGGCGCGGCGGCGTACCGACGCCGATCTGGCGGCGCTGCGCAGCGCGCTCGACGCGATGGAGGAAGGCGGCGACGTCGACGCATCGGTCGCCGCCGATGCCGCCTTTCACGCTGCGATCGCAAGCGCGACGGGCAACCCCTATTTCCTGCGCTTCACCCAGTTTCTCGGCGTGCGGCTCGTCCCGTCGCGGCGGCTGTATCTGCAAGGCGACGATCCGGTCCGGCATCAACGCTATGCGCATACGATCAACCGCGACCATGAGGCGATCGTCGTCGCGATCGAGGCGGGCGATCCGGTCGCCGCGCGCCGCGCCGCGCGCCGGCATATCGAAAAATCGATTCTGCGCTATCGCACGCTCAAGGAGGGTCGATAGCCGCTTGCCCGATAATGCGCGCTAATGATCGGTGCGATTGGTGCCGCACCCGTGCCCCAGAACGGGCCGCGCAGGAAATTAGCTATCTACTGACCTTGATTTCGACTCGTGATGCTCTATTCCAACCCCGTGCAAGGCGACCCCGACAATTACATAAGCCTGCTGTCTGCCGCGCAGATTGAAACGCTGCGGCACGTTTACGAGCACAAAAATTCCAAGCAGATCGCGCGGCTGATGAACGTTTCGCCGCACACCGTCGACGAGCGCGTGCGTCGCGTTCTAAAGAAGCTTAATGTTTCCAACAGGATAGAGGCGGCGCGTATCCTTGCTGTTAACGGTGTCTTCGATCATGTTACCCCTTATCAGCCTTTGACATATCAATTGATGGACCTTGGCGATATTTCTCCGCCCCCCGATGCCGATGCGGGGCGCAGTTCGTTTCGGCGATTTTTCGATATAGGTTCGCCATTTCCTACCGCGTCCCAGCCGGCCAACCGGCATGGGTTGATGGAAAGGATAATCTGGCCGATTTTGATCGCTTTTGCGACAATATTGGCGTTCTCCGCCCTCTATTCGATCCTTGTCGGGCTCGGTCGTGTTCTGACCTGATGTTCGAACGAATGCTGCGGGGGGGAACCGGTAGCATTCTTTTTCAAGGAAAAAGAAGATGCTGAATCAACGAGTTTCTGCGGCGAAGAAGATCGCTTCCGACCTGCATCTGGCCGAAGACGCCATCGACGAAGCGATGATCCGCATCGCCCAGCTCGCCGCGACGTTGCCCACCGCGCGCCGCGAAACCAACATGTCGGCGATCGTCGGCCAGGACGCGATGGCGAAAGTCGCGCATGCGCTCGCCGCCGCCGGCGAAGTCCGCCAGCTTCTGACCGACGCGCATCTGGCGCTGACCGTGACGCAGAAGGAAGTCGGGCTCGGCACGCGCATGTTCGGTGCGGGCGTCAAGCCGGCCGAAGCGAAGCTGGTCGCCGACGGCAGCAACGATCGCTCGGGCGACGGTGCTGCTACGTTCGCGAAGGCCGGTTGAACCGCAAGAAAGAAGGTTGACAGCCACAATGTGGTCCGTGGCGATTTATTATGTTGTCTTGCTCATCACGGTGGCCGTCGCGATCCGACGCGGCGGGCCACTGGAACGTTGGGCAGCCTATACAGCATTGATCGCCTCGGTCCTCACCAGTGCCCTGACGCCTTTTCCGACCTGGACCGATATCGAACTGAATATCTTCATCATAGACATGTTCGTTCTGCTGAGCTTCTGGTTCATTGCCATGCGCACGCAGAGCTTCTGGCCCTATTGGATTACCGGATGGCAGCTGATCGCCATTTTCGGCCATATCCAGAAGTTCATGTTTTCGGAGATATTGGCGCGACCCTATTCGCTTCTCTCAGTCTATATATCGTACCCGATCCTGTTGCTGATCATCTATGCATCGGGGTCGTCCAGCCGGCGGGAAAACGTCACGGCCTGATATGTGGCTCCCCGGGGGCATCGTCACATGCAGCAATTTTCGAACCAAGAAATTGCCGAGCTGAAATCGCGGGTCGACCAGATCCATGAACTGCTGGCGAGCCGCGGCGAGGAATCGCCGGGCGTGACCGTACGCGCCATCGACAGCGCGCGCGGCAACACGCCGTCGAACGCGGCGCTGCTCGACCGGCTGTCGTTCAGCATCCAGGTCCGGCGCATCCGCCGCAGCCATTTCGGCACCGCCGAAATGTCGGGCCCGACCTGGGACATGATGCTCGACCTGATGCTCGCGGGCGCACACGGCCGCGTGCTCAGTGCCAGCGATCTTGCGACCGGGGCGGGCGTTCCGCTGTCATCGGGGCTGCGCATGATCGCGGCGCTCGAACGCCTCGGGCTGTTGCACCGCTCGATCGACGAGCGCGACCGGCGCCGCACGATCGTCCGGCTGACCGACATCGGCACCGAACGCATGGCCAGCTATTTCGAGAAAATCGACGCCGCCTGGCAGAACGGGCAGACGCTGGCAGCCTAGCCCCCCAAACCGGGTGCGGGGCCGACTGGTCGCGCGCACCGCACCCGGTCCCCCTATTCGGTCATTTCCTTCATCATGCGATCGACCTTGATCATCGCCTCGCGCTTGATCTGGCAGATGCGCGCGGCGCTGACGTCGAGGGTCAGGCCGATTTCGTGCAGGTTGAGCTCTTCGAAGAAATAGAGCTGGAGCACCATCTGTTCGCGGTGCGACAGGCGGCCGACGCACTGGCGCAGTGCGCCCATCAGATCCTCCTGTTCGCACCGCTCGTCGGCGCCCGTATCGTCGTCAGCCGCGAGGAAGGCGCCGATGTCGGTGAGCTCGTCGAGTGAGGTCGACCGGCCGTGCGTCGCATTGCGTTCGAGCGCGAAATAATCCTCCGCCGACATGTCGAACGCGACCGCCATTTCGGCCGTCGTCGGCGCGCGCATCAACTGCTGTTCGAGCGTGCTGCGCATCGCGTGGATCCGCTTCGCCGCGACCATCGCCGAGCGGCCGACATCGGCCTCGCGGCGCAGCTGGTCGATCATCGCGCCGCGGATGCGCGTCGTCGCATAGGTGGCAAAGGCGAACCCGCGCTCCTCATAATTTCGGCTCGCCTCGATCAGCGCGATCAGCCCGGTCTGGATCAAATCGTCGAGCTCGCTCGTCCGCGACACGCGCGAAAACACCTGCCACGCGATCTTGCGAACCAGCGGCGAATATTCCTCGACCAGCGCCTCGACGCTTTCGCCGTAGCCGCGTGCGCGCGGCGCGCGGCCGACGGTCCCGGCAAATTGCTCGGCGGGCTCAATTCTCATGCGGTTGGTCCTCCATGTGGGCTTCGGGCCCGGACGCGAGGCGGGGCACTTCGGCGCCGATCGTCGCGACGATTTCGGTCTGCTTGGTCGCCGGAATCTCGAGATAGGAGATGACGGCGACGTCGGGGAAAGTGGCGCGCACAAGGCGCGAGAGGGCGGAGCGGCAGATCGGCGAGGCGACGAGCGCGAAGCTGCGCGTCTGAAGCAGCAGCGGTTCGACCGCCTGGCCGACCTGTTCGATGATCGTCATCGCCATGCCATGTTCGAACGGCCACTCGGCGGCGGGGTTGGCGCGCACCGCCTGGTTGAGCAGCACCTCGACCTCGGGACTGAAGGTGACGACGGGCAGCGGCATCCGGCTCGGCACGATCGTCTGGACGATCAGCGCGCCGATGCGCTGGCGCACCGCTTCGATCAGGTCGATCTCGCCCAGCTGCTGCGGCGACAGCGCCACCATCGCCTCGGCGATCTTGCGGAAATCGCGCAGCGGCACGCGCTCGATGAGCAAGGATTTGCACAGGCTCGCGACGCGCGGCAGCGAATAGCCTTGGGGCGACAGATTCTGCGCGAGCTGCGGATAATGCGTCTTGAGATTGTCGATCAGCGCCTGCGCGTCGTCGATGCCGAACAGCTCGGCGGCGGCGCCGACGATGCTGTTGTTGAGGTGCGTCGCGACGACGGTCGCCGGATCGACGACGGTATAGCCCGCGGCGATCGCGTCATTCTGCATCGCCTTTGGAATCCACAGCGCGTCGAGGCCGAAGGTCGGATCCTTGCACGGGCGGCCGACGACCTTGGTCACAAGGTCGCCCGAATCGAGCGCGAGCATTTCGTTGGGGAAGACCTCGTCCTCGCCGACGATCACCCCGGCAACCGAGATGCGATAGACGTTGCCGGGCAGCGACAGGTCGTCGGTGACCTTCACCGGCGGCACGACAAAGCCGAGTTCCTTCGACAATTGGCGGCGGATGCCCGTGATGCGCGTCATCAGCGGCGAGCCCTTGCGTTCGTCGACGAGGGTGACGAGCGCATAGCCGATCTCGAGCTGGCACGCGCTCGCGTCGCTGACGTCGGCCCATTCGATATGCGACGGGTCGGGCGCGGGCGCGGCGGGTTCGGGCAGGTCGGCGACCGCGGCGGCGCTGCGGCGCAGCTGCCAGCCGATAGCGAAGGAGAGCGCGGCGGCGGGCAGGATCAACATCTGCGGCATCGCGGGAACGAGCCCGAGGATGAAGAGAATACCGCCGACCGCCATCCAGATGGCGGGCGAGGAAAACTGGCTGCCGATCTGGCCGCTGAGGTCGAAGGGCGAGGACACGCGGGTGACGATCGCCGCGGCGGCGATCGACAGCAGCAGCGCCGGGATCTGCGCAACGAGCGCGTCGCCGATCGCCAGCGTGACATAGGTGCTGCCCGCTTCGGAGAAGCTCAGCCCATGGCTGAAGATGCCGAGGATGAGCCCGCCAACGATGTTCACGAACAGGATCAGCAGGCCGGCGACGGCGTCGCCCTTCACGAATTTCGACGCACCGTCCATCGAGCCGTAGAAATCGGCTTCGGTCGCGACTTCGACGCGGCGCGCCTTGGCTTCTTCGGGGCTGAGCAGCCCGGCGTTGAGATCGGCGTCGATCGCCATCTGCTTGCCGGGCAGGGCATCGAGGGTGAAGCGCGCCGACACCTCGGACACGCGGCCCGCGCCCTTGGTGATCACGATCAGGTTGATGATCATCAGCACGAAAAAGACGAACAGGCCGACGACATAGTCGCCGCCGATCAGCACCTGGCCAAACGCCTCGATCACATGGCCCGCCGACGCGGTGCCTTCGTGGCCGTGGACGAGCACGACGCGCGTCGAGGCGACGTTGAGCGCGAGCCGGAACAATGTCGCGAGCAGCAACACGGTCGGAAAGGCGGAGAAATCGAGCGGTTTCGACGCCTGCAGCGCGACCATCAGGATGAGCAGGCTGATCATAATGTTCGCGACAAAACTGATGTCGAGGATCAGCGGCGAAACGGGGATCACCATCAGCCCGACGAGGATCAGCATTCCCGCGGGCAGCGCCGATACGCCGGCGATGCGGCCGATGTTGGCGAGGTTGAAGCCGCCGGTCATGCCGCGCCTCCCGAAAGCGACGCGAGCCGCCGATAGGCATCGGCGGCAAAGCCCATCGAGAGCTTTTTGGGCATAGGCTGGATATCCATCATCTGTAGGGGCGGGCGTCCGCCGCCATTGTTCGCGAGGCCGCTCGAACTGCTTGCCTCGGCGTGCCAGCCCGAGGGGGCGAAGGGCTTCATATTTTCGATCTTGCCGCCGTCCTCGAGCTTCACGCGAAAGCGGTCGCGGATCTCGGCGAGGCTGCGCATGCTGCCGTCGGGGGCGTAAAAGACCGACCGGTTCGCCGCTGCCGCCTCGGGCATCATCGATGCGCCGGGCTGGTCGGGGTTGGTTTCGAGCGCGGTCAGGAATTTTGCGGCGCCACCCGACCCGAGGAAATGCGCGAGATAAAGGTCGACGGGCTCGGCGCTGCGGCCGATCCGGCTTTCGATATAGTCGCGATTGTCGCCGGTCAGCGCGGCTGCCATGTTCGACGAGGCCGTGGGGTCGTCGCGGAGGTCGAGAATCTGCTGGCGGAGCGCGGGGTCGGCGACCGTCAGCCGACCCGAAGCGTCGCGGCCGATCGCATCGGCGGCCCAGGCAAGGCCGTGGTTCGCGCCGTGACGATCGAGCGTCGCGAGCCAGGTCTGCTTGGTGAACTGGTACAGGCCGCGGGCCGACGAGGTCTGCGCTTTCGCGGTCGGATTATAGCCGCTTTCGACGCGCGCGACGTCGAACAGATAATCGAAATCGACCCCCGAACGCGCCGACGCATTCTGCACCGCATCCATCACGGGAGCGGCGATGCGGGTCGAGCCCCGGGGATTGTTGATTGCGTTCATGGCTGTTGGTTCCGCTTGTTCAGCAGACCAAAAGCAATCATCGTGCCATTTCGTGGAAACGGCTGGAAATTATGTGGTTATCAGTAGCTTAAAGCCACCCCGCGCGGACGGGTGCCACGGATTTCGTGGCTCTTGTCAATCCTCTGACGCGTCCAGTTCTTCAGGATGTTGACGCGCATCGCGGCGGCTTCGAGCTGGCCGAGCGTCTTCCCGATCAGCACGCGGGCGCGATGTTCGCTGCCCGCGGGGATATTCGCACCACGAAACAGGATCACGGCGGTTGCCAATTCTTCGGTCGCCGCGATGATCGCGCCGGCGTCATGCCCGTCGAGCGCGCCGACCAATGTTTCAAGCCGCGATTCAATTTCTTCCATCTCTGCCAGCATCATTCGGCCCCGCTGTGGAAATCGAGCATCGCGCTCGCGATGATCGCGGGATGCACGCCATAGCTGCCATTGGCGATCGCGGTGCGCAGCGAGGCGACGCGCGCGATGTCGACCGGCGGCGCCTGATCGGCGAGGCTGCCCGCGAGGCGGGTCAGCCGCGCGGTCGGCAGATTGTCCTGCGCCGGCTGGAGCTGCGCCGGCGCGCGCATCGCGGTCGCCGCTTCGTTGGCGACCCTGCGCAGCGGGCCGGCACGGCCGATGCCGCCGACTGGTCCGATCTTGCTGTCACCCGACATAAAAGCCTCCATCCGGTGCCGTCAGAAAAGTGACGACGCGGTTCACGAAGGCTTTAACGGACGCGGTTCCCGGCGATTAAGGCCGCCCACCGCAAAAAAAGACAAAAGAAAGGCCCGGCGCCGTCGGAAAGCCGACAGCCCGGGCCCAGTGGGTGGGTAAGCGAGGGCGAAATCAGTCGTCGAGGCGGGCGCGGCCCGGGCCGGTGACGGTGGCGCTGAGTGTGGATTTGGCGTCGTTGCCGCGCAAGGCGATCGTCTCGCCGACGCGGCCGTCCTGCGTCGCGACGGCGGCATAGCTGATCGAATAGCTGTCGGTTTCGATCGTCACGCGGACATTGTCGCCGCGGCGGATGACGGGCGCGCTCGCCGCGGGGCGCGCGAAGCTGGCCGCGACCGGCGATGCTCCGGCGGGGGCGGTCATCGGCACACGCAGGCGCCAGCCGAGCGAGGCGCAGCGCACCGCGAGCGTCTGGGCGTCGAGCGCGGTGACCGATGCTTGTTCGGGGCAACGCGCCAGCTTGATGCGGCGATCGACCGGGGTCGCGTTGCGGCCCATGGCATTGGCGACCATGTCGGTCAGCACGTCGATCGTCTGCCAATCCTCATTGCCCTGCTGCGCCTCGGCCGCGATCGGGGCGGCGAGCGAAAGGGCGGCGGCGCACGCGGCGAGGCGCGTGAGAATGTTACGGGACACGGTCCATCTCCTTCGGTCCAAAATGGTCGCCCGATAAAGTGCAGGAAGCGTGCCAGTCGCGGTTTGATGCGCGGTTTCGCGCGGCTACGCGCGGCATCGTCGGATTTTTGACGAGCCAAGTGCGCCACAATCATGGCATCGCATTAAATAACTGAAAAATATTGATAAATGCCATTTGGCATGGCCATTGCATAATGCCTTGGTGTTTTTCCGCGCGTCCGTGCCAACCGGCCGGATCCCGGTGAAAGGCCCCGCCGCCGGATGGCGGCAAGCGAAGGAATGTGATGATGGCATCCGAGAAACTCTTTGGCCTGCACGCCACCGCGCTGCAGCTGCGCAGCCAGCGCATGATGATGCTCGCGTCGAACATCGCGAACTCCGCGACGCCGGGCTACAAGGCGCGCGACCTCGATTTCGCCAAGGCGCTCGACCTGGCGCAGCAGGGCGGCTCGACCGCCAATGCCATAGAGGGCGCGATCAGCTATCGCGTCCCCGTACAGGCGTCGCTCGACGGCAACACCGTCGAAATGGCGACCGAGCAGACCGCCTACGCCGAAAACGCGCTCGCCTATCGCTCGAGCCTGTCGTTCCTCAGCGGGCGTATCAACACGCTGTCGCGCGCGCTCAAGGGCGAATGACGATGAACGGCAACTTCTCCGTCTTCGACATCAGCGGCCGCGCGATGTCGGCGCAGCTCGTCCGGCTCAACACCACCGCGTCGAACCTCGCCAATGCGGGAACGGTCGCGGGCAGCGAGGCCGGCGCCTTCCGCTCGCTGAAGCCGGTGTTTCGCACCGTGATGGACGACCATGGCCGCGCGACGGTCCAGATCGACCAGGTCACGACCTCGAAAATGGCACCGTCGAAACGCCACGATCCGTCGAACCCGCTCGCCGATGCCGACGGCAACGTCTGGGAAGCCGCGGTCGATAGCGCCGCCGAACTGGTCGAGATGGTCGAGACCGCGCGCCAGTATCAGAACAATGTCCAGGTCCTCGAAACCGCCAAGGGCCTGATCAACGAAACCCTCAGGATGGGACAGTAAAATGAGCGTCAACAGCATCACCAACAATAGCAACCCGGTGTTCCAGCCCAAGGGCGGCAAGCAGATGGATCAGGGCGACTTCATGCGCCTGATGACCGCACAGCTGTCGCAGCAGGATCCGTTTAACCCGGTCGATAACCAGCAGATGGTTGCGCAGATGGCGCAATTCTCGAGCCTCGCCGGGATCAGCGAGACGAACACGGTGCTCGCAAAGATTTCGGAGCAGCTCATCGCGCAGACCCAGCTGCTCAAGGACATCAAGGCGGCCACACCGGCACCCACGCCGACGCCGCCCACCACCTAAGCTCCCCATTTTCAGGAAGGATTAGTCCATGTCATTCTATACTTCGCTTTCGGGCCTCAAGGGCGCGCAGACCGACATGTCGGTCATCTCGAACAATATCGCGAACGCCGGCGCGATCGGCTTCAAGCGCAGCAAGGCGCAGTTCGGCGATATCTTCGCCTCGTCGCCGACGCAATCGACGAAGATGATCGCGGGTCAGGGCACGCGCCTCAACGGCATCACCCAGCAGTTCACGCAAGGGTCGTACGAAGCGAGCGAAAAGACGCTCGACCTCGCGATCGTCGGCGAAGGCATGTTCATCGTGAAGGGCGAGCCGCCGCGCGAGGCGATCAGCTATACGCGTAACGGCTCGTTCGAACCCACCCCCGACCGCTATGTCATCGATTCGACGGGCGCGAAGCTGCAGCTTCTTCCGATCGACGCGAACGGCAATGTCACGAACAACACGCTCGCCGGCGCCTTTGACCTCCGTCTGCCCACGGGTGCGCCGAGCGACCCGGCCTCGGGTCTCGTCAACGTCACGATCGGCCTCGACGGCCTCGTCACCGCGACCTTTGCGAACGGTGAAGACCAGAAGCTCGGCAAGGTCGCGATGGCGACCTTCCCGACGATGTCGGGTCTGCGCCCGACGGGCGACGCGCACTGGCAGTCGACGGGCGAAAGCGGCCCGCCGACGATCGACGCCGCGACCAATGGCCCGATGGGCGCGGTCCGCTCGGGCGCGCTCGAACGTTCGAACGTCGATATCACCGAGGAACTGGTGATGCTGATGGCGGCGCAGCGCAATTTCCAGGCGAATGCCAAGGCGATCGAGGGCGCGTCGCAGCTGACCCAGACGATCATCGGCATGCGCTGACGCGCTGCTGACCGCCGCCTGCCGGGAGACTATCGATGGACCGCCTTATCTATACCAGCCTTGCCGCGATGCGGGGCAGCATGTCCCGGCAGACGGCGATCGCCAACAATCTGGCGAACGCCCAGACGCCGGGCTTCCGCGCTGACATGGCGAGCGCGCAGTCGCTGTGGCTCGATGGCAGCGGGCTCGACGCGCGCGCCATGGCGTCCGAAGAAGTGCTCGGCGCCGATATGAAGGCGGGCACGGTCACCCAGACGGGGCGCGACCTCGACATCGCGATGCAGGGCGATGCGCTGCTCGTGGTGCAGGCGAAAAATGGCGAAGAAGCCTATACGCGGCGCGGCGATCTCCAGATTTCGCCAAGCGGGCTGCTCACCACCGGCGACGGCAATCCCGTTCAGGGCGGCCAGGGTCCGGTGACGATCCCGCCCGCCGACGCGATCACGATCGACCAGGAAGGCCGTGTGTGGATCGTGCCGCAGGGCGGTGATCCCGAAAATCCGCAGGAGGTCGACCGGCTGCGGCTCGCGACTCCGACGGGGTCGGACATCGCCAAGGGGCTCGACGGCCTGTTTCGCGTGAAGGGCGGGGGCATCCTGCCCGACGATCCCGAAGCGCGGCTTCTGACCCGCTCGATCGAAGGATCGAACGTCACCGCCACCGCCGCGCTCGTCGAGATGATCGAGGCGAGCCGCAGCTGGGACACCCAATTGAAGATGATCGGCGACGTCCGCGACATGGACAGCGCGACCGCCAATCTGATGCAGCTTCCCCGTTAAGGAGATTATGAAATGAGTATCGGTGCCTTGCACGTCGCGCGGACCGGTCTGGATGCCCAGGGCTTCCGGATGCAGGTGATCGCCAACAACCTCGCCAACGTCAACACCACGGGCTTCAAGCGCGACCGCGCGAGCTTCGAGACGCTGAGCTATCAGATGATGACGCAGGCGGGCGCGCCGTCGACGGCGGAAAACCGCTATGCGACCGGGCTCAACCTCGGCACCGGGGTCGCGCTCAACGGCACCGCGCGCATGGATACGCAAGGCACCTTCCAGACGACGGGCAACGGGCTCGACGTCGCGATCGACGGCGCCGGCTATTTTCAGGTCGAAATGCCCGACGGGCGCACCGGCTATACCCGCGCGGGCAATTTCGGTCGCTCACCCGACGGCACGATCGTGACCTCGGACGGCAAGCCGATGACGCCAGCGATCCAGATTCCCGAAGATGCCAGCAATGTGACGATCGGGCTCGACGGCACCGTGTCGGCGACCGGCGCCGACGGCACCGCGCTCGAACTCGGGCGGATCGAGATCGCGCGCTTCGCCAACCCGGCGGGCTTGCAGGCGATCGGCGGCAATTTGCTCGTCGAGACGCAGGCCTCGGGCGCGCCGCTCGTCGGCGGTGCGGGCGAGGAAGGCCGCGGCACGCTGCGCGGCGGGATGCTCGAAGGCTCGAACGTCAATGTCGTCGAGGAACTCGTCGACATGATCGAGACGCAGCGCGCTTATGAGGTCAATTCGAAGATGATCTCCGCCACCGACGAGATGATGAAAAATGCGTCGCAGACTCTCTAATCTGGTGATGCTGGCCCTCGTGGTTGCGCCGTTTGCGGCGCACGCGAAGGACAAGCTGCCGCCCGACGCCTTTTCGGTTTCGATGCCGCCGCCGCCGCCATCGCCGCCGGCGAACGGCTCGATCTTTCAGGGCAGCTATGTCGCGCTCACCTCGGGCGGGCGTGCAGGCGCCGTCGGCGATATCGTCACGATCCAGCTCGTCGAACGCACCGCCGCGACCAAAAGCAACGCCGCGGGTACGCAGCGCGACGGCGATATCGGCCTGACGCCGCCGACCACCGGCCCGCTGTCGCTGTTCAACCCCAGCGATATCGCGATGGGCGGCAGCCAGGCGTTCAAGGGCAAGGGCGACGCGTCGCAGTCGAACGCGCTGTCGGGCGAAGTCAGCGTCACGATCGCCGCCGTGTATCCGAACGGGACGATGTTCGTGCGCGGCGAAAAGCTGCTCACGCTCAACCGCGGTGACGAACGCGTCCAGATTTCGGGGATCATCCGCGCGATCGACATCAGCCCCGACAACCGCATCCTGTCGACGCGCGTCGCCGATGCCAAGATCCGCTACGTCGGCAAGGGCGAGATCGCCCGCGCGAGCCAGCAAGGCTGGCTGCAGCGCTTCTTCTCGATCATCAGCCCGTTCTAACAGAGGAATTTGAAGTGACCCAGCGTCCGACCCTGTTCACCCTTTTTGCGCTCCTGCTCGCGAGCTTCGCCTTTGCGGCGCCCGCGCACGCCGAGCGCATCAAGGACATGGGCCAGTTCCAGGGCCTGCGCGCCAACCAGCTCACCGGCTACGGCATTGTCGTCGGCCTTGCGGGCACGGGCGACGACAGCCTCGACTATTCGACGCTGGGCATGAAGGGCGCGGTGTCGCGCTTTGGCCTGACATTGCCGCCGGGGGTCAATCCGGCGCTGAAGAATGCCGCGGCGGTGATGATCACCGCCGAATTGCCGCCCTTCGCCAAGCCCGGCCAGCGCCTCGACGTCACCGTGTCGGCGATCGGCAAGTCCAAAAGCCTGCGCGGCGGCACGCTCGTGCTCGCGCCGCTTTATGGCGCCGATGGACAGATTTATGCGATGGTGCAGGGCAATCTCGTCATCGGCGGACTCGGCGTCGATGCCGCCGACGGATCGAAGCTGACGGTCAATGTGCCGTCGAGCGGCCGCATCGCGGGCGGCGCGACGGTCGAACGCGCGGTCGACACCGGCTTTGCGACGTCGAGCTATCTGACCTTCAACCTCCACCAGTTCGATGCGACCAATGCCAAGCGGGTGACCGATGTGATCAACGCCGCGCTGCCCGGCTCGGCATCGATGATCGACGGCGCCAGCATTGCGATCCGCACGGGCGGCAACGGCGACGAACGCATCCGGCTGATCTCGCAGATCGAGAATCTGGGCGTCCAGCGTGCTGAGCCGCCCGCGAAGGTCATCGTCAACGCCCGCACCGGCACCGTCGTGATCAACGGCGCGGTCCGCGTCGGCACCGCCGCGGTGACGCAGGGCAAGCTGACCGTCTCGATCAAGGAATCGCCGATGGTCGTGCAGCCCGCACCGTTCAGCCGCGGCCAGACCGCGGTCGAGGAGTCGAGCGAGATCAGTGTCGAGCAGGACTATCGTCCGGTGATGCTGGTCAAGCCGACCGCTTCGCTTTCCGAACTCGTCGATGCGATCAATCGCATGGGCGTTCCCCCGGGCGACCTTGTCGCCATCCTCGAGGCGCTGAGCCAGGCCGGCGCGCTCACTGCGGAACTGGTGATCATATGACGAGCCCTATTTCTTCGATCGGTGCCACGCCGACGCCCGCGGCTGCCGGCGGCGGCGATGGCGGGCTGCGCAAGGCGGCCGAGGCGTTCGAAGCCGTGATCCTGCGCCAGCTGATGGCGTCGATGCGGCAGGCGAAGCTCGGCGACGATATATTGGGGTCGAGCGCGACCGACAATTTCCGCGAAATGGCCGACGCGCGCACCGCCGACAGCCTCGCCGCGATGCGCCAGTTCGGGATCGCCGACATGGTCGAGCGGCAGTTTCGCGGTCAGCTTGCGAGCCACGCCGGTCGCTCTGGGGGAGGCGTGCAATGAGCGACCTGCTCGGCATCGGCTATAGCGGGCTCAAGGCCTATTCGCGTGCGCTCTCGACGATCGGCGACAATATCGCCAACGCCCAGACCCCCGGATATGCGCGGCGCCGGCTCGAAATGATGGAAGCCGTCGGTGGCGGCAATTCGATCTTTTACCGCGGCAATACCAATCCTGGCGGGGTCGACATTCGCGGCATCGACCGCTCGGTCGATCAGTGGCTGATCGAGGATTCGCGCATCACCTCGGGCGACGCCGAACGCTCGGCGACGAAGCTCTCCTGGCTCGACAAGGTCGAAGGCGCGCTCAGCGACGAAACCAATGGTATCAAGACCGGGCTCACCAAGCTTTATACCACCGCCGACCAGTTGACCGCCGATCCGACGAACCGGACGCTGCGTGCGCAGTTCCTGCAATCGGTCGACGATATCGCGTCGGGCTTTCGTACCGCAGCGAACCAGCTAGACAAGATGGGCGAGGGGATCGAGGGCGCGGCCGCGAGCACGGTCGACCAGTTCAACAGCAATCTGAATGCGCTCGAACAGATCAACATCGGACTGCGCAAGGCGCGGCCGGGCTCGACCAACGAGGCGAGCCTGCTCGACGAACGCGACCGGCTGCTCGACAAATTGTCGTCGCAGGCGGGCGTCAGCCCGACCTTCGACAATAATGGCGCGGTGACGCTGCGCGCGGCCGGATCGGGCGATCTGCTCGTCGGCGGCGGCGTGGTGAACCCGATTTCGGTCACTGCGGCACCCGACGGGCGCCTGTCGTACAGCGTCGGCGGTTCGCCGCTCGCGATCTCGACCGGCTCGCTTGCCGGCCTTGCCGAAGGTGCGAACCATGTCGCCGACCAGCGCGCGTCGCTCGACACGATGGCGACGCAGTTCGCCAGCCAGCTCAACGCCGCGCATCAGGCGGGCACCGACGCCAATGGCAATCCGGGGCAGCCGCTGTTCACCGGCACCAGCGCGGCAACGCTGACCGCCGCGACGCTGACCCCCGATCAGGTGGCGGCGGCGAACGCGTCGGGCAGCAACGGCAATATGCTCGCGCTCGGTGCGATGCGCGGAGCGAACGATCCCGAAGCGCGCTGGTCGGGCCATCTGGCGACACAGGCGCAGGCCGTGTCGTCGGCGCGGGCGCAGGACGCCGCCGCGGCGACGCGCGCCGATGCCTCGGCCGCGGCGCGCGATGGCGTCAGCCAGGTCGACCTCGACACCGAAGCCGCCGAACTGCTGCGCTTCCAGCAAGCCTATTCGGCCGCCGCGCGCACGATCCAGGTCGCGCGCGAAACCATGCAAACATTGCTCAGCTCGCTCTAAGGAAGGGTCAGGACCATGATCAACGCCGTGGGCAACCGCATGACGCGCGAAATCGCGCGCCAACAGAAACTCGCCGACGCGCTCGAGCGGACGCAGATTCAGATTTCGGGCGGCAAGAAGCTGCTGCGCATGTCCGACGATCCCGTCGCAGCGCGGCGGATCGCGACGATCGGCACGACGCAGGCGAGCATGACCGCCTGGTCGGCCAATGTGAACGCGGCCGACGCGCTGGTGTCGCAGGCCGATGGCGTGATGAAATCGGTCAGCAACCTGATGATCCGTGCGCGCGAGCTGACGCTTTCGGCAGCAAGCGATACGACAAATCCCGCCGACCGCGCGACGATCGCCGCCGAACTCGGCACGATCGCCGACGAGCTCGATGCGCTCGCCGCGACACGCGATTCGAACGGCGAGCCCGTGTTCGCGACCGGCACCGCGCGCGTGATGCGCTTTGATTCGGATGTCAGCTTCGCCCCGGTTCCGTCGGCAGCCGACGTTTTCGTCGTCGGCGGAAACAGCCTGTCGACCGGCATTCGCGATGCGGCCGCCGCGGTTGCGGCGGGCGACAAGGCGATGATGGGCACGGCGATCACGGCGCTCGACACCGCGATCAGCCATGCCGCCGATAAGCATGCCGAAATCGGCCTTGCGGGCGGGCGGCTCGACCGCATCGCCGACGGGCTCGCGGCGCGCGGGATCACGCTCAAGGACGAACGATCGTCGGTCGAGGACACCGACCTCGATGTCGCGATCGCGCAGCTCAATGCCCAGGATCTGACGCTGCAGGCGGCGCAGGCGGCCTTTGCGAAGATCAACCGGCAGAGCTTGTTCGATATTTTGAACTGACGCCCCTCAATTTTTCGGCGCCGCTGCCGTTACTCATCAAGACGTCCCTGAATTTGCGGGGGCCGGCTTCGACAGCCGGGTCCGAATGGAGTTTGCTCGCACATGTTTCCCGTTGTCGGCATTGTCGTACTGATCCTGCTGGTCTTCGGGGGCTTCGCGCTGACCGGCGGCAATCTGGGCCCCGTCATGCACGCGCTGCCGCACGAAATGCTGATCATCGGCGGTGCGGCACTCGGCTCGCTGATCATCGGCAATTCGGGCGCCGACCTGAAGGCGCTGGGCGGCGGGCTCGCCAAGGTGTTCAAGGGGCCGCAGTATAAGAAGCAGGATTATCTCGACTGCATCCTGCTCGTCTCGACCTTGATGAAGATGATGCGCACCGAAGGACCCGTTGCCGTCGAGCCGCATATCGAGGATCCGAAAAACTCGACGATCTTCCAGCAATATCCCAAGCTTTTGAAGGACGACACCCTCGTCCACCTGATCTGCGACACGCTGCGCCTCGTCGTCGTGTCGTCGGGTACGCTCGATCCGCACGCGGTCGAAGAGGTGATGGATAATGCGCTGAAGAGCCACCATCATCATTCGATGAAGCCCGCCGAAGGTCTGCAGAGCCTTGCCGATGCGCTTCCCGCGCTCGGCATCGTCGCCGCGGTGCTCGGCGTCGTGAAGACGATGGGCTCGATCGACAAGCCTCCCGCGATCCTGGGCGCGATGATCGGCTCGGCGCTCGTCGGCACTTTCCTCGGCGTGCTCCTCGCTTATGGTCTCGTCGGCCCGTTCGCGACGCGCGCCAAGGCGGTGATCGAAAGCGACGCCGCCATCTATCATACGGTGAAGCAGCTGATCATCGCGTCGCTTCACGGCCATCCGCAGCCGCTGGTGATCGAGGCGGCGCGTTCGGGCGTCGACCATCATAACCAGCCGAGCTTTGCCGAAGTATTCGATGGAATGCGGGGTCGCTGATGGCCGCGCGTCCCAACATGCCGCGGCCGATCATCGTCAAGAAGGTGATCCAGCAGGCGCACGGCGGCCATCATGGCGGCGCGTGGAAGGTCGCCTATGCCGACTTCGTCACCGCGATGATGGCCTTCTTCCTTTTGATGTGGCTGCTCGGTGCGACGAACGAGGCGCAGCGCAAGGCGCTCGCCGACTATTTTGCACCGACGATCGTCCAGACAAAGACCGAGACCGCCGGCTCGACGGGCCTGTTCGGTGGCGACTCGCTGGTCGCGGCGGACAAATACCCACATGGCGCGGCGCAGACGGGCACGCGCGCCATGACGATTCCGCGCGATGCCGCGGGCGGACCGCGCGAAGCGTCGGGGCGCGAGCGCGCGAGCGACAAGGAGCAGTTCAAGAAGCTGGCCCAGACGCTGATCGATCAATTGCAGGCAAAGAACGACCTCAAGCGCCTGGCGCCGAACCTGCGTTTTACCGAAACGCTCGAGGGGCTGCGTATCGACGTCGTCGACGATGCGGATTTTTCGATGTTCGTGATGGGCACCAGCCAGCTGACCCCCGATGGCGCCCGGCTGTTCAGCGAAATCGCGAAGCCCGTTGCGGCGGTGACGAACCGGGTGATGATCCGCGGCCACACCGACGCCGCGCCCTGGTCAGCGAAGTCGGGCACGAACAACTGGCGCCTGTCGGTCGACCGGGCCGAGGTTACGCGCCACTATCTGGAGTTTCGCGGCATCGCCTCGGATCGCTTTTCGCGAATCGAAGGGGTTGCCGATCGCGAGCCCTATGTCCCCTCCGACCGATTCGATCCGCGCAACCGCCGCATCTCGATCACGCTGGGCTGGCGTTAGTCGCATGACAATTAGTGCCAGTTTGGCAGCATATTGGAGATAGTTAACGCGATTGCGCGTCAATTACTTCCAATCTGGCAATATCTCTTTATTTTGAATGAGTTAGCTAACGCCGGGTAAGCTTTCGTTTACCAATTTCGTCAATTCCTCAATCCATCGAAGGGGGCACCGAGCGGGCGGTGCGGTGGAGACTGAAATGACTGTGGGGCAGAATAACAATATGGCGCTCGAAGCGCTGATCATCGGCACGAGCCCGGCGACCTGCCGGTTGCGCGAGATGATCCGCCGCGTGGCGCGCTCGAATGCCTCGGTCATGCTCTGCGGCCCCTCGGGCTCGGGCAAGGAACTTGTTGCCCGTGCGATCCACGACGAAGGCGCCCGTGCCGGCAAGGCCTTTTCGGCGATCAACTGCGGTGCGATCCCCGGCGAACTGATCGAATCCGAACTTTTCGGGCATGAAAAGGGCAGCTTCACCGGCGCCCATGCCCGCCGCATCGGCCATTTCGAAGCGACCGAGGGCGGCACGCTCTTTCTCGACGAAATCGGCGACATGCGTTTCGACATGCAGGTCAAACTGCTCCGCGTGCTCGAAGACCGGACGATCGTCCGCGTCGGCAGCAGCGACGTGAAGGCCGTCGACGTCCGCGTCATTTCGGCCACCCACCAGGATCTCGGCGCCGCGATCGCCGATGGAAAATTCCGCGAAGACCTGTTCTTCCGGCTCGGCGTGGTTGTGCTCCAGGTCCCCAGCCTTGCCAACCGCGTCGAGGATATTCCCGCGCTCATCCGCCATTTCCAGCGCCAGATGCCCGCCGACGCCAAATGCCGCTTCGACGATGCGGCGATGGCGCTGCTGATGGCGCACGCATGGCCGGGCAATGTCCGCGAACTCAGGAATTTCGTAGAGCGCGCCAGCGTTCTCCATGGCGGCGAGACGCTCGGTCTCGACGACGTCGCCATGCTTTTGAACCCCACCGCAGCGCTAGCACCGCGACGGGCTGTCCCCACCAGCCCCGTCGCGGTGCCGGCCAGCGTGGAAGAAGTCGCGGCTCCGGCCGCGGCGCACGCCAAGACGCCGGCGCCGGGCCGCCCGATCGACCTCAAGCGCGAGATCGAAACGATCGAACTCGAACAGATCCACGTCGCGCTCGACCTTGCCGACGGCATCATTTCGGAAGCGGCGCGCCTGCTGACGCTGAAGCGCACGACGCTGATCGAGAAGATGCGCAAGTACGGCGTTCACCAGCAGGCCGCCTGACCCGGCCCGCGACACAAGTTTCAGCACCCGCTGAAAAAGGGAGCTCTGGTCCGCTCCCGCACCACCCGGCCGCCCGTCCCCACCATGGGCGGCCGGGTAACCAGCGGGCATTTGAATGAATGCGGCACCGGCCCGCTCCCCCACCCAGCCTCCCATAGAATACTATGTCGGGAGGCTGGGTGGGGGAGCGGGCCGGTGCCGTTCCACGTCAGTGGAAAAACTCTATCGAAGCTGGCGCCAGGCGGCACTGATCGTCAAAATTCCTTCGAGCAGCTCGGCAAGGCCCTCGGCGCTATTCGCGGCGACGGCATCGTCGAGTTTGCGGCGCATGCTGCGATAGACGCGCGACAGCGCGGTGGCGACATCGCCGCCCTTGTCGCGGTCGAGCCCCGCGTCGAGGCCGATCAGGATCGCGCGCGCGCGGTGCGCGGGCTCGGTCGCCGAGACGCGCTGCCCCTGCCGGATCATCGCGCCCAGCACGCCCACGGCGGTCTCCAGCTCGTCATAGAGCATGGTGACCAGCTCGACGGGGTCGGCTGCGGCGGCGCGGCTTTCATGCTGCAATCGGCGATAAAGCCCGGTCGCCCGGACGGTCGAGGCGGTAGCGTTCACGGCGGCGGTCCCCAAGTCCTAATATTTAGTCGTTACCCTGGTTCGTCCAGAGTTTGATTTGCTGTTCAAGATAGGTCTGCGTCGCCTTGAACGCCGCGAGCTTGGCTTCGAGCGTGCCATATTGCTTTTCGAGCCGCGCTTTATAGGCACTCTCGCGCTCCTCGATTTTCTCGAGCTGATCGGCGAGATTTTCCTTTTTCGCGTCGAGCGATTTCGAGACGCGATCGATCACGCCATTGGCGCCGACCGCCTTGTCGCGGATCGCGTCGAGTGCAAAGGCGATACCCGGATCGCTCAGCTCGGTGTGCGTGGCATCGCGGCGCGGGTTGAACAACGCCTCGACTGCGCCGGCGTCGCTGGCGAGCACCTTGTCGAGCTTGGCATTGTCGACCGAAAGCAGGCCGTCCCTCGTTGTCGAAATGCCGATGTCGGACAGCCTGTTGATGCTGCCGTGGCTCGAAAGCACCTTGTTGACCAACCCCTGCAGCTCGCGTTCGAGCTCGCGCAGCGATGCGGTCGATCCCGACATGCTGGAAGCCGATGTCAGGCTCTTTTTCAGCTGGTTATAGACCGAGACGAAATCGCCGACGGTCTGCTTGATCATGTCGAGCGGCCGGCTGGCACCGATGTCGACGGGCTGCCCGGGGGCCGCCTTCTTGAGCGTCAGCGACATGCCCGGGACGACGTCGTCGATGATGTTGGTCGCGCGGCTGAAGGCGACGCCATCGATCGTGAATTCGGCGTTGGCGGCGCTCTGACCCTCGGTCATCCCGCCCGCGGTCGCAAAGGCGGAGAGGCCGGGATCGGCGCCGGCGTCGGCGGCCAGCGTAAAGGCACCCGTTTCGCCCGTCGGACCTTTCAGGATCAGCCGGTGGCCGCCCTCGTCGGCGATGATCGACGCGGTCACGCCGGCGCCGCTCGCGTTGATCGCATTGGCCAGACCCTCGAGGCTGTTGTTCGTGGCGCCGATGGTGATCGTCTTGGCGACGCCGCCGACGGTCAGCGTCATCGTGCCCGCACCGATCGCGGCGGTACGGTCGGCGACGACGGCGGAATAATTGGTCTGCGCGCGCGCGAGCTGCGTCACGACGACGGTCGCGGCGAAGCTGTCGGCCGACAGGCCGGCGCGGCTGGTGGCGCTGAGCACGCTTTCGTCGGAAACGGTCGGCGTGCTGCGCAAGGTGCCGTCGCTGACCATCTGGCTCAGCGAATCGGCGAAGCCGTCGAGATTCGATCGCGCCTGCGCCAGCGCGCTGATCCGCGTCTGGTTCGCCTGGTTGAGTGAGTTCATGCGCGCAATTTTCGGGTCGCGCGACGCGTTCGACAGGTCGGTGACGAGCTGTTTGACGTCGAGGCCCGACCCGAAGCCGAGGCTGTTGGCGATTGAACTGACCATGGCAAAATATCCTTCGAACCCCTTAACGGCGGCGCGCGGACAAGTTTAAGCCTGACGGCGGCCTTCGGGATCGAAACGATGCGAAGACGGCACATCGACCGCGGGGGGCGGCGTGCCTTCGGCCGCCGCGCGTTCGAGCTGGAACACAAAGGCGAGCACGGTTGCGACCGCGACGAACAATTCCTCGGGGATCACGCGCCCGGCGCGCGCGGTGAAATAGATCGCGCGCGTGAGCGCCGGATATTCGAGCAACGGGACATTGGCACCGCGCGCCAGCTCGCGGATCGACAGCGCGACATCGCCGCGCCCGCGCGCGACAACGACGGGCGCGGCATCGACCCCGGGGCGATAGCGCAGCGCGACCGAAAAATGCGTCGGGTTGGTGAGGACGACGGTCGCGTCGGACACCGCCTTGCGCGCCGACCCGCTCAATATGTCGTGCGCGCGCTGGCGCTGTGCCTGCTTGAGTTCGGGGGCGCCGTCGGACTGGCGCATTTCCTCTTTCACTTCCTGCTTACTCATCATCAGCCGCTTGTTGCGCTGGAACCATTGCACCGGCACGTCGATCAGCGCGATGACGACCAGCCCGCCGGCGAGCGTCAGCATCGCATGGCCGATTTCCTTTCCGGCCAATCCGATCGCCGCCATCAGGTCGGTCGACGCCATCGTCATAATCGCGGGCAGGCTCTTCAGGACGAGCCAGTAACCGACGGTGCCGAGCAGCAGAACCTTGGCGAGTGCCTTGCCGAGCTCGGTGACGCCCTGCATCCCGAACATGCGCTTGAGCCCGGCCATCGGGCTCATCCGGTTGCCCTTGAAGTGAAGCGCCTTGCCGCGCCAGCCCATCGAACCGAGCATCGCCGGACCGGCAACCGCGGCGCCGAGCGCGAGCGCGAACAGGCTCGCGAGCGGGAGCAGGATTTCGGCGCCGTTGCGCATCAGCGCCTCGGCGGGCGCAAAATCGGCGACGTCGGCGGCGGTCAATGTCAGGCCGCGGCGCAGGAGGTCGCCCGCCGACTGGACGAACCAGCCGCCCGCGGCGACCATCCAGCCCGCGGCGGCGAGCATCATCAGCGCCGTCGCGAGCTCGCGCGACATCAGCACATCGCCTTCGCGCGCCGAGTCCGACAGCTTCTTCGCCGTCGGCTGTTCGGTTTTCTGGTCCTTCTCGGTCGTGCCCGCCATGGCCTAGATTCCAGCGACCATGCGCGCGGCGTCGAGCGCGTCGGACAGGATGCGCGCGATCGCCTCGGCCATCGCCGGCGTCGCGACGCCGAGCAATATGATCCCGGCGAGCAGGGTCGCGGGAATGCCGACCGCGAAGAGGTTCAGCGCCGGCGCCGAGCGGCCGATGACGCCCATGATGATCTGGACGAGGATCAGCACGAAGCCGACCGGCATCGCGATGGTGAGCCCCGCGGCGAACATCAGGCTGCCGAAGCGGATCAGCCCGCCGATGGCGTCCCAGGACGGAAAGGCGTTGCCGGGCGGGAGCGCGGTGTAGCTGCTCACGATGATGTCGATCAGCACGAGGTGGCCGTCGGCGGCGAGGAAGAGCGCGGTGGCCATCATCGACAGGAACTGGCCGATCGCCGAACTCGATGCCCCGCTCAGCGGATCGACCATCGACGCGAAGCCAAGGCCCATCGCATTGCTGATCGCCTCGCCCGCGAGCAGGGCGGCGGCGAGGCCCATCTGGAGCACGAATCCCATCGCGAGGCCGATCACGACCTCGCCGATGATGAGGAAAAAGCCCGGGACCGATACGATCCCCTCGGGCGGCAGTGCCATGCCCGATGCCGCGACCGCGGGCACCCCGACCGCGAGTGCGATCACCAGCCGCAGCTGCACCGGCACGCTCGTCGCGCCGAACACCGGCGCGGCGATGAAGGCGGCGCCGGGACGGATCATCCCCAGCATCCACAGCTGGAGCATCGCCTCGATATTCGGGATGTCGGCGGGGTTCATCGACGTCCTAGCGGACGAGCGCCGGGATTTGCGCGAAGATTTCGCGGGTGAAATCGGTGAGCAGAACAAGGATACTGCCCCCGAAGATCGCGAGGCAGATCGCCGCGACGATCAGCTTCGGCACAAAGGTCAGCGTCTGTTCGTTGATCGACGTCGCCGCCTGCACCATGCCGAGCAGTACGCCGATGACGAGCACGGGCAGCAACAGCGGCGCCGAGGCGAGCGCGAGAATCCACAGCGATTGCTGCGCCACGCCGATGAAATAGTCCGCCTCCACGTCGCTAACTCACGAAAGAGGAAGCGAGCGAGCCCATCGTCAATGCCCAGCCGTCGACGAGGACGAAGAGCAGGAGCTTGAATGGCATCGATATGATCGTTGGCGACAACATCATCATACCGAGCGACATCAGCGCCGAGGCGACGATCAGGTCGATGACGAGGAAGGGCAGGAAGATCAGGAAGCCGATCTGGAACGCGGTCTTGAGCTCGCTGGTGACAAAGGCGGGCAGCAGGATCGAGAAGGGCACGTCCGCGGGACGAGCATAGGTCGGCGCTTTCGCGATCTTCGCGAACATCATCAGGTCGGTCTTGCGCGTCTGCTTCATCATAAAGCCGTGGAGCGCGGTGCCCGAGCGCGACACCGCCTCGCCGATATCGATCTGTTCCTGGCCATAAGGTTCGATCGCGACGCGATTCACCTCGGTAATCACCGGCGCCATCACGAACAGCGAGAGGAACAAACTCAAGCCTACCAGCACCTGGTTCGGCGGCGTCTGTTGCAATCCCAGCGCATGGCGCAGGATCGACAGCACGATGATAATGCGCGTGAAGCTCGTCATCATCAGCAGCAGCGACGGCAGCACCGTCAGCAGGCTCATCAGGACGAGGATCTGGAGCGAGAGGCTCAAGGGACGGCCGTCGCCGCCGATTTCGCCCACCGCGCGGCTCAGCCCGTCGGCCGCCTGCGCATAGGCGGCGGGCGCGGCACAGAGCAGCGCGGCGCCGCCGGCGAGCGCGGCGGTGCGCAGCCAGAAGCGGCGATCAGTCCGCATGGAAATCGCCCTGGCTGTCGTCGGCGATCCGCGTGATGCCGTTGCGCGACACCGCGATCAGCACGCGCTGCCCGGCAAATTCGACCACCGCGAGCTTCGATCCGGGGCCGAGCGGCAGCACGTCGATCATTTCGACGGCGCGCGCCTTGGTGCCGCCGCCAACGAGCGGCACGCCCATCTGGACGCGTTTCCACAGCCACAGGCTGCCCCACGCCATGCCGCCGACGAGCGGCAGCAGGATGAGCAGGCGGAGGATATATTCGAACATCAGGCTCTCCGCTCGAAACCTTCGAGCCCGCGCGCCGGCGCGACGACTTCGGCGACCTGGATGCCATAGCGGCCGTCGATGCTGACGATTTCTCCCTTCGCGATCAGCGTGCCGTTCGCATAAATGTCGAGCAGGTCGGTCGCGGCGCGGTCGAGTTCGATCACGCTGCCTTCGTCGAGCGCGAGCAGTTCGGAGAGCGTCATCGACGTCGACCCCACCTCGACCGACACGCGCAGCGAAACGCCGGCGAGCAGGTCGAAATTGGGCGCGGCGGCGATGCTCTTGTCGCGCCGGTCGGCGCGCGCGATCTTCGGGGCGTCGCTGATATCAGTCATGGTCCGGTCCTTTTTCGATATGTTCGATCATAATCGCGGCGTTGCCATTGGCTTCGCCGATGCTGCCGAACGCGAAGTTGCGCCCGGCGACGGTCACCGGCACGTGGCGCGGCATATTGAGCGGGATGATGTCGCCAACCTCGAGCGCGAGCAGCTTGACGAGGCTGATCTCGGGGCGTGCGAGCACCGAGCGGACGGGCATGCGCACGTCGCGCAGTGCCTTGTCGAGCGCGCCCGACCAGGCCGGATCGGCGCCGCCATTTGCCTGCATGTCGGGGAGCAGTTCGTCGCCCGCGATCCCGCGCAGCGCGGCGACCGGATAGGCGCACATGATCGTCCGCCCCTCGAACGGGGCGCCGCGCAGCGTGAAGCGCTGGACGAACAATTCATCGTCGGCGCGCACCGCGGCGAGCTTGGCGGGATCGGCGGTGACGCAATCGAGTTCGGGTTCGATGGCCAGCTTGCCGCGCCATGCGGCGGCGAGCTGCATCCCGATGTCGCGGCCGAGGCGCGCCGCGAAGCGATCCTCGGCGTCGGTCAGCTCTTCGCGTTCGGCGGCGAGCTGGCCGCGGCCGCCATAAAAGATGTCGACAAGCTGGAGAAGCAGCGAGCGCGAACCCGCGAGCAGCACCGGACCCTTGAGCGGCGGTGCATGATAACGCCAGAAGATCGCAGGGGCCGCCGATGCGCTCCACTCGGCAAAGCTCATCTGTTCGGCGCCCGATCGTTCGATCTGGATCGCCGGCGCGCCGAGCGCGCGGACGAGGTCGCGCAGGCTGCGCGCAAACTGGTTCGCCACGCCTTCGAGCGCGGGGAAGGCATAGCCGTCCGCTGCCCTGCGCAGCAGCAGGGACTCCTTCGTCTCCGCAGGCGCGGCCGCAGCTGCGGGTGCAGGTGCGGCCGGTGCCTTCACGGCTTTGACGGTTTTCGTGCTGGTGGTCACTGAATCACCAGGCTCGTGAAATAAACATTGTCGACGCCCCCGAAACCTTCCTTGTCGCGCAGCACATCGTTGATCGCGGCCGTCAACTGACGTTGCAGCCGCTGTTTCCCCTGCGATGTGGAGAGCAATGCCGGATCCTGTTCGGCGAGCACCATAAGCACGACCGAACGGATCGGAACAGCCTGCCGTTTGATATTATTGATAACCTTGCCGTCGTAGAAGGTCGAAAGGCTGATACCGACCTGCAGGAAGCCCGACCCGTCGGCCAGATTCGTCGTGAAGCTGTCGGCGATCGGATAATAGGTGATCTCATATTTCTTGGGATCGACCTTATACTTGTCGTTCGGGACCGACACCGTGCCGACCTTTGGCGGGGCTTCCTTGTCGTCGCCCTCGGCGGCGGGTTCGGGGTCTTCCTTGCTGCGCACGACGAGCTTGGGATAATTATCCTCGGGCTTCGCCTCGTGCGCCTGCAGCGCGCCGAAATAGATGCCCGCACCCGCGCCCGCGCCGATCAGCGCGATCGCGGCGACGCCGATCAGCAGCAGCTTCTTGAACTTGCCCTTTTTCTTGGGGGCGCCTTCGACAATATCCTTGGCCATGATGGGACCCTTTCTGATCAGGCGAAGCGGCCGCGGCGGTCGGCGGCGCGGTCTTCGTCACGCGGCTCGGCGCGTTCGGTGGCGGTTTCGATAAGATGCGCGGGGTCAGCCGCGGCGGAGCGGCCCTGACCCTGGCCCTGGCTTTGCGACTGGCGTCCGGTCTCGCCCGGTGTGCAGGTCACTTCGGCGCCCGCGACGCGAACACCCTGCTGGCGCAATTCTTCGACGAGGCGGCCCTGCGCGGCAGTGACGATCGTCGCGGTCGCTTCGTGACGCGTGTCCATTTTCAGCGACACGCCTTCGTCGCCCATCTGCATCGCGACGTCGAGGCGGCCGAGATGCTTCGGCATCAGGCGAAAGCTGATGTCGCCGCTGTCGGACTTGGTCGCGGCGATGTCGCGCGCGAGCTGGTCGATCCACGCGCCGTCGCTGTCCATGTCGAGGACGCGTTCGGCGATCACCGCGGGCGCGGCCGCTTCGATGCGCGTCGCGGCCCCCGGTGCGGCGGGCTGCGCGAAGAGGATCGTCATCGACGGCGCCGCTTCGGCGGGCTTGGCGGCGGGCGGCTCGGCGCCGGCGAGGATCGGCATCGCGGCATCGCGCGGGCGCGCGGCAACGGGAAGCGCGGAGGTGCTGGTGTCGGCCGGAGCCGCTGCGGCTTCCGCCGGTTTCGCGGGTTTCGCGGCCGTGGGGGTTGGCGCGGCGGGGATTGCGGCCGCCACGATCGCGGCCCAATTTGTGGTCGGCGCTGCCGCCACGGTCTCGCCGGTTTCCGCCGTGTCGGGCGATGCGGCTTCCGCGTCGGGCTTGGCCACCACCGGCTTGCCCGATGTCTGTGCGGGCGCGGCGGCGGGGATGCTGCCGTTCAGCGCGATCAGCAGGTTCGCGGCCAGCGCCGCCGGATCGGCTTTGGCCGGCTCGGCCTTCACAGCGGGGGTTTCGACGGGGACACCCGTTTCGACGGGAGCCTCGATTTGCGGGGCCGCGACGTCGACGGCCGGCGCGGGATCGATCTTGATCGTCGCCGTGGTGGCGGGATTCGCGATCGGCGCGACGGCGACCGGCGCGGCGGCGAGCAGCTGGTCGAAACCGCCTTCGCCGCCACCCTCGGGAAGCTGGCCGATGTTGGCGAGGAAGGTCGCGAAGCCTGCGGGCATGGCGCCCTGGACGGTGGGGAGAGAGGGTGCGCTCATCATGCCGCGCCGCCTTCGATCAGGCGCAGGCGCATGCCCGTGCGCGGGCGGTGCGGGCGGTTGGCGTCGTCGCGGCGTTCCTGTTCGACCTGCGCCGCCTTCCGGCTGCGTTCGTACAGGCGCACCGCCGATTCTTCCTTGACCATCGCGCTCTGTGCCAGCGCGCCCATCTGGTCGCGGCGCTCGCTGGCATTGCTCAGCGGCGCGGTCAGGCTTTCCTGCGCGATGTCGAGCCGCATCGCGAGTTCGCCGATCGTGTTGAGCGCGCGGCCGGCGACCGCACCCTTCGCCATCGCGAGGTCGACGCGCAGCGTTTCGAGCCGCTTCGCGAGTTCGACGAGGTTCGCCAGTTCGCCATTGGCGCGCGCCAGATTGGCCTCCGCCTGCTGATGTTCGACGGAGCGCACGCGGATGATACGTTTGCGGCGTGCGGTACGGGCGTTCATGCGGAATATCCTTCAATCAGGGCTTGGCGGGAAATATCGAAATCGACCTGCGCCTTGGCAGGCTGCGAAACATAGGCGAGCTGGTCGGCGTGGCGCGCGATCGCGGTGTCGAGCACCGGATCGGCGCCGGCGACGTAGGCGCCCATCAGCATCAGGTCGCGATTCTCTTCATAGAGCGACCAGAGCTGGCGGAAGCGCGCGGCGGCGGCGGCATGTTCGGGATCGACCGAATCGACCATCGTGCGCGACAGCGAACGCGCGACGTCGATCGCGGGATAGACGCCCTGTTCGGCGAGCTGGCGCGACAGGATGATATGGCCGTCGACGATCGCGCGCGCGCTGTCGACGACGGGGTCGTCGATGTCGCCGCCGTCGGCGAGCACGGTGTAGAGCGCGGTGACCGATCCGCCGGTTTCGCGGTCGATGCCGGCGCGTTCGCAGAGCGAAGGGATGAGCGCGAAGACCGACGGGGGATAACCCTTCATCGTCGGCGGCTCGCCCAAGGTCAGCCCGATCTCGCGCTGCGCATGCGCGACGCGGGTCAGGCTGTCGATCAGCAGCAGCACCTTCTTGCCCTCGGCGCGGAACGCCTCGGCGATCGCGGTCGCGCGCATCGCGGCGCGGAGGCGAAGCAGCGGCGGATGGTCGGCGGGAACCGCGACCACGACCGATTTTTTGCGCACTTCGGGGGGTAGCTTGGTTTCGACGAAGTCGCTGACCTCGCGGCTGCGCTCGCCGATCAGCCCGACGACGATGACGTCGCATTCGGTGCCGGCGATCATCTGGCCCATCAGCACCGACTTGCCGACGCCCGAGCCCGCGATGATCGCGACGCGCTGGCCTTCGCCGACGGTGAGCAGGCCGTTGATCGCGCGCACGCCCATGTTGAGCGGCTTGGTGACGCGGCCGCGGCGCAGCGGGTTGACCTTGCGCCCGGCGAGTGGCCACTGGAATTGCGACTGGATCGCGGGGCGGCCGTCGAGCGGATTGCCCTGCGCATCCATGATGCGGCCGAGCAGCGCCTTGCCGACGGGGACCATCGAGCTGGCGCCGTGCGGCTCGACCGGCGCGCCGGTGACCAGCGGCTTGTTCATGTCGAAGGGCAGGACGAGGCTGCGGTGGCCGCGGAAGCCGACGACTTCGCCATAGACATAGTCATTGTCGGCCGACTTGATGCGGACGTTGCTGCCCAGCGGCTGGGGGAAACCCGACACTTCGAGCATGATACCCTCGTGCGCGACGAGCGTGCCGATGCGGCGCGGGCTGGCGCCTGCGAGGTCGACGGGGTCGAGCAGCTGCTGCGCGCTCATGGCGAGGCGGCGCGTCATTCGGCGTGTCCCGTGCCGAGCGCGGTGCGCAGTTCGTCGAGATAGACGGCGCGGCCATGTTCGATCCAGCCGGTCGAGGTTTCGAGGCGGACGGTGCCGCGCACCATCGCGGGATCGCTCTCGACCGCCATCGCCAGCGGCGCGTCGGCGAGCAGCGCGGCGTCTTCGGGATGGACCCACAGGGTGCGCGCCTTGTCGGCGTCGGCGACCATCGCCGCGGCGGTTTCGGCCTGCGCCTGCAGCCATTCGGCGTCGATCGGCGCCGTATCGACGATCTGGCGGACCAGCCGTTCGACGGTTTCGGCGATCAGCTGCGCGAGCTCTTCGCTCGGCTCGTCCTGCAGCGCTTCGGCACCGGCGAGCAGCGCGAGCAGCTGGTGACGCTCGGCCACAAAGGCGACTTCGGCGAGACGCTGGCCTTCGGCGAGGCCAAGCGCGAAGGGATCGTCGACGTCGGGTTCGTCGAAACCTGCTTCGACGGGCTGCGCGGTGTGGGCCGCGGGCGCGAAGGACATCGGACGAAAGCCGCTGCCGCGTGCCATCGCGTCGGTGAGCGAGACGGGAGCGAAGCCGGCGTGGGCGGCGCGATCAGACATAGTCGTCGCCGCCGCCCGCGATCATGATTTCGCCAGCCGCCGCCATCTGGCGAACGATCTGCATCACGCTCTTTTGCGCATCGTCGACGTCGGCGCGCTTGACCATCGTCATTTCGGCCATTTCGTCGCGGATCGTTTCGGCGGCACGCTGCGACATGGTCGCGAGGCACATGTCGACCATCTCTTCGTCGGCACCCTTGAGCGCGATCGCGAGCTGGGCGGCATCGACCGAGCGCAGCACGCTGCTGAGGCTCTTCTTGTCGAGGTCGCGCAGATTTTCGAAGATGAACATCTCTTCCTCGATCGTCTGGGCGAGGATGCGGTCATGCTTCTTCAGCGAGCGGAGCGTGCGCTCCGAAAGCTGCTTCGGCATTTTTTTCATTATCTTGGCAACGTCGCTCGGGCCGCCGATCGCCTGCTTGGCGACGCGCTGGCCATCGACATTGGCGCTCGCGAGCACGGCTTCGAGATCCTCGATCGCCGCGGCGGGCACCGAGGTGAGCATTGCGGCGCGCAGCACCAGATCGGCCTGCAGCACTTCGTCGAGCGTCTCGATCGCGCGCGCGGCGACATCGGGGACGAGCACCGAGAGGATCAGCGCGCCGACCTGCGGATGCTCGCTGGCGAGCAGCCCGCTGATCGCGTCGACATCCATCCAGCGCAGCATTTCGAGCGACGCGGCGCTCCGCTGCGGCGCGACGGCGGCGAGGATATTGTCGGCGCGGACGTTGCCGACCGCTTCGTTGATCACGGTGCGGATGCGCGTGTCGGCGCCGATCGCGAGTGCGCTGACGTCGCGGCTGCGCGTCACAAAGCGGTCGAGCGCCTGCCCGATCTGCTGTTCGCTGGCATTGGCGGTGTCGAACATCGCTTTTGCCAGCTGGCGCACTTCTTCGGGGCCGAGCTGCTTCAGGATCGTCGCGGCTTCGCTTTCGTCGAGCAGCATCAGCAGGATCGCGGCGGCGGCCGATCCTTCGATCGCGGGCATGACGGGAGCGTTATCGAGTTCGGCGACTTCAGGCACGGGCGCCCTCCTGCATCAGGTGGCGGACGACGAGCGCGGCGCGCGCGGAGTCCTGACGGACGAAGGCGCGGACGAGGTTGGCGCGCGCTTCATAGCTTGGCGCCTGCTCGATCATCTCGAGGGTGATTTCGCGGCCGCCCTGACCGCTGGCGAGCGCCGGGCGGTTGGTGGCGGCGAGCAGCGACGCTTCGAGTTCCTGATTCTGCGCGATGCGCTTGGCGGCGCGTTCCTTGGCGGCGCGGATCATCGGGCGGCCGATGAACAGGAAGGCGAGCAGCGCGGCGAGGATCGCGCCGACCTGCTGGACCAGCGGCATGAACCAGCCCTGATCGTAAAAGGCGGGCGCGGTGTCTTCGACCGCGACGAACGGGCGCTGGTTGATCGCGACCAGATCGCCGCGCGTCGCGTCATATCCGACCGCGCCCTTCACCAGATTGTCGATCTTGGTGAGATCGGCCTGCGTCAGCGCCTTCTTGCCCTGATTGAGCGCGACCGCGACCGAGACGCGGCGCAGCTTGCCCTGCGGCGAGTGCGTCACCGAAATCTCGCGGCCGACTTCATAGGCGCGCGCGGCATTTTCATTGCTCTCGGTGCCGGGCGCCGGGGCGCCGGGCGGGACCGGCTGCGGACCGGTCGCGGTGACCGTTGTCGCCTGCGGCGGCTGGTTCGATAGCGCGCCGGGGATGCCGACCGCGGGGGCGCTCGTGCCGCTGGTCGAGCGCGTGATCTGTTCGCTGGTCAGCGCGCGGTCATTCTCGGGGAAGCTTTCGCGCGTCGCCTGGCTTTCGGACATGTCGACGTCGGCATGGACTTCGACGGTATAATTGCCGGCGCCGAGCATCGGGCCGAGCAAGGTGTCGAGCGCGCGGCGGAAGCGGTCCTCGACCTGCAGCTGCAGCTGGAACGCCTTCATGTCGCTGCCCGATGCGGTGTCGGAGAGCAAAGCGCCGCGCTGGTCGATCACCGACACCTGGTCGGCGTTCATGCCGGGGATCGACGAGGCGACGAGGAAACGGATCGCCTGGACCTGACCGTCGGACAGCGAGCGGCCGTTCTGCAAGGTCAGCATCACCGATGCGGTGGCGGGCTTGTCTTCGCGGACGAACAGGCTGGGTTCGGCGGCCGCGACATGGACGCGCGCGCTCTTGACCGCGTCGATCGTCTCGATCGTGCGCGACAGGTCGGCCTCGCGCGCCGAGCGCAGCGCTTCGCCTTCGATCGCGCGGCTCGACCCCATGGGGAGCGAAGCGATCAGGCTGTCGCCGCTCGGCGCCGCCTTGGGCAGGCCCTGTCCGGCGAGCGCGATGCGCGCCTGGTGGAGCTTGTCGGCGTCGACGGTCAGCGCGCCGGTGGTCGGGTCGATGCTGTGGCCGATGCCCTGCGTCTGCAGCGCGTCGGCGACCGCCGCCTTGTCGGTATCGTCGAGCCCGGCGAACAGCTGCGCCTGCGGCGCCGCCTGCATCGTGAAATAAGCGAGCGCGGCGATGCCGATCGCCGAGGTCATCGCGATCGCGGGCAGCGCGCGCTGGACAGCGGGCTGGCGCATGAACTGGGTCAACGGTGCGAGCCGGCCGCCCAGGACGGGGGCGGGGAGGCGGTTCGCGGCACCGTCGTCGACGGGGGTAAGGATCTGGGTTTCGGCCATGGATTACACCGGCATGTTCATAATGTCGCGATACGCGGACAGCAGCTTGTTGCGGACTTGCAGGGTGGTTTCGAAGCCGAGCGAGGCCTTCTGGCGTTCGATCATCACGCTGACGATGTCGTGCGTGTCGCCGCGCTCATAGGCTTCGGTGATCTGGCTCGCCTTCGACTGCTGCGCGTTGACCTGTTGCAGCGCGTTGTTGATCGCCGCGCCAAAATCGGGGGCTCCTGCTGCGCCGCCGACGCCGCCTTCGGCCGCGCCGATGCCGCTGCGGCCCGCGGCGCGCTGCAGCGCCTGGTTCTGATTGAGGATCGAACTGCGCATTTGCAGCAGCCGGCTCGGGTCAATCGTGCTCATTGGTTTCCATCCGTCCTGATGCGCGGCGATGTGCCGCACGCAAAGAACAATGCAAAGCGCGTGCCAAAAATATTAATGCTACATTTTCAATTGATTAGACGGGTACGCCTTGGCCTCTAAAACGGTTTCGGCGTTTTTTTGACGGGGGGCGCTTAATTGCCTCTGCGGTCCGCCGTTACTGCTTTCCGTGACCGCTCCTCGAGCCCTCACATCACGGGAATGGCCATCGAGGCCGGAAAGGAACAAAGATGACTGTCATCAACACCAATGTGAGCGCGCTTCGCGCCCAGAACAACTCGCGCGTCGCGAACCAAATGCAGTCGCAGGCAATGGAACGCCTGTCGAGCGGCAAGCGCATCAACGCTGCGAAGGACGACGCTGCTGGCCTCGCCATCGCAACCCGCATGGAAGCCGCATCGCGCGGTTTCACGCAGGCCATCCGCAATGCCAACGACGGCATTTCGCTGGCCCAGACCGCCGACAGCGCTGCCGGCAGCATCTCGGACATTCTCGTCCGTATGCGCGACCTGTCGATGCAGGCATCGACCGGTACGCTCAGCGACCCTGATCGCGTGCTGGTGCAGAAGGAAGTCACCGCGCTGATCGCGCAGATCGGCGACGTCGTCGGTCAGACTACTTTCAATGGCAACAACCTGCTGGACGGCAGCGCCGCTACCGGCTTCGATATCCAGACCGGCATCAATGATACCGAAGTCGTGAACATCACCATCGCGAACCTCGGCACGGCAGGCACGGCGCTTACCGGCGTCGGCGCAATCAACGTCGGTACGGCTGCCGGGGCCACCGCGGCGCTGGCAGTGCTTGACACGGCGATCGACAATGTCGCCAGCGAACGCGCCAATCTCGGTGCGCAGCAGAACCGCCTGACCTCGGCTGTCGATAATTTGACGTCGCGTGTCACCAATCTGGACGAAGCGAAGTCGCGCATCGAAGACGCTGATTTCTCGGTCGAATCGACGAACCTCGCGGCTGCCGGCATTCTGGCACAGGCATCGACCGCGATGCTCGCCCAGGCGAACCAGAGCTCGCAGGGCGTGATGAACCTGCTCCGCGGCTAAACTTCGCGAACAAATTTCAGGCTATATTCGGTTGGTCCCTTAGATAGCCTGATCCGATGCCCCGGCCCCCACAGCCGGGGCATCATCTTTTTTGTCTGTTCGGCATGGCCGAACAGGGACGGCACCAGCCCGCTCCCCCTCCCGGCCTCCCTAGGTTACTATCGTTGGGGAGGCCGGGAGGGGGAGCGGGCTGGTGCCGTTGCCGACGTCAGTCGGCCGCATCTAATGAAAATCCCGCGACTTGGGCAGGATGCGGACGTCGCGCGGATGGCCATGTTTCGCCGCATAGCCGCGCGGCAGCTGCGGGTGTTTGACCTCGTCGGCGCGGCAGACGTCGGGGTCGAAGCGCCGATCGCTGCCCAGTGTATCGAGCATCGCGGTGCGATCGACGATGCGCGTCGCCATCAGGTGGATGACCCCTTCCTTGCTCCGCTGCACCTCGCCCTCGGCGAGCATCAGCCGCGACGCCATGACGGCGCGGCGATAGCGTTCGAAATGCCGCGCCCAGAGCAGGATATTGACGATCCCGCCCTCGTCCTCGAGCGTGATGAAGATCGCATTGCCCTTGCCGGGACGCTGGCGGATCAGCACGACGCCAGCGGTGCGCACGATCGACCCGTTCTTCGCCGCCGCGACCTCAGCCGCGCTCAACACGCCCTCGCGCTCGAAATCGCGGCGCAGGAACGCCATCGGATGCCCTTTGAGCGACAGCCGCATCGTCTGATAATCGGTGAGCACATGCTCGACCATCGGCGTCGGCGGCAGCTTGGCATCCTCCTCGGCACCGAGCTCGTCGGTTTCGGCCGCGCCGAACAGCGGCAGCACCCCTTGCCGGACGCGCCGTGCGTCCCATAGTGCCGGCCGCCGTTCGAGGCCCATCGAGCGGCACGCATCGGCCTCGGCGAGCAGGCGCAGCGCGCGCGACGGCAGGTTCGCGCGGCGCGCGAGCTCCTCGACCGAGGCGAAGGGCGTCGTGCGCGCGTCGGCAATCTGCGTCGCCCATTCCTCGCGAAACCCGTCGACCTGCCGCAAGCCGAGCCGGAGCGCGAGGCTGCCGTCGTCCTTCCGCTCGAGGCTGTTGTCCCAATGGCTGTCATTCACATCGACCTCGCGCACCTCGACCCCATGCTCGCGCGCATCGCGCACGAGCTGTGCCGGGGCATAGAAACCCATCGGCTGTGAGTTGAGGATGCCGCACGCGAAGACCACGGGGTGATAATGCTTGATCCACGACGAGACATAGACGAGCCGCGCAAAGGATTGGGCGTGGCTTTCGGGAAAGCCGTAGCTGCCGAAACCCTCGATCTGCTTGAAACAACGCTCGGCGAAGTCCTGCTTGTAGCCCCGCGCGACCATGCCGCCGATCATCTTCTCGCGGAAATTCTCGATCGTGCCGACGTTGCGGAAGGTCGCCATCGCGCGGCGCAGGCCGTTGGCTTCTTCGGGGGTGAAATCGGCTGCCACCATGGCCAGCTTCATCGCCTGTTCCTGAAACAGGGGAACGCCGAAGGTTTTACCCAGAACGTCATGCAATTCGTCCGGCGGGTGTGGTGGCGACGGCTCGGGAAACTCGACCGGCTCTTCCTTGTTCCGGCGGCGTAAATAAGGGTGGACCATATCGCCCTCGATCGGGCCGGGGCGAACGATCGCGACCTGCACGACCAGATCGTAGAAAATCTCCGGGCGCAGCCGTGGCAGCATGTTGATCTGCGCCCGGCTTTCGACCTGGAACACGCCGATGCTGTCGCCTTTTTGCAGCATGCCGTAAACCTCGGGATCGTCGCAATCGATGTCGACTTCGAGTGTGTGATTGCCGAGGTCATGTTCGCGCATCAGGTCGAAACATTTGCGGATGCAGGTGAGCATGCCGAGCGCGAGCACATCGACCTTCATCAATCCCAGCGCGTCGATATCGTCCTTGTCCCATTCGATGAAGGTGCGATCCTCCATCGCGGCATTGTGGATCGGCACCAATTCGTCGAGCCGCCCTTCGGTCAATACGAAGCCACCGACATGCTGCGACAGGTGTCGCGGGGCTTTCAGCAACTCGCCCACAAAGCGGTGCAGCCGTTCGATCTCACCATTGTGCTGATTGAGTCCCGCCTCGACCAATCGTTCGACCGGCACCTCGTCGCCCCAGCTTCCCCAACTCGTGTCTGCTAGGCGTGCGGTGACATCTTCGCTGAATCCCAGCGCCTTGCCGACCTCACGGATCGTGCTGCGCGGTCGATAGTGGATCACCGTTGCAGCTATGGCAGCGCGGTCGCGGCCATAGCGGTCATAGATATGCTGGATCACCTCCTCGCGCCGTTCGTGCTCGAAATCGACATCGATATCCGGAGGCTCGTCGCGCTCGGCGGATACGAAGCGCGAGAAAAGAAGATCGTGCTTCATCGGATCGACCGAGGTGACGCCGAGCAGGAAGCAGACGATCGAATTGGCGGCCGAACCGCGCCCCTGACACAGGATCGGGGGGTTTTGCGCACGCGCGAAGCGGACGAGATCATAGACCGTCAGGAAATAATAAACATAATCCCGCCTGCGAATCAGCCGGAGTTCGTTGCCGATAAGCTTCCTGACCTTGGGGGGCAGGGGCGTGCCGTAGCGGTTCTCCGCCGCTGTCTTCACCAGATGATGCAGATAGGGAAATGGCTTCCAGCCGGGCGGCACCGGTTCGTGCGGATATTCGTAGCGCAGGTCTTCAAGATCGAAGTGAATGCGAGCGAGCAGCTTCGTGCTTTGCTCGATCGCCTTGGGATAGCCATCGAACAACCGCTTCATTTCAGCAGGCGACTTCAGGTGGCGTTCGCCATTGGCGCGGAGCAGCTTGCCCGCTTTCAGCACCGTCGTTCCTTCGCGGATGCAGGAGATGATGTCGTGGAGTGGACGCTGCCCTATGGTCGCGTAAAGTGCGTCGTTGGTCGCGAGCAGCGGGATCCCCGTCGCTGCCGATAAGCGCTGCAGTTTCGCCAGCTGGCGCGCATCCGCGCCAGATTGCGGCATCGTTGCGGCCAGCCACACCGATTTCGGCCTTGCGCCTTTAAGGGTGTGGAGCAGTTCCTCGTCGCCCTCCATCGCGATCAGCAGCAAGTCTTCGCAATGGTCGAGCAAGTCCTGGAGGCTGAGAATGCAGTCGCCCTTCTGTGCTTGCAGATTTCCCAACGAAAGAAGGCGCGTCAGCCGTCCCCAGCCGTGGCGGCTGACGGGATAAGCGACGATATCAGGTGTGCCGTCGGCAAAGACGAGCCGCGCTCCGACCACTAGCCGGAAGCCCTCCACCATCTCGGGCTTCTTCACCTGTTGTTCTTTCAGGAACGCCCACGCCCGCACCACCCCCGCGACGCTGTTGCGGTCGGCGATACCGATGCCTTTCATGCCGAGGTTGATCGCCTCCGCAACCATTTCGGCGGGATGCGATGCGCCGCGCAGGAAGCTGTAGTTGGTCGCGGCGACCAGTTCGGCGAAGCTGGTCTCGGGGCCGGTTTCGGGCGCCTCGTTCATGCGAAGACCCCGTGAATATACCAGCGCGGGTCGGGCTTTTCGTCGTAGAGGCCGTGGCGGAAGAGCCAGAAGCGGCGGCCCTGCGCATCTTCGACGCGGTAATAATCGCGCGTCAGCCCGCCATTGTCGCGGCGGCGCCACCATTCGGCGGCGATACGCTCGGGGCCTTCGTAGCGGCGCACCGCGTGCGCCTGCCGGCGCCAGCGGAACTGGTGCGGCGGGCCGTCAGGCACCTCGGCGATTACCTCGATCGGCTGCGGCGGGTCGAAGAGGTGGAAGGGGCGCGTCGGCGGCTCGCCCGGTTCGGGCGCCTGCCAGGGCAAAGGCACCGGCGCGTCGGCCGCCGGCAGTTCGAGCTGCGCCTGTTCGGGGATATGCGTATCGGCGGGGCGCAGCCGGCGGACGCGTCCGCGCCCGAGCCGCGTCGCGAGACGGTCGGCGAGCTCGTCGATTGCGGCGTCCTTCACCGCGCCGCCCTCGAGTTTGAGCTGGCTCGCGCCGAGCGCCTCGAGCCGCGGCACCGCGAGGCGGATCATGTCGAAACCGAAGCCGGGGTCGAGCGGGTCGGCGAGGCTGTCCATGCGCTCGGCGAACAGGCGCATGACGAGGCCGGTGTCGCGCGTCGGATGGGCGGTTTCGATCGCGATGCTGCGCGCGAGGCCATCGCTGCGAAAGAAGGTGGCGCGGAAATGGCGGCCGCCCTTGCCGCGTTCGCCAAGCGCCTCGATCGCTTCGCCGGTGAGTTCGGCCAGCACTTTGGTGGCGTGTGCCGTGCTGCCGAGCGGCTCGGCGAAGCGGCGTTCGGCGACCACGGGGGGCAGCGCGATGCGCGGGGCGAGCGGGCTCGGCGCATCGCCGAGCAGGCGGCGCAGCGCCATCGCGGCGTCGGCGCCGAAGCGCGCGGCGATATTCGCCATCGGGCGGCTCGCGAGGTCGCCGATCGTCTTGAGGCCCGCGCGGACGAGCGCGGTCGTCGCCTCGGCTTCGAGTTCGAGCGCGGCGACGGGCAGGCGGCGGATCGCCTGCGCCTCGTCGGGGGCAGGACGCGTCTGGTAACGTGCGAGCGCGCGTGCGGCATCGGCGGTCGGGCCGAGCGCGTGGCGCAAGGTCATGCCGAGCCGCGCAAGGCGCCTTTCAACATCGCGCACGAGCTCCGCCTCGCCGCCGTACAGATGTTCGGCGCCCGCGATGTCGAGGATCAACCCGTCGGGCGCGTCGAGCGCGACGAGCGGCGAGTAGCGCGCGCAGCCCTGTGCGAGGCGGTCGAGCCAGTCCTGGTCGAGCACGGGGTCGTGCGGAACGACGGTAAGCTCGCCGATCTGCGCGCGCGCATCGGCGAGCGGCATGCCGGGGCGTAATCCGACGGCCAGCGCCGCGGCATCGACGCTGGAAAGGCGCATCGCGCCGCGCTGCTTCTCGGCGAAGACGAGCGGAGCGTCAGGCGGCATCGGCGCCGTGCGAAGCCATCGCTCGGCGGGCAGGAAGGGGAAGAAGAGCGCCAGATAGCGCCGGGTCCCCGAAGCATTTTTCGTCATGGTTCCAGTCCAGTCGCCAGCGGGCGGGCGCAGCGCCGCCGCGCCAGCGCAGCAATTCGAGGTCGAAGGCGGGCGCGCCGGGGGCGTTCGCTTCGAGCGCGTGCGAGGCGGCAGCGGCGACGCTCCAGCGCGTCTCAGCGACGCTCGGCGCCGGTACGGCATTGAGGCGGAGCATCAGCAACGTGGTGCCCGCATCACGCGCGCCGAGCGCGAGGCGGCGGCCGGCGGTGAGATCGAGCAGCGGGAATTTGCCCCAGCTTTCGACGATCACCGCCGCCGATCCCGCACAGCGGATCGCATCGTTCGCGCAGGCGAGCAGCATCTTCGGATCGGCGGTCTCGACGAGCAAAAGCCGGTCGGGGTCGCCGCCGAGTTCGGCGATGCCGGGCGCATAGATATGACCCGTGCGTTTGCCGGCATCGCTCGTGCGCAGCCAGATCAGCGGCGCCTTGCCGGGTGTGCGCAGCGCGATCAGCGCGGCGAAGGCGGCGGCGCTCGTTGCGTCGAGCGCGTCGGTGGCGAAAAATTCATGGGTGCGCCCGATCGCGAGGCCGCCGCCGAGCGCAGCGTCGAAGGACGCGTGTCCGCTCGCCAGCCAGCCCTCGGCCCGGCGGCTTTCGAAACCGCCATTGGCGGCCAGCCGGGCGATGCGTTTCCGCAGCCCGGCGAGTATGGGAGACGACTCGCGCATCATTTGTTCCTGATATGTTCTATTAGCGCTTTCGGGGCCGCGCTTGTCAAGATGAGTCAGGAAATGGTGCGGTTAGGTTAGCGCGCGCCTGTTTCGCTCCCCGCGCTGCTGTCACCGCCCAGTGTGCGGAACAGCGCGATTCGCATCTGGGTGAGCAGCAATTGCGTCCCGACCTCGCTCCGCCGCGCCGTATAGAGGCTGCGCTGCGCATCGAGGCTGGAGAGGAAGCTGTCGACGCCGCCCTTGTATCGCGCGTCGGCGAGCGCCGCGGTGTCGGTCGCGGCTTCGGTGTTCGCGGTGGCGGCGCGGACGCGCTCCGAAATCGTGCCCTGCACCGCGAGCGCGTCGGCGACTTCGCGGAACGCGGTCTGGATCGCGCCTTCATAGCCCGCGAGCGCGGCGTCGCGCTGCGCTTCGCTGACCGCGACCCCTGCACGGCGGCCGCCGGCGTCGAAGATCGTCGCGGTGGCATCGCCGCCCGCCGACCAGTTGAACGATCCGCTGTCGAACAGGCCGGAGAGCGCATTGCTGGCAAAGCCGAGCAGCCCGGTGAGCGAGATCGACGGGAAAAGTCGCGCGCGCGCGACGCCGATGTCGGCATTGGCGGCGCGCAGGCCATATTCGGCCTCGATCACATCGGGGCGGCGGAGCAGGATTTCGGAGCTGACCCCGGCGGGCAGCGACACGATCGCGGGCGTCACTTCGGTCAGGCTCGCGGGGAGCAGCGCGCGGTCGACATCGCTGCCGACGAGCAGGCGGATCAGATTTTCGTCCTGCGCGAGCGCGGTCCTTTGCTGCGCGATCGAATCCTCGGCGGTCGCGAGAATCTGTTCGGCCTGGCGGAGATCGGTGCGCGGCGCGACGCCGCCATCGAGCCGCGCCCTGGTCAGCCGCACGCTTTCGCGCGCATTGGCGGCGGTGTCCTCGGCGATTTTCAGCAGGTCGCGGTCGGCGCCATAGGCCGCCCACGCATCGGCGAGACCCGCGATCAGCGCGAGGCGCACGGTGCGCGACGCCGCCTCGGTGCCGAGCGCGCGGTTACGGTCGGCCTCGGTCGCGTTGGCGAGCTTGCCGAACAGGTCGAGTTCGAAGGCGGTGATGCCGCCGCGCAGCGAGAAATCGCCGCTGCCGTTTCCGGCGCCGTTGTCCGAATAGCCCGCGCCGGCGCTCACCCCGAGCTCGGGGAATTGCCCCGACCGGGTGACGCGCACCTGCGCGCGCGCCGCGGCGACATTGGCGTAAGCGACGCGGAGGTCGCGATTGTTCGCGAGCGCCTGATCAGTCAGCGATTGCAGCCGCGGGTCGGTGAAGACGCTTTTGTACGAGAGGATCGGCAGCGCCGACTCACTTGCAAGCAGATAGGCGTCGCCGGCGGGCCAGCTTTGCGGCACTGGCGGCGTCGGCAGCACCGTTTTCGGCGCGAGCGAGCAGCCTGCGAGCGCCAGCGTGCTCGCGAGCAGGAAGGCGCGGGCGCCGATCATGCCGGCACCTCCGCCGGGTCCGTATCTCCGCCCTTGTTCTTGCCGAACCGCGCCCGCGCCGCCGCAAGGCCGTCGCGCACGCCGCGGCGGACGAGCACGAAGAAGAGCGGGATGAAGAAGATCGCGAGGAAGGCCGCGGTGAGCATCCCGCCGATCACCGAGGTGCCGATCGCGACGCGGCTGTTTGCGCCCGCACCGGTCGCGATCGCGAGCGGCAGCACGCCGAAGATGAAGGCGAAGCTCGTCATCAAAATCGGGCGCAGGCGGATGCGCGCCGCGGCGATTGCCGCCTCGATCACGCGCTTGCCCTTGCGCTCTTCCTGTTCGGCGAACTCGATCATCAGGATCGCGTTTTTTGCGGCGAGCCCCATCGTCGTGAGCAGCCCGATCTGGAGATAGACGTCATTTTCCAGCCCGCGCAGATTGACGGCAAAGATCGCGCCGATCAGCCCGAGCGGAATGACCAGGATCACCGCGAGCGGGATCGACCAGCTTTCGTAAAGCGCCGCGAGGCAGAGGAAGACGACGAGCAAGGACAGGCCATAGAGCAAGGGCGCCTGCCCCGAGGAGAGGCGTTCCTGATAGGAGGAGCCCGACCAGGCGACGCTGGTGCCGGGGATTTCGCCCGCCATCCGCTCCATCTCGTCCATCGCCTCGCCCGAACTGGTGCCCGGCGCAGGCTGGCCCGAGATTTCGAACGCGGGCACGCCCTGGAAGCGCGAGCTGCTGCTCGGCGTCGTCGACCAGCCGGTCTTGGCAAAGGCGGAGAAGGGCGACATTTCGCCGTCGGCCGAACGCACATACCATTGGCCAAGGTCTTCTGGGCGCGCGCGATAGGGGGCGTCGCCCTGGACATAGACGCGCTTGACGCGGCCCTTGTCGATGAAGTCGTTGACATAGCGCCCGCCCCACGCGGTCGCGAGGGTCGAATTCACATCGGCATTGTCGATGCCATATGCCGTCAGCCGCTGCGTATCGACGTCGATCTTCAGTGTCGCGACATCGGGCAGGTCGGACAGGCGCACCGAGGTCAGCTTGGGGTTCGCGTTCGCCGCGGCGAGCAATTTTTCGCGCGCTTCGGCGAATTCGGCGCGGCTCATCCCGCTGCGGTTCTGGAACTGCATCGTGAAGCCCGACGAATCGCCGAGTCCGCGCACCGCGCCGGGGACGAGTGCGAAAACCTGAGCATCGCGAAGGCCGCTCAAGGCTTTGCGCGCGCGCTCGGCGATCGCATCGGCGGTATTTTCCTGGCCCGGCCGGTCGTCCCAATGGGTGAGGTTGACGAAGCCCTGCCCGGTGTTCTGGCCCGCCGCTGCACCGCCGCCGCCGCCCGCGATCAGGAACAAGGCCTGCACATTGGCCTTTTCCGCGGTCATCATATATTTTTCGATTTCATCGCGCACTTCGAGCGTGCGCGCCTGCGTCGCGCCGGCGGGCAGGCGGAACTGCACCGAAACGCGCCCCTGATCCTCATTGGGCAGGAAGCCGCTGGGCAGGCGCAGGAACAGGACGACGAGCAGGGCGAGCAGCACGGCGTAGATGCCGAGGAACAGCCATTTGCGGTCGACGACCTTGGTGACGCTGCCGACATAGCGGTCGACCGAGCGGTCGAAGCGCGTGTTGAAGCCGTTCTTCGCGCGTTCAAGGAAGGCATGGACGCGCGGGAAGCGCCCCCCGTTGGTGGCCGCGTCGCCGTGTGCCTTGGGCTTGAGCAAGGTTGAGGTCAGCGCGGGGCTGAGGATCAAGGCGACGAGCACCGACAGCGCCATCGCCGAAACGATGGTGACCGAGAATTGGCGATAGATCACGCCGGTCGATCCGCCGAAGAAGGCCATCGGCATGAACACCGCCGACAGTACGAGCGCGATCGCGATCAGCGCGACCTGCAGCTCCTTCATCGACTGGATCGTCGCGTCGCGCGCCGACATGCCCGGATTTTCTTCCATCAACCGCTCGACATTCTCGACTACGACGATCGCGTCGTCGACGAGCAGGCCGATTGCGAGCGTCAGCCCGAACAGCGTCAGCGTGTTGATGCTGAACCCCAGCATATAGAAGATCGCGAAGGTGCCGAGCAGCACGACGGGCACCGCGATGGCGGGGATCAGCACCGCGCGCCAGCTCTGCAGGAAGACGAACATCACGAGGATGACGAGCAGGATCGCCTCGAACAGCGATTTCTGGACCTCGCTGACCGATAGTTTGATGAAGGCGGTCGAATCATTGGCGTAGCTGTAGGTCAGCCCGTCGGGGAAATCGGCGGCGAGCTCCTCCATCCGCGCCTTGACCCGGTCGGCGGTTTCGAGCGCGTCGGATCCCGGCGACAGCGAAATCGACATGCCCGCGCCCGGATGGCCGTTGATCCGGCTGACGACGGCATAGCTTTCGGCGCCGATCTCGACGCGCGCGACATCCTTGATGCGCACCGTCGATCCGTCGGGCAGCGTCTTCAGCACGATATTCTCGAACTCGGGGACGGTCTGCATTCGCGACTGCGCGGTGACCGTCGCGTTGAGCATCTGTCCCTGCGGCGCGGGCAGGCCGCCGACGTCGCCCGCCGCGACCTCGCTGTTCTGCGCGGTGATCGCCGAAATCACGTCGCTCGGCATCAGCGATACCGCGGCGAGCCGCTGCGGATTGAGCCAGATGCGCATCGCGTGCGGCGCGCCGAAGATATTGACCTCGCCGACCCCTTCGACGCGCGACAGCGGATCCTGGATGTTCGACGCCATATAGTCGGAGACGTCCTGGTTCACGCGCGTGTTCGTCTCGTCATAGACGCCGACGAGCAGCAGCGTGTCCGAGTTCGACTTGGTGACGCGCACGCCCTGTTGCTGGACCTGTTGCGGCAGGCGCGAGACCGCCGATGCGATCTTGTTCTGGACCTGCACTTGCGCGATGTCGGGATCGGTACCCTTTTCGAAGATCGCGGTGATATTCGCCTGCCCGCGCGAACTCGACTGTGAGCTGAAATAGAGCAGGCCGTCGATCCCGGTCAGCTGCTGTTCGAGCACCTGCGTGACGCTGTTCTCGATCGTTTCGGCCGACGCGCCCGGGTAGGAGGCGCGGATATTGACCTGCGCCGGCGCGATGTCGGGATATTGCTCGATCGGCAGCGAAAAGAGCGCGCCTGCGCCGCCGAGCATGACGATGATCGCCAGCACCCAGGCGAAGATCGGCCGGTCGATGAAAAGGCGCGACATAAGAGGTTACTTGCCCTTAGCTTGGGCGTCGCCGCCCTTCGGAGCGCCCACGCGCTGCGCGCTGCTTGCCGGGACCGGGCGGATCGGTGCGCCCTGCCGAAGATTGCCGATGCCCTGCGTGATCACGCGATCGCCGGGTTTCAGCCCGTCGGTGACGACCCAATTGGCGCCCGAGGTGCGGTCGGCGACGATCTTGCGCCGTGCCGCCTTATTGTCCTTGCCGACGAGATAGACGAAGGCCGATCCGTCGAAATCGCGCTGCACCGCGGCTTGCGGCAGCAGGATCGCGGTCGGGTTCACCGCCTGATCGAACAGCGCGGTCACGAACATGCCGGGCAGCAGGATGCCCCTGGGATTGGGGAAGCGCGCGCGCAGCGTGATGGTGCCCGTCGCCTCGTTGACCGTGACGTCGGAAAACTGGACGACGCCGGCAAAGGGGTAGGCGCTGCCGTCCTCCATGCGCAGGCGCACCGAGGTGCTGCCCGCGGTGACCCCGCCGCTTTCGATCGCCTGCCGCAGCGTAGTGAGCTCGGCGCTCGACTGCTGCATGTCGACATACATCGGGTCGGTCTGCTGGATCACCGCAAGCGGGCTCGCCTGGCTCGCGCTGACGAGTGCGCCGGGGGTCGCGAGGCTGCGGCCGATGCGGCCGCTGATCGGCGCGGTGATCGTCGCAAAACGCAGGTTGATGCGCGCGGTTTCCAGCGCGGCGCCATTCTGCGCGACCGCGGCGCGCGCCATCCGCGCCTGTGCCAGCGCGTCGGTGTAATCCTGCTCGGCGACCGCCTGCATCTTCGCAAGCGGTTCGAGCCGCCGCGCGCGTTCGTCGGCCGCCTGTGCGCTCGCGCGGGCGCTCGCGAGGTTCGCGGCGGCCTGGTCGACCCCCGCCTGATAAAGGCTCGCGTCGATCTGGTAGAGCGGCTGGCCGGCGCGCACAAAGCCGCCTTCGGTGAACAGGCGGCGGCGGATCAGGCCGTTCACCTGCGGGCGCACTTCGCTCGTCTCGAACGCGACGGTGCGGCCGCCGAGCGACGAGGTGACGGGCACCGGCTCGACCTTGACGGCGACATAGCCGACCTCGGGCGCGCCGCGGCCATTCTTGCTTTCATCCTGACCCGAGCAGGCGCCGAGCAGCAGGCTTGCGGCACACAGGGCTCCGGCCAGCAACAGCGACCTTTTGTCCAGCATAGTTGGTTGTTCTCGTATCGGTTCGCCGCAAGGCGGGGAGGCTTTGCGCCCTTTCAACCCATTGGTTTGCCGCATGCAAGCGCAATGCGGGCGATGCGACAAATTACGACAATTTTTATGCCGCGGCGCATTGTCCGTCCGAGTTGTCATACAAGGGCGACAGTTGTCATACAATTATTGCTTGACACGGGCCCGGTAATTCCCGCATCATTCGTGACACCGGTTACCAGTGCCGGGCAACGATATAGAAACGGGAAGGCGGCTGGCGCGGCCACAAGGGCTAGCCATCAGGCGCAATCTCCATGGGAATTATTGGCGCGCGGGCGACAGGCCGCCGCCGGCGTGGGAGGATGAAGATGGCTATTCAGGCAAGGCGGGGCGTCCGAGCATTGGCGAAACTGGCGGGCGGGGCGTCGCTTGCGGCGCTGGCGCTATCGCCAGCCCATGCGCAGGACGCGGCGGCTCCGGCCGCCGATGACGCGATCGTGGTGACCGGTATCCGGGCGTCGCTCGAACGCGCGGCCGACATCAAGCGCGAAGCCGACCAGGTCATGGATGTCATCACCGCCGAAGATGTCGGAAAGCTGCCTGACGCCAACGTCGCCGAAGCGCTGCAGCGCGTCACCGGCGTCCAGATCACCCGCGTCTTCGGCGAAGGCCAGTCGGTGTCGGTGCGCGGGTTGCAGCAGGTCCGCGTCGAGGTCGACGGGCGCACCCTGCTCGGCTGGTCGGCGCGCCTGTCGCCGCCCGAGAACGACCAACTCGGTCGCTCATCGGGGCTCGATTCGGTGCCCTCCAGCCTGTTCGGCCGATTGGAAGTGCGCAAGTCGCCGCTCGCCAGCAATGCCGAAGGCGGCCTCGGCGGCACGGTGAACCTCGTCACGCCGAAGCCGCTGTCGTTCAAGGAGCCGACGATCTCGGTCCGCGCGCAGGGCGTCTATTCGGAAAATTCGGACAAGTTCGAACCCGCGATCACGGGCTTTGCGACGACCAAATTCGCCGATGGCCGTATCGGCATCATGCTCGCGGGCGAATATCAGAAGCGCACGTCGATGACGCAGACCTTCGAGCGCAACAATTTCCTCAACCGGAACTATACCGGCACCGGCGGCGGCGTGGTCCCGACCCCGGTGCTGCTGCAGTATGAGCAGTTCACAGTCGACCGCTCGCGCCTCGGCCTCAACGGCGCGATCCAGTTCGAAGTGACCCCCGAATTCACCATCACCGCCGACGCGCTCTATTCGAAGCTCAAGACCGGGCGACGGCAGGACTTTTTCGCCTTCCGCCTGCCGACGGGCACCAACCCTGTCACCAACCGGGTCGTCGAGGACGGCATGGTGGTCGCGGGCAACGCCAACGGTACCGTCACCACCGCGGGACAGATCCGCAACGAGCCGACCGAAAGCTTCCTCTATGGGCTCAACGGCAAATATGAGGGCGACAACGGGCTGACGATCGAGGCTGACGGCTATTACAGCAAGGGCACGATCGACCAGACGATCCAGATCATCACCTTGCAGGGCACCGCGCTGGTCCCGGGGGCGTTCGATTTCCGCGACACGACGATCCCGTCGCTGACGCTGACCGGGCCGTTCAATCCGACCAATTATGCGTCGTACAATCCGGCGAACAACGGGGTACGCAGCAACCGCCTGATCGGCCTGCTCGACGAATATACGGGCAAGATCGACGTCAGTTACGAAACCGGCGGCGTCACGATCGCGGCGGGGGTCCGCTATACCGACCTGCATGCGCGCTCGAACGCGTTCCGCAGCCAGGTCACCCCCACGCGTGCCGAGATCGAACCCTTTCTGAAGCTGGTGAACACCGGCGATTTCCTGTCCGACATTCCGGGAACCTTCCCGCGCAGCTTCCTGAGCACAGCGCCAACCTTCGACTATGTCTTCACCCGCGCGCAGGCGGCCGAACCCAATCCGAACGCGAACGGGCGTTCGACGTTGCTGCCCAATCTGCAGCGCGACTATGACTTCAGCGAAAAGACGCTCGCCGGTTACCTGATGGTGTCGGGCGAGGGCGAGATCGCGGGCATCCCGTACAAGGCCAATGCCGGAGTGCGCATCGCGTCGACGCGGCTGTCGGTCGATAGCTATGTCAACGTCGGCACCGTCAGCCGGCTGGTCAACGACAAGAATCGCTACACCAATGTGCTGCCCAGCGCGAATATCGCCTTCAACGTCACCGACGATTTCCTGATCCGCGTGTCGGGGTCGCAGACGATGCAGCGCGCCTCGATCGCCGATCTCGCGCCATCGACCTTCTTCAACGCGACGAACCTGTCGGTCACCGGCGGCAATGTGAATCTCGAACCGCCGATCTCAACGCAGGCCGATGTCAGCTTCGAATATTATACGGGCAAGAGTTCGCTGATCTCGGGCGCGGTCTTTTACAAGGATGTGAAGAATTTCATCGCGAGCTTCGTGACCACCGGGGTCGACACCAATCTCGACCCGCAGGGCCGCGAACTCACCTTCTCGCGCCCCGAAAATCTCGCCAGCGCGAAGATCAAGGGGTTCGAAATCGGCATCCAGCAGTTCTTCGATTTCCTGCCGTCGCCGCTCGACGGCTTCGGCGTGATCGCGAACTACACCTATTCGGATTCCGAAGACAGCGCGGGCTTCCCGCTCGTCGCGGTGTCGAAGAACAGCTACAATCTTGTCGGCCTGTACGAGAAGGGGCCTTTCTCGGCGCGCATTGCGTACAACTACCGCGACGAGGCAGTGTTCGAATTTTCGGAAGGGCGGCCGAGCTTCGTCGGTTCGCGCTCGCAGCTCGATGCGCAGATCGGGGTCGATATCACCAAGAATATCGCGCTGTCGCTCCAGGCGCAGAATCTGATGCCGAAGAAATCGGCGACGACCGAGTATAGCAATTTCAACACGACCGCGCTCAACAGCTATGCTTTGTCCGAGCGGCGCTTCTCGGTTGGCGTGCGCGCGAAGTTCTAAAAAGAGGTCCCCGGCATGGCGGTGCCCCCGACCTTTCACTGGTCGCGCGCCGCCATGCCAAAAAGGGGGTAATGCCAAACGGGCCGCAGGGAGTGTATCGGGTTATGATTTCGGGTGATCGGCGTGCACGCCTTATTTCGGTTCTGGCGCTCGGCGCGGCGCTCATCTTCCCGGCGCAGGCACAGCCAACGAAACTGCCCAAAATCCTTTCGGACCCGGCGACCGTAGCGGCGAACCCGCTGCCCGATTTCAGCTATGCGGGCTATGGCTTCGGGCTGGCTCCGATCCCCGTCGATGCGGGCACCGTCATCGACGCGACGGACCATGGCGCGATCGCCGACGACGGGCTCGACGATACCAAAGCGGTGCTGCGCGCGCTCGCCGCAGCAAACGCGGTAAAGGGCAAGGTGACGCTGCGTTTCCCCAAGGGGCGCACGCAGATCACCGAAGTGCTGCGGATCACGCGCAGCGACATCGTTCTCGACGGCGCGGGCGACGGCCCCGGCGGCAGCGAGCTCTGGTTCCCGCGGCCTCTGAAGCTGATCGACCAGAGTCCCGATTATGACGAGCTGCGCGAATATATGGTGCGCGAGAAGAAGCAGCAGGTCGAGCCCGAGCATAATATCGATTATCTGTTCACCGAATATACGTGGGCGGGCGGGATGATCTTTGTCGCGCCTGCGGGCAGCCGGCCGGTCTCCTATGACGGGACGAAGGATGTCCGCGACCCGGTGCTCGAGAACGGCGTATCGGGCAAGCAGTTCGGCCGCACGCTGGCGGTCGACAATGCGGCAAGGCTCAAGGTCGGCGATGTCGTTCAGCTGCAATGGTTTTCGGTCGACGGGCCGAACAGCCGGATATTGAAATCGCTCTATGGCGATACCGACCTGCCAATCGGCTCGCATCACTGGAGCTTTCCGAACCGGCCGGTGGTCGCGCAGGCGACGCGCATCGCGGCGGTGCGCGGCAAAACGGTGACGCTCGGCGATCCGCTGCTCCACGATGTCCGCGCCGACCAGCCCGCGGTGGTCGCGCAATGGACGCATCTGTCGAACGTCGGCATCCAGAATCTGCGGCTGCAATTCCCCGAGGCGCCCGCGTTCGGGCATCATCTCGAACAGGGCTATAACGGCATCTATATGACCGGCGTGTTCGACGGCTGGGTGAAGAAGCTGACGATCGACCGTGCGGACAGCGGCATCCTCACCGATAATGCCGCGAGCCTGACGATCGCCGACATCACCACAACCGGCGACCGCCGCGCGCATTATTCGGTGCATGTCGGGGCGGTGCACAATGTGCTCGTCAGGGATCTGAAGGTCGCAAATCCGGTCGTTCACCCGGTGAGCATCAACACGCGCTCGACGCGCTCGGTGTTCCTGCGTCCGGTCGTCGAGAAAGAGGCGATCATCGACCAGCACAGCGGGTCGAACCACCAGAATCTGTTCGACGCGATCGAGATGCACATCGACCCGAAGCAGGGGAAAGACGACTGGCACTACCAGCTGTGGGTTGGCGGCGGTGCGCCCTATTGGAAGCCGGGGCATGGACTCTACAACACGCTGTGGAACGCCCGGCTGGTCATGCCCGAAAGCGTGCCCGCCGATGCGACGGTCGCGATCATAAGCGGGCTCGAAGGGCCGGGCGAGCGGATCGTCGGCCTGCACGCAAACCGCAAGATTGCGGTCAGCTACACCCCCGCGCCCTATATCGAGGGCACGGGGCAGGCGGTCGCCGCCGTGCCGTCGCTTTACGAATATCAGCTTGCGCGTCGGCGCCGCTGACCCTTCAGCGCTCCGGCGGCGGCGCGACCGACTGGCGCTCGACAAAGGTCGAGGCGAGCACAGTGCCTTCATCGTCCGCGATCTTGGCGCCCGGGCCGAGGAAATCGGGGACGAGCGTTTGCGCGGCGCGGATGCCCATTTCGCGGATCGGCCAGCGCACGGTGCTGAGCGCGGGCCAGATATGCGTCGCGGTCGGGCTGTCGTCGAAGCCGATGATCGACAATTCGCCGGGGACCTTGATACCCTTGCTGTGCGCGACGCTCATCACGCCCGCCGCCATTTCGTCGTTCGAACAGAAGAGCGCGGTCGGGGGAACGGGCAGCGACAGCAAAGCTTCGCCGGCTTCGATCCCCGCGGTGTAGCGGTAATTGCCGGGCGCATAGAGTTCGCCCGGAAGGTCGAGCCCGGCCTCGGCCAGCGCTTCGCGGAACCCCTCCTCACGCTCGGCGGCCGAACGGAAACCGACCGGGCCGCGCACGAAACCGATGCGGCGATGGCCGAGCGCGATCAGCCCGCGCACCGCCTCGGCGACGACCTCGCGGTCGTTCGACGAGATGCAATGCTTTTCGTCGTCGATCCGCGCCGACCCAATGCGGACATAGCGCACGCCCAGATCCTCGCAGAGCGCGGAGAGATCGTCATTCTCCGAAATCGGCGGGAGCAGCATCGCGCCGATCGGGCGTTGCTTTTCGAGGAAGGTGCGCACATCGTCGAGCATCTTGTCCGACCCGCGATCGACGGGGCGGACGAGCAAAGCAAGGTCGCTGTCCTTGATCGCGTCGAGCACCCCGCGCTGGAAATTGAGCACCGTCTGCGCGTTCGGATTGTCGTGGAGCAGCGCGATCAGGAAGTTGCGGCGAAAGGCGAGCGCGCGCGCCTGCGGATTGGGAACGAAGCCCAATTGCTCGATCGCCTTTTCGACCGTGGCGCGCGTCTTGTCGGTCAGGAATTCGGAGCGGTTGATCACCCGGCTCACGGTCTTTTTCGAAACCCCCGCAAGCGCCGCGACGTCGTTGATCGTCGGCTGCTTGCCCCCCGGCCCCTTGGTTTGTGCCGCCATATTCGCTCTTTCCCCTGCAAGCCTCTGGCCCGGCTCGCGCTTTCTTTGCTGATGGGCGCTCGAAAGCGTAAAATCAACCGCCCGGCGGGGGTGCCAACACCTCTTGACACCGGTTACCATCAAATCTAGCAAGGCGGCAAGCCAGAAATATCGAGCGAGGATGCGATCCCATGTTTTCCAAGACCTATTATGCCACCCATCCGGTGATGATGGAGGAAGTGTCGAACGCGGAACTGCGCGATCGCTACCTGATCCAGAACCTGTTTCGTGACGGCGAGTGCGTCCTCAACTACACCCACGCCGACCGCTTCGTGATCGGCGGCGTCGCGGTCGGTAGCGCCCCGGTCAAGCTGCCGGCGCAGAGCGAGCCGCCGTCGGCCGCAGGGCACCCGTTCCTTGAGCGCCGCGAGCTTGCGATCGTCAACGTGTCGTCGGTGGAAGGCACCGTCACCGTCGACGGCGAGAGCTTCACGCTCGGCAACAAGGATTGCCTCTATGTGACGATGGGCGCGAAGGACGTCGAATTCGCAGGATCGGGCGCGCGTTACTATCTGGCGTCGTGCCCGGCGCACAAGGCGTTCACGACGCGCAAGCTCGGCATCGCCGACGCCAATGCGCTCGATCGCGGTAGCCTCGCCGAATCGAACGAACGCACGATCTTCCAGCTCGTCATCCCGGGCGTGTGCGACAGCGCGCAGCTCGTCATGGGTCTGACCGTGCTCAAGGAAGGCAGCGTCTGGAACACCATGCCCCCGCACATCCACGAGCGCCGCAGCGAGATCTATTTCTATTTCGAACTCGACAATTTGGGCAGCGACCGCGTGATGCACTTCATGGGTGAGGGTGAGGCGACGCGCCACATCGTCATGCAGAATGAGGAAGCGGTGATCTCGCCGCCCTGGTCGATCCACATGGGCGCGGGCACCAAATCCTATGCGTTCATCTGGGCGATGGCGGGCGAGAATCAGGACTATACCGACATGAACGTCCTCGACATCTGTCAGCTATCGTAATCCATTCATCGTCACCCCGGACTTGGTCCGGGGTCCAGACAACGCCGCCGGAATGGATGCCGGATCAAGTCCGGCATGACGAAGGGTAAGAGGATGCAAATGTTCGACCTCACGGGAAAAGTCGCGCTCGTCACCGGCGCCAACACGGGCATCGGGCAGGGGATCGCGCTCGCGCTCGCTGAAGCGGGCGCCGACATCGCCGCCGCGGGGCGCTCGCCCGCCGACGAGACCGTTGGCAAGGTGCGCGGGCTCGGCCGCCGCGGCGAGAATTTTGCCGCCGACCTGTCGAGCGTCGGCGCGGTGCAGCCGCTGGTCGACGCGGTGCTCGCCGAGTTCGGGCGGATCGACATCCTCGTCAACAATGCCGGCATCATCCGCCGCGCCGATGCGGTCGACTTCACCGAGGCCGACTGGGACGCGGTGATGGACACCAATTTGAAGACGCTCTTCTTCCTCTGCCAGAGCGTCGGCCGCCATATGATTGCGCGCGGGTCGGGCAAGATCATCAACATCGCCTCGATGCTGACCTTTCAGGGCGGCATTCGCGTGCCGAGCTATACCGCGTCGAAATCGGGGGTCGGCGGGCTCACCAAGCTGCTCGCGAACGAATGGGCGGCAAAGGGCGTGCAGGTTAACGCGATCGCCCCCGGCTATATCGCGACGAACAACACCGCGGCGCTGCAGGGCGACGAGACGCGCAACCGCCAGATCATGGAGCGCATCCCCGCGGGGCGCTGGGGCGATCCGAGCGACATCGGCGGCGCCGCGGTCTTCCTCGCGTCATCGGCGTCGGACTATGTGCAGGGCCATATCCTCGCCGTCGACGGCGGCTGGCTCGCAAGATAACAGGAACGGATCGCCCTCCACGACGGAGGGGGCGAACGGGGAGTGAGATGACCGACGGCCGCCTTGTCTTTTTCGGCGAACTGCTGATCCGCCTGACCGCGCCGGGCAACGAGCTGCTGATGCAGTCCCCGTCGCTTGCGCTCCACGTCGGCGGAGCCGAGGCCAATGTCGCGATCGGCCTCGCGCATCTTGGCCACGACTGCGCGATGGTTAGCTGGGTCCCTGCGAATGCGCTGGGCCACGGAGCCGTTTCGGCGGTGCGCGGTGCGGGCGTCGATTGTGCCGCCGTCGCCAGCGGTGCGGGGCGCATGGGGCTCTATTTCCTCAGCGTCGGCGCGGGGCTGCGCGCGTCGGAGATCGTCTACGACCGTGCGGGATCGAGCTTCGCGGCGACGGGTCCCGAGGATTATGATTTCGACCATTTGCTGGCGGACGCGGGCCTGCTCCACCTCTCCGGCATCACCCCTGCGCTCGGACCCCGCTCGGCCGAAGCCGCGCTCGCGGCTGCACGCGCGGCAAAACGGCTAGGCGTGCCCGTCAGCTTCGATGGCAATTACCGCGCGATGCTGTGGAAGGCATGGGACAGCGATCCGCGCACGATCCTCTCCGAACTGATCGGCACCGCCGACATATTGTTCGGCAATCACCGCGATCTCTCGCTCGTGCTCGGCAAGCAATTCAGCGGCGAGGGCGAGGACCGGCGGCGCGAAGCGGCCGAAGCGGGTTTCGCGGCGTTCCCGAGTCTCAAGCTGATCGCCTCGACCGCGCGTCATACGGCCACCGCCGATCATCACCGCATCGCCGCGCGCGTCGATCTGCGCGAGAGCGGCTACCAGACCCCCGAGATCGACGTCACCGGTATCGTCGACCGCATCGGCGCGGGCGATGCCTTTGCCGCGGGCGTGCTCCATGCGCATCTGTCGGGCAGCGATGCGCGTGCAATGGCTGAAAGCGGCCTCGCGCTGACCTGTCTCAAACATTCGCTACCGGGCGACGCGAGCCGCTTTGGCCAGGCCGATATCGACGCCTTCCATGGCGGCGGGCTCGATGTCCGGCGCTGAACAGGTCAGCCGCCGTACGTTGATTGGCGGCGGCCTTGCCTTGGGCGTCGCGACTGCCTTTCCGGCGAAGGCCCGCCACGATCAGGTTTCGATGCTCGAAGCACCCGATGGGCTTTATGCAAACGTCAATGGTGGTGGCGGGCTTCCCTATCGTTTCGCCGGCATCCGCTATGCGCGTGCTGCACGCTTCGCGGCGCCGGTCGCCGTGGTCAAGGCCGAGCAATTCGGTCCGGATCCGCAGACCCCGTTGCGGCCTGACGGGCGGAAGGATCGGGGCATGGTCTTCGGCCCCGCGTGCCCGCAGCAGGGCGACCGCTATCATCCGCAATCCGAAGACTGCCTTTTTCTCAACGTCTGGACGCCATCGCTAGAGGGCAAGGCGCGTCGCCCGGTCATGGTCTATTTCCACGGCGGTGCTTATTCGACCGGCAGCGTTACCGACCCGGTCAACGACGGCGCAAACCTCGCGGCGCGCGGCGATGTCGTCGTCGTCACCGTGAACCACCGCCTCAACGCGCTCGGCTATCTATATCTCGCCGGGCTCGATTCGCGTTTCCCCGATAGCGGCAATGCCGGGCAGCTCGACCTGATCGTCGCGCTCAAATGGGTCCAGCGCAATATCGCGGCGTTCGGCGGCGATCCGGGCAATGTCACCGTTTTCGGCCAGTCGGGCGGCGGTGCGAAGATCGCGACCTTGATGGCAATGCCCGAAGCGAAGGGCCTGTTCCACAAGGCGATCACGATGAGCGGGCAGCAGGTCACCGCCTCGGGCCCGCTCAATGCGACAAAGCGCGCGCAAGGGTTTCTGAGCGAGCTGGGGCAGGGCATCGATCCCGTGACCGCGCCAGTCGAGCAGCTCGTCGCCGCGCTGTCGGCGACCGATCCAATCCTCGGCGGCGGCGTCTATATGGGCCCAGTGCTCGATATGAAGCATCTGGTGCGCCACCCCTTCTGGCCCGACGCCGCGCCGCAGTCGCTCGATATTCCGATGATGCTCGGCAATACGGTGATGGAGACGCGCGCCTTCTATGCGCCCGATGGCAAGCAACTCACCGGGCTGGGTTTCGACAATCTCGCCGCGCGCATCGCGCCCGAGATGCGGATCGATATCGAGCCGTCGTGGGTGGTCGGCCAGTTCCGCGCCCGCTATCCAAAGGCCGCGCCGCTCGAGCTGTTCCACCGCATCGTCACCGCCGCGCGCAGTTGGCGCGGGCAGGTCGAGGAGGCCGAGGCGCGCGCTCGCGCCGGGGCGCCCGCCTTCGTCTACCAGCTCGATTTCGGGGATGCGAAACATGCCGACGATATTGCGCTCGGCTTCGGCACGACCCCCGATCCCACCCCCGCGCAGCAGGCGATGAGCGACCGCGTGATGGACGCCTTCGTCCGTTTCGCGCGTACAGGCGATCCGGGCTGGGCGCCCTATACGATGGCCAAGCGGCAGACGATGATCTTCGATACGGTCAGCCGCGTCGAAAATGATCCGCGCAAGTGGGAGCGCGAGCTGTTCGCGCGGGTGCCGTACATCCAGCCGGGCAGCTAAGCCGCGACCATATTGAGCGCCCTGCTCCCGCGAAGGCGGGAGGGATGCACGGATTTAAACGATTCTGTGCGAGACGAGCCAGCTCCACAGCAGCTCGGGCCAGATCGCGATGGGCAGTCCTGCCGCCTTCATCAGCCCGACGCCATGCTCGCCGCGCTCGAAGAAATGCGCTTCGCACCGCGCGCCGATACCGCGCGTGGCTTCACGCAGCCGGACGCTATTCTCGATCTTCACCACGCTATCGTCCTCGGCGTGGAGCAACCACAGCGGCGGTTGGTCGGCGCGGACATTGCGCTCGGGCGAATAGAGTTTCTCGCGTGCCGTATCGGGGTTCGCTCCGATTAATCTCTCGCGGCTCACCGCATGCGCGATCGCCGGGTCCATCGAGACGACAGGATAAATGGCCGCGAGCGCATCGGGCCGCGCCGATAGGGTGTCGGAGGCATCGACCGGCGCATACACCTTGGCATCGAAGCGCGTGAGCAGGCTTGTCGCAACCTGACCGCCCGCCGAAAAGCCGCCGAAGGCGACGCGCGCGGGATCGATCCGGTCGACCTTCGCCCGGCTGCGCACCAGCCGCACCGCGCGCTGTGCATCGGCGAGCGGCACATCGGCGCCGTTCGTCCAGCCGTCCCCCGGCAGGCGGTAGAAGAGAACATAGACGGTAACGCCGCGCTCCCTTAGCCAGCGTGCGAGCTCATAGCCCTCCTTGTCGACCACGACGTAACGATAGCCGCCGCCGGGCGCGAGGATTACCGCCGCGCCATTGGGCTTCGCCGGGCGGAAGATGTCGAGCCGCGGGCGCGTGATTCCCTGCAGCATCCGGTCGCTCGCGTTCGGATCGTCGCTGCGCTGGACGACCGCTTCGACGAGCCCCGCGGGCGGCCGGATATGACCTTCGGGCCAGAGCGCGATGCTCGCGTCGGGGGCCAAGCCAGCCGGCCGTGTCCACGCCGCCTGCGCCGCCACGCTCGCGAAGGGCAGCGCGAGGCTGGCAGTCAGCAAGGCGCGTCGGTCGAAGGTCATTGGCTTGCTGCCTTGTTCGGATAGGCGATGATTAGCACCAGCGGCTCGCTTCCCGTCTGGTGAATGCCGACCTTTGCGCCCTTGTAGAGCCACGCCGCGGTTCCGGCCTTGAGTTCCTTTTCCTCGCCGTCCGAATGAACGATGCCGGTGCCCGAGAGGACATAATAAATCTCGTCATGGTCGATCGGATGTACGCCGATAGCCGCGCCGACGTGCAGCGCGCGCTTGCGGAATTCGAAGCTGCGCGGCGCGGGGACTGCGTCGCTGATCCGGTATGCGGTCGACAGGCCGATCGCGCCGTGCGGCGGCGCTTCTTCGCGGATCGTAGTCGCTTCGTCGATCACAACCATTGCGGGGGCGGCGGCGCCCGCGAGCAGGAGGGCGAGGAGCGCGCTCATCGTCAGTTCGCCGTCCGCGACGCGCTGTCGCGCGCCGACAGATTTTCTTGCGGCAACGGCGCGGTCTGGCCCGGATAGCGGCCCGACTTCGGTTCCATCGTCGTAAGATCCCATTCGGCCGCGACAAAGGGTGCGCGCACCTCCTTGACCTTGGGGTAACCGCTCACTTCCTTCTCGTCGTCGATCACATCGCCGCGCCCCTCGGCGACGAAGAAGAGCACGCGGATCTCCTCGGCATCGCGCGCCCAGGGCCGCGCCCCGGCGGTCGCGAGTACCGAGGTTTCGACATCGCGCACCGGCAGGATATTGTAGCCGCCGACCGGCGCGAGCGGCGCCTTCGCCTGGATCAGCTTGGCCTGCGTCTCGCCATAGCGGCCGAACTCGGGAAGCGGCTGGCCGTGGCGATCGACCGCCAGATTGTCCTTGCCATAATATTCGAGGTCGCCGTCGCCGCCGAGCATCAGAAAGGGCAGGCCCGCGTCGGTGTCGTTGCCGCCGCGCATGATATTGCCCACCGCGGTGATCTGCCCCGTCACATACTCATGCCCGACCCATTCGAGGTTCATCAGATTATAATGCACCGCGCGGTGCTGCGGATTATAGATGAGGTTGTTGATCATCAGCGCCTGCGCGCCGCCCTTGATCAGCGGGTTGCGCTCGACATTATGCGCCCAGACGTTGCGGTAAAAGACGATCCCCGTCGCATTGTCGTGGATCAGCGATCCCTTGCTATGCTCGCCCTTCGGATGGCTCGCATCGGCCAGCCCCTCGGCGGCGAGATTGTTCGAGAAGGTGATATTGTGGCTGGTGCCTTTCCGCCACTCGTCGACGCTCTTGCCGGTGAAGCGCGGCCCCGACGCCGACATATTCTCGTCGATCCCCCACATCAGCGTGCAATGGTCGACGATGACATTATGCGCGGCAACGGTCGAGAAAGTGTCGGCCTCCCACCCGCTGCGTTTCGGCTGGCCGTCGACGCCGGTATAGACACGCAAGTGGCGCATCACGACGTCGTGCGTCTTCACATCGATCCCGGTGCGGATGAGCGTGATCCCGGGTCCGGGCGCGGTCTGGCCGGCGATCGTCAGGAACGGATGTTTGATCTCGATCGTGCTGCGGCCCATGTCGATCACGCCGCCGACCTCGAACACGATGATGCGCGGCCCCGGCGTCTCGATCGCCGCCTTCAGCGACCCCGGACCGTCGGGCGCGAGCGTGGTCACGCGCAATATCTGCCCGCCGCGTCCGCCCGGGGTCTCTGCCGCCGGCCCGACCGCGCCGGGGAAGGCGAGCGGCGCCGCACCGGCCGCCATCGCCGAACCCGATGACAGGCTAAGAGCCAGAAAAAGCGCAGTTATCCAGGGCTTTTTGGGCATCCCGTCTCTCCTCATCATTGGGGTATTGACATGTTCGTCGCAATCCGCAATCTTTCTGACACCGGTTACCCCAATCGGTCAACGAGAAAATATTTCCAAGGGAGAGGGTCTGATCCGGTTCGCCGCATAGGACGGCGGCCGCCATCAACCTCTGAAAAATCGACGGATGAAGCGGTTTGCCAAATCGCTTTGTCCAGTAAAGTAACCGGTGTCATTCCTTGCGCAAGCGGGGGCAACGGGGCGATAAGGGAGGATGATAATGGCAATTCATGCAATGCGGAGCATTCGCACTTTGACCCGGCTGGCGTGCGGTGCGTCGCTTGCCGTTCTGGCGGCGACGCCGGCCTGGGCGCAGGACGCTGCTGCGGCCGCCGACGAAACCGTCGCAAGCGGGGACGAGATCGTCGTCACCGGCTTCCGCGCCTCGCTCGACAAGGCGCTCGGCCAGAAGCGCGATTCGATCGCCGCGGTCGATGTGATCGTCGCCGAGGATATCGCAAAATTCCCCGACCAGAACCTCGCCGAATCGCTGCAGCGCATTCCCGGCATCTCGATCCAGCGCGACGCGGGCGAAGGCCGCGCGATCACCGTCCGCGGACTTGGGGCGCAATTCACGCGCGTTCGCCTCAACGGCATGGAAACGATCGCGACCTCGACCGACGGGGCGGCGGCGAACCGCGATCGCGCGTTCGACTTCAATGTTTTCGCTTCGGAGCTTTTCACCTCGCTCGTCGTCCACAAAACGGCGTCGGCATCGCTCGACGAAGGCTCGCTCGGCGGGGTCGTCGACCTCAACACCGGTAACCCGCTCGGCGGCAAGGAGGGGCTGACCCTCGTCGCCTCGGCGCAGGCGCGTTACAATGACCTGACCAAGGACACGAGCCCCCGCCTCGCCGGGTTGATCGCCTGGACCAATGCCGACCGCACGTTCGGCGTTTCGGCGTCGGTCGCCTGGTCCGACTATAAGACGCACGAACTTGGCAACAACAGCGTGCGCTGGGCGCAGGCTCCGTTCCGCCGCGTCAACGGCGTGACCTGCCTGGCCGGATCGAACTTCGTCGCGAATCCGTCGGCCGCCTGCGTCGAGGTGGCGGAAGCCTTTCACCCGCGCATCCCGCGCTACGGCCTCGTCAGTCACGATCGCTCGCGCCTCGGCGCGACGGCGTCGATCCAGTTCGAACCGAGCGAAAATACCAGCATTTCGATCGATGGACTCTATTCGAAGTTCAAGGAGGTGCGCGACGAATATTGGGGCGAGGTGTTGCTGCGCAGCGAAGAGCGCGGAATCGACGTGTCGAATTACACGATCGATGCGAACAACAATCTGATCGCGGCCGATCTCAACAATGTCTATATCCGCACCGAGCGCTATTCGCGGCAGAGCGCAACCGAATTCTACCAGCTGTCGGGTCGGCTCGAACAGCGGCTTGGCGACAGTTTCAAGGTCAATTTGCTCGGCGGCTTTTCCAAGTCCCAAGCCGATATTCCGGTCGAAACGACGCTGGCGTTCGACGACCGAGACGGCACCGGATATCGGTATGATTACACCGACTCAAAGTTTCCGATGCTCAGCTTTGGACCCGGAATCGAAAATCCGTCGTCGTTCGTGCTCGCCGAATTCCGCGATCGTCCGTCGTTCCTGACCAACAAATTCAAGACCGTGGCGCTCGATTTCGAATGGGAGCTTGCCGACCGCTTCAAGCTGCTCGGCGGCAGTTTCTATCGCCAGTTCGACTTCGATACCGTCGGCTATCGCCGCGATAGCACCTATTGCGCCGCGTTTACCTGCGCGCCCGGGACGACAGGGCTTCCCGTCAGCGCGGATATCGCGGAATTGTTCAAGCTCGGAAAGGCGGGGCAGCCTTCGGGCAATAGCAACGCGTGGATCGTTCCCGATCTCGACGCGGGGACGGCGCTGATCGATCTCTACAACCGCCCCGCGGTGCTGCAGCAGGGCGAGCAGCGTGCGGTCACCGAAAAAACCTATGGCGGCTGGTTCATGGCCGAGTTCGAAACCGACGTGCTCGGCATGCGGATGACGGGCAATGCCGGCGTGCGCTACGTCAAGACCGACCAGTCGTCGTCGGGCTTCACCAACGGGTCTTTCGTCACGGTTGACCGGACCTATGACGACTGGCTGCCGTCATTCAACCTGAACCTGCACCCGACCGAGACCATCATCCTGCGCGGTGCGATCGCCAAGGTCATCACCCGCCCGACGCTGGGCAGCCTCAGCCCCGGCGGCGCGGTCGATCAGTTCAATTTCCGCATCACCTCGGGCAACCCCTTCCTCGATCCCTATCGCGCAACGACCTTCGACCTCGCCGCCGAATGGTATTTCGCGCCGGGCGCCATCGCGTCGGTCGCGCTGTTCGCAAAGGATATCGAAAGCTTCCCGATCTCGACGTCGTTGCAGGGCACCTATGCGTCGAGCGGCCTTCCGCTTTCGCTGCTCACGCCGGGGACCCCGGCGCATGCCGCGGTCGTCGGCGGCGCCGATCCGGGCCGGCAGTTCGAATTCCGGACCACCGGCAACGGTCCCGGGGCGAATCTGAAGGGCGTCGAATTGTCGCTGCAGCTTCCCTTCTCGGCCTTCTCCGATGCGCTGCGCCACTTTGGCGTGCTCGGCAACGCAACCTTCGTGAAGAGCGATGTCGACTACAGCATCTCGGGGCCGCTCGCCTATGACCCGGTCGATAACCGGCTGGAGGCGCAGCCGAACGGCACCTACACCCAGCCGCTGCTCGGCCTGTCGAAGCGGGCGTGGAACGCCACCCTCTATTATGACGACGGGAAATTTTCGGTCCGCACCTCGGCCGCGTGGCGCAGCGGTTACAATGACAGCACCAGCGGCAACAACAATATCTTCGAAGGCTATGGCAGCTCGTTCAACGTCGATGCGTCGATCCGCTACCAGTTGACCGAACAGGTCGAACTTTCGATCGAAGGCACCAATTTGACCGACGATTACCGGTATCGTTTCAACGACATATTTGCCGAGCGCAATTACGAGAATAACCACTTCGGCCGTACCTTCCTGTTCGGCGCGCGCGTCAAGATCTGACGGGTTCGTCCCGGTGAGGCCCGGTTTCCATTTTCGGGGGACCGGGCCTTTCTTTTCGAGGAGAGACGCGTGACCGATCGCCGCGACATGCTCAAACTCGCCGGGGGCGGCCTGCTCGCGACCGGCCTGTCGGGCCTCGGCGCGCCCGCCGCGTGGGCGGCGGCGGCGCCCATGTCTTCGGATCCCACTCCTGCCTGGGCCAAGGGCTTCGACGGCCAGCGCAAGGCCGATCTCGGCGACGGGCGCTTTCTCAATCCGATCATGGCCGGCGACCATCCCGATCCGTCGATCCTGAAGGACGGCGCCGATTATTATATGACCTTCTCGACCTTCGATAGCTATCCGGGGCTGGTCATCTGGCATTCGCGCGACCTCGTGAACTGGCGCCCGATCGGCCCCGCGCTGACGAAGAATATCGGATCGGTCTGGGCGCCCGAACTGTGCAAGCACAAGGGGCGCTATTATCTCTACATCCCCACGAAAGGCCCGAATACCAGCTGGGTGATCTGGGCCGACCGGATCGAGGGACCGTGGAGCGCGCCGGTCGATCTGAACCTGCCGAACCATATCGACCCCGGCCATGCGGTCGGCGAGGATGGGTCGCGCTGGCTGTTCCTGTCGGGCGGCGACCGCGTCCGCCTGTCTGACGATGGCCTGTCGCGCATCGGCGAGCCCGAGCATGTCTATGACCCGTGGCGCTATCCCGCCGACTGGGTCGTCGAAGGCTTCGCGCCCGAGGGGCCGAAGATCGCGCGGCGCGGCGATTATTATTACATGATCACCGCGGTCGGCGGCACCGCGGGGCCGCCGACCGGCCATATGGTGATCGCGGCGCGCTCGAAATCGATCCACGGGCCGTGGGAGAACTGCCCCGCGAACCCGCTCGTCCGCACGACGTCGGCGGCCGAAAAATGGTGGTCGCGCGGCCATGCGACGCTCGTCGAGGGACCCGCGGGCGACTGGTGGAGTGTCTATCACGGCTTCGAAAATGGCTATTGGACATTGGGGCGGCAGGCTTTGCTCGATCCGATCGAATGGACCGACGACGGCTGGTTCCGCATGAAGGGCGGCGACCTGTCGCGGCCGATCGCAAAGCCCAGGGGCGGCACGATCGCGGGCCCGCACGGCATGGCGCTCTCCGACGATTTCGCCGCGCTCGCGCTCGGCGCGAAATGGAATTTCTTCAAGCCCGCCGCCGACGAGCGCAGCCGCGCACGTGTCGAAAATGGCGCGCTGGTGCTCGCGGCACGCGGCAAGGCGCCCGTAGACTCTTCACCGCTGCTGCTGATTGCGGGCGATCAGGCGTACCGTTTCGAATGCGATATCGAGATCGCGCCCGGCGGCACCGCGGGGCTGATCCTCTTCTACGATGAGAAACTCTATTGCGGGCTCGGCTTCGACGGCGAACGCTTCGTCACCCACCAATATGGCATCGAACGCGCGCGCCCCGCCAATCCGCACGGCCGGGCGATGCGCATGCGCGTCACCAACAACCGCCACATCGTCACCTATGACACCAGCGGCGACGGCGGAAAGACGTGGGTCCGGTTCGACCGCGGCATGGAGGTCTCGGGCTATCACCACAATGTGCGCGGCGGCTTCCTGATGCTGCGTCCTGGCCTCTACTCGGCGGGGCAGGGCGAAGCGCGTTTCCGCAACTTCACTTTCCGCGCACTCGACTAAAGCGTCACGCCCGACTTCCAGATCGCGATATCGCGTTCCTCATTGGCTTCGGCCCTGGTCGGCGCGCCCGATGCGGTGGTTGCGATCAGGTCGAGCAGCGCGTCCGCCGCGCTGTCGAAGCCCGCATCGAGCACCGTCCCCGCATCGAAGTCGATCCAGCCCGCCTTGCGCTGCGCCAGCGCGCTGTTCGACGCGATCTTCAGCGTCGGCGCCGGAAAGCCGAGCGGGGTGCCGCGGCCGGTGGTGAACAGGATGATCGTCGCGCCCGCCGCGGTCAGCGCGGTCGACGACACCGCGTCATTGCCCGGCGCCTCGAGCAAGGTCAGCCCGGGCAGCGTGGCTTCGCCGCCGTAGCGCCGGACGTCGACCACCGGCACCTTGCCGCCCTTCTGCACCGCGCCGAGCGACTTTTCCTCGAGCGTGGTGATCCCGCCCGCGATATTGCCGGGCGACGGATTCTCGCTCACCGGCTCGCCGTTGCGAATGAAATAATCCTTGAAATCCCGCACCAGCCGGGCGGTGTCGTCGAACACCTCGCGCGATATCGCACGGTCCATCAGCAGCTGTTCGGCGCCGAAAATCTCGGGGATTTCGGTCAGCACGACCTTGCCGCCGGCCGCCGCGACGGCATCCGCCATGCGCCCGACGAGCGGGTTGGCGGTCAGCCCCGACAGCCCGTCGGAGCCGCCGCACTTCACCCCCAGCACCAGCTGCGACAGCGGCACCTCGTGGCGCGGTGTATCGGCGCAGCCCGCTACCAGCTCGTCAACCAGCGTCAGACACGCCGCCTCGTCATCCTCGACCGCCTGCGCCGACAGCGTGCGGATATGCGCGCGTCGCTCGGCCGGGATCCGGTCGACCAGCGCGCCGAGCTGGTTGCTCTCGCACCCCAGCCCGACGATCAGCACCCCGCCGGCATTGGGATGCTGCGCGAGCGCCGCGAGCAAGGCGCGCGTATGTCCCAGATCGTCGCCAAGCTGCGAACAGCCAAACGGATGCTTGAACGCATGAACCCCGTCGACGGCCCTTGCATGGCGCGCGCCCGCGATCCGCGCGACACGCGCGGCCAGATTGCCGACGCAGCCGACGGTCGGCAGGATCCAGATTTCGTTGCGCGTGCCGACGCGGCCGTCGGGGCGGACGTAGCCTCCGAAGGTCGGCGCCGGCTTGGCATCTGGTGTCGCTTCGCGCGCGTCCGGCGCATAATGATAATCGCCATCGCTGCGCAGCGCGGTCGTCAGATTATGGCTGTGGACATGGTCGCCCGGCGCGATGTCGGCGGTCGCGATTCCGATCGGGAAGCCATATTTGATCACCGCTTCGCCGTGCGCGATCGGCGCGAGAGCGATCTTGTGCCCGCGCCCCACGGCAACCGATGCGCGAAGATCACTGTCCGCGAACAGGGGGGCGCCTGCCGCGATATCGGCAATCACCGTCGCGACATTATCCACGCCATGGACGCGGATCGCATGGATTCGGCTGCTGCCGGTCATCGCCACTCAGCGGCACCCGGCATGGCGGAGGAATTTGTCATACATCTGATATTCGCTTGCCTTTGACACCGGTGTCTCTTACACCGCTTCGCGGAAGAGGGAAATGAGAAAGATGCTGGCGACAAGCGATCAACAGAATGTGGCGCGTGCACTAATCGACGCACGCGCGGGAAAGACACCGCTTACCGTCTATCCCGGCGCGATGCCGCAGACGATGGCTGAGGCCTATGCAATCCAGGACAGCGCGATCGCGCTCGACGGCCGGCGCATCGGCGGATGGAAGGTCGGGCGAATCGCCGCCGAGCTCGTCGATCGCTATGGCCGTAACCGCCTGACCGGCCCGATCTTCGCGGACGAAATCTTCGATGGCGCCGCCGATCCGGTGATGCCGGTTTATGCTGACGGCTTCGCTGCGGCCGAGGCTGAGGTTCTGCTCTGCTTCGGCGACCTCGGCACGCGCGATTATGACATCGACAGCGTGCGCGAGTGCATCGCCGACGTCCGCACAGGCATTGAGATCGCAAGCTCGCCTTTTCCCGAAATCAACCGCCACGGCCCCGCGGTCACCGCGTCGGACTATGGCAACAACAAGGGGCTGGTCATCGGCCCGTCGATCGCCGATTGGCAGGGTGCCGACCTGATCCGCATGCCGGTCGAAATGGCGATCGACGGCGAAACGGTCGGCGCGGCGACGATGGAGGCGATGCTCGATGGCCCGTTCGGATCGGCGCTCTTCCTGATCGACATATTGCGCGCGCGCGGCATAGCTATTCCACCCGGGACCTGGGTGTCGGCGGGGGCGATCACCGGTATCCATGAAATCAGGCCCGGCCAGCGCGCCGAAGCGCTGTTCGACGGAAAAATCCGCGTCGGCTGCTCGATCAAAAGCTACTAAAGCAACAGAACGGAGAGGTTTATGGCACAGGCATTCGCGGACGGAGGTACGGCGGCGCCGGTGCCAAGGTCCGGCCGCTACCGCTGGCTGATCGTCGCGCTACTGTTCGCCGCGACCACGGTCAATTATATCGACCGCACCATGCTCGGCCTGCTCGCGCCGACGCTCGGCACCGAGCTTAAGTGGAGCGAGAATGACTATGGCAACATCGTCACCGCCTTCCAGGCCGCTTATGCGCTGGGTTTCTTGGTTATGGGCTGGCTGATCGACCGCTTCGGTCCCAAGATCGGATACAGCATCGCCATTTCGATCTGGACGATCGGCCATATCGCGCATGGTTTCGCGGGGTCGATCGCCTCCTTCATGGCCGCGCGCGTCATCCTCGGGGTCGGCGAGGCGGGGCATTTCCCCGCGGTCGTTCGCGCGTCGAGCGAATGGTTCCCGCAAAAGGAGCGTTCCTACGCGATCGGCTGGGTCAACAGCGCGACGACGATCGGCGTGATCCTGACCGCGCCGACGGTTGCGCTGTTCATGCGCGTGCTCGGCTTCGACTGGCGCGAAACCTTCATCTACACCGGCGCTTTCGGCGTCCTTCTCCTGATCCTCTGGCTGTGGCTCTACAGCAATCCGCGCGAAAGCGGGAAGGTGAGCGATGCCGAGCTCGCGTGGATCGAACATGATCCACCCGAACAGGTCGAACGCATCGGCTGGGGCCGGATCGTCACCAAGCGCGAGGCGTGGGCGTTCGCGGTCGCCAAATTCCTCATCGATCCCGTCTGGTTCCTGATGCTCTTCTGGCTGCCCAAATATTTCAGCTCGACCTATGACGTTGATCTCAAGGTCGTGCTGCTGCCGATGATCATCATGTATCTGCTGTCCGATGTCGGCAGCATCTTTGGCGGCTGGACCTCGTCGAAACTGATCCAGCAGGGCCACAGCGTCAATTTTGCACGCAAGGTGACGATGGCGATCGCCGGTTGTTTCGTCCTGCCGTTGCTGTTCGTCACCGGGCTCGACAATATGTGGCTGGCCATCGTCCTGATCGGTCTCGCGCTCGCCGGGCATCAGGCGTTTTCGTCGACATTGCTGTCGATCCCGCCCGACATGTTCCCCAAACGCGCGGTCGGATCGGTGATCGGACTTGGCGGCTTTATGGGCGGCGTTGGCGGCATGATCATGGCGAAGTCGACCGGGCTCGTGCTCGACGCAACGGGGGGCAATTACACCTTCATTTTCGCCGCGTGCACGACGGTCTATTTCCTCGCCGTGCTGGCGATCCACCTCCTCAGCCCGCGCCTCGCGCCGGTTACCGTGGAAAGCAAAGCCTGATCCGATGCCGCGTCCGCTGGCCCTCTCCCCCGACCGCCTGTTTCCGTCGGACCCGGCGCAGCGCGATATCGCGCGCCGGCTCTACAGGCAAGTGGCGGGCCTGCCGATCATCAGCCCGCACGGGCATACCGATCCGGCGTGGTTCGCGGGCAACGCATCGTTCGGCAATGCCGCCGAGTTCCTGCTGCATCCCGACCATTATGCGTTCCGGATGCTCTATTCGCAGGGCATTTCGCTCGATGCGCTGGGGGTCCGTAACAAGGGCGCCGACCCGCGCGAAAGCTGGCGGATCTTCGCCCAAAACTACCATCTCTTCCGCGGCACGCCGACGCGGATGTGGATGGACTGGGTGTTCGCCGAGGCTTTCGGGTTCGACGTACAGTTCTCGGGCGAGACGTCGGACCTCTATTACGACCGCATCACCGAAGCGCTTGCGACTGACGCATTCCGCCCGCGCGCGCTGTACGATCGGTACGGCATCGAGGTGATCGCAACGACCGAAAGCCCGCTCGACACGCTTGAGCATCACGCCGTGGTCCGCGCCGCGAACGCCAGCGGCGAATGGGGTGGGCGCGTGATCACCGCCTATCGCCCCGACCCGGTGGTCGATCCCGAGTTCGAGGGCTTTCGCGACAATCTGGCGCGCTTCTCCGAGCTGAGCGGCGAGGACGCCTATAGCTACGCTGGCTATCTCGCTGCGCACCGCAATCGCCGCGCCTTTTTCGCAGAGATGGGCGCGACCTCGACCGACCACGGCCATCCGACCGCGGCGACCGCCGACCTGTCGGGGGCCGAGGCCGAAGCCCTCTTCGCGCGCGTCACCGGGGGCAGCGTCAGTGCCGCCGATGCCGAACTGTTCCGCGCGCATATGCTGACCGTGATGGCGGGGATGAGCCTCGACGACGGGCTCGTGATGCAGATCCATCCCGGCAGTTTCCGCAATCACAACCCGTGGCTGTTTGACCATTATGGCCGCGACAAGGGCGCCGATATCCCGACCGCGACCGACTATGTTCACGCGCTGCGCCCATTGCTTGGGCGTTATGGCAATGAGGCCGCGCTGACGATCATCCTCTTCACGCTCGATGAGACAAGCTATGCGCGCGAGCTCGCGCCGCTCGCGGGCCATTATCCGGCGCTCAAGCTTGGCCCCGCCTGGTGGTTCCACGACAGCCCGGAAGGCATGCGGCGCTTCCGTAGCCAGACGACCGAGACCGCAGGCTTCTACAACACGGTCGGCTTCAACGACGACACGCGCGCCTTCCTGTCGATCCCCGCGCGCCACGACGTCGCGCGGCGCATCGACTGTGGCTTCCTCGCGCAGCTCGTCGCCGAGCATCGCATGGAGGAATGGGAAGCGGCCGAGCTTGCCACCGACCTCAGCTACAATCTTGCCAAGGCGGCGTATAAGCTGTGAGACTGTCGCCCGAGACCTTACTGCCGGCGTCGGTCGGGTGCCCGGCCTATGACCGCGCCGCGCGGGCCGCGGGGATCGTCCATATCGGAATCGGCGCGTTCCACCGCGCGCATCAGGCGGTGTACACCGACGATGCAATGAATGCGGGGGACTGCGACTGGGGCATCATCGGCGTGTCGCTGCGTTCGGGAGACGTCGCGGCGCAGCTCAATCCGCAGGACGGGCTCTACACCGTCAGCACGCGCCGCGCCGCCGGAAGCGAAACGCGATTGATCGGCGCGGTGCAGAAAGTGCTCGTTGCGGCCGACGATCCGCAGGCGGTGATCGACGCCATCGCCGCGCCGACGACGCATATCGTCAGCTTCACCGTCACCGAAAAGGGCTATCTGCGGCGTCCCGACGGATCGCTGGACCTCCCCGAAGCGGCGGGCAGTTCCAGCCTCTATCGCTTCGTCGCCGCAGGGCTCGCGGCGCGCAAGACCGCAGGTTTGCCCGGACTGACGCTGCTCAGCTGCGACAATCTGGCGGGCAATGGCGCGGTGCTGCGCGGCTTGATGCGCGAATATCTCGCCGCTTATCATCCCGACCTTTCGGCGTGGTTCGACGGCGAATGCACGTGCCCCGCAACGATGATCGACCGCATCGTCCCCGCGACCACCGAATCCGACCGCGCCGAGGTCGAAGCCACCCTCGGCGCGCGTGACGAGGGCGCGGTCGTCACCGAAGGATTCAGCCAATGGGTGATCGAGGATGATTTCGCCGGTCCGCGTCCGCGCTGGGAGGCGGTCGGTGCCGAGCTCGTCGCCGACGTCGCGCCCTACGAGACCGCCAAGCTGCGCATGCTCAATGGCGCGCATTCGGCGCTCGCCTATATCGGGCTCGGGAAAGGCCACGATTTTGTGCATCAGGCGATTGCCGATCCGGAAATCCGGCCGGTCATCGATCGATTGATGCGCGAGGAAGCCGCGCCAACGATCGACGCCGCGCCGGGGCAGGACCTCGCCGCCTACGCCGATGCCCTGCTCGACCGTTTCGCCAACCCCGCGCTGAACCACCGGCTGATCCAGATCGCGATGGATGGCAGCCAGAAGATCCCCCAGCGCTGGCTCGAAACGCTCGCGTGGCATCAAGCGCGGGGTGCCGGCTGTCCGTCGCTCGAAGCCGCAATTGCCGCATGGATCGCCTTCCTGCGCAGCGATCATCCCATCGACGACCCGCTTGCGGACAAATTGCGCGAAGCGGCGGCCGGTCCGGATGCCATGGAACGCCTGTTCGGCGACGGCGGCCTGATCGCCCCTGGCTGGCGTCCGGCTTAGGCCGGAACCAGCAACCCCCGGCTCTCGCGGACCTCGGCATCGAGCCAGTCGATGAACGCCCGGATCCGCGGCTGCGGCGCGACATCGCGGTGGAGCGCGAGCCAGAAGGCGCGCGCGACCGTCTGTCCGGGCCGCACGCGCACCAGCCCCGGATCGCCCGCCGCAAGAAAGCAGGGCAGCACGCCGATCCCCGCGCCGCCCGCGATCATCCGTCGCTGCGCGAGGATCGAGGATGAGCGCACCGTCGCGCGCAGCCCCGGCTCGATCTCGCCCAGATAGTCGAGTTCGGGGGCATAGAGGATGTCGGGCATATAACCGATCACCGGGATGCCCGTGCGCGACAACGGCGCGGCGGCAACAGCATCCTGCCAGTCGGGCCGATCAGCGGGCGCATAAATGCCGAGGCTGTAATCGGACAGTTTGCGCGTGATCAGCGGGCCCTTGCGCGGCCGCGCGAGCAGCACCGCCATATCGGCCTCGCGCCGCGACGGGTTCAAAAACCCGGATGAGGCGACAAGGTCGATCTCAAGCTCGGGATGTGCCGCGACAAAGCTCGCGAGGCGCGGCGCGATGAAGCTGTTGCCGAACCCTTCTGACACACTCACCCTTAGTTGCCCGGATAGCGCTGACGCATCCTCGCGTGCCGAATGGATGCGCGCCGCCGCCGCCGCCATCGCTTCGGCGTGCGGAACGAGCGCCCGGCCCGCCGCGGTCAGAACGAAACCCGACGGCGCGCGTTCGAACAAAGTCTGGCCGAGCGCGGCTTCGAGTGCGCTCACCCGCCGGCTTACCGTCGTCGCATCGACGTGCAGCGCCGCGCTGGCGCGCGCGAGCGTGCCGTGGCGCGCGACGAACAGGAAATATTGCAGCCTATCCCAATCCATGACCTGCAAATATGCAGTATCGTCCTGCAAGTCTATCCCTTGCAAATGGGGCGTACATGGTCTGTGGCAGCGGCAAGATTTTACGGGAGACTCGGGATATGCGACAGATCGACCATCACATCGTCGGCGGCGCCGGCGGCAGCGCCCGCCAGGGCGACGTCTTCGACCCCAACAGCGGCGGCGTACAGGCGCAGGTCGCGCTTGGCGACGCGGCTTTGCTCGACCGCGCGGTCGCCGCGGCGAAGCAGGCGCAGCCCGCATGGGCCGCGACCAATCCGCAGCGCCGCGCGCGCGTGATGTTCGAATTCAAGCGCCTCGTCGAAGCGAATATGGATGCGCTCGCGCACATGCTGTCGAGCGAGCATGGCAAGGTGATCGCCGATTCGAAGGGCGATATCCAGCGCGGGCTCGAAGTCATCGAATTCTGCTGCGGCATCCCGCATGTGCTGAAGGGCGAATATACGCAGGGCGCCGGTCCGGGCATCGACGTCTATTCGATGCGCCAGCCGATCGGCATCGGCGCCGGCATCACCCCGTTCAACTTCCCCGCGATGATCCCGCTGTGGATGTCGGGCGTCGCGATCGCCACCGGCAACGCCTTCATCGTCAAGCCCAGCGAGCGCGACCCGTCGGTTCCCGTGCGCCTCGCCGAGCTCTTCCTCGAAGCCGGGCTTCCCGAGGGCATCTGTCAGGTCGTCCACGGCGACAAGGAAATGGTCGACGCGATCCTTGACCATCCCGATATCGGCGCGGTCAGCTTCGTCGGCTCGTCGGACATCGCGCATTATGTCTATAACCGCGGCGTCGCGAACGGAAAGCGCGTGCAGGCGATGGGCGGCGCGAAGAACCATGGCATCGTCATGCCCGACGCCGATCTCGACCAGGTCGTCAATGATTTGACCGGCGCGGCCTTCGGCTCGGCAGGCGAACGCTGCATGGCGCTCCCGGTCGTCGTCCCCGTCGGCGAGGAGACCGCCAATCGCCTCCGAGAAAAGCTGATCCCCGCGATCGCGGCGCTGCGCGTCGGCGTGTCGACGGATGCCGAGGCGCATTACGGCCCGGTGGTGACGCAGGCGCACAAGGAAAAGGTCGAAGGCTGGATCCAGAAATGCGCCGACGAAGGCGCCGAGCTGGTCGTCGACGGCCGCGGCTTCTCGCTGCAGGGGCATGAAAAGGGCTTCTTCATCGGCCCGACGCTGTTCGACCATGTCACCACCGACATGGAAAGCTACAAAGAAGAAATCTTCGGCCCGGTGCTCCAGATCGTGCGCGCGCCCGATTTCGAAACCGCGCTCGAGCTTCCCAGCAAGCACCAGTACGGCAACGGCGTCGCGATCTTCACGCGCAACGGCCACGCCGCCCGCGAATTCGCCGCGCGCGTCAATGTCGGCATGGTCGGCATCAACGTCCCGATCCCGGTGCCCGTCGCCTATCACAGCTTCGGCGGCTGGAAGCGTTCGGCGTTCGGCGACACCAACCAGCACGGCATGGAAGGCGTGAAATTCTGGACCAAGGTTAAGACGATCACCCAGCGCTGGCCGGACGGCTCTCCCGACGGCGGCAACGCGTTCGTCATCCCCACGATGGGCTGACGCCGCCTTGCTTCGGCGGCTGCTCCTGCCCCTGATGCTCCTGTTGCTGCTGCCGGTTCCGGCGGCAGCGCAGAAGATGATCGCGCTGTCGTTCGACGATGCACCGCGCGGGCGCGGCGCCTTCTTCACGCCCGACGAGCGCACGCAGCGCATCATCGCCGAGCTGAAAAAGGCGAAGGCACCGCAGACGGTCTTCTTCGTTAACCCCGGTGCGATCGGGCAAGGCGATGGTGTCGGTGGCGAGCGGCGCATCGCCGCCTATGTCGCCGCGGGCCATGTGATCGCGAACCATAGCAACCGCCACAAGCGGCTGAGCGCCACCGACACCGCGGCCTATCTCGCCGACCTCGACGCCGCCGAGGTCTGGCTCAAGGACCGCCCGGGCTACCGCCCTTGGTTCCGCTTCCCGTTCCTCGACGAGGGAGGGAAGGACAAGGCGAAGCGCGACGCGCTGCGACAAGGGCTTGCCGAACGCGGCCTCCGCAACGGCTATGTCACCGCCGAAAGCTCCGACTGGCACCTTGAGACGCTGACGCGCGACACCGTACTGGCGGGCAAGAAAATCGACCGCAAGGCGCTCGGCGAGCTCTATGTCACCTGGCATGTCGAGGCGGCCGATTTCGCCGATGCGATGCTGCGGCGCGTCACCGGCCGTCAGCCGGTGCAGGTGATCCTGCTCCACGAAACCGACCTCGCGGCGCTCCATATCGGCGACCTTGTCCGCGCTCTCCGCAAGGCCGGCTGGACCGTCGTCAGCGCCGACACCGCCTATGCCGATCCGCTCGGCAAGGAAATGCCCGACACACCGGCGGCGAACGGCACGCTGACCGAGGCGCTGGCCTGGGCTGCGGGCGTCCCCGCGCCGCGCTGGTATCGCTATAACCAGACCGACCTCGCGACCGCGATGTTCCGTGAAAAGGTGCTCGGCGAATGATACGCGGCGATGAAACCCGCACGCCGCGCCGGGCATTCTCCTGTCGAAGGAGATTGCCGATGACCCGCCTGATGCTTCCCGCCGCTTTGCTGCTGCTCGCCGCGTGCAGTGGCGGCGAGGACAAGTCCCAGCCCGAAGACAGCGCGGCGATCTCGCCGCTGCAAAAGGCCGAGCGCCCGGCGCCCGCCGAACCGGCAGAGCCGGCGGTCGATGCGGACCTGCCCGAAGCGGCCGACGAAACGCCCGCAAAGCCCGAACCCAAAACCGCTGGCGACGGCAAGACGATCCCGCCCACCATCCGCGGCCGCTGGGCGCTCAAGGTCGCCGATTGCAAGGCGAAGAAGGGCACCGACCTCACCGCGCTGACGATCGATGCGACGAACCTGCGTTTCTACGAATCGCATGGCGAACTGTCGCGTGTTCGTGAGAGTGACGCGAACCGCATCGTCGCCGACTATAAATTCAGCGGCGAGGGCGTCGAGTGGGATCGCCGGATGCAACTCGACCTCGCCGATGGCGGCAAGACGCTCGTCCGCCGCGACTCCGGCGAGGGTGCCGCTGCGGGCGCGATGCGCTATACGCGCTGCGCCGAATGAAGATTTTTTGAAAGGGAGATACATGATGGACATTCGCATGCTCGCAATTGCCGCCATTCTGCCGCTCGCCGCCTGCTCGAGCAGCGAGACGCCTGTCGAATCGACCCCGACCCCGCCGTCCGCCGAGGCGACGTGCAAGGCCGAGGCGGTGCAGTCCTATATCGGCCAGACCGCGACCCCCGACCTTGGCGGCGCGATCCTCAAGGCATCGGGCGCGCGCACGCTGCGCTGGGGGCCGCCGCGCTCGGCGATGACGATGGATTACCGCCAGGACCGGGTGAACGTGATGTACGACGATGCGTACAAGATCACGCAGGTCACCTGTGGCTGACACGCCATCGAAGACCGGGGGGCGCCGTAACCACAGCTCGGCGTCCCCGTTCGAACCCGTCTACGGCTATAGCCGGGCGGTTCGGGTGGGCGACCGGATCAGCGTCGGCGGCACTGCGCCGATCGAGCCCGACGGGTCGTCGACCGTCGGCGATGCCGGGGTACAGGCGACGCGCTGCCTGACGATCATCGGCGAAGCGCTCGCTGCGCTCGGCGGCAGCATGGCCGACGTCGTGCGCACGCGCATGTTCATCACCGACGCCGCCGACGCCGACCTCGTTGGTCGCGCGCACGGATCGGCATTCAAAAACATCCAACCGGCATCGACAATGGTCGTTGTCTCCGCGCTGATCCGCCCCGAGTGGAAAGTCGAAATCGAAGCCGAAGCCATTATCGAGAAATGACCATGACCGACCAGTTCCAGCTTACCGACGACCAGCTCGCCATCCAGGACATGGCGCGCAAATTCACCGCCGATCGCATCACGCCCTTCGCGGCCGAATGGGACGAAAAACATCATTATCCCGTCGACGTGTGGAAGGCGGCGGGTGAGCTGGGCTTCGGCGCCATTTACGTCGCGGAGGAATCGGGCGGCATCGGGCTCGGCCGGCTGGAAGCGGCGCTGATCATGGAGGCGATGGCTTATGGCTGCCCGGCGACCAGCGCCTATGTCTCGATCCACAATATGGCGACCTGGATGATCGACCGTTTCGGCGGCGCGGAGGTCAAGGCGCGCTTCCTGCCCGACCTCGTCAGCATGGAGAAGATTGCGAGCTATTGCCTGACCGAGCCGGGTTCGGGCTCGGACGCCGCGGCGCTCAAGGCGACGGCAAAACGCGACGGCGACCATTATGTGCTGAACGGCACCAAACAGTTCATCTCGGGCGCGGGCTATAACGACATCTATGTCTGCATGGTGCGCACCGGCGACGAGAAGTCGAAGGGGATCAGCTGTCTCGTCGTCGAAAAGGACACGCCGGGGCTCAGCTTCGGCGCGCCCGAGAAAAAGCTCGGCTGGAATGCCTCGCCGACCGCGCAGGTGATCTTCGAGGATTGCCGCGTGCCGGTCGAAAATCTGGTCGGCGCCGAGGGCGACGGCTTCCGTTTCGCGATGGCCGGGCTCGACGGCGGGCGCCTCAATATCGGGGCCTGTTCCTTGGGCGGCGCGCAGCGCTGTCTCGACGAGGCGATCGCCTACACCAAGGATCGCCAGCAGTTCGGGCAGCCGATCGCCGATTTCCAGAACACGCAATTCATGCTCGCCGACATGGCGACCGACCTCGAAGCCGCGCGCGCTTTGCTCTATATGGCGGCGGCAAAGGTCACCGCGAACGCCCCCGACAAGTCGCGCTTCTCGGCGATGGCGAAGCGGCTTGCGACCGACAATGGCAGCAAGATCGTCAACGACGCGCTCCAGCTGTTCGGCGGCTATGGTTATTTACGCGACTATCCGATCGAGCGTTTCTGGCGTGACCTCCGCGTCCATTCGATCCTCGAGGGTACCAATCAGGTGATGCGGATGATCGTCGGAAGGGACCTGCTGCGCCAATGACCGACGATGTCCTGATCTCGACTGACGTCCGCGTCGGCCGCATTTCGCTCAATCGCCCGAAGGCGATCCACGCGCTCAACTTCGCCATGTGCGAAGCGATGATCGCCGCGCTCGTCAAATGGCGCGATGATGATGCGGTCGAGGCGGTGATCATCGATCATAGCGAAGGCCGCGGCTTCTGCGCCGGCGGCGACATCCGCATGCTCGCGGAAAGCGGCGCGAAGGACGGCACCGAAGCGCGCCAATTCTTCCACACCGAATATCGCCTCAACCATCTGCTCTTCACCTATCCCAAGCCCGTCGTCGCCTTCATGGACGGCATCACGATGGGCGGCGGGGTCGGCATTTCGCAGCCGGCGAAATATCGCGTCGCGACCGAGCACACGCGCTTTGCGATGCCCGAAACGGGGATCGGCCTGTTCCCCGACGTCGGCGGCGGCTGGTATCTGCCGCGCCTCGAAGGCCGCGTCGGCGCCTATCTCGCGCTCACCGGAGCACGGCTCGACGGCGCGGAGTGTTTGGCGCTCGGCCTCGCGACGCATTATCTGCCGTCCGAAAAGCTCGCCGAGGCCAAGGCGCGCATCGCGGTCGATCCCGACCGGATCGGCGGCATATTGGGCGAGCTGTCGGTCACCGCGCCGCCCGCCGGCATCACCCAGCATCTCGAACGGATCAACCGCCTGTTCGCGAGCGATACCTATGAGGATATCCTTGCCGCGCTCGAAGCCGATGGCGGCGAATGGGCGACCAAAGAACTGGCGACGCTCCACGGCAAATCGCCCCAGACGTGCAAGGTCGCGCTCCGCCAGCTCAAGGAAGGCGGCGAGATGCACGACTTCGCTGCGCAGATGACACAGGAATATGCGATAGGCAGCCGCGTCGTTCAGATGCACGATTTCATCGAAGGCGTCCGCGCGCTGATCGTCGACAAGGACAATAGCCCGAAATGGGATCCGCCGACCGCCGAAGCCGTCACCGACGACTGGATCGAAGCGATTTTCGCGCCGCTGCCCGAGAATGAGAAATGGACGCCGCTGTGAGCTTTTCTGATCCGATCGCCCTTTATCATGCGGTGAAGCGGAGTTGGTCGGCCGAGACGATTCCGGATCCGTTCGACCCCGCGAACCCCTGCCTCAACCAGTGCGCGGTCACCGCACTCGCCGTCCATCATCATTTCGGCGGCGATATCGTGAAGACCGCGACCAAGGGCGGCACGCATTTCTACAACCGAATCGACGGGCGCTATTGGGATCTCGCGACCGACCAGTTCGACGAACCGATTCCCTACGACAACCAGCCGACCTCGACCGACGAGGCGCATGACCATGCCACCCCGGCGCAGCTGGACGTGCTGCTGCGCAATATCGACGCCAATCGCTGATACAGGACAAGACCATGAGCTATGAAACCCTCCTCGTCGAAACGCGCGGGGCCGTCACGCTGGTGACGCTCAACCGCCCGCAGGCGCTCAACGCGCTCAACTCGGGCGTGCTCGACGACCTGATCGCAGCCTTCGCGGCGTTCGAAGCCGATCCCGGCCAGCGCTGCGCCGTCCTCACCGGCTCAGGCGACAAGGCTTTCGCCGCGGGCGCCGACATCAAGGAAATGGCGGACAAGCCGGCGTCCGATTTCTACCTCGAAGATTTCTTCTCGAAATGGACGAGCGACTTTGTGAAGAAGGTCCGCAAACCCTGGATCGCCGCGGTGAACGGCTTCGCGCTTGGCGGCGGCTGCGAGCTTGCGATGATGGCCGATTTCATCATCGCCAGCGACAAGGCAAAGTTCGGCCAGCCCGAAATCAAGCTCGGCGTCGCGCCGGGCATGGGCGGGTCGCAGAGGCTGACGCGCGCGATCGGCAAGGCGAAGGCGATGGAAATGTGCCTCACCGGCCGGATGATGGACGCCGCCGAAGCCGAACGCTCGGGCCTCGTCGCGCGTGTCGTCGAACATGCGACCCTCGTCGACGAAGCGGTGAAGACCGCGACGACGATCGCCAGCATGCCGCCGATGGCCGCGATGGTGAACAAGGACATGGTCAACGCCGCGTATGAGACGACGCTCGACCAGGGGCTGATCTACGAACGCCGCCTGTTCCAGATCCTCGCCGCGACCGAGGACAAGGCCGAAGGCATGGCCGCCTTTATCGAGAAACGCGAAGGCGTGTGGAAGGGGCGCTAATGGCGAACCCGCATTTCGACCTGATGCTCGCTTATCCCCAGTGGCAGGGATCGGGGCGGCACCAGAATCTGCCGCGCGGCGCGGCAGCGACGGCCGCGGTATGCGCGCGTTTCGCGCCGCGGGTGGATGTTCCGCTGAGCGATGCGGTAGGTGACGATCACGGGATTGTCCGCTGGAACGCGCTGTTCGAACAATTTACTGCGGCGCAGGCCTTGCTCGCTCGCCACGCGCCCGATCGGATTCTGACCGCGGGCGGCGACTGTGCAGCGGACATTGCGGTGATCGACTATCTCGCCGCCCGGTATCCGGAACTGCATGTCGTCTGGATCGACGCGCATTATGACGCGAACACCCCGGCCACATCGCCCAGCGGCAATCTGCACGGCATGCCGGTGAGCGCGATCATGGGGCATGCGGCGGAACCGATGCGTCACCTGCTTCGCGCGCCTGTCTCCCCGGATCGGTTCTTCTATTCCTATGTGCGCGTCGGGGATCAAGGCGATCTGGATTTCGGCCGGCAACAGGGGCTGGCTGTGCTGGACGAAGCTGCTCTTGCGGGGCGACGGGTGCATATTCATTTCGACCTCGACGCACTCGATCCTGTCGAATTCCCGCACCTTGCCTATTGCGAAGCCGGCGGCCCGTCGATTGCGGAAGCCGTAGGCTTGGTACGCCGCATCGCGGCAGCGAACGACGTTGTTGGGCTTTCGATCACCGAATTTGCGCCCGCGAACGATGCGGACGCGGACGCGGGCAGCGAGGTGATCGCGCGGATTTGTAGAGCGGCACTTCAATTGGAAGAGAGAATATGAAAATCGCATTTATCGGGCTCGGCAATATGGGCGGCGGCATGGCCGCGAATCTGGCGAAGGCAGGGCACGACGTCCGCGCTTTCGACCTCAGCGAAGAGGCGCTCGCACGCGCAGTCGAGGCGGGATGCACCCGCGCCGCATCGGCAGCCGAAGCCGTCACCGGCGCCGAGGCGGTGGTCACGATGCTCCCTGCGGGCAAGCATGTCGCGTCGGTCTACGAAGCCGACGTCTTTCCGAACGCCGCGCCGGGCACCTTGCTCCTCGATTGCTCGACGATCGACGTCGCGACCGCGCGGAGCAACATCGAAGCCGCGACCGCCAAGGGGCTCGTCGCGGTCGACGCCCCTGTCTCAGGCGGCATCGCCGCCGCCAACGCGGGCACGCTGACCTTCATGGTCGGCGGCACCGATGAAGGCTTCGCGCGCGCCGAACCGATCCTTGCCAAGATGGGCAAAGCGGTGATCCACGCGGGCGACGCGGGCGCGGGGCAGGCGGCGAAGATTTGCAACAATATGTTGCTCGGCGCCTCTATGGTCGCGACGTGCGAGACGCTCGCGCTCGCGCAGAAATTGGGGCTCGATCCGCAGAAATTCTTCGACATCGCGAGCGTGTCGTCGGGTCAATGCTGGTCACTGACCAGCTACGCGCCGCTGCCCGGCGTCGGGCCGGCGACGCCTGCCGACAATGATTACAAGGGCGGGTTCGCGGCAGCGCTGATGCTCAAGGACCTCCGCCTCGCGATGGAGGCCGCGGCGAGCGTCGATGCCGACGTCCCGATGGGGTCGAAGGCGCGCGAGCTGTATGAAGCCTTCGTCGAAGCCGACAAGGACGGCCGCGACTTTTCGGCGATCATCAAGACGTTGCAAGGTTAACGTCCCCTCCAATTCCGTTCGTGTCGAGCGAAGTCGAGACATCCATCGAGATAGCGCCATACCGAGGGGTATCTCGACTTCGCTCGATGCGAACGGGGATCGGGGTCAGTAAAAGTCCGCGGTCTCGCCGCCGTCGCGGCGTTCGGTGCGGTGTACCTGCGTCGGTGCCTTGCGCTCGCCGGTCCTGACCTCGATCCGCCCGTCGACCCGCCGCACCTCGGCGGGCGCCAATATTCGCGCGCGCGCCACGCCGACCGCGCTAACCTGCGGCGCCGTCACAGGAGCGGCCACCGGCACGCTGCCGGTCAGCAGGAGGACGGCGAGGGCGGACATGGCGTTCATGCTCTGCCGTAACGGCAGGCCTTGCCAGCGCTTTAACCCTGAATCGCAAGTTTCCGGTCGCACCTGCGACGGCGCGAAGGCAAAAGAAAGGCCGCCTGCCCCGCGTTGGGACAGACGGCCTGATCTTCGTAAGCGGAGAAGGGCTTAGAAGCCCGCCTTCGCCTCCGCCTTTTCCTTGAGCAAAGGCGCGACCGCGAAACCATGTTTCTCGAGCGCCGCGACGATCTTGTCGGTGCCTTCCAGCCCCGCCCAGAACATCGGCCCGCCGCGATAGACCGGCCAGCCATAGCCATAGATCCACACGACATCGATATCCGACGCGCGCTGCGCCTTGCCTTCCGCCAGGATCAGCGCGCCTTCGTTGACCATCGGGTACAGCGTGCGCTCGATGATTTCCTGATCGCTGATCTCGCGCTTCGCCTTGTTCGAGCGTTGACGGAAATCCTCGATGATCTCGGCGACTTCGGCGCTGGGCGACGGATTGCGCTTTTCGTCATAATCGTAAAAGCCCTTGCCGGTCTTCTGGCCCCAGCGGCCGACCGCGGCGAGCGCATCGCGGATGCTCTCAATGCGCGTCGGGTCGCGGTGCCAGCCGATGTCGACTCCGGCGAGGTCGCTCATCTGGAACGGCCCCATCGGCATGCCGAATTCGACATGGACCTTGTCGATCTGGTGCGGCGTCGCGCCTTCCATCAGCAGGTTCATCGCTTCGATCTGCCGCGGCTTGAGCATGCGGTTGCCGATGAAGCCGTCGCACACGCCCGCAACCACCGCGACCTTGCCGATCTTCTTGCCGATCGCCATCGCCGTCGCTAGCGCGTCGGGCGCGGTCTTTTCGCCGCGCACGACCTCGAGCAGCTTCATGACATTGGCGGGCGAGAAGAAGTGCATGCCGAGCACGTCGCCGGGGCGGCTCGTCGCGGTCGCGATCTCGTCGACGTCGAGATAGCTGGTGTTCGACGCGAGGATCGCGCCGGGCTTGGCAATCTTGTCGAGCTTGCCGAAAATGTCCTTCTTGACGTCCATATTCTCATAGACCGCCTCGATGATCAGGTCGCAGTCGGCGAGGTCGTCGAGGTTGAGCGTCGGGGTCAATATGCCCATCATCGCCTCGACCTGTTCGGGCTTGAAGCGGCCCTTGGCGGCCGACGCTTCGTAATTCTTGCGGATCACGCCGGTGCCGCGGTCGAGCGCTTCCTGCTGCATCTCGACGATGGTGACCGGGATGCCTTTCTGCAGGAAGTTCATCGAAATGCCGCCGCCCATCGTGCCGGCGCCGATCACGCCGACCTTTTTGATGTCGCGCAGCTGGGTGTCCTTGGGCAGGCCGTCGATCTTCGCGGCCTGACGCTCGGCGAAGAAGATGTGGCGCTGGGCGGCCGACTGGCTGCCGAACATCAGCTTCATGAACTGCTCGCGCTCGAAAGCGAGGCCCTCGTCGAAGGGGAGGCGCGTCGCGGCCTCTACGCAGGCGAGGTTGGCGTAAGGCGCCTCGAACCCGCGCCAGCGCTTGGCGTTGGCGGTCTTGAGCTGTTCGATCACCGCGACGTCGCCGAACACCGGGCGTTCGCGCGTCGGACGCGGGCCGTCGGCGATCTTCGCGCGCGCAAAGGCGATCGCGTCGGCGGCCAAGCTATCTTCGCCCGCGAGTTCGTCGACGAGGCCGAGCTCCTTCGCCTTCGTGGCGGGCAGCGGATCGCCGGTCGAGGTCATCGTCGCCGCGGCTTCGACGCCGACGACGCGCGGCAGGCGCTGCGTGCCGCCCGCGCCGGGGAGCAGGCCGAGCTTGACCTCGGGCACGCCGAGCTTCGCCGACGGCACCGCGATGCGATAATGGCAGACGAGCGCGGTTTCGAGACCGCCGCCGAGCGCCGTCCCGTGGATCGCGGCGACCACCGGCTTCGACGCCGCTTCGATGCTGTTGAGCACCGCGTTGAAATCGGGGCCGCGCGGCGGCTTGCCGAATTCGCTGATGTCGGCGCCCGCGATAAAGGTCGCGCCGGCGCAGCGCAGCACGATCGCCTTGACGCTATCGTCACCGAGCGCGGCGGCGAAATGATCCTCGAGTCCCTGACGGACGTGCCAGCTCAGCGCGTTGACGGGCGGGTTATTGACGATGATGACGGCGACTTCGCCATCCTTTTCCAGCGTGACGCTGACGGGGGTTTCTTCGGACATGGGAGACTCCTTCAATCTGGAACCCGTTCGCGCGCGGCGAACGGAAAGGGGTGTTGCATCTTCAATCGTCGATCGCGGCGTGGACAAAGGTCTTGACCTCGCGCCGTACGGGATAGGTGGAGGAGGGCATGAGCTGGGTCATAAAGACCATGCAAATCTCTTCGACCGGATCGACGAAGAAGCCGGTCGAGAACATGCCGCCCCAGTAAAAATCGCCGACCGAGCCGGGAATGCCCGCGCGCGCGGGGGCGAGCGTGACCGCGAAGCCGAGGCCGAAGCCGATCCCGGCATTCTCGTCCTCGGAAAAGATGCCGACGCTGTGCTGCGTCAGGTCGCCGCCGCCGGGCAGATGGTTCGACGTCATCAGCGCCAATGTCTTGCGGCTGATGATCCGCGTGTCGCCGAGCTTGCCGCCACCGAGCAGCATCAGGCAGAAACGGTGATAATCGTGCAGCGTCGAGGCGAGCCCGCCGCCACCCGAATGAAAGCTGCGGTCCTTCGCCCAGCGGCTGCGCGCGCCGCTGTCGAAATCCTGCTTCTTGTCCTTGGGATGGAAGGCATAGGCGTCGGCCAGCCGGTGCTGCTGGTCGGCGGGCACCTTGAAGCCGGTATCGACCATGCCGAGCGGGCCAAAGATGCGTTCCTGCAAGACCTGCGCGAACGGCTTGCCCTCGATGCGCTCGATCACCGCGCCGAGCACGTCGGTCGCCATCGAATAATTCCAGTGCGCCCCGGGGTCGAACTGCAGCGGGATTTTCGCGAGGTCGGCGATGAAGCTGTCCATCGTATAATCGGCGTCGAAATCGTCGATCTTTGCCTTGCGGTACGCACCGTCGACGGGCGTGCGCTCCTGAAAGCCATAGGTCAGCCCCGCGGTGTGGCGCAGCAGGTCGACCATGCGGATCGGCGACGCGGGCGGCCGCGTCAGGAAGGGGACGTTGCCCCCGCCCGCGACAAACACGCCGGTGTCCTTGAACTCGGGGCAGAACTTCACCAGCGGGTCCGACAGCGCGACCTTGCCCTCCTCGAGCAGCATCATAAAGGCGATGCTGGTGATCGGCTTGGTCATGCTGGCGATGCGGAAGATCGCATCCTCCTTCAGCGCTTCGCCGGGCCGTGCCTCGCCGATGCACGACAGATGCGCGATCTCGCCGCGCCGCGACACAAGTGTCGCCGCGTGCGGCAGCCGGCCGGTGTCGACATATTTGGCGGCGAGGAAGGCGGGAATGCGGTCCAGCCGCGCGGTGTCGAATCCATGTGTCATGTTGATCGGTCTATCAGTGCGAGGTCTGGCCGAGCAACTGGCGCGTCACTGGATGCGAACTGGTCAGCCCGCCGTCGACCGCGATCGCCTGTCCGTTGACATAGCTTGCCTGATCGCTCGCGAGGAACAGCGCGACATTCGCGAGTTCCTCGGGCTGCGCGGCGCGGCGCAGCGGGTTGAGCTGGCCGAGCTTGTGCGTGACTTCCTTCGCCTTGGCATAATCGAAGGTCGGCTTGGTCATCCCGGTTTCGGTCAGGCCAGGGCACACCGCATTGACGCGCACGCCGCTCGTCGACAGCTGCTGTGCCGCGACCTTGGCGAGGTTGATCACCCCCGCCTTCGACGCGGAGTAAGCGCCCGGGCCCGCGCCCGAATTCAAACCCGCGACGCTCGCGGTGAGCACGATCGCGCCGCCGCGGCCTTGATCGACCATCGCCTTGCCGGCGTGCTTCACCATCAGCGCGGGGCCGATCAAATTAACGCGCAAAGTCTCGGCCCAGGCATCGGGGTCAAAATCGAAAATGCCGCCCATGTCGCCGATGATCCCCGCGTTCGCGAAGGCGACGTCGAGCGCGCCATAAGTGTCCTTGGCGGTCGCAACGAGCGAGGCGACATCTGCCTCGATACCCGCATCGATTTCGAGCGCGACGACTGCGCCGCCGGCATCCTTCACCAGCTGTGCGGTCTCGTGCACCGCTGCCGTCTTGTCCCCGATGACGAGCTTCGCGCCCTCGGCGGCGAAGCGCAGCGCGCTCGCGCGGCCGATGCCGCTGCCCGCGCCCGTGATGATCGCAACCTTGCCGTCCAATGCGCCCATCATGCGCCTCCCGAAATCGTGGCTCCGCCATCGCACACGATGGTCTGGCCGGTGGTGAAAGCCCCCGCCTTGCTGGCGAGGAAGACCGCGGCGCCCGCGATCTCGTGCGGTTCGCCGATGCGCTTCAAGGTCGAGGCGGCGGTCGATCGTTTGAGATTTTCTTCATTTTCCCAGAGCGCGCGCGCCATATCGGTGCGCACCAGCCCCGGCGCGATGCAGTTGACGCGCACCCCGCGCGGCCCGAACTCGACCGCGAAATTGCGCGCGACCTGCATGTCGGCGGCTTTCGAAATGCCGTAAGCGCCGATGATCGGCGATCCCTTGAGTCCGCCGATCGAGCTGATGATCGTGATCGACCCTTCGCCGCGTTCGAGCATCTCGGGTGCGACCATCGAAATCAGCCAGTGGTTGGACAGGATGTTATTGTCCATGATCTTGCGGAACTGGTCGTCGCTGATCCCGAGCCCGGGGCCATAATAGGGGTTCGACGCGGCGTTGCAGACGAGCGTCGTGATCTTGCCAAAGGCGCGGCGCGTCTCGGCGACCAATATCTCCAGCTCTTCCTTCGAAGAGATGTTCGCGCGCACGGGAAGCGCGGTGCCCTCGCCGAAGCGCGCGTTGATCGCGGCCGCGGTTTCCTCGCACGCGTCCGCCTTGCGGCTCGAAATCACGACCTTCGCGCCCTGCTCGGCCATCGCCTCGGCCGTCGCCTTGCCGATGCCGCGCGACGATCCGGTGATCAGCGCCACCTGCCCGGTCATGTCGAACAGGCTCATGCGCCGGCTTTCTTGGCAAAGTCCCACGCCTTTTCGGCGAGCGGACGGACGCGTTCGGACATGTCCTTGGCATGCTGCGACGAGGCGGTGCCCTCGATCACGCGCTTCTTGATGCCCTGGATGATCCCGGCGAGGCGGAAGAAATTATAGGCGAAATACCAGTTCATGTCGGGCACGCCGTCGCGGCCGGTGGCGGCGCAATAGCGTTCGACCATCTCGTCGAGTTCGGGGATGCCGAGCGCCGCGCGGTCGAGGTCCATCACCCCCGAACGGCCGCCATTTTCGGTAACCCACGCCATCGCGACATAGGTGAAATCGGCGAGCGGGTCGCCCAATGTCGACAGCTCCCAGTCGAGCACCGCGAGAACCTCGGGCCGGTCCTTGGCATAGATCATATTGTCGATGCGATAGTCGCCATGGACGACGCTGGTGCGCGTCTGTTCGGGCAGGGTCGCGGGCAACCACGCGATCAGCTGCTCCATCTCGTCCATCGTCTCGGTTTCGGCGAGGCGGTACTGCTTGGTCCAGCGGTCGACCTGGCGCCCGAAATAATTGCCCGGCTTGCCGAAGTCGGACAGGCCCGCGGCCTCGACATCGACCTTGTGCAGCGCGGCGAGCGTGTCGATCATCGCTTCATAGGTCGCACGGCGATTTGCGGGGGTCGACCCCGGCATCGCGCCGTCCCAGATCGTGTGGCCGTCGACCATCCCCATCACATAGAACCAGCTGCCGACGACATCGTCGTCGGTACAGAGGCCATATTGGCGGGCCACCGGGAAGCCCATCTTATGCAGCCCCGCCTGCACCTTATACTCGCGGTCGACCGCATGCGCCGACGGCAGCAGCGGGCCGAAGGGTTTGCGCCGGAGCACATAATTGCCCGACGGCGCTGAAATCTTGTACGTCGGGTTCGACTGGCCGCCGGCGAATTTATGCTGGGTCAGCGGGCCTTCGAAGCCCTCGACATTCGCCTCCATCCACGCCGTCAGCTTCGCCTCGTCGAGCACATCGGCGCCCTCGGGCGCGACGGTGCCGCTGAACGCTTTTTGCGCGTCGAGCGTCATTGGTCGAATACGATCACCGACCGTGCGGCGTCGCCCTTCTTCATCTTGTCGAAGCCTTCGTTGATCCGCTCGAGCGGGATCGTCTCGGCGACGATGCTGTCGAGGTCGAGCAGCCCGCGGAGATAAAAATCGACGAGGCGCGGGATATCGACGGGGAAGCGGTTGCCGCCCATTATCGCGCCCTGCAATTTCTTGCCCGACAGCAGGTCCATCGCGCTCAATCCGACCTTTTCGGCGAGTGGCATCATGCCAAGGATCGTCGCGGTGCCGCCGCGACGCAGCGACGCGACCGCGAGGCTCGCCGAGGCCGGACGGCCCACGGCCTCGATCGCATGGTCGACGCCGCCCTTCGAGATTTCGACAATCTGCTTCGCGGCATCATCGGCGAGCGCATCGACGACGTCGGTCGCGCCGAGCTTCACCGCCAGCGCGCGTTTCTCGGGAACCGGGTCGGCGGCGATGATGCGCCCCGCGCCCGCGATCTTCGCGGCGTTGATCGTCGCGAGCCCGACGCCGCCGCAACCGACGACCGCGACGGTCTCGCCCGGGGTCACCTTGCACGCGTTGAAGATCGTTCCCGCGCCCGTCGTCACCGCGCAGCCGATGACGGCGGCGCGGTCGAGCGGCATGTCGGGGTCGATCGCGACGCACGCATGTTCGTGGACGAGCATCGTTTCGGCAAAGGCGCTGAGGTTGAGCATCTGGTTGACGATGCTGCCGTCGGGGCGCGTGATGCGCGGCGGCTGTCCGGGCGCGCGGCGCGTGTCGCCGCCCATGCACAGCGACATACGGCCCGATACGCAGAATTCGCAATGGCCGCAAAAGGCGCTGAGGCAGGTGACGACCGCGTCGCCGACCTTCACCGTGCGCACTTCGCTGCCGACCGCCTCGACGATGCCCGCGGCTTCGTGGCCGGGGATCGCGGGCAGCGGATGCGGATAGGCGCCGTCGATGAAATGCAGGTCCGAATGGCAGAGCCCGCACGCGGCGGTGCGGATGCGCACCTCGTGCGGGCCGCAGTCGGCAATCTGCACTGTCTCGATCGACAGCGGCTTGCCCGGTTCGATCAGAATCGCGGCTTTGGTCACAATTTCTCTCCGACTGCTGGATTTAACGCGAAACGCCGATGTCGCCCGACGAAAAGCCCGGCTCGCTCGCTTCGCTGTGCTTGGCGAACTCGATGCGCGCGATCGCGCGTTCGTGGACTTCGTCGGGCCCGTCGGCGAGGCGCAGCGTGCGCTGATGCGCATAGGCTTTGGCCAGCCCGAAATCCTCCGACACGCCGCCGCCGCCATGCGCCTGGATCGCATCGTCGATGATCTTCAGCGCCATGTTCGGCGCCTGCACCTTGATCATCGCGATCTCGGCCGCGGCCGACTTGTTGCCGACCTTGTCCATCATGTCGGCGGCCTTGAGGCACAGCAGGCGCGTCATCTCGATGTCGATGCGCGCGCGGGCAAGGCGATGTTCCCAGATGCTATATTCGGCGACCTTCTTGCCGAACGCGACGCGCGACTGCAGCCGCTTCGCCATCTTCGCGATCGCTTCTTCCGCCACACCAATGGTGCGCATGCAGTGATGGATGCGTCCCGGCCCGAGGCGCCCCTGTGCGATCTCGAACCCACGCCCTTCGCCGAGCAGCATCGCTTCCTCGGCCTTGACGCGGACGTCCTTCAGCTCGATTTCCATATGGCCGTGCGGCGCGTCGTCATAACCGAAGACGGGCAGGTGGCGGAGGATATTCACCCCCGGCGCGTTCAGCGGCATCAGCACCATCGACTGCTGCGCGTGGCGCTTCGCGCCGAAGTCGGTCTTGCCCATCACGATCGCGACCTCGCAGCGCGGATCGCCCGCGCCCGACGACCACCATTTGGTGCCGTTGATCACATAATCGTCGCCGTCGCGTTCGATCCGCGTCTCGATGTTGGTCGCGTCGGACGAGGCGACGCGCGGCTCGGTCATCAGGAAGGCCGAACGGATCTGGCCGTTCATCAGCCGGCCGAGATATTTTTCCTTCTGCGCGCGCGTCCCGTAGCGGTGGAACACTTCCATATTGCCGGTGTCGGGCGCCGAGCAGTTGAACACCTCGCTCGCAAAGCCGACGCGCCCCATTTCCTCGGCGCACAGCGCATATTCGAGGTTGGAGAGGCCGGGTCCTTCGAATTCGAACGTCTCGTCGACATGGTGGTGCGCGGCGGACTTGGGCGGCATGAAGAGGTTCCAGATGCCGGCTTCTTTCGCTTCGGCCTTCAGATCCTCGACGATCTGGATGACTTTCCAGCGGTCGCCCGCCTTGTCCTGTTCGTTATAGGTCGGGACCGCGGGGCGAACCTTGCGTTCGATGAAATCGCGTACCCGGTCGCGCCAATAGACCTGCCGGTCGGTGAGATCGAAGTCCATCTGCGCGTCCTTTCCCTTTACGTTCACGTAAACCTTTGGACCGATTCGTCGGCCTTGCCAAGTCCCGCGGCCCTAAAATTACATCATTCCGCCGCTTGGCGACATGATCGTTACGGATGCGCCCCCGTGGCATCGGGTTCGCCGCGTGCGACGTCGCCCAGCAGCGCCAGCCGCGCTTCGTGATCGGCGCGCGAGATCGGGAATTTGCGCATCACGATCAGCCCCAGCGTGCCGATGACCAGCACCGCGAGCGCATAGCCGAGCGCGAGATTGCCGAGCACGTCGCTCCCGACTTCGCCCGGCTTGGCATTCGCCGGAAAGGCCGCGAACGACAGGATCAGCCCCGCAGCGAAGATGCCGATGCCCGTCGCGCATTTCTGCATGAAGAAATAGCCCGCGAAGAACAGCCCCTCCGACCGCCGCCCGGTCTCGCTCTGCGACGCCTCGACGACATCGGCCATCATCGACGACGACAGGATCATCAGGATGATCGAGAAGCTGTTGGAGACGAACACGAGCGCGAACATCGCTGCGACGCTCGGCTTGCCCGGCAGGCCGGGAAAAAACCCCTGGATCCACGCGAAATAGATGCCGCTGTTGACGAGCAAAGAGATCGCGCCCGCGAAAATCGCGCCGTCGCGCTTGCCGAGCCGCGCCGACACGGGGGCGACGAGCACGAAAGCTGCGATCATCGAGGCGAACAGCAGAAAGACATAGGCGACCATCTCGCCCTGCGTGAACTGCCAGAAGAAACCGAGCAGGTAATTGTTCATCGAAAAGGTGATGCCCTGATTCACGAAGCCGAACAGCGCGGCGAATATCAGCCACAGGAAGGCGCGGTTCGACAGCGTGTCGCGCATCTCGCCGAGGACCTGGCGCAGCGTCATTACCGGTTTCGTATCGGCGATGTTCGACACCGCGATGCGGCTGTGCTGCCCCGCGGCCGAGGTCAGGACCGCGCCCGCCATCAGCAGCGCGCCGGTCAGCGCATAGGGGAAATAGCCGTCGGGATCGACGAGCCCCTTCGCGCCGCCGAAGAACACGCCATAGGCGAGCAGCAGGATCAGCAGCCCGCCGCCCCAGCCGAAGAGGAAGCGATAGCGCATGACGACGGTGCGCTCGTCATAATCGCCCGTCAGCTCGGGCACGATCGCGACCGACGGCACTTCGCACATCGAGACGAGCGAGCGAACGATGATCGCAAAGCCGATCAGCCAGGCGACGGTCATCGCATTGCTCATTTCGGGCGGATGCCACAGCAGCATCCACATGATCGCGAGCGGAATCGGCGCGCCATAAAGCCAGGGGAGGCGGCGCCCCCAGCGGCTGCGCGTGCGGTCGGTGAGTTCGCCGATGATCGGATCGACAAAGGCGTCGGCGATCAGCGCGACCATGATCGCGGCGCCGACGACGCCGGGATCGAGCCCGATCACCTGATTGTAGAACAGCAGCAGAAAGGTCGAAAAGCCGTTGTCCTTGACGCCATAGGCGATGCTGCCCAGCCCGTGCACGACCTTCAGCCGGACCGGCAGGCGCGTGGCTTTCGGCGCGGCAATTGCCGCGTTCACGCCGGCGCCCCGGCCTTTGCCGCTTCCTCCATTGCGACGAGCGCATCGAATAGTCCGGGGGCTTCGGGGTCCCAGGCATGGCGCTGGCCGATCGTCAGCCCGCCGTCGACCAGCATATGCGTGCCGGTCATAAAGCTCGACTCCTCGCTCGCGAGATAGGCGACGGCGTTGGCGATATCCTCGGGCTGGCCGCCGCGCGCGACGGGCTGCGCGGCCTCGCTCATCCCCGCGATGATCGCCTTTGCCTGATCCTTATGTTCGTCGGGCACGTCGAGCGACGAGGTGAAGATATTGGTGTTGATGAAGCCGGGGCAGATCGCGTTGACGCGAATGCCGTAACGCGCGAGGTCGGTTGCCGCGATTTTGCTGAGGTGGAGCACGCCCGCCTTGGCGACGGCATAGGCGATCGGCGAATAGCCGGCGCCGAGTGCCGCGACGCTTGCGGTGTTGACGATGCTGGCACCCTTGCGGCCCTTCATATGCGGCGCGGCGTAGCGGATGCCCATCGCAACCGATTTCAGCACGAGGTCCATCGTCAGGTCCCAGCCCTCGGGGCTGATCTCGTCGATCGGGGCGCGGTCGCCCGCGGCGGCGGCGTTGTTGAACACGATATCGATGCCCCCGGCTTTCGCCGCGGCTTTATTCATCAACGCCTCGATGTCGGATGGCTTGGTGACGTCGCAGCGGACGAAGTCGATCTTGCCGTTCGACTGCTCGGCGAGCGCGCGCCCGCCCGCCTCGTCGATGTCGGCGGCAAAGACATGCGCGCCCTCGCTCGCGAGTTTCAAAACCGCTGCCTTGCCGATGCCCGACGCCGCTCCGGTGACGACGGCTATCTTGCCTGCGAATCGCATTGACCCATTCTCCCGTTTTCTTTTGCCACTTAGCTTAGGGGCCAAAGGTGACGCGTCAACGGCGGTCAAACCGACGCTACGGCGCCGTAACGGCAGGCGCGTCGATCCAAGTTGACGCTTGCGTAAAGCAGCGAAGCGGACGTAGATTTGGCCGCAGAAGAGGAGCCAAAAGGATGAGCGAACTGGACGCTTTTCGCGCCGAGGTGCGGGACTGGCTGGAGGCCAACTGCCCCGCCGAAATGCGCGAGCCCGTGCGGGACGAAGGCGACGTCTGCTGGGGCGGGCGCAACTGGGTGTTCAAGAACGACGCGCAGAAGGCGTGGCTCGAAGCGTGCGTCGCGAAGGGCTACACCGTCCCCGACTGGCCGAAGCCCTATGGTGGCGCCGGGCTCACCCCCGAGCAGACCAAGGTCCTCAAACAGGAAATGAAGCGCATCCATGCGCGCTCGCCGCTCGACAGCTTCGGCATCTGGATGCTCGGCCCCGCGCTGCTGCAATTCGGCACCGAGGAGCAGAAGGTCGAATATCTGAACCCGATCGCGCGCGGCGAAATCCGCTGGTGCCAGGGCTATTCGGAACCCGGCTCGGGCAGCGACCTCGTCAGTCTGCAGACCTTCGGCGAGGACAAGGGCGATCATTGGGTCGTCAACGGGTCGAAGATCTGGACGAGCTATGCCGACAAGGCCGACTGGATCTTCTGCCTCGTCCGCACCGACAAGGCGAACAAATATCAGGGCATCACCTTCATGCTCTTCGACATGGCGAGCAAGGGCGTCACGACCAAGCCGATCCTGCTGATCAGCGGAAATTCGCCCTTCTGCGAGACCTTCTTCGACGATGTCGAGGTGCCGAAGACGCAGTTCATCGGCGAGATCAACCGCGGCTGGGACGTCGCCAAATATCTGCTCGGCCACGAACGCGAGATGATCTCGGGCGGCGGTGCGGGCGGCGACATGGTCAGCATCGGCGGCGCCTTTGCCAAGGCGTTCGGCAAGAACGCCGCGGGCGAGCTCGACGATCCGATCCTGCGCGCCGAAATGGCGGCGTTCGACGTCGACGTCTTCGCCTACCGCGCGATGGGCGAGCGTTTCATGGACATGTGGAAGACCGGCCGCGCGCACCCCGCGTCGTCGAACATGATGAAATATGTCGGCACCGAACTCAACAAGCGCCGCCACGAACTCGTCATGTCGGGCGGCGGCAGCGAAGCGCTCGAATGGGACAGCGAAGAGACCAAGGGCGGCGCAAGGGCGCGCGGCTGGCTGCGTACCAAGGCCAATTCGATCGAAGGCGGGACGAGCGAAGTCATGCTCAATGTCATCGCCAAGCGTATCCTCGACCTGCCCGGAGCCTGACCCATGCCTTTGTATCACAATGACGACCAGGCGATGCTCAAGGACAGCGTCGCCCCCTTCGTGGCCGAACAGGCGCCGGTGTCGCACCTGCGCAAATTGCGCGACAGCGCCGACGCGACCGGCTTCTCGCGCGACCTCTGGGCGCAGTTCACCGAAATGGGCCTGCCCGGCATGCTCGTTCCCGAAGCGCACGGCGGGCTCGGCATGGGGCATATGGAAGCGGGCATCGTGCTCGAGGAAATCGGACGCAATCTGACCCCGTCGCCTTTCCTCTCGACCAGCGTCGGCGCGGTCGCCGCGCTCGCGAAGGCGGGCGGCACACAGGCGGGCCGCTGGCTCCCCGCGATCGCATCGGGCGAGGCGATTATCGCGCTCGCGATCGACGAGGGCGCCAAGCACCGCCCCGACCGCATCGCGACGACCGCGACGCGCGCCGGCAACGGCTTCCGTCTCGACGGCAAGAAAAGCTTCGTGCTCCACGGCCATGTCGCCGACATGAGCATCGTCGCGGCAAAGACCGACGGCGGGATCACGCTGTTCGCGGTGCCGAAGGATGCGAAAGGCGCCACCGCCGATCCGCGCCGCCTCGTCGACTCGAGCCTTGCGAGCCACGTCACGCTCGACGGCGTCGAGGTCGATGCCGACGCGGTGATCGGTGAGGTCGATGCGGGCGAGGATGTGCTGAACGCGCTGCTCGCCGCGACCCGCACCGGCGCCGCCGCCGAAATGGTCGGCGTCGGGCAGGGCGCGATGGACATGACGGTCAATTACCTCAAGGAACGCAAGCAGTTCGGCAAGCTGATCGGCGAGTTCCAGGGCCTCCAGCACCGCGCCGCGCATCTCTATGGCGAGATGGAAGTCGCGCGCGCCACCGTGATGAAGGCGCAGCAACTGCTCGACGAGGGCAGCGAAGGCGCGAAGCTGATGGTCTCGGTCGCCAAGGCGAAGGCCGGCCGCGCCGCCAACCTCGCGGTGCGCGAAGGCGTCCAGATGCACGGCGGCATCGGCATGACCGACGAATATGACATCGGCCTCTACATGAAACGCGACCGCGCGCTCGCCGAATATATGGGCGATGTGCATTACCACATCGACCAGGTCGCGCGGATGAATGGTTACTAAACTTCACCCCTCCCGCTTGCGGGAGGGGCAGCGAGACTTGCCGGCTTGCCGGCTAGTCGCAGCGGGGAGGGCGGATCGCCCGACATGCCCCACCCCAACCCTCCCCTGAAGGGGAGGGAGAAAAAGGATTGCACTATGAACCTTCAGGACATGTTCGGCCTCGACGGCCGCATCGCACTCGTCACCGGCGGCTCGCGCGGCATCGGCAAGATGATCGTCGAGGGCTATCTCGCCGCGGGCGCGGCGCGCGTCTATATCTCGGCGCGCAAGAGCGCGCAGATCGAGGAAGCCGTCGCCGATTTCGAAACGCGCTATCCGGGCAAGGTCATCGGCCTGCCGGTCGACCTGTCGACCGTCGAAGGGTGCCGCGCGCTCGCGTCGGAGCTCGAAGCGCGCGAAGAGCGCCTCGACATCCTCGTCAACAACGCCGGCGCGGCGTGGGGCGAACCGTTCGAGGGCTTCCCCGAGGCGGGCTGGGACAAGGTGATGGACATCAACGTCAAATCGCCCTTCTTCCTGACGCAGGCGCTCCACGGGCTGCTCAAGGGCGGCGGCACCGCCGACCGTCCGGCGAAGGTGATCAACATCGGCTCGATCGACGGCCAGCGTTTGAACCCCTGGGAAACCTACAGCTATCACGCGTCGAAGGCCGCGATCCTCTACCTCACCAAGCGGCTCGCGGCGCGGCTGGTGCAGGATCATATCCTCGTCACCGCGATCGCGCCGGGCGCCTTCCAGTCGGACATGAACAAGGCGGCGCGCGACCATGGCGACGCGGTGGCGCAAAGCATCCCGGTCAAGCGCATCGGCGTCCCCGAGGATATGGCCGGCGCCGCGATCTTCCTCGCGTCGAAGGCGGGCGACTATGTCGTCGGCGACACGATCACCGTCGACGGCGGGCTCGTCCACGGCGACGTCCGGACGAGCATCGACGCGTAATTCCATTCCTTCGTCACCCCGGACTTGATCCGGGGTCCACGACAGCGCCCTCGGAATGGATGCCGGATCAAGTCCAGCATGACGAAAGAGCAGTTTGACTCACCCATCTCCAAGGTGTATTATGTAACTAATGCACCAAGGAGATTGGCCATGCGTCTCGCGTTCCTCATTCCCCCGATGATGCTCCTCGCCGCCTGCGGGTCGGAGGAGAAGAAGACCGGGGAGGGCACCGAAGTCTCGATCAACGCCGGCGACGAGCATGGCGGGGTCCAGATCAAGACCGGCAAGGACGGCGGCAATATCAAGATCGGCGGTGACGGTGCCGCGATCGACATCGACATCCCCGATTTCGTCGATCTCGACCTCGAAGACGATTTCGATATCGACGGGGTGAAGCTCTATCCGGGCAGCAAGGTCACCAAGGTCGACGTCGATGCGAACGACAAGAGCGGCGCCGACAAGGCGACGGTCAAACTCGGCTTCACTTCGCCCGCCGCGCCGACGAAGGCGGCCGACTGGATGGCGGGCGAATTCGCCAGGAAGGGCGTCAAGGTCACGCGCAGCGGCGACACGCTCGCGGGCAAGGACAAGGACGGCGCCGATTTCCGCATCAACTTCGCCCCCGACGGCGCGAACGCCAGGGGCGAGGTGGTGATCGTCAAGAGCTGACCTTGCACCGTCGCCCAGTGAAAGCCGGGGCCGCTGACGATTGGAAGTGACGAAAGCGGTCCCGGCTTTCGCCGGGACGACGATCAGCCGCTGTTCCTGAGCGCGGTCGCGATTGCGTTGATCGTCAGCTGGATGCCTTCGGCGATGCGCGGATCGGTTTCGCCGGCGCGGTGGCGCTTCATCAGCTCGATCTGCAGCAGGTTCAGCGGCTCGATATAGGGCAGGCGCAGCCGGATCGACGCCTCGAGCGCCGGATTCTTGTCGAGCAGCCGCGTCTGGCCGGTGATGCCGAGCAATCCGTCATGCGCGCGGTTCCACCCGCCCTGGATGCGGCCAAAGATCGCGTCATGCCCGTCGATTCCCGCCGCAAGTTCGGCGTAGCGCGCGGCGATCCCCATGTCCGATTTCGCGAGCACCATCTCCATATTGCCGAGCAGCGCGGCAAAGAACGGCCAGCCCGCCGCCATGTCGGCGAGCAGCGCCTTGTCCTCGAACGCCGCAAAACCCTCGCCGGTGCCGTACCAGCCAGGCAGCATCGCGCGCGACTGCGCCCAGCTGAACACCCACGGGATGGCGCGCAAATCCTCGATCGCGCTCGACTTGGTGCGGCTCGACGGCCGCGACCCGATCTTCAGCGTCGCGATCTCGGCGATCGGCGTCATCGCGCGGAAGAAATCCTTGAACGCCGGCGTGTCATAGACGAGCCCGCGATAGGCGGCGAAGGCGCCGTCCGACAGCTGGTCCATCGCCGCGGTATAGCGCGCCGCATCCTTGCCGCTCAGCGCCTCGGGCTCGAGGCTCGCGAGCAGGCTCGCCGACACCATCGCCTCCAGATTGGTCGCGGCACCGTCGGCGGTGCCATATTTCGCCGCGATCACTTCGCCCTGTTCGGTGATGCGGATGCGGCCCTGCACGGTGCCCGCGGGCTGCGCGCGGATCGCGGCAAAGGCGCTGCCGCCGCCGCGCCCGACCGCGCCGCCGCGGCCGTGGAACAATTGCATCGCGGTATCGGCCTCCTCGAACACCGGGGTCAGCGCCTGCGACGCCTGATGCAGCCCCCAGGTCGAGGTCAGATAACCGCCGTCCTTGTTCGAATCCGAATAGCCGATCATCACTTCCTGATGCCCGCGCTGCCCGATCTGCGGGCCGATTTCGGGCATCGCGAAATAGCGCGCCATGATCGCGGGCGCCCGGTCGAGGTCGGCGATGGTTTCGAACAAGGGCACGACCATCAGGTTAGACTGGCCCGCGTCGCCGCCGCTCCGCCACAGCCCGGCCTCGCGTGCGAGGACATGGACTTCGAGCAGGTCTGACAATTCCTGCGCCATGCTGATGATCCACTGGCAGATCGCATCATTGCCCAGCCGTTTGCGTACATCGGCGGCGGCGTGGACGATCGCAAGCTCGCCTGCGGTCTCGTCGCTCCACTGGTGCCACGGCGCGGCGAGCGGGCGGTCGCTCGCGAGTTCGGCGGTGAGCAGCGCGACGCGTTCCTCTTCGTCCAGCGCCAGATAATCGGGACACACGCCCGATACCGCCAGCAGTTCGGCGAGTACACGTTCGTGCACCGCGCTGTTCTGCCGCATGTCGAGCGTTGCGAGGTGGAATCCGAACACTTCGACCGCGCGGATCAGCCGCCCGAGCGCGCCGATGCCGCCGAACTGGCCCTGGCTGTTCGCCGACAGGCCGTTGGCGATGGTGACGAGGTCGCGGCGAAGCGACGCCGGGGTGGAATAGGGCGCGCCGCTGAGCGCCGACGGGCGCGGCGGCGCGCGCCCGACGATCTCGGCATAGGTCGCGCACAGCCGCGCATAAATGCCCGACAGCGCCCGGCGATAGGGTTCGTCGCGGCGGCTCGGTGCGGCGTCGCCGCTCGCCTCGGCCAGCGCTTCGACCGCCTCGGGAACGACGGCGAGGCTCGCCGATACCGACAGTTCGGCGCCGAGGTGGTGGACCGCGTCGATATAATGGCCGAGCACCGCGGCGGCGTTGCGCGCCGTCGCCATGTGCATCGTCTCCGCGGTGACGAAGGGGTTGCCGTCGCGGTCGCCGCCGATCCAGCTGCCGACGCGCAGGAAGCTCGCGGGGCGCTGCCCGAGTTCGGCTTCCCAGCGCGCATAGAGTTTCGGCACCACGGGCAGGAAGACGTCGCGCAAATAGGTCAGCGCATTGTCGATCTCGTCGGCGACGAACAATTTTTCGGTGCGCAGCGGGCGCGTTTGCCAAAGGAGAACGATCTGCCGCCGGATCGCGTCCTCGACGATATCGCCCTCGGGCGTCTCACTGGCGCCGGCGTCGCGCAGCAGCATCAGCTCGGCGATGCGGTTCTTGTGGTCGAGCACCGACTTGCGCCGCACCTCGGTCGGGTGCGCGGTGAGCACGGGGGCGACGAGCGACGCGCTCAGCAGCGCCGCGATCGCATCGCCGTCGATCCCATCGCCCTTCAGCTTTTCGATCGCGGCGGCGACCGTCGCCTCGGGCTCGGCCGCCACCCCCTGCCGGTCCTCGGCAAGATTGGCGAGCATCGAAAACAGCATGAAACCGCGCACAAAGGCGATCGTGTCGTCGAGGCTCAGCGCGTCGAGCCCCGGATCGATCGCCTCGGCGCCCGCGATACCGCGGTGCCGGTCGACGCTCGACGAGCGGATATATTCGGTCTGACGGAACAATTTGTCGCCGCCATATGCGCGAATGACGTCACCGAGGATCCGCCCCAAATAGCGGATGTCGGGATTTTGCGAGATCTGGATAGGCGGGCCCATGAACCCAGCTTGCTGCACCTGCGAAGGCGCAGGGTCAAGCCGACGCGCGGGCGCGCATAGCTATGCGCGCCCGCGCGAGCGCTTCGTCAGCGGGTCCGGACCATGACCAACGTGCCCATATCGACCCGCGGGCGGCCATCGAAGGTCACGCCATTATGCGTGTCGGTGATGAACATCAGCTTTCCCGACGCGTCGGTGATGCGCGCCGAAACCGAATAGCGGCCGCGCGGGTCGATTTTGCGCTCGTCGACGGTCAGCGAAAAGGCGAAGGGCACCTGCCGGCCGTCGGCGGTGAACGACTGCTGCGCGATCGTCTTCGACGGCGCGTCCATCAGGCTGACATCGGCGAGCTGGATTTCGACCTGCGCCGTCGGCGGCAGCGCCATGCGCTCGCGATAGGTGATGCTGCCGGTGACCGACACGGGTTGTTCCGAAGGCGCGATCGTTGCGCAGGCAGCGAGCAGCGGCGCGGCAACCATGCCGACGGCGAGCATACGAGTGATGCGAACCATGATATTTCTCCTTTTTTCGATGGTTGGCGGCCGCCTAGTCCCATCGAGGTGAACCCATGCTGTCGCGCTCGTTGTGCCCCTGTCAGCCTTCCAGTTCAACATCCCAATAGAGCCAGTCGATCCAGCTTGTGTGCAGATAGTTGGGCGGGAATGCCCGCCCATTGTCCTGCAGCTGCCAGCTCGTCGGGCGCCAGGGTTGGCGATAGATCGGCATATGCGCCTGTTGCGGGGTGCGGCCACCTTTTTTCAGGTTGCACGGCGCGCAGGCGGTCGCGACATTTTCCCACGTCGTCCGCCCGCCGAGCCGGCGCGGCACGACATGATCGAAGGTCAGATCCTTGCCCGATCCGCAATATTGGCACGAAAACCGGTCGCGCAGGAACAGGTTGAAGCGCGTGAACGCCGGGTGCTGCGACGGCTTCACATATTGGCGGAGCGCGATGACGCTGGGGATCGGCATCGTCTTCGTCGGCGAATGAATCTCGCGTTCGTAATTTTCGACGATGGTGACGCGGTCGAGGAAAACCGCCTTGACCGCGGTCTGCCAGGGCCACAGGCTCAAGGGGTAATAGCTGAGCGGCGTATAGTCTGCATTGAGAACAAGGGCCGGACAGGAATCGGGATGCCGGGCGAGATCGGGATGAAACATGGCTTCGCTACGCTGCCCCCTATACTGCGCGGGATGGCGCGCCACTGCCAGTCCCGGGTGACAGCATCATTACATCACGCATATGATTCGCACGTCAAGAGGCGATGTGCCGCAAGATATGGAATGTCGGGCGGGGCAGAGGCACAGTATCTAGACCCGGACGGCGCCGCATGCTGACCCGTTTCGCGCCCAGCCCGACCGGCGAGCTCCACCTCGGCCACGCCTATAGCGCGGTGCTCGCGCATGACGCGGCGCGCGGCGCGGGCGGGAAGTTCCTGATCCGTATCGACGATATCGACGGCAGCCGCTCGCGCGAGTCATTTGTCGGCGCCTCGCTCGCCGACCTCGCCTGGCTCGGGATCGAGTGGGACGGCGATCCGGTGCGCCAGTCGGCGCGGCTCGGCGACTATGCCGCCTCGCTCGACAAATTGCGCGCGCGGGGCCTCGTCTATCCCTGTTTTTGCACCCGCGCCGATATCGCCGCCAGCCTGTCGGCGCCGCATGGGCCATCCGGCGCGATCTACCCCGGCACCTGCCGCGGCTTGTCTGAAACCGAGCGGACACGCCGCCTCGCGGATGAGCCGCATTGCTGGCGCCTCGACACCGTGCGTGCGCTTGCCGAAAGTGGCGATCTGCAATGGGAAGAGGCGGGGCAGGGGCTTCGGTCCGCCGATCCGGCGGCGCACGGCGATATCGTCCTCGCGCGCAAGGATGCCCCTGCGAGCTATCATCTCGCGAGCACGCTCGACGACGCCGATATGGGGGTGACGCACGTCATTCGCGGCGCCGACCTCATCGCCTCGACCGACGTCCACCGGTTGCTCCAGGCGCTGCTCGATCTGCCGACCCCGCTTTATCGGCACCACGCGCTCGTTTGTGGTGCAGACGGCAAAAGGCTCGCGAAACGCGACGCCGCGGCGTCGCTCGCGTCGCTCCGCGCGGCTTGGATCGACGGGCGCGCGCTCGCCGCCGATTTGGTCGCGGGGCGGCTTCCCGCTGGCTATTCGCTGCAAAATCCCTAGATAGGTTTCATGGAAATCCTGCTCATCCTTGGCGTCGTGATCGCCGCCGGCTTCGTCCTCTTCTCGCTCGCGCGGGGGCTCTTCTATTTCTCGCAAGGGCACAAGGCCCAGATGGACGGCACCGTCCACGAGAATCAGGTGATGCAGAACCGGATGATGATGGCGCGCGTGAAGTGGCAGGCGATCACGATCATCCTGCTCGTGCTGATCGGCCTCTTCGCCGCGGGCAAATAGGCCGGCGCGCATGGTCAAGCTCAACAAGATCTACACGCGCACCGGCGACGACGGCACCACGGGGCTCGTCGACGGATCGCGCATCGCCAAATCGGACGCGCTGATGGCGGCGATCGGCGACGTCGACGAAGCGAACAGCGCGATCGGGATCGCTGCTGCGGTGTTGGCGCCCGATAGCGACGAAGCCGCGATGCTCGCGCGAATCCAGAACGAGATGTTCGACCTCGGCGCCGATCTGGCGACCCCGCCCGACATCCAGTTCGGTTTCGGTCCGCACGAAATGGCGCTGCGCATCGTGCCGAGCCAGATCGCGCGGCTCGAGGACGAGATCGACGGCATGAACGACGCGCTCGATGCGCTCAAAAGCTTCATCCTGCCCGGCGGCACCGAAGCCGCGGCGCGGCTCCACCTCGCGCGCGCGGTGACGCGGCGCGCCGAACGCGCCGCCGTCGCGGCGGGGGCGACGCGTGACCTCAATCCGATCGCGCTCAATTATCTCAACCGCCTGTCGGACCATCTGTTCGTGCTCACGCGGCACGTCAACGCCGCCGCGGGCGGCGATATCCTCTGGAAGCCCGGCGCGACGCGCTGACCCCTGCGCTTTCCCAACTCGTCATCCCGGCGAAGGCCGGGATCTCAACCTCCCGTTCTTTGGCACCGTCGAGATTCCGGCCTTTGCCGGAATAACGAACAAAGGGGAGTGCAGATGTTCCCTAAATGTTCCTAGACATTCCATCGCGCCGTAACCATAATCCGGTGAACAGCGAAACCGAATCGCACCCCGGGGGATTGTCTCACCATGGCCAGCCGCACCGACGCCCAAAATCGTACCGATCCGCTGGAAGAGCTGACGCGGCGCTTCGTCGCGACACGGCGGCTGTCGCTCGATCTGGTGGCGACGCTCTCCGATGCCGATGCGAGCGCACAGTCGATGCCCGACGCCTCGCCCGCCAAATGGCACCTCGCGCACACGAGCTGGTTCTTCGAAACCTTCATTCTGCGCGATCATGTTCCGGGTTATACGCTCTTCGACGAGCGCTATCCCTTTCTGTTCAATAGCTATTATGAAGCCGAAGGGCCGCGTCACGCGCGCCCGCATCGCGGCCTACTGACGCGCCCGTCGCTCGATGAGGTCTGCATCTGGCGCGCGCACGTCGATGCCGCGGTCCAGACCGCGCTGCCCGATCTCCCGGCGAGTGCGCTGACGCTTGTCGACCTCGGCATTCATCACGAGCAACAGCATCAGGAATTGCTGCTCACCGACCTCAAACATCTCTTCGCACAAAATCCGCTCGGCCCGGCGGTCTGGAACCGCGAAACGCGAATCGCGAGTGAAGTTACGCAGTTTTCCGCGATGAAATGGATCAAGGGTGCGGACGGCGTGGCGAAGGTCGGGCATGACGGCCCCGGCTTCGCCTTCGACTGCGAAGGCCCGCGCCACGATGCGCTGCTGACCCCACACGCGCTCGCCAGCCGCCCGGTGAGCAATGGCGAATGGCAGGAATTTATCGCCGACGGCGGCTATCACACCCCCTCGCTCTGGCTCAGCGACGGCTGGGCATGGGTGCGCGCCGAGGATATCGAGGCGCCGGCCTATTGGGACGGTGACCGCCAGTTCACGCTTTCGGGCTGGCAGGATATCGACCCGGCCGCGCCGGTGACGCATATCAGCTTTTTCGAGGCCGACGCCTTCGCAAGCTGGGCCGGCGCGCGCCTCCCGACCGAACAGGAATGGGAAGCCGCGGCGTCGTCGTTCGATCCGTACGGCGGCCAGCAGCTCGATACCGCCGGACCGGTGCAGCCCGGCCCCGCCGACGATGACACCGGCTTGCAACAGATGTTCGGCAGCGTGTGGGAATGGACCGGCAGCGCCTATCGCCCCTATCCCGGCTTCCGCGCTGCGCCCGGCGCGGTCGGCGAATATAATGGCAAGTTTATGAGCGGCCAGTTCGTCCTGCGCGGCGGCAGCTGTGCGACCCCGCGCGGCCATCTCCGCGCCTCCTACCGCAATTTCTTCTATCCCCACCAGCGCTGGCAATTCACCGGCGTGCGGCTAGCCAAGGATCTTTGATATGGGCGTTGTCCGCCATCTCCGTCAGGTCGATGCCGATGCCGCCGGCGTCGATATCGCCTTTCGCGCCGACGTCCACGCCGGCCTCAGCCAGCAGCCAAAGGCGATACCCGCACGCTGGTTCTACGACGCGACCGGCTCGGCGCTGTTCGAGGATATCACGGCGCTCCCCGAATATTATCCGACGCGCAGCGAAACCGACATGCTCGTTCGCCACGCCGCCGACTTCGCGGCCGCGATCGGCCCGGGCCGCGCGGTCGTCGAACTCGGTTCGGGCAGCTCGACGAAGACGCCGCTGCTGCTCGATGCGATCGCGCCCGCCGCCTATGTTCCCGTCGACATCTCGGGCGACTTCCTGCGCGACAGCGCGCTGGCGCTCGCGGCGCGCTTTCCGAGGCTTCCCATCTATCCGGTCGAGGCCGATTTCACCCAGCGCGTCACGCTCCCCGACGAAATCGCCGACCTGCCCAAGCTCGGCTTTTTTCCAGGCAGCACGATCGGCAACATGGTCGCACGCACCGCGATCGACCTGTTGCGCAACTGGCGCTGCGCGCTCGGCGAAGGATCGCTCCTCCTCATCGGTATCGACCGGATCAAGGATGTCGCGACGCTTGAGCTGGCCTATGACGATCCGGCGGGGGTGACCGCGGCGTTCAACCTCAACCTGCTCGAACGGATCAACCGCGAGCTTGGCGGCGACATTCCGGTCGAGAATTTCGCCCATCGCGCGGTGTGGGACGACGTCCACGCACGCATCGAAATGCACCTCGTCGCGGCGTGCGACATCGAGTTCACCGTCGACGGGCGCGGCTATGCGATGGCGAAGGGCGAAACGATTCACAGCGAGAACAGCCATAAATACGGCGCGCGCGACGCCAACCTGCTGTTGCGCGCGAGCGGCTGGACGCCGATCACGACGTGGGACGACGCCGATCCGGCCTTTGCCCTGATCCTTGCCGAGGCGACCGCTTTCCGCTCCGCCCCTTGACGCGCGAAACCGAGGCCGTAGGGGCACAGGCACGGTTTTCAGCGAAAAGGGCAGCATATGATCGTCGGCGTTATCGGTGCGGGACAAATGGGTGCGGGCATTGCGCAGGTGTCGGCGGGTGCCGGGCATGATGTGCTGCTCTCCGACATCGACCTGGCGCGCGCCGAAGCGGGCAAGGCCGGTATCGCCAAGGCGCTCGGCCGCCTCGTCGCCAAGGAAAAGATGACGCAGGCGGACGCCGACGCGCTGCTCGGCCGCATCACTGCCGTCGCCGATCACGGCGCCTTCGCGCCCGCCGACCTCGTCATCGAGGCGGCGACCGAGCGCGAGGAGATCAAGCGCGCGATCTTCGCCAGCGTCGGCCAGCATCTGTCGGCGACTGCGATCCTCGCCAGCAACACCAGCTCGATCCCGATCACGCGGCTGGCGCAGGCCGCGCCCGACCCGGCGCGCTTCATCGGCGTTCATTTCTTCAATCCGGTCCCGGTAATGGGCCTGATCGAACTGATCCGCGGCCTCGCCACCAGCGACGACACGCTCGCAAAGGTTGAAGCCTTTGGCCGCGGTCTCGGTAAGGAAATCGTCCATGCAAATGACGCGCCGGGCTTCATCGTCAACCGCGTGCTGATGCCGATGATCAACGAAGCGGTTTTCGCGCTCGGTGAGGGCGTCGCGACGATGCAGGATATCGACGCCGGCTGTCGTTTGGGCCTCAACCATCCGATGGGCCCGATCACGCTCGCCGATTTCATCGGGCTCGACACCTGCCTCGAAATCATTCGTGTGCTCTACAGCGGCACCGGCGATCCCAAATTCCGCCCGGCGCCCCTGCTCGTCCAATATGTCGACGCGGGCTGGGTCGGGAAAAAGGCCGGGCGCGGCTTTTACGACTGGACGGGACCGGAGCCCGTTCCGACGCGGTGAGCGGATACGACGCCCGCACCCTCGCATTCTACGCGGCGGAAGCGCCGGTCTATGCGGCGTCGGGCAAGCTGGGCGTGTCGCGTCACCTCGATCGCTTCCTCGACCGGCTGCCGGCCGGAGCCGACATACTCGAACTGGGATGCGGCGGCGGGCGCGACGCCGCGCACATGATGGCGCGGGGCTTTGCGGTCGACCCGACCGACGGCGTCGCTGAGATAGCTGCGAAAGCGGAAGCGCAGCTGGGCCGACCGGTCCGCGTGATGCGCTTCGGCGAACTCGATGCCGCCGCGCGCTATGATGCCATATGGGCGTCGGCCAGCTTGCTCCACGTGCCGCGCCGCGATCTTCCGGGCGTGATTGCGCGTATCCATCGCGCACTCAAGCCCGGCGGGTTGCATTTCGCCAGTTACAAGGGAGGCGCGGCCGAAGGACGCGACCGCTTCGGGCGCTATTTCAACTATCTTGCGTGCGCAGAACTCGAATCCATCTATCGCGAAGCCGCTGTCTGGGATTTACTCGATATCTCCGAAGGTGTCGGCGGCGGCTATGACGGTGCGCAGGGGCCGTGGGTTCAAATCACCTTGCGTCGTCCGCGATAAGGGCCGGCCGATGGAGCCGGAAGGCGTCCGGTGCGTTGGGTATTATGGATGCAGGGGATATATGATCATGCGTAACAAGACCTTATTCGCTCTGGCCACCGCTCTTCTTGCCGGAGCCATGCCCGTTCAGGCGCAACAGGGAGCGCCCGAGGAATCAACCATAAAGGATACCGCCAATTCGGTGACCGAACCGTTCGATGGCAAGGAAGCGCCCGCCAAGCTTTTGGCTATTCAGGGCAATCCCTATTCACTGGCGGGCCTCGGAAAGTGCGCCGCCATCGTCAAGGAAGTGGGCGAGCTCAACGAGGTTCTGGGTCCCGACGTCAACGAGCAGGTCGACAAGGACCGCGCCAAGAAGCGCGAGGAAACCGCCGGCCGCGTCGCCGGTACGGTGGCGGGCGGGATTATTCCCTTTCGCGGGTTGATCGCGGAGGTCACCGGGGCCAACGCCGAACGGCGGCGCTACGCGCTCGCGGTCTATGCCGGAACGGTGCGCCGCGGTTTCCTGAAAGGTGTCGGGCTTGAGCGCGGTTGCAAGGCGCCCGCCCGGCCGTGATGGCGGAAAAGCGGCCCGCCACAGGCGAACCGCTTTTCGAGCTTTACAGCGGCGTCGCGATCGCGCGGCAGCTTTCGGGCGCCGAACGCAGCGCGGTGTTCCACATCACGCCATTGCCCTGCCGGTGCAGGCGTGCGCCGCTCTTGTTCTCGTAAATCTGGCCGCTGTTCGCGGGGGTCGATTTGAGCACCATCGTCCGGCCGCCATTGACGCGGACGATCGCGCCGTCACCGACATAGTTGACGTTCAGCCGAGTGCCGCGGTCGCATTCATATGCGGTTCCGGTTTGGCGGGGCACCGACGAACAGGCCGCAAGCGCGAGGATCGCGGCGCCCGCCGCGACAAGAGTTGCCGTCTTCATATATGCCTTCCCCTCAGTAGCCCGACCGCACGCACAGCACGTCGGCGAGGTAGACCCGCCCGCTGACCGTTTCCATATGCTCGCGCGCCGACCCGTTCCAGCCGATCGAGCGGCACCAGGTGTCGGCGGTCTGCGAAGCGCAATTGGCGGTCGCCGACCCGCGCGCGCAGGCGAGCACGCGATAGTTGCGCTCTGCGGGCTGGGTGTGGAATTCAGCAAAATTTCCGCGCGCGACCTGGTCGTTGGCGGGCGGGTTCGGGTTCCAGCCGCCGCCCCCGCCACCGCCGCCAACCGGGCGGATCGACTGGATGGTGAGGCCGCGCAGCACGTTGTTCAGCATCGGCGTGTCGCGATCGACGGTGCGGCAATTGCCGCGGTAGCGCGTCCTTTCGCACAATTCCCAGCGTCCGTTCGGGACGCGGATCGAATTGACCGGCCAGGCGAGGCCAAGGTTGGGCTTTTCCTCGCCGATGAACACCGCGGGACCGCGATAGCCGGCGTCGCGATAGATCGTCGCTTCGGGCGGGCGATCGGGGCGGTAGCGTTCGGTCTCGGCCGTCTGGGCATAGGAGGTGGCGAGGAAGCCCGCCCCTATCGACGCCGCGGCCGCGGCAAGGATCGACAAACGATAAGCGGTTTTCATGGCAGCCTCCCATTTTGCGAACGCGACCCGGGATTTGTTATTTATCCAAGTTTACGCCATTCGCAGGCGGCTTGCAAATTCTCCCAATCGCCCGGGCCGGTTACGCTACGGCACACAGATCAGGGTTCCTCGGCGGGTTCGGTCGCCGGGGTGCTTTTCGGCGTGGTGGTCGGCGTGGCCTCGGTGGGCGCCGCAGTCACGGGCGCGACCGGCGGAGGTTCGGCGAGGGGCGGTGCGACGCCCAGCATCAGTCCCGCGAGCGCCGCCGACATCAGGTTCGACAGGCTGCCCGCGAGCAGCGCCTTCAGCCCCAGCTTGGCGATCATCGGGCGCTGGTTCGGGGCGAGGCCGCCGGTCACCGCCATCTGGATCGCGATCGAGCTGAAATTGGCGAAACCGCAGAGCGCAAAGGTCGCAATCGCGACCGCCACCATCGACATGTCGCCCTGCGCTTTGCCGAGGTCGATGAACGCGACAAATTCGTTGAGCACGATCTTGCTGCCGAACAGGCCGCCGACCGCCGCGCTTTCGTCCCATGGCACGCCCATCAGCCACATGACGGGGCGAAAGATCGCGCCGATCACCGCCTGGAACGACAGGTCGGGATAGCCGAACCAGCCACCGATCCCGGCGAGAAGGCCGTTGGCGAGCGCGACGAGCGCGACGAAAGCGAGCACCATCGCGCCGACCGCGACGGCGAGCTTGACGCCGGTCTGCGCACCCTGCGCCGCCGCCATGATGATGTTCGCGGGCTTTTCCTCGTCATGGCTGGCCTCGGGCATGATGACGGGCTCGATGCCGAGATCCTTGGGATCGTCGGGCATCATGATCTTGGCCATCAATATGCCGCCGGGGGCCGACATAAAGCTCGCGGCGAGAAGGTAAGGGAGCAATTGCTCCCCGATCATGCTCGCATAGGCGCCGAGGATCGTGCCCGCGACGCCCGCCATGCCGACGGTCATCACGGTGAACAGCTGCGAGGGGCTAAGGCCGGCGAGATAGGGCCGGATCACGAGCGGGCTTTCGCTTTGCCCGACAAAGATGTTCGCCGCGGCGCCGAGGCTTTCGACCTTGGTGATACCCGTGATCTTCTGGATCGCCCCGCCGACCCATTTGATCACCAACTGCATGATGCCGAGATAATAGAGGATCGAGATGAGCGAGGCGAAGAAGATGATGACGGGCAGCGCGGCGATCGCGAAGCTGTTCGCGCCCATTTCGGGCGAGGCGAGCGGGCCGAAGATGAAGTCGGTTCCGGCCTTGGCATAGCCGAGGAGGTTCGAGACGGCGTTCGACATCGCCTGGATCACCGCGCGGCCCCACGGGGTGCCGATGACGAGCACGGCGAAGCCGGCCTGGAGCAGGAAGGCGGGGACGACGACGCGAAGTCGAATCCAGCGACGGTTCGACGAAAAAAGCACGGCAATCGCAAGCAATGCGACGATGCCGAGCAGACCGATCAGGCGTTCCATAATGTAAGTGCGTCCCCCGCAAATTTAATGGGCCTGTCTAACGGGCTTTGGCGCCGGGGCAAGAGCCGCGCGCCGAGCCGTGTTTCTCGGACTTTCCAGCACCCGCAAAAGCGATTAAGCGGCCTCGATGGAAAATAGCTCTTCGCGCGTGATCGCGCCTTCGTTGCTGCTGTTCGCGATCCTCTACGGCGGCATGGTTCCGCTCGGCGGTTTCCTGGGGGCAAAGCAGGTCGCGCTGGGCCCGCTGGCGGTCGAGGCCGGGATTTTCCCCTTTTTGACGCTGATCGCGATTTCGAGCGGGATCGCCGAACTGCACGGGCGTGTCGTGGCCGACAGGCTGGTGCGGCTGGGCTTCATTCCGCTGATCCTCGCGATCGTCCTGACGGTGTTCGTGCTGCAATTGCCGACCGACGAGGGCATGTACGAGCCCGCGAAGGAGGCTTTCCCGATCATCGTCGGACAGGGCTGGCGCATGATGGCGGCGGGAATCCTCGCTTATGGCGTGTCGGTCAGCCTCAACGTCTGGCTCTTTTCGCGGATGACCGCGAACAACGGCCGGCTGCTGCCGCTGCGCGGTTTTGTCGCCGCGGCGCTCAGCCAGATCATCGATACGTTGATCTTCATCACCGTCAGCTTCTATGGGGTCCGCCCGATCGGCGACCTGATGCTCGGCCAGATGATCGCCAAGATCGTGTTGTCGGCGGTGATGGTGCCGTTGCTGGTGATGGCGGTGGTGGCGCTCGGCCGCTACCTCGATGCAAAGAACGCCGGATGATGTCGATGACCGATCCCTCGAAAATGCCCGACCTGCTTGCCAAGGCCGAAACGCTCGTCGAGGCGCTGCCCTATCTGCAGCGCTATGCGGGCGAAACTTTCGTGATCAAATATGGCGGCCATGCGATGGGCGACCCCGAGGCGCAGCGCGACTTCGCCGAGGATGTCGTGCTGTTGAAAGCGGTCGGGATCAACCCCGTCGTCGTCCATGGCGGCGGGCCGCAGATCGGCGCGATGCTGAAACAGCTCGGGATCGAATCGACCTTCGTCGGCGGGCTTCGCGTCACCGACGCTGCGACCGCCGAGGTCGCGGAGATGGTGCTGGCGGGCAAGATCAACAAGGAAATCGTCAGCTGGATCGCGGCACTCGGCGGCCGTGCGGTCGGGATTTCGGGCAAGGATGCGAACCTCGTGCTCGCCGAAAAGGTCACCCGGACCGAGCCCGACCCCAATTCGGGGATCGAGCGCCATGTCGACCTGGGTTTCGTCGGCGAGCCGGTGGCGGTCGACCCGACGATCCTCGTCAATCTGACCAAGGATAATTTCATCCCGATCGTCGCGCCGGTGGCGCTCGGCGCCGACGGCGCGACCTATAATATCAACGCCGACACGATGGCGGGCGCGATCGCGGGTGCGCTCGGCGCGAAACGCTTCTTCCTGCTTACCGACGTCGCCGGGGTGCTCGACAAGTCGGGGGCGCTGCTCACCGACCTCGACCGCCCGGCGATCGACGAACTGAAGCAGGACGGGACGATCACCGGCGGCATGATCCCGAAGGTTGAGACGTGCGTCGCCGCGGTCGATGCCGGGGTCGAGGCGGCGGTCATCCTCGACGGGCGCATCCCGCACGCGATGCTGCTCGAAATTTTCACCGCGAGGGGTGCAGGCACGCTCATTCACCGCTAAGAGACGCGGCAAGACCCTTTTTCGGAGAAATCGCCTTGCTTCTCATGCTCCTCCAGATCGTCCACATCATCCTGACGGTCCTGTGGTGGTTCATCATCGCGCAGGCGGTGATGTCGTGGCTGATCGCGTTCAACGTCATCAACACGCACAACCAGTTCGTCGGTCAGCTGTGGACCGTGCTCGACCGGATCACCGAGCCGCTCTATCGTCCGTTCCGCCGCATCATGCCCGATTTCGGCGGGCTCGACCTGACCCCGATGCTGGTGCTGATCCTGATCATCATCCTCGACGGGCCGGTGCTGAACTATCTCGCGAGCCTCGCCTACGCCAACGGAATGGCGTGATGACCGCTGCGCAGGTGATCGACGGCAAGGCTTTCGCCGCCGGCCTGCGGGCGCGGATTGCCGATGCAGTGCCGGCGTTCAAGGCCGCGACGGGCCGCGCGCCCGGCCTTGCGGTCGTGCTCGTCGGCGACGATCCGGCGAGCGCGGTCTATGTCGGGTCGAAAGGCAAGGCGACGGTCGCCGCCGGCATGGAAAGCTTCGAGCATCGCCTGCCCGCGACCGCGACGCAGGACGAGGTCGAGGCGCTGCTGCGAGAGCTGAATGCCGACGCGGCGGTCGACGGCATCCTCCTCCAATTGCCGCTGCCCGGCCATCTCGACGAACAGGCGGCGGTCGCGACGATCGATCCCGACAAGGATGTCGACGGGCTGACCCCGGTCAGCGCCGGGCGCCTCGCGCTCGGCATCCCCGGCATGGTGCCGTGCACCCCCTATGGCTGCCTGTTGTTGCTGCAGGACCGGCTTGGCGATCTGTCGGGCAAGGATGCGATCGTCGTCGGGCGCTCGATCCTCGTCGGTAAGCCGATGGGGCAGTTGCTGCTCGGCGCGAACTGCACCGTGACCATGGCGCACAGCCGGACGAAGGATCTGCCCGCGCTCGTCCGCCGCGCCGATATCGTCGTCGCCGCGGTCGGCCGCGCCGAAATGGTCAAGGGCGACTGGGTCAAGCCCGGCGCGATCGTGATCGATGTCGGCATCAATCGCCTGCCGCCCGCTGAAGGCGCCGCGAAAGGCCGGCTCGTAGGCGACGTCGATTATGACAGCGTCGCCGCGGTCGCCGATGCGATCACGCCGGTTCCCGGCGGCGTCGGCCCGATGACGATCGCGTGCCTGCTGCGCAACACGCTCGTCGCCGCGCACCGTCGTGCCGGGCTTGCCGATCCGGAGGGTTTTTGATGCGCCGTCTGGCTGTCGCGGTCCTTTCGCTTTCGGTGATTGCGGGCGGTGCCGCGGCGGCACGCGAACGCGACCCGCTCGCAGCGAACCCCAGCGCATTTATCGCCGCCGAGATCGGTTTTTCGCGGCTGGCGCAGGAAAAAGGCCAGTGGACGGCGTTTCGCGAGACCGCGGCGCCCGAGGCCGTGATGTTCGTGCCGCAGCGCGTCAAGGCACGCGACTGGCTCAAGTCGCAGAAGGACCCCGCCGAGGCGGTGAAGTGGCAGCCGCATGCGGTCTATACCAGCTGCGACGGCAATGTCGGCGTCACCACGGGCGCGTGGCAGAAGGGGCCAGCGAACGGCTATTTCACGACGGTCTGGCTGCGCGATCCCAGGAAGGGCAAGCTCACCTGGACCCTCGACCATGGCGATGCGCTCGCGACCCCGCGCGAAGCCCCCGATTTCATCGCGTCGAAGCAGGCGGTTTGCGGTTCGCGTCCCTCGGTGCCGATCGCGGCGGGCGGCGAGGGTGAAGATATGGCGGTTGGCCTGTCGCCCGACCAGACGTTGAGCTGGACGTCGACCGTACGCGCCGACAAATCGCGCCGCGTCACGATCCGCCTGTGGGACGGCAAGGAGATGGCAACCGTCATCGACGACCAGGTCGCGGCGCCGAAACAGCCATGATCGATCTTTTCATCTCGGCGTTCGTGACGCTGTTCGTTGTCATCGACCCGCCGGGCTGTGCGCCGATCTATGCCAGCCTGACGACGGGCGCGAGCGCGGCGCAGCGCCGGTCGATGGCGATCCGCGCGACGGTGATCGCGGGGCTGATCCTCGTCTTCTTCGCGATGTTCGGCGAAGCTTTGCTGAGCTTCCTCCACATCGACCTCGACAGTTTCCGCATCGCGGGCGGGATTATGCTGTTCATCATCGCGATCGACATGGTGTTCGAAAAGCGCACCGAGCGGCGCGAACAGCGCGCCGAGAAGGTGATGGCGACCCCCGAGATCGAGGATGTTTCGGTGTTTCCGATGGCGATGCCGATGCTCGCCGGGCCGGGGTCGATCGCGTCGGTGATGCTGCTCGTGTCGCAGAACAGCGGGCTCGACCGCGCTTTCGTGATCTTTGGCGCGCTGCTGCTCGTGCTGCTGCTGACGCTGGCGGCGCTGCTGTCGGCGGGGCCGTTGATGCGGCTGATCGGCAACAAGGGCGAGGCGGTGATCACGCGGCTGCTCGGCGTGCTGCTCGCGGCGCTCGCGGCGCAGTTCGTGATCGACGGGCTGAAGGCGAGCTTCCCGAGCCTCGGATAAAAAGGGGCGCCGCCTTGCGGCGACGCCCTTTCTTTTCCACGGGAATGGAAATTCTTACTGCGCCGCGTTGACGTCGTTCTGGGTGACCGGCGCGATGCGGATTTCGACGCGGCGGTTGCACTGATAATCGGTCTCGCTGCGTTCGGGCGAGCATTTGAGCTGCGATTCGCCGTAGCCGAGCGTCGCCATGCGCGCGCGCTGGATGCCGCGGCCGCCGAGATAGTCGGCGACCGACGCCGCGCGGCGTTCGGACAGCCCCTGATTATAGGTGTCGCTGCCCGTCGAATCGGTGTGGCCATAGACGTCGATATAGGTGCTCGGATATTCGGCGAGCGTCGATGCGACGCTATCGAGCGCGCTGCGGAACTGCGATTTCACCATCGCGCTGTTGAGGTCGAAGGTCACGTCGCCGGGCATGTTGAGTACGAGCTGGTCGCCCTGGCGTTCGACGTCGATGCCGGTGCCCGCGGTGCGTTCGCGCAGCTTCTTTTCCTGCTGGTCCATATAATAGCCGACACCCGCGCCGGCGACCGCGCCGATGCCCGCGCCGACGATTTCCTCGGTGCGGCTGTTGCGCCCGCCGATCAGGTCGCCGAGCAGATAACCGCCGAGCGCGCCGCCGACGCCGCCGATCGCGGCCTTCGATATCTTGCGCTCGCCCGTCACCGGATCGGTGACGCAGCCGGTCAGCGCGATCGCGCCGATGCTGGTCAAAATGGTGAGCTTGATCGTCTTGCTGTTCATCTTTTTCGCTCCCTTTATCCGGCGGATGCCTCGCGTCCCTGGCATGCCGCCCTTCCTTGCCGATAACATATGGCTGGCGATCTGGTTCCAAAATTCGCCTGAACGCCGACTGAGCAGGGCATTCAGGCGTGCGCCATTGTGCAATGCGCCGCCTTTCGCTTATAGGGTGGGCATGACCGACACTGACAGGGGCCGGGCGCCGATGCGCCGTACGACCGCCCAATGACCCCTTTTCCCTGGTCGGATGTTGTGATCATCCTGGTCCTCATCCTGCTCAATGGCGTTTTCGCCATGTCCGAACTCGCCATCGTTTCCTCGCGCGACCCGCGGCTGCAGGCGGCCGAGAAGCGCGGCAGCCGCGGCGCGAAGATCGCACGCCAGCTTGCGTCGGACCCCGGCCGCTTTCTGTCGACGGTGCAGGTCGGCATCACGCTGATCGGCGTGCTGACCGGCGCCTACTCGGGCGCCAGCCTTGGGCAACCCGTCGCCGACCGGCTTTCGGCCTGGCTGGGGCTCGATGCCGAGAATGCGGAGGCGGCGGGCTTTGCCGCGGTCATCGCGCTCACCACCTATTTCTCGTTGATCGCGGGCGAGCTGGTGCCCAAGCAGTTCGCGCTGCGCGCACCCGAACGGATCGCGATCGCGGTGGCGGTGCCGATGTACTGGCTGTCGAAAATCGGCGCGCCGCTCGTCTGGTTGCTCGACGCGAGCTCCGCGCTCGTCTTTCGCCTGCTCGGGCTGAAACGCGAATCGGAAGATCGCGTGACCGCCGAGGAATTGCATTTGATCGTCGCCGAGGCGTCGAAATCGGGGGTGATCGAGGAAAGCGAACGCGCGATCATCTCGGGCGTCGTGCGTCTTGCCGACCGGCCGGTGCGCGAGGTGATGACGCCGCGCAAGGATGTCGACTGGGTCGATATCTCGCTCGATGCGCGCGGCGTGCGCGACAAATTGCTCGAAACCCCGCACAGCCGCCTGCCGGTCGCGCGCGGGTCGGCCGACGATATCGTCGGTGTCGTGCAGGCGCGCGACATCGCTTCGGCGCTGTTCCGCGGCGACGTGCTCGACCTCGAGCAATTGATGCGGCCGGCCAAGGTGATCCACGACCAGATCGACGCGATGGACGCGCTCGAGGCGCTGCGCGCCGCCGATGTGCCGATGCTGTTCGTCCACGACGAATATGGCCATTTCGAAGGGCTGGTGACCCCCGCCGACCTGCTCGCCGCGATCGCCGGCGAATTCGCGTCGGATCAGGATATCGGCAGCGAACCCTTCGTCGTCGAACGCGACGACGGCAGCCTGCTGATCGCTGGATCGATGCCCGCCGACCAGATGGCCGAACGGCTGGGGATCGAACTCGGCGACGACCGCGATTACGCGACCGCCGCGGGCCACGCGCTCGCGATCCTCAAGCATCTGCCGAAGGAAGGCGAGCGCTTCACCGACAAGGGCTGGCGCTTCGAAATCGTCGATATGGACGGGCGCAAGATCGACAAGCTGCTGGTCACCGAGGTGCGCAAGCCGAAGGACGACGAAGCGGAATAGGCATGGCTTAAGGCCACAAAAGCCCCGCATGAACGCCTTCAAAATGAGCCCTTTGTGGCTTTAAGCGGCGCCGCATCCTCGCGCAGCGCCGAATGGACGATGTCCATATCCGGGCCGCCGGTGACGTCGATCGCACCGCCGCGCAGCACCCGGACGGTGGTGATGCCGTTGAGCGCGCGATCCATCGCATAGTCGAACTGCCGCATCCGGCCCATTGCGATCGCCCGATCCCATGCCTGCGCAAAGCTCTCCGCACCAGGGCGGTCGCGCAGCCGATAGGCGGAGCGGCGACCCATGCCGACGGCGCGCGCCGCTTGCCCGACCGAGCCCATCGCTTCGAGCGCGCGGATGAAGCATTGCTGCGTTGTCGGTGTCCAGCCGTCGGCGCGGCGGCGTTGCTGCGGCACGGGATGGAAGGCGAGGCAGGTGCCGGCGAGTAGCGGCGCGGGCGGGTGCGTAGGTTCCATCGGCCAGTTTGGAGCATGGCGTAGGAATGTAGGAAAGCGAAATTTGCGGGTCTGCTTCCGCTTCGGGGTGGGGAGCGGACCGGCAATTTTAAGTGGCGGCGACGAGTATACAACGACGAAACTAAGGGCTCGTGATGACCACAAAAATCCGGCGGGGTTCTTCCACTTGCGCTAGAAACAGCGGGCCTTTGGCGAGTACGCCTTGCATTCTATTCTGGTCGCCAAAGGGATGCTCCCAACTTTGGGCAGCGCGCTCAAGGCTCTTGAAAAAACTTACCTTACATTCGGCGCTCGGCACCTCAAAATAAGCAATGTGAGCGTCCATCATCTGCTTATCCCAAGGAAGAGCGCTCGACCCGGCGCAAATATCCAATCCATAGTTCGAGCTCAATTCGTTGATCGTTAGCTGCCGCGTTTCAGTGCGAGAGCACGCGCTAAGCAGCAGTGATGCCGAAACGCCGCACAGGACGAATAGATATTTCGAAAAGCCCGCGCGCATACATCATCGATAGCGACCGTGGTGAATGTCTGCAATCGGTCGTTAGCCGCCCTTATAGCTCCCCGCCCAGCGCACCATATTTCGCCTCGAACCCGGCTTTGTCGCCGCGCGCGAGAAAACCCGCCTGGTCGACGATATTGTCGCGTGCGATGCGGCCCTGGAAGGCGCCGAGCTGCGGGTCGATCCGCGCGATGTCGGCGTCGGTCCAGTCGGCGATCTGCTGGAAGCTGCTGACGCCAAGGCCGTTCAACAGCACGACGAGCTTAGGGCCGACGCCTTTCAGCAGTTGCAGATTGTCGGGGCCGGTTTTGGGCGCCGCCGGGGCGGGCTTCGCGGCGGGTGGCGGCGGAACGGTCGGTTCTTCGGGAATGGTCGCCGTTTCAGCCGGCGCCGGCTTGGCGGTCGCCTTCTTCGTCGCGGGTTTGGCGGCTGCCTTGGTCGCGGGCTTCGCAGCGGGCTTTGCTGCCGGTTCCTTGGCTACGACATTCTTTGCGGCGGGCTTTGCGGCAGTTTTGGGCTTCGCCGCCGGCTTGGGAGCCGGGGGTGGGGCCTCGGCAGCGGGCTCGGCCACGGGGGCCGGCGCGGGTGCGGGCTCAGGCGCGGGTGGCGGTGCCTTGGCGGCGGGTTCGGGCGCCGGGGGCGGGGCTGCCGGAGCGACGGGCTGCGGCTTCGGTTCGATCGGCTTGAAGCGTGCGGGCTCGGCGGCGATGATTTCGGGCTTCACCGGTTCGAGCGGCTTCGCGGGCTTCGTCGGTTCGACGGTCGGGCGTGCAATCTCTTCGGGTTTCGCGCGTCCGAAGAGCCACCACAACAGCACGACGGCAACGACGAGGCCGACGACCGCGATAATCCAGTTTTCCTGAAGCCAGGCCATGATTGTCTCCCTATGTTGCGGATAGCCTATGCGGCCGTACGGGCCTGGTCGACTTATATTTATTCGTCATTCCCGCTTTCGCGGAAATGACGAGGTGGCGTGTTAGTCGGCTTCGCGCGCGACCTCGCGCCAGCCGATATCGCGGCGGCAGAAGCCGGTCTTGAAATCGAGCTTGTCGACCGCGGCATAAGCGCGCGCCTGCGCCTCGGTCACGGTGCGCCCCGTCGCGGTGACGTTGAGCACGCGCCCGCCCGCAGCGACGATCTGGCCGCCCTCGCGCGCGGTGCCGGCGTGGAAGACGCGCCCGCCGCCCGCTTCGGCGTCGGCGATGCCGTGGATCGCGCCGCCCTTTTCGGGGGTGGCGGGGTAGCCGTTCGCCGCCATCACGACGGTCAGCGCATAATCGCTGGCGAAAGCGGGCGGCGTCGCGTCGGCGAGCGCGCCGGTCGAGGCGGCGTGGAGCAGCGCGGCGAGGTCGCCGGCATAACGCATCATCAGCACCTGGCATTCGGGGTCGCCGAAGCGGGCGTTATATTCGATCAGCTTCGGCCCGGCATCGGTGAGCATGAGGCCCGCGAACAGCACGCCAACATAAGGCGTGCCCTCGGCGGCGAGCGTCGCCACCGTCGGCCGGATGATGCGGTCCATCACCTGGGCTTCGAGATCGGGGGTGAGCACGGGGGCGGGGCTGTACGCGCCCATGCCGCCGGTGTTCGGCCCGACGTCGCCGTCGCCGACGCGCTTGTGATCCTGCGCGCTGCCGAAGGCGATCACGTCGGTGCCGTCTGAGAGCGCGAAGAAGCTCGCCTCCTCGCCGGTCATAAATTCCTCGATCACCACCTCGGCGCCCGCGCCGCCGAAGGCGCCGTCGAACATATCGTCGATCGCGGCTTCGGCTTCGGCCTGCGTTTCGGCGATGATCACGCCCTTGCCCGCGGCGAGGCCGTCGGCCTTGATCACGACGGGAATCGAAAAGCCTTCGAGCACGGCGCGCGCTTCGTCGGCGGAGGTGCAGCGGACATAGGCGGCGGTCGGGATCGAAGCACGGGCGCAGAGATCCTTGGTGAAGCCCTTAGATCCTTCGAGCCGCGCCGCGGCGGCGCCGGGGCCGAAGACCGCGACGCCCAGGTCGCGCAGCCGGTCGGCGAGGCCCGCGACGAGCGGGGCTTCGGGGCCGACGACGACGAAATCGATCGCATGCGCCTTTACGAAGGCGATCAGGCCATCGAGATCATCGGCGGTGATGGCGACGCATTCGGCGTGCGCCTCGATCCCCGGATTGCCCGGCGCGGCATAGAGCTTGGCGCAGCTTGGCGATTGTGCCAACTGCCAGCTGAGCGCATGTTCGCGGCCCCCCGATCCGACCAGCAGGATATTCATGTCAGTCCCTTTTCCCGATACGGCGTCCGACGATGGCACCGAAGCGCGGCTGTTAGCCGAGGCGGCGCCCGGCGACAATGCACCGGCGCTGTCGGTCAGCCAGTTATCGGCGGCGATCAAGCGCACCGTCGAGGACGGCTTCGCGCGCGTGCGCGTGCGGGGAGAATTGTCGGGGGCGAAACGCGCGGCGTCGGGGCATTTTTATGCGGCGCTGAAAGACGATAATGCGCTGATCGACATGGTGATGTGGAAGGGGCAGGCGGCGCGGCTCGCGTTCCGGCCCGAGGACGGGATCGAGGTGATCGCGACCGGCAAGCTCACCACCTATCCGGGGCGGTCGAAATATCAGCTCGTCGTCGATACGCTCGAGGTCGCGGGCGAGGGCGCGCTGATGCTGCTCTTCGAGAAATTGAAGGCACGGCTTGGCGCCGAAGGGCTGTTCGACCGGACACGCAAATATGACCGGCTGCCGTATCTGCCGCGCACGATCGGCGTCGTGACCTCGCCGACCGGCGCGGTGATCCGCGATATTCTCCACCGGCTTGCCGATCGCTGCCCGACGCATGTCATCGTCTGGCCGGTGCTGGTGCAGGGCGATGGCGCGGCGGCGCAGGTCGCGGGTGCGATCCGCGGTTTCGATGCCATCGCGCCCGGCGGGCCGGTGCCGCGTCCCGACCTTGTCATCGTCGCGCGCGGCGGCGGGTCGATCGAGGATCTGTGGGCGTTCAACGAGGAGATCGTCGTGCGCGCGATCGCCGATTGCCGCATCCCGACGATCAGCGCGGTGGGGCACGAGACCGACGTCACGCTCGCCGACTATGCCGCCGACGTGCGCGCGCCGACCCCGACCGCGGCCGCCGAGATGGCGGTGCCGGTGCGTGCCGAACTGCAAGCGCAGCTCGCGACGTGGAACGGGCGGATCATCGGCGCGGCGAACCGGCATCAGGCGCTGGCGGGCGAGCGGCTGACCGCCCTCGCACGCCACCTGCCGAAACGCGACGCGCTCTATGCACCGCAGCGCCAGCGGCTCGACGATGCGGGCGACCGGCTCGACCGCAGCCAGCGCCACCGGCTTACGGTGATTTCGGAGCGGCTTGCGACGCGTGGGGCCGCGCTGCGGCCCGCGCTGCTCGCGCGGCGCTGGGACCGCGACCGGGCGCTGCTCGAAGGGTTGGGGCGATTGCTCGACAGCCTCGACCCGCGGGCGCTGCTGTCGCGCGGCTATGCGATGGTGCGCGATGGCGGCGGTGCGATCGTGACGACCGCGGCGAAGGCGCGCGCTGCGGGGGACCTGCAGCTACAGTTCGCGGACGGCGAGGTGCCGGTCGTTGTCGGCGATGGTCCGCCACCCACGCCCAAGCCGCCGCGCAAGGCGCCGCCGCCGGAGCCCAAGCGGGGGCAGGGCGAGCTTTTCTGAGATTGGCGGGGGTGGCCGCGCGGCGCGATGCTGCTATGGTCGCGGCAACAGCTTACCGCCGAATGGATAGAGAATCATGTTGATCGCCAGCCGCAACCGCCTTGCCCGCCTGCAATATGGACCGAACGGGTTTCGCGTCCTCGCGCCCGGCGACCATGTGCTGTGCGCGGTAAGCGGCGCGCCGATCGGGCTCGACGAGCTGCGCTATTGGTCGGTCGCGCGGCAGGAACCCTATGCCAGTGCCGAGATATCGGTGCAGGCCGAACTGGACGCCGCGCGCAAGGCATGAGGTTCGGGGCCGACGGGCTGCGGTACGGGGCGGCGTTGGCGCTCCTGATCGTTGCCGCCGGCTGCGTTCCGGCGGCCGACACCGAAACCAGGCCCGCACCGCGCCCGGCGGTTCAGCCCGTCGCCACGCCGCCCTCTCCGCCCGCACCGCCGCGCGCGCCGGTCCGCGCAGGCTTCACGCTCGCCGGGCTTGCCGAACAGGGCGCGGTGATGATCGGACAGGCGCCCAGCGATACGCGCGCGCTCACCCTCGACGGCAAGGCGATTCCGCTCGCCGCCGACGGCCGTTTCCTGATCGCGTTCGACCGCGATGCCGGAGCAAGCGCGCGGCTGGTTGCGACGCTCGCCGATGGACGCTTGGTCGAGCGCCTCATCGCGGTCGCGCCGGGCCGCTGGCGGCTCGAACATATTAACGCGCCCTATCGCGGCGGCGCGGCGAGCGACGCCGATTTCGAACGCCGCCGCCCCGCCGAACTCGCTGAGATCGCCGCGGCGCGCAATATGCAGGTCGATTCGGACGGCTGGCGGCAGACATTTCGCTGGCCGGTGACGGGGCGCCTGTCGGGCTTCTTCGGGTCGCAGCGTATCTATCAGGGCAAGCCGGGCAGCTATCACAGCGGCACCGACGTCGCGGTGCCCGCCGGAACGCCGTTCGTCGCGCCCGCCGACGGCGTCGTCGTGCTTGCCGCGAGCGCCCCCTTCACGCTCGAGGGCAATCTGCTGATCGTCGATCATGGCATGGGATTGTCGAGCGCGTTCCTCCATTGCCAGCGGCTCGATGTGAAGGTCGGCGACCGGGTGGTGCAAGGGCAGGTGCTGGGCACCGTAGGGCGAACCGGCCGCGCAACGGGCCCGCATATGCACTGGGGGCTGAAATGGCGTGACGCGCGGCTCGACCCCGGCAAGCTGGCGGGACCGATCAGCGGCTGAGCTTGGCTGGGGTGCGCGCGAATTCGTAACCAGTGAAACAATATGTCGTGGAATAGCGCGCTTCAGCACATAGTGTGTCGTGGATTTCCGGGTTTGTTGCAAATACGTCACAATGGCTTCCGAAACGGCTGATTGCGCCGGGAATTTGCTTTACTCGACATGAACGAAGTTACATCCCGCACGCTATCGGGGCATCTGTGCGCGTCGGCTTTGGCTGGTCGTGCGGGGGGTCCGGGTAATTTCAATCCACCAGTAGCAAGGGACTGCACTGTGAAGAAAACCCAATATTCCAAGCTGAGGCTAGGCGCTGCGCCGCTCGTATTGAGTGTCGCCCTGGTTTCGGCTCCTGCCTTTGCGCAGGACGCCGCCGAAGAAGCTACCGCACAGTCGGAAATCGTCGTCACCGGTACGCTGATCCGTAACCCCAATCTGGCGTCGTCCAGCCCGGTTAACGTGACCTCGTCCGACGAAATTCAGCTTCGTCAGTCGAACGTTGCCGAAGATATCCTTCGCGACGTTCCCGGTGTCGCCGCCAACGTCGGTTCGTCGGTCAACAACGGCAACGGCGGCGCGTCGTTCGTCGACCTTCGCGGTCTCGGCCCGAACCGCAACATCGTTCTGCTCGACAGCCAGCGGATCGTCCCGGCCGACCTTGGCGGCAACGTCGATCTTAACAACATCCCGCTTGCTCTCGTCGAGCGCGTCGACGTGCTGACCGGTGGTGCAAGCACGACCTATGGCGCCGACGCCGTTTCGGGCGTCGTCAACTTCATCACCAAGCGCGATTTCGCCGGTGTCGATCTTTCGAGCGGCTTCCAGATGACCGAGCGCGGCGACGGCAAGATTTTCCGGGCCGACCTTGTTATCGGTGCGAATTTCGACGACGGACGCGGTAACGCCGTCCTCAGCATTGGCTACCAGAAAGCCGACCCGGTCTATTTCGGCGGCGAACGTCCGCGTTCGGATCTGACCATCGATTCGTTCGATGGCACGGGCGCCGGCGCATCGGGCACCGCCTCGCCGTCGCGCTTCTCGATCAACAATGTCGGCAATCGTCAGATCGATCCGGCAACGGGCAATCTTGTGCCGCAATTCGCCCTGTTCAACTTCAATCCGTACAACATCTTCCAGACGCCGTTCGAACGTTACAACATGTTCACCTCGGCGCGCTACGAAGTCAGCGATTCGGTTGAAGTGTTCGCGCGCGGCCTGTTCTCGCAGAACACCGTCAAGACGATCATCGCACCGTCGGGCGCGTTCAGCAGCCCGGTCTTCATTCCGCTCAGCAACCCCTATATGACGGCGGGCGCACGGAACACCTTCTGCGCCAACAACGACTTCAACCCGAATGTGACGGGCATTCAGACGTTGACGCCCGCACAGTGCGCGGCGGCGGCCACGGCAACCGATCCCAACGATCCCAACTATCGCGAAGTCTCGACCAACCTCGGTCGTCGTCTTGTCGAGGCCGGTGGCCGTATCAGCAGCTACAAGACCCAGATCTTCGACTTCATGGCTGGCGTGCGCGGGGCAATCACCGACACGCTTCGTTATGAAGTTTCGGGGAACTATGGCGAGAGCGAAAATACGCAGACCATTCTCAACTATGTCTCGCTGCCCCGGATGCAGCAGGCGCTCCGCGCCACCAATACGACGACTTGCCAGGATCCGTCGGGCGGCTGTGTCCCTGTGAACGTGTTCGGCGCCTCGGGCAGCATTTCGCCTGACCAGGTGGGCTTCCTGCTCGTCCCGGCAACCTCGGGCAACCGCGCGTCGCTGGTGCAGGTTCGCGGCCTGATTTCGGGTGACCTGGTGGCGGTGTCGGAAGATGCAGATCCCATCTCCTTCGCTGTCGGCACCGAATATCGCAAATATACCGCGGAAGTCTTCGCCGATCAGCTGGCGCAGGATCCGGGTGCGCTCGGCGGCGCCGGCGGCGCCACCGTTCCGGTCAAGGGCGGCTATGATGTTCGCGAAGTGTTCGCCGAAGTCGTTGCCCCGCTCTTTGCCGGCCTGACGGCCGAAGCGGGCGTGCGCTATTCGGATTACAAGGTCGATTCGGTCGACAACCAGAAGTACAGCACCTGGACCTACAAGGCCGGTCTGACCTGGGAGCCGATCGACAGCCTGAAGCTGCGCGGCAACTATCAGCGCGCGGTACGTGCGCCGAATATCGGCGAGATCTTCACGCCGAATTCGGTCGGTCTCGTCAACCTGAAGCGCGATCCTTGCCAGAGCAATGGTGCCGCGATCGCTGCTACCTCGAACCTCGGCCGGGTTTGCGCGGCGCAGGGCGCACCGGTCAACGGTGCGGGCTTCATCTCCGCATTCGACCCGCCTTCGGCTGGTCAGATCAACGCATCGTTCGACTATTCGGCCGCTCTCAAGCCGGAAAAGGCCGATACGTACACGATCGGTGCGATCTTCCAGCCCAGCTTCGTTCCGAACCTGACGCTGTCGGTCGATTACTATAACATCATCATCAACGATGCGATTTCGTTCCCGACGGTCGGTGACATCCTCACCGATTGCTTTGCGAACTTGACCGCGTCGAGCGCGACCTCGGCGGCCTGTACGTCGATCCGCCGCGACCCGGCAACCGGCGGCCTCGACGGCGACCCCAGCAGCACGCCTGGTGTCCCGCTGGCGCTGACCAACAGCGGTCGTCTGGCGACCGATGGTATCGACGTGACGGCGAACTGGAAGACCGACCTTAGCGACGACATCTCGCTGTCGCTGAACTTTGCCGGTAACTACACGCTTCATTCGAAGTTCCGCTCCAAAGCGGGCGGTCTGAACCGTGAGTGCGTGGGCTATTACAGCATCAACTGCACGCCGACCGGTTCGGATCTTTCGGGCGGTTCGATCCTGCCGAAGTTCTCGTTCAACCAGCGCACCACGCTGTCGTTCGGCGATGTCGACGTCTCGCTCCTGTGGCGTCACATCTCGGGGACGAAGCAGGAACCCTTCGATGCCGACGAAACGCAGTTCGGCACCAACGGACCCGCTTTCCCGGCGTTCCGGAAGATCAAAGCCCACAACTGGTTCGATCTGACGACCCGCGCCAGCGTCTCGGAAAACTTCGAACTGACGCTGTCGGTCATCAACCTGCTCGACAAGGACCCGCCGACGGTCGGCTCGAACATCGGTTCGACGACCTTCAACAGCGGCAACACCTATCCGTCGACTTACGACGCACTTGGCCGCCGTTATGCGATTGGTGCCCGTCTGAAGTTCTAATCGACGGACTTCGCGAAAAAAGGAAAGGCGGGCCTTGTGCCCGCCTTTTTTTTTGCGTCAAATTCCGGCGTGGGTTATCGCGGTGCGATGAGCAATTCGGATGTATTGAGCCTTGTCACCGCCGCGGCGCAGTCGCGGCGCGACGGTGATATCGGGCGAGCCGTCGATCATCTGCGGGCAGCGCTTTCGCGCGCGCCCAAGGATCCGGTCGTGCTCAACAGCCTTGGCATGATGATGCTGGACGAAGGGAAGCTGCCCGACGCGCGCGATTATTTCGAGCAAGCGATCGCGGCGGACCCGTCGGCGCCGGATCTATGGATGAATCTGGCCAAGACGCACCGTCTCGCGGGCGACGACGGATCGGAAGCCACGAGCCTTGATCAAGCCTTGGCGATCGACCAGCGTCACTTCATGGCGAATGTGCGCCGCGCCGAATTGCACGAGAAGCGCGGCGAGGCTGCAGGCGCGATGCACCGTTGGTCGGGCGTCATCGCGCTGGCCGAAGCGATGGGGCCGGCGAATGCGGCGCTCGACCAGGTACTGGCGCATGCGCGGCGCTATATCGCGGGTGTCGCCCAAGGCTTTGAAGCCAGCTTTGCGCCACGGTTGGCGAGGTTTCGCGCCGGTGAAACCAACCCCCTCGCTCTGCGGCGTTTTGAGGCCTGTGTCGGCGGCGTGCTCGGCCGGCGGCGGGTTTATGCCAATGAATGCCATGGATTGCATTACCCCTTTCTCCCGGCCGACGAATATTTCGATCGCGGCCATTTCCCGTGGATCGAACGACTCGAGGCGCAGACCGATGTCATTCGCGGCGAGCTGTTGGCGCTGCTGGCCAGCGATGGCGAACGGTTGGAACCCTATGTTCGCCAGGAACCGGGGACGTCGCCGAACAAGTGGACCGCGCTGGACAATTCGCCCGACTGGAGCGCCTGGTTCCTATGGAAGCATGGGGTGCGTCAGGACGAAGCCTGCGCCCGCTGCCCGCAGACCGCGGCCTTGCTCGAAACCTTGCCGATGTCGGATATTCCGGGGCGTTCGCCGAGCGTCTTCTTTTCGATTCTTCGCCCGGGTGCGCATATTCCGCCGCACACCGGCGTCACCAATGTGCGCGGCATCGTCCATTTGCCGCTCGTCGTCCCGCCCGAGTGCGGATTTCGCGTCGGAGGTGAAACGCGCCAGTGGGAAGAAGGGCGCGCTTTCGTGTTCGACGACACGATCGAGCACGAAGCCTGGAACAAGAGCGATGCGCTGCGGGCGATTCTGATCTTCGATGTCTGGAATCCCCATCTTGACCAGTCGGAACGCGAAATGCTGCGTGGCCTGTTTCAAGAAATGGCCGACTATGGGCTCGACGAGAGCGCCAGTATCGATGATTGATGGACGAAGCGGACGCTATATTGTACATTTTCGCGTCCTCAACAAAGCGAGCTGATCGATGTCGCATTTCATCATGGCATTTCTTCTTCTTGGTTCCGGTGCCGAGGCACCGCCGCCTTCGCCGCCGCCCGCTGCCGATCCGGTGATCTGTAAGCGGTTTGACGAAACGGGTTCGCTCGCCCGCAAGCGCAAGGTTTGCCGTACAAAGTCGGAATGGAGCAAGGCGACGTCCGAACTGCAAGACTCGATGAACCGTTTTGTCGAGGATCGCCGGGGCCGTCCGCCGTCGGGCAATTGATGTGGGCTTCGGCCGTGCGACGATACCCGCTGCGCCATCGCACGGCGTAGCGCGGCCCGCCTCTCCCGCCGGCGAAGAGCGCCCCAATCCTTCCGGACGTCGGCCGACCGCTATGCCGGTTTGAGTTTCAGCGCGCCGTCGCCTTCGTCGACCTTGATCGCCTGTCCGTCCTTGACCTCACCCTTCAGGATCAGGTCGGCGAGCGGGTCCTGCAGATATTTCTGGACCGCGCGCTTCAGCGGCCGCGCGCCATACACCGGATCATAACCGACGCGCCCGAGCCACGCACGCGCGGCATCGGTGAGGTCGAGCGTGACCTTGCGATCGGCGAGCAGTTTCTGGACGCGCGCGACCTGGATGTCGACGATCCCGCCCATATGCTGCTGCGCGAGCCGGTTGAAGAGCACGATCTCGTCGAGCCGGTTTAAAAACTCGGGCCGGAAATGCGCGCGCACGACCTCCATCACCGCGGGCTCGGCCTGTTCGACCGGCGCGTCGTCGGGAAGCGCCGCGATCGCCTGGCTGCCGAGGTTCGAGGTCAGGATGATCAGCGTGTTGGTGAAGTCGACCGTGCGCCCCTGTCCGTCGGTAAGGCGCCCGTCGTCGAGCACCTGCAAGAGGATGTTGAACACGTCCGCATGCGCCTTTTCGACCTCGTCGAACAGCACGACCTGATAGGGGCGGCGGCGCACCGCTTCGGTGAGCGTGCCGCCCTCTTCATAGCCGACATAGCCCGGCGGCGCGCCGACGAGCCGCGCGACGCTGTGCTTTTCCATGAATTCGGACATGTCGATGCGGACCATCGCATTGTCGTCGTCGAACAGAAAGCGGGCGAGCGCCTTGGTGAGCTCGGTCTTGCCGACGCCCGTCGGGCCGAGGAAGAGGAAGCTGCCGAGCGGGCGGTTCGGGTCCTGCAAGCCCGCTCGCGCGCGGCGAACGGCGGTCGAAACGGCGCGGACGGCTTCGTCCTGGCCGATGACGCGCTGAGCGAGCGTGCTCTCCATCGAAAGCAATTTCTCGCGCTCGCCTTCCATCATCCGGTCGACGGGGATGCCGGTCCACTTGCTCACCACCGCAGCGATATCGTCGGCGGTGACTTCCTCGCGCAGCATCGCATTGCCCGCGGCGGCTTCGGCGTCGGCGAGCCGTTTTTCGAGGCCGGGGATGGTGCCGTAGCTGAGCTCGCCCGCCTTCGCGAGGTCGCCGGCGCGCTGCGCCTGGTCGAGCGCCGAGCGCGCGGCGTCGAGCTCTTCCTTGATCTTCGCCTCGGCGTGGATCTTGTCCTTCTCGGCCTGCCATTTCTGGGTGAGGCCCGCCGACTGCTGCTCGAGGTTCGCAAGCTCGGCCTGCAGATTCGCCAGCCGGTCCTTCGACGCGGTGTCGCTTTCCTTGCCGAGCGCCGATTCCTCGATCTTCATCTGGATGATGCGGCGGTCGAGCGTCTCGATCTCCTCGGGCTTCGATTCGACCTCCATGCGGATGCGGCTCGCGGCCTCGTCCATCAGGTCGATCGCCTTGTCGGGCAGGAAGCGGTCGGAAATATAGCGGTTCGACAAGGTCGCGGCGGCGACGATCGCGCCGTCGGTGATCCGCACGCCGTGGTGCAGCTCATATTTCTCCTTGAGCCCGCGCAGGATCGAGATCGAATCCTCGACCGTCGGCTCGCCGACAAACACCGGCTGGAAGCGCCGCTGGAGCGCGGGGTCCTTTTCGACATGCTTGCGATATTCGTCGAGCGTCGTCGCGCCGATGCAATGGAGCTCGCCGCGTGCGAGCGCGGGTTTGAGCAGGTTGGACGCGTCCATCGCGCCCTCGCCTTTGCCCGCGCCGACGAGCGTGTGCATCTCGTCGATGAACAGGATGATCTCGCCCTCGGCGGCCTTCACATCGTCGAGCACGCCCTTCAGGCGCTCCTCGAATTCGCCGCGATATTTGGCGCCCGCGATCAGCGCGCCCATGTCGAGCGACAAGAGGCGGCGGTCCTTCAGGCTGTCGGGGACGTCGCCGTTGGTGATGCGGAGCGCGAGGCCTTCGGCGATCGCGGTCTTGCCGACGCCGGGCTCGCCGATCAGCACGGGGTTGTTCTTGGTGCGGCGCGCGAGGATCTGGATCGTGCGGCGGATTTCCTCGTCGCGGCCGATGACCGGGTCGAGCTTGCCCTCGCGCGCGACTTCGGTGAGGTCGCGGGCGAATTTCTTGAGCGCTTCGTAGCGGTCTTCGGCCGAGGCGGTGTCGGCCGAGCGGCCGCCGCGCAGGTCGTTGATCGCGGTGTTGAGCGCGTCGGCCTTCACGCCGGCATCGGCGAACGCCTTGCCGACCGGGGTGGACGGCGCGAGCACCATCGCAAGCAGCAAGCGCTCGACGGTGACATAGCCATCGCCCGCCTTGCTTGCGACCTGTTCGGCCTGGTCGAGCAGGCGCACGGCATCATTGTCGAGCCCCGGCGTTTGCTGCGCCCCCGATCCCGACACCGCGGCGACCTTGGCGAGCAGCGCGTCGATGCCGGCGACCGCGCGCTTCGCGTCGCCGCCGCTCTTTGCGATCAGGCCCGCGGCCATGCCTTCATTGTCTTCGAGCAGCGCTTTCCCGATATGCTCGGGCGAAATCCGCTGATGGTTCATGCGGATTGCGATCGTCTGCGCCGCCTGCAGGAAACCCTTGGCGCGGTCGGTAAATTTTTCGAGGTTCATTCTGGATAAGCCCCTTTCTCGTCAGGCAAGATAGTGTTGCTTTTTGGCAACACAAGAGCGCTCATACTGTTCCCGCCAAAACCCCGTGTCCCCGCGAAGGCGGGGATCCATCTCCGGCCGGTTCAATCTGGCGCCGACCGGAGATGGGCCCCTGCCTTCGCAGGGGCACGGGCGTCTTTTATTCCCCGCTACGCGCCAATTGGTCGAGCAGGCGGACGCCGAAACCCGTCATGCCCTTGGGGACGAGCGAGGTCGCCTTGTCGGCTTGATTCACCCCGGCGATGTCGAGATGGGCCCACGGGGTCGCTTCGTCGACGAAAAAGCCGATGACGTGCGCGCCGAGGCTGGCGCCCGGTCCTTGGCTCGGCGCGATGTTGCGGATGTCGGCGATGTCGGATTTGAGCTTCTCGGCGTAATTTTTGTGGAGCGGCATGCGCCACAATTCCTCGCCGCTCGCGGTTCCCGCGGCGAGGAGCGCGGCGGCGAGCTTTTCGTCGCGCGCGAACAGCCCGGCATATTGATCGTCGAGCGCGCCAACGATCGACCCGGTGAGCGTCGCGATATTGACGATCGCGCGCGGTTTGTATGTCTGCGCGATATATTCATTGGCGTCGGCGAGGACGAGACGGCCTTCGGCGTCGGCGTTGAGCATCTCGATCGTCTTGCCCGACATGGTGCGGGTGACGTCGCCGGGGCGCTGGGCGTTGCCGTCGGGCATGTTTTCGGCGAGCGCGGCGACCGCGACGACATGCACCGGCGCGCGCGATTTCGCGAGCGACAGCGCGGCGCCGATCACCGAGGCGGCGCCCGACATGTCGCCCTTCATGTCCCACATCCCCGCGCCGGGCTTCAGCGAGATGCCGCCCGAATCGAAGGTGATGCCCTTGCCGATGAAGGCTGTCGGTGCCGCCGGAGCCCCCGCGCCGCGATAGCGCACCGCCAGCAGCCGCGACCCGCGCGGGCTGCCCTGACCGACGCCGACGAGCGTGCCCATGCCGAGCTTGCGCATCGCCGCCTCGTCGAGCACTTCGATGCTGACCCCCGGGGTATTGCCGAACGCCTCGCGCACGCGCGCGACGAAGCTTTCGGGATAGATGACGTTCGCGGGTTCGTTGGCGAGATCGCGCGACAGGCGCACGCCCTCGGCAAGCGGCTTCCAGCGGCCGGTAAAGGCGGCCTCGGCGGCGGCGGGGTTTGCGCCCACGAGCGTCACCGCGCCCGTCGGCGGCGCCTTTTTGTCGACGGTCTTGTACCGGTCGAAGCGATATTGGCCGAGCGCGAAGCCATAGGCGACATCGGCGGCCGACGTGTCGCCGAAGGCGCCGGCAATCGCCACCGGCTGCGCTTCGCTTTTCAGCTCCTGCGCCGCCTTGCCGCCGGCTTCGGCGAGCGCGAGCGACGACGGGGTCCCGCCCGCGCCGACGAGCAGGATGCGCGGATGCGTCCCGATGCCGCGCAAGGACAGCGTCGAACCCGCCTTGCCGTCGAAACCTGCCGCGGCAATCGCCGCGGTGACGGCTTGGCGTTCGCCGCTGCCAAGCGCGATCCCGTCGAGCGGCGGCAGCGTGGCGCCGTTCATCACGACGACGAGTGCGGCGCCTGCGGGCGCGCTCGTCGCAAAGCCGATGGCGCGTTCGGCGCTGTTCGCGGCGGTCGCGGGCGCGACGCCCGACCCGGTAACGACGGACTGCGCCATCGCGGCGGGCGCGAGAGCGAGCGACAGGCAGGCGGAAAGGAGCAGGCTTTTCATGCGCATTTTTCGATAATCCCCGTTGTTCAATGACCTGTGCCCTGCATAGCCATGTGCCGCCCGCCCGCAAATCCGGCTCGACGAACGACAGTCGCTTGCCATCGGACGACATGCCCGTCACATAGCCCTGCGGGCGACGCGCCGAAGAGGACCAGAGATGCTGCGACGGATTTTGCTGGGATTTTTGGCCCTGCTGGTGCTCACCGCCGCCTCGCTCGCGCTCTGGGAGCCGCTGACCACCGAAACGCCCGCCGCGCCCGCCTTCAAGCCCACCGACGTTCGCATCGCGCGCGACAAATTCGGCGTGCCGCATATCTTCGGCAAGACCGACGCCGATGTCGCGTACGGCGTGGCCTATGCGCACGCCGAGGACGATTTCTCGACCTTACAGGAAGTGCTGGCGATGACGCGCGGCCGGGCGGGGGCGATGCTCGGCGAGGATGGCGCGAAGATCGATTATGCCGAGGCATTGCTGGGCGTCCGCGCGGCGACGGCGCGCGACTGGCCGCGGCTGCCCGCCGATGTCAGGGCGCTGTTCACCGCTTATGCCGCGGGGCTCAACCATTATGCGGAGAAGCATCCCGATGAGGTGCGCCTGTCGGGGCTGTTCCCCGCGACCGGCGAGGATGTCGTCGCGGGTTTCGTGCTGCGCTCGCCCTTCTTCTTCGGGCTCGATTCGGTGCTGGGGTCGCTCGTCGAGGACAAGGAGATCGGGCGCGAGGGCGGCCCCGCGCTCGATCGGGCGGGCAAGCTGGTTCCGCGCGAGCTGACCCCGGTCGGGACCGATCCCGCCGATAGTTTGACGCCGGTCGGCCGTGATCCGGCCGACAATGGATCGAACGGCATGGCGGTCGCGCCCGCGCGCTCGACCGATGGCGCGACGCGGCTCGTGTCGAACTCGCATCAGCCATGGACGGGCGGCGTCGCCTGGTACGAACTCGTCGTCCATTCGGAGGAAGGCTGGGATTTCGCGGGTGCGAACTTCCCCGGCTCGCCCTATCCGTTCCTCGGCCACAATAAATATCTCGGCTGGACGAACACGGTGAACCGGCCCGATCTGATCGATGTCTACAAGCTGACCCTCGACGAGAGCGGCGAGAACTACCGCTTCGATGGCCAGTGGCGGCCACTCGAGGAAAAGCGAATCTGGCTGAAGGTCAAGGTCGGGCCGTTCGTGCTGCCGATCCCGCGCACCATATGGCGCTCGGTCCACGGGCCGGTGGTGAAGAATGAAAAGGGCGCCTTCGCGATCCGCTACGCGGGGATCAACCAGGCGAATATGGTCACCCAATATTACCGGCTGAACAAGGCGAAGAGCTTCGCCGAATGGCGTGCCGCGATGGCGGGGCAGGGCGTGCCCGCGACCAATTTCATCTACGCCGATGCGAAGGGCAATATCGGGCTTTTCTATAATGCGATGTTCCCCGATCGCCAGCCGGGGTTCAACTGGCGCGGCGTGCTGCCCGGCGACACGTCGGCGGATTTGTGGACGAAGACCTTGCCGTTCGACCGCGTGCCCGCGCTCGTCAACCCGCGCTCGGGCTATGTGATGAACGCGAACAACACGCCGTGGGTCGCGGCGGGGCCGGGCGACGAACTCGACGCCGCGGCCTTTTCGCCCTTGCTCGGGATCGAGGACGATATGACCAATCGCGCCACCCGGCTGATCACCCTGTTCGAGGCGTCGGGACAGATCGATGAAGCGCGGCTCAAGGCGATCAAATATGACACCGCCTATGCGAAGACGGGCTATGCGAAGGCGTGGATGAACCGCCTGCTCGCGCTCGACACAAAGGGCGACCCGGCGCTCGCGCAGGCGCAAAAACTTCTGCGCCAGTGGGACTGGAACCTCGACGGCAGGGGGAAGGGCGATGCGCTGGCGCTGATGGTGCTTCGCCCCGCGAACGGCAGCCATTACCAGCGCCGCGCCGCGCCCGATCCGCGCACCGTGCTGAAAGAGACGGTCGCGCATCTGCAGGAGCATTTCGACGGGCTCGATCCGAAGCTCGGGACCGTATTGCGATTGCGGCACGGCGAGGGCGCGAACCGCGTCGACCTGCCGCTCGACGGCGGCAACGACACGGTGCGCGCGTCGACCTTGTGGGACGCCGAACCCGACGGGCGGCTGAAGGTGCGCCACGGCGACAGCTTCATCATGTTCGTGACATGGGATGCCGAGGGTCGGGTGCGGTCGGAATCGATCCAGCCCTTCGGGTCGGCGACGACGCGGCCGGACAGCCCGCATTATAACGATCAGGCGCCGCTGTTCGTGGCGCATAAGCTCAAGCCCGTGCTGTTCGATCCGGCGGCGCTGAAAGCGAGCGGCGCGCGCTTCTATCGGCCTTGAAAGCCGGGGAACGCTGTCCTAAACCATTGATACAGTGCCGTCCGGCACTCGGACCTAAGCAGGCCTGAGGCCAGCATCCGAACAAGAGGATTTTCATGCCCCGTTTCCATCGTTTCGCCCTCGCCCTGGCGGTGACCACGTCGCTTGTCGCCGCGGGCCCCGCGTTCGCCAAGGCGAAGGCCGCGAACCCTGCACCGATCGCGGACCTCGTGAAGGCGGTCGATATTCCTTATCAGGCCTTCACGCTCGACAACGGCCTGCGCGTGATCGTGCACGAGGATCGCAAGGCGCCCGTCGTCGCGGTATCGGTGTGGTATCGCGTCGGGTCGAAGCATGAGCCCAAGGGCAAGACGGGCTTTGCGCATCTGTTCGAACATCTGATGTTCAACGGGTCCGAAAATTCGCCCGGCGATTTCTTCGAGCCGCTGCAACAGGTCGGCGCGACCGACAGCAACGGGACGACCAACGTCGACCGCACCAATTATTTCGAGACGGTGCCGACGGGCGCGCTCGACCGCGCATTGTTCCTCGAAAGCGACCGCATGGGGCATCTGCTCGGCGCGGTGACGCAAGAAAAGCTCGATAACCAGCGCGGCGTCGTCCAGAACGAGAAGCGGCAGGGCGACAATAATCCCTATGGCCTGCTGCGCTACGAGATTTTCGAAAATCTCTTCCCGACCGGGCACCCCTATCACCACAGCACGATCGGTTCGATGGGCGACCTCAACTCGGCGAGCCTCGGCGACGTGAAAAAATGGTTCACCGACAATTACGGCCCGAACAATGCGGTGCTGGTGCTCGCAGGCGACGTGAATGTCACGACCGCGAAAGCCAAGGTGCAGGAATGGTTCGGCGACATCCCCCGCGGGCCCGAAATCGCGGCGCCGAAGACGTCGATCCCAACGCTGCCCGCGCCGCTGGCGAAAGAGGTCAAGGATCTCGTTCCGACGACGCGCATCTATCGCATGTGGGCGATCCCCGGCCTCAACGATCCCGAGGCGGTGCCGCTGCAGATGGCGATGGGCGTGCTCGGAGGCCTGTCGTCGTCGCGGCTCGACAATGCGCTGGTGCGCAAGGACCCGGTCGCGGTGAGCGTGTCGGCGGCGGCGCAGCCGTTCGAGGATGCCGGCATATTGCTGGTGCAGGCCGATGTGAAGCCGGGCGTCGACCCCAAGCTCGTCGCATCGCGGCTCGACGCCGAAATCGCGAGCTTCCTCGCCAGCGGGCCGACCGCGGACGAGTTGCAGCGGACCGCGGCAAGCTATCTGGCGGGCACGATCTCCGGGCTCGAATCGGTCGGCGGTTTCGGCGGCAAGGCGGTGACGCTGGCCGAGGGCGCGCTCTATTCGAACAATCCGGCTTATTATAAGGTCGAGCTCGACCGCATGGCGAAGGCGACCCCCGAACAGGTGAAGGCGGTCGCCAACAAATGGCTTTCGCGCCCGGCCTTCTCGCTGACCTATACCCCCGGCGAGCGGACCGAGGGCGGCGAAAATCGCGGCGGCGCGGTGACGGGCGGCAAGGTGGCTGAGCCGATCCAGCCCGACCGTTACTGGAATGACGCGCTCGGCGATGTCGGGCCCGATACCGGCGGCGTGTCGTCGTTCGCCGACCGTTCGCAGCTGCCGGCGGTCGCCGACCTCAAGGCGCTCGATTTTCCCGCGATCGAACGCACCAAGCTGAAAAACGGCGTCGAGGTCGTTTTCGCGCGCCGCACGACGGTGCCGACAGTCAATGTCGCGGTCAGCTTCGACGCGGGCTATGCCGCCGATCCGCACAACGCATTGGGCACCCAGTCGCTGATGCTCAGCCTGATGGACGAGGGCACGACGAGCCTCGATTCGATCGCCTTTGCCGAAGCGAAGGAACGGCTCGGCGCGCAGATCGACGCGACCGCCAATGCCGACGAAACGGTGTTCAGCCTGTTCGCGCTGAAACCGAACCTCGGCGCCTCGCTGAGCCTGCTCGCCGACTATATCCGCAATCCGGCGTTCGATGCCAAGGAGCTCGAACGGGTGCGCGCGCAGCAGCTCAACCGGCTGAAGTCCGAACTCAACAATCCGAACGCGATCGCTTCGCGCATATTGACGCCGGTGCTGTACGGCGCCGACCATCCCTATGGTATCCCGCCGTCGGGCCTGGGCAATGCGAAATCGGTGGCGGCGGTGACGCAGGGCCAGCTTGCGGCCTTCCATTCGGCGTGGATCCGTCCCGACAATGCGCGCATCTTCGTCGTGGGCGACACGACGCTCGCCGAAGTGAAGAAGCAGCTCGATACGACGCTCGGTCAATGGCAGTCGCCCGCGACCGCGAAGCCGGTCAAGCATTTCGAGATCGCGATCCCGGCGCCGAAGCCGCGCATCCTGCTGTTCGACCGGCCGAAGTCGCCGCAGTCCGTGATCCTCGCAGGCAAGGTTCTCGACGCCAAGGGCGGCGACGAGCTCGAAGTGTTGCGCTCGGCGAACGATATTTTCGGCGGCAACTTCCTCTCGCGCTTCAACACGAATCTCCGTGAGACCAAGGGCTGGTCCTATGGCGTGCGCAGCCGCATTTCGGGCGATCAGGACCGGCTGACCTGGATCGCTGCGGCGCCGGTGCAGGCCGACCGCACGGGCGATTCGATCAAGGAGCTGCAGAGCGATCTCAAAAGCTTCCTCGGCGACAAGGGCGTGACGAAGGAAGAGCTCGAACGCACGATCAACGGCAGCGTCCGCGAACTGCCCGGCAGCTTCGAAACCTCGGGCGACGTGCTCGGCGGAATCCGGCAGATCGTCAAGTTCGGCCGCCCCGACAATTATTACGAAACGCTGCCCGCGACCTATGAAGCGATGACCGCGGCCGAAATCGACGCGGCGGCGCGCAAGGCGCTCAGCACCGACGGTCTGGTCTATGTCGTCGTCGGCGATGCCGCGGTCGTAAAACCGCAGCTTGACGGATTGGGTCTGCCGGTGGAAACGGTGTCCCTCGATAACTAACATCAGTTTCAGTAAGGAGAGCCCATATGTCCCAAGTCGATGGCAGCTATGATTGCGTAACCAAGTCGCCGATGGGCGACCAGAAGTCGGTTTTCACCGTGAATAGCGACGGCGGCGGCTTCACCGGCCAGAACGCCGGCGCGATGGGTTCGCTCGATGTCGAAAATGGCAAGGTCGACGGCAACAAGCTGACCTGGACCATGAACATGAAGGTGCCGATGCCGATGACGCTCGAATGCGAAGCGACGATCGACGGCGACGCGCTGACCGGCACGATCAAGGCCGGTGCGTTCGGTTCGATGGCGATGACCGGCACCCGCCAGGGCTGAGCCGCCAGGCACGAAAAGCGAAGGGCCGTCCGCTCCTGTAAGGGGAGCGGGCGGCCCTTTTGCGTTGCATAGCAATGCCCTTTGGCTCCGCGGACCATTGGGGGGCTATCCAAAGCGGCGGCATGGGCGCATAGGCTGCCGCCATGCACAAGCCGGCCCAATCCCCCCAACGGAGCCTGCCGGGCGACCGTGAGATGGTGGTCATGATGGCGATGGTCATGGCGCTCAACGCGCTCGCCATCGATTCGATGCTGCCCGCACTGCCCGCGATCGGCGAGGCGCTGGGTGTCACCGTCGCCAATGATCGCCAGCATATCATTTCGATCTACCTGCTCGGCATCGGCTTCGGCTCGCTGCTGTACGGCCCGCTGTCGGACCGGTTCGGGCGCAAGGGCGTGCTCGTCCCCGCGCTGTTCGCCTATCTCGCGCTCGCGATCGGGTGCGGGCTGGCGACGAGTTTCGCGATGCTGCTCGTGCTGCGTTTCATCCACGGGCTGGTCAGCGCGGCGCTCGGCGTCATCGTCGTCGCGGTGATCCGCGACCTGTTCGCGGGCGATGCGATGGCGAAACGGCTGTCGCTGATCTTCCTCGTCTTTATGATCGTGCCGATTATCGCGCCGACGATCGGCGCCGGGATCGCCGCGGTGGCGGGCTGGCGTGCGATCTTCGTCGTGCTCGCGCTGATGTCGATCGTCATGCTGCTTTGGCTGCGCCGCCTTCCCGAGACGCTCGATCCCGCCGACGTGCGGCCGCTCGACCTCAAGACGATGATCGCGGGCTGGGCGACGGTCACGCGGCATCGCCGCGCCGCGGGCTATATGATCGCGTCGGGGATGATGCAGGGCGCGCTGTACGGCTATCTCAACAGCAGCGAGCAGATCATTTCCGAGGTGTTCGGCGCGCAGGAGATGTTCCCGCTGATCTTTGCGTGCGTCGCGGTGGGGATCGCGATCGCCAATTTCTCGAACGCCGCGATCGTCGAGCGTTTCGGCGCGCGGCGCGTGTCGCAGTCGGCGGTCTTCGCTTTCATGGCGACCTCAATCCTGCAGATCGTCGCGGCGCTGAGCGGGGTCGAGACGCTCTGGATGTTCACCGCTTTGATGATGGTCAACGTCGGGCTCGTCGGCTTTATCGGCAGCAATTTCGGGTCGATCGCGATGGAGGATTTCGGCCATATGGCGGGCGTCGCCTCGTCGTATCAGAGCTTTGCCAAGACGCTGCTCGCGGCGACCGTCGGCGCGACGATCGGCCAGCAATATGACGGCACGACGCTGCCGCTGGCCTATGCTTTCCTGATCAGCGCGGTGGTCGGTCTCGCGCTCGTCTTCTGGGCCGAGCGCGGCAAGCTGTTCACCCGGCCGGGAACGGCACCGAAATCGCCTTATTAGCGGCCCTGTCGGCTTGAGCCGACGTCCGTCCGCTTTGGGGTGGTGAGCGGACACGGAACCCACCAGTCGATGTGCGTTTAAGCAGCGCACAGATCCAGCCGCACAGCTTGCGAAGTTTGCTTGGGATGGGCTAGCGTCGCGAGATGATAATTCACGGTGCAAATTTGACCATTGATGATCGTCAAACGGACTATGACTTCGCATCGGTCGCGCTTTTCCCGACAGTGCTGAAGATAGATCGAGTGGAGCAAGGCGTTCTCGATCACTGGTTTATTCGTGATCCTGGACCGCATTTTCTTCTAAGAGTCACCCCCGACATGCTGTTGTCGGCGCTCAAGGATAGCAGTTTCGAGCACTGTGAAAGTGGCCATGATCTCGGTCAAATGTATTGGTACGGTGGGGCCGCCGGACGTGACGGAACGGGAAGCAGAAGCGTAAGCAATTTAAATGTGGCTTTCGAAACTTCCCCAGACCGCGAGCGTCTAAAATTGGGCGTTTGCGGCAGCTTGATCGACCGCGAGCAAATCATATCTGGCGCATTGCCTCCACCACAGCATTTAAGATTTCAGCTCTTGATGTCGTTCCCTTTGAACGACCTCCACGAGCTTTCTGAATACTGTCCAGAACATAGAGCGAGCATTTCCGAAGCGCTCGCGCCGAGATAGTCTAAGCAGGCATTGCATCGCCACACGGGAATATCGAACGTCCGCAACCGGTCGTTAGCGGACTTGTTCGATGCACCGGCCAAAAAGAAAGGGGGCCGAAGCCCCCTTTCCCTTAGCATCATTTGAACCGTCAGTTGAACGACGGGGCCGGCGGAACGGGCGGCGGCGGTGCGTCGGGGTCGTCCTCGTGTACCTCGATATGTCCCTGACCTACATGGCTGCGCGAGCGGCTGTAGGCGAAGTAGACGACGAGGCCGATACCCGCCCAGATCAGGAAGAGGTTGATGCTCTTCTGGTCGAGGTTGAAGAAGAGATACAGACAGCCCGCGATCGCGATCGGCGCCGTGAGATAGATCAGCGGCGTCTTGAACGGACGATGGCGGCCGGGATCGGTCTTGCGGATCACCATCACCGCGATCGACACCGCGGCGAATGCGAAGAGCGTGCCCGAGTTCGAGATGTTCGCCAGCTGCCCGACAGGGAAGAAGGCGGCGAACAGCGCGACCGCGATGCCCGTGATGATCGTGATCACGTGCGGCGTGTTGAACTTCGGATGGATCTTCGAGAAGGCCTGCGGGAGCAGACCGTCGCGGCTCATCACGAAGAAGATGCGGGTCTGGCCGAACATCATCATCAGGATGACCGACGGCAGCGCGAGACCGGCAGCGAGGCCGATCAGGTTGCCGATCTGCGGCCAGCCGATTTCACGCAGCGTCCACGCCAGCGCTTCCTTCGAACAGACCACCGCCTGATCGCCGATCGCACCGCACGCGGCGGCGAGTTCGCGGCTGCCGGGTTCGAGCGCATGACCCGCGGCGGCATCGATGCCGACCGGCTGTGCGCCGACCGAGCCGATGACGCCGGCGGCGACGAGCAGGTAGAAGATGGTGCAGATCGCAAGGCTGCCGATCAGGCCGATCGGCATGTTGCGCTGCGGGTTCTTGGTTTCCTCGGCCGCGGTCGAGACCGCGTCGAAGCCGACATAGGCGAAGAAGATCGACGCTGCGGCGGCGCCGATGCCGCCGATGCCGAGCGGTGCGAAGGGTTCGAAATTCTCCATGTTCATCACGGGAACCGCGAGGATGATGAAGAGCGTCAGCGCGGCGACCTTGATGACGACGAGGATCGCGTTGATCGTCGCCGATTCGCGCGTGCCGATGACGAGCAGCATAGTCACGACGCCCGCGATGAACATCGCCGGCAGGTTGATCATCCCGCCGTCGAACGGCCCGAGCACCCATGCCGAGGGTATGTCGATACTGAACGCATGTTCGATCAGCCCGACGACATAGCCCGACCAGCCGACCGAAACGGCGCCGGCGGCGACCGCATATTCGAGGATCAGCGCCCAGCCGACCATCCATGCGATGAGTTCGCCCATCACGGCGTAGCTATAGGTATAGGCCGAGCCCGATACGGGGACCATCGAGGCCATTTCGGCGTAGCAGAGCGCGGCGAAGGCGCAGACGAAGCCGGCGATGATGAAGCTGATCATCATGCCCGGGCCGGCCTTTTGCGCGGCCTCGGCGGTCAAAACGAAAATCCCCGTTCCAATCACGGCGCCGATCCCCAGCATGGTGAGCTGAAAGGCGCCGAGCGTGCGCGTAAGCGACTTTTTTTCCGCTGTCGCCAAAATGGCATCCAACGGCTTTACGCGGTCAAATAACATAGTCATCCCCTTGGGGGCGGCTGAACTGCCGCCCGTCTCATGGCGGGGCAGACTAGACGCTCCACGCGTCAGCGCAACTTAATTTCATGGGTCCCGCGCGGCATTCGACGCGGACCAGGGCCGCTTACCGTACGGTAAAGCGCACTCGGTCAATCATTCGGCCGCCTGGATCAACCAGCGTCAGCATATGGACGCCGGGGCGCGGCAGGATTTGCTGTCCAGCATCGGCATCGCCGAGCGTCTTTTTGTCGAGGATCAGGCGGTATCCGGTCACCGATCCGCTGACGATGACTGCGAGCCGCTGACGGTCGATCGGGATGTCGGGGTCGAGCGCATAGACGCTGCCGCTGACCGGGCTGGTTATACGCGGGCGGCGCGCGGCCTGCGGCGCGGCCGCCATTTCGGTTTGCGCGGTGCCGCGGAGGAAATATTCGCGGCGCGGGGGTTCGCGGGTGCCCGAAAGCGTAATCTGGCGCGCCTCGACGCCCGCGGGCATCGCGGGTGCCCTGCCGGGGCTACCGGCGTGGAGCGCGAGCATCACGTCGCGCCACACCGGCGCGGCGCCCGAGGTGCCCGAGACCGCGCGCATCGAATCGCCCTCGAGATTGCCGACCCACACGGCGACGGTGAAGCGGTCGGACCAGCCGATGCACCAATTGTCGCGCATGCCTTTCGACGTGCCGGTCTTGGCGGCGGCCCAGAAGGGGAGGCGGAGCGCGCTGTCGGCGCCGAAGGCATCGGTGCGGGCGGAAGCGTCGGCGAGGATGTCGCCGACGATGAAAGCGGCGGCAGGGCTGACGATCTGACGGGAATCTTCCGTTTTTTCGCCGGCCAAGAAATGTACGGGCGACCAGCGGCCAATATTGGAGAAAGTTCTAAAGGCGTTCGCTTGTTCGACGAGCGACACTTCGGCCGAGCCGAGCGCGAGGCTGAAGCCGTAATATTCGCCGTCCTCGACGAGGCCGTGGTAGCCCAAGGCCCAGAGGCGGTCGCGGAATTGCTGGACGTCGTCGATGACGAGCGCGCGGACGGCGGGGACGTTGAGCGAGCTGGCGAGTGCGTGGCGGACGCTGACCGGGCCCTTGAAGCTGTGGTCGTAGTTTTTGGGGACATAGAGGCCCGAGGCGGTGTCGAGCTGGACCGGGCTGTCGTCGAGGATCGACGCCGCAGTGAGCCAGCCATGTTCGATCACCTGCGCATAGAGATGCGGTTTCAAGGTCGAGCCCGCCTGCCGCCGCGCGTTGGCGCCGTCGACTTGCGATGCGGTCGATTTGAGGCCGACGCCGCCGACATAGGCGAGCACTTCGCCGGAGGCGTTGTCGAGCACGACGACCGCACCGTCGCGCACGCGGTCCGAGCCCAGGCCCGCGAGCTGGCGGCGCAGCGCGACGATCGCGGCGGTCTGGATGCGGCGGTCGATGGTGGTGGTGACGCGCTTGCCGGGCTGGTCGAGCAGGCGGACCGCGAGGTGGGGGGCGAGCCCCGGATCGAAGCGCGCGGCGTGCTCGCCCGAGACGAGCGTTGCGGCGGCGGCGCGGATTGCGGTGCAGTCCTTCGCTTGCGCGACACGGCAGGCGCGGCGGCCGAGCGCCTCGGCGCCTGCGGCGGGATTGGGGAGGAGTCCGGCGAAGAGCGCGGCGTCGGTGCGGTTTAGCTCGGCGGGCTTCTTGCCGAACAGGCTTTGCGCGCCGGCACCGATACCCTGCGCCTCGCCGCGCAAGGGGAGGAGGTTGAAATAGGCTTCGAGCATCTGCTCGTGCGACCAGTTTGCCGCGAGCGCCTGTCCGGCGCGCATCTGGCGGAGCTTGGTGCGCCAGTCGCGCTTGCCGGGCTGCGCGAGGCTGGGGTCGAGAAAGGCGGCGAGCTGCATCGCAAGCGTCGAGGCACCGCGCGAGCGGTCGCCGGTCCCCCCCAACATCGTCAGGCGCGCGCGGACGGCGCTTGTGATCGCAAGCCAGTCGACCCCGCCGTGCGACCAGAAGCGGCGATCCTCGCTTTGCACCACGGCGGTGCGGACGGCGGGGCTAATGTCCCTGAGCGGCACCCACGCGAGGCGGCGGCGTTCGAAATTGACGCGTTCGCTGTCGAGCAATTGGCCATCGCGGTCGTAGAGCCAGGCTTCGCTGGGCTTCCAGTCGGCACGGACCGCGTCGAAGGCGGGCATCGCGGGCGGTCGGGTGAGGAGGTGGGCGATGGTGACGAGGACGAGCAGGCCGAGCGCGGTCCATGCGAGAATGTCGCGCCAGCGGCGTTTGCGGGATAAATCCATCGGCTAAATTAGCGCGTGCTCCCGCGAAGGCGGGAGCCCATCTCCCGCCGGAGCGAGTTCGAACCCACCGGAGATGGGTCAGTATCGGGTTGAACATGCCCCGCATGTTCAAGGATCGTCCGGGGGACGATCCGACCCGATGCTCCTTCGCGGGGACGCATGGATAGGGTGGCGTGAACGTGTGAAGCCATCACTGCCCCACGCTCGCCACCGTGATCGGCGCGTTCGGCCACTGGCCGCGGATCGCGGGCGAATACATCGCCTCGACGCGCGTCGGCGGCAGGGTGAAGCGGCCCGAGCCGTTGAGCCGCACGACATATTCGACCGCATGGGTGCCTGCGGGCATCCAGCCGAAATAGCCGCGCCAGCTGTCCTTGCCGCGCTCGACATAGCTCGGCTGCGCGCCCGATCCGCTGGCCTGTTCGGCCAGCATTTCGGACTGGCCGCCGAGGTTGCCGACGATCGTCGCGCCCGGCGCGATCGGATCGTTGATCACGACCCACGTCCGGCCGGCGGCCGCGACGACCTCGATCCGCACCTTGATCACATCGCCGCGCGTCAGGCGGTCCTTGTTCGCCGCCTTGACGATGCTGACCGAGCGCTTGATACGGTAACCCGCGTTGAGCGGTTCCTTGAGCGGGACCGCGGCCTTGACGCTGACGGTGGCCCATGGCGCGCCGGTGCCTTCATGCTTCAGGCTCATCGTCGCGGCGTTCAGCGCGACGCGGAGCGGCGACACGGGTTCGGTCGGAAGCGGCCAGCTTTGCGAGGCGGTGCCGCCCGCGAGGCCGATGTTGGTGACGCCGGTGATCGCGCTGGCCGGATAGAGGTCGGCGAAGCGGCGGACGGTGACCGCGCCCCAGGCGTTGGCGGGGGTGGTGTCCCAATGGCCTTTGCGCTGGCGCTGTGCGACGCCGACCATCAGCTTGCCCGCGTCATCCTCCCAGCCTTTGCGGCCGAGTACGGCTTCCAATGCCTTGATCGCCATTTCGTCGCCGCTGGTCATCATCCACCAGGGCGCCTTGGCATCGTCGACGAGGTCGAGGCGCGTGCCTTCATAGACGAGGCGTTTGCGCAGTTCGGCCTCGGCCGCGGTGCGCAGCGCGGGGGCATTCCGCACGCCCGGCGTCTTTTCGATCGCGACGAGCCAGTCGGCGAGCGTGCCGGTGGCCATGTCGACCGGCGCGACGTCGATCGCGGCGACGAGGCTTGCGCTCGAGGCGTTGTTGCGGGCGAGCGCGGCGAGCGCGGCGATGCGCACGGGGCGGATATCCCACGGGCCATAGCCCTTGCGCGTCAGGCGCCCTTCGACGACCGCTTGCAAGGCTTTGACCATCTTGGCTTTCGACGCCTCGGGGACCGCGAAGCCGTTCGCGGCGGTCACGCTCATCACATAGGCGGTGAGCTCGATCGATCCTTCCATCCGTTCGTTCGGCCAGTAGCGGAGCAGCCCGTCGTCATCGAGATAGGTCGGCATCGCCCCCGCGAGCGCCTGCCAGCGTCCGACATCGCCGAGCGCCACCGCGCGCGACGTCTGCTGTTCGAAGCAGGTGTAGGGATAGGCGCTCATATAGTCGCGCACGCCGGTGAGCGGCGGCGCGAGCGTGCCGGCGAGCGCGATATCGACGTAGCCCCCGGGCAGCGCGCCCGCGGGGATGGCGATCGGCAGCGTCGTGTTCGGGCCGACGCGGAAGAGGCTCGCGGCCCAGGTTTCGACCGGCACCGCGGGTTCGACCGTCTGTTCGAAGACGAGGCGGTCGCGGGCCTTGCCGCCCTTTTGCGCCGCCTCGACGGTCCATTCGATCGGACCGGTGGTCTCGGGCGCGGTCATCGACCAGCTGATCGGCACCGCGCCGCCCGCCGGAATAGTGACGGTGAGCGGCGGCGCGGTCGCGACGGCGGGCGACAGCGTCGGGGTCGCGGTGACGGTCATTTCCTTGTCGGTGCCGTTGCGCAGCGTGAAGCGCGCGTCATAGGTATCGCCGGTGCGCACCAGTTCGGGCATGCCGGCGAAGACGCCGAGATCCTGCACGGTGCGGACAGTCGTCTCACCGGTGCCGAAATATTGCGATCCGTCGGTCGCGATCGCGACGAGGCGGAAGCCCGAGAGATTGTCGGACAGCGGCACGTCGACCGTCGCGCGGCCCTTGGCGTCGAGCGGAACATTGCCCTTCCACAGCAAGACGGGGCGGAAATCCTCGCGCGTCAGGCCCGACAGGTCGCCGCCGCCACCGCCGCCGGGTTCGAGCGCCTTGCGGCCATAATGGCGCTTGCCGACCACCTGCATCTGCGCGGTCGAGGTGAGCACATCGAGCGTGCGTTCGCCCATCATCGCGTCGATGACCTGCCAGCTTTCGTTGGGGGCGAGCTGGAGCAGCGCCTCGTCGACCGCGGCGAAGGCGACGTCGGCGTTTTTCGGCGCCTTGCCGCCCGGGGTCTTGACCTCGATCGCGACCTTCGCGGTTTCGCGGACCGAATATTTCTCCTTGTCGGCCTTCACCTTGACGCCGAGTTGGTGACCTTCCCAGCCGACCTTGATGCGCGCGATGCCCATGCGGTAGCTCGGTTTCGCAAGGTCGACGAGCGCGGTCGGCGGGGCGCCCTCGCTATTCTCGATCTTGAAGCCGACCGCGCGTTTCATCTTGCGGAACCAGCTTTCCTCGCCGGTGACGCGCCCGCGCACCGCCATCACCGAGACATAAACGTCGGGGGCGTAGGTCGCGGGGAGCTTGACCTTCACGACGGGGTTGGTGCCCTTGAGCGGCACGACGAAGCTCGACAACACGCCTTCGCGTTCGACGGTGACGAGCGCGGTCGCTTCGCGGAACGGCATGCGGACCTGGAAGTTCGCGGTGTCGCCCGCGGCATAGCGCGGCTTTTCGGCGATCACGTCCATGCGGTCGCCATTGTCGCCGCCGAACCACCAGTCGTCGTCGCCCGCGAGCCACACCGAGCGCACCGCGCGCGCTTCGTTGCCACCCTCGTCGAGCGTCGTCGCGACGACGGTGACCTCGCCCGAGATGCCCGGCGCCATCGCGCAGCTCGCGCGGCCGAGCTTGTCGGTGGTCGCGCTGCATGTCGCATCGAGCCTGGTCGTGCGCATCTGGTTGTCATAGGCGTAGAAGCCGCCGATCAGGCGGCGCCGCGCGGTGATGATCTCGCGGTTATAGAGCGCGACCTGCACGCGCTGACCCGCAATCGGCTTGCCGTCGAGATCGAGCGCGATGAAATTGAGGCGGAGGTCATTGTCGCGCATCAGCCAGCCGTCGGTCTTGAGCCCGAGACGCACGGCCGACGGGTAAAGCGTGATGCGGCGGCTCGACGTCAGCGTCTCGCCATTCGCGTCCTCATAATCCATTTCGGCCGCCATCAGCGTCGGTTCGGTGATCGGCTGGTCGACCGTGACATTGGTCGTCGCGGCACCATTGGCGTCGAGCTTCAGCGGCACCGAGCGCGCGAGCGGCAGTTCGGCGCCGGGTTCGTCGCCGCTGTCGTCGAGCTGGACGACGCCTTCCTTCACCGGCTGGCCGTCGAAATCCCAATCCTTGTAATCCTCGGGCGGCGACCAGCTTGAACGGAAATTGGTGCGCAGTTCGACCGGAATGTTCGGCGCGGGGCCGCCCGAGAGATAGCCGACAAAAAGGCTCAGCGGCACCGCGGCGGGGCGCACGAGCGCGGTCTTCGGGCCGGTGATCGTCGCCTTCATCGTCGGCAGGCGATATTCGTCGACCTTGACCGACTGGCCCGACCAGATCGTCTTGTCCTCGCCATCCTTGTCCTTGGTGACGAAGACGAGCTCGTAATCGCCCATCGGGGCCGAGGCGGGGACGTTCCACACCGTCTCGCCGCTGCCGGTTGCGGCAATGCTGAAGGGCATTTCGAATTCGGTATCCGAGCCGCGGTGGACGAGGCGGAGCTTGCCCGCGAGCGGTTCGGGGGTGCGGAAGCCGAGGCCGACGGGGCGGCGCAGGATGTGCTTCATATGCACCGTCTCACCCGCCTGCACGAGCGCGCGGTCGAAGATTGTGTGGAGGATGTCGTTGCGCTCCGACCAGCCATAGGGGAGGTCGAAGTCATAGGGGCGGATGCCGTTGCCCCAGTCGGTGAGCGTGAAGCTGAAATCGTCGCCCGCGCGCGCAGAGACCATCAATGCGTGGCCTTCGCTCTTCGACGGATCGGGCGTTTCTTCGCAGCTCGAATAGGTTTCGGGCTGCGGCAGCCCGCCCGCGAAGGCGAGACGGCCCGCCTTGTCGGCGGTGCCGCGCGCGAGCAGGCGGCCGGTGCAGGCGTCGGTGACGCGGATTTCGGCGCCCGCAACCGGGAGGCCGCTATTGAGCGATGTCACCCATGCGAGCGAGCCTTCGCGGCCCCATTTGAAATGCACCGCCATATTGGTGACGAGCGCCGCGGTCGCGACATAGCGCGTCGACTTGCGGCCGAGCAGCGCGGCGCCGAGTTCGGGGCTCGCGATCTCGACGACGTGGAAGCCCTTTTCGGCGAGCGGGATGCCGACGACCTCGAATTCCTTGCCGCCCGCGGGGGGCGACAATTGCATATCGCGGCGTTCGCCGCCCGCGGGCGCACCCGCAAACACCGATTTGGTACCGGTGTAATTGACCGTCACGTCCTTGCCCGCGGCGTTCTTTTCCTCGCGATAGTCGGTGTCGTCGGCGTCATCGACGCGCTTCAGCCAGCGCGCGATCGCGGCATCGTCGTCGCCGACCTTGAGTGCGGTCGCGGGCATTTTGAGGTTCGCCTGGACCATCGTGCCTTCGACTCCGCGCACGGTGACGGGCAGCACGCCGCCCTCGCCGGCTTCGAGGATGCCGAATTCGGCGGCGAATTTGACCAAAGGCGGGGCGCGGTCGATGTGGAATTTCAGCGGGAAATTCGACTGGTTCTGCAGCTTGCGGCCGCTCTGGTCGGTGACGTTCGCGGGCAGCACGAGCGTCGCGTCGACATTCTGCGGCAGCGGGCCGGTGAAGCGGACCGTGGTCAGCCACGCGTCATTCCTGTCGTCGTCGTCGACCTTCGGCGTCAGTTTCTTGCCGTCGGCGGTGCTCAGCGTCGCGGCGAGGATGGTTTCGCGGGCGACGGGCGAGGCGAAGCTGAGGACGACGTCCTTGATCGGGTTGCAGCCTGCCTGCGGATTGATGCGGCTGCACGACATTTTCGCGGTGAAGGCGGGGCGGACGTCATGGTCGAAGCGCTGGTCGCGCCCCGCGGTGCGGCCGGGGACGCCGGCTTGCGCGATGCGGGCGTCCCAGACGAGCGCCATCTCGCGGCCGGGGGGCAGCGGACGGCGGCATTTGACCGGGACGATGCGGTCGAGCGCGGCCTCGCGGTCGGCGCCCGCGGCGGGGAAGCGCTGCGGCAGGCCGGCGTCATAGGTGAAGGACTGGCGCGACCAGTTATTGTCGCCGAGGCCGGTCAATATCTCGGTCGCGGTGCCCCGCGGCAGGACGTCGACCGGGATTTTCTCGCCGATGCCGTCGACCGCGCAATAGGCGAAACGGCCGACCGAGGCGCGGTCGGCGGCGACGTTGGTCGCGACGAGGAAGATCTGATCCTCCTCGATGCCGCCGTCCATGCCGCCCGCGAGCACGGCGCGCGCCGAAGGTCCGCCGGTGTCGAGCGCGAAGCGGCTGTTGCCCGCGACCGACACGCCGCGCGCGGTCTTGAGCCCGTCGCGCAGCTCGACGTGGCAGGCGAGCCCGCCGGGGAGCGGCTTGTCGAATTCGAGCACCCAGGTACGCGTGTCGACCCAGCGGCCGGTCGCGGGTAATTTGCAGTCGTTGGTCGCGGGCGCCGGGGCGCGGGGGTCACCGAGCGGGACCATGTCTTCGGAGAAGCGCAGCGTGAAGCGCGTGATCGTGCCGTCGCCGGTGCCCGAGCTGCCCGGGGTTGCAAGCGTGACCTGCGGGACGGTGTCGGCGGCGGTCGCGGCCATCGCGAGCGTGAGGGGCAGGATCAGCGCCAGTTTTGCCTTGCCGACCAATGCCGTAGCCAGCGCGCGCCATCCCTTGCCCATCGTCAACTCCCCGTTCGGTCCGAACATCTATCCTGCTGGAAACAGGGAACAGAGTCCACCCATCGCCGCATATCGCACACGGTTAGTCGCGGTCCGCGAAATTGCTGTGACCGCCGTCATAGAGGCCGAAAGATCAGCGCGCGAGCATCGGCCCGAGCGGCTGTCCCGCGAAGATATGGACGTGGAGGTGCGGGATCTCCTGATGGCTGTCGAGGCCGACGTTGGCGAGCAGGCGGTAGCCGGGCGCTACAAGCCCTTGATCGCGCGCGATCTTGCCCACCGCGCGGATAAAACCCGCGATTTCGGCGTCGCTGCCGCGCTCGGAGAAGTCGTCCCAGCTGACATAGGGTCCTTTGGGGATCACGAGGATGTGCAGCGGCGCCTGCGGGTTGATGTCGTGGAAGGCGAGCGCAAATTCGTCTTCATAGACGGTTTTCGACGGCAGTTCGCCGCGCAGGATGCGCGCGAAGATGTTGCTGTCGTCATAGGGGAGGGTGGCGTCGATCGGCATGCGGAGTTCCTTATTGTCGGCCGGCTTTTTCGGTGTGGCCCGAGGTGCCGTGGCGGCGGTCGAGTTCGGCGGCGATCATGTCCCATGTCAGCCCGCGCTCGGCGAGCAGGATCGACAGGTGGAAGATAAGGTCGCTCGCTTCGCCGATCAGTTCGGGATCATCCTCGCTGACGGCCGCGATCACCGCCTCGACGGCTTCCTCGCCGAGCTTTTGCGCGATCTTGCCACGGCCTTTCGCGGCGAGGCTTGCCACGTAAGACGCCTCGGCATCGCCCGCCGCGAGGCGGTCGTGGATGACCGTTTCCAGCCGCCCCAGCATGTCGCCCATTGCCTTGCTCATCGCCCGATCCTTTCGCGTGCGTGCCTAGCGGCGCGGCGCCGTCCCGACAAGCGGGTCTGCAGGGCCTCAAAAACTTACCGCGGCGTAAACCATATCGAAACGCCTTTACGCGTAAATTCCGCCCTGCCGGGGGGCGAGATCAACTTTTAAATCGGACGAAGATTATGAAAATGGGCACCAACCCCTCGGTGTTTCTGGCTGCAACGGCCTCGGTGATCGCGCTGGCGGCTTCGCCCGCGACGGCGCAGACGAGCGGCGACGAAATTATCGTCACCGGCTCGCGCATCGCGAAGAGCGAATTCACCAGCGCCGACCCGATCCAGGTCATCGACCCCGAAACGGCCAAGCTGCAGGGGCAGGTCCAGCTTGCCGATGTCTTGCAGTCCACGCCGGCGGCGCAGGGATCGATCCAGATCACCTCGGCGATTTCGAACCGCTTCGTCGCCAATGGCGGCAACGATGTGCAGACGGTGTCGCTGCGCGGGCTCGGTCCCGAGCGGACGCTCGTGCTGATCAACGGCCGCCGCGCGGGGCCGGCGGGGATTCGCGGCGCGGTCGCGCCATTCGACCTCAACGTCCTGCCGCTGTCGGTGGTGCGCCAGGTCGAGGTGCTCAAGACCGGCGCCTCGTCGATCTATGGCTCGGACGCGGTCGCGGGCGTGGTCAACATCCTGACCCGTAACGATCTCGACGGGTTCGAGGGCGGCGGCTTTTCGTCGATCACCGAGCATGGCGGGGGCGAGAGCTATGGCGCCGACGCGAGCTTCGGCAAAAAATTCGATCGCGGCCACATCTTCGCGACGGTCGATGTTTTCCGCCAGCAGAATCTGACGCGCCGCGACCGCGGCTTTCTCTTCTGCTCCGAAGAATATCTGAAGCGCGAGGCCGACGGCAGCCGCGCCGATATCGTCGATTTCCGCACCGGGCGCCCGGCGTGCAGCAGCACGCAAGGCAACCAGATCGCGTTCAGCGACTTTTCGGGGGTCGATCAGAACGGTTTCCCGACCTTCGGCCCCGGGCTGATCGCGCCGAACGGGCAAGCGATCCTGTCGGGCCAATATGGCAGCGAGTTCGCGGGGGTCGGCATTCCGATCAATGCGTATAACCCGATCGGGGTATTCGGTCCCGCCAATTTCTTCGGGGTCAATTTCGACGGGCCGTCGACCGGCGCGCTCAACCAGTTCGAGCCGGCCGAGCAGGATATGGACGTGTTTTCGGGGGTGCGCCGGATCAGCGCCTTTGTCGAGGGCGCCTATGATGTGACCGACGGCATCACCGCCTATGGCGAATTCCTGTTCAGCAACCGCAAGTCGCACAATAATGGTTTTCAGCGGATCGAGCTCCAGCAATTCACCGGCGCGTCGATGCTGCCCTTCTTCCTCTGCGATCCGACTGCATATAATTGCGACCCCAATGACATGGGCGATCCGCTCAACACCGAGTTCGGCGGCAACATCATCCTGCGCCCACGCGTGCTGGTGAAGACCGAAAGCCAGGCCGACGTCGACTATTATCGCGGCGTGTTCGGTCTGCGCGGCGACTTCGGCGGCGGGTGGAAGTGGGACGTCCACGGCCAGCACAGCCGGTCGGACGCGCGCTATACGCAAGACGTCATCTATCAGGACGCGATCGCGTCGCAGACCTTGCGCACGCGCTCGTGCGCCGGAACGGTGACCGCGATCCGCGGGGTGCCTTGCATCGATATCGACTTTACCGACCCGCGCGTGCTGCGCGGCGATTTCACCCCGGCCGAACGGGCTTTCCTGATGGGGCGCGAGACGGGTCGAACCCTGTTCAAGCAGACCTCGGCCGAGGCGTTGCTCACGGGCAAGCTGCTCGATCTGCCTGCCGGACCGGTTGGCGCGGCGTTGGGGGCGAATATTCGCCGCGACGAGATCAACGACACGCCGGGCGAAGCGACGCTCGCGGGCAATGTCGCCAACTTCACGACCTCGGGCATCACCGCGGGGCGTACCGTGTCGAAGGAAATCTTCGGCGAGGTCGAGGTGCCGCTGCTGCAAGGCGTGCCGATGATCGAGCGGCTGACGCTGTCGGGCGCGGCGCGCTACACGCATGTCGAGGCGACGCGCCGCGACGGCGTCGAGGACAAGTTCAGCGACACGACGTGGAAGGTTGGCGCCGACTGGGCCGTGACCGACTGGCTGCGCTTCCGCGGCACCTGGGGCACCTCGTTCCGCGCGCCCGCGCTGTTCGAGCTGTTCCTCAACGACCAGACCGGCTTCCTCGGCCAGCAGACGATCGATCCGTGCGTCCAGACCGCTGCGCGGCTCGCTTCGGGTGCGATCAGCCAGCGCATCTTCGACAATTGCGCCGCCGACGGCATCGGCCCCGCTTTCGCCGGCGGCATCGGCCCCGCGACGATCGTATCGGGCGGTGGCATCGGCCGGCTTCGCCCGGAAACATCGACCGCCAAGACGGTGTCGGTGATCCTGACCCCCGATTTGTCGGGCGCGCTTTGGGGCGGGCTCCGCACCCGGCTTGCGGTCGATTATTTCGACATCAAGGTGAAGGACGAGATCACCCTGCTCGGCGCCGGGAATATCCTGCGCGGCTGTTATGATTCCGATGTCGCCGACGAGCCGCTGTGCGGCCTGTTCACGCGCACCGCGACCGGTCCCGACCGGCAGAGCGTCGCGAGCGTCACCGACCGCTATGTCAATATCAGCCGCCAGCGGAACCGCGGTGTCGACCTGTCGCTTGCGGTCGATCAGGACCTCGGCAACCTCGGTTCGCTGGCGTTCCGCGCGCAGATGACCTGGCAGGTGAAGGACAAGGTTTCGCTCTTCCCCAGCACCGAGGTCGACGACAATGGCAAGATCGGCAATCCGAAATGGGTCGGCGATTTCAACCTCGGCTGGACGAAGGCGGGGTGGACGCTGTTCTACGGCCTCGACGTCACCGGCGCGGCGTCGAACATGAAGGATCTGCTTCGCGCACAAGGCGGCGATGCGTGCCGCACCTCGGGCTTCCGTCCGGGCGGGCGTTTCTGCCCCGACGTCAGCGTGCCCGCGACCTTCTATCATTCGCTGTCGCTGAGCCGCGACGTCGCCGAGCGTTTCCGCATCACGCTGGGGGTCGCGAACCTCTTCGACACGCCGCCGCCGCGTGTGTCGACCGTCGTCACCGCGACGCCGCCGGTGATCGGTCAGGCGCCGGCATTCGGCACGCAATACGACTATCTCGGCCGCCGTTTCTTCCTGAGCGTGCGCGGCAGCCTGTAAGCCCTCTGGACAAGCCCGCGCTCCTCTGGTGAAGCGCGGGCATGTCCGAGGTTAAACTGCATCCCGACTGGCTCGCGCGCATCGGCGGCGAGTTCGAGCAGCCCTATATGGCGGCGCTGAAGGCGTTTCTTGGCGCCGAGCGCGAGAAGGGCAAGGCCATCTATCCGCGCCCGCGCGACTGGTTCGCGGCGCTCGACGCGACGCCGCCGCAGGATGTGCGCGTCGTGATCCTCGGGCAGGATCCTTATCACGGGCCGGGGCAGGCGCATGGGCTGTGCTTCTCGGTCCAGCCGGGGGTGCGCACCCCGCCGAGCCTCGTCAACATCTACAAGGAAATGCAGAGCGACCTCGGCATAGCGCGTGCCGCACACGGATATTTGAAGCATTGGGCCGAACAGGGCGTGCTGCTGCTCAACAATTGCCTGACCGTCGAGGCAGGGATGGCGGCGTCGCATCAGGGCAAGGGGTGGGAGAAGTTCACCGATGCGGTCGTCGCGGCGGTGGCCGCCGACCCGGCGCCGAAAGTCTTCATCCTGTGGGGCAGCCATGCGCAGAAGAAGGCCGCGAATGTTCCGGGGCTAGGGGCGGGCAGCCCGCACCTGATCCTGCGCGCGCCGCATCCCTCGCCGCTGTCGGCGCACAACGGCTTTTTCGGATCGCGGCCGTTCAGCCAGGCGAATGCGTTTCTGGAAACGCATGGGCGGGGTGCGATCGACTGGCGCTTGCCCGACGCACCGGTCATTGCCGCCGAATGAGCTTGCTCGCCGACCCGCTGACGTTGCTGGTGCTCGCCATCGCGGTGGTCCTGCTCGGGCTCGCGAAGGGTGGCTTGTCGGGGGTCGGGGCGCTCGCGACGCCGCTCGTCGCGCTGGTGCTGCCGCCGACGATCGCCGCGGCGCTGCTGCTCCCGATATTGATCGTGCAGGACGTCGTCAGCGTCTGGTCGTTCCGCAAGACATGGGACGGCTGGGTGATCGGCTGGATGCTGCCCGGCGCCGCGGTCGGCATCGCCGCGGGTTATGCCTATGCCGAGCGCGTCGACGAGGCGAAGCTGATGGCGGCATTGGGCGCAATCACGCTGGCGTTCGGGCTCTATCGCCTGTGGGTCGAGCGCGGCGGGCGCGTCGTCGCCGCGTCGACTTCGCCGGGCTGGGTCGGCAGCCTGTTCGGGGTCGCGACGGGCTTCACCAGCCAGATCGCGCATGCGGGCGGACCGCCGTTCCAGATGTGGGTGACGCCGCGCCGCTTGCCGCATCTCGTCTTCGTCGGCACCAGTTCGATCCTGTTCGCGGCGATCAACTGGATGAAGGTGCCCGCCTATATCGCGCTCGGCGCTTTCCCGCACGAGGTGCTCGTCGCCGCGGCGCTGCTGATGCCGCTCGCGATCGTCTCGACCCTGCTCACCGTGCGCTGGCTGAAACGGATCGACGGCGCGCGTTTCTATGTCATCATCTATGTGCTGATGGTGCTGCTCGGCGCGAAGCTGGTCTGGGACGGGCTCGCGGGATAGAGGGCGACGCCGGCCTGAAAAACGCGTAGGCTGGCCTCGACGGACGCCGTTGTCCGCCGTCTCGGAGGGTAGAACCATGGCAAAAGGCCAGAAGAAATCGACCCGCGAAATCCGCAAGCCCAAGGCGGAAAAGAACAAGAAACCCAATGCGAGCAACCCGTCGACGAAGCCGGGCGTGGTCGAGGGGCTCGACAATATCAAGAAATAGCCCCGCCGCGCGGGAAAGTATGAGGCTCTGATGGTGCAGGCACGGTGGAACGGCGCGGTGATCGCTGACAGCGACGACACGGTCGTCGTCGAGGGCAATCATTATTTTCCGCGCGACGCAGTCGACGCGGGCCTGTTGTCGGGCAGCGCGACGACGAGCTTTTGCCCGTGGAAGGGGACGGCGAGCTATTATCACGTCACCGTGGACGGGCGGGTGAACGAAGACGCCGCCTGGTATTATCCCGATCCCAAGGAGGCGGCGGCCGAGATCAGGGATCGCATCGCCTTCTGGAAGGGTGTCGAGGTCGGCTGATCGTTCGATGGCTGTGGTTCCGCAAATATTGGTCGATGCCGACGCCTGTCCGGTGAAGGATGAAATCTACCGTGTCGCCTGGCGGCACGAGGTGCCGGTGAAGGTCGTGAGCAACAGCCGGCTGCGCGTGCCCGAACATCCGTTGATCGAGCGGATCACCGTGTCCGACGGATTCGACGCCGCCGACGACTGGATTGCCGAGGCGGCGAATGCGCGGAGCATCGTCGTCACGGCCGACATATTGCTCGCCGATCGCGCATTGAAAGCAGGGGCGAGCGTGCTCGGGCCGAACGGCAAGCCCTTCACTATGGCGTCGATCGGCCCGGCGATCGCGACGCGCGCGATCATGGCCGACCTGCGTTCGGGAATGAGCGACGGGATGGGCGGGCCGCCGCCCTTCTCGAAGGCCGATCGTTCGCAATTCCTGCAGGCGCTCGATAGCGCGCTGGTGCGGCTCAAACGCCAGGCGTAAATTTCTTTCGTTTCTTTTCAGTGCCTTGTGAAATTTCTTCGGGCGAGTGATGGCGATCACGGCCGGGTGATCGGCTGTGCGTCATAAGCAGGGCATCGGGAATGACCCGAACCCAATTCGAAACATATCGACCCGTTTGAAAAGGAAATGAGCATGACCAAGAAGAAGATCCTCGCCCCCGTGCTGGCCCTCACCATCGCCCTGTCGGCGACCCCCGCGATGGCGCAGTCGGCGCAGCCCGCACAGGGCGGCATGACGGTGACGTCGAACCCGGTGCAGATCCTGATCGGCCTGCTGCTCCCCGCGGTGCAGAAGGTCCGCGAAGCCGCGGCGCGCTAATCCCGCGTCCCAATTTTCGTCTCCGGTCCGGCCCACCACGCCGGGCCGGAACCCAGCCCTCCCGCCCCTGCGACCCAGGCGGGAGGGCTGTTTCGTTTGCCGCGATCAGCTTCCAGCGCGACGGTGCGTCACGAACGCAAGCAGCAGGACGACCGAGATCACGCCGACGAGCATGCCCGCGGTCGTCGTGACCATCGTGATCGAACCCGCCGGGTCGTTCGAGTTCCAGGCTCCGCTTTGCGTCCGGTCGATCATCCACCAGGCGCCGGCGATGACGATGAGGTCGAGCAGGACGAGCCCGAGCAGGGCACGCGTCGATTTTTTCATGAAATTCCCCTCCCGAAATCCCGCCAGCGTTCTTCGCTGTCAGGTCATTGCCGGGCGTGGTAGCTTCGGGTCTTGCGAAATTCTACAGGAGTCGGGATCATGGCGGCGCTTCCTACGATTATCCTCGTTCATGGTTTCTGGGGCGGGGCGGCGCATTGGGCGAAGGCGATCGTCGAGCTCGACCGGCTCGGACATAAAGGCATGCGCGCGGTCGAACTGCCGCTGACCTCGCTGGCGGGCGACGCGGCGCGGACGCGTCAGATCGCGGCGCAGGTCGAAGGGCCGGTGCTGCTCGTCGGGCACAGCTATGGCGGCGCGGTGATCACCGAGGCGGGGACCGCGCCGAATGTCGCGGGGCTCGTCTATATCGCCGCCTTCGCGCCCGATGCGGGCGAGAGCCCCGGCGCTTTGACACAGCAGCATCCGCCCGCGGGCGCGGCGAACCTTGCACCCGACGGCGACGGCTATTTGTGGGTCAAGCCCGACAAGTTCCACGAAAGCTTTTGCCAGGATCTCGGCGCCGACGAGGCGCTGGTGATGGCGGTGACGCAAAAGGCGCCGCTCGCGTCGACCTTTGGCGAGGCCATCGGCGATCCGGCGTGGCGGGTGAAGCCGAGCTGGTATCAGATTTCGAGCGAAGACCGGATGATCGACCCCGCGAACCAGAAGGCGATGTCGGACCGGCTCGGCGCGCGCAAGGTCATCACGCTCGACGCGGGGCACGCGTCGCTTGCGTCGCGGCCGGCCGAGGTCGCCGCGCTGATCGACGAGGCGGCCCGCAGCCTCTAGTTGACCCGCGCCGCGGCGAAGGGCAGCATTACGAGATGGCGCGACAATATACGACCTTCGCCGAATTCTGGCCCTTTTACCTGCGCGAGCACAGCAAGGCGTCGACGCGGGCGTTGCATTATGTCGGAACAAGCCTCGTCGTGCTGATCGCGGTCGCCGCTGTGGCGAGCGGGCGTTGGGGCTGGCTGATTGCGCTGCCGGTCGCAGGCTATTTCTTCGCGTGGGTCGCGCATTTCGGGGTCGAGAAGAACCGGCCCGCGACTTTCACCTATCCGCTGTGGAGCCTCGCCGCCGATTTCAAAATGTGGGCGATGTGGCTGACCGGGCGGCTTGGAACCGAACTCGACAAGGCCGGGGTTGCGCGCTGAACTGGCCTGCCGCGCCCGGCACATAAGGGGATGATCGATGCGACACGCGATGGTGATGGTGATGGCCGCGACGGCGCTTGTTGCCGGCTGCGGCGACAAGAAGGCGGCGGACGAGCCGAAGGCGGCCGACGCCTCGGCAAAAGCGATTCCCGCATCGCTCGCGCCCTTCGGCACGGGCTATCCGGCGGCTGGCGATGCGTGCCGCCGGCTCGGCGAAAGTCCGGCGACCTCGAACTGGCTCGACGACAGCGCGGTGCTGGCCGGTTGCCCCGACGATGCGTCGGCGAAAGCGCTGGGCGGGACGATCGTCGCCACGTTCGAGGGGGTCCGCATCGTGTCGGTCCCGATGCCGACCGCCCGGCCTGCGCCGGCTGCGGATGAGGGGGACGACGCGCTGGTTTCGGGCACCGACTATAATGCGACCGCGGAGATCCCCTGTTCGGCCGACGGTAGTACGCCGACCGGGAGCTGCAAGGCGGGCGTAAAGCGGAATCGCGGTGACGATGCGACCACCTTTGTCGAGATCACCAAAACCGACGGAATGCCGCGGACCATCTTCTTCAAGGATGGCAAGGCGTTCGGCGCCGACAGCGCGCAGGCCGACGGATCGGCGGCGTATGATTTCAAGGCGACGCGAAGCGGGGACAACACGAACATCAGCTTTGGGCCCGAACGCTATGTCGTGCCCGACGCGCTGGTCGTCGGTGGCTGAACGGGAAAATCGATCAGGCTAAGCGGGACGCTGCGCTGGCATTTGTTGCGAGCGATTCTTAACTTGGCCGGCATCGTCCCAGCGGAGATGGTGCCATGCCGACCGACCTGATCAAGACCTTCACCTATCTCACGATCCACCTGACGATCGGGTTCAGCGTCGCCTATGTGATGACCGGATCGGTCGCGCTGGCGGGCGGGATTGCGATCATCGAGCCCTGTATCAATGCTGTCGCATTCTTCTTCCATGAAAAGGCGTGGAAGCGCATGGGCGCGCGGCGTAAGCTGCTGCCCGCCTGAGGCGCGAGTCCCGGGCCGCCTTTCCGCTGACGCCCCAACCCCACCAAGGAGATGAGACCATGACCGTCAATCGCGCATCCGCCCGCTACGAAGGCTTCGGCAAGGAAGGCAAGGGATCGATCACGACCAAATCGGGGGTGCTCGACAAACAGCCCTATGGTTTCGGGACGCGCTTCGAGGGCCAGCCGGGGACCAATCCCGAGGAGTTGATCGCCGCGGCGCACGCGGCGTGCTTCACGATGGCGCTGTCGTTCGGTCTCGCGCGCGCGGGCTATTCGGGCGACACGCTGGAGACGAGCGCGGCGGTGACGCTGGAGCAGCAGGACGGCGGCTTTACGATCACCAAATCGGCGCTGACGCTGACCGGCAAGGTGCCGGGGATCGGCGCCGACGAATTCGCGAAGATCGCCGAGGAGGCCGAGAAGAATTGCCCGGTGTCGAAGCTGCTCAACTGTGAAATCACATTGGAGCACAGCCTCGACGCCTAGGCGGCACGGCGCAGCGGTGCGGGCAGTTCGTCGGCCATGAAGCCGAAACTGCCTTGCGCCGGGGGCTCCAATGTCCAGCTGTGCAGCACGCGATGGCGGCGGTGGCCGATATGGCTTTCGATGAGCACGAGGCCCTGCGGCGCCCATTTCCATGCGATCGGGACGGGGTCGAATTCGCATGTCCCATAACCGAGCGTGATGTGCGGGCGGAGGCCGGATTTGCGATGCATCGGCTCGATGTCTTGCGCCGCGAGGCGCGCGACGATCGTGTCATAGGTCTGGCGGATCGCGGCGATGCTGCCGGCCGTGATCAGTTCGGCGCCGACGCCGCGCGACACGATGCGCCCGAAGGGAATCGAGGCTGCGGCCGGAAGGCCGGCGTCGAACGCCTTGGCGACCTGGCCGCGCAGGAAGGGTTGCGGCTCAATCGTCTCGGCGATCGTGCAGAGCGTCAGATGGTAAAGCTGGGGCTTCAGCCCCGCGAACAGATCGCCCGAAACGGGCGGCAATTGGCGCGCGAGCCAACCGGCGCGGTCGGCACTTACCTGAAAACCCAGGAAATAGCGGAACATCGGGTCCATCGTCCATTCCTCCGAATCGGATCAATGTTCCTATTATGTTCTCATCGAGAGTGAGAGTCGAATCCTTCTCGCTATTCGCTCTCGATCGCCATCCGCGTCACATGGATATAGACCGCCTGCCAGCTGTCCCCGTGGCGCTTGAAAATATCGGTGAAGCGGATCCGGACGCGGAAGGGTTTGCCCGCCGAGCGGCCCGACAGGATCGTCTCGGCGCTCGCGAGACCCGCATCCTCGCCGAGCGGCAGGATGACGCGATCGCTGAGCGTGACGGGGTCGTAATCGTCGTCGGCGCCGGTCCAGCCGTCGATGAAAAACGCCTTTCCATACCGTTTCCCGCTTCCGTCGATAAAGACGAGGTCGTCGGCGACCATGCGACCCAGCGCGGCGCGATCCTGCGCGACCTGTGCCGCGTCGAAGGCGTCGGCGAAGGCGCGGAGGTCGGCGACCTCGCTGGCGGGCGCGTCGGCGGCAACGGCGGGGACCGCCATGCCGAAAGCCAGTCCCGCCGCCATCATTCCGCGCATAGAGGCCCTCCCATTGCCATGCCGCCCGGTTATTGCGCCGGACGGCAGTCCTTCAGCCAGATGACGTGCTTATATTCGTCGAAATCCTCGACAGTGCCGGTCAGCTTGATGCTCTTGTTCGGCTTGAGTTGGAGCGAAAAAGCTGCTTGTCCCGGTGCCATATAGCAGACGATGTCGGTCTTGAACGGCGCCTGGTTCGGCAGCCGGATCGCCTGTTCATAAGGCTGGGGGATTTTGTAGCCGACGCGGAAATCCTTGCCGTCCTTCGTGACATAGTCGACGAGGCCGTCGATCGTGAACTGTTTGCCCTTGTAGCGGGTGAGGATGCCCGCGGCGTTGCGCTCAGTGTCTTTCGACACCTGTTGCGAGAAGCCCAGCGAACTGATCTTGACCGGCGCCGCGGCGACGGTGGTCGCGGTGGCACCCTTCTTCGCAGCGGCAGCGCCGGCCTTGCCGCCCTTGATCTGATTGAGGATGCCGCACATTTCAGCCTTCGCCGCATCGCTGCCGACCGACTGGCCCGCGCGCAATTTCGCCTCCATCACCACCGTTCCGATTCCGCCCGTCTGCGTCGCGGTGATCTGGATCGGAAAGGCGCGCACGGTCCCCGTCATCGGTTGTTCGATCAGCATCGATCCATATTCGGCCTCGTCGGCCATGATGTCATAGCCTTTGGCGGCGACGAGCCCGCGCATCTGGCCGATCGCGACCGCGGGGGGCAGGTCGGCAACGGTCACCGCGGCGGTGAAGCGCAGCGCGGTGATCGGATTGCCCTTTTTGACGAAGGCTTCCTCGCAGGTCGCGGCGTTGGCGGTGCCGGCGGAGAAGAAGATCGCGGCCGGCACGAACGCGGCGGCGAGGCGGGAATAAGTCGTGGTGCGCATTGGGGGGCTCCCTGAGATGTTTATGTTATGCGACTTATGTTGTGGGATGCGTCTGCCGCAGTCCGTTGCCGCCTGCAATGGCCAAGTTACCAATATGATGGCGATTTAGAAGGTCGGCGGGTTTCTTCGCCGACCCGCTTGACCTCAACCGGACTTCAGCTTTCATAACCCCGGACAGTTGATTCGCGAACGGAGCCTTGTTCATGCTGCACTATCCCGCTGCCACGCCTGCCGACCCCGTCGATGCCGATGCCGACGCGCCCGCCGCGGCCTTTCTGCCGCGTTATCTCGCGCGGATCGGCTGGACCGGGCCGGTGACGCCGACGCTCGAGGTGCTCGCTGCGCTGCAGGCCGCGCATATCGCCGCCATTCCATTTGAAGCGCTCGACGCGCTGACCGGCGCAGGAATCGACATCGGTGCCGACGCGATCGACGCCAAGCTGATCGGCCAGCGGCGTGGCGGCTATTGCTTCGAACAGAATGCGCTGTTCCTCCGCGCGCTGCTGGCGATCGGGTTCGACGCCGAGGGGCTGCTCGGCCGGGTGCGCTGGATGCTGCCCGACGATGCGCCGCCGACCCCGCGCACGCATATGGTGGTGCGGGTGAAGCTGGGCGGGCGGCCTTGGCTGGTCGACGCCGGCTTCGGCGCGGCGGTTCCGCCGCAGCCGCTGGCGATGGACAGCGAGGAGCCCCAGCCGACGCGGCACGAAAGCTATCGTGTCGTGCGGCACGGCGACGTGTGGCAGGTCGCGGCGTTGATCGAGGGCGAATGGCGGACGCTGTACCGGCTCGATCACATTGCGCCGCCCGCGATCGATTATGAGCTCGGCAACTGGTATACCTCGGCGCATCCGGACTCGCATTTCCGGCATCAACTGATCGCGGCGCGGACGACCGCCGACGCGCGTTATGGCCTCCGCGACAATCGGCTGACGACGCGGCTCGTCGACGGGCGGATCGACCGGCGCTATCTGACCGCCGATGAGATCGAGCGGGCGCTGGCGGAGATTTTCCTGCTGCCGGTGCGGCCGCACTGGCGCGCGGCGATCGAGCGTGCGGCGACCGCCGAGATCGCCGGCTAGGTCTGCGCGACTTGACTCGCTGGGGCTATCGCGTTCTTTTGACGACGAAAGAAGGGAGCGCGATTCCATGGCCGAAAAAGCCCCCGTGCTGCTGTCAGGCGGCAATCCGCAGATCGCGAAGGGCTATGGCGACGCGCCGGTGCAAGCCTATATCGCGGCGATGCCGGGATGGAAGTCGAGCGTTTGGCGCCGGCTGGACAAGCTGATCGAGCGAACCGTTCCGGGAGCGGCGAAGGCGGTTAAATGGAACTCGCCGCTCTATGGCCCGCCGGGGCAGGGCGACGCGCCGACACACTGGTTCCTGAGCATCCATTGCTTCGACAAATATATCAAGGTCGCCTTCTTTCGCGGCCAGTCGCTCGATCCGGTGCCGCCGGTCGCGTCGAAGAGCGGCGACACGCGCTATTTCCATATCCATGAAGACGAGCCGGTCGACGAGGCGGCATTTTCCGCATGGGTAAAACAGGCGGCGGCGCTGCCGGGCGAGAAGATGTGAGGAGAAGGGTATGACGGCGGATCTGATCGATGCGAAGATCGCGGGGCTCGGCGACTGGCGCGGCGCCGCGCTGGCGAAGCTGCGCGCGCTGATCCATGCCGCCGATCCGGACGTCGAGGAGACGGTGAAGTGGCAGAAGCCGTCGAACCCGGCGGGCGTCCCGGTGTGGGAGCATGCGGGCATCGTCTGCACGGGCGAGACGTATAAGGACAAGGTCAAGCTGACCTTTGCCAAGGGTGCGGCGCTCGCCGACCCCAAAGGGCTGTTCAATTCGAGCCTCGACGGCAACACGCGGCGTGCGATCGACTTGTTCGAGGGTGACGCGGTCGACGAGGCGGCGTTCAAGGCACTCGTGTGCGCTGCGGTCGAGGCGAATCTCGAAAAGCCGGCGAAAGCGAAGAAGTAGCGTGAAACAGCGGCGGCAAGGGCCCGCCGCGGCATCGCGGCAATGATTGCCGGCTAGGCCGCCCAGCAGAATCCGGGTTCGCCGTCGGGCAAGGGCCAGCGGCCGTGCACGATATGGCGCGCCTCCCCGGTCACGCTTTCGACAAGCAGCATTTCCGCGGCGGTCCATTCGACCGGATCGATCGCTTCGGCGCCAAGCCCGTCGCCGCGATAGTTGATCGTGACGTGAAGCTCGGGCGGCAGGTTGAACCATTTGAAATCATGCCGGTGAAAATATTCGGCAAGCTGCCGCTGGAATTCCCATGCGGCGGCAAGCGGCGCCGAACTTCGCAGCGTCGTCGCCTTGCGGCATTCGATCCGGTCGAACCGCACCGGGAAAGCGCCGGCCCCGAAATCGTCCAGCCCGCGGATCACAAGTTCGAGGAAGCCGGCGGGGGCTTCGGCCAGATCGACGAATGCCGCGAGCGTCATATGCAGCAAATCGGCTCCGCGGCGCCGGTCGTTTCGAGGCAGGGCATCGATGCGCGCGGCGATATCGGCCGGCGGCTTGACCATCAGATAGAGGGGGCGTCGTGCGAAAATCCTGCGCGGCATGATCGGTTCCTCCTGATGTCGAATCGGCGGGGTGAGAAAGATCGTTCCTTTAGAACAAATAGAGAACAAATTCTAGTGCGCAGATCGAGGATCGGTCGCAGCTCGCCCTTGCCTAACCACGACTGAAAGGCGGCACGCTGTCGAAGATCGGTGCGGGGCGGCGTGGCTCGGTCGCGACGGGTGCCGGAGCTGGCGTGGCTTGCACAGAGAGCTGCAGCGCAGCGGCAAGCGCGAGCTTCATTTCGCCGTCGTGCGCGGACGCGGCAGCGCGGCGCCGTTCACCATCGGCGGGGCATAAGGGCGAACGGTGCCGGTAAAGATGCCCGCGGCGATCGCTGGGTCGGCGGCGAGGATCGCGTCGGCCGCGGCCTGATCGGGCGCGCGCAGCAGGACGAGACCCGAGTCGGTCCCGACCGGCCCCGCCGCCGCGATGCGACCGTCGCGGAACAGCGCCATCCAATAGTCGAAATGGGGTCGCAGTCCCTGTTCGGAAAAGGGCCGTCCGGGTTTCCACGCCCGGCCCGGTGCTAGCGCGAGTGCGAAGAGCGGCGCCGCGGCAGCCTCCGTTGCCGGAGCCGCCGTTACCGCGCCGTCGCGCTTCATGTGCCACATCGCGTTGACGATGATCCAGCGCTCGCCGAACTTGCCCATGTGGAAATAGTCGACGAACCACGGCGTTTCGACGCGCACCGCGGCGGCGTTGCCCGCGACGTCGAGGATCTTGCACGCGCGGTTCCACTCGGCACGCGGGGTCTTGAGCGCGCCGCGCTTCGTCAGATCGACCAGTTCCTCGCGGCTCATGCGTTGCAGCCCCAGCCGTTCGTCGCGCGTGTCGCCCAGCACGCGGCGCTTGGCGAGGTCGGGGTGGAGCGCGCGTTTGACGCGCTCGGCATCGCCCTCCAGCTGGCCGTCGACATAGTCGAAGCAGGTCGCCTCGATCGCCGCGAGGTCGGCGGAGGTTGCGGCGGGTGCGGGCGTTGCGGTCGCGGCGGCGAGGGTGAGCAGGGTCGTCAGCATGGCGGCTCCCAAGGTCGGTTTGTCGTCGCCAACCTAGCGCGCCCGCTGCGCCTGTCACCCTCCTTCGTGTTTGCCGACGCGGCTAGCGGCAGCGCACATTATCGCGGTCGATCGCGGTGCCGACCGCCGCGCCGCCGACCGCGCCGAGGATCGTACCGAGCGTTTCGGAGCGGCCCGGTGCGATGACATTGCCGATCACCGCGCCGGCGATGCCGCCGACGATCAGCCCGGTCGACCCGTCGTTGCGGCGGCAATAATATTTGTCGTCGCGGCCGCGATAGACGCGGTCGTTGTTCGACAGGCGGCGCTCGCGATAGCGGCGGTCGGTGCGGTAATATTGATCGGCATAATAGCCGCCGTGGCGCGGGTCGGGGCGGTCCCAGTCGTAGCGGCCATATTCGTCGTAATAGGCGCGGTCGTAATAGCCATAGCCGCCGTCGTCGTAATTCGAGGCGTAACCGTCGCCGGTGGTGGCACAGCCCGCCAGCGCGGTCGCGGCGGCGAGGGGCAGGATCATCAGCTTGTTCATCGACATCACTCCGTCAGGATTGCGTGCCGGGCCAAGCGGGCGGGGCATGCGTTGCCCCTCTGTCGGATAAACCCCTGGAAGCGGGGTGGGTTCCGCCCGTCCGTCCGCTCCGGGGCGCCCGCTAATCTGCGGCCTTCGCGCGATCGGGCGACCAGGCGAGGGGTTCGAGCGTGCGTACTGCGACCGATTCGACATATTTGCCGTCGCGCGCCGAGGTTTCCTTCTTGATCGCGATCCATTCGGGGTCGGCGAGAAAGGCCGCCCACGCGGCGTCCATCGCCCGCGCGTCGGGCCAGTCGAGCAGATAGACGAACTCGACCTTGTCTTCATGTTCGCTGCGCCAGATCGAGCGTACCGCGAAACCGTGGCGCGCCATGATGCGCAGCGCATGATCGCGGAACCGGTCGTGGAACACGCCCTCATTGGCGCGCGGGATTTCGTAGATGCGCAGCTGTTGCAGCGGCGCGGGGTCGGCGGCGAACACGACGGTGACGGGCGCAAGCGCGAGGATTGCGGCGATGGCGATGGCAGGAATGGAGGACGGCATGGCGGATTCCTTGACGGGGGAGGAGCGGGTCAGTCGATGATCGGCGCGCCCTCGGCCTGCAACTTCGCGAGATTGGTCTTCATCGCCGCGAGCACCTCGGGCGCGTGCGGGGTCCAGCTTGCCACCTCGCCGACGATGCGCAGCGGGGCGCGGCTGCGGTAGCTGCGCGTCGGATTGCCGGGGAATTTCTTGTCGGTGAGGTTGGGGTCATCGAACCAGTCGCCGGTCGGCTCGACGATATAGATGCGCTCGCGGCCGTCTCCCGCCGCGAGTTCGCAGCCCCAGATCGCCGACTCCAATGCGGCGGAGAAATAGATCCACGACATCGGCGCGGCCTGATAATTGCTGCCCCAGCCGACGCCAAGCAGGTCGCCGGTTTTGAGGTCGGCGCGGGTGCCGTGGTAGAAGGTTGCGCCCATATCGGGGCCGGTGGGGGTGGCGCCGGTCATGGCCTCAATATGCGTTGCGTTCGGTGCGGAGTGTGGCCTTACCGTCCTTCCAGTTGACCTCGGCGGCGGGCTCGTCAGTCTTTCCGGGCGCGAACAGTTCATAGACGACCGTCCCGTCCTCCTGCGTGCTTTCGATGATGCGCGCGGGGGTGAAGGCGTCGGCCGCGGCACCGGCGGCGGTGCGCACCGGGGCGGGCGCGTCGGCCCACGCGATGTCGCGCTGCATCTCGACGACGCGGAATTTTCCCGCTTCCTCGATCAGGTCGAGCTCGATCGGACTGCCGTCGGGGCGCGTCCCCTCGACATCGTAGAAAATCTTGCCGCCGCGTTCCTTGCGCTCGGTTTCGGCGATTTTCATGCCGGGCACTTTGGCAAGAACCGCATCGCGCACGCCCTGCGGCAGGTCGGCCTCGGCGACCGCGCTGATCTCGGCCGCTGGCCCATCGGCGAGCACCGATTTTTCGGGCGCCCCGCCAGATGCTTCGGTGGGCGCCTCCGCCTTGCCGCACCCCGCCATTGCGAGCATCGCGCCCGCCATCAGCCACGTCCGTCCACGCATCATGCTCTCCCGTCTCTGGTAACCGATGTCAGCCTATCGGCGGCGACCGCGCGAGTCGACCCGGCGCGGCGCGAAGCTCATTCGATATCGTCCGAGGGATCGAGCCGCACCACCCACACCGGGCGCCCGTCGGGCGACAGCGCGATGTCGTGGCTGGGGACCATGTCGGCGCCGGTCTCGATCCAGCCGCGCCCGTCGCACTTGGGACAGGGCACGCGGATCGAACGGTGGCTAACAAGGTCGATCTGGCTGTTCCACTGGCCATGCCCAGCGCAGACAGGGCAAAGCACGTCTAGATCGCCGGTGCGGTGGCGGACCGAAATGCCGTCGAGCGCGTGCGGGTCGTGCGGGCCGGAACAAGTGACGATGTTCGAGGGGTGCGACATAGGGGGAGGATATGCCCGGGGGCGGAGGTTGGCAATGCAGGGAGATTCAGGGCCGTCGCACGCGCATCACGCCCTGCCCGGCCGGAGCATCGGCGTCAGGACCGGCGATGTTCCTGCCTGGATCTCGCCGATGATTTCGAAGCCGAAGCGCTGGTACAGCGGTATGTTGCGCGGGTTCGAGCTTTCGAGATAGGCGGGGCGGCCGTCGGCGTCGATGCGCGCGATCGCCGCCTCCATCAGCGCGGTGCCGAGGCCGCGGCCGCGACACGCCGGATCGGCGGCGATCAACGGCAGATACCAGTGCGGCTCCTTGAGGTGGAATTGCTCCATCTGTTCGAAGAGCGCGTCCATTTCGCCCTTCCGGCTAGCCGGCGTCTGCTCGTCCATGATTGCGGCCATGACCGCGCCGTCGGGCTCGACGCCGGGCGGCAGCCATGTCGCGACCGCCGCGCCGCCGTCGGCGACGAACGCGCTATCATGCTCGAACGCTGCGCCGCCGAAGGCGTCGAAAAATTCAAGGCGGCGGTCGAGATAGGTCGCGGCGTCGGGCGAGGCCCAGCGCGCCATCGGGTCGCCCGAAAAGCCGAGCACCAGCGTGTGGAGCAAGCGCACTTTGTCTGCGGGTTTGCCGATACTGATCTTTGCCATGCTTGCGCTTCCTTTCCTGCCCGCGCCGCCAACTTAGTCGCGGGGTGGCGTCAGGGCCCAGCGTCCGTGCTCGATATGAGTGGTCTTGCCGACAACGCTTTCGATCAAGAATATTTCCCGGATGGTCCATTCGATCGGCGGCATTTTCTGGGCGTTCAGGCGGTCGCCGCGATAGTTGATCGTGATGTGCGGTTCGGGGGTGGTGCCGTCCATGATCGGCGCCTTTTCGCGCAGCAGATGGTTCACCAGCGCCTTCTGGAACGCCCGCGCCTCGGCGAGCGGCTCGCGCGTGCGCAGCGTCACCGCCTTGCGATTCTCGATCCGGTCGAAGCGGAGCGGGAAAGGCGGCGCGGCGAAGCCGTCGAGCGCGGCGATCGTCGCGGGCAGCCACTCGGGCGGCGCATAGTGCAGGTCGTAGAGCGAGATGAGCGTGACATGGAGGAGGTGGTTCCCGCGCGAAGGATCGTTGCGCGGCAGCGCGGCGATCTGCGCCTGCACCTCCGGCGGCGGCTTGGCCATGACGTAGAGGGGGTTCCGGGCGCGCATGGGTGGGCGTGTAGCATGGAGTGGGGGCGAGGCCGAATCGCGCTCGCTTCACGCGGCGCTTCTTCGAACAGCCGGCGGCCGTGCGGTAGGGCATTTTTATGAGGGGTTATGGGTCGCGGCGTGTGAAATACTATGTGGCGATTCTACCAAAACGGTAGCTTTCGACAGAATTCTAAGATTTCTTTTATAACCTCGTTCGCTTCGGTTTCCCCATTAGAAAATATCCCTAGCCGGAGTAGCTTGGACTGATTGCCATTTTTGGAGAGATCGGCGCTAAGATTTTCTAAGATGCCTTCTTTGACGCTTCTTCTCCAACCCCAGCACCCAACGGGAACCCATAACCACTCGCGCTTTTCTCGTATCAACGTGCGGTAAGAAACCCCGCCGATCATCTCGAATTCATCGAATAATTGAGTGAAAGGGTCATTGTATTGATCTGAACTTGAATTTGGTGAGAAGCGGTCACGCATCTGCATTTCCAGCCAATCACTCAGAGGCGTATGTCTCCTCGACCCATCAAAAAGAGGCCAAAGGCTCTCCTTATTATCGACGAGACACATCGGCATAAGGGTTGCGACTACTGGTTCATTCTCGCTCATTCCGCTGCGAAGCGGCATCGAGAAGAGGCGCCCAATCAGTTCTAAGTTGTTCGCCTTCAAGGCGCTTAAGCCAACAGCATACAAAAATAGAGTGGCTGGGTAGCGAGAAAGTTGGGACCAGAGGTTATATGTACGGCCTTGCGCCGCTGGACGTTGGCTTAACGTGTCGAGCGCTTCGCAAATTAGCTGGAATTGGTCGGGCCGGGACCATTTTCCTAGTTCTATTGCCATGGGCAGCAAGATTTCCATGCTGCTGTCATAAGTTTTTACACGAGCGACAATGGTCTGATCATTTGGTTCTGGGTCCTGCAGCGTAATGCCTGCCGCCCCCCATCGGGATCGAGCGTCAGCGACTGCGGACGTCAGAAGATCGTGTAGCTTGATTCGATAGCGATCCTCCGGAAGGTAACGTTTTAGAGACGCCAAGGCTGACTGAATGGAGAGTGGATGAGGTCGGTCGAATTCTCTGAGCGAAGCCAGTTTTTCGGACAAGCCGGAGAAGACTGTATCCGCGTCGGCTATTTGGACCGGGACGATTCCTCGATCTGACACAATCTTGGCGGCGTCACCATTTAGGTCGCCACGGGACATCCAATAACTTGAAAAACGCCTGGAAGGCGTACGTGATATGGCGCTTCGCAAAGCAGGGTCCCAAGCGCCAGACCATCCACAGAAAATTATCCCAAACTCATCGAAGACTCTGTCGAGGAGTTGATCCATTTCCGGAGGATAATGCGATAGCTCGTTTTCCGTGTTCATGATCCGGGTATCGAGATAGTCGCCGTGAATTTTTATTATGCAGTGCTTTTGATGAACAAGTGGCAGCATTCCTTGAGCTTGATCGGCATTTGCGACGACAACTGGCACTATTCCTCTGGCCTCTAGAGCTTGCTCTAGAAGGCGGTCAAAATTCGTGGTCATAATTACTCGAATGTAGCCTTCTGCCATTAAATCGGCGATTGCATTGTGCGCGGCAGTGGGCTTCTTTAACCCTTCTTCACGCTCATCGTCGGTTGGCTCAAAAAATGGCCTAAGATACTGCTGTCTTTCAGTATTCGATTTGCAAAGTTGATCGAGAAGTTCTGAGTAATCTGGCTCTTTTTGATAGGTTTCGCGATACCATTGATCGGCCGCGTCTCCCGCCTCTGCCGAAGAGGATATCGCTACCTTGCGAACCATTTCTAGCGTGATTTCCCAGCCGGTTGGGATTCCGGCTGGGCGTGAAACACCAGAACCGATTAATAATGCATACGCGCCTCTATTCGATTGAAGGCTAAAGGCGAGGGATATGAGCGGGTCGATCATCTGATCGACTATTATACCCTAATCCCCAAAATGGAATTGACTATAGGCCGTCAGATAGAGCGCCCTTAGTCATGCTCGCGCCCACCCGCGCCCATATACAGCTCGCGCCCGGTTTCCTCATATACCTCGCTCATTTTCGCCATGCCCTTCTCCGCCTCTTCGGCGGCGATGAAGCCGGCGCTGTCCTGATTTTGCAGCTTCGCGAAGTCGCGGACTTCCTGGCTGATCTTCATCGAGCAGAATTTCGGGCCGCACATGCTGCAGAAATGCGCCGACTTGGCGCCCTCGGCGGGGAGCGTCTGGTCGTGGTATTGCTCGGCGGTGTCGGGGTCGAGCGACAGGTTGAACTGGTCGCGCCAGCGGAATTCGAAGCGCGCTTTCGATAGCGCGTCGTCGCGGACCTGCGCGGCGGGGTGGCCCTTGGCGAGGTCGGCGGCGTGGGCGGCGAGCTTGTAGGTGACGACGCCGACCTTCACATCGTCGCGGTCGGGCAGGCCGAGATGCTCCTTGGGCGTGACGTAGCAAAGCATCGCGGTGCCGTACCAGCCGATCTGCGCGGCGCCGATGCCGCTGGTGATATGATCGTACCCCGGCGCGATGTCGGTGGTGAGCGGTCCGAGCGTGTAGAAGGGCGCCTCGCCGCAGGCTTCGAGCTGCTTTTCCATATTCTCCTTGATCTTGTGCATCGGGACGTGGCCCGGGCCCTCGATCATCACCTGCACATCCTGCGCCCACGCGCGCTTGGTGAGCTCGCCGAGCGTGTAGAGCTCGGCGAACTGCGCCTCGTCATTCGCGTCATAGATGCTGCCGGGGCGGAGGCCGTCGCCGAGGCTGTAGGCGACGTCATAGGCCTTCATGATCTCGGTAATCTCGTCGAAGCGTTCGTAGAGGAAGCTTTCCTTGTGATGCGCGAGGCACCATTTCGCCATGATGCTGCCGCCGCGCGAGACGATGCCGGTCATGCGCTTGGCCGCGAGCGGCACGTAGGGCAGGCGGACCCCGGCGTGGATGGTGAAATAGTCGACGCCTTGCTCGGCCTGCTCGATCAGCGTGTCGGCGAAGATTTCCCAGGTCAGGTCCTCGGCGACGCCGCCGACCTTTTCGAGCGCCTGATAGATGGGGACGGTGCCGATCGGGACGGGCGAATTGCGGATGATCCATTCGCGCGTGTCGTGGATGTTGCGGCCGGTCGACAGGTCCATGACGGTGTCGGCGCCCCAGCGGATCGACCAGACCATCTTGTCGACCTCGGACGCGACGTCGGATGCGACCGCGCTGTTGCCGATATTGGCGTTGATCTTGACGAGGAAGTTGCGGCCGATCGCCATTGGTTCGGATTCGGGGTGGTTGATGTTGCTGGGGATGATCGCGCGGCCGCGCGCGACCTCGTCGCGGACGAATTCGGGGGTGACATAGTCGGGGATGCTGGCGCCCCAGTCCTGCCCGTCGCGCTTATATTCGGCGAGGCGCGCGCGGCCGAGATTTTCGCGCTCGGCGACATATTCCATCTCGGGGGTGATGATGCCGCGGCGGGCATAGTGCATCTGGCTGACGTTCTGCCCCGGCTTCGCGCGGAGCACCTTGCGGCGGACGTTGGGGAAGGCGGGGACGCCGCCGCTGCGGTCGGGGCCGAGCTGGCCGTTGTCCTCGGGCCTTACTTCGCGCTGGGTGACTTCCTCGACGTCGCCGCGGCCGCGGATCCAGTCGGCGCGAAGTTCAGGGAGGCCGGCGTTGATGTCGATCGTCGCATTGGCGTCGGTGTAGGGGCCGCTGGTGTCATAGACGCGCACCGGGGGCTCGCCCGAATGCGGGTCGAGGTCGATTTCGCGCATCGCGACGCGGATGCCGCTGCCGGTCTGCGTTGCGACGTGGATCTTGCGGCTGCCCCTTATGGGTCCGGTGGTGACGCCGATGGGGGTGGCGTCGCGCTTGTCGAGGCGGGAATCGATGTCGGCCATGTGCAGTCGCTCCATTTGTTCGGAGCGAAAGACGGTTTTCCGGTGCGGAATGCCGACCCTCCCTCCGCCGGTATTAGCCGGATCAGGTTCAACGGGTCGCGGTTTATTCCGCTCTCAACCGGCCATCACAGACGCGGCTCCCCGGGGATGGGGAGGGTTATAGGGACCGGTCGGTGCGCTGTCCATCGAAGAGACCGGATGGGGCCGCAACACGCTACGCATCAAATCGGTCGAAGTGGCGGTCAACTAGCTGACGGCGTTAAGCCTCTTTCATAGTTGACCTTTTGTTTACGATATTGGAATTCCCAAGCAACGGCGAATCGTCGCCGTAGTGTTTTGGGGGCAAAACCAAATGAAAATCTCGATTCGTAGCGCGCTTCGCGCAACCCTTTGTGCTGCCGCTTTGACGGCGGGCTGGTCGGGGAGCGCGCAGGCGCAGACCTGCGTGCCGTTCGCAAACTCCATTCCGGGGACGCCGGGGATCAATAGTGTAAACCTCGGGCCGAATTCGGTCGCGGCAGGCGATAATTCCACCGCGATCGGCGAAGACGCGCAGACGTCCAACCTCGGCAGCGGCACGGCGGTGGGCCGCAACAGCCGGGCAATGGGCGTCGGCAGCGTCGCGCTCGGCATTTCGAGTCGCTCGACGACCGACAATACGACCGCCATCGGGACCTTTGCGCAGGCGACGTGCTCGAACGGAATCGCGCTCGGAACGAACAGTCAGGCGGGCGCCATCTATGGTATCGCGATCGGCAGCGATGCATGGGTCGACGGCGGCTTTGGCGCGACCAACGGGATTGCGATCGGACGCAGTGCGCGCGTGATCGCCCCGGACTCGATCGCGCTCGGCACCAATTCGATCGCCAACCGGGCAAACACGATATCGGTTGGCCGCTCGCTGAGCTTTGGCGAACTGAATCGCCAGATCGTCAATGTCGCTGCCGGGACCGAGGGCACCGACGCGGTGAACCTCAACCAGCTCAACGCCGTGCAGACGGCCGCGACCAACGCTGGAACGCTGGCGGCGCAGGCAAACACCCGCGCGACGACGGCGCTTGGCAATGCGGCGACGGCACAAGGGACCGCCAATAGCGCCCTCGCCAATGCCGCCACCGCGCAAGGAACAGCCGACACCGCCCTCGCCAACGCCGCAACCGCGCAGACGACGGCTGACACGGCCTTCACCAATGCCGCAACCGCGCAGGGCACCGCAAATAACGCCCTCGCCAATGCGGCGACCGCGCAGAGCACGGCCGATGCTGCGCTGGCCGCGATCGCCGGCGCCCAAGGTGATGCCAGTGCGGCGCAGGCTGTCGCCAATACCGCGCTTGCCAATTCGGCGGCAGCGCAGGCTGATGCCGGTGCGGCGCTGGCAACCGCCAACCAGGCAAATACCACCGCCGGCCAGGCGAACAGCAAGGCCGATCAGGCGCTCGCCGCGGTGCAGCAGGTAGTGGTCCAGAACGGCAATGTCGTCGGCAACAACGCGGGCGGCGTGGGGCCGCAGGCGACCGGCGATGGCGCGGTCGCGGGCGGATCGGGCACGATGGCCGACGGCGACGGCGCCGTGTCGCTGGGGCTCGACAACCGCGCGATCGGCAATGGCGCAGTGGCGATCGGCGATCCGAACGTCGCGACCGGCACCGGCGCGGTGGCGATCGGGGCCGACAACACCGCAACCGGCGACGGCGCGGTCGCGCTGGGTAATGTCAGCGCCGCGAGCGGCGCGTCGGCGATCGCACTCGGCAATGGTGCGGCCGCCAATGGTGCGGGCAATATCGCGCTGGGCGGCGGATCGTCGGCGACGGGCGCGAACAGCGTCGCGCTGGGTGCGGGATCGGTCGCCAGCGCCGCGAACACCGTCTCGGTCGGCGCAGCGGGCGCCGAGCGGCGCGTCACCAGCGTCGCGGCGGGCACCGCGACCACCGATGCGGTGAACAAGGGCCAGCTCGACGCCGAGGCCGCGGCACGCCAGCAGTTCAACCTGCAGATGTCGCAGCGGCTGGCGGTGCAGGAAACCGCGACGACCAACCTGACGCTGGGGCTGGCCAATGAAATGTCGGCCCGGCTTGCCGCCGACAATGCGCTGTCGCAGCGGATCGATGCGGTGTCGACGCGGATCGACCAGATCGAATCGCGGATGTCGGTGCTCGACGACCGCATCGCGAGCTCGACCGCGGTCGCATCGGCGCTCAGCGGCAACGCCTTTCTGCCCGACATGAAGTTCAACCTGACCGCAAACGTCGCGACCTATGATGGCGCGCACGCCGGGGCGCTGCAGATGGGCGTTCTGGTGTCGCCGAACCTCGCGCTCAACGCCGGGGTCGCGTCGGGCCTCAACCGCCGCGGCAAGACCGCCGCGCGCGCCGGGGTCACGATCGGCTTTTGATGCCAAGGCACGGACGGGGCTGGCGGCCTCGTCCGTTCGCGGTTGGCGCGATAATCATCGTCGCGGGACGATGGTCGCCAAAGCACTTCAAGACCGGGTTCACGGATGGCATAAGGCGTCGTGGAGGAGGCGCGTATGAAACCGATATGGACAGCGGGCCTTGCGCTGTTGCTCGTCGCGGCGAGCCCGGCGGCGAAGGTCGACGACCTTGCGTGGATGGCGGGCCAGTGGGCGAGCGAGGCGAATGGGCGCTGGACCGAGGAATATTGGACCGGCCCGCGCGGCGGCATGATGCTGGGGGCGAGCCGGTCGGGGCAGGGCGATGCCTTGCGCGAGTTCGAGTTCATCCGCATTGCGCGCGGCGACGATGGCGCGCTCGCCTATATCGCGATGCCGCAGGGCGGCGCGCCGGTCGCGTTCCGGCTCGTGCGACATGACAAGACGAGCGCGACCTTCGAGAATGCGGCGCATGATTATCCGCAGCGCATCGCCTATGCGCGCGCCGGCGATACGCTGACCGCGACGATTTCGGCGATCGACGGGTCGAAGCCGCGCCGCTGGACCTATCGGCGTCGCTGATGGACAAGACGGGACGGTTGTTCGCGATCATCGACAGCCTGCGCCGGCGGCGGCGGCCGGTGACCGCCGAGGTGCTCGCCGAGGAGCAGGGCGTGTCGGTGCGCACGCTGTACCGCGACGTGCAGGCGCTGGTCGCGCTCGGCGCGCCGATCGAGGGCGAGGCGGGGGTGGGCTATGTGCTGCGCGCGGGGTTCTTCCTGCCGCCTTTGATGTTCACTGCCGACGAGCTGGAAGCGCTCGTGCTCGGTGCGCGCTGGGTCGAGGGGCGGCAGGATGGGGCGCTGTCGCGCGCGGCGGGGCTGGCGCTCGCCAAGATCGCGGCGGCGAGCCCCGACGAGCTGAGGCACCGGATCGACGAGGCGGGGCTGTGGCCGGTGAGCAGCGGGTGGCGCGAGATCAACGCGCCGTTGCTCGCGACGGTGCGCGCGGCGATGCGCGCCGAAAAAACGCTGCACATCGGCTATGCCGACGCGAGCGGCGCCGCGACCGAACGCGCGATCTGGCCCGCGGCGCTCGCCTATTTCGAAGAGAAGCATATCATCGCCGCCTGGTGCCTGCTGCGCCAGGACTTCCGCAGCTTTCGCATCGACCGCGTGACGTCGGCGCGGATCGGCGACGAGGGCTTCGGCCGCCGCCGCGCGGTGCTGATGGCCGATTTCTGGCGCCACCGCGATTTTTCCGAACAGCCTGCTGACATGATCTGTCAGGAGAGCCGGATAGACCCTGCCGGGTGAGGGGCGGCCGGCGATCGGCGCCCGCGAAGGCCAAGGATTTTCAGCGATGACCCAGACCTATCACGGCTCGTGCCACTGCGGCGCGGTCAAGTTCGAAGCCGACATCGACCTCGCGGCGGGGACGGGCAAGTGCAATTGCTCGATCTGCACCAAGAAGCGCGGCTGGAACGCGCAGGTCAAGCCCGACGCCTTTCGCCTGCTCAGTGATCCCGCGGCGCTGTCCGACTATCAGTTCGGGTCGAACAGCGCGCACCATGTCTTTTGCAAGACATGCGGCGTCGCGTCATTCGGCCATGGCTATGTCGAGGAAATCGGCGGCGCCTATTATTCGGTTGCGATCGCGTGCCTCGACGACCTCGAGCCCGCCGAGATGGCGGCGCTGCCGGTGCAGTATATGGACGGCGCGGGCAACAATTGGTGGAACCCGCCCGAGGTGACGGCGCATATGTGAGCTGTCCGGGGGGCGGACGTTTTCCCTTCCCTCAGACTCGTCATTCCCGCGAAAGCGGGAACCAAGGTGCGGCGTCAGCTCGCTGGGTTCCCGCTTTCGCGGGAATGACGAAATAAGGAATGATGCGGTGGCGAAAGCGGCCTTCAGCTCGTGCGGCGCGCCAGATAAACGCCGGCGACCATCAACGCGATCCCCGCGACGCGCTTCAGGTCGATCGCCGAGCGGATCGCGCCGAACAGGCCGAAATGGTCGATGACCGCCGCGCTGATCAGCTGGCCGACGAGCACGAAGAAGATTGCGTTGCCGACCCCGAAACGCGGCGCGATGAAGGTCACCGAGATCGCGTAAAAGGCCATGAAGGCGCCGCCGAAATAGAAATGCGCCGGAATATCGGGCGACAGCCGCACCTGCCCGAGCGAACCGGTGGCGATCGCGCCCGTGACCGCGATGAGCAGGCCGAGGGTGAAGAGGATCACCGAGGCCGCCATCGGACTTTCGAGCCGCGCGCCGAGCCCGCCGTTGAGCGCGGCAAGGATCGGAATGCCGACCCCGGTCAGGAACATGATCGTGGCAAAGGCGGGGGCGGCATTGTTCGCGGTCATCGCTGGGTCTCCTTGGCGGCCTGCGCAGCGCGATAGGCGAGGATGGGCAATCCGCCTAATCCCCAATTGGCGGTCTCGACCTCGTCGATCGTCACGACGGTGGTCGCAGGATTCTTGCCGAGCACGTGCTGGAGCAATTCGGTGACGCCGCCGATCAACTCGGCCTTCTGTTCGGCGGTCGCGTCCTCGCGGGTGATGCGGATGTTGACATAGGGCATGGTTTTTCCTCGCTGCTAAAGGCCCAGTTCCTCGAGCCCCGGATGGTCGTCGGGCCGGCGATCGCCCTGGCCGTCGCGCGGCCAGAGCAGGCGGCGGTCGGCGGCGGCGATCGCGAGATCGTTGATGCTCGCGATCCGCCGCCGCATCTCGCCGCTCTCGGCGAATTCCCAATTCTCATTGCCGTAGGAGCGCCACCACTGGCCGTCGGCATCGTGCCATTCATAGGCAAAGCGCACCGCGATGCGGTTGTCGGCGAAGGCCCACAGCCCCTTGACCAGCCGATAATCCTGCTCACGCTGCCACTTGGCGGCGAGGAAATCGGTGATCGCGGCGCGGCCGGTGACGAAGGTCGAGCGGTTCCGCCACAGGCTGTCCGGCGTATAGGCGAGCGCGACGCGTGCAGGGTCGCGGCTGTTCCAGCCGTCCTCGGCCAAACGGACCTTGAGAAGCGCGCCGTCCCGGTCAAAGGGCGGGAGCGGTGGGCGGGACATGGGGCTTCCTTTCAGGCGAAGGGGGTGGCGAATTCGATGCGGATGCCGCCGGGCATCGCGCAGATGAAATGATGCGTCGTCGCACCTTCGCGGATCGGTTCGGGATCGAATTCGATGAGCACGCCGGGGTGGCCCTGGACGCGCGCAAAGACGGTGCGCAGCGCGCCCAAATCGGCGACGCGGAGCGCCAGGTGATGCAGGCCGATATTGGCGCGGCGATCGAATGGGGTCGCGCCTGCGGGATCGGCGACCTGCCAGAGCGTCAGCAAGGTCGTGCCGTCGGATACGAAGATCGCGGGATAGTCGGGGCGTTCGGCGGCGACTTTATAGCCGAGCGCTTCGACGAAAAAGTCCCGCGCCTCGGCGACGTCGCGGACGGCGAGGCCGATGTGGTGCGCGCCCAAAGTCAGGGGGGCCGCCAAAGCTGTCGTCATTTTTCTTCCTTTCGTTGTTGTCCGACTGACGTCGGACCGGCACCGGCCCACTCCCCCACCCGACCTCCCAAACAGTTTATGCTCATGGGAGGTTGGGTGGGGGAGTGGGCTGGTGCCGCCCTGATTTGAGCGCGGCGATTTCGGCGCGCAACTGGTTGAGTTCGTCCGCCATCGGGCGGATCGCGGCGGAAATTTCGGCTTCGGTGAAGCGCGGGGTGATGTGCTGCGAGCAATTCCACTCCCAGCCGATCACATCGATGAAGAAGGCGCGCTCGGGGGTCGCGCGATACCCCTCGGGCATCAGCGCGGTGACCGCGGCGGGATCGTCGGCGAGTTCGATGCTATGCGCATGGCCGACGAGCTTCAGCCGCTCGCGGTTCGGATAGTCCATCAGGAACAGCGAGACGCGGTCGTTGCCCGCGAGATTGGCGGTGCTGATATATTGCTTGTTGCCGCGATAGTCCGCGAAGCCGAGCCGGTTGCCCGCGATATGCTTGAGGAAACCGGCGGGGCCGCCGCGATGCTGCATATAGGGCCAGCCGTCGGCGTTGACGCTCGCCATATAGAAGCTGTCGCGCAGCGCGATATAGTCGAGCTCCTTCGCCGTCAGCCGGTCGGGGGTGCCGTCGGCGCCCTCGTCCATCCTGGCATAGGACGCGCGCGATCCGTGACGTTCCTGGAGCGCCTGCACCGCGTCGTTGAACAGCGTCTTCCGATAATTTTTCGCCATTGCGTCGAACCTTTGGAATGCGGGGCGAACGAGGCCGGGAGGGAGCGGCGTCGTTCGCTGGAGCCGATCTAGGGCGTTGCAATGAGAGCGATAATAGAAGAATGTTGAATGAGTAAATTCCATAAACAGGAATAATCATGGACCGATTGCTGACGCTGGAAATGTTCGTCGCGGTCGCGAGCGAGGGCGGTTTTGCCGCCGCGGCGCGCAAGCTCGGCAGCTCGCCGCCCGCGGTGACGCGCGGTATCGCGGCGCTCGAGGCGCGGCTCGGGACGAGCCTGTTCCACCGGTCGACGCGCGCGGTCGCGCTGACCGACGCGGGCGCTGCGTTCCTCCATCAGGCGCGGCGCATCCTCGCCGACCTCGCGGGCGCCGAGCGCGAATTGCGCGGCGTGGAGGCCGAGCCGCGCGGGCAATTGCATTTGACCGCGCCGGTGATGTTCGGGCGGCTGCATGTGCTGCCTGTCGTCGGCGAACTGATGGCGCAGCACCGCGATCTGACGGCGCGGATGATGCTGATCGACCGCAATGTCCGCATCGTCGAGGAAGGGATCGACGTCGCGGTGCGTATCGGTCCGCTGGCGGACTCGGGGCTGAAGGCGGTGCGGATCGGCTGGGTACGCCAGATGCTCGTCGCGAGCCCCGCCTATCTGGCGCGGCGCGGCGCGCCCGCGAGTGTGGCCGAACTGGCGGGGCATGATCTGATCGCGGCGATGGGGCCGCGCGCGGCGGGCGAGTGGCAATTCGTGTCGGGGCGCTGGCGCGTCGAACCGCGCCCGCGGCTGGTGCTCAACACGATCGACGGCATTTTGGCGGCGGCCGAGGCGGGGCTGGGGATCGCCAATTTGCTGAGTTACCAGCTGGCCGCGGCGCTCGATGCGGGGCGGCTGATTTCATTGCTCGCCGACGAGCAGCCGCCCGCGCTGCCGGTGCACCTGTTGTTCGAACCGTCGCGCGCGGGGCTGCCCGCTGTGCGGCTGTTCATCGCGGCGATGAAGGTGCGGATGCGGATGGTGGGGCTGGTTTGAGGGTGGGGTATGGCGGGCGGCGGCTGAGGCAGGTTATTTTGCGGCGGGCGCTGCCGGGTCGTATGACGAAACATGGTTCATCGCGATCACCCAGCGGCCGTCGATCTTGCGAAACAGGCGCGTGTTGATCCCTTCTTGCGACCGCTCGGGCCGCGCGAGATGATAGTGGCTGATGAGCAGTGCGGCGTCGGGCGCGAGGATGTCGATGCCGATGTCATAGAAATGGAGCGTCCCGCGCCGCTCGGGTGAGCCGCCATAGTCGCGGACATAATGGTCGAGCGTGCCCTGCCACCCGTCCTGGATCTTGCCGCCCGAGACAAAGGTCACTCCGGGGTTCCAGAAGCCCGCCATATAGCCGGTAAAATCGCTGCGGTTCCATGCCGCCTCCATATCGGCGACGACCTTCAGGATCGCGGCCTTCTCCGCCGCATCGTCGGCGCGTGCCGGGGTTGCGGCGCCGAACAGCAGCAGCGCCGCCAGCAGCATGTTTATCCATTTCGTCATGGGCTCTCTCTCCTCAGGGTTTGCGCAGGAACAGCGGATGTTCGGGCAGGCGCGCGCGATCGACAAGCTTTCCCTGCGCGATCACCGCCTCGACCTTTTCGATATTGCGAATGTCGGCGAGCGGGTCGTCCGACAGCAGGACAAGGTCGGCGATCTTGCCGGGTTCGATCGTGCCGAGGTCGGCGCTCATGCGCGCGGCGGCCGCGCCATGCTTGGTGCCCGCGACGATCGCCTCCATCGGGGTCATGCCGAGTTCGACGAGTCCCTCGATCGCACGGATCGTGCCGATCCCCGGCTCGGCCTCGTCGCCCTTGGGCACGCGGCGGAATTCGGGGGCGTCGCCATAGAAGCTGTCGGTCGCCGGGGTGACGCGGCACCCCGCCTTGATCAGCCGTTCGGCGTTGCGGCGCTGCACATCCTGATTGTCGTCCATCATTTCGAGCCGCCGCCAGCGTTCGGCGCTGGTCGTCGGGGGCGGCATCTTCGCGATCTTCGCCTCCAGTTCTGCGCGCTTGGCGAGATGCTTCTTTCGATAGTCGCCGGTGATGTAATTCGACCGGATCCCGCACAGCACATCCTTCTTCACGATCAGCGCGATGAGATCGTCGGGCAGGTCGCGGCTCGTCAGCTCGGGATGCTGGATCAGGTCGATCCCCGCCTCGACCGCGAGCGTCAGCCCTTCCGAACTGGTCGCGTGCGTCTCGACCGGCTTGCCGCGCTTGTGGGCTTCCTCGACGATCACAGCCTGCTGGCGCGGCGAAAAGCCGATCAGCGCGGGGCGGAGGAAATGGCTGGTGCCCCCATATTTGATGAAGTCGACCCCCTTGTCGAGATAGCGGTTCATCGCGATGCGCAGCTCGTCGGGCGTCATGTCCATGATCTCTTCGCCCATGTCCTGTGCGAGCAGGTCGTTCCATTTCTCCTGGAACAGCGACAGGTCCGAATCCTTGGTGAGCGAGAAGGTCAGCGAGAAGGGGCCGCCCCAGCCGAGGATGTTGCCCGCCGCCTTCAGCCGTGCGCCGACGACCTCGCCACGGTCGATGCGGTCGCGCACCGCCAGGATCGGCGGCAGTACGCCATAGCTGTCGCGCATCGTCGTCACGCCATAGGTCAGCGCGCGCTGCGCGAATTCGAGCGCGAGTTCCTCGCCGCGGTCGGCATATTTCAGCGAGGTGTCGCGTCGCGCCGGCTGGCCATAGACCGAGACATGGACATTGCTGTCGATGAAGCCGGGCAGCAGATAGCGACCGCGGCCGTCGATGACCCGCGCCCCCGCCGTATCGGCACCGCCCTTGGCGATCGAAACGATCCGGCCCTTTTCGACGACGACGGTCATGCCCGGCTTCGGCGGGGCGCCCGTCCCGTCGATCAGCGTGACGCCGGTGATGGCGATCCGCCCCCCGGCAGGCGCCTCCGCGCGAGACGCCGCCGGGGCGAAAAGCGCGGAAAACATCAGAAAAATGCCGGCAAAAGCGGTTCTAAGACAGTTTATTGCGGTCACGCGACCCTCCCCGGAAACATGTGGCATTGACTCTGCGAAGATTGAGTATATCGTATTTCGTATACAGTAATAGCAAAAAGGGGTCCTGATGCTGTACCGCGAGGAATTAGCGACGCGTGGCGCCGCCGCTTTTTCGCGGACGGCCGCGCACGCGCCCCGGCTATCCTGTCAGGCTCAAATGCCCGGAGCCCGCAATGGCATTCCGACGGCCACCGATTACCGCCCCGCGCGCGATGAAGGGATGTGTTTCCCCTTCGATCCCGCTGCCAGCGAGGGCGCCCAAAGCTCCGACATGTTCACCGTTCAGCCAGCCGGGACGGGCGCGAGATATCGCGCCCGTCCCGGACAATAAATGGGGGCTGAGCGGCGTCCGGGGAAGTGTGCAGGAGAACGACGTCGCCCGCCGGCAGGCGGGTAAAAGCGAAATCAACGACAGGCCAAAGGCCGTACACAGGGAGCGTCCATATGTCTTACGATCAAACCAATCCGCAGGTTCGTTTTCGCCGCATACTTCTTGCCACCAGCCTGTTGTCCACCATCCTGCTGCCCGGCGTCGCATCCGCGCAGGATGTTGCGGCCGACGAAACCGCCGCTGAAGCGCCGACCGACATCATCGTGACGGGGTCGCGCCTGCAGCGCACCGACCTGACCGCGCCGAGCCCGATCACGGTCGTCGGACAGGAAGATGTCCAGCTGTCGGGCAACCTCACGCTCGAAAAGACGATGAACGAATTCCCGCAGCTCGCCTCGGGCAACACCTCGACCGTCAACAATGGCGGCGGCGCGGGCGTGCTCACCGCGAACCTGCGCGGGCTGGGCGAAACGCGCACGCTGACGCTGGTCAACGGTCGCCGCTTCATTCCGGCGAACGCGAACGGCTCGGTCGACCTGACCAGCATCCCCGACGCGCTGATCAAGCGGGTCGAGGTGATCACGGGCGGCGCGTCGGCCGTCTATGGTTCGGACGCAATCGCGGGCGCGGTGAACTTCATCCTCGACGACAGCTTCGAAGGCCTGCAGATGTCGGCGCAAGCCGGCATTTCGGACCGCGGTGACGCCGCGTCGAAAAAGATCGACATCACCTTCGGCGCCGACCTGGGCGGCGGCCGCGGCAACGTCGCGATTTCGGGGGCCTGGGCGAAACAGGATCCGATCACGCAGGCCGACCGTCCGTTCGGCCGGGTTCCGCTCGCCGAAATCAACGGCGCGCTCGTCTATTCGGGTTCGGGCAACATCCCGGGCACCCGCGTCCCGCTCAGCCAGGCGCAGCGCAATGCGCTGGTCGGCGTCAACATGACGCCGAGCGGCCCCTGCACCTCGATCACCGGCATCCGCTTCGGCGCCGGCGGCACGCCGCTGCCCTATTGCCAGCCCGAAGACACCTATAACTACGCGCCGTTCAACCTGCTCCAGCGCCCGCTCGAACGCATCAATTTCTCGGCGCTGGCACATTATGACATCACCGACCATATCACCGCCTATGCCGAAGCCTTCTTCGTCAACGCGCGCAACAATTCGAAGCTGGCACCCGACAGCTTCACGCCGGTAACGCCGGGCGCGGCGTCGTCGACACTGCTCGTGCCGAACTATGCGACCAGTGCCAGCCTGTCGCCGGCGGTGCGCAATTTCTTCATCAACAATCGCGCGCTGTTCGATGCCGATGGCGACGGCACCGCGGCCGTGGTCGGCGGCGGCCGCCGCGCCGACGAGCTCGGCACGCGCGACAGCTTCTTCGAACGCCAGTCCTATGCGATCACCACCGGCCTGCGCGGCGATTTCGACGTCGGCAAGCGGACCTGGCGCTGGGATGCTTTCTATCAATATCTGCGCAACCGCACCGATACCCGGGCCGAAGGCGTGATCAACCAGACGCGCCTCAGCCTCGGGCTCGATTCGATCGTCAACGGTGCGGGCCAGGTCGTTTGCCGGTCGGGGGTCCCGGGCTGCGTCCCCGTCTCGATCTTCGGCCTCGGTTCGATTTCCCCCCAGGCCGGCGTCTATCTGACGCCGACGCGTACCAGCCACGACATCTTCGAACGCCAGGTCGCCGGCGCCTCGCTGAGCGGCACCTTGTTCGATCTGCCCGCCGGCCCGGTGGCGGTTGCGGTGGGCGCCGAATATCGCAAGGACAGCTATCAGTCGACGCCGAGCGCGATGGACCTCAACAAGGAATATGGCGCCGCGTCGAACAACGCGCTGGCGGGTTCGTTCGACGTGAAGGAAATCTTCGGCGAAATCCGCATCCCGATCCTGTCGGACACGCCCTTTTTCGACACGCTCGCGATCGAAGGGGCGGCGCGCTATTCGGACTATTCGACCGTCGGCGGCGTCTTCACCTGGAAAGCGGGCGGCGAATGGGCGCCGGTCAGCTGGGTCCGCATTCGCGGTGCGTATAACAGCGCGATCCGCGCGCCGAACATCAACGAGCTGTTTTCGGCGGTGGGTCAGGGCTTCACCGGGGGCACCGATCCGTGCGCGCGTCCGAACCTGACCGGCACAGATCCACGCAGCCAGCAGCTACGCGATTTCTGCGTCGCGCAGGGCGTCCCCGCCGGCGACATCGCGACCTTCACGCAGGCGACGTTGGGGCTGACGCAGGAAACGGGCGGCAATCCCAACCTCACCGAGGAAAAGTCGAAGACCTACACGATCGGTGCGGTGATCTCGCCGCCGTTCATCCCGCGCCTCAACATCACCGTCGACTATTTCAATGTCGAGGTGAAGGGCGCGATCACGACGATCAACGCGCAGCAGACGCTGAACGACTGCTACACGGGCCTGAACGCCAACAGCCCGACCTGCCGGTCGGTCTTCCGCCTCTCCAGCGGCCAGATCGACTATGTCCGTACCAACCAGAATAATATCGGTGCGCTCAGGGGCCGCGGTCTCGACGTGCAGGGCGATTACACCATCCCGCTTCCCGCGGCGCTCGGTGACGACGCCCAGCTGCGCCTGACCGGCGTTGCCAGCTGGCTGTTCGAACGCTCGACGCAGGTACTCAGCACCGTCGCGCCGCAGGATTGCGCCGGCTTCTATGGCGCGGGCTGCTCGACCGGCACCGGCGGGTTTATCGTTCCGGACTTCAAGCTCAACCTCGGCGCCGCCTACACCAGCGGTCCGCTGAGCATCCGCGGTCAGGCCCGGATGATCGGCGGCCTCAAAGTGTTCCCGACGGTCACCACCACCAATATCAAGACGGCCCCGGCCACCTGGTATTTCGACCTGACCAGCACGTTCGAGATCAACGACAATTTCACTTTCTTCGCTGGCGTCGACAATCTGCTCGACAAGATGCCGCCGATCCTCGGCACCACTTTCGTCGGCGACGCCAACGTCGACGTGTCGCTCTATGACACGCTCGGCCGGCGCTATTTCGCCGGTGTCCGGATGAAGTTCTAAAAACTTGCTCCCGGCCGGCGGCGCGTCACTGCTCCGTCGGCCTTTCCTTTTTCGATGATGGAAGGCCCGATCATATGACCTTCAAACCGCGTCGTATCGCCGCCCTGATGGCGGCCGCTTCTTTATTCGCCATCCTCCCCGTCACCACCGCAGCGGCGCCCGCGCCGGCCGGACAGACGGCGGCCGACCCGATCCCCGCGCGCACCGAAGGAATCGGTCCGTTCAAGCGCGTCGTGCTGCGCAACGTCACCATGATCGACGGCACCGGCGCACCCGCGCAGGGGCCGTTCGATATCGTGATCGAGAATGATCGCATCGCGCAGATCAAGTCGATCGGCGTCCCCGGCGCGATCGATCCCACCGAGCGCGCCGCGCCCGGCGATCAGGAGATGGACCTTACCGGCTATTATGTGATGCCGGGCTTCGTCGACGCACACGTCCACCTTCATTCGCTCAGCGATTCGCAGAAGGTGCCGTCGGACTATATCCTGAAGCTGTGGATGGCCCACGGCATCACCTCGGTCCGCGACCTTGGCAGCGGGCACCCGATCGAATGGCTGGTCGACATCAAGAAGCGCAGCGAGCGCAACGAGATCGTCGCGCCGCGCATCGACATCTATCCGATGTTCCACCAGATTCGCGGGCCGGTGAACGACGCGGCGACCGCGCGCGCCGTCATTCAGGAAGCGAAGAAGCGCGGCGCCGACGGGATCAAGTTCATCGGCGGCGCGCCCGAGGATGTGCTTTACGCCGCGATCGACGAAACGAAGAAGCAAGGCCTGCACAGCACGATGCACCATGCGCAGCAGCTGGTCGCCTATGCCGACGTGCTCGACACGTCCGAAGCGGGCCTCGAAAGCATGGAGCATTGGTACGGGCTGCCCGAGGCGATGTTCACCGACAAGCGCGTGCAGTCCTTTCCGACCGACTTCATCAACAATGACGAGCAGATGCGCTTCGGCGAGGCCGGGAAGCTGTGGGCGCAAACCGCCGAGCCCGGGTCGGACGCGTGGAACAAGGTGATGGACACGCTGCTCGAGCGCAAATTCGTGCTCGACCCGACCTTCACCGCCTACCTGACCAGCCGCGACTTCATGCGCATGAGCCGCGCGAGCTGGCACGACGAATATACGATGCCCGCATTGTGGGATTTCTATCGCCCGAGCCGCGTCAACCACGGCGCTTACTGGTTCGACTGGACCACCGAGCATGAGATGGCGTGGAAGGACAACTACCGCCGCTGGATGCGCTTCGTGAACGATTACAAGAACCGCGGCGGCCGGGTGACGATCGGCAGCGACGCCGGCTATATCTATAACCTCTATGGCTTCGGCTATGTCCAGGAAATGGAGCTGATGCGCGAGGCGGGCTTCAGCTCGCTCGAGGTGATCCACGCCGCGACGCAGGAAGGCGCCCGGCTGCTCGGCCATGACGATCAGGTCGGCACGATCCGCGTCGGGCGCAAGGCCGACCTCGTCGTCGTGAAGGGCAATCCGCTCGCCAACCTCAAGCTGCTGTTCGGCACCGGATCGGTGAAGCTGAACGATGCGACGGGCAAGGTCGAGCGCGTCGGCGGCGTCGCCTACACGATCAAGGACGGCATCATCTACGACGCGGCGAAGCTGCGCGCCGAGGTCCGCGACATGGTGGCGAAATCGAAGGCCGAGCGCGGCTTGCCGCCCGGCCCGATGGTGATCGAAAATGCAGGGACCGCGAACTGATCCGAACGGAAAAAGGGAGAAGACAATGAACCGAGTTTCGGTGGCGCGGACGGTCGCGCTGGCGCTGGCGGCCTTTACCGCGCAGGCGGCGACCGCACAGGCGCCTACGTCGGGCAGCGCGGATGCACGATTGAAGGCGCTGTACGAGCGCGAATGGGACTGGCGCCAGCAGCAGGGGCTGCGCAGCGGGCGCGGCGGCGAAGGCGACGGCCCGACACATCTGCCCAGGGTCGACGCCGCGACGCAAAAGGCGCGGCTCGATTACTGGACCAAGGCGCTCGCCGAACTCGATGCGATCCCCGCCGATCAGCTTTCGCCCGAAGAGAAGATCAACGCCGCGGTGTTCCGCCAGTCGATCGAGACGATGGCGAACGACATCAAATACAAGACCTATGAGGCGCCGTTCAACGCCGACACCTTCTTCTGGTCGGGGCTCAATCCGCGCAGCGGCGGCTTCGCGACCGCGCAGGCGTATCGCAACTATATCGCCCGCATGCGCGACATCCCGCGCTTCTTCGACGAGCAGACCGCGAATATGCGCGCCGGGCTCGCGCGCGGCTTCAGCGTGCCGCAGATCGCGGTGCAGGGCCGCGATGTGACGATCAAGCCGTACCTGCCCGCCGATCAGACCAACAGCTTCTACGACGCGTTCAACGAGATGCCGCCCACGATTCCGGCGGCCGAACAGGCGGTGCTGAAGGCCGAAGGCGAGAAGGCGATCCGCGAGGCCGTCGCGCCCGCCTATGCCAAGCTCTACGCCTTCATCCGCGACGACTATATGAAGAAGGCGCGCACCACGCTGGCGGGGGAGAAGCAACCTGACGGCCCGGCCTTCTATCAGGCGCAGATCAAGGGTTTCACGACGCTCGACCTGACGCCCGAGCAGATCCACCAGATGGGGCTCAAGGAAGTCGCGCGGATCAAGGCCGAGATGGAGCAGGTGAAGGCGAGCACCGGGTTCAAGGGCGACATGCCGGCGTTCCTCAAATTCCTGCGCACCGATCCGCAATTCTATCCGAAGACGCCTTATGAGCTGCTCGCCAAATCCTCCTATGTGGCGAAGCGGATGGACGCGAAGCTGCCCGAGACGATCGGCTTCCTGCCGCGGCGGCGCTTTGCGATCCTGCCGGTGCCGCCGGCGCTGGCGCCGATCTATACCGGCGGGCGCGGCGGGCTCGAAAGCTGCATGATGAACACCTATGACCTGCCGTCGCGGCCGCTCTACACGCTGACGGCGCTCACCATCCACGAATGCAATCCGGGGCACAGCTTCCAGTCGGCGGTCGCGCAGGAAGCGACGCGCCGCCCGGCATTCCGGCGCGCCACCGGTTTTTCGGGCTATGGCGAGGGCTGGGCGCTCTATTGGGAATGGATGGGCAGCAAGCTCGGCATGTACGAGACGCCGTACGAGGATTTCGGCCGCCTCTCCTATGAAATGTGGCGCGCATCGCGGCTCGTGATCGACACCGGCCTCCACCATTATGGCTGGAGCCGTCAGCAGGCGCAGGACTATCTGCGCGGCAACACCGCTTTGTCCGAGCATGAGATCACGACCGAGATCGACCGCTATATCGCGTGGCCGGGACAGGCGCTGGCGTACAAGCTCGGCGAGATGCTGATCCGCCGCAAGCGTGCCGAAGCCGAGGCCGCGCTCGGTGACAAGTTCGACCAGCGCAACTTCCACGACGCGATCCTCGCGCTGGGCTCTGTGCCCCTGCCGGTGCTCGAAGCGCGGCTCGACCAGTTCATCGCCGACGGCGGGGTCAACCCGCCGGGCTTCAACCCCGCGCTGCCCGAGGCCGTCAGCGCGCCCTGAAGAATTTCCGTCATCCTGACACTGGGGCGGCCGCAGCGATGCGGCCGCCCTCTTTGTTTGGCGATGACGGGACCGGCCTCAATAGGCGAGCGCACACCCATCGGCGCGCATCTCGCTCGCCGCGGCATAGACGCGCGTCTTGCCATCCATGCGATGCTCGACGCACTGATAGCGCCCGAAGCCACCGTCGGACTCGCCGAGCGTCCAGCCGATGTCGGCCAGCTGCCGCTGCGTCGCCGCGGGCACACCGCTTTCGAGCCGCAGTACGCCATTGATGCCATCGCCCGGCGAATCCTCGCCCATCGTCTCGGACGATCCCTCATGGTGCCAGCGCGGCGAATCGCCTGCCGCCTGGATCTCCAGCCCGTAATCGACGCGGTTGATGATGATCTGCGCCTGCCCCTGCGGCTGCATGTCGCCGCCCATTACGCCAAAGCTCATCCACGGCACATCGCCGCGCGCCGCGAAACCCGGGATGATCGTCTGGAACGGCCGCTTGCCCGGCGCATAGATATTCGGATGACCGTCCTGAAGGCTGAACAACTGCCCGCGATCCTGAAACATGAAGCCCAGCCCGTCGGCGACCAGCCCCGACCCCATGCCGCGGAAGTTCGACTGGATCATCGACACCATCATGCCATCCTTGTCGGCGCAGCTGAAATAGGTCGTGTCGCCGCGGCTCGGCGCCTTCCCCGGATAGACCGGCGACAGCAGCCGGTCGGGGCGGATCAGCTTGGCACGCTCGGCGGCATAGTCCTTCGACACCAGCCATTCGACCGGCACCTTGGCGAAATGCGGATCGGCGTAGTAACGCGCGCGATCCTCATAGGCGAGGCGCTTGGCCTCGGCCTGCAGGTGGATCGACAGCGCCGACTGAAAGCCCGCGCCCTTGAGGTCAAAATTCTCGAGGATGTTGAGCATCTGCAAGGTCGCGATGCCCTGCGTGTTCGCGCCGAGCGCATAGACGTCGGTGCCGCGATAGCCGGTCTTGTGCGGCTCGATCCATTCGGACTTGTGCGCGGCGAGATCCTCGTAGCGCAGCCAGCCGCCGATCCGCTTGAAATAGCCGTCGATCGTTCGCGCGATCTCGCCGGTGTAAAAGGCGTCGCGGCCCCCTTCGGCGATCAGGCGGAAGGTGCGCGCCAGGTCGGGGTTGCGGAATATCTGCCCCGCGTTCGGCCCCTTGCCGTCATTGACCCCATAAGTGCGCATCGCATTGTCGATTTCCTCGATCCCGCGGCCGGGCTGGCGGAAATTGGCGAGCGCGCGGCGGATATAATAAGCGATCAGGTCGGGCACCGGCGCGCCCGCCTCGGCATATGCGATGACGGGTTCGAACAGCTCTTTCCACGGCAGCTTCCCGTAACGCTGGTGCATCGTCCACCAACCGTCGACCGCGCCCGGCACCGACACGCTGATCGCGCCATAGGCGGGCAAGGTCCCGCCCTTCGCGCGGCTGCGCACCGTCGCGAGGTCGAGCCCGCGCGGGCTCTTCCCCGACCCGGCAAGCCCCGCGAGCTTCTTTGTCCTGGGGTCCCAGATCATCGCATAGACGTCGCCGCCGATGCCGTTCGCGGTCGGTTCGAGGAGGCCGAGGCACGCGTTGATCGCGATCGCCGCATCGACCGCCGACCCGCCGCGCTTCAATATGTCGATCCCTGCCTGCGTCGCGAGCGGATGTGCGGTGCCCGCCGCGCCATGGAGGCCATAGGCCGCGGTGCGCGAGGCGAAGCTTGCACCGACCGGCCGGTCGCCGCCTTGGACGTCGGGCCGGACAAACCGGTCCTCGCCCGCTTCCCACACCGGCGGCGCCGAACCGCTCGCCTTGGGGGCGGGCTTGGGCTGGCCGCCCTGCGCGAAGCCGACCGTCGGCAGCAATGCGGCAGCCGGAACGGCAGCGAGAAGCGTACGACGATGCATGGGTTCAAATCCTCGTGAAAAAAATCATTCTGCGAGATGCGGGCACAATAGCAAGACCGGATTTGATATACGATCGCGGGCGGGCAGCGCGGAAAGCGAAAGCGAAAGGGCTATGGCGCATCGCTGCGCCATAGCCCTTCGTTCGTTCGGCGGGACGGCGATAACCGCCCCGGGACGTCAGATCCCTACGACCGCCTGATCGCGCCGTGCAAGGCTGCGCGCGCGGCCATACGCAAAGTAGACGAGGACGCCGAGGATGTTCCATCCGAGGAAGCGGACCAGCGTCATGCTGGGCAGGCTGAACAGCAGATAGAGGCAGCCGAGCACCGCGAGCGTGCCGACCAGATAGGGCGCCGGGCAGCGAAACACGCGCGGCAGGTCGGGCGCCTTTTTGCGCAGGACCATCAGGCAGACGCCGACCGCGATGAAGGCGATCAGCGTGCCCGCATTGGCCAGCTCGGCGATTTCGTCGAGGCGGAAGAAACCCGCGACGCCAGCGACGAAGACGCCCGTCACGCCGGTGACGAACACCGGCGTCCCCGTGCGTTCGGACACGCGGCTCAGCGAACGCGGCAGCAGGCCGTCGCGGCTCATCACAAAGAAGACGCGGCTCTGGCCGTACATCATCACGAGGATGACCGACGGCAAGGCGATGAGCGCCGCGAGCGCGACGAGGTGCGAGGCGACCGGGTGGCCAAGCGTGCGGAGCACCAGCGCGAGCGGCTCGGGCGAGTTGCCGAGCGTCGTATAGTGCATCGCGCCGACCGCGCTGACCGCGACGAGCATGTAGATGAGCGTGCAGATCGCCATCGACCCGATGATGCCGATCGTCAGGTCGCGCTTGGGATTCTTGGTCTCTTCGGCCGACGTCGCGACCGCGTCGAAGCCATAGAAGGCGAAGAAGACGATCGCGGCGGCCGCCATCACCCCTTTGGTCGCGCCGCTCGCATCGACATGGCTGGCAAAGCCATAGGGCATGAAGGGCTGGAGGTTATCGGCGTTAAAGGCGGGCGCCGCAAAGGCGACGAAGATCGACAGCGCGACGAGCTTGATCACCACGAGGATGATGTTGAGCGTCGCGCTCTCGCGCGTCCCGGCCATCAGCATGCCGGCGACACCAAGCGCGACGAGCACGGCGGGCAGGTTGACGATGCCGCCGGCGTGCGGGCCGGATAGCAGGGCGGGGGGTAGATGGATGCCCGCCGACTGGATCCAGCCGACCAGATAGCCCGACCAGCCGACCGCGACGGTCGAACAGGCAAGCGAATATTCGAGGATCAGGCTCCACCCGACGATCCACGCGAGCGTCTCGCCGAGCACCGAATAGGTATAGGTATAGGCGCTGCCCGACGTGGGGATCATCGTCGCAAGTTCGGCATAGGCGAGCGCGGCGCAGGCGCAGACCGCTCCGGCAATGGCAAAGGCGAGGATCACCGCCGGACCCGCGCGCTCGGCGCCGACGCCGGTCAGCGTGTAGATGCCCGTTCCGACGATCGCGCCGACCCCCAGCGCCACAAGATGCGGCCAGCTGAGCGTGGCGCGCAGGCTATGCCCCGCCTCCTGCCGCGCGACCGCGATGGGCTTTATCGGCCCGAAAAAACCTGCTGCCACCTATTGCTCCTCCCTTGTCTGGAGCCGACGGCAGCCGGCCCCCTGTTAATCGTCGACGAGCTGCTGCCTGAGATCGTCCAGCGTCTTGCGGATATGCGCATCGACCAGCACCGAAATCTTGTCCGCGTCGCGCGCCAGCCACGCCTCGAGCAGCTGGTGATGTTCCTCGTTCGCGCGCTCGTCGCGCCCCAGCGGTTCGAGGTGGACACGCACATAGCGTTCGGAGAGCACCTGCAGGCGCTCGAGAATGGTGATCGTGACCGGCTGGCCGCACGGGCGGAACAGCGCGCGGTGGAAAGCGCGGTTGAAGGCGCCGACCCCGTCGCCATGCTCATCGGTGACATGGTCGAGCGTATCGAGCGTTTCGATCGCATGGGCATGATCGGCCTCGGTCGCGAGCAGCGCGGCGCGCGCGGTGGCGTCGGGTTCCAGCTTGATACGCAGCTCATAGACTTCCTGCGCCTCCGAAGCGCTGAGCGACCGCACGAAGAAGCCGCGGTTCGCCTGTGATCGGACCAGCCCTTCCTCTTCGAGGCGGGCGAGCGCTTCGCGCAGCGGAATCTTGCTGACGCCGAGTTCGGCGGCCAGCGCGTCCTGGCGGATTGCATGTTCGCTGGAAACGCCGCCCGAAAGGATGCGGTCGCGGACGAGGTCCACCAGCTGGTCGGACAGGTTTCGGATGATGAGGCTCATAAAGACCTCATAGCACCGAAAATCCATTCCAGAAGCTGTCTGCTTGATCGACCCAGATCGTGTTGAATCCGGTCGCGATCGCCGATCCCTCGATCGAGGGAATAATGCCGGGCGTATCGCCGAGCATCGCGCTGTCCTCGACCCGTCCGATGAAGCGGCTGCAGATATAGCTTTCGTGGACGAAGCGGTCGCCAACCTGCAGCCGTCCCTTGGCGACGAGATGCGCCATCCGCGCCGACGTGCCGGTGCCGCACGGGCTGCGGTCGATCGCGCGCTCACCATAAAAGACCGCGTTGCGGCCGTCGGCGTCTTCACCTTTGGGCCGGTCGGTCCACATGACATGGCTGACGCCGCGGATGCGGTCGTCGACCGGGTGAACCGGCTCGTACGCCGCCTGCATCAGCGAGCGAATGGTGCGGCTGAGATCGATGATCCGCGACGCACCGAGCGCATCGAGGCCTATGTAAGGACCCTGCGGCTCGATGATCGCGTAATAATTGCCGCCATAGGCGACATCGACCTTGAGCCGGCCGAAGCCGGGGACGTCGATTTCGATCCCCTCGGCCGCGAGATAGGAGGGCACGTTGCGGATCCGCACCCACGCAATCCGATCGCCCTCGGTGCCATATTCGATGTCGATCGTCCCCGCGGGAACCTCGACGCGCAACTTGCCGGGCACCCGCGGAGTAATCAGCCCATTCTCGAGCCCGAAGGTGATCAGCCCGATCGTCCCGTGGCCGCACATCGGAAGGCAGCCGCTCGTTTCGATGAACAGGATGCCGATGTCGCTGTCCGACTGAGTGGGCGGATAAAGAAATCCGCCCGACATCATGTCGTGCCCGCGCGGTTCGAAACAAAGGCTCGTTCGGATCCAGTCGAACCGGTCGAGAAAGTCCTGGCGCCGCTCGCCCATCGACCCACCGCGGACGAGCGGCGCACCACCGGCGACCAGCCGGACCGGATTGCCGGCAGTGTGGCCGTCGATGCAGAAGAAGGTGTGGCGCATGGACTCTCCCTGGCCCGTCAGGCTGCGATCTTGCTCGGCTGCGTCGCCGCGCATTTTTCGACCATCGCGATCACATCCTTGCGGCGCTGGCCGGCGAGCGGCATGCGCGGCATGCGGACGCGTTCGGAGCCGCGCCCCATGATCTCTTCGGCGAGCTTGATCGACTGGACCAGATCGCGGTCGGCGTCGAGATGGAGAAGCGGCATGAACCAGCGATAGATCGCCAGCGCCTCGTCATGTCTGCCCTCGTTGAAGGCCGCGACAAGGCGGACCGATTCGGTCGGGAAGGCGCTCGTCAGCCCCGAAACCCAGCCGCTGGCGCCGAGGAACAGGCCCTCGAGTGCGACGTCGTCGAGCCCGGCCATCACCGTATAGCGATCGCCGAAACGGTTGAAGACGTCGGTGAAGCGGCGCGGATCGGGCGCGCTTTCCTTGATCGCGACGATGTTGGACACGTCGCGCAGCGCCTCGAGCGTCGCGAAATCGACGTCGACGCGGTACGCGGGCGGATTGTTATAGAGCATGACCGGCAGCGAGGTCGCCTCGGCAACGGCACGGAAATGCGCCTGCAGCTCTTCGGGGGTCGGCACATAGACCATCGCGGGCAAGAGCATGATCGCATCGGCGCCGAGCTTTTCGGCATCCTTCGCATATTGGATCGCGCGCGCGGTGGTGAGTTCGGACACGCCCGCGACGACGGGCACGCGTCCGGCAACCGCTTCGACCGCGCCTTTCAGGATATTCCGCTTTTCGTCGGGCTCGAGCGAATTATTCTCGCCGCACGTGCCGAGAATGATGAGCCCGGTCACCCCGTCATCGACAAGCGCGCTCTGCACACGCTGGGTTGCATCATAATCGACCGACAGATCTTCGGCGAATTGAGTGGTAGCTGCGGGATATACGCCCTCCCACAGTGTCCTTATCACGCTCATTCATTACCTCCGTTGAAGCTTCAGATCGTATACGGTATATGATACAAGATGCCAAATGATTTTCCATCCCGCTCGTCCGATCCGCAGAATGCCGTCGTAATTGGCGGTGGCGTCGTCGGACTCGCCACCGCTCTCGCGCTACAAAAACGCGATATTTCAGTCACATTGATCGATTCGCCCTCGGCATCCCCTGCCGCATCATGGGGGAATGCGGGCCATATCGCCATCGAACAGGTCGAACCGCTCGCGTCGCGCGCGACGATCCGCTCGATGCCGCGCCGCCTGTTCTGGCGCGGCGGTGCGCTGTCCTTGCCATGGCGCGATATCGGCGCGTGGCTGCCCTTCTCGCTGCGGCTCGTCGCCGCGACGAGCCCCGCGCGCTTCGCGGCCGGCCGTGCGGCGCTCGGTCAGGCGCTGGGCGATGCGATGGGTTCGTGGCGCCGGCTGCTGGGCCGAATCGGGGCGGACGACCTGCTCGTCGAGGATGGCCATTATATCCTGTGGGAAAGCGCCGCGAGCGTCGAAGCTGGCCGCGCGCACTGGGCGGCAACCGATATCGGCCAAGCGACTATGCGCGATGCAACCTCCGCCGAGATGACGCGGTTGGCCGCGCTCACGTCGGCGCCGGTCGCGGGAGCGGTCCATATTGCGGGATCGGGCCAGATCGCCGATCTCGACGCGCTGGGCGCGGCGCTTCGTGCGGGCTTCGATGCCGCCGGCGGTTCGCGAATCGCGGCGAGGATCGACCGGCTGGTGATCGAGGACGGCCGCGCCGTCGCCATCGCGGTCGACGGTACACGCCACGCCGCGGATGCGATGGTGATCGCGGGCGGCGCCGCGTCGGGGGCGCTGATGGCGTCGATCGGCCAGCGCGTGCCGATCATCGCCGAGCGCGGCTATCATATCCAGTCGGCCGACACCGGCTGGCCGCATGATATGCCGCCGGTGGTATTCGAAGACCGGTCGATGATCGTCACCCGCTTCCGCTCGGGGCTGCGTGCGGCGAGTTTCGTCGAATTCGGCCGCGGCGCCAGCCCCGCCGACCCGCGCAAATGGGCGCGGCTGCGAAAACATGTCGCGGCGCTCGGCCTGTCCTTCGGACTGCCCGGTGCCGAATGGATGGGCGCGCGGCCGACCTTGCCCGACTATCTGCCCGCGATCGGGCGGAGCGACCGCACCTCCAACCTCTTCTATGCATTCGGCCACCAGCATCTGGGCCTGACCCTCGCCGCGACGACGGGCGATGCCATTGCCGCACTCGTCGCCGGAGACGCGCCGCCCTTCGACCTAACCCCCTTCGACCTCAAGCGTTTTGGAGCCTGACATGACCAACGGAATCGGCGGATCGACCGCCGCACAGGAACTCGCCGCCATCACCCCCTGGGCCGATCGCGCCGCGCCAATCGCCGCGGCGGAGCGCGAGCAGCGCATCGAAAAGGCGCGGCGGCTGATGCACGCGAACGGCGCCGATGCGCTGCTGGTCGGGGCGGGCGCGAGCCTGCGCTATTACGCGGGCATCCCGTGGGGCGCGAGCGAGCGGCTCGTCGCGATGCTGCTGCCGCGCACGGGAAAACCCATCGTCATCGCGCCCGCGTTCGAACTTGGCACGCTCGAGGCCGACCTCAAGATCGAGGTCGAGTTGCGATTGTGGGAGGAGGATGAGAGCCCGTCCGAACTGGTGGTCGGTGCCTTGCGCGAGGCTGGTGCGACCAGGCTCGCAATCGATCCGGGCATGGCGTTCCTGTTCGTCGATCGCATCCGCCGCGCCGGTCCGGCGCTCGACATCGTCGACGGCGGGCCGATTGTCGACGGCTGCCGGATGGTTAAATCGGCGACCGAACTCGCGCTGCTCCAGCAGGCGAAGTCGATGACGCTCGAAGTGCATCGCCGCGCCGCACGCATCCTCGCCCCCGGCATCCGCGCGAGCGAGGTCACGCGCTTTCTGGAGGAGGCGCACCGCAAAATCGGAGCGCCGGGCGGCAACAGCTTCTGCATCGTCCAGTTCGGCCGTTCGACCGCCTTTCCGCACGGGCTTCCCGGCGACGCGCAATTGCACGAAGGCGACGTCGTGCTGATCGATGTCGGCTGCGTTATCGAGGGCTATAACTCGGACATCACGCGCACCTATGTTTTCGGCGACGCCGATACGGAGCAGCGGCATATCTGGGCGCTCGAAAAGGAAGCACAGGCCGCGGCCTTCGACGCCGCGCTGCCCGGCGCGCCGTGCGAGGCGGTCGATGCCGCGGCGCGTGTTGTGCTGGAGAAGGCGGGGCTCGGCCCCGACTATCGCTTGCCCGGGCTGCCGCACCGCACCGGCCACGGCATCGGGCTGTCGATCCACGAGCCCGCCTATCTGGTGCGCGGCGACACGACCCCGCTCGCACCCGGCATGTGTTTTTCGAACGAGCCGATGATCGTTATCCCCGACCGCTTTGGCATCCGGCTCGAGGATCATTTCTATATGACCGAAAGCGGCGCCAAATGGTTCACCGAACCCTCGCCCGCGATCGACCGGCCGTTCGGCTGAGCTAGCCCAGCAGCGCGCGCACGTCGTCGTAGAGCGGACGCGGCACCTGCACGCCATTGGCGAGGCTGCGCGCGCGCGCCTCGAAGCGGCGCTGCGACGGCAGGCGCGCACCCTGCCCGGTGATCGCGTCGAATACCGCTTCGGCACGTTCGATATGCTTCGCCGCCTCGGCGCCGAGGAAGCCCGCGGGATCGATCGCGAGGATGAATTCGCCGCCGATCGGCGATGAGCCGGCGCCATCGTCGAGTGCGATCGATTCGGCGCTGGTGAGATCGCCGATCAGCGGCCCCGCGATCAGTTCGACCATCGTCGCGAGCGCCGACCCCTTGTGTCCGCCGAATGTCAGCATCGCGCCGTCGAGCGCGGCTTTGGCATCGGTCGTCGGCCGCCCTTCGGCGTCGATGCCCCAGCCTTCGGGAATCGGCTTGCCCGCACGGCGATGCAGTTCGATCTCGCCGCGTGCGACCGCGCTCGTCGCGAAATCGAAGATATAGGGATAGGCGCCAGGGCGCGGCCAGCCGAACGCGATCGGGTTGGTGCCGAACAAGGGCTTGATGCCGCCGGCCGGGGCGACCCACGCGTGGCTGGGGGTGCAGGCGAAGGCGACGAGACCCGCGGCGGCGACCGCTTCGACCTCGGGCCAGAGCGCCGCGAAATGCACGCAATTGTTGATCCCGAGCGCCGCAATTCCATTCCGCCGTGCCTTTTCGACGAGCGTCGGCAGCCCCGCGCCGAACGCGGTCTGGGCAAACCCGCCGCCCGCATCGACGCGAACCAGCGCGGGCGCGATATCGTGCACGAGGGGGATGGCGTCCTTGATCACCTTGCCTGTCTTCAGCGTGTTGACACAAACGAGCAGGCGATAAATCCCGTGACTCGCGCAATCGTCGCGTTCGCCGGCGACGATGGTTTCGGTCACCGCCTCGACATGCTGAGGCGCGAGGCCGTGGTGCGTCAGGATTTCGCGCGACAGCGCCGCCACGTCATCCAGCGAAAGTCGGACTTTTTCGTCGCTCATCATTCATCTCACAGCAAATGTTCCAAGGGCCATTATAGCCGCTTGCTAAATTCGTATACTATATAATATGCTGTTGCCAAGGCGAGCGAAGTCTCAGGGGAGCATGATGCAAATATGGCACGTCGATCGCCGCACCCTGCTCGCGGGCGCCGCAGCCGCCGCGCTTGTCCCTGTTTTCGCCCGCGCCGCGCCCGTTTCGACCACGACTTTCGGGCCAGCCAAACCGTTGCCCCTGTCGGCAGTCCGCCTGCTCGAATCGCCCTGGCTTGAGGCGATCGAAGGCAATCGTCGTTACCTGCACGCACTCGAACCCGACCGCCTGCTTCATAATTTTCGCGCCAGCGCGGGGCTCGAACCCAAGGGTGCGGTCTATGGCGGGTGGGAAAGCGATACCATTGCCGGGCACAGCCTCGGCCATTATCTGACCGCCTTGTCGCTGATGTACGCCCAGACAGGCGACGAAGAATGCAAACGCCGCACCTCTTATATCGTCGACGAACTCGCCGCGGCGCAGACCGCGCACGGCGACGGCTATGTCGCGGGTTTCACGCGCAAGCGCGGCGATGTCGTCGAGGACGGCAAGACGATCTTCGCCGAGCTGACGCGCGGCGACATCCGTTCGATGGGATTCGACCTCAACGGCTGCTGGGTGCCTTTCTACAACTGGCACAAATTGTTCGCCGGTCTGTTCGACGCGCAAGAGCTTTGCGGCAATGCCAGGGCGCTGCCCGTTGCGGTCGGCCTCGGCACCTATATCGATGGCGTGTTCGCAGCATTGAACGACGCGCAGGTCCAGCAGATACTCGATTGCGAGCATGGCGGGATCAACGAGAGTTTCGCCGAGCTGCACGCGCGAACGAAAGACCCGCGCTGGCTGCGCCTCGCCGAGCGGCTGCGGCACCGCAAGATACTCGACCCGCTGAGCGAGGGCACGGATTCGCTGCCGTGGATCCATGCCAACACCCAGATCCCGAAGATCATCGGCCTTGCCCGTCTGCACGAGCTGACCGGCAAGGCGGGCGATGCGGCGGCAGCGCGCTTCTTCTGGGAAACGGTGATCCGCGATTACTCCTATGTCATCGGTGGCAATGCCGACCGCGAATATTTCCCGGCGCCGCGGACGATCTCGAAACATATCACCGAGCAGACGTGCGAAAGCTGCAACAGCTATAATATGCTCAAGCTCACCCGCCATCTTTATGGCTGGCGGCCCGAAGCGCGGCTGTTCGATTATTATGAGCGCGCGCACACCAACCATATCCTCGCGCATCAGGACCCGGCGACGGGCATGTTCGCCTATATGGTGCCGCTGATGTCGGGATCGGCGCGCAAATTTTCGAAACCCTTCGACGATTTCTGGTGCTGTGTCGGGTCGGGGATGGAAAGCCACGCCAAGCACGGCGATTCGGTGTGGTGGCAGAGCGGCGACACGCTGCTGGTGAACCTCTACATCGCCTCGACCGCGACATGGGAAAGCCAGGGCGCCGGTTTCCGGATGGAAACCGCTTATCCGTTCGGCGAAAGCGTCGCGATCACGCTCGAAACGCTCGACCGCCCGCGCGACTTCGCCGTCGCGCTGCGTATCCCCGGCTGGTGCGAGGGCGCGGCGCTGACAGTGAACGGCAAGCCGGTGCCCGCAGGGACCCCCGGCGATTATGCGGTGATCCGCTGTCGCTGGGCGAAGGGCGACCGGATCGCGCTCACCCTTCCGATGCGGCTGCGCAGCGAAAGCGCGAACGACGATCCATCGATGGTCGCCTTGCTGCATGGCCCGGTCGTGCTCGCCGCTGACCTCGGCCCCGCCGACCAGCCGTTCGAGGGGCCCGCCCCCGCGCTGGTCGCCGCCGAGGTGCTCGCGGGCTTCGCTCCTGTCGATGCCGCCGCGGGACGGTTTCGCACCACCGGAATCGCAAGGCCTGCCGACCTCGCCTTCGCGCCCTTTTTCCAGCAGCGCGATCGCCGTACGGCTGTCTATTTCAAAAGCTTCGACGATGCGGGATGGGCGCGCGAGCAGGTCGCCTTTGCCGCCGAACATGCGCGCCAGCAGGACCTCGCCCGCCGTTCGGTCGACGTGATGAACCTCGGCGAGATGCAACCCGAGCGCGACCATGGGCTCACCGCCAAGAACAGCTACGCCGTCACCTATCGCGGCCGCCACGGGCGCGACGCGCGAACCTTCGGCTTCTTCGAATATAAGGCGAAGGTGCGTCCCGGCCCGCTCGTCCTGCAGGCGACCTATTGGGGCGAAGAGCGGAACAAGCTGTTCGATATCCTGATCGACGGGACGAAGATCGCGACGCAGGCGCTCGACGGCGGACACCCCGGTGAATTCTTCGAGATCGACTATCCGATCCCCACCGATCTGACGCGCGGCAAGGACGAAGTCACCGTCCGCTTCCAGCCCGCAAACGACACGACACGCTGCGGGCCCGTTTTCGGAATCCGCATCTTCACGCCCGTAACCGCGCAGGGGACGGTCTGACGCACGGGGATAGGATAACAGATAGGGGGTCGCAAAATGGATAGACGCTATCGATTGCTGGTCACGCTCGGGCTCGTGATAATTGCTGCGCCGGCGCTCGCGCAGGAACAGGGCGCGAAGCCCGCGGTCCATGCCAAATCGGCGATGGCGTCCTCGTCGAACCCCATAGTGACCAAGGCGATGGTCGAGGTGATGAAGAAAGGCGGCACCGCGCTCGATGCGGTGCTGACCGCGGTGCCGATGCAGGCGGTGATCGAACCGCAGATGACGACGCTCGCGGGCGGCGTCTCCATCCTCTACTATGACGCGAAGACGAAGGAATATCATTATCTCGACGCCGAACTCGACCACACGAAGGACGCGCAGGTCGGCGGCGGCTGGGCGCAATATACCGGCGGCGGGGGCGAGCGGCTGCCCGACACGTCGGGCAAGCGCATCGGCATTCCCGGCACCGTCGCGGGGCTGAAAGCCGCCGCCGACCGCTTCGGCACGCTCAAATGGGCCGACTATTTCCAGCCCGCGATCAAGCTCGCCGACGACGGTTACCCGATGTATAGCTTCCTCTATGGCGAACTGGCCGAGGCGGCGCTGACGCGGCTTTCGGCTTACCCTTCGGGGCGTGAGGAATATTTGCCGCAAGGCTATGTCCCGCCGGTCGGGACGATCGTGAAGCATCCCCGACTGGCAGAGGCGATGCGCCGTATTGCCGCCGAGGGCCCTTCCTATATCTACACCGGCGAATGGGCGCAGCGCTTTGTCGCGGCGGTGCGCGCGACCGGCGGCGGGCTGACCGCCGAGGAGCTCGCGGGGTATAAGGCGCGCTGGGAAACGCCGCTGCGCTCGACCTATAATGGTTATGAGATCATCGGCGCCCCGCCGCCGTCGACTGCGGGCACGCTCATCTCGATGGTGCTCAACGTCGTCGAGAATTACGACCTCAAAGCGCGCCCGCATTATGCGCAGTCGGCCGAGGCGCTCGAACTGATCCGCCGTGCCTTCGGCTATGCCGAGACCGCGACCGACGAATTCGTGCGCGATCCGCTGAGCTATGATGTGCCGACCGAGATGCTGTTGTCGAAAGACAATGCGAAGCGGTTTGCGGCACAGGTCACCGCGAGCCTGCCCAAGCCCGCCGCCGCAGCGCCGCAGGCCGCGGCGACGCCGGGAAGCGCGCTCGAACTCGCGGCCAATTTCAGCACGCACGATCGCCACTCGACCGACACCAATCATCTCGTCGCGGTCGACGCGCAGGGTAACATGGCCTCGGTCACCCACTCGGTTTACGGCAGCACCTTCGCGACGGGCATGGTCGTCGACGGGATCGCGATGAACAGCGGCAATAATTTCCCCGGCAACACCGCCGGCCCCGGCCGCCGCGTGATCTCGCCCTTTCCGCCGACGATGGTCGCCAAGGACGGCAAGCCGTGGATGACGATCGGCTCGCCCGGCCTGTCGTCGCGCGCGGTGACGATCACGCTGATCAACCTGCTCGGTTATGGCATGCCGCTCGAGCAGGCGGTCGATGCCCCGCGTTTCCAGGGGTCGCAGGCGGGGGTGCCGATGGTGGTCGAGAGCCGCGTGACGCAGGCCGTGCGCGACGAACTCAAGGCGCGCTATGGCGTCAATGTCCGCCCGACCGCCCCCTATAATTGGCACTTCGGATCGATCCAGGCGATCCAGCGCAATGCCGACGGCAGCCTGACCGGCGTCGCTGACCCCCGCCGCGCCGGCCTCGCGGCCGGTTACTGATCAACAGGAGAAATTTCGATGCGATATCTCGCTCCCGCACTGCTGGCCGTCCCGGCCATCGTGCTGTCCGCACCCGCCTTTGCCCAGTCGGCACCGCAGGCCGCTTCGCAATCGGCCGACGCCCGATTGAAAGCGCTCTATGACGCCGAATGGCAGTGGCGCACCAAGGAACTCGCGCTCGATCCCGACGGCGAACGCGAGGGTAGCGACCGGCTGCCGAGCGTCGACGCCGCAAGCCAGGCGCGCCGCGCCGCCTATTGGAACAAGGCGCTGACCGAGCTCAACAAGATTCCGTTCGACCAGCTGTCGCCCGAAGAGCGGATCAACGCCGAAGTGTTCAAGACCGCGCTCGAGGAATTCGGCGTCGAGCAGAAATATCGCGAGTTCGAGGACCCGTTCGGTTTCTGGACGTGGATCGCGCCGCGCGGCGGACTGCCGGGGGCACAGGCTTACCGCAATTATATCAAGCGGCTCGGCGACATGCCGCGCTATATCGACGAGCAGATCGTCAACATGCGCGCGGGCCTCAAGCGCGGCTTCACCAAGCCGCGCGTCTCGCTCGCCGGCCGCGACGCGCCGATCGCACCGCTGGCGTCGTCCGACGTCGACAAGAATCCGCTGTTCACCAGCTTCGCCGCGATCCCCGGCAATATTCCCGAAAGCGAACGCGCGGCTTTGGTCGCCGAGGGCCGCGCGGCGGTCGCCGCCGCCGCACCGGCGTTCGCGAAACTGCGCGCGTTCGTCCGCGACGAATATATCCCCAACGCGCGCGTTCCGATTGCCGGCGAAGCGCTGCCCGACGGCAAGGCCTATTATGCCGCGAAGATCCGCCAATATACGACGCTCGACCTGACGCCGGAGCAGATCCACGAAATCGGGGTCAAGGAGGTCGCGCGGATCGACGCCGATATGCAGGCGACGATGAAGAAGGCCGGGTGGAAGGGCGATTTCGCCGGCTTCCTCCACTTCCTCAAGACCGATCCGCAGTTCACCGCGAAATCGCCGTACGAGCTGATGGCGAAATCGGCCTATGTCGCGAACAAGATCAACGGCCAGCTCAAATTCCTCGTCGGCCATCTGCCGCGCTATCGCTTCACGATCCGCCAGACCCCCGACAATATCGCGCCCTTCGCGACGGGCGGCAACGGCGGGCTCGAGAGCTGCCTGATGAACACCTATAACCTCCCGGCGCGGCCGCTCTATACGATCCCGCCTTTGACCGCGCACGAATGCGCGCCGGGGCACAGCTTTCAGGCGGCGCTCGCGCTCGAGGCGCCCGACCGCCCGCAGATCCGCCGCACGACCTATTTCTCGGGCTATGGCGAGGGCTGGGGGCTCTACACCGAATGGCTCGGCATCCAGATGGGCATTTACGAGACGCCCTATGACGAGTTCGGACGCGAAACCTATGAAATGTGGCGCGCGGCGCGGCTTGTCGTCGATACCGGACTGCATCACAAGGGCTGGACGCGCCAGCAGGCGCTCGATTTCATGAAGGCGCACACGGCATTGTCGGATCATGAGGTCACGATCGAGGTCGACCGTTACATCAACGATCCGGGGCAGGCGCTTGCCTACAAGCTTGGCGAGATGCTGATCCGCCGCAAGCGCGCCGAGGCCGAAGCGAAGCTCGGCGCCAATTTCGACCAGCGTTGGTTCCACGACACGCTGCTCGGACTCGGGTCGGTGCCGCTGCCGACGCTCGAACGCGTGCTCGACGAATGGATCGCGGGCGGGGGCAAGAACCCCAATCCCGAACCCGCCGCCTGATTTTTCCGATGAGGAGACAAGAATTGCTCACGCGCACGATCCTGCTTTCGACCCTCGCCCTCCTGCCGCTCGCGCCCGCGGCGGCAGAGGCTCCCGCCGCGGCTGCCCCTTCGGCCGCGGCCGCCACGCCGGGAAGCGCCGACGCCCGGCTTCGCGAGCTGTACGAGACCGAATGGGCCTGGCGGCAGAAGGAATTCGCCCGCCGCATCGGCGATCCGCCCTTCACCGCATCGGCCGACCATCTGCCGCGCGTCGACGCGGCGACGCAGGCGGCGCGGCAGGCCTATTGGCAAAAGACGCTCGCCGCGCTCGACGCCATCCCCACCGATCAATTGTCCGAAAATGAGAAGATCAACGCCGCGGTGCTGCGCACGAGCCTCGAGGCTTTCGTCGCCGAGGGCAAGTACCGGATGTGGGAGATGCCGTTCAACGCCGACAGCCAGTTCTGGTCGGGGCTGAGTGCGCGCGACGCCTGGCCGTCGCTTGAGGAATATCAACGTTATATCGGGCGCATGCGCGATATCCCGCGCTATTTCGACGAGCAGATCGTCAATATGCGCGCCGGCCTGAAGCGCGGCTTCAGCGTGCCGCGCGCCTCGCTCGACGGACGCGACGCGACGATCGCCGCCTATGTCGACACCGACCCGGCGAAAAACCCCTTTTACAGCGCCTTCACCAAGATGCCCTCGACGATCCCCGCCGCCGATCAGGAGCGGCTGCGCGCCGAAGCGCAGCAGGTGATTTCGGGGACGGTCGCGCCCGCCTATGCCAAGCTGCTGACCTTCTTCAAGCAAGAGTATCTGCCGAAGGCGCGCACGACACTGGCGGCCGAGGCGATGCCCGATGGCAAGGCTTTCTATCAGGCGCAGATCCGCGAATATACGACCACCGCGCTGACCGCCGAACAGATCCACGAAATCGGCCTCAAGGAAGTCGCGCGGATCACCGCCGAGATGGAGCAGGTGAAGGAGAAGGCGGGGTTCAAAGGTGACCTTGCGGCGTTCATCCAGTTCCTCCGCACCGATCCGCAATTTTATGCGAAGACCCCCGAGGAGCTGCTCGCCTTCTCGGCGCTTGTCGCCAAGCGCGCCGACGGCCAGCTGAAATATACGATCGGTTTCCTGCCGCGCTATCGTTTCACGATCCTGCCGGTGCCCGACGCGATCGCGCCGACCTATACCGCAGGGCGCGGCGGGCTCGATGCGTGTCTGATGAACACCTACGACCTGCCGTCGCGGCCGCTGTATCAGATCCCCGCGCTGACGCTCCACGAATGCGTCCCCGGGCACAGCTTCCAGGCCGCGGTCGCGCTCGAGACGGTGAAATGGCCGGCCTTCCGCCGCCAGACCTATTTCTCGGGCTATGGCGAGGGATGGGGGCTCTACACCGAATGGCTCGGCACCAAGATGGGCATCTATCGCACGCCCTACGAGGATTTCGGCCGCCTTTCGTTCGAGATGTGGCGCGCGTCGCGGCTCGTCGTCGACACCGGCGTCCATCATTATGGCTGGAGCCGCGAGAAGGCGATCGACTATCTCGCGAGCCACACCGCGCTGGCGCAGCATGATGTCGAGACCGAGATCGACCGTTATATCAGCTGGCCCGGACAGGCGCTCGCCTACAAACTCGGCGAGATCACGATCCGCCGGCTGCGCACCAAGGCCGAGGCCGAGCTGGGACCGAAGTTCGACCAGCGCAAGTTCCACGACACCTTCCTCGCTTTGGGGTCGGTGCCGCTTCCGGTGCTCGAACAGCAACTCGAAAAATTCATCGCCGATGGCGGCGAAGGTCCGACCGCCGCCGCACCCTGATTTCCTTCCCCCCGACGCCTTTTATGACAGCGCGGCCGTAGGCAACTGAACAGGGGGAGGCAGCGCTCGCGCCCACCGCCGGACGCGAGCGCTGCCTTATCAATCGCCCAAAACAAGCGCGCCGTCGATACGGCGCGCAATACCCCACGGATTGGCCGGCTTCAACGCTGCCGGAAGCAGGCTTTCGGGCAGATTCTGATAGCTGACCGGACGCAGGAAGCGCTCGATCGCGAGCGTGCCGACCGACGTGCTCCGCCCGTCCGAGGTCGACGGATAGGGTCCGCCATGGACCATCGCATGGCCCACCTCGACGCCCGTCGGCCAGCCATTGGCGAGGATGCGCCCGACCTTGCGCTCGATCAGCGGCAGCAGCCGCGAGGCGAGCGGCTCGTCGTCGGCGTCGATCTGGAGCGTCGCGGTGAGCTGCCCCTCGAGCCCGGCAATCAACGCGGCAACCTCGTCGATATCGCGGCAACGGACGATCACCGACGATGAGCCGAACACCTCGTGGCCGAGCGCGGCGTCGGCGCGGAAACCCTCGGCGTCGGTGATGAACAGCGCACCGCGCGCGGCGCAAGTCCCCGGCCCTTCGGCCCCGCGCGCGACAAGCCGTGTCGCCGAATGACGCTCGAGGGCATCGACGCCGCTCTCGAAGCTTTTGTGGATGCCCGGCGTTAGCATCGTCGCAGGCGCGATGGCCGACAGCGCGGCGCCCGCCGCCGCGGCGAAGCGGTCGAGATCGGGGCCGTCCAGCGCGATCAGCAGGCCGGGGTTGGTGCAGAATTGGCCGGCGCCCATCGTCAGCGACTGGGCGAACGCCTCGCCGAGCGCTTCGGCCCGGTTCCCGAGCGCGGCAGGGAAAAGGATGACCGGATTGATGCTGCTCATCTCGGCATACACCGGGATCGGCTCGGCGCGCGTCGCGGCGATCTGCATCAGCGCGAGCCCGCCGCCGCGCGAACCGGTGAAACCCACGGCCTTGATCCGCGGATCGGCGACGAGCGCGCCGCCGAGCGCGTTCGACGGGCCGGGCAGATAGGAGAAGACGCCTTCGTGGAGGCCCGAGCTTGCGACCGCCGCGCGGATCGCGCGTGCGACAAGCTCGCCCGTGCCGGGGTGCGCGGGGTGGCCCTTGACCACGACCGGACAGCCCGCCGCGAACGCCGACGCGGTGTCGCCCCCGGCGACCGAGAAGGCGAGCGGGAAGTTGCTGGCACCGAACACCGCGACGGGGCCGAGCGCGAGATGACGACGGCGGAGGTCGGGCCGCGGCAACGGCGCACGGTCGGGCAAGGCGGGATCGATCGTCGCGTGCAGCCAGTCGCCCGCGCGGACAAAGGCGGCGAACATGCGCAGCTGCCCCATCGTGCGGCCGCGCTCACCCTCGAGCCTTGCGCGCGGCAGGCCGCTCTCGGCCATTGCGCGTTCGATCAGATCGTCGCCGATCGCGGCAATGCCGTCGGCGATGGCTTCGAGGAAGGCCGCCCGCGCTTCGAGCGTGGTTTCGGAAAAGCTGGCGAAGGCGGCATCGGCGAGCGCGCAGGCACGGTCGACATGGCCCGCGTCCGCGGCGCCGAACGGCGGTTCGATCGTCTGTCCGGTCGACGGATCGACCGCGAGGAAGGTCTCGGTTGCACTGTCTTCGGCCGCGCCGACCAGAATCGAACCAGCTATCATTTTGGCGTCCTTCATTGTTCTTGGGGGAGAGTCTTCGGCCGGAAGGCCCGGGTCATTTCGTCGCTGCGCGCCGCCGACGCGGCGTTCGGTATCGCATCGGCGATCCGGAAGATGTCTTGAGAATCCGGGGTCAAGAAAGGCGTCTCCGCGACGATATTGTCGAGGAGCGTCTTAGTACATCGTATACGATTTTGGTCAAGTCATCGCGATTGGGCAGTCACCCTGCCGTCGGCCTCAGAACTGGTAAGCCAGGCCCCCGCCGAAGAGCCACTGGTCGGCGCTGCCGGCGTCCTTGACGATCGGCGAATCGGCGAATCGGTCGCCGAGGCGGCCATATTGCGCGCCGCCGAGCAGCACGAAACCCTTGCGAAGATCGCCCGAAAGCGCATAGGCGCCCGCCATGCCGAGCGTATATTTGCCCGCGGTCGCCTTGCGCCCGGCGCCGGTATAGACGGGAAGCCCGCTCGCGGCGCTGCCGATCGGGTCGATGTCATAATAATAGCGGCCGAAGCCCTTGCCGTAGAAGTTTACCGACGCCGACACGCCGATATAGGCGCGCTTCGACAGCGGCGTGCCGTAATCGATCGTCGGCGACGCGGCCCAGCTGCCGTGCTTGCCCGATATGTCCTTAGTCGCGACGAGGCGAAAGCCGAGCTGATCATAGGCGCTGGTGATCACGCCGGTCTTGGTGACCCCGGTGAAGAGGCCCATTTCGACCGCCATCTTGCGGTCGGGCAGCGCATCGACGCGCGGATCCTTGACGCTGCCGGTGCGGTCGCCGCGCAGGCTGATGATCGGGCCGAATTTCCAGTCGATCTTCTGGCCGCGGCGATGACGGATCAGGTCGACCTGGAAATTGGTGCCGCGCGTCGAAAAGGAAAAGCCCTCGTACCGCCCACGGAGATAGAAGGCCGGCAGAAAGCGGCGGTCGTTCGAGCCATTATAGTCGGGGGTGTTGAGCACGCCCGCCGCGACCGCGATATAGTTGCGCGACCATTTGCGCTCCGAATCATCATCGTCGTCATCGTCGGGCCGCGCCCCGGGGAGCAGGATATTCTCGTCGATATCGGTGTTCTGGAGGTAACGCGCGGCTTCGTCGTCGATCCCCGTCGCAAGGCCGGTGTCGGGGGCGGTGATATCGTAAGGCAGCGGCGCGTCTTCGGCCGCGGCGGGCGCGGCGAAAGCGACGAGAAGCGGGAGGAGGTACGCAGGGCGGGTGATGCGGAATAACGGGATCAAATCGGGCATGGTCATCCGCTCAAACATCCTATGGTGTTGCCCCTCTTTACGGGGGTGTAAGTAAACATTCCGCCATTGCAACGGCTTCGTCTTGCCGAAGGATGCATTTGGCCGCATGTGCCTTTCATGCATCAGCGCGCTTTCTCCGCTTTCATATTCCCCCGCAGTGCCATTGGTTCCGCGGCGGGCGCCCGGCAGGAGCGCGCGGCATGAGCCGCGTGCCGCGCTTCATCGGCTATGCCTTCATGGCGGCGGCGGCGGTGCTCGCGGCGGTGATGAAGAAGGAAGGCGTCGAAAGCGTGGGGCCGCTGCCCGCGGTTGTCGTCGCGCTCTTCCTCGGCATGGTCGGGGTGATGCTGGTGTTCACCGACCTGATGGTGCGCGGGCTTTATGCACAGGTCGATGCCGCGAAGGCGCGCGAGGAAGGGGAGGGCGAAGATTGATTCGGCGCCCTCGCAGGGCGAAGGATCGGCTGCCGCCCCGGTCCCTTTTCGTTCGACACCCCTCGCGCTTGGCAGTATGACCGCGCGATGACTGACCGTCCGCATACGCCGCTGCTTGACACGGTGGATGTCCCCGCCGACCTCCGCAAGCTGAAGCCCGAAGACCTCCGCCAGTTCGCCGACGAACTGCGCGCCGAGATGATCTCGGCCGTCGGGACGACCGGCGGGCATCTCGGTAGCGGGCTGGGCGTCGTCGAGCTGACGACCGCGCTCCATTATGTGTTCGACACGCCGCGCGACAAGATCGTGTGGGACGTCGGGCATCAATGCTATCCGCACAAGATCATCACGGGGCGCCGCGACCGCATCCGCACCTTGCGCACCGGCGGCGGGCTGTCGGGGTTCACCAAGCGCAGCGAGAGCGAATATGACCCGTTCGGGGCGGCGCACAGCTCGACCTCGATCAGCGCCGCATTGGGCTTCGCGATCGCGAACAAGCTGAAAGACGAACCCGGCCGCGCGATCGCGGTGATCGGCGACGGGTCGATGTCGGCGGGCATGGCTTATGAGGCGATGAACAATGCCGCGGCGGCGGGCAACCGGCTGATCGTGATCCTCAACGACAATGACATGTCGATCGCGCCGCCGGTCGGCGGGCTGTCGGCCTATCTCGCGAAGCTGGTGTCGTCGCGGCCGTTCATCGAACTGCGCGAGATCGCGCGGCGCTTTGCGCGCAAGCTGCCCGAGCCGCTGCACAAGGCGGCGAAAAAGACCGATGAGTTCGCGCGCGGCATGGCGATGGGCGGGACGCTGTTCGAGGAACTCGGCTTCTATTATGTCGGGCCGATCGACGGGCATAATCTCGAGCATCTGATCCCGGTGCTCGAAAATGTCCGCGACAGCGACCATGGCCCGGTGCTGATCCACGCCGTGACCAAAAAGGGGCATGGCTATGCCCCGGCCGAGGCCGCCGCCGACAAATATCATGGCGTCCAGAAATTCGACGTGATCACCGGCGAGCAGGCGAAGGCGCCTCCCGGGCCGCCCGCGTACCAGAATGTCTTCGGCGAGACGCTCGCGAAGCTCGCTGACACCGACAAGCGCATCGTTGCGATCACCGCCGCGATGCCGTCGGGGACGGGGGTCGACAAATTCGCCAAGGCGCATCCCGACCGGACGTTCGACGTCGGCATTGCCGAGCAGCATGCGGTGACCTTTGCGGCGGGGCTGGCGGCGCAGGGGATGCGGCCGTTCGCGGCGATCTATTCGACCTTCCTCCAGCGCGCCTATGATCAGGTCGTCCATGACGTGGCGATCCAGAATCTGCCGGTGCGCTTCGCGATCGACCGCGCTGGTTTGGTCGGCGCCGACGGGTCGACGCATGCGGGCTCGTTCGACGTCACCTACCTCGCGACCTTGCCGAACATGGTGGTGATGGCGGCGGCCGACGAGGCCGAGCTGGTCCATATGACCTATACCGCCGCCGAATATGACGCGGGGCCCATCGCCTTCCGTTATCCGCGCGGCAACGGCACCGGCGTGGCGCTGCCCGCGGTTCCCGAGAAGCTCGAAATCGGCAAAGGCCGCGTCGTGCGGTCAGGTAAGACCGTCGCGATCCTGTCGCTCGGTACGCGCCTCGCCGAGGCTTTGAAGGCGGCCGACACGCTGGAAGCACGCGGGCTGTCGACGAGTGTGATCGACCTGCGCTTCGCCAAGCCGCTCGACGAGGAACTGATCCGCAAGACGCTGAGCAGCCACGAGGTGTGCGTGACCGTCGAGGAAGGCAGCGTCGGCGGGCTCGGCGCGCATGTGCTGACGCTGGCGAGCGACGAGGGGCTGATCGACGCGGGGCTGAAGCTGCGCACGATGCGGCTGCCCGATGTCTTCCAGGACCAGGACAAGCCCGAGCTGCAATATGACGAAGCGGGGCTCAACGCGCCGCAGATCGTCGATACCGTGCTGAAGGCGCTGCGCCACAACAGCGCGGGCGTCGAGGAAGCGGGCGCGCGGGCGTAACCCGATAAGCAAGCCGGGGGCACGGGGCGGCATGAATTTCTTCAACCTCCTGCAATCGCTCGATGAGCTGCTCTACGAGGTCATGTCGTGGCTGGTCTTTTATCCGATCACGCTGTGGCGCACGCTCGTCCATCCGCTGAGGATGATGGATTATTCGGACCTCGAGCAGGGCGACACCGAGGACCAGCAATATACCGACACGCTGTCACCGCCGTTGTTCCTGCTGCTGTCGCTGATCATCGTCCACGCCGCCGAACTGGCGCTGGTCGGCACCGAAGCGGTGGTGACGAGCAAGATCGGCCTGTCGGCGCTGGTCAGCACCAACACCGACCTGATCATTCTGCGCATCGTGTCGTACAGCCTGTTCGCGGTGTTGATGGCGACGCGGCTGCTGCGTGCGCGCAAGGTCGAACTCACGCGCGAAACGCTGCGCGCTCCCTTTTACAGCCAATGCTATGTCGTCGCGCTGCTCGCGATCCTGTTCGGCGCCGCCACGATATTGATCCGGCTGGCGCATCCATGGTCGTTGATCACCGGCACGGTGCTCGCGTTCGCCGCGTTGCTGTGGTTCGGCACCTTGCAGACCGCGTGGTTCGTCCAGCATCTGAAATGCAGCCGGCTGCGTGCGTTCGGCCAGGCGTCGCGCGCGATGGTCGAAAGCATCGTCGCGGTGCTGCTGCTGTCGAACCTGTTCAGCTGAGCCAGCGTCAGGACGCTAGCCCACGGGGACGATCGTCGCCTGCGCGATGGCGCAGCGGCGCGGTTCTTCGCCGTCGCTTTCGGCCCAGACATCGGCGCGTACGATCGCCTGACGCTTTCCCGCCTTGACGACGCTGCCCCTTGCGCGCAGCCGACTGCCCTTCGCGGGGGCAAGGAAGTTGATCGTGTAGCTGCCGGTGACGACGTCGCCGATCACGCTCGACGCCGCCCATGCACAGGCGTTGTCGGCCATCAGTCCGACGATTGCGCCGTGGGCGTAGCCGTGATGCTGGGTCATGTCGGGGCGCAGCGCGAGCAGCAGTTCGGCCTCGCCATCGAAACAGCGCAAAGGTTCGACGCCAAGGAAGGCGGTGAAGCCCGACGCATCGACCGCGACGCTTTTCATATAGGCGACGGCTTCGTCGTTGCTGGCAAAGCGATGTCCGCGCATGATTCATCCCTTTAAGTCTGTTATGCAGACTTATTGCCGCTTGCATCGCGATGGCGTCAAGTCTTAAATCCAGACTTATGAAGGATTATGTGCCATCGCGTTCGCCCTGTGCCGTCGGCCGCGCATCGCGACTGCTCGGCGACCGCTGGGTGCTGCTGATCCTGCGCGAGGCTTTTCTGGGGATCGACCGGTTCGACGATTTCCTCGGCCGGCTCGACATTTCGCGCGCCGCGCTGACCTCGCGGCTTGGCTGGATGGTGGAGGCGGGGGTGCTCGAGCGCGTGCCCCCCGAAGGCAAGCGCGCGACATACCGGCTGACCCCCTCGGGGCAGGCGCTGCGCCCGACCTATGACGCGATCAAGGCGTGGGGCGACGAATGGCTGCCGCGTGGTGCAAAGTAAAACGGCCCGGGCGATGCCGGGCCGTCGATCTACTGAGGTTTCGAAGCGGACTCAGGCGGTCGGGATCGCCGCCGATGCGTCGCGGCCGTCGCCTTCGGGCGCGGCGAGGATGTCGCGGACGACGAGGCCCTTGTCGACGACCTGCGTGTCGGGGCTGCCGACCTGGCTGCGGATGCCGGGGTCGGCGCGCGCGCCGTCGGCGCTGCCGATGATCTGCGTTTCGCCGGGGCTGCGTGCCGAGGGGCCGCCGAAGAGCGCGCGCAGCGTCTGTTCGGCGGTCGATTCGCCGCCGGGGCGCGCGGTGCCGGGTGCCGGCGGGGTCAGCGCGAAATCGGGCGGCACGACGAGCGGCGCCTGACGCGACACCATCATTTCGTCGGGACGGTCGCGGCTGAACAGGCTGTTCGACCCGCAGGCCGAAAGCGTCGTGGCAAGAATCGAGGCGGCCAGGATGGCAGTGGTCCGGTTCACTATAATAACTCCTATGCGCCCCGTTTATTCGGCGGACGGTTTGGCGCCCGTGTCAGGGGCCTTTTCGCCCAAGAGCAGCGCGCGCGCAACCAGCAAAAGCACACCGATCGTGATGCACGCATCGGCGACGTTGAAGATCATAAAGGGGCGGAAATCGCCGAAATGCAGGTCGGCGAAGTCGACGACATAGCCAAAGCGCACGCGGTCGACGATATTGCCGAGCGCGCCGCCGAGGATCATCGCGAGCGCGATCACGTCGCCCTTCGCCTGTTCGCGCGTCATCCAGAAGGCGACTGCCGCGGCGACGATCCCGGTCACCGCGACGAGCGTCCATCGCGTCGTGTCGGTGCAACTCGCGAACATCGACAGCGAAATCCCGCAATTCTCCGCCCAGGTCAGGTTGAAGAAGCTGACGAGTTCGATCTGCCCCTTGGGCTCCAGCGACAGCGGGACGGTGACGACCCATTTGGTGATCTGGTCGAGGATGAAGGCAACCGCGGCGAAAATCAGGCCGAAGCGCAAATAGGGCGAACGTGTGCTGCTCATGCCGCGGTCAATACCGTGTCGCACCGATTGCACAAGCTGCCGTCGGCCTCGACCTCGGGCAGGTGGCGCCAGCAGCGGCCGCATTTGTGATTTTCGGTGCGGGTGACGGCCAGTTCGTCGCCGGCGCGCGCGACCGACACGATGAAGATTTCCTCGAGTGCCGCGGGATCGAGCGTCGGATCGGGGATCGTGACCTCGGCCTCGAGGCTCGAACGGATCGTCTTTTCGCGGCGACAGGGTTCGATCGCCTCGGTCACCGCTTCGCGCTGGGTGCGGACGCCCGCCCATTTGCTGGCGAGCGCCGGGTCGTTCCATGCGGCGTCGACGCCCGGCCATTCGAGCAGATGCACGCTGCCCGCATCGGGATTGCGCGTACCCCAGACTTCCTCGGCGGTAAACACCAGCACCGGCGCGGCGTAGCGGACGAGCGCGTGGAACAGGGTGTCGAGCACGCTGCGGTACGCGCGGCGCGTGTCGGTGCCGAGCGGCGCGGCGGGGCCGAGGTCGCAGTAGAGGACGTCCTTGCGGATGTCGAAATAGAAGGCCGACAGATCCTCGTTGCAGAAATCGGCGAGCAGGCGCGTGTAGCCGTTGAAGTCGAAGTCATCGACCGCCTGATGCATCTTCGCGTCGAGATCGGCGAGCAGGCTGAGCATATAGCGCTCAAGCTCGGGCATCGCCGAAACGTCGCTGATGCGTTCCTCTTCGGTAAAACCGTCGAGCGCGCCGAGCAGGTAGCGGAAGGTGTTGCGCAGCTTGCGATACTGGTCGGCGACGCCCTTCAGGATTTCGTCGCCGATGCGGTGATCCTCGGTGAAGTCGACGCTCAGCGCCCACAGGCGGATGATGTCGGCACCGTTGGTTTCCATCACCTTGACGGGATCGGTCGTGTTGCCGAGCGACTTCGACTGTTTGAAGCCCTTGGCGTCCATCGTGAAGCCGTGGGTCAGCACTGCCTTATACGGCGCCTTGCCGCGCGTGCCGCAGCTTTCGAGCAGCGACGACTGGAACCAGCCGCGATGCTGGTCGCTGCCTTCGAGATAGAGGTCGGCGCTGTGCGTCGAACCATCGTGGCGGACGAGCGCGGGCCATTTGCCGCTTTCGAGCACGAAGGCGTGGGTGCAGCCCGAATCGAACCAGACGTCGAGAATGTCGACGATGCGCTCATAGTCGGCCGCGTCATATTGATCGCCGAGATATTCCTGCGCGCGCGCGTCGTTCCATGCGTCGACGCCGCCCGCCTTCACCGCCGCGACGATGCGATCATTGACGATGGGGTCGTTCAGATAGTGGCCGGTCTTGCGGTCGACGAAGAGCGTGATCGGCACGCCCCACGCGCGCTGGCGGCTGAGCACCCAGTCGGGGCGGCCCTCGACCATCGATCCGATGCGGTTGCGGCCCTTGGCGGGGACGAAGCGCGTGTCGTCGATCGCCTGCATCGCCGCCTGGCGCAGCGTGGGGGCGTCGCACAGCTCTTCCTTGTGCGGATCGAGCGCGCCGCCCTCATTCTCCCAGCGCCGGTCGCTCGGCGTCTTGGGCGAGATGTGCGTCATCACCTTGTCCATCGGCACGAACCATTGCGGGGTGCAGCGATAGATGACCTTGGCTTTCGAGCGCCAGCTGTGTGGATAGCTGTGCTTGTAATCGGCCGAGGCCGCGAGCAGCGCGCCGGCTTCCTTGAGGTCCGAGCAGATCGGTCCGTCGGGGGCGTTGAACTTGGGGTTGATCACGCTTCCCTGACCGGGGAGCCAGCCCCAATCCTCGCGATATTTGCCGTCGCCCTCGACCGCGAACACGGGATCGAGCCCGTTCGCCTTGCAGAGGTCGAAATCATCCTCGCCATGGTCGGGCGACATATGGACGAGGCCGGTGCCGCTGTCGGTCGTGACGAAATCGCCCGCGAGGAAGGGACGCGGGCGTGCGAAGAAGCCGCCGAGCGCGTGCATCGGGTGGCGGGCGATGGTGCCGGCGAGGTCGGAGCCTTTGCCGCGCCAGATTATCGTGCCGTCGCGGCCGGTGCGCGCATAGAATTGCTCGAGGAGCGGTTCGGCCACCAGATATTCGCCAAGGCCATGCATCGCGTCGTCGAACAGCTTCACCGAAACATAATCGACCTCCGGCCCATAGGCCAAAGCCTGGTTGACCGGGATCGTCCAGGGGGTGGTCGTCCAGATGACCGCATAAGCCTCGACCAACTCTTCGATCGGGCTTTCGACAATCTCGAACGCGACATCGATCTGCGTCGAGACGATATCCTCATATTCGATCTCGGCTTCGGCGAGCGCGGTCTTTTCGACCGGCGACCACATCACCGGCTTGGCGCCGCGATAGAGCATGTCGTTGGCGGCGAATTTGAGCAGTTCGCGGACGATGGTGGCTTCGGCCTCATAATCCATCGTGAGGTACGGATGATCCCAGTCGCCGCCGATGCCGAGGCGCTTCAGCTGTTCGCGCTGGGTGTCGACCCAATGCTGCGCATAGGCGCGGCATTCGGCGCGGAATTCCTCGACCGGAACCTCGTCCTTGTTGAGCTTTTTCTTGCGATACTGCTCCTCGACCTTCCACTCGATCGGCAGGCCGTGACAGTCCCAGCCGGGCACGTAAGGCGCATCCTTGCCCTTCAGCGTCTGGGTGCGGACGACCATGTCCTTCAGGATATGGTTGAGCGCATGGCCGATGTGCATGTCGCCATTGGCGTAGGGCGGGCCGTCGTGGAGGATGAACTGGTCGCGGCCCTTGCGGCTTTCGCGAATCTGCCCTTCCAGATTGCCCTCGATCCATTTGGCGAGAATCAGCGGTTCCTTCTGCGGCAGGCCGGCCTTCATCGGAAAGTCGGTCTTGGGCAGGAAGACGGTGTCGCGATAATCGCGCTGTTCGGCGGCGGGCGTGCTCTCGGTCATGCGCGGCCGCTTAGCGCAGATTCGGGCAGGAGCAAACAGCGGTTTCCCTCTCCCCTTGCGGGAGAGGGCAGCGAGACTTGTGAACTTGTTCACTAGTCGCAGCGGGAGAGGGGCTGTGTGCTATCGATAGACTGCAACCCCCTCTCCCAGCTTCGCCTAGGCAGCAAGCTGCCAAGGCTCTGCAACCGGCGCGAGATCGTTCGTGCCCCCGGCACGAACTTGGATTGCCGGGGGCAATCCATCCTCGCACCCCCGCAAGGGGAGAGGGATTTACCTTTGCCGCGGGCGCAGCGCCGGGCCGAGATTGTAGATGTCGTCGATCCACACATAGCCGGTGAAGCTGGCGGGCACCTTGGTGAGCTGACCGACCTTCGACAGCCCCATGCCGCCCGTTTCGTCGCCGCGCGGACCGGTGAGGAGGACGCGCGTGCCATGCTTTGCGGCGCGGTCCTGTAGCCGGTCGGGCCAGCCCCAATAGGCCCATTGATAATCGAGCGGCACCATGATCGTGCTCCCGATGCAGCTTGGTGGATACCAGCCCGACCAGCCAAATTTGATATAATCGGTCGTGCAGCGCTTGGCGGCATCGGGGTCCATCGTCCATGCCTTGGGCGCCTTGGCGCGGATCACGTCCATCAGGCGCGCGTTGCCGAAGAAACCGAAACGCGGATCGTTGGCGTCGATACCCGCACGCGCGAAGGCGGCGAGGACGAGTTCGGCCTCCTTCGGATCGCGCGACTTGAAGTTGATGAGCAGCGAGGCGTGGCCGAGCGCGCCGAGCACTTCGTCGAGGCTGGGCATCAGGCCGACGCCCTTGCCGCGTAGCGGGAAGGTCTGGCCGCCGTCGGCGGTGTAGCCATAGCCGATATCGAGCGCCTTCAGTTCGGCCATCGTGTGGTCGCGGATTTCGCCTTTGCCGTCGGTGCGGCAATCGAGAGTCCAGTCGTGGAAGACCGCGACCTGTCCGTCCTTCGTACCCGCGACGTCGAACTTGACCATGTTCGCGTCGCGGCCGATCGCGGCCTTCATCGAGGGCAGGCTGTTTTCGATATAGTCATGCTCGGGCGCATCGATGCGCGTCGCGGTGCACGTCTCGTCGGTGACGCCCGTGTGATCGAACAGCTGCGACACGCCGCGATGCGCGATCAGCACGCGCTTGCCTTGCGCGTCGGGGGCGAGGAAGCTGGCGTTGCTGAGGGTGAACCATGCGACGAGCGCGGCGAAGGCCCAGAGGAAAATCTTGGTGCGCCGCTTCATCGGCTTTTTTGGCGGGCCTTCGAGCCCGGCGGCCCAGTCTTCGCTGTCGGTCATTGATCCCCCCAATTTCCTCTCCCGCAAGGGGAGAGGGGAATTAAATGTGCGCCAGCAGCCGCCTGGCCTCGTCGCAATCTGCCGCGATCTGCACCATCAGCGCGTCCATATCGTCGAACTTCGCCTCGGGCCGGATGAAGGCGTGGAAGGCGACGTCGATTTCCTGCCCGTAAAGATCTTCGGCGAAGTCGAAGAAATGCGGTTCGAGCAGCTCCTTCGGCGGGTCGAAGCTGGGGCGGATGCCGAGGTTCGCGGCGCCCTTGAGGATGCGGCCGTCGGGAAGGCGGCCGGTGACGGCGTAGATGCCGTAACGCGGGCGGAGATACTGCCCCATTTCGAGGTTCGCGGTCGGGAAACCGAGCAGGCGGCCGTTCTTGTCGCCGTGCTGGACGATATTGCGCACGGTGAACGGGCGGGTGAGCAGGCGCGTCGCGGCGGCGCAGTCGCCCGCCTGCAGCGCTTCGCGGATGCGGCTCGACGAGACGACTTCCTCGGCGTCGTCGACGGGGGCAACCATTTCGGTGAAGAAGCCGAGGCGGCGGGCGTGGTCGGCGAGCGTCACGACGTTGCCGCCGCGGCCCTTGCCGAAGACGAAGTCGGCGCCGGTGACGACGCCCGCGGCGCCGTAGCGATCGAGCAGCAGCTCGGTAATGAAATCCTCGGCCGTGGTCGCGGCGAGCGCCGCGTCGAACGGCAGGACGAGCATCGCGTCGGCGCCCGCCGCGGCGAACAACTCCTCCCGCTGGTCGAGCGTCGTGAGGCGGAAGGGCGGAACGTCGGGTTTGAAGAAGCGCACCGGATGCGGATCGAAGGTCGCGACGATCGCGGGGCGCCCTTCGTCCTGCGCGTGGCGGACGGCGCGGCCGACGACCGCCTGATGCCCGGCGTGGAAGCCGTCGAAATTGCCGAGCGCGATCACCCCGCCGCGCAAGGGCTCTTCGATGCGGTTGTGGCCGTCGAGGCGGATCATGGCGCCGCTGTAATGGCAGGGGGGGGCGGCGTCAGCGGCACGAGCCCCGCCTTGAGCACGCGGACCGCGTTGCCGCCCATCGCGGCGCGGATTTCGTCGTCGCTGAAGCCCGCGTCGATCAGCGCCTGCGTGACCTGGGCGAGCTTCGACGTATCGAAACGCACGGTGGTGGCGCCGTCATAATCGCTGCCGAGCGCAACATACTGGATACCGACAAGGTCGCGGACATGTTTCATCGCCTTCGCGATGCTCGCGGGCGAGGTGTCGCAGACGGCGGCATCCCAATAGCCGATGCCGATGAGGCCGCCGGTCGCAGCGACGCCCTTGATCTGCTCGTCGGAAAGGTTGCGGTTGACCTTGCACGTCGCCTGCACGCCGCCGTGGCTGGAGACGACGGGGCGGCGCGCGATCTTCAAAATGTCCGCGACGCAGGCGTTCGAGCAATGCGCGATGTCGACGATCATGCCCTTCGCCTCCATCGTTTCGACGACCTGCCGCCCGATGGGGGTGAGGCCGCCCTTCTTGAGGCCGTGCATCGATCCCGCGAGATCATTGTCGAAAAAATGGGTGAGGCCTGCCATTCGAAACCCGGCTGCGTAGAGCTTGTCGAGGTTCGCGAGCTTGCCTTCGAGGCCGTGCAGCCCCTCGATGCTGAGCATCGCGCCGACGGGCGGACGAAAAGCGCCAGAGCTTCCCTTCCATGCCTTCGCGCCGTTCGCGCGTATCAGAAGCAAGATATCGATATCGTCCGTCGTCTCGACCGTCCGTAGGCCCCTATCCGAGTTGGCTACAGCGCGGTGGAGCTTTTCGGCGTGCCAAAGCGAGCGTTCGAGCAGCGAGTTCCACGTTCGCACCGGCTGGAGCTGCGCGATCACGAGGCCGGTGATATTGTCGGTGTCCGCGCCGTTCGCGTCGTAATTCTGGCCCTTGGGCGACTTGGTCGTACTCGCGAGCACCTGCAGCGCGACATTGCCGTCCTCGAGCCGCGGCAGGTCCATATGGCCGCGCTCGGCGCGATCGAGGATGTTCCGTTTCCAGAGCAGGGTGTCGCTGTGGAGGTCGACGATCGTCAGCGTCCCGTGCAGCGCCTTCGCGCGCTCGCTGACCGTCAGGAGCGGTTTGCCGTCGATCTTGTTGGTGCTGCGTTCGAGCATGCCCGGGGCGAGCGCGAAAAAGGCGAGCGCGGCGACCGCGACAGTGAGCAATATGCCGATCAGCCAGCGACGCATCGGCCTATTTCCTTGTCAGCGTGACGAAGCTGTACGCCGGACGGCCGGCGTCGTCGGCAGGATGGTCCTCGCGAGCGGCTTCTTTCCAGTCGGCGGCGGCGGGATAGTCGATCGCCGCATCGCCCTTGGGCTCAAGCGCGACTTCTGTGAGCTCGATGCGGTCGGCGAGCGGCAGGAACAGGCGATAGATTTCGGCGCCGCCGATCACCATCACATGCGGCGCGTTGGCGAGGCGTAGCGCCTCCTCGATCGTCGCCACGGGCTCGGCGCCTTCGTCCTGCCATTCGGCATCGCGGGTGAGGACGATGTGGCGGCGGCCTTCGAGGATCGCGGGCAGGCTGTCGAAGGTCTTGCGCCCCATGATCATCGGACGGCCCATCGTGACCTGCTTGAAGCGGCGAAGGTCGGCGGGCAGGTGCCAGGGCATCTTGCCATTGGCGCCGATCACGCCGTTCGATGCGCGCGCGAGGATCAGCGTGATTTCGGGATGATTCATGCGGGAGAAGTTCCAACCCAGGTTGCATGGCCAAGCTTTCGGCCGTCGCGGACCTCGGCCTTGCCATAATGATGGACGTGACACGCGGGGTCGGCGAGCAGGTCGGGGACCGTCTCGATCCCGCCGCCGATCAGATTGTGCATGACGACGGGCAGCGCCGCGGTGGCGGTGCTGCCGAGCGGCAGGCCGGCGACGGCGCGGATGTGATTTTCGAACTGGCTGACCACCGCGCCCTCGATCGTCCAATGCCCGCTGTTGTGGACGCGCGGCGCCATCTCGTTGAAGACGGGGCCGTCGTTGCACGCGAAAAACTCGCCGGTGAGGACGCCGACATAATCAAGCTCTTCGGCGATCTTTGCCATCAGCGCGCGCGCTCCGTCCTGCTGGTCGAGCACGGCTTGCGGCGGCGGCAGCGTCGACGTCGCGAGGATGCCGCCTTCGTGGACGTTGACAGGCGAGTCCCAGAAGCGCGTTTCGCCGTCGATGCCGCGCACCAGGATGACCGAAAATTCATGCGCGAAGTCGACGAAGCCTTCGAGCACCGCGGCGTGACGGCCGATACCGTCCCATGCCGCATCGGCGTCGGCCGCGGCCATGATGCGCGCCTGTCCCTTGCCGTCATAGCCCATGCGGACGGTCTTGAGGATCGCGGGTGCGCCGATCTGTTCGAGCGCGGTGTCGAGCGCCGCGCGGTCGGGCACCGCCGCGAAAGGCGCGGGGCGGCCGCCGAGCCCGGCGACGAAATTCTTTTCGGTCAGCCGGTCCTGCGCGATTTCGAGCCCGGCGGCGCCGGGGCGTACCGCGACATGCCCCGAAAGGAAACGCACCGTGTCGACGGGCACATTTTCGAATTCATAGGTGACGACATCGCACGTCGCGGCAAAGGCGGCGAGGCGCGGCTCGTCATCCCACGCGGCCTGGCTGTGGTGCGCGGTGACTTCGGCCGCGACGCTTGTCGCGTCAGGGGCATAGATGTGGACGCGGTAGCCGAGCTGCGCCGCCGCGACCGCGAGCATGCGGCCGAGCTGGCCGCCGCCGAGGATGCCGATCGTCGAACCGGGGGAAAGCACCGGGGATCAGCCCTCGCGCACGGGGGTGGGGGCGACGCTGTTCGTCTGCGCCTCGCGCCAGGCGTCGAGTTTTTGTGCCAGATTGGCATCATTATTCGCGAGCAGCGCGGCGGCGAACAGGCCGGCGTTGGTCGCGCCCGCCTTGCCGATCGCAAAGGTCGCGACGGGGATGCCGCCGGGCATCTGGACGATCGAATAGAGGCTGTCGACGCCGCTGAGTGCCGCCGACTGGACGGGGACGCCGAGCACCGGAACGCGCGTCATCGATGCGACCATGCCGGGCAGGTGCGCGGCGCCGCCGGCGCCGGCGATGATCGCCTTCAGCCCGCGGTCTGCCGCGCTTTTGGCATAGTTTACAAGGCGGTCGGGGGTGCGGTGCGCCGAGACGATCTGCACTTCGTGCGCGATGCCGAACTCTTCGAGGATCTGGACCGCGTGCGCCATCGTCGGCCAGTCCGACTGGCTGCCCATGACGACGCCGACTTGCGGGGCGGTTTCGCCCATTTCAATCCCTCCTGCCCCGGCGTCATCGCGTGTGAATCGCCGCCGATCCCCCCTAGCGACTGCTTTGCGTGCGGGCAACGCCGCGCGATTGATGTCGCGGCGTTTACCGATTGGTATCAAGTCGGGACTAGGGTTGCCGCTCAATATCTCGCGGCATTCGGCCGGGGATCGTGGGTTGGGTTCGGGGACGTTGAATGGATAGCGTAGGGGGGGCACGGATCGCGGTCGACCAGTTCGGCACCGTCGCCGTAGACTCCATTGAGGACCAGCTGCGGGAAATACGCCGGGAACGCGACGCATTGCGCCGCGAGAACCGCGTGTTGAAGATCGCCGTCGCCGAGCTCGAACGCGTGTCCGAGCGCGATACGCTGACGCCTTTGTTCAACCGCCGCTATTTCCTGACCGCGATCCACCACCGCATGGCGCGGTTCGAGCGGCACGCCGAACGCGCCGCGGTCGTCTTTATCGACGTCAACCAGCTCAAATATATCAACGACAATTTCGGCCATGCCGCGGGCGATTTCGCGCTGCTGGAAATTGCCAAGCGGCTCGCGGGTTCGATCCGCGCGACCGACGTTGCGGCGCGCATCGGCGGCGACGAATTCGGGCTGATCCTCGACCAGTCGAGTGAGGACGGCGCGCGCGTGCAGGTCGATCGGCTGTGCGCCGTGCTGACCGCGGCGCCTGCCGAATATGACGGGCACGAAATTGCGCTGTCGGCGTGCTTCGGCGTCGCGATGCTGCAGACGGGGATGACCGAATCGGACATTTTGGCCGCCGCCGACCGCGATATGTATCGCAGCAAGCAGGGGCTGGGCGGGCTGCCCGGCCACCGCTAACCGCGCGTTAACCAAAAAAGCGCATCGTCCCCATGACGACAGGGGGGTAAGATGCGGAACCAGACCGACCCATATCTCGACATCCAGAACCGGATTACCGGGCAGATCGGGGCGCTCGCCGAAGCGCTGCCGCACTGCGCGCTCGCGCAGATCGTGCAGGGGATCGACGACATCCGCTGCCTCGCGCGCGACAACGGCTTTGCCGCGGTCGAGACGCTGGCGAGCCGGCTTGAATCGGCGGTTGCGGGAGGCGGTTATCGTGCCGCGATCCTGACCTATCTCGATGCGATGAGCGACGCGGCGGCCATGCCGCAGGGGCCGCTGCCGTCGGCCGCGCAGGAAGCGTGGCTCGCCTCGGTCGCGGTGCGGCTGGGTCATTGACCGCTCCCGTCTGACACTTCAGATCTGACGTCATGGATGCAATCATGCTTGCGCTGGTGGCGGTGCTGCTCGCCAATGCCGATGGGCGCAGCGGGATCGCGCTGTCGCGGCTGGTGAGCGCGCGCAGTGACCGGCGCGTCACGGTCGTCATCGCTTTTGCGGCTTTCATCATCAACGCGGTCATCGCCGCGGTTGCCGGCGCGATCGCCAACGGGATGATCGGGCAGGGGGTGGCGGCGCTGCTCGTCGCGCTTGCGATGCTGTCGGCGGCGGCCGCGCTGCTGTGGCGGATGAAGCCGGCGTCCGATGCGGGCGCCGACGATGCGTCGCCGGTCCTGCTTGCAGGCCGGATGCTCGCGAACCAGTTCGGCGACCGCAGCCATTTCCTGATCGGCGCGCTCGCCGCGACGAGCGGTGCGGGGCAATGGGCGGCCGCCGGCGGGCTGGTCGGCTGGACGCTGGCGATGCTGCCCTTCCTCGCCTTTGGCCCGGCGCTCGCCGAGCTGCGCGCGGCGCGAAACCTGCGCTGGGCGGCGGCCGCGATCCTGATCCTCTGGGGCCTGCGGACCGCGCTCGGAGCGTTCGGATTGATCGGCTGATACGTTCGATTGATTCGGTTTCATCGTTTTTGTCGATCAAGCTCACCCAAAGCTTCAATGGGAAAGCCGCGCGCCGCTTCGCTATATAGGTGAGGCAACAGAAAGGATGCTCCCATGTCCGAGAAAAATGACAATGCTCCCGCCGTCGCCGACGCGCTGAATGCGCTGCTCGCCGACAGTTTCGCGCTTTATCTGAAAACGAAAAACTATCACTGGCACGTCCAGGGCCCGCATTTTCGCGAGCTGCACCTGCTGTTCGACGAGCAGGCGGCGCAGATTTTCGCGACGACCGACCTGATCGCCGAGCGTGTGCGCAAAAATGGCGCGTCGACCTTGCGCTCGATCGGCGACGTCAGTCGCCGCGCCTCGATCCGCGACGATGACAGCGCAGGCGTCGATGCCGAGGCGATGATCCGCACGCTGGCGGGCGATAACAAGATCCTGCTCGGCCAGCTCAAGGAGGTGAAGGCCGCGGCCGAGGCCGGCGGCGACATTGCGACGAGCGGACTGGTCGACGGCTGGGCCGACGAGACGCAGCAGCGGATCTGGTTCCTCGAGGCGACGCTGGGCTATTGATCCTGAGCTCCCTTCCCGCTTGCGGGAGGAGACGGAGCCCAAACAAAAAAGGGCGGCCCGAGAGCCGCCCTTTTCGTTTCTCCGGTTATCCCGCCGATCAGTCCTGATGCGGCTGGATGTTCACCGCGGCGAACTTGCCGCGGTCGTCGACCTCGATGTCGAACGCGACGCGGTCGCCTTCGTCGAGGCCCGCCATGCCGGCGCGCTGCACCGCGCTGATGTGGACAAAGGCATCGGCCTGCCCATCGTCGCGCGCGATAAAGCCGAAGCCCTTCGTCGTGTTGAAGAATTTGACGGTGCCCGAGGTGCGTTCACCGGTCAGCTGCCGACGGCCGCGGGCGCCGCCCGGGGCGCCGCCGGGGCCGCGATCGTCACGCTGGCGCGGAGCGAATTCCTCGACCGGCATCGGCTCGCCTTCGATCTTGAGATCGATGGCCGAAACCTTGCCGTTGCGTTCGACGAGCGTGAAGCCGAGCGGCTGGCCCGAAGCGAGACCCTGAAGCCCGGCCTGTTCGACCGCGCTGATGTGGACGAACACGTCCTCGCCGCCATCGTCGCGGGCGACGAAACCGAAGCCCTTCGATGCGTTGAAGAATTTCACCGTGCCATTGCCTTCGCCGACGACCTGCGCGGGCATGCCGCCGCCACGTCCGCCGCCGAAGCCGCCGCCGCCACGATCGCCGCCGCCGAAGCCGCCGCGGTCGCCGCCGCCGAAGCCGCCACGATCACCGCCGCCGAAGCCGCCGCGGTCGCCGAAGCCGCCACCGCGGTTGCCGCCGCCATAGCTGTCGCCGCCATAGGGTGCAGGTTCGAAGCTGTCGAAATTGCCGAAATCATCGCGCTTGCCGCGCCCCCGCTGGCCGCGGCGATCCTTGTTGAAACTCATTGTCTAATAGTCGCTTTCGGTTCGTCCATACCCCATTCGATCAGCGCCTTGCGTCGGACGGGGACGCAGTTCACCATGGGCACAGACTCGCCCCGTGCCTCTAACGGCGCAATATATAGCCTAAATGAACGCCATCTGCGAACGGAAAATTCGAGTCCCGACCCTGGCGGAAAGCGCGCTTTGCCGCAGCCCCGCGGCGGGCGGCCTGTGCGCACGAAAACCAGTCATTGAGCGGCACGGCCGCTTGGCCTAAGGCGGCCTCTATGACTGTCTATTTCCACGAAGAAGATTTGCCCGAGGGCGTGCTGGGCTCGGGCGCGGTTGCGATCGATACCGAGACCATGGGGTTGAACCCGCAGCGCGACCGATTGTGCCTTGTCCAGATCAGCGACGGGTCGGGCGACGAGCATCTCGTCCGCTTCAAGCCCGGCAGCAGCTATGACGCGCCGGTGCTGAAGGCGATATTGACTGATCCTAATAGGTTGAAATTGTTTCATTTTGCGCGCTTCGACATCGCGGCGCTGCAGCAGGCGCTCGGCGTCGTCACCGCGCCTGTCTATTGCACCAAGATCGCCTCGAAGCTGATCCGCACCTACACCGACCGGCATGGCCTGAAGGAACTGGTGCGCGAACTCCTGGGCCAGGAAGTGTCGAAGCAGCAGCAGTCGAGCGACTGGGGCGCCGCCGAGCTCAGCGACGCGCAGCGCGACTATGCCGCGAGCGACGTGCGCTTCCTGCACGCAATGAAAACGATTCTCGATGTGCGGCTGGCGCGCGAGGGACGCACCGACTTGGCGCAGGCCTGTTTCGATTTCCTGCCGACGCGCGCCGCGCTCGACCTCGCGGGTTGGCCCGAGGTCGATATTTTCGCCCATACGTGAGAGTGATTCGCGAAGACTATGTCCGAACGCGCCGATCTTGACCGTACGATGCGCCGCATGTGGGCGGCGAGCGGGTCGAGTCACGACCGTGTCGTGCGCATCCTGCGTTACGGGCTGCCGCTCGTCATCGGCGTCGTCGCGGCGGTTCTTGTCTTTTCGCCCTTCACTCAGCGTGCCGAGATCAGCTTCCTCTTGTCCAAGGACAAGGTCGAGATGGCCAAGGAGCGAATGAAGGTGACGCGCGCCGAATATCGCGGCCAGGATGCGAAGGGGCAGCCGTTCGCGCTGCTCGCGGGCAGCGCGGTCCAGAAAAGTTCGGCCGAGCCGATCGTGCGGATGACCGACCTGTCGGGGGCGATCAAGCTCACCGACGGCCCGGCGACGATCGTCGCGAAGGACAGCGCCTATAATATGGAGACCGAAAAGGTCGCGGTGCCCGGGCTGGTGCAGGTCAAGAGCGCGGGCGGCTATAGTATCAACGCGACCAATGTCGCGGTCGACCTCAAGACACGCAGCCTTTTCGGGCAGGGCGGCGTCAATGGCACGTTGAACATTGGCACTTTTTCGGCCAACCAGCTGGCCGCCGACCTCGACAAACGGATCGTGCGCCTGCAGGGCAATGCGCGGCTGCGGATCAATCAGGGAGTGATCAAATGAACCGCGTATCGCCGATGAAAAGCGTGCTGCTCGCCGGCGCGGGCTTTGCGCTGACCAGCCTCGCGCTGCTGTCGGCCGGCACCGGCGGCGACACCGCAGGGGCGCAGGCGCTCGCCAACCACAACAGCGCCGCCCCCGTCGATTTCGACGCCGGCAGCATCGAGGTGCAGGACCGCGCCGACCGCGTCGTGCTCGCGGGCAATGTCCGCGTGACGCAGGCGGGGATGACGCTGACCGCGGCGCGGATGACCGTCGCCTACAGCCGCCAGGGCGGCACCGAAGTCAACCGGCTCGACGCGACCGGCGGCGTCGTGGTGACCAAGGGCGACGAGCGCGCATCGGGCAATGTCGCGATCTATGACCTCGACCGGCGGCTGATCACGATGGTCGGCAATGTCCAGCTGACGCAGCGCGGCAACCGGCTGAACGGCGGGCGCATGGTGATCGACCTCAGCACCGGGCGCGCGACGGTCGACGGGCGCGGCGCGGCGCGCGGCCCCGACGGCAAACCGATCCAAGGCGGCACCGGCGGGCGCGTCACCGGCACCTTCACCGTACCGGAAAGAAAGCAGTAACCAACGCCTTTAACCGGGCTGCAACCACGCGCCTTCACCAAGGGTGCGGGACCAGATCATCCGCGGAGCCGGGGGGCGACGCCGCATAGTCGAAAGCAGCCCCCATGCGCTTTTCCCCGATCGTCCCGCCCCGGCGTCCCTTGTTCGGCCGCCGCCAGGAACCCCCTGTGGTGATCGTGCCGACCCCGACATCCGAAGAACGGCGGCTGATCGACCGCATCATCCGTCACGCGGGCTATCGCGAGTCGCGCTAGCGGTGTGATCCGCTCGTTGCGGTGAACGGCTTGGCGTTCTGTGCATGCGCCCCTACATGGGGCGCGCATGCCGCCTGACACCTCCACTTCCGCCGACGCCTCGCGCGAGCCGCCCGTCCTTGCGACGCTGCGGCGTTTCCTGCCCTATCTGTGGCCGGCGGGGCAGACCGAGGCCAAGGTCCGCATTGTCCTCGCGGCGCTGATCGTGCTCGCGTCGAAGGGGGTGCAGCTGTCGATGGGCTTCCTCTATGGCGACGCGATCGACCGGATGGCGCCGGGGATGGAGCCGGGTGTCGCGATCGCGATCGGATTCCTGCTCGCTTATGCCGGCGCGCGCTTTGCCGGGACCTTGTTCGATAATCTCCGCAACGTCGTGTTCGAACGCGTCGGGCAGGACGCGACGCGCGAGCTCGCGATCGCGACCTTTCGCCACCTTCACGCGCTGAGCCTGCGCTTCCATCTCGCGCGGCGGACGGGTGAGGTGACCAAGGTGATCGAGCGCGGCACCAAAAGCATCGATACGATGCTTTATTTCCTGCTGTTCAATATCGCACCGACGATCATCGAGCTGACCGCGGTGCTGGTGATTTTCTGGACGAAGTTCAGCTTTGGCCTTGCGGGCGCCACCGCGCTGATGGTCATTGTCTATATCATCTTCACGCGCAAGGTGACCGACTGGCGCAACGCGCTTCGTGCCCGGATGAACGACCTCGACACGTTGACGATCGGGCGCAGCGTCGACAGCCTGCTCAATTACGAAACGGTCAAATATTTCGGCGCCGAAGCGCGCGAAGAGGCACGTTATCGCGACGTCGCCGACCAATATGCGCGCGCCGCGGTCAAGAGCGAGAACAGCCTGGCCTGGCTCAACATCGGACAGAGCTTCATCACCAACGCCGCGCTGGCGGGGGCGATGGCCTATACGGCATGGGGCTGGTCGAAGGGGCAGTTCCAGGTCGGCGACGTCGTGCTGGTGAACACGTTGCTGATGCAATTGTTCCGCCCGCTCGATCTGCTTGGCATGGTCTATCGCACCATTCGCCAGGGGGTGATCGACATGGAGGCGATGTTCCGCCTGATCGACACGCCGCCCGAGATCAGCGATGCGCCGGACGCGTGGCCGCTGATCGTGAACGGCGGCGCGGTGGCGTTCGAGGATGTCGTCTTCGGCTACGAACCCGACCGGACGATCCTCAATGGCGTGAGCTTCGCGGTCGGCGCGGGCGAGACGCTGGCGATCGTCGGGCCGTCGGGGGTGGGCAAGTCGACGATCGCGCGGCTGCTCTTCCGCTTCTATGATCCGCAGGGCGGGCGCGTGCTGATCGACGATCAGGATATCGCCAAGGTCACGCAGAAAAGCCTGCGCGCCGAGATCGGCATCGTCCCGCAAGACACGGTGCTGTTCAACGACAGCATCGGGTACAATATCGCCTATGGCCGCGAGGGCGCGAGCGCGGATGAAATTGCCGCGGCGGCCGAGGGCGCGGCGATCGACGGGTTTATCGCGATCCTGCCGCACGGTTATGACACCGAGGTCGGCGAGCGCGGGCTGAAGCTGTCGGGCGGTGAGAAACAGCGCGTCGCGATCGCGCGGACATTGCTCAAAAACCCGCCGGTGCTGATCCTCGACGAGGCGACGAGCGCGCTCGACAGCCGCACCGAGGCGGCGATCCAGGACACGCTCGAACGGATTGCGGCGCGGCGCACGACCTTGGTTATCGCGCACCGGCTGTCGACGGTGACCGGCGCCGACCGGATCATCGTGCTCGACAAGGGGCGTGTCGCCGAAACCGGCACGCACGACCAACTGCTCGGCATGCGCGGGCTTTACGCCGACATGTGGGCGCGGCAGCAGGCCGAGCGCGACGAGGGCACCGTCGACGCATGAGCGCGTCGGCCGCGGCATTTACAATTTTGTAAGTGATTTCCGCCAATTGAGCCCCGGGGACCAGTCCGTCCCGTGGACGGATGTCGAGGCGAAAGGTGGGATTTTGATCAGGCTGGCGATGTGTATCGCGATCGACCACGATCCGTGGCTCGTTGCGCTGGCGGTCGCGATTTGCGGCATCGGCGCCTTTGCGATCGTGCAAATGTTCGAGCGCGCGCGCGAAGCGCAGCGAAAGCAGGGGATCGCCTGGGCATTCCTTGTCGCGGTCGCCGCCAGCGCGACGATCTGGTGCACCCATTTCGTCGCCATGCTCGCCTTTGAGGCGAAGGCGCCGGTGACGCTCGATCCCGTGCTGACCATCGCTTCGCTGATGGCCGCGATGGTCGGCTCGTTCATCGGCTTCGCGGTCGCCGCGTGGGGCAAGGATGAAGTTTTTGGTGCGATCGGCGGGGCGCTGTTCGGCGGCGCCATTGCGGCGATGCATTTCACCGGCATGACCGCCTATCGCGTCGACGGAATCGTCGCCTGGGATGACGCCTATGTCGCCGCGGCGGTGATTTGCGGCATGGTTTTTGCCGCAGCCGCGCTGACGGTGCTCCGCACGAGCCGGGCGGTGCGCGGCCGTGTGCCGCTGGCGACGGGGCTGATCGTGCTTGCGATTGCCTCGCTCCATTTCCTCGCGATGACCGCGATGCGAATCACGCCGATGGCGCTCGACGAAACGCCGCTGCGTCCGGCCGAATTCAACGCGCTGGCGCTCGCGACGGTGCTCGTCGGCGGGATCGTGATCGCGGCGGGGGTGTTCGCGGCGATGCTCGATCGCCAGACGCGCTCGGAGGCGATGCGCGAGCTGACGCATATGGCGATGAACGATGCGCTGACCGGCCTTCCCAATCGCACCGCCTTTCGCGCCGAACTGGCGCGGCAGATCGGCGGCGCTATCGTGAAGGGCGAGCGCGTCGGGCTGTGCGCGATCGATCTCGATCGCTTCAAGGAAATCAACGACGTCCACGGTCACAAGGCGGGCGACGAGGTCCTCGCGCGGCTCGCGGGGCGGATGCGCGATACGCTCGGGCATAATGAATTCGTCGCGCGGCTCGGCGGCGACGAGTTTGTCGCGCTGACGCGCTTTACCGATCGCACGCAGCTGGCTGCGTTCGCGGCGCGGCTCGATGCCGAACTGAAGGCGCCGCTCGCCTTCCCCGATTTCGAGGCGCGGCTCGGCGCGAGCATCGGCGTCGCGGTGTTCCCCGACGATGCGGCGACGGCCGAGATGCTGTCGAACAACGCCGACCTTGCCATGTATCGCGCCAAGGCCGACGCCGCGACCGCGCCCTGCTATTATGACTGGCAGCTCGACGAGGCGATCCGCGACCAGCGCGAACTCGCCGCCGACCTGCGGGGCGCAATCGACCGCGACGAACTTGACGTCCATTATCAGGTCCAGACCTCGGTCACGACGGGCGATGTCACCGGATATGAGGCGCTGCTGCGCTGGACGCACCCGGTTCGCGGCGCGATTCCGCCAACGATATTCATCCCGCTCGCCGAGGCGAACGGCTTTATCCTGTCGCTGGGCGAATGGGTGATGCGGCGGGCTTGCACCGATGCGGCGGCGTGGCCGCACGCGTCGAAGGTCGCGGTCAATGTGTCGCCGCTCCAGCTTGCGCATGTCGACCTGCCGCGCCTGTTCCATCAGATATTGCTCGACACCGGTTTGCCGCCGCGGCGGCTGGAGATCGAGCTGACCGAAACCGCGATCATCGCCGACCGCGAACGTGCGTTGCACGTGCTGCGCCAGATCAAGGCATTGGGTATCGGGGTGGCGCTCGACGATTTCGGCACCGGCTATTCGTCGCTTGAAACCCTGCGCGCATTTCCGTTCGACAAGATCAAGCTCGACCGTTTCTTCGCCGCCGAGCTCGAGGGCAATATCCAGTCGACCGCGATCCTGCGCGCGGTGCTCGCGCTCGGCAAAAGCCTGTCGATCCCGATCCTCGCCGAGGGGATCGAGACGAGCGAACAGCTCGACGTGCTCCGCCGCGAAGGCTGCGACGAGGCGCAGGGCTTCCTGATCGGGCGGCCCGGCCGCTCGGTTGCGCGGGGCGATGATGCCGACGACGCGGAACGGATTCGCGCTGCCTGACTGTTCTATTTCACTAAATTGCTTGCCTTGGGTTGACCCTCCGCGCCCGCGCCCTTTACCCAAGGGCCATGCCGCATGACACCAGCCTGATCGGAACCATCGTCGCCGGTCTGGGCGTGGCGTTCCTGACGGGGGCGCTGGCGCATCGTCTCCGCATTTCGCCGATCGCGGGTTATTTGCTCGCGGGGGTGCTCGTCGGGCCCTTTACCCCGGGGATCGTTGCCGACACCGGGCTCGCGCTCCAGCTTGCCGAGATCGGCGTGATCCTGCTGATGTTCGGGGTGGGCCTGCATTTTTCGCTGAAAGATCTGCTGTCGGTGCGCAAGATCGCGGTGCCGGGGGCCATCGCGCAAATCGCGGTCGCGACTGCGCTCGGCATGATGCTCGGGCTGTGGCTCGGCTGGTCGGTCGAGGGGAGCATCGTCTTCGGGCTGGCGCTATCGGTTGCGTCGACCGTCGTGCTGCTCCGCGCGCTGCAGGCGCGCGACATGGTCGAGACCGAGAAGGGACGGATCGCGGTCGGCTGGCTGATCGTCGAGGATCTCGTGATGGTGCTGGCGCTTGTGCTGCTGCCCGCGATGTTCGGGTCGCGCGGCGATGAAGGCGGCAGCGCGGGGCTGATCCAGTCGGCGGGGATCGTGCTCGTCAAGGTCGTTGGCTTCGTCGCCTTCATGTTCGTGATCGCGCGGCGGGTGCTGCCGTGGGTGCTCCACTGGGTTGCGCATTCGGGGTCGCGCGAGCTGTTTCGCCTCGCGGTGCTCGCGATCGCGCTGGGGGTCGCGTTCGGCGCGGCAGTGATTTTCGATGTGAGCTTCGCGCTCGGCGCCTTCTTTGCGGGCATGATCCTCGGCGAAACGCAGCTGTCGCGGCGCGCCGCCGAAGAGACGCTGCCGCTGCGCGACGCCTTCGCGGTGCTGTTTTTCGTGTCGGTCGGCATGCTCTTCGACCCCAAGGTGCTCGTCGAGCAGCCGGGGCCGGTGCTCGCGACGGTGGCGATCATCGTGATCGGCAAGTCGGTCGCCGCCTATGCGCTCGTCCGTGCCTTCGGTCATCATTCGGGGACCGCGCTGACGGTCTCGGTCAGCCTCGCGCAGATCGGCGAATTTTCGTTCATCCTCGCGGGGCTGGGGGTGGGCCTGAAAGTCCTGCCCGAAACGGGGCGCGACCTGATCCTCGCGGGGTCGCTGCTGTCGATCCTGTTCAACCCGATCCTCTTCTCGCTCGCGGTAAAATATGTGCGCGACGCCGAGGCCGACGAGGAAAAAGCGGAGGCGGAGGGCGAGGATGCGCCGGCGCCGTGCAACGCCGGGGTCGTGCTGATCGGCTATGGCCGTGTCGGTAGCCATATCGGCAGCCTGATCTGCGGGCGCGGCGAGGGGTTGACGGTGATCGAGGACCAGAAGGATATGGCCGCCGCCGCGACCGAGGCGGGGGCGACGGTGATCGTCGGCGACGCGACGAAGGAAAGCATCTTGCGGCAGGCCGGGCTCGACACCGCGTCGACCTTGCTGATCGCGATCCCCGAGGGGGTCGAGGCGGGGGCGATCGTGCGGCGCGCGCGCGCTATCAACCCGAAACTGGTGATCGTCGCGCGCGCGCATTCGGACGAGGAGGTCGACGATCTGGTGCGCCGCGGCGCCGACCATGTCGTGATGGCCGAGCGCGAGACCGCGTCGCGGATGGCCGAGCGCGCGATGCTGACTTTGGCGTAGATCCGCTACCCCAATTCTCGCTGGGTTCCCGCTTTCGCGGGAATGACGAGGTTGGTGTTGTGGCCTGTTTGGAGGCCGTCAGGGCTTCCCTCGCCCCATCATCCGCCCTATCGCCTTCGACAATGCCCGCCGACGCTCTCCTTCCGCTCCTGAAATCCACCTTCGGTTTCGACCATTTCCGTGGCCGTCAGGGTGAGGTCGTCGATCGCGTGATGGCGGGCGGGCGCACGCTCGCGGTGATGCCGACGGGGGCGGGCAAGTCGCTGACGTACCAGCTGCCCGCGGTTGCGCTGAACGGCTGCGTCGTCGTCGTGTCGCCGCTGATCGCATTGATGCACGACCAGCTGCGCGGCGCGCGCGCGGCGGGGATTCGCGCCGCGAGCCTTACCAGCGTCGATGCCGACTGGGCCGAGACGCGGCAGGCGTATCGCGACGGCCAGCTCGACCTCTTGTACGTGGCGCCCGAGCGCGCGACGGGCGAGGGGTTCCGCACCTTGCTCGAAGCACAGATGCCCGCGCTGTTCGCGATCGACGAGGCGCATTGCGTCAGTGAATGGGGACATGATTTTCGCCCCGATTACCGCCTGCTGCGCCCGCTGCTCGATGCGTTTCCGGCGGTGCCGCGGCTCGCGCTGACGGCCACGGCCGACAAGCACACGCGCGAGGATATCCTTGTCCAGCTTGGGATTCCGGCCGATGGCTTGATCCTCGCGGGCTTCGACCGGCCGAATATCCGTTACGCGGTCCGCCCGCGCGTGAGCCCGGCGAAGCAGCTTGTCGATTTCATCGCCGCCAATCCGGGGCCGGGGATCGTCTATGCGCCGACGCGCAATGGCACCGAGCGGCTCGCCGAGCAGATCGCGGCGGCGACGGGGCGCAGCGTCGCCGCCTATCACGCGGGGCTCGACCCCGAGCGGCGCGCGCGCGTCCAGCATGATTTCGTCGCGTCGGAGGACGGGATCGTCACCGCGACGGTCGCGTTCGGCATGGGGATCGACAAGCCCGACGTGCGCTTCGTCGCGCATGCCGGGCTGCCGAAATCGATCGAAAGCTATTATCAGGAAACGGGGCGCGCGGGGCGCGACGGCGATCCGGCCGAGGCGATGATGCTGTGGGGCGCCGACGATTTTGCGCGCGCGCGGATGCGGCTCTCCGAACTGCCCGAGGTGCGCGTCGCGGGCGAGCGGGTGCGGCTCAACGCCTTGGCGGCGTTGGTCGAGACGGTCGAATGCCGGCGCGCGCTGCTGCTGCGGCATTTCGGCGAGAGCCCGCCCGAACGCTGCGGCAATTGCGACAATTGCCTCGAGCCCGGACGCCAGGTCGATGCGACGGTGCTCGCGCAGAAGCTGCTCTCGGCGGTGTATCGCACCGGGCAAAGCTTTGGCGCGGGGCATATCGAGGCGGTGCTGACTGGGCGCAGCGACGAGCGGATCGCGAGCCGCGGGCACGATAAATTGTCGGTGTTCGGGATCGTCGCGGGCGAGGAAGCGCGGCTGATCAAGCCGCTGGTGCGCAGCCTGATGGCGCGCGAGGCGCTCGATACGACCGAGCATGGCGGGCTGATGCTCGGCCCCGCGGCGCGCGCGATGATGAAGGGCGAGACCGCGGTGCTGATGACCGAACCGCCGGTGAAGCGGACGCAGCGCGCCTCGCGCGGCGGTGCCAGTGCGACGCCGAACCCGGTCGGCGATCCGCTGTTCGATGCGCTCCGCGCGATGCGACGCGAACTCGCGGCCGAGGCCGGGGTGCCGCCCTATGTCATCTTCCACGACGCGGTGCTGCGCGCGATGGCGAGCGGCCGGCCCGCGACGCGGAGCGCGCTGGCGGACATCCCCGGCGTCGGGGGCAAAAAGCTCGAGGCGTGGGGAGATGCGTTCCTGAATGTGATCCGGCAGTTTTGAGCCGATATCGGGCCGCCCGGCTCGCCGATTTCACAAACGGCTAGCCATATTCCGAACGCGGCGCGACCGATGCGCCGATCGTTGCCACCCGCGCTTTCATCGCGGCCGCTCTCCCTTTGCGGCGCCGATCGATGAAAGGATTTCGACGATGAAACACCGACTGATCCCCGCGCTGGTCGCGGGATGCCTCGCCTGGGCGCCGATGGCGGCGCAGGCGTCGGACACGACCGCAACCGTCCGCGTCGATATGCGCGCGCTCGACCTGCGGGCGCCCGAGGATGTGAAGACCGCGCAGCGCCGGATCGCGCGTGCTGCAAAGGCTGCGTGCCGCAACGATGTCGAGCATCTGACCCTCGATGCACGCCGCGCAGCGCGCCAGTGCCGCGAGGCAATCGGCGCGCTGGCGATACAGAAACTGCAGGGCCGACAGTTTCAGCAACTGGCGGCGCAATGACGCTTTGCGGCGCGACGGCGATGGTGGCGCCGCGCCATCGCTTGCAGTAGCAGAATGCGATGGCGTCGCTCCTCATCCTCGATCCGATGATTCGTGGCGGCGCCATCGCGCTGTTCCTGCTGTGGATCGCGATCTTGTGGCGCGACCACCGCGACGTGCTGTCCGCGCGCGTCGCGATCGCGATGAACCTGGCGATCGTCGCCTATCTGGTCTCGGACCTGCTCAAGCCCGCGGGGCCTGCGCGCCTTCCCTTTGAGCTGTTCGATGCGCTGTCGGTGATGGTGCCGGCGTTCTTCTGGTTGTTCGTGCGACTGTGGTTCGATGACCAGCAGCGCATCGGCTGGCGCAGCTGGCTGCTCGTCGCCGCGTTCGGCGTGCTGCCGCTGGTTCAGATCATCCTGCTCGCCATGATGGGGACGTTCAGCTTCGAGATTTGGGTGCTGGTGCGCATCGGCATGTTCGCCTTTGCGGTGGCGGGAATGTGGATCGCGTGGCGCGGACGCGCCAACGACCTGATCGAGGCGCGGCGCGGATTTCGCGCTGCGCTCGTTTGCGCGATCGGCGGCTTCATCCTGCTCGTGACCTTTATCGAGATGTTCGACGGCCATGGTGCGGCGTCCGATCCGGGGCGATCGGTGACGCTCGTCGCGATCCTGATTGCCACCTTCATCGTATCGGTTGGCCTGTATCGCTTTCGGTTGGCCGAACTGTTCGCGGCGCCGGGGCGGCCGGCGAAGCAGGCGGAGCCGCCGGCCACACCCTCGGCGCTGGCGCAGCGGCTGCACGCGGTGATGGCGGAGGCGCGCGCCTATCGCGCCGAGGGCTTTTCGATCACGATCCTCGCAGCGCAGCTCGGCGAGCCCGAATATCGCGTGCGGCGCGCGATCAATGGCGAGATGGGCTTTCGCAACTTCACCGCGTTCCTCAACAGCTTCCGCCTCGATGAAATCCGCGCCGCGCTCGCCGATCCGGCGCAGCGCGAGGTGCCGATCCTGACGATCGCGATCGATGCGGGCTTCGGCTCGCTGGGGCCGTTCAACCGCGCGTTCCGCGATGCCGAGGGGATGACGCCGAGCGCCTATCGCGCGGGACGGCTGGCCGATTCCGGAATCGGCTAGCCGATTTTCGACATCGCGGCGCGGCGGCATGGGAAAGCTGCTGAACAGCGGGCATCGGTTCGAAGGATGCCCGCATGATTCAAGACCTGCCTCCGCTCGCCATCTTGCTCGAAAAAGGCCCGGCGATCTTCGCCTTCGATTTCGGCCGCTATCTTGTCGCGGCGGGGGTGACGAGCGCGATCGTCTGGGGGCTGCGCCGCTCTAACCTTGCCGCGCGCAAGATACAGGCGCGCGAAGCGACGGCCGCCGACCAGCGCCGCGAAGTCCTGCAATCGCTGCAGACGGCGGGCGTCTATCTGTTCGTGTCGCTGTTCATCGTCTGGGGCGTCGACACCGGCGTGCTCCATCGTTTTGAGGGCAGCTATGGTCTGCTCGGCGACCTGGCGCTGCTCGCCGCGATCATCGTCGCGCACGATGCCTATTTTTATTGGGTGCATCGCGCGATGCACCATCCCCGGCTGTTCAAGGCGTTCCACCGCGCGCACCATCGGTCGGTAACGCCGACGCCGTGGGCGGCGTACAGCTTTGCGATCCCCGAGGCGTTCGTGATGATCGCCTTTGTGCCGATCTGGCTGTTCTTCGTCGCCACCCCGGTGTGGGTGACGTTCCTGTGGATCAATTTCCAGATCGTCCGCAACGCGATGGGGCATGCCGGGTTCGAATTGCACCCGCGCTGGTGGTTGTCGACCCCGCTGACGCGCTGGCTCAACACGACGACGCACCATGATTTGCATCACAGCGGCGGGTTCAACCGCAACTACGGCCTCTATTTCACCTGGTGGGACAAATGGATGGGGACCGAGCATCCGCATTATGCCGAACGGTTCCACGCGGTCGTGTCGCGCCCGCCGGTGCGCGCGAGCGTTAGCGGGACGAATATCGGTCAGGTCGACGGCGAAATGACCGAAACAATGTCGCTGCGCAGCGTCCAGCCGAGCCGTTCGTAAAGCGCCTTGCCGTCACTGGTGGCAACGAGCAGGCATTCGGCGGCGCCGCGGCGGAGGGCGCAGCGGCCGAGTTCGGCCATGATCGCCGAGCCCAGCCCGCGGCGGCCGAACTGTGGTTCGGTGACGATCTGGTCGTAGACCGCGGTGGTCCCGTGGATGCCGAGAACGCCGCGCGCGGCGAGCGAGCCGTCGGCGTGCCTTGCGATCGCCTCGAAACGGTCGGCGCCTTCATCGAGCTCGATCGTGAAATCGGGCGTGGGCCGCGCCGGGGGCATGTCGGTCCCGGCCGCCATCAGCCACATCGGATCGCGCGGCTGCCAGTGCGGCGGGATATGTGGGAGGATAGTTTCGCGCGGGGCGGCGATGTCGACATAGATATGCGGTGCATCGACCGCCGCGAATGCGGCTGCGGCCGCCTTGCCCGACGCATTTTCCAGAATAAATCGGCCGGTCTGGTCGGGCTTGCCGGCATCGAACCACAGCGCGGAGGGAGTGGTCGCGGCAACCGGCTGGCCATATCCGCGCGCTGCGCAATAGCCGAAGGCCCATTTGAAATGATCGTTCATGGCATCGATCATAAGCGCCGCGCGCGGCAAGGAAAGTGGCAACGCGCCTTCGTGCTCCACCTTCATGCTTGTCAGCAAGCGGGCGCGAGGAGTAGATCGCTGGCATGAGCGATTTTCGAACCCTGTCCGCCGACTATAGCGTCGCCCCGCAGATCAGCATCGAGGATGTGGCCGAGGCGAAGGCCGCGGGCTTTGCGATGCTCGTCAACAATCGTCCCGATGGCGAGGAGCCTTCGGCGCCGCAGGGCGACGATATCGCGCACGCTGCGGCGGCCGAGGGACTGGCCTATGCCGCGATCCCGATCGGCCATGCGGGTTTCAGCCATGCGCAGATCGACGCGCTCGACAAATTGCTGCGCGATGCGACGGGGCCGATCCTCGCCTATTGCCGGTCGGGCACCCGCTCGACGCACCTCTGGGCGCTGACGCGCGCGCGCGCGGGTGACGATGTCGATGGCATCGTCGAGGCGGCCGCGAAGGCGGGATATGACCTGACGGGGCTGCGGCCGATGCTGGACGCGCTCGCGGGGGAAAAATGACGCAAGCTGCGTTGATCCAGCTGGGCGCATCGCTGGTCGCGGTGTTTTTCGTAGCCTGGCTGGTTGGGAAGATCGGGCTCGGCGGCGATCCCCGGATCGCAGATGCCGAGCATGCGATCCGGTTGGCCGAAGAGGCCGAGGCCGGTTTCAAGGGCGTCGAGGTCGCGCGCGATCGGGCGGGCTTTGCCGCGATTGTGCAAAATGCCGAGGGGCGGATGATGCTGGTGCGCGCGCATGGCAATTTCTTTGCCGCGCGGCCGGTCGACGCCAGCGTGATCGGGCGGCTCGACAAGGATTTCCTGACACTGACGACGCCGGAGCGGACATTCGGCGCGGTGACGCTGCAATTGGGGAAGGATGCGGGGATGTGGGCCAGCCGGATGCGCGAGTTCAACCGTGGATAAGCTCCCCGATCCCGTCGTCTACGCAGTCCCTGCCTTCATCCTGCTGCTGATCGTCGAGATGCTCATCTCGCTGCGCGCCGACAAGAGCCGGTACGAGGCGCGCGACACGCTGACCTCGCTGATGCTTGGGACGGTGAGCCAGATCGCGGGCGCGCTCGTCGGTGCGGCGGTGATCGGCATGTCGGTGTGGGTGTACCAGTTTCGCCTGTTCGACATCGGGATCGCGTTCAAGACATGGTGGTGGGCGTGGATCCTCTGCTTCTTCCTCGACGATCTCGCTTATTATGCCTTCCACCGCAGCGCGCACCGCGTGCGCTGGTTCTGGGCGAGCCATGTCATCCACCACAGCTCGCAGCATTATAATCTTTCGACCGCGCTGCGGCAGACGTGGACGGGCTTTTTCAGCCTGACCTTCCTGTTTCGCCTGCCGCTCTTTCTCATCGGTTTTCCGCCCGCGATGGTCTTCTTCTGCGCGGGGCTCAACCTGATCTACCAGTTCTGGATCCATACCGAGGCGATCAAGCGGCTGCCCCGATGGTTCGAGGCGGTGATGAACACCCCGTCGCACCACCGCGTCCATCATGGCGTGAACCCGCGCTACCTCGACGCCAATTATGCGGGCGTGTTCATCATCTGGGACAAGATGTTCGGCAGCTTCGTTCCCGAACGCGACGACGAGCCGGTGCGTTACGGCATCGTCAAGCAGCTCGGCAGCTTCAACATCCTCTGGGCCGCGGTGCACGAATGGGTCGGGATCGCGAAGGATGTCTGGCACGCGCCGTGGAAGCACAAGCTGGACTATATGTGGCGCGAGCCCGGCTGGAGCCACGACGGCAGCCGCGCGACGAGCGCGATGATCAAGCAACGCTGGGCGGCGGGGCGCGATGAATAAAGTCGCGCGCGAACCGCAATTCGATTGGCTCGCATTCGGATCGGGCGTCGGTGCCCTATTGTGCCTTGGAATCGGATGGCTCGCTATCGAGCTGCTCGCCGCTCTCATGCTGGTTCAGGCCGTTTCGACCGTTATATCGATAGCGGCTGCGACCCGAGGGTGGCGGTTAGGAAACAAGGCGACAATTCTCACCGGATTGCTTTGTGCGGTAGCCAGCTGGCTTCCTTTGACGGGATTCATCTGGGCCTGCTCAACGGGAAGCTGCCTCTGAGCGGAGAGCATATCTTGCGCTTGCCTCGTCCCCTAATGACATTCATGTAAGCACGCGGACGACCGCCAGCAGGCGGCGTGAGGGAGAGTCGCAAGCATGGATCAGTTCGACATCATCGTCATCGGCGGGGGCAGCGCGGGGAGCGCGGCGGCGGGACGGCTCGCCGAGGATGGCAAGCGCACGGTCTGCCTCGTCGAGGCGGGCGGGCGCAACGACAATATGCTGATCAAGACGCCGGGGTTCATGCCCTTCATCCGGAATGCGTCGAACTATAAATATGAGACGGTGCCGCAGGCGGGGCTGAACGGGCGTACCGGATACCAGCCGCGCGGGCGCGGGCTCGGCGGGTCGAGCGCGATCAACGCGATGGTCTATATCCGCGGACACCAGTTCGATTACGATCAGTGGGCGTCCTTGGGCGCGACCGGCTGGAGCTATGCCGACGTGCTGCCCTACTTCAAGCGCAGCGAGGGCAATGAGCGCGGCGGCGACGAATTTCACGGGAGCGGCGGGCCGCTCAATGTGATGGACCAGCGCTGGCCCAATGTGACGAGCCGGCGCTTCGTCGAGAGCGCGGCGTCGCTGCAATTGCCGCGCACCGCCGATTTCAACGGCCCGAGCAACGAAGGCTTTGGCCTTTATCAGGTGACGCAGAAGGCGGGCGAACGCTGGTCCGCGGCGCGCGCCTATGTCGAGCCCTTGCGCGAGCATGGCAATTTCGCAGTGCGGACCGGCGCGCTGGTCGAGAAGATACTCGTCGAGGATGGGCGCGCGACGGGCGTCGTGATCCGCCGCGGCGGCAGCCGCGAGACGCTGCGCGCGCGCGGCGGAGTGATCTTGTCGGCGGGGGCGTTTGGCAGCCCGCAGATCCTGATGCTGTCGGGGATCGGCCCCGGCGCGCATCTGAAGGATAAGGGGATCGAGGTGACGCTCGACCGGGCGGGGGTCGGCGACAATCTGCAGGATCATATCGACTATGTGTCGAGCTGGGAGACGCGCTCGACCGAACCGTTCGGCGACAGCCTGGGCGGCACCTGGCGGATGGTGAAGGCGATCTTCGAGCACCGTACGCAGCGCAGCGGGATTATGACGACCTGCTTCGCCGAGGCGGGCGGATTCTGGAAATCGCGCCCCGACCTGCCCGCGCCCGACATTCAATATCATTTCGTGCCCGCGATGCTCGAGGATCATGGGCGCACCAAGGTGAAGGGGCATGGCTTTTCGTGCCACGCCTGCGTGCTCAGGCCCGAAAGCCGCGGGTCGGTGCGGCTCGCGTCGTCCGACGCGGCGGCGGCGCCCGCGATCGACCCGGGCTTTCTGGCCGACGCGCGCGATATGGCGACGCTCCGTGCGGGCGTGCGGATGATGCACCGGATCGCCGCGGCACCGCCGCTGTCGGATTATGCGGGTTCTAACCGCCATCCGGTGGATCTGGAGGATGATGCCGCGCTCGATGCGCTGATCCGCAGTCGTGCCGACACCGTTTATCACCCCGTCGGCACGTGCCGGATGGGGAATGACGCCGATGCGGTGGTCGATCCGACGCTGAAGCTGAAGGGCATCGACGGGCTGTGGGTCGCCGACGCGAGCATCATGCCGCGGCTCGTTTCGGGCAACACCAATGCGCCGAGCATTATGATCGGTGAACGCGCGGCCGATTTCGTGAAAGCGGCTCTCGGTTGAATGTACCCCGGCGAAAGCCGGGGCCCATGTTGAGAGCGCCGCGTCAGCAGTCTGGGCCCTGGCTTTCGCCGGGGTACATTAAGCGCACGCTGCAGCGAGCAGCGCGCCGCTTTGGGTCAAATCATAGCGACTGGCGGGAGGGCGCATGTCGAGCACTTCGCGCGTCACCAGCCCGTGCTTGCCGAGCGCGGTCAGGCCCTGCGACAGCGCACGCGGAGTGGCGGGGGCGAGCAGGCGCGACAGCGCGTTGAAGCGGTCGTGGCCCGCGCCGATCCCGACCACCAGTGGAAATCCCCAGCGCGTCGCGGCGCCGGGCGGCAGGTCGATTTTCTGCTGCGCTTCGGCGATCGTTGCGGCGCGTGCGGCGGCGGCGGCGCCGGCTTCGGTCAATATATATTCGGGGCGTAGCGGGTGGCCGTGGCCGGGGTTGCGCGCCACCCATCCGATCGTCGCCGCTGCCTCCAGCGTGCGCGTGAGGCTGTCGCGCGAAAGCCCGAGGCGGTGGATCAGTTCGACGAAGCGCGCGCCCCTGTGTGCCGCCAGATCGGCGAGCAGCGGCACCAGCCAGCGATGGCTGCCGAGCTGAATCAGCATGGGGTCGGACGCGGTTGACGGCATTTGCAACTAACTATACAAACCAGACCATTGAGGCAAGCGATATGGGCCATGCGATTCTCCGCGCGGCTCGGCGCTTCGCGAAAAGGGAGGAATGCATGGCACTTCAGATCGGATCCGAGCTTACCTGTTCGATGGGGGTCAAGGACATGACCGCGTCGATCGCCTGGTACGAGCGCGTGATGCATTGCGAACTGCTCTACCGCGCCGACGAGCTCGGCTGGTGCGAGCTCAAGACCCCGATGGCGGGGGTGAACATCGGGCTCAGCCAAGTCGAGGCGGTCGTTCAGGGCGGCGGCGCGACCAATGTGTTCGAAGTCGCCGATATCGTCGAAGCGAAGACGCATCTCGATGCCGAGGGCGTGCGGCAGGACGGCGATATCCAGCATATTCCGGGGCTGGTGAAATTGCTCACTTTCTACGATCCCGACGGCAATGCCTTCATGTTCTCGCAGTCCGAGATCGCGGCATGATATCGCTCGGGTGGGTGGCGGCGGCACTAGTGGCGCCGGCTGCGCCCGCCGCCGAAGCCCCGTCGCTCGCCGCGTGGCACGGCAGCTGGGTGGGGGAGGGCGAGGCGTTCGGCAAGCCCGCGACCGCGACGCTCGACATCGCGCCGGGTGAGGGCGGGGCGACGACGCTCGCCTATCGCCTGAGCATCGCGGGGACGCCGCCGGTCGCCTATTCGGCTGAGGCGACGTACGCGTTCGATGCGAAGGGGCGCGTGCGCGGAAAATGGACCGACAGCACTGGCCGTACACGTGCCGTCGTCGGCGGGGCGAATGCGGCGAAATGGTGGACACATTGGGGCAGCGCCGATGTCGAGATCGGCCGGTCGACCTATGTCCTTGAAGCGAGCGGAAGACTCGTCGTCAGCGATTCGATTTTGCAGGATGACGGCAGCTGGCGCGTCTTCGCCATGCTGCGCTACGCGCGCACAAACCCCTGAAAACTGCCGATTTTGACCGGCATCTGTGCTGCGCACAAAAAAAGAGGGCCGGGACTTGCGTCCCGGCCCAGCCTTTCAGGCTCTCCCCTCCTGAAACTGTTGACGCAATGAATGCCATATTAATGTCATGTTGGAAAGGCTAAAATTGCGGCAATGCTGCGCTAATTTTGTGCAACATTTCAGAACCTAAAAATGGGCCGGAACGCGTCGGCGCCCGGCCCATTTCTCCCCCTCAGAAGCCCTTGCGAACCGTGACGCCGAAGGTGCGCGGCTGGTTCGTCGCAAAGCCGAGGCGCGCCCGCCCGCCGCGTTCGCGATCGAAGGCGAGCAGCGCATTCTCGTCGAGCAGATTGTTCACATAGACCGAGATTTCGAGCTCGTTCGGAAACTCGATCCCCGCGCCGAGGTTCACCAGCTGATAATCGGGCAGCTTGAGGTCGAGCGTCGTCGCTGAACCGATCGGTGCGCCGCCAAAGGTAAAGCCGTGGACGAAGGTCCGCGGATTGTTTTCCTGATCGCCAGGCTGCGTATAGCGGCTGCCGACATGCTGGAAGGATGCGGTGACGAAGGCGTTGGTGTCCGACGACGCATCGATCGGGAAGCTGTAGGTCGCGTTCGCCGCCATCTGGAACTTGGGCACCGAGGGCAGGCGGTTACCCTCGCGGATCCCCTCGATCACCGTCCCGTTCGGGCGGGTGAGTGTCGAATCGAATTCGGCCTCGACATAACTGCCCGACAATCCGAGATCGAGCCCGGTGAAGGGGCTGGCCGACAGCTCGACCTCGAGCCCCATCGTGTGCGCATCGGCGTTGAAGACGATACGCGACGAGCAGCTGCCGGCATCGGCGGTGACCTGCAGATTGTTGATCTTGGTATAGAAGCCCGCCGCGTTGAAGGTGATGCCGCCGAACTGCGCCTTCACCCCGCCCTCATAGTTCCACAGCGTTTCGTCGTCATAGCGCGGCCGGCCGCCGAAGGTCTCGGCATCGGGGCCGCCCGGGTTGCCGCCGTCGCACAGCGGCAGGTTGAGCGGGTCGTTGACGCCGCCGAGGCGGAAGCCTTTCGACGCCTGTGCATTGAGCGTGATGCCGTCGGCGACGTCGTAGCTGAGCAGCAGGCGCGGCGAGAAGCCGGTCGACGAGGTTTTGTCGCGGGCGTTGTCGCCGTTGGGGAACAGGCCGCCCGACACGAAACGGCGGCTTTCGTCGAAGGCATAATAACGCCCGCCGACCGTCGCGGTGAGGCGGTCGGTGAAGTCATAGCTGACCTCGCCGAAGATCGCGATTTGCGACAGATCATAGGGAATGTCGGCGTTATACGGCGAATCGGGCCCGAAACCATTGGCGAGGTCGGACGATTCGAGCGGCACCCCGGGCGAGCGGCACACCGGATTGACGGGCCGCGAACAGAGGCCCGCGAGGAAGCCGTCGTCGAATTGGTCATAGCCGGGCGTCGGCAGACGCTGCGTATAGTCGCGTTTGACGTTGGCGTAATAGCCGCCGACGAGCCATTGGAATGGCCCGGTTCCGGCCGAATTCAATCGAACTTCCTGTGTGAATTGCTTGACGCCGGTGGTGTCAACGAGGTTCGCCGGGAGCAATATGCCCGCATCGACGAAGCCGAGGTCGGCCGACACGCTGCCCGTCAGTGCACTCGCGTCGCGGCTGACGAGGATGTCGCGGTCGGTATAGGTCGTCACCGACGTCACGCCGATCACGTCGCCATCATAGCTCATCGTGAGGTCGAAGAGCTTGACCTCATCCTCGAACGCCTCGTCGAGCAGCAGATATTGCTGGCGTTCCTCGAAGGTCACCCGCGGCCGCGTCGTCGTGAACTGGTTGGCGTAGAGGTTATAGACCTCCTGCCGGTTGAAGCCGTCGGTCTTGACCTTCTGATAGACGAAGCGGGGGGTGATCGACAGATTCTCGGCGGGTTTCCAGAGCAGCGAGAAGCGCCCGCCATAGCGTTCGCCGCTGTTGACGTCCTCGCTCTCGCCGCCGCCTTCGCGCAGCGCATTAATGAAGCCCGCGTAGCGCGTGTAATAGCCGACCGCGCGCATCGCGAGATTGGAGCTCAAGGGCAGGTTGATTGCGCCCTTCAAATGGCCGCCGAAATCGTCGCCATCGACGAGGTTCACATTGCCTTCGACCTTGCCCTCGATCCGGTCGAGATTGGGCTGGTTGGTGATGTAGCGGAGGGTGCCGCCGACCGAACCCGAGCCGAAGAGCGTGCCCTGTGGCCCGCGCAGCGTCTCGACGCGGTTGAGGTCGAACAGGTCGAGGTCGGGGGTGAAGAGCGACAGCGAGACGACCGATTCGTCGAGATAGACGCCGACCTGTTCCTTTACGCCGGGCTGGTCGCGCGCGATCTGCCCCGCCGAAACGCCGCGCACCGACACCTGGCTCTGGCCGGGCCCGAGATTCTGGACGGTCAGGCCCGCGACGTTGCGCGACAGATCCTCGACCGTGCTCGCGTTCGCGCGCTCGATCGCCTGTTCGGTCTGCGCGTTGATCGAAAAGGGAACGTCCTGCAGGCTTGCGTCGCGCTTCGTCGCGGTGACGATAATCTCGTTGCCGTCATAGCTGTTCGCAGGTGCGTTCTGTGCCACTGCCGGGGTGCTTGCAAGCGCAAGGCACGACAAGCCCGCGAGCATAGATGCTCGTGCATTCATGGTAATCCTCCTCCTGATGGCCAATCTACGCTGGTCCAGGCGGGAGGGTGCGCTTCTTGTTTCCATTACGCAATGGCGCATGAATATTGCGCGAAATAAAGGCGGGGACATGTTGCGCGCCAGCCACAGTAAGAAAATGACAAAAAAGAGGTCGGCCAATGCATCGCCGGCCCGTGGCCGTTCCGGCCACAAATTTGAAAAAGGACCGGGTCAAGCCCCGGCCCGTGGCCGTTCTGGCCAATAAAAAAAAGGCCGGGACTTGTGTCCCGGCCAGTGGTTCGCAGGAGGAACCCCGGTAGGATCCCGTCGCCGCCGTTTGAAAGGAGAGAGAGCGGACGGCGACGGGTATCCTGTCTCGTCAGTAGTTGTAGGCGCGCTCCCCATGTTCGGCGAGGTCGAGCCCTTCGCGCTCGGCGTCCTCGGTGGGGCGCAGACCGGTGGTAAGTTTCAGACCGTAGAAGAGCACGGCCGACACGATCCCCGTCCACAGGATGGTGGTGCCCACCGCCCACAGCTGGGTCATGAACTGGCCAGCCATGTCATATTCGCCGGGGACCGCCGGGAAGACGGTGTAGTCGATCCAGCCCTGGCCGCCGAGCGACGGGTCGGCGACGATGGCGGTGCCGAGCGCGCCGACGATGCCGCCGATGCCATGGACGCCGAAGACATCGAGCGTGTCGTCATACTTCAGCTTACCCTTGAGATAGGAGACGAAGAAGAAGCAGATCGGCGACACGACAAGGCCGAGCAGGATCGCGGTCATCGGGCCGGCAAAGCCGCTGGCCGGGGTGATCGCGACGAGGCCCGCGACGGCTCCCGTGACCGCGCCGAGCAGCGACGGCTTGCCGTGCTTGACCTGCTCGATGAACGCCCACGAGACGGCGGCGGCGGCGGTGGCGACGAAGGTGTTGACGAAGGCGAGCGCGGCGAGGCCGTTCGCTTCGAGATTCGACCCGGCGTTGAAGCCGAACCAGCCCACCCAGAGCAGCGCGGCGCCGATCATCGTCATCGTCATGCTGTGCGGCGGCGTCGCTTCCTTGCCGAAGCCGAGGCGCGGGCCGACGATCAGGCAGCCGATCAGGCCGGCGATGCCCGCGTTGATGTGGACGACGGTGCCGCCGGCGAAGTCGAGCGCGCCCCAGCCCCAGAGCAGGCCCATGTCGGTCGGTGCATCGACAAGGAAGTCCGGGCCCGCCCAGTACCAGACCATGTGCGCGATCGGGAAATAGGCGAAGGTCAGCCACAGCACCGTGAAGATGATCAGCGGGGTGAATTTGATACGCTCGGCGAACGCCCCGACGATCAGCGCCGGCGTGATGCAGGCAAAGGTCATCTGGAAGGCGACGAACGCATATTCGGGGATATAGACATTGTTGCTGAAGGTCGCGGCGTAAGTGCCGGCGGTGACCCCTTGCAGGAAGATCTTGTCGAAGCCGCCGATGAAGCTGTTGCCGCTGGTGAAGGCGAGGCTGTAGCCCCAGCTGACCCAGACGAGCGCCGCGACGCTGACGATCATGAAGACCTGCATGAGCAGGCTCAGCATGTTCTTGGTACGGACGAGGCCGCCGTAGAAGAGCGCGAGCGCCGGGATCGACATCAGCAGCACGAGCGCCGCCGAGACGAGCATCCACGCAGTGTCGCCCTTGTCGACCATGCCGGCCATCTGCTCGACCGTCGGGGCCTTGATCGGGCCGTCGGCGGCGGGTGCGGCGGCTTCGGCCGGTGCGGCAACCGCGGTCGCGGCTTCCTGCGCCCAGGTGGGCAGCGCGGCGAACAGCGAGAGGCCGATAGCCCCGGCGCCCGCCGCAAATTTATTTGCGAACGTCATATTTTCCCCCTTCGTCATTACAGTGCCGCCTCGCCGGTCTCGCCGGTGCGGATGCGCACCGCCTGACCCACGTCGAGGACGAAAATCTTGCCGTCGCCGATCGAGCCGGTTCCGGCGGTCTGTTGCAGCGTTTCAACGACCCGCGGTGCAAGCGCATCGTCGCAGACGAGCTCGATCTTTACCTTCGGCACCATGTTGGTGGCATATTCGGCGCCGCGGTAGATTTCGGTCTGTCCCTTTTGCCGGCCGAAGCCCTTGACCTCGGTCACGGTCATGCCGGCGATGCCCAGACCGGTGAGCGCCTCGCGCACCTCGTCGAGCTTGAATGGTTTGATGATGGCCAAGATCAGCTTCATGACGCCCCCTTTTGCAAATGGCACCATGTTGCACTGCAACGGGCGTGCCAGATTACGCGGCGCGCGCGAAAGTTAACATTTTGTGACGGTTTTAGGGGCAACGTGCGAACAATCGTTCGTTCGCTGTGCAGTCGAGGCAAGGGATTGCCTAAATTTTGGGCAGATCTGTTCCCTTCCCGCTTGCGGGAGGTTCCGTCTACTCCGCCGCCCTGAACCGCGCCCAGATCGGCAGATGGTCCGACGCGCGTGCCGCGAGTGCGCTCTGGTGCACGCCCGCCTCGACGGCTTCGAGATCGGGGGTCGCGAAAATGCGGTCGAGCTTCGCGACGGGGCGGCGGCTGTGGAAGCTGTGGCCGGTGTCGACCAGCCGGTGGCGCTCGCCGAAATCGGCGAGGCAGCCGCCACGCGGGCGCCATTCGTTGCAGTCGCCCATCAGGATCGTCGGCAGTTCCTCGCCCTCGGCGACGTGATTGAGGATCGCGCGCGCCTGCTGGCGGCGGCGCAGCCCCGAAATGTCGAGGTGCATGCCGACGACGCGGAGTCGCGTGTCGCCGATGCGCACGGTCGCGGCGACGGCGCCGCGTGGCTCGAGCGTCGGCAGGTGCAGCGCGTGGCTTTCCTCGACCACGGCGCCCTTGCGTACGAGCAGCGCGTTGCCGTGCCAGCCGATCGCATAGGGGCGTCCGCTGAGCAGGTCGACCGGGACATAGTCGCTATGGTCCTCGAACATGTGCGGCGGGATCGCACTCGTGCGCGCGCCGAAACGGCGGTCGGCCTCCTGTAGCGCGACGATATCGGCGTCGAGCTCGCCGAGCACCGACAGCACCCGGCCCGGGTCGCGGCGCCGGTCGAGCCCGATGCCCTTGCGCATATTGTAACTGGCGACCTTGATCATGTGTTTTTCAAGCGCTCAGGCCAGGTTTCCGTTCCCGCCGGACCCGAATTCGGCGATCAGCGCCTGCGCTTCGCCCAGATCCTCGTCGAGCACCATGATGCGCACCGGGATAAGCAAGCCGACGCTTTCGGCGATATTCATGCCCGCGTCGAAGCACACCGCGTGGACGCCCGCGCTTTCGAGCCGGCCGCGCAGCAGCTCGGCCTCGGCGCCGTTGGGCAGACGCACCAACTCGACCAATGGCATCAGGCGTCGCCCGCGATGAAGCGGTCGGTCGGGCGCGTCGGCAGCCCGTCGATGCTGCGGTCGCGTTCCTTGAACTTTTCGACCCACAGCGTGCGGTCGGCCTGGCGGTGATATTTCTGCAGCGTGTCGCGCTCGTGCTGCAATTCCATCATCGGCACGCCCCAGCCGCAGCTCGTCTGTACGCTGTCGACGTCGATCACGAAGATCTGGCGTGTGCCGGGAAGCAGCGTGAAATGCGCCGCGAGCGCGTCCCATTCGGCATCCTGCGGCAGCACGGGGCGCCCGCGGCCATAGATACGCAGGATCAGCGCGCTGCGGTCGAAGGCGCAGAACATGATCGTGATCCGCCCGTCGGCGGCCAGGTGCGCGTGCGTCTCGTTCCCCGATCCGCCGAGGTCAAGATAGGCGACCTGCCGGTCCGACAGGATACGGAAGCTGTCCGCATAGCCTTTGGGCGACAGGTTGATGCGTGCATCGGCGGCGGCGGTCGCGGTGAAATAGACCGGCTGCTTTTCGATGAAGGCGATATGCTTGTCGGTCAGCGTTTCGGTAAATTCGGCCATGCTCGGGCTCCGCTGGATTGGTCGGTTCGCCCTATCACCAATTCTTGCCCTCTTCTATCGCGGCTTCCTCGTCGGCGCGGGTGGCGCGGCCGAGGGCCTCGTTGCGATGCGGAAAGCGGCCGAAGCGGTCGACGATGTCGAAATGTTTCTGCGCATAGTCCTGGAACATCGGGGCGTCGAACCGCGCGAACAGGCGCAGCGATTCGCGCTGGTCGTCCATATTCTCGCTATGCTGAAACGGCAGGCAGGCGAATTGACGCCGCGCATCGGGCCAGTTCTCGTGCCAGCCGTGCTCGACAATGCCGCGCGCAATCGCGCGGGCGAGATCGTCGGTCGCAAAGGCGTCTGCGTGGCCGCGATAGATGTTGCGCGGCACCTGGTCGAACAGGATCGTCGCGGCGAGCGCGGTGTCAGGGTCGGTCAGGAAGGTTTCGACGGGCTGCGAACGTAGTGCTTCGTGCCACCCTTCGGCGAGATTGCGGACCTCGGCGTCGAAGTCGGCGCCGCCGCCGTACCAGTCGTCCATGCCGTGGTCGTCAAACCAGAAGGAGAGGAGTTGCCGGGCCCAGTCGGCGGGGGGCGGGGCATTTTCGTTCTCGGCCAAGGTCTTTGTTCCCATCAAGCGTCATCCCGGCGGAGGCCGGGATGACGACTTTAATGGGGATTAGGGCGCGCGCAACCGCGCCCGAGCTCACTTGGCGCGGCGATAGGGGACGAATTCGCCGAGCGACACGAAGCCGGCGTACATATGGCTGCTGCGGTCGCGCAGTTCGACGGCGTCGATGCTGCACAGCTGGCTGCCGATCGTTTTCGTCACGAGAATATCGTCATCGTCGAGCGATTCGGCGCCGCCCTTGGGCCGGTTGACCCAATAGGTGCTGCCGACCTTGTAGACGATCGCCGTCTTTTCGATGATCTGCGAGCTGCGCGCGGTCGAGAGCGAGATGCAATCCTGCGGTTCGCCCGCAACACGGCCTTCGAGCAGCTTGGCGAGCTGGTCTTCGGGCGCAAGCTTTTCGCGCGCGGTGGCGGCGGGGGCGGCCGCGATGGCGGCGGCGGCGAGAAGCGCCGGGATGAGGTGACGCATGGGTTCAACTCCTATCTTCATCAGACCCTACCCGGCGCCTTCTTACGCCTGCCCGCGTGAACAGACGCTGACTCGCCGTTGTTTCAGCACGCCCCGTCGGGAAGCGGGATGCCCAGCGGGCCTTTGCATTTCTTCTTCTTCGCGGGTTCGGCCGGGGTGCTGCCGCCCGTATTCGATCCGCTCATCCCGCCGAAATCGGCGCCGACCATCAGCATCGTGTGCGAGCGGAAGCGCACCTTCGCGGTCCAGTCGATATTCCACGCGGCATTGCCCGCGGGCTTGGGCGGATAGGAGAAATTGGCCTCGGGCCCGAAAGCGTTGAGGTTGCCGATCAGCATCTCGCCCGACGCCTTCTTGACCTCGGCGGGGATCTGGCAGCTCGTTTGGCTCGGCGGCATCACGATCTTCTTGGTGACAAGATTCGCTACCACCGACGGGGGCAGCCAGTCCCAGAGGCCGCCGCCGAATTCCTTCGATGCGCTGCTCGTCCACCAGACGATGTCGCCCATGTCGTTCTTGCCGCCGCCATTGCCCATGCCGCCGATCGTCCATGCGACATAGCCCGTCGCGCTCGGCACCGAATTCCAGCGGACCATCACCGACTGGTCGCCCTGGATCGCGGTCGAGGCCGAAAGCCCCTGCATATAATCCTGCGCCAGCGTGAAGTTGATGTCGGGGCCGATATTGCTCGCGACGCGGTGCGCGCCGAGCAGCGACGAGCCCGATCCGGGCTGCTTGCCGCCCTTGCTATTCGGCCAGTCGACATAGGAACGGCTGTTCGCCTTGCTCACCTCGCGGATCACCGGGACCGCGCTGGAGAAGAGATTGGGCGGCATCTGCCCCGCGGCGACCTTGGCGAAATCGATCACCACCGGCTGGCCGGGGCCCGCCTTCGCGCCGCAGCCCCAATAGAGGAGCAAACGGCCTTTCGGGCGCTCGAATGGCGTGGTTCCGGTCTCTTCCTTGCTCGCCTCCCAGGTCAGCGGGACCGATTTGCCCATCTTGGCCTGCGGCAGGAAGAAATGATCGCCCTTCGGCGGCGGCGCGGTGGCGGCGTCGTTCGATCCGAGGCGGAGGAGGAGTTGGTGCGCGACCTTGCTCGACGGATCGCCGCCGAACATCATCCCCATCGCGCCGCCGAGGCCGCCCCTGCCGCCGCCCGCCATCGCGGCGAAGCCCGACATCGTCGCGACGTCCATTTCGTAACGCTCTTTGGGGCCGGTCGTTTTTTGCGCCGAGCCGGGAACGGCGGCGAGGACCGCGGCGACGGCCGCCACGGAAATAAAACGCAGATTCGAACGCATATTACCCTCCCTGTTGCGGAGGATGCCCCCGCGGATGATGCGACCGATTCTTCTTCTGTTTGCGTAAGCTATATGCGCGGGAGCGGCGAACGCCAAGTGAGGGCGGTCACAGGCGGCATGCGACGCAAATCTTCGTCACCCCGGACTTGATCCGGGGCCTGCCTTTCTTCGCGAAAAGAAGGCGGGTGCCGGGTCAAGCCCGGCATGACGAAATGGATCAGGCCGTGCCGCCCACGGTCAGTCCGTTCACCAGCAAGGTGGGCTGGCCGACGCCCGCGGGGACGCTTTGCCCCGCCTTGCCACAGATGCCGATGCCTTCGTCGATCGCCATGTCGTTGCCGATACCCGTGACTTTCGTCAGCACGCTCGGGCCGTCGCCGATCAGGGTCGCGCCCTTGATCGAGTCGCCCAATTTGCCATTCTCGATCTTGTAGGCCTCGGTGCAGCTGAAGACGAATTTGCCCGACACGATGTCGACCTGTCCGCCGCCGAAGCTTTTGGCGAAAATGCCGTTCTTGACGCGGCTAAGCAGCTCGGTGGGATCGTCGTTGCCGCCGCGCATGAAAGTGTTGGTCATCCGCGGCATCGGGGCGTGCGCGAAGCTTTCGCGGCGCCCGTTGCCGGTGGGCTCGACGCCCATCAGGCGGGCGTTGAGCCGGTCCTGCATATAGCCTTTGAGGATGCCATCCTCGATCAGCACCGTTTCGCCCGTCGGCGTGCCTTCGTCGTCGATGCTGAGCGAGCCGCGGCGGCCGCCGCCGACGGGGCTGTCCATCGCGCCGTCGTCGACGACGGTGACGCCGGGCGCCGCAACGCGCTCGCCGATGCGGCCCGAAAAGGCACTGGTGCCCTTGCGGTTGAAATCGCCTTCGAGCCCGTGACCGACCGCTTCGTGGAGCAGCACGCCGGGCCAGCCGGGGCCGAGCAGCACGGTGAACTCGCCCGCGGGGGCGTCGACGGCGCGCAGGTTGACGAGCGCCTGGCTCAGCGCCTCGTCGATCGCGCGGTTCCATTGCGCGGGTTCGAACAGATGATCGTACATGTAACGGCCGCCGAGGCCGAAATAGCCGGTTTCGCGACGGCCGTTTTCCTCGACCACGATCGAGACGTTGAGGCGGACTAGCGGACGGATGTCGGTCGCGAGGAAGCCGTCGGCGCGGACGATCTCGACCACCGACCAGCTGCCCGCGAGCGCGACCGATACCTGGACGATGCGCGGATCGCGCGCGCGCGCGGCGGCGTCGATTTCCTGGCAGAGCGCGACCTTCTTCGCGAAGGGGATGAGGTCGAGCGGGTTCGCTTCGTCGTAAAGATGGCGGTTGGTGCGCGGCGGCGGCGCGGCGTGCGCCTGATTCGACGGGTCGAGCAGCGCGAGCGTTTCGGCGGCGCGGCGGATCGCGCCGGCGCTGATATCGCTGGCATGCGCAAAGCCCGTCATCTCGCCCGACACGGCGCGCAGGCCAAAACCTGCGTCGGTCGAATAGTCGGCGGTCTTGAGGCGTCCGTCGTCGAAGCCGAAGCTCTCGGTCGCGCGATATTGCAAATAGAGCTCGCCGTCGTCAGCCTTGGCGAGCGCTTCGCGCGCGAGCTTCTGCGCAAGGTCGGGGTCGAGCGCGTCGGCGCGGTAGAGGAAGCGGCGGGGATCGGTCGGGCTTGTCATTGGACCGATATAGGGAGGTGGGCCAGCGAGGCAAAGGCCCGTTCGTTGTGAACGGCGATCATGTGACATGCGTCCGAATGTCGGCTTGGGGGTGGGAAGCGGACATTGCTGCTTCGAGTTACACGCATCCCTTTTGAGTTGCTCGAAACGTGAAGGACTGGGCCATGCCCGGGGTCACGTAGCCAACGACGCATTCGCGTTCGTCGCCCGAGGTGTAGCGAAGTGTGATATGCCCGCTTCCTTCGCAATCGATCGCCTTGCTGACAGACAAGCGATCACCATTCCGCCGGAGTGGCACTTCCGATCCACACAGCACAAGTTTGGCACCCGAAACGGCCTTTTGCTCATCCATCACTACAAACGTGTTGTCGACAGTTGAACAAGCCGCGACGAGCATTAAAATTGGGAGCAAAAATACTCTCATTTGAACTGTCTGACAGATACCACTTGGGTCCGCAATCGGTCGAAAGCGGTCATCGAGCTAGAGGTAATTGACCGTCAGCGTAAACGTCCCGCTGTAGTCGCCCGCGGGCTGGTTCGCCGGGACGGTGAGCGTGCCGCCGATATAATAGGTCTGCACTCCGCTCGGCAACAGCGTGCCGCCGAGCAGTGCGACGCCGCCGCCACCGGTGCTCGCGGCGCGCACAAGGCTGGCGGTCATCGCCGGCGCGGCGCCGCCGACGCGCGCGAGCGTGGCGGAGGTGCTGCCCGACACGGTGATCAGCAGGATGCCGCCGGTGCCCTGGAAAATCGCGCGCTGGCCGTCGTTCGCGATGGCGGTCGCGCCGCCGCCCGTCGTCCGCGCGTTGGTGACGGGGTTGATTGTCACGGTGCCGGCGGTGGGGCCGCTGATCAGCGTCCCGAAATCGAGGTCGTCGGTCTTGATCAGCGTGTTCGGCCGGACGACCGTCGCATTGACGATGACATTGGTGTCGGCGGCACGGGCCGGTCCGCACAGCGCAGCGCTCGCCGCCAGCGCCGCGATGATCAGGGCGCGAGCAGCCCCCCGACAGTTTCCGGTCCCTTGAATCCCCACAGATTCTGCTCCTGTCTGGCACATCTTGTGCCAGCCGGACCTTCATCATCGATGCATGGGGTTGGTGAATCGGCCGTTTACTTGCCGCGGCGGGGCTTATGCCTTGTCGGCAACGCCGCCGATCAGAACGAAGCGCCGGTCGCAATAGCCGCAATCGGCGAAGCCCTCGTCGGTGTCGATTTCGAGCCACACGCGCGGATGGCCGAGCGCCGCATCGGCGAGGCCGTCGCCGGTGCCGTCGCAGGCGATGCGGGTCTTGGGCGTGCGGATGGTTTCGGGTGCGGGCTGGGTCATCGACCGCGCCCATAGCAAGCGGGACGGGCGCCCGCAATCGGGTCTGAGCAATCCGTGTGGGGCGTTGACGGCACCGGCGCAGGCACCTTTCGGGCGCAAGTGGTCCCCCGGTGCCGTCTTCCCCCCACGGAAGGTCTAAAGATAGTTCAATGTGATCGTGAACGTGCCGCTGTAGTCGCCGGGTGCCTGGCTGGCGCCGACTTCGAGCGTGCCGCCGACGGGAAAATTATAGTTTCCGAGCGTTGAGGTGATGCGGAAGCGCGTCGGTGTCGTCGCGAGGAGCGCGGTCGGCGTGCTGCCGATTGCGAAATCGCGCACGCGCATCCGCGTGCCCGGCCCGGTGATCCAGATATTGTTCGACCCGAGCGAGATGTTGACCTGGCGGTTGACGGTACCGAGCCCCGCGAAGCGCGCGGGTTCGCCGCCACCCCCCGCGAGCGTGACGCCGCCGGTGCGGCTGCGCGACCCGTCGGGTTCGATCGTTACCGTCCCCGCGCTCGCCGACGGAATGATGTCGCCGAAATCGAGGTCGTTGACCTTGAAGAAGGAAAGCGGGCGAAGCACGATCGCTTCGGCCTGCGCCCCCGCGCCGGTCTGTGCCATCGCCGGCGAAGAAGCGGCGACGGACGCGATCAGGAGCGCAAAGGCGGCTGGGCCGCGCTGCATCGGCAACGGGCAAATGATGTGGCTGGTCCTCACGAGCCCCGACCTAGCGGCGGGTTTTCAATTTGGGGTTAATGCCGCGCTGACGAAAAATTAGCGGGCTTTCGCGAGCGCTGGTGCGCGGCTATGGAGGCGGCCATGAGTGAAGCCGCCATCCGCATCGACGCCGTCTCCAAACTCTATGCCGGCGGCAAGCAGGCGCTCGACAATGTCAGTTTCGACGTGCCGCGCGGCCAGATCTTCGGCCTCCTCGGCCCGAACGGCGCGGGCAAGTCGACGCTGATCAACATCCTCGCCGGCCTCGTCAACAAGACGAGCGGGCATGCGAGCATCTGGGGGTTCGACATCGACGCCGACCCGCGGAACGCCAAATATTCGATCGGCATCGTGCCGCAGGAGATCGTCTTCGATCCCTTCTTCACGCCATATGAGACGCTCGAGAATCAGGCGGGGCTGTACGGCGTGCCCAAGGACGGGCGCATCTCGGACGCGCTGCTCGCCGCGGTGCATCTCTCGGACAAGCGCGACGCCTATGCGCGTACGCTTTCGGGGGGCATGAAGCGCCGTCTGCTCGTGGCAAAGGCAATGGTGCATTCGCCGCCGATCATCGTGCTCGACGAACCGACCGCGGGGGTCGACATCGAACTTCGCCAGCAGCTCTGGGAATATGTGCAGGGCCTCAACGATCGCGGCGTGACCGTGGTGCTGACGACGCATTATCTCGAAGAAGCCGAGGAGCTGTGCGACCGGATCGCGATCATCAACCATGGCAAGCTGATCGCCAACAAGCCGACGCGCGAGCTGGTCGACATGGCGCGCGAGAAGATCGTCGTCGTGACGCTCGACGCCGATGTCACGGTGTTGCCGACGCACCCTGCGTTCGAGAAGGTCGAGCGCGAGGGCGAGCGCGGGCTCGCGATCAGCTACAACAAGGACCGCATGAACGCGGGCGAGGTGCTCGCCGCGGTCAATGCGATGGGCCATGGCATCGTCGATGTCTCGACGCGCGAGGCCGATCTCGAGGATGTGTTCCTCAACCTGACGCGCAGCGCCGCCTGAGCGTCAGCGCCGCGTCAGGCGCGCGGCGACCCCGAAATGGTCGGACGGATATTCGCCGTCCACTGCCTCGCTGCCGATGATCCGCGTGGCGGCAACGGCGAAGTGCGCCGATTCGGCAAAAATATGATCGATCACGCGCGGGGCGTGGCCGCGCGCGGGATTGAGCGTGGTCGGTGCCGCGCCTGCTGCGAGGGCCGAAATGAAGCGCGGCGGTCCCAGCGCGGCGAGGCCGGGGTCGTCGAGCGGCGCGTTGAAATCGCCCATCACGATGAGCGGCGTGCCGTCGGACGGTAACCAGGCGAGCAGGTCGGCGACCTGTTCGGTGCGCACCGCCGCGGCCTCGGGCTGCCACGCAAGATGCGTCGCGACGACATCGACCGGGCCGTCGCCGGTCCGCACGCGCACGCGGATCGCGGTGCGATAATCGGACAAGGGTTCGAGCTTGCGGCGGGCGACGTCGATCACGGGAAGCCGGGTCAGGATCGCATTGCCATAGCGTTTGGGCGCGCCGTCGGGTTCGGGGGCGACGAAATGGACTTGCGTGTAGCCGAGGTCGCGCGCGATCGTGACCGCCTGATTGGGCAGACCCTTGCCCGCATCCTCGAGCACCTCCTCGAGTGCGATGACATCGGCGTCGGCCGCCCGGAGAGCTGCGGTCAGCAGCGGCAGCCGTTTCGGCCACTGGCCGCCCGCGTCGTGCCAGATGTTGAAGGTCGCAACGCCGAGTTCGCCCGCCGATCTTCCCCCGACGCGATGCGCGCACGCCGCAAGCGGCAGCCCCGCGATTCCGGCCAGCAGCGCGCGCCGGTCAAGTTCCGCTTTGAACATGTCGACAAATTCCCCTGGCTCGCGTCTTCGATCCCCCTGTCATGCGGCGCCTTGCTGTGCAACAGAGGCGCCATGAGTGAATACGACGTCATCATCGTGGGATCGGGCGCGGCCGGGCTGACCGCCGCCATCGCGCTTGCCGATCATTGCCGGGTGCTGGTACTCGCCAAGGGCGAACTGACCGGCGGGTCGACCGCGTGGGCGCAGGGCGGCATCGCCGCGGTGCTCGACGCGGGTGACACGTTCGAAAATCATATCGAGGACACGATGATCGCGGGCGGCGGATTGAACCGGCGCGAGACGGTCGAGTTCGTCGTCGAGAATGCGCCGCACGCGATCGAGCGGCTCGTCGAGATGGGTGTGCCGTTCAACAAGGACGCCGAGGCGCTCCACCTGACGCGCGAGGGCGGGCATTCGCACCGCCGGATCGTCCATGTCGACGATGCGACGGGATGGGCGGTGCAGGCGGCGCTGCTCAAGACGGCAGAGGCGCATCCGGACATCACGCTGCTCCCCGGGCAGGCGTGCATCGACCTGATCACCGGGCGGCACGAGGAGCGCTATTCGGGGTCGGGGCGCGTGTGGGGCGTCTATGCGCTCGACGAGAAGAGCGGCAAGGTGCGCGCGCATGTCGGCCGCGCGACGATCCTTGCGAGCGGCGGCGCGGGGCGCGTGTATCAATTCTCGACCGCTCCCAGAGGCGCGACCGGCGACGGCATCGCGATGGCGTGGCGCGCGGGCTGCCGCGTCTCGAACATGGAGATGATGCAGTTCCACCCGACCTGCCTCTACAATCTCGACGTCAAGAATTTCCTGATCACCGAGGCGGTGCGCGGCGAGGGCGGGATATTGAAGCACCCCGTCACGGGGCACCGCTATATGCCCGATTATGACGCGCGCGCCGAACTCGCGCCGCGCGACATCGTGGCGCGCGCCAACGACGACCAGATCAAGCGGTCGGGGCTCGACTATGTCCACCTCGACATCAGCCATCAGGACCCCGATTTCGTCGCCGGCCATTTTCCGAACATCTATGAAAAGCTGCTGACGCTCGGCATCGACATGACGAAGCAGCCGATTCCGGTGGTGCCCGCGCAGCATTATACGTGCGGCGGCGTGCTGATCGACCTCGACGGGCGCACCGACCTGCCGGGGTTGTATGCCGCGGGCGAGTGCACCGAGAGCGGGCTGCACGGCGCCAATCGTCTGGCGTCGAACTCGCTGCTCGAATGCTTCGTCTTCGGCGAGGCGGCGGCGAAGGACATCGTCGCGCGCTGGGACCAGCTCGAGCCGCCGCCGGCGATCCGGCCGTGGGACGCGAGCCGCGTGACCGACTCCGACGAGGAGGTGGTTATCAAGCAGAACTGGACCGAGATCCGACGCTTCATGTGGAATTATGTCGGCATCGTCCGCACCACCAAGCGCCTCGAACGCGCGCAGCACCGGATCAAGATGATGACCGGCGAGGTCGAGGATTATTACGGCCACTTCCGCGTCACCACCGACCTGATCGAGCTGCGCAACCTGCTGCAATGCGCCGAACTGATCGTGAAGAGCGCGCTGCATCGCAAGGAAAGCCGCGGGCTGCACTATACGCTCGATTATCCGGACATGCTGCCGCAGGCGGTCGATACGGTGCTGGTGCCGTGAGCATTGGCTAGAAAGACGCCGCGGACGACGCTTCCGCCGCCCTATCTGCGGCGGGTGTGGAGGCGGGAACCCGCCGGGGATGCGGACAGGGCCGCGGTCGATCGAGATCAATATCCCTTCAATATCCCGCTGTTCGGCGACCCGGGGTTTGAAATCCGGTTCGAGAAACCCGTCACGATCCTCGTCGGCGAAAACGGATCGGGCAAATCGACTTTGCTCGAGGCGATCGCGGTGCTCGCCGGATTCAGCGAGGGCGGGGGCGGCTATGGCCATATGGCGGTCGAGCGGTCGGACATCTCGGGCAGCGACGGCGGCCTATTGGTCGATGCCCTGCGCGCGGCGTGGTTGCCCAAGATCGGCAAAGGCTTCTTTTTTCGTGCCGAAACCTTCTTCACGCTGGCGCGCTACGTCGATCAGGCCGCCTATGACGTTGGTGCAGGGCGACCCGATTATCTGTCCTGGTCGCACGGCGAAGGGTTTCTGGGTTTTTTCGAGGAGCGCGCCGATCAGCAGGGCATCTATATTTTCGACGAACCCGAATCGGCGCTGTCGCCCTCACGCCAGTTCGAATTCCTCAAGCTGCTTCGCCGTATTCAGCGCGCGAATAACAGTCAGGTCATCATGGCGACGCACTCGCCGATCCTGATGGCGTTGCCCGACGCGGATTTGTGGCAGATCAGCCCGCTCGGCATCGAACCGGCACGGCTTGAAGACACGGCGCATTACAGGCTCTATCGCGAATTCATGCTCTATCCGCACGAGACGGTCGAGGCGATGATCGAATAGGCGTCAGCCACCGACGCCGAGCAGCCGTCCGACGAGAATCAGCACGATCGCGCCGATCACCGAGGCGAGGCAGCCCGCGCGGTGGAAATCGCCGCGGCCGCGCGAGGTCGCGAGGCCCGCCAGCAGCGAACCGCCGATGCCGAGCAGGATCGTCGCGATCCACCCCATATGGACCGCACCGGGATAGAAAAATCGCGCGAGCGCGCCGATGATCAGGCCCGAGATGATTGCGCCGATGATGTTGATCATGTGTTGAATCCTTCGTTCAGAAAGCGTTCGGCGAGCGCAGCGTGCAGCGCGGCGCCGCGCGCCATCACGCTTTCGTCGAGCACCATATGGTTCGAGTGGAGCCCGCAGCACTGGCGCCAGTCGCTGCCCGCCTCGCTCGCGCCGAGCCAGAACATCGCGCCGGGGACTTTTTCGAGGACGTAGGAGAAATCCTCGGCGCCCATCACCGGATTGTCCATCGTCAGCCACGCTTGCTCGCCGAAGGCCTCCTCGACGACCGACTGGCCGAAGCTGACCGCGCGACTGTCGCAGATCGTGACGGGGAAGCCCTCCTCGATCGTCACCTCGGCGGTGCAGCCATGCGCCTCGGCGATCGCGGGGGCGAGGCGCTTGAGCTCGCGCGCGACCATCGCGCGGCGTTCGGGCGACAGGGTGCGGATCGTGCCGAGCATCTCGGCGCTTTCGGGGATGATATTGTTCGTCGTTCCCGCAGAAATCTTCGCGATGGTGACGACCGCGGGGTCGAAGACCGAGATACGGCGCGTGACCATCGTCTGGATCGCGGTGACGATCGCGCAGGCAACGGGGATCGGGTCGATGCTGTCGTGCGGCATGGACGCGTGTCCTCCGGCGCCCTTGACGGTGATCGAGAGCACGTCTGACGAGGCGAGCAGCGGCCCCGCACGCCCTGCAAAGATGCCGTGCGGCGCGTTGGGCATGATGTGGAGCGCGAACGCCGCGTCGGGCAGCGGGTCGATGATCCCGTCACCCAGCATGAAGCGCGCGCCATGATGGCCTTCCTCGCCCGGCTGGAACATGAACATCACGGTGCCGGGCAGGCGGTCGCGTGCGGCGCAGAGCAGCTTCGCCGCGCCGACGAGCATCGCGACATGCGTGTCGTGCCCGCACGCATGCATTGCGCCGGCGATCTCGGAAGAGAAATCGAGCCCGGTGTCCTCGAGCAGCGGCAGCGCATCCATGTCGCCACGCAGCAGCACGGTGCGCCCGTTCGCGGGGCCGCGCAGGATCGCGATCAGGCCCGTTGTCGACGGCCCCTCGCGAAATTCGAGCGGCAGGCCCGCGAGCGCATCCTTGATCTTCGCAAGCGTCTTCGGGTTCTGCAGGCCGAGTTCGGGTTCGCGATGGATGGCGCGGCGGAGGTCGACAAGGTCGGGGAGGAGGGTTTCGGCCTCGGTGGGCCAGCTATGTGATGGCGTGTCCATGCGGCGACTGTGCCGCGAAGCCGGGCTCGTGTCGAGGGACCTCGGAGAGCCCTTTGCGCCGGCCCATCGTGTCGGGCGTGCGAACATTCCACATCAGTCCGAGCCATTCGCACAAGCGGATGAAATCATAACCCCAATCGCTCTGTCCCGGATGCAGGCCGATGCGCGCCGAGCCGGGATAGGCGTGGTGATTGTTATGCCAGGCCTCGCCCATCGTCGGGATCGCGGCCCAGCGGACGTCGAACGCCTGTACGCCGTGCGCGTCGACCGTCCAGTGCTGCGGCCCGCGATTGTGCGCGAGGTGGCCGACGAGCCAGTGTCCGTGGTTCGCCACGGCAACGCGCGCCGCGACGCCCCAGACGACCCAGCCCCAGCCGCCGATCGCGAAAAAGAGCAGCGCGACGGGAAGTTGCTGCCAGCGCCATGTCGTCTCGAGCCAGCGGTAGAAGGGGTCGCGGTCGAGTTCGGCGAAGTCAAAACGCGGCGGCTGGTCGAGGTCGAGCCGGCAATAAATCTGCCACCAGGCGTCGCGCAGGATGTGGGTTTTATGCGCGAGGAAGGGGTGGCAATCGGCCTGCCGCTGCGCCCAGTCGCGCGTGTCGTGCGCGCGGATGATGCTGTAGGGCCCCGCCATGCCGACGAAGGCGCCGAACCAGACGAGCGTGCGGGTGAGCCAGCGGGGCGCCTTGAAGCTGCCGTGGATCATCATCCGGTGATAGCCGACGCTGTGACCAAGCAGCAGCGCGGCGCCTGTTGTGACAAAGAAGAGGATGATGGCGGACGGCGTGATGAGGAAAGGACACCCGATCAGGGCGACGATTGCCATGCCGCCATTCCACAGGATGCTGGGCGCATCGGGGCGAACGCGCCCCGCGCGCGGATCGGGGCCGGGCTCGTCGATCAGGAAATTGACGGCATGGGGGTCATCATCGCTACGCATCACCCGACTCCTCAATCAAAAAGAATATAAGTAATTACTTAAATAAATTATTGCTTGTCAAGAGCGCGGGCCATGCCCATTTTGGGGTATATGGAACGGGTTTTTCAGGCACTGGCGTCGACGCCGCGACGCAAGATTCTCGCCTATCTGGCGCATGCGGAACTGAGCGCGGGCGACATTGCGGCGCGTTTCGAGATGAGCAAGCCGGCGGTATCGCAGCATCTGTCGGTGCTGGAAAATGCCGGGCTAATCATAAGCGAGAAGCGCGGCCAGTTCGTTTTCTATCGCCTGTTGCCCGACGCGCTGACCAATGTACTCAACGGCTATGTGCAGGAAGTCTGCCCGGTGTCACGGCCGTTGAAGGCCGAATCGCGCGCGCTGGCGGACAAGCGGCGCGAGGAGGGCGGCGAGACCTAGCGCTTGCCTCCGAACAGCTGCCGTCCAGCAAGGTCGAGCATGATCTCCTCGCTGCCGCCGCCGATCGCGTTGACGCGGACTTCTCGGTAGATGCGTTCGACCTTGCTGCCGGTGATATAGCTCGCGCCGCCGAGCACCTGCGCCGCCTCGCGCGCGACGGCCTCCAGCATCCGCGTCGCCTGTACCTTGAGCATTGCGAAGTCGGCGGGGCGGTCCTTGCCGTTTTTGACCTGCCAGGCGCAGAGGTCGACCCATGCCTGCGTCGCCTCGATCTGGCGCTCCATGTCGGCAAGCTTGATACGAATCGACTGGTGGCCGATGAGCGGCTTGCCGAAGGTCTCGCGGTTCTGCGCCCATTCGGCCGCCTCGGCCATCGCGACGCGCGCGTAGGCGCAGCAGCCCATCGCCATGCCGAGCCGTTCCGAATTGAAATTGCGCATGATGCCGATGAAGCCGGCGTTCTCCTGGCCGATCAGATTTTCGGCCGGGACACGGACGCCGTCGAAGTGGATCGCGGCGGTGTCGCTGCAGCGCCAGCCCATCTTGTCGAGCCTTGTGCGCTCGACGCCGGGGCTGTCCATGTCGATGAGCAGCAGCGAGATGCCCGCGGCGCCCGGCCCGCCGGTGCGCACCGCGCAGGTCAGCCAGTCGGCGCGCATGCCGCTGGTGATGAACATCTTGCCGCCGTTGACGATGTAGCTGTCGCCGTCCTTCACCGCGGTGGTCTTGAGGTTCGCGACGTCGCTGCCGCCGCCCGCCTCGGTGATGCCGAGCGCGATGATCTTTTCGCCCGCGAGCACGGGCGGCGCGACGCGCTGCTTCAACTCTTCGGAACCCAAGGCGAGGATCGGGGGCAGGCCGATGCCGTGCGTCATCAGCGAGGCGCCGAGGCCGCCGGCGCCGACCGCGGCGAGTTCCTCGGTGAGGACGAGGCCGTGGAAATTGTCGAAGCCTTCGCTGTGCCCGCCATAGCGTTCGGGGTAGCGGAGGCCGAGGATGCCCGCATCGGCGGCTTTCTTGTGGAGTGCGCGCGGCAGCTCGCCCTCGGCCTCCCAGCGGTCGATGTGCGGCGCGATCTCTCGCGCGACGAAGCGGCGGACGCTCTGCGCCAGCGCTTCATGGGTTTCGTCATAATAGGGCGATCTTGCGCGCCAGTCGTCGAAGGCTGTCATGGCGCGATGCTGCGCGGCGTTGACGTTCCCGTCAAGTCGGGCTTGCGCTGTGGCAACAAGCACTTAAGGTCGCGCGCCATGAACAAATCGCACCTGCTCGCCGGCCTCGCCGCTCTCGCCCTCATTTCCACCCCCGCCATGGCGCAAAAGTCGCCCGAGGCGACCGCCGAAGCCGCGCTCAAAAAGGCGCCGGTGTTCGACGGGCACAATGACGTGCCGTGGGCGCTGCGGCTGCGCGAGGGCAATGTCATCAACGGCTTCGATTTTCAGGACACGACCGACACCGCGAAGCCCGAGGCGACCCCGCCCGAGATCGCGATGCACACCGACCTGATGCGGCTGCGCAAGGGGCATGTCGGCGCGCAATTCTGGTCGGTCTATGTGCCGAGCAACCCGAACGAGCAGCTGGCGGTGCAGCAGACGATCGAGCAGATCGACGTGATGAAGCGCTTGGTTGCGCGCTATCCCAGCGACCTCGCGCTCGCCTCGACCTCGGCCGAGCTCGAAAAGGCGATGAAGGCGGGCAAGATCGCCGGGATGCTCGGGATGGAGGGCGGCCAGTCGATCGGTTCGTCGCTCGCGGTGCTGCGCCAGATGTACGACCTCGGCGCGCGCTACATGACGCTGACGCATTCGAAGAATTTGAGCTGGGCCGACGCCGCGACCGACGCGCCCGCGCACGACGGGCTGACCGATTTCGGCCGCCAGGTCGTCCGCGAAATGAACCGCATCGGGATGATCGTCGATTTGAGCCACGTCAGCGAAGCGACGATGAAGGATGCGCTCGAAACGTCGAAGGCGCCGGTGATGTTCAGCCACTCGGGCGTCCGCGCGATCAATCCGCATCCGCGCAACGTTCCCGACAGCGTACTGCCCGCGGTGAAGGCCAATGGCGGGATCGTGATGATCGTGCTGCTGCCGGGCTTCCTCGACGCCGACGTCCGCGCGCAGGGTCTCGCGCGCACCGCCGAGCAGGCGCGGCTGAAGGCGATGTATCCGGGCGATCCGGCGGCGGAGAAGGCGGCGCTGAAAGCGTGGGACGCGGCGAACCCCGCGCGGACAACCAATATCGCGAAGGTCGCCGAGCATATCGATCATCTCAAAAAGACGATCGGGGTCGATCATATTGGGCTCGGCGGCGATTATGACGGGATGGATTCGGCGCCGGTCGGCATGGAGGATGTCTCGGGCTATCCGGCGCTGTTCACCGAGCTGGCGAAGCGCGGTTACAGCCAGGCCGATCTGGAGAAGATCGCGAGCGGCAATATGCTGCGCGTGCTGAAGGCAGTCGAAGCCTACGCGGCGAGCCAGAAGGGCCAGCCGCCGATCGAGACGCCGGTCGCGAAATAGGGGGCTAGGGGCGGCGGCGAAACGGCCAGTCGGTCGCGCCGCCCGCCCACAGCGCCCACCAGATGATGAGCGGCTGCGCGGCAAGGCGCGGGCCGTGATACCACCAGCCCAGCGTCTCGCCGCCGATCGCGATATTGGCGAGCGCGTGGTGAAAATTGGCGGGCCAGACGCAGAGCGCATAGAGCGCGAGGCCCCAGCCGGCCGCCTTGCGCGTCGCCGGAACCATGAGGCCGGCCGCACCCACGATCTCTGCGATGCCGGTCGCGGTGACGACCAGCTGGGGCTGCGGCACCCACGGCGGCATGATCGCGAGGAAGGGCGCGGGCCGCGTCAGATGCGCCCAGCCCGCATAGGCATAGGCGAGCGCGAGCAGCCAGCGAAACAGGATGCGGGCCCGATGTTGTTTCGCCTTGCCTCGTTTCATTTTTCTCTCTTACAACCCGGGCATGCAGGGGCAAATATTCCGCCATCGGGGGATGGCATTCGCACTCGCCTTGATGGCGCCTTTTCTTGTCGGAGCAAGCAAACCGGCGCCGAAAATCGGCGTCGCGGCGCCCGAATTCACGCTCACGACTTTCGCCAAGCGCAAGGTGCGATTGTCCGAACTGCGCGGCAAGGTGGTGGTGGTCAATTATTGGGCGACCTGGTGCGCGCCGTGCAAGGCGGAGATGCCGATGATGCACGATTATTTCCGTAAGAATGAGGCGCGCGGGCTGGAGATGTTCGGGGTGACGACCGAGGACAGCGTTCCTCCCTTTCAACTGAAGAAGCTGTCCGCGGCGCTGTCCTATCCGCTCGCGGCGAAGATCAACGGCGGCTATGGCGCGATCGGAAACGCGGTGCCGTCGACCTATATCATCGACCGCAAGGGCGTGGTGCGCGTGGCAAAGGCCGGCGTCTTCACCGCCGCCAGCTTCAAGGCGACGCTCGACCCACTGCTTGCCGAAGCGCCCTAGACCCCCATTTAGCGCCCGAGCGCGGTCAGCATCGCCTCGATGCTCGTGAATTTTTCGCGCGGGCGGCCGTCGAGCGCGGCGGCAACCTCGGCCTCCTCGATCCGGCGCCAGTCGCGGAAGGTGACAGGGGTGACATCGCGGCTGGCGAGCAGCGCATCGAGCCCGGGGCGCCCCGCCTTGCCCGCACCGCGTCCGATATCCTCGATCACCATTTCGCCGATGCGCGCGCCGTCGGGCTTGTTCGTGCCGATCGTTCCCGACGGCCCGCGCCGCGCCCAGCCGACGGCGTAGAGGCCCGGCAGGATGCGCCCCTCGTCGCTCGCGAAGCGGCCGCGGCCATGCTCATAAGGGACGCCGGGAATCGGCGGGGTCTGGTAACCGATGCAGCTTATCACCAGCCCGGCATCGAGTGCATAGGTCTCACCCGTGCCGTGGCTGGTGAGGTCGGCGTCGAGCGTCGTGCGCTCGACAATCACGCGCTGCACCCGGCCATCGCCCTCGATTGCGACGGGCATGGCGAAGAAATCGAAATCGATCGTCACCGGTTTCGCGACCGGGTTGGCGGTGAAGCTGCGCAAATGCGTCACCGACTTGCGCATCCCGGGTTCTAGCATGGCGTCGTCGCCCTCGGGCGGGAGGTCGGCGGGGTCGACGCGCGGGCTGGCGCGTTCGAGATGGCCGAGTTCGCCAAGCTCCTTCGGCGTCATCGCGATCTGGTGCGGGCCGCGGCGGCCGAGGATCTGGATATGGCGCACCGCGCTCCCGGCCAGCGCATCGCGGGCGTGCGCGACGATGTCGCTGCCCGCGAATTCGCCCGGCGTCTTGGCGAGGATGCGCGCGACGTCGAGTGCGACATTGCCGTTGCCGATCACCACGACCCCCGGGGCGTCGAGCGGCGGGTTCAGGTCGGCGAAATCGGGATGGCCGTTGTACCAGCCAACGAAGGCGGCGCTGCCGATCACGCCACCCAAGTCGGCGCCGGGGATGTCGAGCGGACGGTCGTTGGGGGCGCCCGTCGCGAGGATGACGGCGTCGTAGAGGGCGGCGAGCTCGTCGATCGTGACATCGGTGCCGACCGACACATGGCCGACGAAGCGGACATTGTCGGTCAGCGCGGTGCCCTCGTAACGGCGCGATACCGCCTTGATCGACTGATGGTCGGGCGCGACTCCGGTGCGGATCAGGCCATAGGGGACGGGCAGCCGGTCGATGACGTCGACCGCGATATCGTCCGCTTTCTGCAATGTTTCGGCTGTATAATAACCCGCAGGGCCCGACCCGACGATCGCGACATGACGCATCAACCCACTCCTTCGGGTGTCCGCGCGGGCGCGCGGCCCCTATCTTGTTATGCGGGCGATGCTAGCGGCGAAATGCGTCAGGGCAAGCGGACTTGTTCGGGTGGGCGAACCGGCCTTGACAGCGAGCCCGTGCAGTCATATTTGGCCCGCCTCTGCTGCCCTGTCGTCTAATGGTAAGACTGCGGTTTCTGATACCGCCTATCGAGGTTCGAATCCTCGCGGGGCATCCAGAGCTTTCCTCAAATCGCTGAAGTCGAAACGTCCGCGGAGCGCCGGGCGGCCCGATTGCGCGCCCGGCATATGCTCTCCTTAAGCTGCGGTCAGCGGGTCGCTGATTCCATGCGCGCCGCGTTCGATGCGCCCCGCGAGGCGGACTTCGATGCCCGGCAGCGCTACGGTGACGTCATACCAGTCATGCTCCTTCGACGTCGGCCATGCCTCGACCGCTTTGCCGCGGCTAGCGACCGTGACCGTCTTTCCGGCCGCCGCGACATAGGCGTCGCGGAGGATTTTCGCTTCCTGCGTATCGCTGCCGTCGTTGACGAAGGCGAGGGTGAGGGCGCGCTGTTTGACGTTGTAGCGCGCGGTCATTGTCGGCGCGCGCGCGGCGTCGGCGAGCGTGCCGCTGAAGGCGCGGTGGAAGCCGTTGGGGCCTATAATCCACAGGTCGAATGTCCCATCGGCGCTGACCGTCCAGCGATCGTCGATTCGTTTGCCCGCCTCGACCGTATAGCGGCGCGGGATGCGGTCGAGGTCGCGCTTGTCATAGACGTGGAACACCGCACCCGCCGCGCCCTCGTTGATGAAGTCGAGCACGACCGCCTTGCCGCCGGCATCGATTCGCGCGTCGACGTGGAGCACATAGGGCAGCGCGCGCGAGCGGCGGATGCCCTTTTCCTGGAACAGATCCTGCGGCACGCGCGGCGGCAGTGCCTTGGGGCGCTGGAGATGCGCACCGAGAATCGTCGCCGAGCCGCTGACGTCGGGCAGCGCGGGGAACGCCGCGTCGGCGCCCTTCGCGAAATCGAAGCAAGAGGTCAGGTCGCCGCAGACCGAGCGATGCCAGGGGCTGATCGCGGGGATGGTGACGCCGAAGCGCTGTTCGAGGAACTGGCCGACCGAGGTGTGGTCGAAGACCTCGCTGCTGACCCAGCCGCCCTTGCTCCACGGCGAGACGACATACATCGGCACGCGCGGGCCGAGGCCGAATGGGCGCGTCGTTCCCGAGATATTGTCGTCGCGCGAGAGATATTTATCCTCATGGTCGTCGAAATAATGGCCGGGCAGCGCGAGCGTCGCCTTGCCCGCGAGCGTGCCGTCGGAATTGTACGACGGCGGCGCGGCGGGCGGGAAATGATCGAACAGCCCGTCATTCTCGTCGAAGGTCTGGAAGAAGACCGTGCCCGCCCATGTGTCGGGATTGGCGGTCAGCGCGTCGAGCACCGACGCGGTGAATTCGGCGCCCTCGATCGGCGTCGAGGCCGAGGGATGTTCGGACCATTGCTTGGGCGGCAACACCCACGACACCGCGGGCAGCGTGCCGTTCTTCGCATCTTCGGCGAGCTTTTCGAGCGAATGATGCGACATGCCGCGTTCGTAGATCGGCGAGCCCGGCTTGGCGTCGCGAAAACCCTTGAACGCGAGGCCGCCGTGCATCGCGCCGGTCCAGTTGTCGTTGGGGTCCTGATAGATGCGCCAGTCGATGCCGGCGGCTTCGAGCACTTCGGGGATCGTCGCCCATTCGAGCGCATTGCCGGCATAGGTATAGCCGGGTTCGGGCAGCGCGCCCTTGATCCAGCAGCGGAGGTTGTTGGGCTCGGACTTGTCGTCGCGGCAATTGGTGCCCGTCGCGGCGACATCGGGGTCGAAGTTGGACCCTGACCAGAAGACGATGCGGTTGGGGTCGGTGCCGGTGGTGATCGAGCAATGATAGGCGTCGCAGATCGTGAAAGCCTCGGCGAGCGCGAACTGGAAGGGGATGTCCTCGCGCTTGTAATAGCCCATCGAATAATCGGTCTTATACTTGGGCCACAGGCCGAACTTGCCCTGGTTCCACGCAGCCTGCGCGTCGGAGAAGCTGTGCGGGGTGCCGGGCACTTTCAGGCCGTTGGTGCGCGCGGTGTCGAGGTGGAAGGGCGGCAGGTCGCGCGCGCCATTGCTCTGGAACCAGACATTCTTGTCGCCGGCGAGCGGGATTGGATGGCGGTCGCCGAACCCGCGAACCCCCTTCATCGTGCCGAAATAATGGTCGAACGAGCGGTTTTCCTGCATCAGGATGACGATGTGGCGCACATCCTTGATCGTGCCCGTCGTGCGCTTTGCCGGGATCGCGAGCGCGCGGCCGATGCTGGCGTGAAAGGCGGCGGCGGAGCCTGCAACGCCTGCGGCCTTCAGGAAATCGCGTCTCGAATTGCTCATCCAAACTACTCCGGGTTCAAGGGGAAAAGGGGTGTCATCGCCATGCGCGCCGCGCGCGCGAGGCGACGAGGTCGAGCGTCAGGATGACGAGGAAGATGGCGATCAGGATCGTGCCGACATGGCCATATTCGTACATGTCGAAGCGGCCCTTGAGCTCCTGCCCGATGCCGCCCGCGCCGACGAGGCCGATCACCGACCCCATGCGGACGTTGCGGTCGAAAGTGTAAAGCGTGCAGGCGATATGCTGCGGCAGCACTTGCGGCAGGATCGCATTGCCCCAGATCGTCAGGCGCCCGGCGCCCATTGCGGCGAGCGCTTGCTGCGGCCGCGCGTCGGCATCCTCGATATCGTCGGCATAGAATTTGCCGAGAAAACCCGCCGAATGCAGACCAAGCGCGAGCACCCCGGCGATCGGTCCGAAGCCGAAGGCGATGACGAGGAAGAGCGCCGCGATCAGTTCGGGGATGGCGCGAAGAAAAGCCGAGACGGCGCGCGAACCCGCGCGCAACGCGGGGTGCGGGGTGATATTGCGCGCGCCGAGCATCGCGAGCGGCAGCCCGATCAGCACCGCGATCACGCTACCCCACAGCGCGATCTCGAGCGTTTCGAGCATCTTGGCCGCGACATGAACGGCATAGCCGAACGGTTCGACCAGCCACGCGGTACGCACGGTCCGCTCTTCGCGGCGCAGCGTTTCGGGATTGAGTTCAGTCACGCGAGTTTCGACGGTTTCGACGCGCGCAAAGGGCGGCAGGCGATCGGGGTCGAACCCTTCGATACGGCTGACCTCGCGCCGCGACGACAATTGGATCGGCACCAATTGCGCCAGCGTCGAGCCGAGCCCGTCGGCAACCTGCGACCGCTCGGCCATCCCTGCCTGTGCCAGCACCGCCTCGCCGCTGAGCGTAAGCATCCGGCCGATCTCGACGCGCTGCCCGGTGTACCAGAGCAACAGCAGCGTCGCGGCGAGCAGCGCGACGGCGCGCGCGTTGAGCAACGACGGAAAGCGCCAGGGCACGGCCGTGCTCACCGTGCCACCGCCCGGATTCGCGGCGCGGTGCGCTCGCCGTCGAGCATCGCGGGCGGGCCGTCGAAGATCACGCGCCCGGCGTCGAGCATGATGATGCGATCGGCGAAACGGCGCGCGAGGGCGGGCTGATGCAGGCTGCAGAGCAAAGTGGCGCCGAGGTTGCGGGCTTCGTCGCGGAGCAGCGCCAATGTTGCCTCGCCCGTCGCCGGGTCGAGGCTGGCAATCGGCTCGTCGGCGACAATGATCGCGGGACGATGGAGCAGCGCGCGCGCAATCGCGACGCGCTGTTGCTGTCCGCCCGAAAGACTGTCGGCGCGGCGCGCGAGCTGGGTTTCGTCGAGTCCAAGGCCGGCGAGCAAATGGGCGGCGCGCGCGCGGTCGGCGGGTGGGTAAAGGCCGGCGAGCGACCGCGCGATGCCGATATCGGCGACCGCCATCACATTGCGCGCGACGCTGGCGCGGCCGCTCAGCGCGAAATCCTGCGGGATCAGGCCGATGCGGCGGCGCTTCGCGCGGCTGGCGGGCGCGCCGTCGTAGAGGATGCGCCCGTCACTCGTTGCCACCAGTCCGGCGATCGCGCGGAGCAGCGTCGATTTGCCCGCGCCCGATGCGCCCAGCACGGCGCAGACCTGGCCTGCGGGAATGAAGAGTGTGACGTCCGCGAGCGCGTCGGCGCCGCCCGCGTGGCGGACGCACAGGTCGGCGATGCCGATGTCGATCATCGCGCCGACCTTTCGGCCGCCTTGCGCAGCATCTCGTCCTTCAGCGCCGGGGTGACCTGCGCCATCTTGCGCGCGGCGGGGTCGAAATGCCCGGCGGGAAGATGGCTCACATAGCCGTCGACGCGCGCGCCGCCATAGCCGCGGATCATCTCGGGCGTGACGCCGGGGGTGCGATCGATCTTCTCGAAAGCCTTGCGCAGGCGGGCGCGTAGCGCGGGATCGAGGCGCGTGTTCGCGATCAGCGGCGGATAGGGGATCGGCTCGCTGCGCGCGATCACGCGCAGGTCGCGCGCGCCGGGCACATTGGCGCGCACCGCCTTGTCATAGCTGTCGAACGAGAGCGCGGCGGCATCGACCTCGCCGTTGATCAGCGCGGCGAGGCTGTTGGCGTGAGTGCCCGTCATGCGCACCGCGGACAGGTCACGGACCGGATCGATCCCGGCGTCGAGGAACATCGCGACGGGGAAGATGAAAGCCGAGGTCGAATTGACGTCGCCGAACGCGACGCGCCGGCCGCGAAGGTCGGCGATCGACTGCACGGGCGAGTCGGCGCGGACGAAGAGCCCCGAATAATAGACCGAGCGCCCCGACTTGACCGCGACCGCGAGCAGTTCGGCGCAACCGCGCTTTTGCGCCTGCAGATAGGTGACCGATCCCACAAAGGCGATATCGGCGGCATTGTTGCACATCGCCTCAACGACCCCGCCATAGGATTGCGCGACCTTGAGGTCGAAGCTGAGGCCGGTGCTGCGCGCGACCGCGTCGAAGATCGGCCGATAATCGGCGAGCGTGCCGCTCTCGGTCCCGCCGTCGGCGGGGATCAGCAGCACGCGGAGTGGTGGCTGGGCCGAACGCGGAGAGGCCGATCGCGGCGACAGGGCCAGCCAGGCCGTGCCGGCGACGCATAGCGCCGCCAGCACGCCCGCAATCATCCACCGCCGCATACACAATCTCCGTCGACCCGAAAAACGAGCGGCGATTACGACGGGGCTGTGACAGCGGCATGAACCGGGCTCTCCGAACCGGCCCGATCAGAACTGGGTCGAGAAGGAGACGTAGACCGCGCGCGGCTTGCCCTCGAACTCATAGCCATAGAAATATGCAGGGCTGTTGAGCGCAATCTCGCCGCGGATGAACGCCGAGCTGTAGCGCATGTTGCCATAGCCGTAGCGTTCGGCATATTTCTGGTCGAAGATGTTGACGACGCGCAGCTGGATCTGGTGCTGGCGCTCGTCCCCCAGACGGTAGCCGATCGACCCGTTGAGCAGGAAATAATTGCCGAAATTGTGGCGCAGCGAATTGTTGACGCCGCCCGTCGCATATTCGGGACCCTGATAGCGCGGGAAGAGCGTGACCGAGAAACGGTCGTCGGGGCTGGTCCAGCGGACGTTGCCGCCGATCATATATTCGGGGGTCTCGTTGATCTGCAGCTTGCTGCCGTCGAGGCGTGCCTTCTGCTTGGTGTAGTTGACGTTGAACGAAAAGCCCTTGCCGACGCGCACGTCGAGCTCGGCTGTGAGGCCGCGGATCTCGGTGATGCGGTCGTTGTTGAAATAGGTGTTGGGGGTGAGCCCTGACGTCGTCTGGATGCGGTTGGTGACGTCGGTACGGAACGCCCCGACCTCGGCATTCACCTCAACATTGCCGAAGCTCTGCGAGAAGCCGATGCCGCCGTTATAGGTCTCGGTTTCTTCGGTCTTGAGGTCGGGGTTGCCGACCAGCGTCGGGCTCTGGGCGAACAGTTCGTTGGTGCGCGGCAGGCTGTACGAGGTGCCGCCGTTACCGCGGATATAGAAGGCGCCGATCGGCTGGCGGAAACCGAATTTCCAGATCGTGCGCGACCCGAAGCTGTCGGCGAAATCGGTGCGCAGCGCGAGCGACAATTTGGTGTCGGGGCTGAACGGGATCACCGGGCGGAAATCGGCATAGACGCCGGTGATCGTGTTCGCCTTGTTCGAGATCGGGAAGACGGGGTCGGAGTCATTCTTGTACGACACGACCTGCACGCCCGCGACGACTTCGAGGATGCCCTGGAGCGACAGCGTGTTGCGGACGTTGAGCCCCATTTCGCGGAAACCGCCGACCTTTGAATCCTTGCCGAAGCCCTTGTTGGGGAAGGGCACCGACTTGCCCGTCGCGTCGCCGAAGCGGATCAGCTTGCCCGTCGTCGGGTCGGTACAGCCCGCTGGCGTCTTGCAGATTTCGGCGAAGGTCTCGGTGTTGTTGAGCCGCGGGTTGCTCCAATAGCCGGCAACCTCGGTGTAGAAATTCTCCGACCAGCGGCGGTCGAGCGAGAAATCGACGATCGGATAGCGGACGCGGTTCGGCGAATAGGTTTCGGCGTCGGGGAAGGGGTCGTGGAATTCGATCTGCGTATATTGGCCGTTGACCCGGAACTCGCTCTTGTCGTCGACCTTCCACAGATATTTGATGCCGATGTTGCTGCGGTTGAGCGGATAGTCCTGGATGCCGCCGGCCTTGGCGACATTGTCGACATAGGATTCGGGGGCGAAGATGCGCGGGCCGTCGGTCTGGATCGTGCCGCCATAGACCATCAGGCTGTGGCGCCCCTCGGGATCGATCGGGAAGCGCGCGTTGCCCCAGATTTCGCGCGTGTTGAACGCGCCATATTGCGCGCCGAGTTCGAACTTGCTGGTGCCGTCGGGGCGCTTGGTGACGAGGCTGATCACGCCGATGCCGCCGTTGCTGCCAAAAAAGAGGCTGTTGCCGCCGCGGAACACCTCGGCGCGCTCGATCATGTGCGGGTCGATCGTCGTCGATCCCCAGATATCCTCGAGCGCGGGGCCGCGGTCATACAGCGGCACGCCGTCGAGCACGACGAGCGTGTCGCGGTCGCTGCCGCCGTCGAGGCGGATCGTATATTCGCCCTCGTCGGGCGAATAGCCAATGTTCGCGCCCTTGATCAGGAACTGCGCGATTTCGGCGAAGTTGGTCGCGCCGGTCGCGGCGATCTCTTCGGAGGTCACGATCTGGACGGCGTTGCCAAATTCGACCGCCTGCGCGGCGAGCGGTGTCGCCTCGACGGTTGCGGTGCCGTTGACGATGATCTCGTCGCCCGCGTCCGAACCGGCATCGGCGCTGTCGGCGGTCGCCTCATCGACGGCGGCAAAGGCGACCGACGGCAGCGCGCTCGCCGACAGCATCAGGCCAAAAACCATGGCCGCACGAAATTTGGAAACCTTGTGCACAATCATGCCCCTTTTGAAGAATCCCGATCACATTCGGTGGGGCAGGGCGGCCGTATTCACGACTCGATGCTGCGCCGCACCAATGTGCGAGGCATCCGCTAGGGGCGGCATATGACAGTTGAGTGAAATTAGCTCAATTTTGTATTTAAATAAAAATGAGCAAATTGCACTTTCGGATCACTGCGATCTCGGCTAGTCTTCTCTGTCCCGCGGGGGCGGGCATGCGGATTCTGACGGAGAATTGCGTAAGATGAATGACAAGGGTGGGGCGCCGAAAGCGACGGGCGATGATCGGGCGCCGATCGAAAATGCGCTCGAACGAATGAGAATGGCTCATGGGAATATGGCGCGGGGCGCGCGGCGCATCGCCGACCATATTCTTGCGCAGCCCGAAGAGATCGTCCGCATGTCGATCACCGAGCTCGCCGAAGCGGTCGGGGTGAGCGAGGGCAGCGTCGTCAATTTCTGCCGCGGCATCGGTCTGTCGGGCTTCCAGCATCTGAAGCTCAGCCTCGCGCGCGAGGTCGTCCAGCCGGTGCAGTTCATCCACGAGGATGTCGGTCGCGACGACGATATGGACACGATCTGCCGTAAGGTCTTTCATTCGGGAATCCAGGCGTTGCGCGACTCGCTCTCGGTGCTCGATCCGCAGGCGCTCTCGCGTGCGGTCGAGGCGATCCGGACCGCGAAGCGCGTCGAAATCTATGGCATCGGCTCGTCGGCGCCGATCGCCGAGGACACGCATTACCGGATGCTGCGCATCGGGCTCGACGCGCGCGTGGTCACCGACAGCCATATCCAGGCGATCAGCGCCTCGCGCTGCGATCCCGACGTCGCGGTGCTGACGATTTCGCATAGCGGCGCGACGCATGAGACCGTTGCCGCGACGCGGCTGGCGAAAGAGGCGGGCGCGCGCACGATCGTCATCACCAATTTCGCGCGCTCGCCGATCCAGGCCTATGCCGATGTCGTCCTCTTCACCATGGCGCGCGAAACGCGCTTTCGCACTGAGGCGATGACGAGCCGGATCGCTCAGCTTTGCGTCGTCGACGCCCTGATCGCGGCGCTCGCGCTCGGCGACTATGACCATTCGATCGACACGCTGCGCCAGACTTTCGAAGTGCTCTCGATCAAGCGCTTCTGACCGGCCGGCGCGATCACTTCACGGGATTTATTGTCGGCGGATAAGTCTCGGCTTGTCCGCCGATAGATTTTCTTCGTCGCAAAAAGCGGCCTCCGCCGTTGACGAATCTAAAATCAATCGATTAAGTTGACATTGTCATTCGGGACTGGTCGAGACGAATGACGGGCTCTCCCCCTCGACCCGCGGCTTTTGACCGGGAAGCAGCTTGCTCCGCGTTACCAACGGCTAAAGCGCGTGATGCTCGGGCGACATCGCCAGGCATTGCGTTCCCCCCAGAAGGGGTATTGCGATGCGTATGTGTAGCAGCATCAGCTAGATCATCGCCGCGCGTTTGTGCGGGGTAGCGGACCGACCGCGCCCCGCTTCGCCGCGCGGCCTTCCAACATCTCCGGCCGCGCCTCCTCTCGCGAGACGTTGCGGCCTGACGTCCGGCGTCCGAGCGCCGGCGCGGGGAAAAATCATGCCTTTGCTGACCCAATCCGACCTGTCGGATCTGGCTCGCTATCCTGCGTCCCTGCGCAGCGCCGCCCGGGCGCTGTGGGGAGCGGAGCTGGCGGCTGCCCGGTCCGGCGCGGCGCACCGCGCCACCATCCATCACATCAAAAAGGGGGCGGGATCACCGCCCGGGGACCCAATATAATGAACCGTTTCTCTCCCGATCATCGTTTGAAGTTTCTGCTAGGTGCGGCGCTGTTGCTGCCCGCCGCTCCGGCCTTTGCCGCCGAAACCACCGCCGAGACCGGCGTCTCTGCCGACGCCGCTGTCGAAGAAGACGCGGCCGGTGCTGCGGTGGCAGCCGCTTCCGCGGCCTCGTACGACGGCGCCGAAATCATCGTGTCGGCGCGCCGCCGCGACGAAAGCGCGCAGGACGTGCCGATCGCGCTGTCGGTGGTCGGCGCCTCGCAGCTCGAGGCGACGGGCAACTACTCGCTGACGCAGATCCAGCAGATCGTGCCGAGCCTGCAAGTGTTCAGCTTCAACCCGCGTAATACCAATATCAACATCCGCGGGCTCGGCAGCAACGTCGCGCTGACCAACGACGGGCTCGAAAATGGCGTCGGCTTCTATGTCGACAATGTCTATTTCGGGCGCGTCGGCCAGTCGCAATTCGACCTGGTCGACCTGCAGCAGATCGAGGTGCTGCGCGGGCCGCAGGGGACTTTGTTCGGCAAGAACACGACCTCGGGCGCGATCAACATCACGTCGAGGAAGCCGAGCTTCGACCCCGAATTTTCGGGCGAGGCGAGCGTCGGCGATTATGGCTATTACCAGTTGCGCGGCTCGGCATCGGGGGCGCTGATCGACGATCTGCTCGCGGTCCGCGTCAGCGGCTCGGTGACCGAACGGCGCGGCTTCCTCTACAACGACACGCAGAACGAGCGCGCGCAGGATTATTCGAACTGGAGCGTGCGCGGGCAGTTGCTGTTTACCCCGACGTCGGATCTGGAGGTCCGCATCATCGGCGATTTTGCGCGGCAGAAGCAGAATCATGTCCTCAATGTCTTCGCCGATTATTTCGGTACCTATGCCAATGGCGCGGCGATCGCGAACAGCTTTGCCGAGCGCGCGGCGCGTTTCCCGGGTTACAGCTTTCCGACGATCGATCCTTTCGCGCGGCGCGGCGAGGCCGACAGCCATTATCAGTCGAATATGGACGGTTATGGCGTGTCGGGGCAGGTCGACTGGAACGTCGGCGCCGCGAAGCTGACCTCGATCACCGCATACCGCTGGTGGGACTGGAACCCCGCGAACGACGGCGATTCGACTTCGCTCCCCGTCATCGTCAAGGCGCAACAGTCGAACCGCCAACGCCAGTTCAGCCAGGAACTTCGCCTCGCGTCGGACAGCGACGGGCCGATCGATTATGTCGTCGGCGCCTATTACTTCTGGCAAGTGATCCGCGGCCGGGGCGCGAGCGCCTATGGCCCCGCCGCCGCGCTGTGGAACCGTCCCGCGACCTCGCCGATCCCGCTCGCCGCATGGGAAGCCGCGCTGAACGGCTTTGAGGCGAATTCGACCTCGGACCCGCGGACCAAAAGCTATGCTTTGTTCGGCCAGCTCGACTGGAAATTCACCGACCGGCTGACGCTGACCGCGGGCCTCCGCTACACGCACGAAAAGAAGAGCGGTTCGTTCACGCAATTCCACGTCGCGGGGACCGACCTGTCGACCCTGCCAGCCGGAATCGCGGCGCAGGCGGCGGCGCTCCGCGCGCAATTCAACCCGGTGACCAGCTATTCGACGGGCTTCAAGGACAACAGCGTGTCGGGGCTCGCGACCTTGTCGTGGCAGTTCAGCGACGATGCGCTCGCCTATGCGACCTATTCGCGCGGCAACAAGTCGGGCGGGCTCAACCTCACCAACCTGCCCGCCGGGATCGACCCCGACGTCGCGCCCGAAAAGGTCGACAGCTACGAACTCGGGATCAAGTCGCAATGGTTCGACAAGGCGGTGACGCTCAACGTCGCGGGCTATTGGACCGAGATCAGCGATTATCAGACCGCGATCACCGAGCAGGTGCCGAACACGGTCAACGTTCGCCAATATATTGCGAACATTCCCGGCGTGCGCTCGCGCGGGGTCGAGGGCGACCTCAGCTATGCGCCGAGCGAGCGCGCGAGCTTCTATGCTTCGGTCGCTTATGCCGACACGACGTACAGCGATTACCGGACCGCCCCGCAGGCGCCCGAGCGGCTGAACGAAGGTGGAATTCAGGATCTGACGGGCGAGCAGTTGCCCGGCGTTCCGAAGTTCACTTACACGCTCGGCGGCGATGTGTCGGCGCCGGTCGGCAATCTCGGCGGGCGCGATCTGTCGATCTATGCCCATGCCGATTATTCGCATCGCTCGTCGTTCAACACCTCGTCGAGCAACAGCATCTATGCCGATGTTCCCGCCTATGGGATTGCGAACGCGCGTATCGGTTTCAAGACCGACGACGGCCTGTTCGATCTGTCGCTCTGGGCGCGCAACCTGTTCGACAAGGATTATTTCCAGACCTTGTCGGCGCAGAACACCGGCATCGTGACCTCGCTGATCGGCGAACCGCGCACGATCGGCGCGACGCTGCGGACGAAGCTGTGATGGCCATGTCCGCCTCACTCGCGCGTGAACCACGCGCCCACCCCATTCGACGACCGCCCGCCGGGGCTCTTGCCGGATACCCCCGCCGTCCAACCCCCAAAGGAGACTGACATGACGGACCTTCACAACAGCTATGCCAATGCCCGCGACAAGACTATCGACCTCGACGTCACCCCGGTGACCGGCACGATCGGTGCGATCGTGAACGGCGTGCAGCTGTCGGGCGACCTGCCCGCGGCGACGGTGCAGGCCATTCAGGCGGCACTCGTGCGGCACAAGGTGCTTTTCTTTCGCGACCAGCAGCATCTGACCGATCAGGAGCATGAGGATTTCGCGGCGCTTCTCGGCGATCCGGTCGCGCATCCGACGGTGCCGGTTGCCGAAGGATCGCGCTACTTGCTCGAACTCGACAGCAAGGAAGGCTATGCGGCGTCGAGCTGGCACACGGACGTGACCTTTGTCGACGCCTATCCCAAGGCATCGATCCTGCGCGCGCTCACCATTCCCGAAGCGGGCGGCGACACGCAGTGGGCGAATGGCGAGACGGCATATGAAGGCCTGCCCGAAGTGCTGCGCCAGCTCGTCAACAATCTGTGGGCGACGCACACCAACCTCTATGATTATGCGTCGATCCTGCAGTCGGCGCCCGACGGCGAAAGCGCGGCGAAGCGGATCAAGGAGCATCGCAATGTCTTCGCCTCGACGGTGTACGAGACCGAACATCCGGTGGTCCGCGTCCATCCGGTGAGCGGGCAGCGGAGCCTGCTGCTCGGCCATTTCGTCAAGCAGTTCGTCGGGCTGAACGCGGCCGACAGTGCGCGGCTGTTCCAGACGCTGCAGGATCATATCACCAAGCCCGAAAATGTCGTGCGCTGGCGCTGGCGCGAGGGTGACGTCGCCATCTGGGACAATCAGTCGACGCAGCACCGCGCGACCGCTGACTTCGGCTTGCAGCGCCGGACGCTTCGCCGCGCGACGATTTCGGGCGAAGTGCCGGTCGGAATCGATGGGCGCAGCAGCCGCACCGTCCGCAAGGAAAAGGCGGTTCAATACGAACCCGCCTGACGAAATCGGCCGGCGCTTGTGGTTCTCCTCTCCCTTCCTGTGACTGCGCCGGCCCTGTCTGCGGCGCGCCCCGGTTTCATTCGCCCGGGCGCGCCGACCTTTTACCTTCGAAAGACCGCCCGATGACCCATGGTTCGCGTTTCGCCCGCTTCCTCTTTGCCGCGCTGATCGGCGCCGCCGCGACTATCGGGCCCGCGCAGGCGAAGGAGCGGCGGCCGAACCTGCTCGTCATCGTCGCCGACGACCTCGGCTATTCGGACCTTGGCGCGTTCGGGGGCGAGATCCGCACCCCGAACCTCGACAGGCTCGCGCTGAACGGCATCCGGCTGGCGGGCTTTCACACGGCGCCGACCTGTTCGCCGACGCGCTCGATGCTGCTCTCGGGCACCGACAATCACCGCGCAGGGCTCGGCACGATGGCCGAAATGATCCGGCCGAACCAGCAGGGCAAGCCGGGGTATGAGGGCTATTTGCGCAGCGACGTTGCGACGCTCGCCGAGCGGCTGGGCGCCAGTGGCTATCGCACCTTGCTGTCGGGCAAATGGCACCTTGGCCTGACCCCGGAGCAGGATCCGCATGCGCGGGGGTTCGAGCGCAGCTTTGCGTTATTGCAGGGCGGGCACAATCATTATGGAACCGACATCCAGCCCGAAGCGAGCCCCGGGACACGCGGGATCGCGACCTATCGCGAGGACGGCAAGATCGTCGCGCGCTTGCCCACGGATTTCTATTCGAGCGATTATTTCGCGACGCGGCTGATCGATTTTCTCGGCGAGCGGCCCGTGAAGGGGAAAGCCGGGCGGCCCTTCTTTGGCTATCTGGCTTTCACCGCGCCGCATTGGCCGCTGCAAGCGCCGGCAGAGGATATTGCGCGCTATAAGGGGCGCTATGACGAAGGCTTCGACGTGCTGCGCGCACGCCGCATTGCACGGCAGCGTGAGCTCGGCATCCTTGCGCCCGACGTTGTCGCGCATACGCCGCGCAACCGCGACGGCAGCTGGGATTCCTTGACCGCCGATCAACAGCGGCTCGCCGCGCGTAACATGGAAATCTATGCCGCGATGGTCGACCGGCTCGACCAGAATGTCGGGCGCGTGATCGAAACGCTGCGCGCCTCGGGCGAACTCGACAACACCGTGATCGTCTTCCTCGCCGACAATGGCGCCGAGGCGCTCGATGTCGAAACGACGGGCGCGCAGATGCTGGCCGGCTCGCTGAAGAGCGCCGACAACAGCTTCGCCAATCGCGGCGCGGTGTCGTCGTACCTCACCTATGGCGCGGGCTGGGCGCAGGCGGCCACCGCGCCGTCGTGGCTGACCAAGGGCTATCAGAGCGAGGGCGGCACGCGCGCGGTCGCGTTTATCAGCGGTGCGGGGATTGCAGCGCGCAAAGGGGCTGAAACACAATATCTCTCGGTCGCCGATATTGCGCCGACCCTGCTCGACCTTGCGGGCGCCGATGCGAAGGCGACGCAGGTCGCGGGACGCAAGGTCGTGCCGATCACCGGTCGGTCGTGGGCCGCATGGCTGAAAAATGCCGATGCACGCGTTTATGGGGCGGACGACGGCGTCGGCGCCGAGCTGTTCGGATCGCGCGCCTATCGCCGCGGCGACTGGAAGCTCACCGATGTCGGCGACGGCATCTGGCGATTGTTCGATATCGCGCGCGATCCCGGCGAAACGCGCGACCTGTCGCTCGCCCATCCCGACCACAAGGCCGAGCTTGCGGCGGCATGGGATCGTTATGCACAGGAGGTTGGCGTGATCCTGCCCGACGCCATCCCCTATCGACCATAGATCGTGCATATCATGCGTTTCGGCGCGTTAGGTCTTGTCAATCATATCAGTTGAGTTACTTTCGCTGTTCCGGGACGTATTTCCGAATCGAACGAGCGAAAGGACTGCCCATGGCCACGCAGCTGAACACCCCCGACCTGTTCGAGACCGCGCGATCGCTCGGCGTGGCGATTTCGCCCTCAACTCCGACGATCGGGGCCGAGATCGGCGGGCTCGATCTCGACCGACCGCTCTCGTCGGAGGAGGTTGATTTGCTCCGCGCCGCGTGGCTGCGTTTCAAGGTTATCTTCTTTCGCGATCAGGATATCAGCCACGAAAGCCATGTCCGGCTCGGCGAACTGTTCGGCGATCTCGAAGGCCATCCGGTGATCCCCTCGGTCGAAGGCTATCCCGAAATCCTCAAGATCGAAGGCGTCGAGGGTGTCCAGCTCACCGCCGAGACGCTCGCGCCGTTCCAGGCGTATAATAAATGGCACACCGACGTGACATTCCGCGAACGGCCATCGATTGCCTCGGTCCTGCGCGCGCGGCACCTGCCGCCGCTCGGCGGCGATACGATGTGGGCCGACACCGTCGCTGCCTATGCCGGGCTGCCGCAGCCGGTGAAGGACCGGATCGACGGGCTCGAGGCCGAGCATGACATCGTGCGCAGCTTCGGCGGCCGCGTGACCGAGGAAAAGCGCGCGCAGCTCGCGCGCGATTTCCCGCCGGTGCGCCACCCGGTCGTGCGCTCGCACCCCGAAACGGGCGGGAAGATTCTCTACGTAAACTACACCTTCACCAGCCGCATCGTCGGCGTGAGCGAGGAGGACAGCGACAGCCTGCTCCGCCTGCTCTTCGACCGGATCAAGGTGCCCGAATATCAGGTTCGTTTCCGCTGGACCCCGAATGCGATCGGCATCTGGGACAATCGCTCGACCCAGCATTATGCCGTCGGCGATTATTGGCCCGAATATCGCGCGCTCGAACGCGTGACGGTGTCGGGCGACGTGGTAACCCGATGAGGATGATCGAAGCCCAGCTTCATTCGCCGCGTCCGCGCTTTCGCACCGCGACGCGCGTCGCGATCGTCGGCGCGGGTTTCTCGGGGACCTTGCTCGCGATCAACCTGCTCGAACAGCCCGATGTCGAGGTCCTGCTGATCGAGCGCGACCGGCACCGGATGGGCGCCGGGGTCGCGTACAGCAGCACCGAAACCTCGCACCTGCTCAACGTCCGCGCCGGCAATATGAGCGCCTTTGCCGACCGGCCCGACCATTTCTGCGAATGGCTAGCCGCGCGCGGGCTCGGCTGCGAGGCGGCGTTCGTGACGCGCGCGACCTATGGCCGCTATTTGCGCGAGACGCTGCGCGCGGCGATGGAAAAATATGGCCGGCGGCTGAAGCTCGTCGACGACGAAGTGCTCGATATCGAGGAGAAGCGCGGGCAGGTCACGCTCGGGCTCGTCAACGGCGGGCTGATCGAGGCCGACCGCGCGGTGCTCGCGATCGGCAATCTGCCGCCGCACGACCCGCCCGCGATCGAGGGCGCGCACCTGCCGTCACATCGCTATATCGGCGATCCGTGGGCGAGCGCGTTCGAGGAGGGGCTGGGCAAAGAGGCGCCGCTGCTCGTCGTCGGCACGGGGCTCACCGCGGTCGACGTGATCCTGCGGCTCGTCGCGCAAGGCTTCGAAGGACCGATCACTGCGCTCTCGCGCCGCGGGCTGCGCCCGCATCGCCATATCGACGGCCTCCCGCGCCCCAAGCCGGTGCTTGCCAAACCCGCGCCCGATCTTTCCGAACTGGTGCGCTGGGCGCGGGGCGAAGCGAAGGACCGCGATTGGCGGCTTGTCGTCGATTCGATCCGCCCGATAACGCAGATGATGTGGTCGGCCGCCGATGCCGACAAGCGCGCGCGCTTCCTGCGCCATCTGCGCCCCTTCTGGGATGTCCATCGCCACCGGCTCGCGCCTGAGGTCGCCGACCGGATCGACGCGCTTGTCGCGTCGGGGCAGCTCCATTTCCGCGCGGGCAAGATCGCGCATGTCGCGGTCGAACCCGACGCGCTCGCCGTCGCGTGGCTGCCGCGCGGCGAAGCCGAGTTAATGACGACGCGCGCGGCGCGGATGATCAACTGCACCGGGCCGCAGGGCGATCTGCTGCGCTCGTCGGACCCGCTGGTGAAAAGGCTGCTCGGTGCGCGGCGGATCCGCCCCGATGCGCTCCGCCTCGGGCTCGATATCGACCGCGACGGGCATATTGTCGATGCGTCGGGGCGGTCGTCGGAACATATCCTCGCCATCGGTCCGATGACGCGCGGCGACCTGTGGGAAGTCGTCGCGGTCCCCGATATCCGCAATCAGGTGAGCGCGCTCGCGCGCCGCCTCGTCAACGCGCACTGGACGGGCGGCGAAGGGCTCTAGGCTCTTCGCCCCAAAATAATCTCTCCCCCTTGCATCCACCGGCGCGCGTCGTGGCGTCCAGTCCGTGATCGGCCACTGCGCCGGTCCGGGCGGTGGCGCCCCGAGGTGGTTGATATGCGCTCCCCGGTGCAGATCATCCCCGCCTTGCCGGAGGCCGCCGCCTGTGGTTTCACCATGCCGAAATGGCATGACGGGGAGATATGTTGATGGGTATTCTGATTGCCGCCGCGGCCGCTGCCGCCACTGCGTCCGCTCCCGCGGCGGCGCCCCCTGCGGTCACGACGATTACGGTGCCGGCCGGGGAATCGATCAGCGCCGAAGAGGTCGCCGCCTATATCAGCCCGCGCGAAGTCGCCTCTTATGTGCCTGCGCCCCCGCCGACCACCGAGCTGGTCGCGGTCAGCGACAGTTTCTTCAGCTGGCTCGAAAATATCACGATGGTCGCGCTGTTCGTCGTCGGCTTTTTCCTGCTCGCGCGGCTGCTCCACGCCTGGATGTTGCATCGCTCGATCCGCCGTGCGCTCGAGGCTAAGTCGGATGCGGTCAGCCCGCTGATCGACAAGCTCAACAAACCCTATGAGCATCTCGGCCCGCAAGGCGCCGGCGAACCGGCAGGCGGCGACGATCGCAACGCGCTCGTGCTGCTCGCGATCGGGCTCGCGATGGCGGGCTTCGGGCTGATCCAGGGGAATGAGCAGCTGATCCGCATTTCGGCGGGCGCCGCGCTCTTCCCTGCCTTTGTCGGCATCGCGCTCCTCGTCCGCCGCCGCCTCGCGCGCGCCGCGGCTGCTGAGGAGCGCGCCGCTGCGTGATGAGGACCGCGCCGATGAAGATTGGGCCCTCAACCAGCGTGTCGCCGGAGGAGATCGTGCCGCTTTCCAGCTTCTCGTGCTGCGGCACGAGGGGCGATTGCGCGCCTTCCTGTCCCGCGCCGCCGGATGCGACGCCGACGATCTGGCGCAGGAAGCCTTTGTCCGCGCGTGGCAGCGCGCGGGCGAATATCGGGGGCAGGGGAGTTATGCGGCGTGGGTCATGGGGATCGGCTGGCGGCTGTTCCTCGACCAGCGGCGCACCGCGCAGCGGCGCGAGGGACTCCTGGGAGGAGAGGATATCGCAAGCTCGGCCGATCCGCGCCCGGCAAGCGACGCCGCGATCGACGCCAACCGGTTGCTCGGCGCCTTGTCGCCGCAAGAGCGCGCCGCGCTCACCTTATGCTTCGGCCATGGCTGGTCGCATGGCGAGGCGGCGGCGATCATGGGCCTGCCATTGGGGACGCTCAAATCGCTCGTCTTGCGCGGGCGGGCAAAGGCGCAGAAGATGATCGGCGAAGGAGCGGACGCATGACGGCGCCGGACGATCAGAACATCGACGCGATGCTGGCCGCGATGCTGGCGCCGCCCGCGCGGCCGGGTGATCGCGGCTTTGCGGCCGGGGTCGAGCGCGCGATCGATGCGCAGGCGGCTTATGCCCGCGCGCGGAGGCGCTTCTGGCGCAGCTTTGCGTTCGAGGCGCTGGCGATCGGCGCGTTGCTCGCGGCGCTGTGGCTCTTGTCGTCGGCGCCCTTGCTCGCGCCGCTTGCCGGAGCGACGCATTGGGGGCTTGCGCCGCCGCTGCTGCTTATCCTGCTGCTCTGGTTCGGGACGCAGCGCTGGCGGCAAGCCTAGCGCGTCCGGCTTTAGCTGGCGGGCACATCCTCGCCATCGATGCCCTGATATTTAAGCTGGAGATAGCGTTCGCGCGTCGCGAGCTTGTCGAGCTCGCCCGCGGCGAGGCTGCGCGCGGCGTTGCCGATCTCGCTTTCGAGCATCTTCAATCCGCCGACGAGCGTCTCGTCGGGAGTGCGCCCGGCGTGCGCTTCGGTGCGGAGGCCCGCGGGAATGCGCTGATAGCCCGCGACGAGTTCGGGTAAATCCTCACCGACGAGCTTGCGGATATTCGCCGCTGCGGGGCTCGCCGCGTCGAGCGTCTGGAGCTGCGGCGCGAGCAGGTCGAGCTGGACGCCGATGCCGTCGACGAGCTGGCGCGCGGGGGCCGGGAGCGCGGGGCGCTGTGCCTCGAGCCAGATTTCGGTGCGGCCCGCGAGCTGCTTGAGGTCGGTCTTGGGCAGATCGGCCTGGCGCGGTTCGGGAAAGGGCGAGCGGCCGAACAGCACCGCGACCCCGATCAGGAGGATGAACAGCGCGAGCAGCCCGGTGAAACCGAGCGGCTGGATCAGTGCGCCGAACACCGCGGCGCCGATCAGCACGATCCCGCCCGCGATCAGCACACGGCCGAGCTTTTTATACAGGTGCTGACGGCGCAGCGCGACGCTCTTGGTGCCGATCGGGCGGCGGCGTTCGCGCGACCGTTCGATCGCCGAGGCGGCCGAAATGCGGATCTTGTCGACTTCGCTCATGCTCATATTTTGCCTTAGCCTTCGAGCGACGCGAGCGGGCTGTCGGCGCCGCCGACGCTGGCCTGCGCCTGGCTCGCGCCCTCGGCGCGCGCGATATAGCCCTTCGACTTCGCGACCTCGCCCTCGAGCGTCGTCACGGTCGTCTTCATGCTGTCGAGCGCCTTCAGCTTGAAGGTGTCGATCGCGTCCATCGTGTCATAGATATTCTGGAACGCGCGCTGCAGCGTTTCCATCGGGATCGTGCTCGACGCCGCCTGTTCGTGGATGCGCGCGGTGTTGTCCTTCAGCATCTTCGACGTGCCGTCGATGATGTTCGCGGTTGTCGTGTTGAGCGCGGTGATCTGTTCGAGCACCAGCTTCTGGTTCGTCATCGCCTGCGCGACGGTGATCGCGGTCTTGAGCGCACCGACGGTCGTCGTCGAGGCGCGGTCGACGCCCTTCACCAGCTCGACATTATTCTTTTTGACGAGGTCGAGCGCGAGATAGCCTTGCACCGTCACCGCCATTTGGGTCAGCAAATCCTGCGTCCGCTGGCGCGCATAGAAAAGCGCATTCTCGCGGATCACCTTGGCTTTCGCGGGATCGACGCCGTCGAGTTCGGTCGCCTTGGCTTCGAGCTTGGCGTCGAGCGTGCCCGCGATGTGGACCATCTGTTCGAGCTTGCCCATCGCTTCCCACAGCTTGCGGCGCTCGACGTCGATCGCGGCATTGTCCATCAACAGCTCATCCTTGCCGTTGGCGAGCGCGGTCAGGATGCCGCCGATATGCGTCTGCGCGCTGCGGTATTGCGCGAAATAATTGCCCACTTTGTTGCCGAGAATCTTGTCGAAAAAGCCGCGCTTGCTCAGAAGCTTGCCGTTCGCCGACGGGTCGAGCCGCTCGACGGTGTTGCGAAGCTCGATCAGGTTCATCCCGATGTCGGTGTCGCGGTCCATCGCCTTGATCGGGCGGTCGAGGAAACGGTTCGACTGGTTCGCCGCCTCCAGCATTTCCTTGCGGCCCATGTTGGTGATCTGGTCGACCTTCTGGCCGAAGGCGGGCGAATTGACGTCTTGCGCGACGAGGTCGTCGATGAAGCCGTCGACGCGTTCCTCGAGCTTCGATTTCTGCTCGGTCGACAGCGGCACCAGGCCGGCGGCCTTTTCAGGGGAAACCGCGGGCACGGGATCGGGCGGGGTCAGCTTCAGCTCGTCGGTCGCGGTTGCCGTCGCGGTCAGTTCGCTCATTCGTCTTCCTTCCAGCCACCCACAGAGAGAATTTGGGCCGCCTGCCTATATGGCATGCGGTCCTGTGTTATTCAAGTACCACACCCTGTCCCGACCGCAGCACCGGCGCGATCCACGCGGACAGGATCAGTTGCGCCATATGATAGACGAGGATCGGAACGAGCACCATGCCGGCGATGGCGGGCGGGAAAAGCGTCGCGGCGAGCGGTGCGCCGACCGCGATGCTCTTTTGCGCCCCCGAAAAGAGCAACGTGATGCGGTCGGGCCGTGCGAGCTTCAGCAGCCCGCCGAGTGCCCACGCGCCGCCGAACGAGAGCGTAAGCAGCGCCGCGACCGCGGCGAACACGATGGCGATCTCGCGCGCGTCGAGCAGGCTCCAGATCCCCGCGACGACGGCGGCCGAGAAAGCGACATAGACCGCGATCGCGATCGCGGTGCGGTCCATGAAGGTTGCAAGCCCGCGGTGCGCGAGCACCCACGGCCGCAGCCAGCGCTGCACGAGTTGCCCGGCGACGAACGGCACGAGCAGGATCGAAACGATGCGCAGCACCGCCTCACCATGGATCTCGCCCGCACTGCCCGCGAGCAGCGCGAAGAGCAGGGGCGAGAGCGCCACCCCGCTGAGGTTGAGCAGCGCCGCCGCGACGACGCTCGCCGCGACATTGCCGCCCGCAAGGCTGCTCGCGGCGGTCGCCGACTGGACGGTCGAAGGCAGGATGCCGAGGAAGAGAAAACCGAGCGCGAGCGTCGCGGGGAGCAGCGGCGCGGTCGCCGCCTGCGCCGCGAGGCCGAGCAGCGCCATAAAGCCGAAACAGAAAGCGAGCGCGCTTCCTTGCAGCTTCCAGTTGCGGATGCCGTGCAAAACCTCATCGCGCGGCAGGCGTACGCCGTTGAGGAAGAAGAGGAAGATGATCGCCGCGGTCGAAACGCCTCCCGCGATTGGCACCGCGGCGCCGCGCACCGGGAGCAGGCTCGCGAGCAGGATTGTCGCGAACAGGACGGGGACGAAGCGGTCGGGAAAGATGCGGGTGAGCATTGAGTTGAGCGATGGCGGGGAGACGCGCGCTTGGCAAGACCCCGTGTCCCTGCGAAGGCAGGGGCCCATCTCCTGGCTGTTCCATGTTGAACCGGTCGGAGATGGGTCCCCGCCTTCGCGGGGACACTGGCGTTTGTGATCTGCGGGGTTAGAAGCAGCCATGGCCCATATCCTGATCCTCGCCGCGCTGCCCGAAGAGGCCGATGCGCTGTTTCCCGGCACCGGCGAGCGCGTCGGCGGACTGTTTGCCGAACGGCGGCTGGCCGTCGCGGGCCACAGACTCACCATCGCAACGTGCGGGCTCGGCAAGGTGAACGCGGCGCTTTGTGCGGGCGCGTTGGCGGGCGATGCCGATATGCTGCTGATGATGGGAACGTGCGGCTCGCTGGGCGCGGCGCCCGGCGCCTATTGGCTCGCCGAGGCACTGCAGCATGATTATGGCGCCAGCCAGCCCGGCCTTTTTCGCCGCTACCGCGCGGGCGAATGGCCGATCGGCGAAGCCGGGGAGGCGCATTTTTCGGCGGTGGCCGACCCCGGCCTCGGCTTGCCGCACGCGCGCATCGCGAGCGGCGACAGCTTTGTCGCGTGCCCCGATGCCGCTGCCGACCTAGCGGCGCTCGGCGCGACACTCGTCGATATGGAGGTCGGAGCGGTGGCGCAGGTCGCGGCGCGGCTGGGCAAGCCCTGGGCGGCGATCAAGGCGGTCACCGACGAAGCGAACGGCGACAGCGCGGGCGATTTTCACGCCAATCTCGTCCGTGCCGCGCGCGTCGCCGGGCAGGAGGTCGAGCGGCTGATCGCGATGGTCTGACCGTCGCTTCCTCGTTCCGCGAGGGCCGCATTTGTGATAGGCTGGCGCCCGTATCGACCGCGGGAGAGACTCGTCATGCGCTATCGATCTTCACTATCCATCGCCGCTGCTTGCGCGCTCTTCGTCGCGCCGCTCGCCTTTGCTGCGGGTGGCGGCGGAGGGGGCGGCAGCGCACCGCCGAGCCAGAGCAGCTACGACCCAACGGTCGATTACAAGAAAGGCGCTGACGCCTTCGCCTCGGGCAAATATGACGAGGCGGCGAAAGCGTTCAAAAAGGTCGTGTCCGCGGTCCCGAAGAACCCCCAGGCCAATTATCTGCTCGGCGCGAGCTATATGGCGCAGGGCGATTTCTCGCGCGCGGTGAAGCCGCTCGAAGCCGCGGTGCGCTATGACGAGAAGATGGTCGTCGCGCGCCGCGACCTCGGCATCGCGCAGGCGAAGCTCGGCAAGACGGAAAAGGCGGCCGAGCAGGCCGCGGCGCTGAAGGCGATGCAGGAAGGCTGCGGCGGCACCTGCGCCGATGCCGCGAAGCTCGCCGATGCGGTTGCTAAACTCGATGCGGCGGTGGCCGCGGGGCCGCAGGTGCAAAGCGCGGTCGAGCCCGAGGTGCGGCTGGCCGCGGCCGAGACGCTCGATGCGACCTATGTTGCCGCCGTTGGCCTGATCAACGAGCATCGCTACGAAGCCGCGATCGCCAAGCTCGACGCGGCGCTGTGGGCGGCGGGGCCGCATCCCGATGTGCTGACTTATCTGGGTTTCGCGAACCGCAAGCTCAAACGCTATGATGCGGCCGAGACCTATTATCGCGAGGCGCTCGCCATCGCGCCGACGCATCGCGGCGCGCTCGAATATTATGGCGAACTGAAGCTCGAACGCGGTGACGTGGCGGGCGCCAGGGCGCATCTGGCAAAGCTTGAGGCGATCTGCGGTTTCGGCTGTCACGAGGTCGACGAGCTGAAGCGCTGGATCGCGGCGGGGCGTTCATCCGCAAGCTGACCGCGTTCGCGGCGCTGCTCGTCGGGGTCGCGGCGACGCGGGATGCGCCGCCGGCTTTCGAGCAACTGCGCTGGACCGCGCCGGGGTCCGAACAGGCGCTCTTGTCGGAACAGCCCGCGACCTGTCTTGCTAGTGACACGCAGCTTGTCCGTAGTGGACGCGCCTTATTCAGCACACCGACCTTGCTCGGCGGGCAGGCGGCGAAGGCGGGGCTGAGCTGCGCGAGCTGCCATATCAATGGGCGCGGTAATCCGCATTTTCTGCTCGCGGGCGTGTCGGCGGCGCCGGGGACGGCCGACGTCACGAACAGTTTCTTCAGTGCGGCGCGCGGCAATGCGCGGTTCGATCCCGTTGCGATTCCCGATCTCGCGATGCCGGGAAAGGTAGCGCGCGATCCCGATACGCGTGTGCTCGAAGCCTTTGTTCGCAACCTAATCGTCGAGGAATTCGGCGGGCAGGAGCCAACCCCCGCGATGCTCGACGCGCTGGCCACCTATGTTCGCGCGGTGCGCGCCTGTCCCGGCGAGCCGAGCGTTGGGCGGCGTCTCGGCGATCAGCTTTCGGCTATCGGCGACGGCGTCGCGGGCGCAGAGTTGATGCTGGATCGCGCCGATCCGCAAGGCGCGCGGCTCGCGATTGCGGCGATGCGCCATCAACTTGGTTTGATCGCCGAGCGCTACGCGGGGCCGGGCTTTGGCCGCGAGCGCGCGGCGCTACTCGGCGCTTCGCGCGAATTGCAGGTGATTGGCGATATGCTCGACCTCGCCCGGATCTCGCCCGCTCTCGAACGCTGGAAAGCCGATTTCAACAAGGGGGTGGCAAAGCGGTTGCGCCGCGCGGAGGGCCGCTCGCTCTACAATGCAGAGCATTTGGCGCGATCGCTGCGATAAAGCGCGCCATCGGCAATCATGTTGCGCCGCAGCACCCATTCTGTTAGGGGCGCGGCGTTTCGCGGCGCTCCGGGCGCTGCCCCCTTCCAATAAGGCCCTTCCGCATGTCTTTGCGCAATATCGCCATCATCGCGCACGTCGATCATGGCAAGACCACCCTCGTCGACCAGCTGTTCCGCCAGTCGGGCACGTTCCGCGACAACCAGCGCGTCGAAGAGCGCGCGATGGATTCGAACGATCTGGAAAAGGAACGCGGGATCACCATCCTGGCGAAATGCACCTCGGTCGAGTGGGGCGAAGGCGCCGACCTGACGCGCATCAACATCGTCGACACCCCGGGCCACGCCGACTTCGGCGGTGAGGTCGAGCGCATCCTCAGCATGGTCGACGGCGTCATCCTGCTCGTCGACGCCGCCGAAGGCCCGATGCCGCAGACCAAGTTCGTGACCGGCAAGGCGCTCGCGCTCGGCCTCAAGCCGATCGTCGTCGTCAACAAGATCGACCGCAGCGACGCGCGCGCCGCCGAAGTGCTCGACGAGGTGTTCGAACTGTTCCTGACGCTCGAAGCCAATGACGAACAGCTCGACTTCCCGATCCTCTACGCCTCGGGCCGCGGCGGTTTCGCCTCGGACAGCCCCGACGCGCGCGAAGGCACGCTCGAGCCGCTGTTCAAGACGATCGTGTCGCACGTCCCGACCCCGGGCCTGCCCGAAGACGCGCCCTTCACCTTCCTCGCCACCCTGCTCGACCGCGACAATTTCATCGGCCGCATCCTGACCGGCCGCGTCCAGTCGGGCACGGTTAAGGTCAACCAGCCGATCCACGCGATCGACATGGACGGCAAGGTCATCGAAACCGGCCGTGCGTCGAAGCTGCTCGCGTTCCGCGGGCTCGACCGCGTTCCCGTCGAGGAAGCGCGCGCGGGCGACATCGTCGCGATCGCGGGCCTCGCGCAGGCGACCGTCGCGAACACCATCGCCGACACCAGCGTCAGCACCCCGATCGCCGCGCAGCCGATCGATCCGCCGACGCTGTCGATGCGCTTTGCCGTGAACGATTCGCCGATGGCGGGCCGAGAGGGCAGCAAGGTGACGAGCCGCATGATCCGCGACCGCCTGTTCCGCGAAGCCGAAACCAATGTCGCGATCCGCATCACCGAAAGCGCCGACAAGGACAGCTTCGAAGTCGCGGGCCGCGGCGAGCTTCAGCTCGGCGTGCTCATCGAAACGATGCGCCGCGAAGGCTTCGAGCTCGGCATCAGCCGTCCGAAGGTCCTCTATGGCGAGGACGAGGCCGGCAAGCGCACCGAACCTTATGAAACCGTCGTGATCGACGTCGATGACGAACATTCGGGCACGGTTGTCGAGAAGATGCAGGTCCGCAAGGCCGACCTCACCGACATGCGCCCGTCGGGTGGCGGCAAGACGCGGATCACCTTCTCGGGTCCCTCGCGCGGCCTGATCGGCTATCATGGCGAATTCCTGTCCGACACGCGCGGCACCGGGATTATGAACCGTCTGTTCGAGAAGTACGGCCCGTACAAGGGCGTGATCGAGGGCCGCAAGAATGGCGTCCTGATCTCGAACGGCAATGGCGAAGCCGTCGCCTATGCCTTGGGCCCGCTCGAAGAGCGCGGTATCCTCTTCGTCTCGCCCGGCGAGGCGCTGTATGAGGGCATGATCATCGGCGAAAATGCGAAGCCCGACGACCTCGAGGTCAACCCGATGAAGTCGAAGCAGCTCACCAACTTCCGTTCGACGGGCAAGGACGACGCGATCCGCCTGACCCCGCCGAAGCGCATGACGCTCGAACAGGCGATCGCCTATATCGACGATGACGAGATGGTCGAAGTGACCCCGAAGAATATCCGCATCCGCAAGACGCTGCTCGACCCGCATGAGCGCAAGAAAGCATCGCGCAAGAAAGAAGCGGCGTAATTACAGTATCGGCGGTAGCGCTGCGTTTTTTGTGAACGCGGCGTTACCGGCGGTTCAATTCTTTTTTCACGCGACAAGCATAGCATCCGACTCTCCTGCACAGAGGAGAGATGGCGATGACGATGCGCGTGGAAATCGAACGGCTCAGGAACGAGCATCGCCGACTGCTCTCGCTCGCCGGTCATTTGGGACGCCATGTCGCGGGGGCATTCCCGCACGATGCGAAAGCGCGCGAGGATTTCAACGCGGTGCGCACGCGGTTCCGCACCGAGCTGATCGCGCATCTGAAGCGCGAAGACTGGGTGCTCTATCCCTCGCTTCTTGCCAGCGGTGACCGCCAGCTGACCGACACCGCGCAGAATTACGTCGACGAAATGGGGCATATTTCGGAGGCGTTCACCGATTATAGCCGCCAATGGCTGCCCGACGCGATCGCGGCGGACTGGGCGGGCTATTGCGCCGCGACCAAGGGGATACTCGAAGCGCTTGCCGCGCGCATCGAGCGCGAGGACGCAGGGCTGTATCCGCTGGCGCTGACCGTTGAGGCGGTCAATGCTCAGGGCGGGCGTCCCGGCAGCAGCCCCGATACGGGCGCGGCGGCGCAGCCGTCCGCCTTCTGACCGCCGTCGGACGGGCAACAACGGCTTGAATTGACGTCCGGCGAAGCGCATGAGGGCGGGGCGCCAGCGGCGGGGAGTCGTCCGCCGCTCCGGTTCGATGCACGTCAGTCCTCCGCATCGGGTGGCGCATTTCCATCCTGTGGGAGTCCAAGCGTTGGGACGGTTGATCCTGTTCAACAAGCCGTACGGCGTGCTCAGCCAGTTCACCGATCGCGGCACGCCCGAGGCGCGCGCGACGCTGTCCGACTATATCGACGTGCCCGGCGTCTATCCGGCCGGGCGGCTCGACCGCGATAGCGAAGGCCTGCTGATCCTGACCGACGACGGCGCGCTGCAGGCGCGCATTTCGTCGCCGAAGCACAAGACGCCCAAAACCTATCTGGCGCAGGTCGAGGGCGAGCCCGACGCGGCGAGCCTCGATCAGCTGCGTGCCGGAGTCGAACTGAACGATGGCATGACGCGCCCCGCGACCGTCCGCCGCATCGACCCGCCCCTGCTGTGGGACCGCGACCCGCCCGTGCGATACCGCAAGAGCGTTCCCGACAGCTGGATCGAACTGACGATCACCGAAGGCCGCAACCGCCAGGTTCGCCGCATGACCGCCGCGGTCGGCTATCCGACGCTGCGGCTGGTGCGCTGGCGGATCGGGGGGTGGGAGCTTGGCGCGCTGGCGCCGGGGGAATGGCGCGAGGTCGGGTGAAAGGTCCGCGCGCAATTTCGTGGTCGAACGGCGCCGCCCTTGTCAAAGGCCTGGTGCCCCACTATCCGTCGCGAACCTGGCCCCAGGCGCCCCGACCAGCCGACGCCGCCACCAAAGATTGCTTCAGCTGAGCCCTGTTCCAGCCACTCCCTATGTCGAACAGCTCAGCATCGGGGCGGGGCGCCGCACGCTTGCCATCAGCCTGGCGGTTCTGATCCCCGCGCTCCTGCTGCTCCTGCTGCTCTCCTTTGGCTTTGAAGCGGAGCCCGACTATCGCGAGACGCGTGTCAGCGTGGTGAGCCTCGAGGCCAGCCAGATTTCAGCGGAAGCGCCGAAACCGAGCAGCGCGAAGCGCGAGCAGGCCGAAGAGCCGCCCGTGCCGCCGCGGCCGGTAGCCGAAGAAGTGCTGCCCCCGCGACCCGTGGAGCCGAAGGTCCCGCCGATCATAACGAAGCCGACCGAACAGCCGCCCGCGCCGGCGCTTCCGCCGACGCCGGTTCGTCCGCCGAGCGGGAAGGTTTATGGGCCGCCCAACACCGGCGGCGGCTCCTCCGCCTCGCGCGACACCGAGCGGGTGGGGACGGCTCCCAATGGCGAGCCGCTCTATGCGGCGGCCTGGTATCGCGAGCCGAGAGACGATGAGCTTCGCGGCTATTTGTCGACCGCCAGCGGGCCCGGATGGGGGCTGATCGCTTGCCGCACTGCGCCCGATTATCGCGTCGAGGATTGCGTCGGGCTCGACGAATATCCGAACGGATCGCAGATCAATCGCGCGGTGCTCGCCGCGGCGTGGGCGTTCCAGGTGCGGCCCCCGCGCCTTGGCGGACGGCCGCTGGTGGGCGCCTGGGTCCGGATCCGGATCGATTACGGGGTCAGGCGGCGTTAGGGGCGGGAAGCTGTCAATGGCGGCGCGGGCGGCAATCCGTGGCCATTCTTCGGCCGTATTTCAGGGCGAGGATCGGGTTTCAGGGAGGGGCATCCAATGACCATGAAATCCATCGCCGCATCGCTTGCGCTGCTGTCCTGCTGCGCGTCGCCGCTCCACGCCCAGACGATCGAGGGCAGCGTTCCTCTGAACGGCGCCGGTCCGGTCGCGACGGGGGGCTTTGTCGGCGCGCGCCTGCGCATCCCGCTCGGCGGAACGAAAAGCGACGAGGCACGGAAGCTTCGCGTCGGCTTGACCATGGCGCCGATGCAGCGGAGCGACGGGGCGGGGCTGAAGGGCCCCGCGTGGCGCATTGGCGAGGGGCTCGAATTCGGCTTTTCGGGCGATGAGCGATCGCCGCATCTCTCGCTCGCCGGGCAGCGGCTGACACCGGCGCACTATGCGCCCGGCCGGTCGACGCCGGCGAAGGGGCGCAGCAACATGTCCGACGCGGGGACCGTGGCGGTCGTCGTCGGCGGTCTCGCCCTCCTCGCGGGGGTCGGGCTGCTCGTCGCCCTCGATGCGTCGGACGACCCTGACCGCTGCTGCGAATAATCGCGGCGGCCGGACTGTGACGGCTCCGGTCAGGCCGGGCGCCGATCGATTCGGCTTTTCCGACAAATCGGGCGGATAGCGCGGAGGTGCGCCATCCGCCCGGCTGTCCCGGCCGCCGGGATAGCGGCAGGGGGAGGGGTCACTTGGTCGTGTAGCCGCCGTTGACGAGGATCGTCTGGCCGGTCATCCACCAGCCGTCCGATACCAGCATACGGATCCACGGCACGATATCCTGAATGTCGGTGAGCCCGGTCTTCGTGAAGGCAGAGAGCGCCGCGGCGGACTTGTGATAGGCCTGCGCATCCGCGCCCTCGGCGGGGTAGAAGAAGGGGGTGTCCATCGGACCGGGGCCGATCGCGGTCACCGAAATGCCGCGTGTCCCGAACTCTTTCGATGCGGCGCGGGTGAAATGTTCAACCGGCGCCTTGGTCCCCGCATAGGCGGCGTAGAAGGGCGTGTAGGCGCCGAGCAAAGATGTAACGAGCGTGCAGATTTTGCCATTGTCGTTCACATGTTTGCCCGCCTCCTTCAGGAAGAAGAAGGCGGTCTTCGAATTGACCGCCGTCATCTCGTCATATTCGCCTTCGCTGATCTCGGTGAAGGGCTTTTTCAGCACCTTGCCGACAGTGTTGATCGCGATGTCGGGGCGGCCGATCGCGGCGATCGTGTCGGCGAAAAGCTTTTCCATCGCAGCGGCGGACGTGAGGTCGGCCTGAAAGGCGACCGCCTCGGCCCCGGTGGCGCGGATCGCGGCGAGCGTTGCCTCGGTCTCGGCGGCCGAGGCGCCGCTGTTGTAATGCACCGCGATCGCCCTCGCGCCCTGCGCGGCGAGGTCGCGTGCGATGAGGCCGCCGAGATTCTTGCCGCCGCCCGCGATGAGGACGGTTTTACCCTGGATGCTGTGATCGGCCATTTTGGTCTCCTTGGTCGTTGATTATCCAAGGCTAAGGCGCTTTCGCCTTGTCCGCTTTCAAATTCCGGCACAATATTCGAATATTATCTTCGGCGAGTCGTGGGGGCTCGCAAGGTGGGTGATTGACCGAAGCCGCAACCGTCTGGGATGGTATCAGGCCGCGATCGGGGCGCGACGTCGTCGCGCGGTATCAGGCGCAGATCGGTCGGCTCGCTGTTCTTGCCGCAACCGAAAATCTGGAGCAGCCCACCGACTGGGCGTTCGAGGAAGATCATCATATCGTCGTCGTCCACCTGGGCGGCCGGCTCGACCAGATGGAGTGCGAGTTTTCGGTCGGGCCCTCGGGTCCGGTGCTGCCGTCGCGCGGCGATCTGTGGGTGATTCCGGCGGCGTGCCGCTATGCCGCGCTTGCGCAAGGCGAGCGGGCGGAGTTCGTCGAACTGCGCGTGCCGATCGCATTGCTCGCCGATGCGCCGCTCGCCGCGCGGGTCCGCCATCGCGACGATGTCCTCTTTGATGGGGCGGCGCGGCTGTTCGAATTGATGCACAACGCCGACGACGATCTGGCACGAATGGCGGCGCATGAGGTTGGCGATGCGCTCGAGCAACATCTGCGTCGGTTCTATGGCTATCGCGAGCGGGTGCCGGGGCATCGTGCCCTGTCGGCGTCGGATCGCAACCGCCTCGTCGATGCGATCCGCGGGCAGCTCGATGCGGAGCATAGCCTTGCCGGACTGGCGTCGTTGGTCGGCTTCGACGTTCGCCGCTTCACCGAAGCGTTCCAGCAGGCTTTCGGCCTGTCCCCTTGGCAATATGTGATGCGTGCGCGGCTCGACGAGGCGGCGCGCCGCCTGTGGTATGGCGAGGAGCCGGTGACCGAGGTGGCGTTGGCGACGGGCTTTGCGTCACCCAGCCATTTTGCGACGGCCTTTGTGCGGCGGTTCGGGGTGCCGCCGACGCGCTATCGCGCGGCTGCGCAATAGCAGTCCGAACCGGCACCCGGCGCTGCGTGCGCCGGGTGCCGGTTGCGGGGGGATCAGAACTTCAGGCGTGCGCCGACATAGAATTGGCGGCCATTGTCATAGATCGCGCGCGGGCGGTCGCGGGTGCCCGAATATTGCTCGATCTTCTGGTTGGTCAGGTTGATCGCGTCGGCGGTGAGCGCGATATTGTCGGTGATGTTGACGCTGACCGACGCGTCGAGCGACGACAGCGCGGCTTGGTTGAGCGGTGCCGCGCGGTCGATATCGATGAAGAATTTCGACCGGTAGTTATACGACAGCCGCGCGCTGACGAGGTCGTTCTCGAAATAGCCCGACAGGTTGAGCGAGTGTTTCGAGTTGCCCGGGATCGGATCGCCATTGTTCGCCTTGGCGTCCGAATAGGTGTAGTTCACCACCGCACCGAAGCCGCCCCAGATCGGGCGCGACACCTGGAATTCAAAGCCCTGGTTGCGACCGCCGTCGCCGTTGCTGCGGCGGTTGATCTGATAGGGGCAGTTGAACAGGTTCGGATTGCCGCCGCCCGCCGCGACGCAGCCCGCGGGCTGCGACCCCGGCACGAAGACGCTCGGCAGGATTTCGGTCGAGGTCGTGTTGACGATGTACGACTGGATATCCTTGTAGAAGGCGGCGAGCGCGACGATCGTCTCGCGGTCGGGATACCATTCGATCGACAGGTCATACTGGTTGGCGCGGTACGGATCGAGGTTCGGATCGCCGCCGCGGCCGGTCAGCAAGGTGCCGTTGAGATCGACCCCGGGGGTGATGTCGACGAAGTCGGGGCGCGTCACCGTCTTGCCCGCGGCGAAGCGCAGCACGACCTGAGGCGACAGGTCGACCGACAGGTTCGCGCTCGGCAGGATGTCGGTGTACGACCGCTTCGCCGTCGACGGGGTAAAGCCGCCGAACGGATTGGTGAACTGCGGGTTCGCGCCGCCGATGATGAAGCCGTCCGAGGTCTGCTTCGTCTCGATCACGCGCACGCCGACATTGCCGCGCCAGCCGTCGCCGCCGAATTTCGCGAGGCCATAGCCGCCCCACGCCTTTTCGTTGATCGAATAGCTGTTGCCGGGGACGAGGAAGCGATCGGTTCCGGGCGCGGTCTGGGCGCCATAGATCGCGCGGAGCTTCGCCGGATCGACGCGCCAATAATCCTTCAGCGTGCCGGGCGCCGCGATATTGTCGAGGAAGTCGCCGGGCATCCCGCTGCCGGTCGCGAAATCGGCCGAGGTGCAGGCGGCAGCGCCGCAGCGCAGGCCCGGGGTGAACACGCCGCCATTGGTCGCGAAGCGTTCGGCGACGCGGTCGTGGTCGGTATATTTGACCCCGAATTTGAGCGCGGTCATCGGGCCCCATTCGACCTGCTTTTCGACGTCGAGATAGAAATATTTCTCCTCATCGTCGTTCGTCACCGACTGCATACGCGCAAAGTCGGGGCGGATGCCCGCCGGGTTGAGCGGGTTGGGATTGGAGAAGCTGACTTCGGGACGGCCGCTGCGCAGGTCATAGGCGAAGGCGCCGGGGCCCGCGAACTCGATGAAATTCTCGTTGCTCGTGTCGCCGTTCGCCTTGGTCCAGCCGGCCTTGAAATGCACCGACAGGCTGTCGGTCGGGCGGTACGTCAGGTCGAAGTCGGCCGAGACGGTCTTGGCGACCGCCGCCCGGTCGATCGCGTCATAGACGACCCCGAAGCCCTGCGTGCCGCCGGCGCGCGACGCGACATTGCCCGCAACCGCGACGCCGTCCTGCACCACCGCGTTGCTGATCGTGCCGCCGCCGCCTAGTGCCTGTTCGCCCCATGCGATATAGTTCTGGTTGAAGTTGTCGGCGTTGAAGCGCGAATAGAGGCCGGTGATGTTGACTTCGAGTTCGTCCGACGGACGGAACTGGATGCCGATATTGGCGCCATAGCGTTCGCGGTCCTGTTCGAACATCGTCGAACCGATCAGCGTCGGGACCAGCGCGCTCTGCCCGCCGCCGACGGGAAAGGAGCGGTAGCCAAAGATTTCGAGCCCGTCGCGGCGCGTGCGGCGCTTCTGATAGATGGCGCCGACGAGGACGCCGAAGGTTTCGGCTTCATTCTTCCAGCTGACGAGGCCCGAAAGCTGCGGGTCGAACTTGCCCGACAGGTCCGAATAGACGCCCTGCACCGAGGCGGAGAGGGTGAGCGGTTCGAGGTCGAGCGGGTTGCGCGTAATGACGTTGATCGTACCGCCGACCCCGCCTTCCTCGACGTCGGCCTGCGGACTCTTGTAGACTTCGAGGCGGCCGATGATCTCGGCGGGCAGGGTGAGGTAGTTGAAGCTGCGCGTCGAGGCGACCTGGTCGAGAATGAACCAGTCGGCGGTCGCGACGCTATGGCCGTTGAGCAGGGTCTTGGTGAGGTTCGGTGCGGTGCCGCGCAGCGAGACGCGCTCGCCTTCGCCGAACTCGCGGTTGACGACGATGCCCGGAACGCGCTGGAGCGCCTCGGCGACATTCTTATCAGGGAATTTGCCGACATCCTCGGCGGTCACGACGTCGGCGATCACCGACAGGTCACGCTTCGCGTCGATCGCTTCGCGGAGCGAGCCGCGGATGCCGGTGACGACGATTTCACTTTCCGCTGCGTCGGCGGCGGCCGGGGCAGGGGCTTGGGCGTGGGCCGCGCTAGCGGCAAAAAGCAGCGTACCAATGCTGGCCGAAGCGAGCAGATATCTTGCATTGGTCATGTTAAGTCTCCCTCTTTTTGATCTTAGATCAAGTTTTGCTCTAATTTTGAGGGAAATTTATACATACCAATCTATCCGTCAAGCTGAATTTGACGCAATTTATGCCCCGTCCACGCGAAGTGCGCGGAATTTTGGTACTTTATTGGTATTATTCTGACAGCGCTTAGCGCCCTAACTAATTTCCGGTGCGCGAGTCGCGCTTGGCCCGATGGGCTAGAAATCCGGAAGCACCTGGTTCGCAAATCCCCAACCTTTGAGTTCGGGGCTCGCGGCGCGGTCGAGCAGGTCCCCGCCATCCTTGATCGTCCAATGCCCCGCTTTTTCGACATCGGCGAGCGCATCCCAGCCGATCGGCACCGCGACGGGCGCCTGTTCGCGCGCGCGCGCCGAATAGGGCATGATCGCGGTGCTGCCGCGCTGGTTGCGCAGGTAATCGATGAAAATCTTGCCCTTGCGCTTCGCCTTGCTCATCGTCGGGGTGAAGCGGTCGGGTTCGGCGAGGCTCAGCGCCTCGGCGAAGCGTTTCGAGAAATCCTTGTGCGCGTCCCAGCTGTGCCCCGGATCGAGCGGGACGACGATATGCACGCCCTTTCCGCCCGAGAGCATCGCGAAGCTGACCAGCCCGATGTCGGCGAGCTGGCGGCGGATGTCGAGCGCGGCTTTCTTCACGTCGGCGAAATCGAGTCCCTCGTCGGGGTCGAGGTCGAACACCATGCGGTCGGGCTTTTCCAGCGCTTCGACATGGCTGCCCCAACCGTGGAATTCGATCGTCCCCATCTGGACGCAGGCGAGCAGGCCGTCGGCGTCCTCGACGTAGAGATAATCCTCGTGCCCGCCGTCCTTCTCCTTGATCGGGACATGCAGCACATGTTCGCCGAACGAACCCGAATCATGTTTCTGGAAGAAGCATTTCTTGCCGCGCCCCTGCGGACAACGGACGAGGCTGATCGGGCGGCGCGCGGTGTGTGGGAGCATGACCGGCGCGATCGCGGCATAATAATCGGCGAGGTCGCCCTTGGTCGCCTTCGCCTCGGGAAAGATCACGCGGTCGCGGCTGCTGATCTTCACGTCGCTTTCCGGAGCGGGTGCAGGCTGCTTCTTTTCGGGGGTCACGTCTTTTGCCTCCTTGTCGCTGCGCAGGCCGAGGAAGCTTGCGTGGCGCACCGATCCGCTCGCGGTAAATTCGGCGAAGGCGATTTCGGCGACGAGATCGGGTTTGAGCCAATGGACCTTGCGCGTGGTTGCGGCATCGACTTCGAGCGGCGCGGTCTTGCGTTCGCGGGCGGCGAACTTCTTCGCGAGGTCGGCCATCGTGTCGGTGTCGAAGCCGGTGCCGACATTGCCTTTGTAGACAAGGGCATCGCCCTCGCGCTGCGCGAGGAGGAGCGAGGCGAAGGGGCGCGCCTTGGTCGATGAGGGGTTCCAGCCGACGAGGATGAATTCCTGCCGCCGCGTGCATTTGACCTTCACCCAATTTTTCGACCGGCGTCCCGAATAGGCCGCATCGGCGCGTTTCGATATGATGCCTTCCTGCCCCGCACCGCACATCGCGGCGTAGAGCTTTTCGCCTGCGCCGATGACATGATCGGCGACGGCGACGGGCGGGGTTGCGTGGCGAAGCAGCGCTTCGAGCCGCTCCTTGCGTTCGAGATTGCCGAGCTTGGCGAGCGATTTTCCGCCTTCTTCGAGCAGGTCAAAGGCGAAGAAGAGCAGGTCCGTTCTCTCGTCCTGCGCGCCGTGGCCGCGCTTGAGCACCGCTTGCAGCGACGAGAAGTCGGGATTGCCGTCCTTGCCATAGGCGACGATCTCGCCGTCGATCAGGCACGGCGGCAGGTCCAGCGCGGCGATGTGGCGGACGAGCGGGGCGAATTTGTCGGTCCAGTCTAGGCCATTGCGCGTGTAGACGCGCACGTCCGATCCCGCGGCAGCGATTTCGGCGCGGTAGCCGTCATATTTGATTTCGTGGAACCAGCCGTTACCACCGGGGACGGCGTCGACGAGCGTCGCGAGCTGGAGCGGGCGGAATTTGGGTGGTTTGCCCTTCGCGGCGGGTTTGGCGACCCTCTTGTTGTGCGCGGCGGCCGCCTGCATCTTTTTCGTGAAGGCCGCGCCCTTGGCGCCCTTCAATGATTGTTCGCCGCCCTCGTCGCCGGCGATTTCGGCCATCGTACGGCCGGTGAGGATGCTCGTGAGTTCGCGGCCGACAAGATCGTCGGTGCCGCCCGAAAAAGCATCATCGACCTTGCGCAGCAGCCAGTTCTCGCGCTTTTCGCCCGGGCGCGGCTTCATGCGGACGAGCAGCCATTCGCCCTTCATTCGCTCGCCGTCGAGAGTGAAGTGAAGATGGCCCTTGTCGATGTCCTTCGCGCTCTTGCCCGCGATCGGCGCCCAGGTGCCACGATCCCACAGCATCACGGTGCCGCCACCATATTCGCCCTTTGGGATCGCTCCCTCGAACTCGGCATAGCTCATCGGATGATCTTCGGTGCGCACCGCGAGGCGCTTGTCGGCGGGGGCGGCGCTCGGGCCCTTGGTCACCGCCCAGCTTTTGAGCACGCCGTCGACCTCAAGCCGGAAGTCGTAATGGAGCCGCGTCGCGTCATGCTTCTGGACGATGAAGCGGTCGCCCTTACCGGGGGCAATTTTGCCCGCGGGCTCGGGGGTCAGCGCGAAATCGCGCTTGGCGTTATATTGCGCGAGCGGATCGGCGCGCTTCGCCATGTCAGGCGCGCTTTCGGGCGGGTGCCTTCTTCGCCGGGACCTTCTTGGCGGGCGTCTTCTTTTCCTCGGCGGCGGGGGCTTTCTTCTTGCCGTCGACCGAGGCTTTCAGCGCCGCCATCAGGTCGATCACGTTCGAGCCGCGCGAGACCTCGGCGGGTTCCTCGACATCCTCGAGCACGCGCTTGCCCTTCGCCTTCGCCTTTTTGGCGATCACGCGCTTGAGCGCGTCGACATAATGATTGTGATAGTCGCTTGCGTCGAACTTGCCGCTCTTCTTGCCGATCAGCGTTTCGGCGAGGTCGAGCAGGTCGGCGTCGGGTTTGCTGCTCCCGACGTCGCGAAAATAATTCGCCGCCTTGTTCACCTCGTCGGCATAGCGCAGCACTTCGAGCACGAGGCCGCGCCCGCAGGGGCGCAGCGCGACAAGCTGCTCCTGCCCGCGCAGCGCGAGCTGGCCGAGACCGACCTTCTTCGTGCGTCTGAGCGCTTCGCGGAGGACAATATAGGCTTCTTCGGCAAGCTCGTCGGCGGGGACGACATAATAGGGCTTGGTGTAATAAAGGACGTCGATCGCGTCGGTGTCGACGAACTGGACGAGCTCCAGGGTGCGTTTGCTCTCGAGCCTGACCGCCTCGATCTCTTCTTCGTCGAGCAGCACATAATTGCCTTTCGACAGTTCGAAGCCCTTGACGATATCGTCATGGTCGATCGCGCCGATGCCCGGCACGACCTTCTCATATTTGACCGGCTTGCCGCTCGGTTCGTGGATCTGGCGAAAGGTGACCGCGGCGCCCGATTTGGTCGCCGAATAGATTTCGACCGGGATCGATACCAGCGCGAGCCGGATCTGCCCCTTCCAGTAAGCGCGTGCGGCCATCGACGTTCCTTTCGCTATCCCGAGTCACAATGAACAAGGCGGGGAGCGGTTCCCATGTCGGGGCCGCTGACACCTGCTCGCCCCGCCGACCCGACAAGAAGCAGAAAGGGTCCATTCCGGTGCGGACCCTTCGTGCGTTTCGAACGTTATCGAATATCAATTTGCTTTCCCATTGCGGTGCCCTCAAGATGACGCCCGAGGGACCCGTTCGTATCGCTTGGAGCAGCTATGCCTTTGAGCCACGAAATAGAGCGACTGCGCGCCGAACATGCGGCGCTGATCGCGCTGGCGCGGATCGTGACCGAACTGACCAACACCCCGGGGCCGCCGCAGCTGACCGAGCTCGCGTCGGCCCGCGGGCGGCTTCGCGAGATGCTGGTGCGCCACCTGAAATGCGAGGACTGGATCCTCTATCCGCGCCTGCGGGCGACCGGCGACCCGGACCTGATGCACATCACGCGCGAATTCGAACTGGAAATGGGCGATCTGGCGGCGGACTATGTCGCCTATGACGACACATGGACCCCCAAAAGGGTCGAGGCCAAATGGGCGGAATTCGGCCGCGAGACGGCAGCGATCTTCGGCTTGCTGGCGTTGCGGATCGAACGCGAGGAGCGCGAACTCTACCCGCTTGCCGACAAGCTTTATGTCGCGGCCGCGGCGCTCGGTCCGGCGATCACGGACGAAGCGACAATTTCCAACTGAGCGCGACGCGCCAGTCCTGATCATAGCCGGGCACCGGCTGGTTCCAAGCGTCGGCGAGTTCGAGGCCGATGGTGGCATTTTCGGACCAGGAAAGGCGCACGCCACCGCCCCAGCTGCCGAGCGTGAACCCGGTTTTCGGGATCGCCGTGCGCGCGAGCAGCGTGACGTCGGCATAGTCGATGAAGCTGTAAATCTCGCTCTTCGCCAGCTTGCCGCCGCGCAGCGGGCGCAGCACGAATTCGCCAAAGGCGGCATAGCCGCGATCGCCATTGACCAAGCCGTCGTCGAACGCGCGGCCGAAGGTGGCACCGCCAACGCTGAAACGCTGCGCCGCGGGCAGGCGGTCGCGCGTCCAGCGGCCGGTCGCGGCGGCACGGACGACCAGGGCCTTGCCGATCGCCTGATTCGCCTCGATGCTGGCGTCGGCATAGAGGAAATCCACCTCGCCGACGCCGGGATCGACGCGTGCGCCCGCGAAATCGAGCCCCTTGGCGCCGCCGATCCGCGCGCCGACGACGGTGCGCTCTTCGCTGAGGCGAAAGGCGAGGCTGCCGCTCGCCGTCCAGGTCTTTTCGGCGGCGATCGTCGAGCCGAACAGCGCATTCTTTGAATCGAGATAGTCGATCCGCGCCGCAGCGACCAGATTGCGTCGATTCGCGCGGATCAGCGGGTGGGTGACGCCCAGCCCCGTGCTCCATGCTTCACCGTCGATCGCGAGCCCCTTTGGACGGGTGCGCAGCGCCGCGGCCGAGATTTCGGCGCGCGTGCCGCTGGCGCCGATCGGGGTTGAATGGCTCGCGGCGAGGTAGAGCAGGGATTTGAGGTTGGCCGCTGCGGCGCCGGTGAGTCGCGTTTCGTCGCCGCTGCGCAGCAGGCTGGTGCCGCGCGCGTTCGCCTCGACGATGCCGTCGTTCACGAACTGGCTCGTGCGCGTCGTGAAGCCAAGGCCGATCGTTGGCTTCTTCGCGTCGATTGCGAGGTCGAGCGCGACCGCGCCCTGTTCGCCGCCGAGCGCGAGCGACGGGGTGACGGTGACGCCGGGAATGTCGGCGATATTGCCAAGCGCGCGCTCGAAGCGCGCGCGCGGTAACGGACGCTGGCCAGTGAGGCTCCGCGCCATCCTGCCGACTAGCGGGGCAGGGCCGCTGTCGCGCTCGCCGCTCAGCGTCACCGACCCGATATAGCCCTCGGCCGAGGCGACGGTGACGATGCCGCCTGACAGATCCTGTTCGGGAATGACGAGGGTGAAAAGCGCGACGCTCGAGCGATTGTACGCGCGCGTCATCGCGGCGGCGAGTTTCGCGAGATTGTCCGCCGACGCGGGCTTGCCGACGAAACGCTGCGCCGCGCGGCCGACATTGGCGGGCACGCCCGCACCGACGAAGCGGATTTCGCGGATGGTGACGTCGGGCCGCGCGCCGAGTTCGACCTTGCCGAGCGAGAGCGGTTTTGCCTCGGGATCGGGAAGCGGATCGCGGCTGCGGTCGGGGGCGAGGGGCGGGCGGCCGTCGAGCGGCGTCGCCGCGGGCTGGGCCGCGAGCGCCGCGGCGGGGAGGAGCAGGGCTCCGACCACCGCCGCGGCGCAGGCGTAGCGCAATGGGCGCATAGGGTGCGGCTTCAGTTGCCGCGCTTCGGTTTCAGGCCGCCGAGGACGCCCCCGACGGTGCCGGTGACCCCGGTGACGAGCCCGGTGACGGGATCGACCGCTGTGCCGCCGTCCGTCGCGCCGCCGCCCACCTGTCCGAGCGCGCCGGTCGCCGTGGTGACGACGTTGCTGACCAACGTGACGGGCGATCCGACGGGGCTGCCGCCGGTAAGGCCGCCGGTGGCGCCGCCGAGCAGATTACCGCCGGTTCCGGGCTGGAGCGTGACGAGTTGGCCGCCCGATCCGACACCGACGGTCAGCAGGCTGCCGTTCTGCTGGCCGGGCGAGAGGATGCTCGCGCCGATCAGCGGCGAGGCGGTCGGGCTGCCGATCGCGGTGGCCTTGCCGATCGAGGCGGTAATCAGCTGGCCGGGGGCGGCGGCGAGACCATCGACCAGATATTGCTGGCCATTGCCGGTCTGGACGAGCGCGACGCCGGTGCTTTTGACGACGCCGACGACGGTGCCGACGAGGTTGGTGTTGCCGGGCACCTTGCCGTCGACCGCGCTGGCGAGCAGCAGCCCCTTGTCGGCGATGACATTGACGAGCCCGCCCGTCTTGACGAGCACGCCGCCGATCACCGGATTGGTGCTGGCGGGATCGCCGGTGTTCGCGAGCAGTCCGGTGCCGGCGACGCCGCCGGGGCCGACAAGCCCGCCAACCGCGAGCGCGCCCGCGCTGCCGAGGCCGAGACCGCTACCGGCCGGGCCTGCGGGGCCGGCGGGGCCGGTCGCACCGGTTGCCCCGGCTGGACCGGGGGCCCCCGCCGGGCCGGCGGCGCCGGTGGCACCGCCGCTGCCGACACTGCCGACGCGGTAGCTGCCCGACGATTCGCAGGCCGCGAGCGCGAAGCACGCCGGGATGAGGATGAGATGGGCTGGGCGGAATTCAAGACGGAAGAAAGGCATGAGATATCCCCTTCGTACATGATCTGGTCCCTGGACCCCATATTCCCAAACGAACTCCAAAGTTCCCTTTGTTGTTGAAATTAATTGTTATTAACCCAATATATAAACTAGTAACTTGGGAGATATTACGCATTTCCTTGCAATGAGTGGCAAGGTGTTAACTAAAATTTTTCTGTAGTTCGTTCTTCAAGCTAACTTGGCGTTGTCAATATATGATCCATCAAGGCACATGATTTTCGCAAATTGATTTGTATAAAAAGTTCCGGTCTCAAGGTCGGCGCGATTGCCGCCGATCCTTCTTCTTTCTGTCACCGCGCTGTCACGCCTTCGCCGCAGCGCAGCAATATCGCCCGCCTATGCCCCCGCGACCCCGGCGCCATTTCGCGACCGGGAAAAGGGGATCCATCGATGACCATTCAATTCAGGAACCGCCTGCGGGCCGGGGCTGCCTCGATCGCTGCGCTCGCCATGCTGGCCGCGACGCCGGCCTTCGCCGAAGACGCCGCGGCCGATGCGGCCGAAAGCGCCGATGTCGCAGAGATTGTCGTGCTCGGTCAGGGGCAGGCGCGTCAGGTGCAGGAACTGGGCGCCGCCGACATCGCACTCGAAGTGTCGGGGATCAGCCCGCTGAAAGCCATCGACAAGCTGCCCGGGGTCAATTTCCAGGCGGCCGACCCGTTCGGCGCCTATGAATGGTCGGCGCGCATCTCGATCCGCGGCTTTTCGCAGAACCAGCTCGGCTTCACGCTCGACGGCGTCCCGCTCGGCGATATGAACTATGGCAACCACAACGGTCTGCACATCAGCCGCGCGATCATCAGCGAGAATGTCGGCCGGGTCGAAGTCGCGCAGGGCGCGGGCTCGCTCGCCGCGGCGTCGACGAGCAACCTCGGCGGCACGATCGAATTCTTCTCGCGCCAACCCGCCGAAGAACTCGGCGTCGAAGTGTCGGGCACTTATGGCAGCGACGAGACCAAGCGTATCTTCGCGCGCATCGACAGCGGCGAGATCGCGCCCGGCGGGCCGCGCCTGTCGCTGAGCTATGCTTGGGCTGATGCCGACAAGTGGAAGGGCAATGGCGTCCAGCGTCAGGATCAGGTCAACGCGCGCATCGTCCAGCCCGTTGGCGACGGCCAGTTCTTCGGCTTCGTCAACTATTCGAACCGCCGCGAGAACGACTATCAGGACCTCAGCGCCGACATGATCGGCCGCCTCGGTTATCAGTGGGACAATTTCGCGAAGGATTGGGACACGGCGGTTCAGGTCGCCAAAGTCTATCAGAATCAGGTCGCGCGCGCGGCGTATAACACCGGCGTCGCCAACGGCAGCCTGCCGCTCGGGACGCCCTATGTCGCGCCCTATGCCGGGGCCGGCGAGGCATTCCCCGCGCCGGTCCAGACGGTCGACGACGCCTATTATGACGCGTCGGGGCTGCGTAAGGACTGGCTGGCCGGCGTCGGCGTCGAGGCGCCGCTCGGCGAATACTGGACGCTGAAGGCGATGGGCTATTACCACGGCAACAAGGGCCGCGGCCTGTGGTTCACGCCCTATGTCACGACCCCCGGCGGCGCGCCGATGACGATCCGCACCACCGAATATGACATCGAACGTTATGGTATCGTCACCTCCAGCCTGTTCGAGGTGGGCAACAACAAGTTCGAAATCGGCATGTGGTACGAGGATAACGCCTTCAATCAGGCGCGGCGCTTCTACGGCCTTGCCAACACGACCGGCGCGCCGAGCCGCGGCAGCCTGAAATTCCCCAAGGATCCGCTCGCGACCCAGTGGGAGTTCGATTTCAACACCCAGACGCTGCAATATCATGTGCAGGACACGCTCGACCTTGGCAGCTTCCAGATCAATGCGGGCTGGAAGGGGCTGCGCGTCACCAACCTTGCGACGCCGATCGTGCGCGGCGGGCTCGCGTCGGGGAAGACCGAGGCGAAGGACTGGTTCCTGCCGCAGGTGGGGCTGCTCTATCGCCTGAACGACGATAACGAGCTGTTCACGAGCTATACCGAGAATATCCGCGCCTTCGAATCGTCGGCGACGGGCGGTCCCTTCGCCACGACCCAGGCGGGTTTCGACGCGCTCGATCTGAAGCCCGAAACCTCGACGACCTACGAGCTCGGCTTCCGCACCAAATCGTCGCGCTTTCAGGGCGTGATCGCGGGCTATTATGTCGACTTCAAGGATCGTATCATCGCGTTCGCCAACGGGTCGGGCATTCAGGGCAATCCGGCGATCCTCAGCAACGTCGGCGACGTCCGCTCGTGGGGCGTCGAGGCGGCTGGCACGTTCCGCGTCACCCCCGAACTCTCGCTCTTCGCCTCCTATGCGTACAACGACTCCGAATATCAGGACGATGTCGTGACCGCGGCGGGCGCGGTCGTCGCGGCGACTGCGGGCAAGACGGTGGTCAATTCGCCGCGCCATCTCGCCAAGGGCGAAATCACCTGGGACAATGGCGATTTCTTCGCGCGCGTCGGCGCCAACTACACGTCGAAGCGCTATTATTCGTACGAGAATGACGCCGAGGTCGGCGGGTTCGTGATCGTCGACGCCAGCATCGGTTACCGTCTCAACGAGCGCATCTCGATCCAGGCCAATGCGACGAACCTGTTCGACAAGGAATATGTGTCGACGATCGGGACGAACGGCTTCGCCAACCGCGGTGATAGTCAGACCTTGCTGACGGGTGCGCCGCAACAGTTCTTTGTGACGTTGAAGGCCGGTTTCTAAAAACCGCCTTCCCCCAATCGCCTTTACGTTGACGATGATGGCGCGGTCCAGCTAGGGCCGCGCCATCATTTTTTGGGAAATATAGTCATGACCGATACGCCCCCCGACCGCATGTCGACCAATCCGCGCTCGCCCCATTTCGATATGGAAGTGCTGCAGCGCGGCATCGGAATCCGCTTCAAGGGCAAGGAGCGCACCGACGTCGAGGAATATTCGATCTCCGAAGGCTGGATTCGCGTCGCCGCGGGCAAGTCGAAGGACCGCTTTGGCCAGGCGATGACGATCAAGCTGTCGGGCGAGGTCGAAGCCTGGTTCGAAGACACCGCCGCCGGTGAAGGCGACGAAGCCTAAATACCGGTGTTACGGCGCATAAAAGAAGCCCCGGAGCGATCCGGGGCTTCTTTTATGCGCGTGATGCGCTTGCAGAATGTCGTTTGGGCTTACTGGCCGAGCGAAGCCGCGACGAATTCGAGGCCGTTGCCGGGTTTCCAGTCGTTCTGGGCCCAGACGGGCGCCTTGAAGCTGGGGGCCTTGTTCGGTGCGCCCGCTTCGCCGTCGGCGTAGATGAAGCCCTGCACCGGATTGGCGCGAAGGCCCAGGTCGCCAATCGGCGCGTACCACACGCGGACCATGCTCCAGTCGCCATCCGAGCTGACGTCGACGACGCGGACGTTGCGTTCGATCTGGCCGCGGCGGCCGTTGATCGGCGACCAGTTGGCGTGGTCGATCAGGATTTCACGGTCGCTGACGATCTTCTTGACCACCGCGACATGGCCCATCGGCATGCCGCCGGTGCCGGCGAACGCCATCACCGCACCCTGGCGGGGCTCGTCGCCGCGCTGATAGGTGCCGGCGGCCTGCGCCCACCAGGTCTTGGCGTTGCCGCGGATTTCGACGCCCGATTCGGCGCGGGCAAAGGGGACGCACTGCAGATAGTCGCGCGCAGCAGCCGGAGCGCTGACGAGCAGGCCGGTGATCGTCATCACAGACGCCATGGCGGCTGCCAGGTAGCGACGAATAAGCATGGAAAGCGACCCCCGATGGCTTGTCTTCAAGCGTTGGAGTGTCTTTGCCATGTGCGGCGGGGTACACCACCCACCTAGCGACGAGTCGCGCTTGTCGTGCGGTGAGCTGGGGAACCTTTTGTTAAGCTGATCAATTCGCCGTGCGGGCGTTTCGGCCTGTCGCCGTCAGGCGGCCGCGGTCGCGATATCGTCCGAGGCACGGAACAGCGTCAGCACGTCGCTCGCGGGCATCGGCCGCCCGTAATAATAGCCCTGGATGTTGCTGCAGCCAAAGCCGCGGAGCGTTTCGACCTCGAGCTCGGTCTCGGCGCCCTCGGCGGTCGTCGACATGCCGAGGCTGTCGGCGAGCGCGACGACGGCGCGGATGATCGCGATCGATTCGATGCTGCCCTTCGCCGCGCCGACGACGAAGCTGCGGTCGACCTTGATCGTCGAGAATTGCGTCTTGCGCAGATAGCCGAGCGACGAATAGCCGGTGCCGAAATCGTCGAGGCTGAGGCGGATGCCGAGCCCGATGAGCTGGTCGAGCAATTGCGCCGCGCCGCCGCCGTCGCGCAGGAAGACGCTTTCTGTGACTTCGATCTCGAGCCGTTGCGGCGAAAGCCCGCTCTGCGCCAGCGCCGACACGACGACCGAGGCGAAGCTGGGGTCGGTGAGCTGGTCGGCCGAGACGTTGATCGCGACCTTCAGGTTCGACGGCCATTTCATCGCTTCGCGGCATGCGGTGCGCAGGACCCATTCGCCGATCGGAGAGATCAGCCGCGCATCCTCGGCCAGCGGGATGAAGCGGCCGGGCGATACATTGCCGAGCTTCTGGTTGTTCCAGCGAATCAGCGCCTCGAAGCCGTTCAATGTGCCGTCGGCCGCCGTCACCACCGGCTGGTAATAAAGTTCGAATTCGCCACGTTCGAGCGCGCCGCGCAACTCCTGCTCCATCACGCGTCGTTCCTCGGCCTGGGCGTGCAGCGAGGCGACATAGGCGGCGACGACATTGCCGCCCTTGTCCTTCGATTTGTAGAGCGCAAGGTCGGCGTTGCGCGTCAGCGTCTCGACCGTCGCGCCATCGGTCGGCCCGATCGCGAAACCAACGCTGGCGCCGACAAACAGCTGGTGATTGTCGACCACATAAGGGCGGCTGATCGTCGTGATGATCCGCCGCGCAAGCTCCTCGGCCGCATCGGCCGACGCCACATTGTGGAGCACGACGGCAAATTCATCGCCGCCGAGCCGCCCGCAGGTCATCCCGCGCTCCATCAGGCCCTTGAGCCGCGCGGCGACCTGCGCGAGCAATTTGTCGCCGACGGGGTGGCCCAGCGTATCGTTGACCGCCTTGAAGCGGTCGAGGTCGATCATCAGCAGCGCGCAGCGCGATTTGGCTTCGACCGCCTGCGCCAGCGCGCGCGCCAGATCCTCGTTGAGGCTGAGGCGATTGGGCAGGCCGGTCAGATTGTCGAAGCGCGCCATCTTGGCGATCTGTTCGGCGGTCGCGCGCTTTTCGGTGACGTCCGATCCGACGCCGCGGAAGCCGAGGAACTTGCCGGCTTCGTCAAGGCGCGGCGACGCGGACAATTCCCACCAGCGCGGCATGCCGCCGATCGTCACCGGCACGATCAGATTCGAAAAGCTTTCGCGCCGTTTCATCCGCTCGGCCATGTCGTGAAGGCTTTTGGGGAACAGCCCGGTTTCCCATGCATCGCCCGAAAGCGCCTGCAAGAGCGGGACGCCTTCGAGCGTCTCCGCGGTGCCGCCGAGCGCGTAGGCGAGGCGCGGCGAGACATGGACCAGGCGGCGGCTGTTGTCGGTCTGCCACAGCCAGTCGGCCGAGGTTTCCTCAAATTCGCGCAGCAGCAGGCTTACCGTTTCGGTCTTTTCGTGTAGCGTCTCTTCGGCGCGGCGGAAGCGGATATGGCTTTGCGCGAAACGGACGCAGAAGGCGCAAAGCAGCAGCCCGGCGGCGAGCGCGACACCCGCAAGCTGCGGCGCTCCGGCGCGCACGAGCGCGGCGACGGCCGACAGGGTGACGGGACCGATAAACAGCACGCAGGCCAGCGGAACGCTGTGCGCGACGATCGAGAGTGTGACCATCATCAGCACCGCGATCGTCCACATCGAAAGGACATGGTCGAGCGTCGGCGTCAGCCCTTGCAGCCAAAAGGGCGATCCCCAGAGAACCGCCGAATAAAGCGCGTGACGCAAGCACAGCCGATATTCGGCCACCCCCGAAAGCTTGGGGTCGCCGAGCGGGAGGCTGCGGAATTTGCTGTACGACCAGAAGCCGAAAACCAGCGCGCCGCCCAGCCAGCCGGCGGCGACCGGCAGGGGGATGCTCAGGATCATGGTGAAAGCCGCGACCAGCGCCATGCCCATGCCCATCATCAGGCGCAGCGATCCGCGGCCGCGAAGCGGCGCAAGCTGGAGCTGGCGGAGGTTGCCGATGTCCTGATCGCGCGGCCCCAGCCCCAAAAGGGTCCGCGCAGGAATGACTTCGGCAGCAATGGGATCGGTCAGCAGGCTTTTCACCCGCCCTGTTTAGCGCGCGGGAGTTACCCGAAGGTAACTATCGGCGCATTTCCAAAACGCTTTCCTGTTCCGTCGCGGGACAGGAAAGCGTTGCAAGTTCAGCGTGTTGATCAGGCGGCCATCGCGAAAGGCTGGATTTCCCCGGCCAGATATTGCGCGCGCGCCTTCGATCGGCTGAGCTTGCCCGAACTGGTGCGGGGCAAGGTGCGCGGCGGGATCAGTTCGATCAGGCAATTCATGCCGGTAATCGCGCGGACGCGGTCGCGAATCGTCTCGCGCAGCGCGAGACGCTCGGCCTCGTCGCTGGTGCGGCATTGGACGAGCACCGCGGGGGTCTCCTCGCCGCCGGGCGCGGTGATCGCAAAGGCGGCGATATCGCCCGATTTGAAGCCCGGCAATTGCTCGACCGCCCACTCGATATCCTGCGGCCAGTGATTCTTGCCGTTGATGATGATCATGTCCTTGGCGCGGCCGACAATATAGATGTAACCGTCTGACAAATAACCCATATCGCCGGTGTCGAGCCAGCCGTCCTTCATGCAGGCAGCGGTCGATTCGGGATCGCGGAAATAGCCGGTCATCAGCGACGGCCCGGTGCACCACACCTTGCCGACGGTCTGGTCGGGCAGCACGCCCCCCGCTTCGTCGCGGACCTCGATCACCATGTCGCGCGCGGCGCGGCCGCAGTTCACGATCGCCCGGTAGCGCGTCGGGCGGCCCGAATCATTCGCGGCGCCCGACAGCTCGGTTTCCTCGACCAGTTCGACGACGATGCCTTCGCCCGGGGGCATGATGCTGACCGCGAGCGTCGCTTCGGCAAGGCCATAGCTCGGCAGGAAGGCGCTCGCCTTGAATCCCGCATCGGCAAAGGCGTCGACGAAGCTTTGCATCACGTCGGGGCGGATCATGTCGGCGCCATTGCCCGCGACACGCCAGCGCGACAGGTCGAACCGGTCGGCGACATGCGTCTGGCTCGACACGCGGCGCGCGCAGATATCGTAGCCGAAGGTCGGCGAATAGCTGAGCGTCGTGCCTTCGTTGCGGCTGATCAGATCGAGCCAGGCGAGCGGACGGCGGGCGAAATCCTCGGTCTTGAGATAATCGACCGATACCTGGTTCGCGACGGGCGAGAGCAGGCAGCCGACGAGGCCCATGTCGTGATACCAGGGCAGCCACGAAATACAGCGGTCGCTGTCCTGAAGCTCCATCCCATGGCTGTGCGCGGCGAGATTGTTGAGCAATGCGGCGTGGGTGACCGCGACGCCGTGCGGGAAGCGCGTCGACCCGCTGCTGTATTGCAGATAGCAGGTCTCATTCGACTTCTGCTCCGGAAGCGCGGTGACCGGTGCGGGCTTGTTTTCGAACGCGCTCCAGTCGACGGGCGTCACACCCTCCTTTTCGGCCGCCTCGATCGCCATCGCGGCGATTTCGGGCGGGAAGAAGAGCATCGTCGGATCGCAGCTGGAAAGCTGGACGATGAGCTGGCCGACATAGCTATCGCGCCCGCCGAAGCTGGTCGGCAGCGGCAGCGGCACCGGCCAGGCGCCAGCGTAGATCGTGCCGAAGAACAGCGCGGCGAATTCGGCGCCCGTCTCGGCGATCAGCGCGATTCGGTCGCCGGGCTTCACCCCCGCGGCGATCAGGCGGTAAGCGGTGGCAAGCGAATCGGCCCTGAGCTCGCTATACAGATAGGGGCGCACAAGACGCCCACGCGGATCGTGGAAATTGAGCCCGCGCGTGCCGTCGGCGGCATAGTCGAGCGCTTCGCCGACGGTGGCGAAGTCCGAAAAGCGGCGCGGCTGCGCACAGAGCGTCGGGGTCGACGTCAGCGCGTCGGCCTGCGTTTCGATGATCTGAGTCATAGGGGGTGCGACATCCCGTGAAACGGGCCGCGCGGCAACAAGCATGTCATCTTTTGAAGCCATAGTACCGTGCGCGAGCCCTGTGTTGTTAGAACAATCGCCCATTTCCGGGCGTTATGGCCCGATATGGCGGTGTTGATCGTTCTCAATCAGGCCCGACTGTGGCACAAACATGGCATATGGCCAACCGCCGCGCCCCATCCGACCGATCGAAAAGGCCTCTCGGCGCAGCCAAGCTTGACGAACTGGCGCTTGCCTATGTCGCGCGATTCGCAACGAGCCGGGCCAAGCTGACGCGCTATTTGTCACGAAAAGTCCGCGAATCCGAATGGATAGACGATATTGACGCCATGGCGGCGTGCGAGGCGGTGGCCGACCGGATGGAGCAATTACGCTACCTCGACGACCGGCAATATGCCGCGATGCGCGCCGGCGCGATGACGCGGCGCGGGCTCGGCGTGCGGCGGGTCAAGGCGCAGCTTTACGTCGACGGAATCGCCGAAAAAGACAGCGGCGAAGCGATCGAGACGGCGGAGGGCGCTGCGGTGACGGCGGCCATCGGTTTTGCGCGGCGGCGGCGGTTCGGGCCGTTCGCGGTGCGATCGAGCGACGATCCAAAGCAGCGCGAGCGGCAAATCGCCGCCTTTTTGCGCGCGGGGCACAGCATGACGATCGCGCGCCGCATCCTCGCCGTCCCGCCGGGGGACGAGGCGGCGCTGGCGGTGCTGGACGATGAAGCGATGCTCGATTAGGTCCGGCGGCATCACGGGATAAGGATCTGCCGATGCGCGCCATTTTTACCGCCCTTGCGCTGTCGCTCGCGCTGCCGATGGCGGCGTGCAGCAGCGATGCAAGCGAGGAAGCGAGCGCCTCGACGATCCCGGTGACGATCGCCGCGGCGGGCAAGGCGCATGTCTTCAACGTCGAGGTTGCGCGCACCGATGCGGAACAGGACCGCGGGCTGATGTTCCGCACCAGCCTGCCCGAGGGCGGCGGAATGATCTTTCCGTTCAAAAAGCCGCGAATCGGCAGCTTTTGGATGAAGAACACGCTGATTCCACTCGATATGTTCTTCATCCGCGCCGACGGCAGCATCGACCGCATCGCCGAAAATACGATTCCCGAATCGCTCGAACCGGTGGTGAGCGGCGGCGAGGTTAGCGCGGTGCTCGAACTTGCGGGCGGTACGGCGGCGAAGCTTGGCATCGACGAGACCGCCAAGATCACGTGGAAAGATGGAAAATAGCGCCGCGCCGCGCGGTTTGCGGCTTGCAGACCGCGCCGCCTTGCCTGTAAACGCCACGCCATGAGCATCTTGGGCAAGATTTTCACCTGGTGGGACGGTGCGACCGTCGGCACGTTGCTGAACAGCTGGAGCACCGGCACGAAGGTTGGCGAGGACAGCCTCGGCAACCGCTATTTCCGTGCGAAAAAGGGCGGCCGTCGCTGGGTGATCTACAATGGATCGAACGACGCGAGCCGCGTGCCGCCCGAATGGCACGGCTGGCTGCACGGCACCTTCGACGAACTGCCGACCGACGTCCTTCCCGCGCCGCGCGCATGGGAGAAGGAAGCGACCCCCAACCTGACCGGCAGCACGGGCGCCTATCGCCCCGCCGGCGCGCTCGAACGCGGCGGCCAGCGCGCCGCCGCGACGGGCGATTATGAGGCCTGGCGGCCCGAGTGAAGCTCAGCGTGGCGCGCCAGATTTCGACCGCGCTGATCGCGCTTCTCGCCGCGACCGCGCTGACCGCCTGCGACCGGGCACCGTCGAAAGCGGGTGGCAGCACCACGGTCCCGACCGTCGCCAAATCCGAACGCGTCCCGCAGGAAGTCGGCGGCATCGAAGGCGCGACCCCGATGGCGGACCGCGTTGCCGTCGTCGGCCTGCTCAACAAGCGTAACGGGCTCGTCCGCGATCTCGAGATGAAACCCGGCGAAACGGCCCGCGTCGGCCGCGCGATCGTGCGGCTGCGCGCATGCGAGCAAACCGCGCCGTGGGAAGATCCGCCGGAGACGGGCGCGTTCGTGCAGTTGACGGTGCAGGATCAGCGCGACGACAAATGGTATCGCGTCTTTTCGGGCTGGATTTTCCGCGAGCGGCCCGACCGCAACGTCATCCAGCACCCGATCTATGACGTCTTCGTCAAAAGCTGTGCGATGACATATCCGGGCGGCGAACCCGTCGCGCGTTCGGCGCCGAAATCGGGCGCCGCCGCCGCACCCAAGGCATCGAGCGCGCCCCAGTCGCCCGCGACGAACGGCGGCGAGGGGACGGCAGCGCCCGTCGCGCCACCGGTCGTCCCGGCCCCGGCGCCCAAGGCTGCCCCTTCGCCCCCCGCCAACACCGAATAGAGCCGCGCAAGATAGTCGGCCTGGCGGATCTCGATCGCGCCAAGGCTGGCGAGGTGCGGGGTGATGAACTGACAATCGAGCAATTTCCAGCCGCCCGCGCGTAGCCGCGCGACGAGGTGCGCGAGCGCGACCTTCGACGCGTCGCGCGCGCGGCTGACCATCGATTCGCCGAAAAAGGCGCGGCCGAGCGTCACGCCATAAAGTCCCCCCGCAAGCTCGCCGTCCAGCCAGCATTCGACGCTGTGCGCATGGCCGAGCTGGAACAACCGGTCGTAGCTCGCCCGGATCACCGGGTTGATCCACGTCGTCGGCCGGTCGTCGGCGGGCGCGGCGCAGAGTGCGACCATCTCGGCAAAGGCGGTATCGGTCGTGACGCGAAAGCGGTCCGACACGATGATTTTTTTCAGGCTGTGCGACAGGTGAAAGCCATCCAAGGGTAGGATCGCGCGCAGCCGCGGTTCGACCCAATGGACCGACGGGTCGTCCGCCCCGTCGGCCATCGGAAAAATGCCCTGCGCATAGGCGCTGAGTAGCAGCGCCGGGTCGATGGATTCAAAATGCTTCAGGACGCGGGCTTCACGAATTTCAGCGTCATGCGGTCCGATTCGCCGATCGCGACATATTTGGCGCGATCCGTCTCGCCCTCGGCCAGGTTCGGCGGCAGCGTCCAGACGCCCTTGGGATAATCCTTGGTGTCCTTGGAATTGGCGTTGATCTCACTCTCGCCGGCGAGCTTGAAGCCCGCAGCTTCGGCAAAGGCGACGATCGAGCTTTTCTTCATATAGCCCGACTTTTCTTCCTTCGCGCTGTCGTCGCTTTCATTCAGCCGGTGCTCGACGACGCCGAGCGTGCCGCCGGGTTTGAGCATCGCGAAAATCTGCTTGAACGCGTTCGCGGTGTTGTCGGTGCCGTCGAAGCGCCAGTTGTGGACGTTGCGGAAGGTCAGCACGACGTCGGCGCTGCCATCGGGCACTTTGGGGTTGGTGCCCGCATGGGGGAATTCGGCGAGCTTCATCGCGCCATAGACGTCGGCATTTTCGGTCTGCTTGGTTTTGACGCGATTGAGGCCGCGTTCCCACGGCGCCGCGACATAAAGCGTGCCGCCGCCCGACTTCGCCAGCGGCGCGAGGATTTCGGTGTACCAGCCGCCACCTGGCCACAGCTCGACCACCGTGTCGCCGGGCTTCACGCCGAAAAAGGCGAGCGTTTCGGCGGGGTGGCGATATTTGTCGCGCGGCGTGTTCGTTGCGGTGCGCGTGGGCGCGGCGACGGCCGCCGCGATCGCGTCCTGCGCCTTATGTGCGGCGTGGGCGTCATGCTGCATCGCGGTCGCGGGAACGGCGATCAGGGCGGCGGCACTTGCAAGCAATAATAAGGAACGCATATGGGGCACCTCTCTCCAGGGGAAGGCCCTGTTTGCGAAGGGATGCGCGGCAATGCAAGTGTCCATGCTGTCGATCGGGATCGGCGCCGCGATTCTGTTCGGCGTGGCCGAGATTGCGAGCTGGCGCCGCAACAACCGCCGCGACGTCGAACAGGTTGGTTTCATGCCCTGGCGCGGGATCGCGCTCGCATCGGCCGCCGTTGCCTTGTTCGCGACGGCGTTCTGGTTGAGCGGTAGATAATATGGATACCGCGCCCGGCATGACGCTGATTGCGAGGCTGAAGTCGGGCGAAACACTCGGCGACCGGGTGATGAAGGTCGACCATGCGGGCGAGCATGGTGCCGTCTGTATCTATAGCGCCCAACGCTGGTTCGCACGCTTGCGCGCGCCTGACATGGTGGGCGAACTCGATGCCTTCCTGGCCCACGAACGCGGTCACCGCGCCCTTTTTGCCGAAGAATTGCGCCGCCGTGGCCGCGGTCGCTGCCGCAGTTATGTCTGGTGCGGTATTGGCGGCCTGATACTTGGCACAATCACCGGGATCGCGGGGCGCGGCGCGATCGCTGCTACGACGGTCGCAATCGAGCGGGTCGTCTTGCGCCATATGCACGAACAGATTGCGGCGTTGCAGGGCTTTGATGAGCCGGCGGTCCGAACGTTGACAATCATCATCGCCGAAGAACAGGAGCATCACGATCTGTCAGCGGCCTGCTTGCCATCGGCAGGCTTTTGGCAGCGTTTGGTCGGCCCGGTTGTGTCCGTGTCGACCGAAGCGGTAATCTGGCTGGGAATGCGGCTCTAGACCGTTACAGGCACGCCTCGAGATAGGGCTGATCAAAGCCGTATTGGCGCGCTTTTTCCAGCGTATAGGGACGCAGACCCATCGCGCGATATTCGCCGACGATCTTGCCGTCCTTGTCTTCGTCGAGATATTCGAACTTGAAGAGTTCCTGGGTGACGATGACGTCGCCTTCCATGCCGATCACCTCGGTGACGTTGGTGACGCGGCGCGAACCGTCGCGCAGGCGCTTGATCTGGACGATCATGTCGACCGAATCGGCGATCTGTTTCGAGATCGCTTCCTTCGGAATCTTGATGTCGCCCATCAGGACCATATTCTCCATACGGCCGAGGCATTCGCGGGGTGAGTTGCTGTGGAGCGTACACATCGACCCGTCGTGACCGGTGTTCATCGCGGCGAGCAGGTCGAAACACTCGGCGCCGCGGACTTCGCCCATGATGATGCGGTCGGGGCGCATACGCAGGGCGTTCTTGACGAGGTCGCCCATGTGGATCGCGCCGTTGCCCTCGAGGTTCGGGGGGCGCGTTTCGAGCGGCAGCCAGTGCGGCTGCTGCAGGCGAAGTTCGGCGGCGTCCTCGATCGTCAGCACGCGCTCGCCGGGGTCGATCATCTTCGACAGCGCGTTGAGCATCGTCGTCTTACCCGAACCCGTACCGCCCGAGATGACGATGTTGAAGCGGCTGGCGCCCGCGATCTTCAGCGCGGTGCACATCTTCTGGCTCATCGCGCCCCATTGGCACAGCATGTCGAGCGTGATCGGCTTGGCCGAGAATTTACGAATCGAGATCGCGGTGCCGCGGAGCGACAGCGGCGGGACGATCACGTTGACGCGGCTGCCGTCCTTCAGGCGGGCGTCGGCGAGCGGCGTGGTCTGGTCGACGCGGCGGCCGACGAGATTGCAGATGCGCTGCGCGATCTGGAACAGATGCTGTTCGTCGCGGAACTGGATCGGCGCGATGACCAGCTGGCCCTTGCGCTCGATATAGGTCTGGTACGGGCCGTTGACCATGATGTCCGAAATGTCGGGGTCGGCGAGCAGTTCTTCGAGCGGGCCGAAACCGAGCAGTTCGTCGACGAGCACCTTTTCGAGCGCGAACTGCTCGCGGCGGTTCAGGGTGATGCGGAGCTCGGCGAGCACTTCGAGGATGATCGGACGGAATTCCTCGGTCAGCTCGTCCTTGTTGAGCGTCGCCGCGGCCTCGGGATCGACGCGTTCGAGCAGGCGCGGCAGCACCTGTTCCTTGATCTTGTGGACCGACGCTTCAAAGCCTTGCGCCTTTTCGGGCTCCATCGCCTCGGCGGTCGAACGCTGGTTCAGCCGCTCCATCGCCTCTTCTTCGGGCGACAGGTTCGACGGCATCTGCGGAATATCGATCGGCGTATCCATCGCGGGAAACTGGGTTCCGCCTGGCACGCCGGGACCAGTCTGCATCGGCTTGGCCACGCCAAAGGCGGGGCGGCCAGCGGTTCCGGGTCGGCGTCCGAATGCACTCATCGGTTTTTCCTGCTTCCATATCATCGGGATCATCGCTGCCAGCGCAGACGAACCCCCATCCGACACGGTGAATAAACCGGAAACTTTGACATTGTCCTAATGCGGCGGGGACAAGCGATGCGGGCATAAAAAAAGCCCGCATCCGTGAAGGATGCGGGCTTTTGATCGCCGTGGACGGCGGAAGCAATCAGCTTGCGATATGCTCGGCCAGAACGGTGAGGCCGGCTTCGTTAACCTCGGCAAAACCGCCTTCGACCTCGATCACCTCGGGCGCGGCGCCCGCGGTCGCATAGATGGTCAGCGGCCCGTTGCGCAGCGTCGCCATGAAGGGGGCGTGGCCTTCGAGCACCGAGAAATCGCCCTCGGTCCCCGGCACGGTGACCATATGGACGTCGGCGGTCCGCTCGAGGCGGGCGGGGGTGACGAGTTCGAACTTCAGAGCCATGATATGTCCTTAAACCCCTCCCGCATGGGGAGGGGCGTAGGTGTGTTACGCGTCTTCGGCGAGCTTCGCGGCCTTGGCGACCGCTTCGTCGATGCCGCCGACCATGTAGAAGGCTGCTTCGGGCAGATGGTCATATTCGCCGTCGACCACCGCCTTGAACGACTTCACCGTGTCTTCGATCGCCACGAACTTGCCGGGGATGTTGGTGAAGACTTCGGCGACGTGGAACGGCTGCGACAGGAAGCGCTGGATCTTGCGCGCGCGGGCGACGACCAGCTTATCTTCTTCCGAAAGCTCGTCCATGCCGAGAATCGCGATGATGTCCTGGAGCGACTTGTACTTCTGCAGCGTTTCCTGAACGCGGCGGGCGGTCTCGTAATGCTCCTGCCCGACGATCGCGGCGGTCAGCACGCGGCTGGTCGAATCGAGCGGATCGACCGCCGGATAGATGCCGAGTTCCGAAATCGCGCGGTTCAGCGTCGTCGTCGCGTCCAAGTGGGCGAACGAGGTTGCCGGCGCCGGGTCGGTCAAGTCATCCGCGGGAACGTAAATGGCCTGCACCGAGGTGATCGAGCCCTTGTTCGTCGAGGTGATGCGTTCCTGCAGCGCGCCCATGTCGGTCGACAGCGTCGGCTGGTAGCCCACGGCCGAAGGAATACGGCCGAGCAGCGCCGACACTTCCGAACCCGCCTGCGTAAAGCGGAAGATGTTGTCGACGAAGAAGAGCACGTCCTGGCCTTCCTGATCGCGGAAATATTCGGCGATCGTCAGGCCCGACAGCGCGACGCGGGCACGGGCGCCCGGGGGTTCGTTCATCTGGCCGAACACGAGAGCAACCTTCGAACCCTCGGGGGTCGGGTTGCCGTCCTTGTCCTTGGCGATAACGCCAGCGTCGAGGAATTCGTGATAGAGATCGTTGCCTTCGCGGGTGCGTTCACCGACGCCCGCGAACACCGACGTACCACCATGGCCCTTGGCGATGTTGTTGATCAGTTCCTGAATAAGCACGGTCTTGCCGACGCCCGCGCCGCCGAACAGGCCGATCTTGCCGCCCTTTGCGTAAGGGGCAATGAGGTCGATGACCTTGATGCCGGTGACGAGGATGCTCGTTTCGGTCGACTGGTCGACGAACTCGGGAGCCTTGGCGTGGATCGGCGCGGTCGCGGTGGCGTTGACCGGGCCGCGCTCGTCGATCGGGTCGCCGATGACGTTGAGGATGCGGCCGAGCGTCTGCGGGCCGACGGGGACCGAGATCTGCGCGCCGGTGTCGGTGACAGGCTGGCCGCGGGTCAGGCCGTCGGTCGCGTCCATCGCGATCGTGCGGACGGTGTTTTCGCCGAGGTGCTGTGCGACTTCGAGAACGAGGCGGTTGCCGTTGTTGTCGGTTTCGAGCGCGTTCAGAATCGCGGGGAGCTGGCCGGTGAACTGGACGTCGACGACGGCGCCGATGACCTGTGCGATGCGGCCCGTGGCGGTGCCGGTGGCAGCAGCCTTGGGAGCGGCAGCCTTCTTCGGCGCAGCAGCCTTGGGCGCGGCGGCCTTCTTGGCAGGAGCCTTCTTTTCAGCGGGAGCGGTAGCCATGGTCTTCTTCCTTGGGTTGATCGATTAGAGCGCTTCGGCGCCCGCGATAATTTCGATGAGTTCGGTCGTGATCGCCGCCTGACGCGTGCGGTTGTAAACGATGGTCAGCTTGTTGATCAGGTCGCCCGCGTTGCGCGTCGCATTGTCCATCGCGGTCATCGACGCACCCTGTTCGGACGCGGCGTTTTCAAGGAGGCCCTTGAAGATCTGGATCGTGATGTTGCGCGGGAGCAGGTCGGCGAGGATCGCTTCCTCGTCGGGCTCATATTCGACCGCGGCGCCGCTCGACGCCGGAACGTCGACGGGGGCGGGAACGGGGATCAGCTGCTGGCCGGTCGCTTCCTGGAGGAGCGCCGAACGGAACTTCGAATAGAAGAGATGCGCGACGTCGAACGCGCCGGCTTCGTACAGCTCCATCACCTTCGCCGAGACGTCGTGCGCCTGTTCGAAGCCGATGTCGCGGATACCCGTCGTCTCATATTGCTCGACGATCTGGCCCGCGAACAGGCGCGCGATCACCGGGCGGCCCTTGCGGCCGATCAGGTAGAAGATGACCTTCTTGCCCTGCGCCTGCAGCTCAAGCGCCTTGTCGCGCGCGGCCTTGACGATGTTCGAGTTGAACGCGCCGGCGAGGCCGCGGTCGCTGTTGAGCACGACGAGCAGGTGCGTGTCGCTCTTGCCGGTGCCGGCGAGCAGCTGCGGTGCCGAATCCGACCCGCCGACCTTCGACGCCAGGCTGGCGACGACGCCTTCGAGACGCTCGGCGTAAGGACGCGCGGCTTCGGCGGCCGCCTGCGCCTTACGGAGCTTGGCAGCGGCGACCATCTTCTTGGCCTTGGTGATCTTCTGGGTCGACTTGACCGAGACGATGCGCCCTTTGAGTTCCTTCAACGAAGCCATTTAAGCCCCTCTTTGCGTCCCGGCCGAGCCGGGATGCGGAAAGCGATTAAGCGAAGATCTTGGCGAAGGCGTCGAGCGCCGCGACCAGACCCTTTTTGGCGTCGTCGCCCAGGTCCTTGGTGTCGCGGATCGTCTTCAGCACATCGCTATGGTCGCTGCGCAGATAGGCGAGCATCGCCTGTTCGTAGCGCGACACATCGGTCGTCGCGACATTGTCGAGATAGCCGTTGGTGCCGGCGAAGATCGACGCGGTCTGCTCTTCGAACGGCATCGGCTGGAACTGCGGCTGCTTCAGGAGCTGCGTCAGGCGCGCGCCGCGGTTGAGCAGCTTCTGCGTCGACGCGTCGAGGTCCGACCCGAACTGCGCGAAGGCTTCCATTTCGCGATACTGCGCGAGCTCGAGCTTGATCGAGCCCGACACCTTCTTCATCGCCTTGGTCTGCGCGGCCGAGCCGACGCGCGACACCGACAGACCCACGTTGATCGCGGGACGGATACCGGCGTTGAACAGGTTGGTTTCGAGGAAGATCTGGCCGTCGGTGATCGAAATCACGTTGGTCGGGATGTACGCCGAAACGTCGCCCGCCTGTGTTTCGATGATCGGCAGCGCGGTGAGCGAGCCCGAACCATTGTCGCTGTTCATCTTCGCGGCGCGCTCGAGCAGGCGGCTGTGGAGATAGAAAACGTCGCCGGGGTAAGCTTCGCGGCCCGGCGGGCGGCGCAGCAGCAGCGACATCTGGCGATAGGCGACGGCCTGCTTCGAAAGATCGTCATAAACGATCACGGCGTGCATGCCGTTGTCGCGGAAATATTCGCCCATCGTCACGCCGGCATAGGGTGCGAGATACTGCAGCGGAGCGGGCTCCGAAGCGGTCGCGGCGACGACGATCGAATATTCCATCGCGCCATTTTCTTCGAGCTGGCGGACGATCTGCGCGACGGTCGAACGCTTCTGGCCGACGGCGACGTAGATGCAGTACAGCTTCTTCGATTCGTCGGTGCCGGCGTTCGCTTGCTTCTGGTTGATGAAGGTGTCGATCGCGACGGCGGTCTTGCCGGTCTGACGGTCACCGATGATCAGTTCGCGCTGGCCGCGGCCGACGGGGACGAGCGCGTCGAGCGCCTTGAGGCCGGTCTGGACGGGTTCGTGAACCGAGGTGCGCGGGATGATGCCCGGCGCCTTGACTTCGACGCGCATGCGCTTGTCGGCCTTGATCGGACCCTTGCCGTCGATCGGATTGCCGAGGCCATCGACGACGCGGCCGAGCAGGCCCTTGCCGACGGGAACGTCGACGATCGTGCCGGTGCGCTTGACGGTGTCGCCTTCCTTGATCTCGCTGTCCGAGCCGAAGATCACGATACCGACATTGTCGGCTTCGAGGTTGAGCGCCATGCCCTTCACGCCGTTGGCGAATTCGACCATTTCACCGGCCTGGACATTGTCGAGGCCGTGGACGCGGGCGATGCCGTCGCCGACCGACAGAACCGAGCCGATCTCGCTGACCGTTGCTTCGGTGCCGAAATTGGCGATCTGGTCCTTGATGACCTTGCTGATTTCAGCGGCGCGGATTTCCATGGTTTAGCCTTTCATCGCCTGTGCGAAGCTATTGAGACGGGTACGGATGCTGCCGTCGATCAGCTGGCTGCCCAGCTGGACGACGAGGCCGCCGAGGATGGCGGGATCGACGGTCGTCGCGACGGTGACGTCGCGCCCGACACGGGATTTGAGGTTCGCCGTCAGCTCTTTGAGCTGCGCGGCCGAAAGCGGGTGCGCGCTGGTGACCTTCGCGGTCACTTCGCCGCGGTGGTCGGCGACGATCGCGTCGAACGCGTCGATCATCTTCGGCAGATCGGCGAGGCGGCGATTCTCGGCGAGCACGCCGAGGAACTTGGCGGTCAGCGAATCGAGCTTCAGCGACTTGGCGACCGCGGCGATGGCGTTCGCGGCGTCGGTGCGGCCGACGACGGGGCTGGCGATCAGCGCCGACAGGTCTGCCGAATCGGCGAGGCCGGCCTTGAGCGTCACGAGGCTCTTCGCCACCGCGTCGATCGCGTTCGATTCGCGGGCCAGATCGAACAAAGCGACCGCGTAACGGCCCGCGAGGCCCGCCGTGATGTTGCCTTGAATGCCGCCGGAATTCTCCACGCGTGAAAGTCCTTTTCTACGATCCCGTGGGGGATGGGTCGCGCTCTTTTCGGGGATATTCGACGAATGCCCCCCACGCGAAGTCGCGGCGCGCCTAGCAACGATTTTGCTGCAATGCAAGGCGGGGGGGCGATTGCTTTTGCCCCTTCGTGCGATAGGGACGGGCGAACCAAAAAATATGACGTCGAAGCGAGGGTGCATGATGGGCGAGATGATTCGGATGACGATGGACGATGGCGCCGAAATCGCGGTCTATCATGCGCAGCCCGACGGTGCGCGCCGTGGCGGTCTGGTGCTGATCCAGGAGATATTCGGGGTCACCGACCATATCCGCGAGATGTGCGACGAATTTGCGGCCGAAGGGTATGAGGTGCTGAGCCCCGCGCTCTTCGACCGCGAGCATCCGGGGTTCGAGAGCGATTATTCGGGGCCGCAGTTCCAGCGCGCGGTCCAACTCGCGCGCGAGCTTCATCCGTTCGAGCAAAGCCTGAAGGATGCGCAGACCTGCATCGACGCGCTGAAAGCGAAGGGCCCGGTCTTCATCACCGGCTATTGTTACGGCGGTTCGGTCGCCTGGCGGATGGCGCAGATCAGCCCCGATCTTGCGGCGTCGTCGGCCTATTACGGCAGCCTGGTGCCGACGATGTTCAAGGACGAGGCGCCCGCCTGCGCGGCGATCGCCCATTTCGGCCGCTATGACGACGGCATCCCGATGGAAGGCGTCGAGGCGCTGATCGCGAAGGATCACCCGACCGCGCAAATCTTTGTCTATGAGGCGGGGCATGGTTTCAACAGCGACCGGCGCAAGGATTATCACGAGGCGAGCGCAGATCGCGCGCGCGAACGCACGCTGATGCTGTTCAGGGCGTGCGGGGGGTGAGGCTGGTCTTCATCCACGGCCCCGCGGCGTCGGGCAAGCTGACCGTCGCGCGCGAACTCGCGGCGCAGACCGGGCTGCCGCTGTTCCACAACCATCTGGTCGTCGATGCGCTGCTGGCGGTCTTTCCCTTCGGCAGCGACGCTTTTGTCGAACTGCGCGAGAAGATGTGGATGGATGTATTTCGCGCGGCTGCGGCGGAAAAGCGATCGCTGATCTTCACCTTTCATCCGGAGGCGAGCGTCGCCCCGGATTTTCCCGAGCGGGTCGTGGCGCTGGTCGAACAGGCCGGCGGGCAGGTCGATTTCGTCGCGCTGACGTGCGCGCCCGCGATTGTCGAAGCCCGCCTCGACGCGCCGTCGCGGCAGGCGAGCGGCAAATTGTCGTCGGTTGCATTGTATCGCGAACTCGCGGCGAAGGGCGCCTTTACCTATCCCGCGCTTCCCGCGGCGCGGGTCGCGATCGATTCGGGAACCATGCGCCCCACCGAAGCGGCGGAGCAGATTCGCACCGCGCTCGGCCTCGGATAGCGCGGGGCGGGTGAAGCTGGTCCTGAACCTGCTACTGGCGCTGGCCGTCTTCGCGCTCGTCGCGGCGGCGCTGCTCTATACGCAGCAGCGCCGGCTGATCTTTCCGGCGCCTGCCCATTATCCGCAGGCGGCCGACGGCTTCCGCTTCGTCCACACCCGCACCGACGACGGCTTGCGGCTTTCCGCTTTCTATCGCCCCGCGCTGCCGGGCAAGAAGACGCTCCTCTTTTTCCACGGCAATGGCGACAATATGCTCGGCGCGATCGAGGCGACGCGCGGCCCGGCGGCGGCGGGGCACGGGCTGATGCTTGTCGAATATCGCGGCTATGGCGGCAATTCCGGTTCGCCGGGCGAAGCGGGCTTCTATCGCGACGGCGCGGCGGCGATGCGCTGGCTCGCCGGGGTCGGGATCGATTCGCGCCGGATCGTCGTCGTCGGCAATTCGGTCGGCTCGGGCCCCGCGACCGAAATGGCGCTGCGGTACGACGTCGCGGCGCTGATGCTTGTGTCGGGATTTTCGGATTTGCCCTCGGTTGTGAAGAGCCAGGTCCCGCTCGTCCCGCGCTGGCTGGTGCGCGACCGGTTCGACAATGCGGCAAAGCTCGCCCGTGTGAAGGCGCCCGTCCATCTGATGCACGGCGACGCCGACACGCTGGTAAAGCCCGACAATCTCGAGCGGCTGGCGCGCGCACGGCCCGACGCGACGGTCGTGCGTGTCGCAGGGGTTGGGCACGAGCTGGCCTACACCGCCCCCGCTCAGGCGATTCTCACCGAATGGGTTGGCGGACTCCGCTGACGGTCAGTCGCCGGTCGCCGGTTTGACCGCCGCCCCCGAAGCGGGCTGGCAGCGATAGACGAGCCGCTCGTTCGGGCTGGCGGGCAGCGCGCTGCGGATCGCGTCCTGCTGCGCGGCGAGCCCCGCGAGCTCGTCGGGGTTGGCGGTGCAGCTCTTGAGCGTGACCGTCGCGCGTGTCTCGCGCGCCTTGGTCATCGTTTCGGCGTCGAGCAGATAGCGGTCGACGCGGTAATCGCGCCCGGTCGAATCGATCGACGCGACCGTGACGGTCGCCTCGTCGTTCGGCACAAGGATGCGTTGCCAGCGGTCGTCGGCGCCCTGCGTATATTGCGTGCGCCCGTTGACGCAGCCGCCCTTGCCGATGTTGATGGGGACGTCGGTCGTCGCCGACACGGTGATGCGGCTGCGGTCAGGGCGGATCGTGCAGAGGAAATTGCCCTGCGCGAGCTTGGGCGTTTCGGTGGTCGAGGCGACGGCCGCTTCCTCGGCGATTTCGGCGTGCGCGTCGGGGCGCGTCGCGAACAATATCGCGGCGCCGAGCATCAGCACCGCGCCCGCGCCGCCCGCGACCTTGGCGTTACGCAGATTCTTCTGGCTGTAGAAAAGCAGGCCGGCGCCCGCAGCGAGCGCGCCGATCACGAAGAAAACGCCCGCGAGCGCGATGCGGTTTTCACGCGATGCGAGCGCGTCTTCCTCGGCACGTGCCTGCTTCAATTCGCGGTCGAGCCGGGCGGCAGCGTTCTTCGCGGCATTCGCTTCGGCACTCGCGCGCGCTTCGGCGTCGATCGCGGCGCGGTCGCGCGCATCGGCCTCGGCCATCGAGACGCAGGGCGTGCCGACGCTGCTATATTGCTGGTTCGCATCGGCGAGGAAGCGCATGAGCTCGCGCCCGGAAATGGCGAAGGCGAAGGGCGAATCGCCGTCGTCGGCGCGCGTGATCGCGGTGTTGATCCCGGTGATGCGGCCGCACTGGTCGACCAGCGGTCCGCCCGAATTGCCGCGCGAGATCTTCGCGGTGTGGATCAGCATCGCGACCCCGTCGACGCTCTGCGTGTTCGACATATTGCCCTCGCTGCGCGTCGGGGTGCGCGGGGTGATATAGTCGTTGGCGCTGCGCGCGGTCGCAAGGTCGACATTGCCCGGATAACCGAGCGCGACGACGTCGGCGCCCGAATCGAGCGGGCCGGTGTAGATCGCGGCGGCGGGCAGGCGGCCCTCGGTAATCTCGATCAGTGCAAGGTCGCGCGCGGTGTCGATCGCGATCAGCTTGCCCGCGAAACTCTTCTGCCCTTCGGACGGGACAACGCCGAGGGCGACATTGTCGGGGTATTTGGCGGCCGATTCGACGACATGCGCGTTGGTGATGATGCGTGTCGGCGATATCGCGATGCCGCTGCCATGGCCGAAGCCGACGACCTCGCCGTCGACCATCGCGACGGTGACGACGCGCACGACGCTGCGCGACGCGGCGCTGATATCGTCGGCGGCATGGGCCGGAATCGACAATGACAGCGAGAGGGCCAAAAGGGCGAGCAGCAGCGCGAGGAGGCGGGTCATGGCGCGCACACTAGCCGCCGGAACTTTGAACGCAAGCATCGGGACGCGGGCGCAAAGGGGACGTGGCATCAGTATCCGACCGAATAGAAAGGACTATCTGATGACCTATGCGATTACCGGACTCGCCGCCGATCGCTTTGCACCGCTGTTCGCGATGGACGACAGCGAACTCGCCGCGATCAACGCGCGCCGCGTCACTGCGACCGCCGACCGGGGCTTTCCGTGCCGCATCAGCCTCGACGATGCGAAGGCGGGCGAGGCGCTGATCCTGCTCCATCACACCAGCCACGATGTCGAAACGCCGTATCGCAGCGCCTATGCGATCTATGTGCGGCCGGGCGTCGAAGCGGCGACTTATCGCGACGAACTGCCGCCAGTGTTCGAGGGGCGCCAGCTCGCACTCCGCGCCTTCGCTGCCGACGGCATGCTGCAGACCGCGCGGCTCGCGGCGCCGGGCGAGGCCGATGGTGCGATCCGCGACCTGTTCGCCGACGATGCGATTGCTTATATCGATGCGCACAACGCCGCCTATGGTTGTTTTGCCGCGCGAATCGAGAGGAATTGACCATGGACTTCAAGGCCATGACCGACGACGAGCGTTGGGACGCGGTGCAGGCGCGCGACAAGGCGCAGGACGGCCGTTTCGTCACCGGGGTGCTGACCACCGGCATCTATTGCCGGCCCAGCTGCGCCGCGCGCCATCCCTTGCGCCAGAATGTCCGCTTCTTCGCCGACGGCGATGCAGCGCGCGCCACGGGCCTCCGCCCATGCAAACGCTGCCTGCCCGACGATGTCGCGCGCGACGAAAATGCGGTGATCAAGGCGATCGCGGCGATCAAGGGCAGCGAGGAACCGCTCGCGCTCGGCGATCTTGCCGCGCGCACCGGCTATTCGCCGACGCATTTCCAGCGCGTCTTCACCCGCCACACCGGCCTGTCGCCCGCGGCCTATGCCCGTGCGCTGCGCGAAGAGCGCGCGCGCAAGGCGCTGAGCGATGGAAGCCGGGTAACCGACGCGATTTACGACGCGGGCTTTTCGGGGCCGTCGCGCTTCTACCAGAATATGGAAGGCCGCATGGGCATGACCGCGTCGGCGTGGGTGAACGGCGGCAAGGATACCGAGATTCACTGGGCGGTGGTGCCCACCAGCCTCGGCGAAATGCTCGTTGCGGCGACGACAAAGGGCGTGTGCCGCCTGAGCTTCGATGAAGGGCGCGAGGCGCTCGAGGAGCGTTTCCCCGCCGCGAGCTTGGTCGAGGGCGGCGAAGAGTTCGAAGCGCTGCTGAAACAGGTCGTCGACGCGGTCGAGGCGCCGGTGAACGGCTTCGATCATATCCCGATCGACGTGAAGGGCACCGCCTTTCAGGAAGCGGTGTGGCGCGAGCTCCGGAAAATCCCGGCGGGTGAGACGCGCAGCTATGCCGACATTGCCGCAGCGGTCGGCAAGCCCAAGGCGGTCCGCGCTGCGGGGAGCGCCAATGGCGCAAATAACGTGGCGGTGCTGATCCCGTGCCATCGTGTGGTACGCAGCGACGGAACGCTCGGCGGCTATGCTTACGGCCTGCCGATCAAGGAAGAATTGCTCAAAAGGGAGAGTTTTTAATGGCCGACAAAATTGCCGAGTTCCGCGCGTTGCACGTCCCCGGCGACCCGCTGATCCTGATCAACATCTGGGACGCGGGGAGCGCAAAGGCGGTCGCGGCGACGGGTGCCAAGGCGATCGCGACCGGCAGCTGGGGCGTTGCGTCGGCGCACGGATCGTCCGACGGCGAGAATTTTCCGCTCGAAGCGGCGCTCGCCAACCTCGCGCAGATTCTGGCGGTCACCGACCTGCCCGTCACGATCGATATGGAAGCGGGCTATGGCGACGATCCTACGGCGGTAGGCGAGTCGGTGGCGCTGGCGCGCGAAGCAGGTGCGGCAGGCATCAATATGGAAGACCGGCTACCCGGGCAGAAGGAACTGCTCGCGATTGCAGACGCCGCCGAACGCTATCGCGCTGCCGCCGACACGGGCATTTTCGTCAACGCGCGCTGCGACCTGTTTTTGGGGCAGGATGCTGCGAAGGACGGCGACGCGCTCGTCGCGGCGACGCTCGAACGCGCGCGCGCCTATGCCGACGCGGGCGCGGGGTCGCTGTTCGTACCCTTCCTGCTCGATCCCAAATGCATCGGCGCGATTTGCGACGCCTCGCCGCTGCCGGTAAACATCCTGCGCGGCAAGGGCGGCCCGACGCACAAGGAACTCGCGGGCCTCGGCGTTGCGCGGATCAGCCACGGGCATCAGCCTTGGGCGGCGGCGATGGCATGGCTGGCGGCGCAGGCCGCCCAAGTGCTGGGCGGCGCCGAACCTGATTATTGAGGGGGTTAATCGTCCGCCGCCGTCTCGGGGACGGACGTACCTTCTTTGCTGCCGCGCATTTCCTCGAGCTGGGCGAGCAATTGCTCGCCCTGACCGCCGTCATGCGGGTCGAAGGCGACCGCTTTTGCGAGCTTTAACGCATCGTCGAACTTGCCGTCGTTGGCGAGTGCGAAGGCATAGGTGATGCGCGCCGTGATATTCTCCGGTGCCAGCGCAAATGCCCGGGCAAGGCCCTGGATCGCGATCGACGGCGGCCTGATGCCCTGGTCGACGAAGCTCTTGTAATAGGCATAGAGCGGCACCGGATCATCGGGATTGGTGCGGTTCGCGAGCGCGATCGGTTTGCGCACCGCATTCCAGTCCGCCGGTTGGGGATCGTCCTTCGCTTCGATCCCGGCCGACAGGATCTGGCCGAGCAGGACATTGGCGCGGACATGTTTGGGGTCGATCGCCAGCGCCTTGTCGACCGCGGCGCGCGCCGCCGCGATGTCGCGCTTTTCGTCGCTGATGTCCCATTCGGCGCTGGCGAGTTCGAACCAGACGTCCGCATCGCCGCCATATCTGCCGGTCAGCGCGTTGATCTGACCGCGCACAGCGGCGAGACGTGCGTAATCGCCGCCAGCGCTGCGCCGTTCGAGCCGGAGCGGCAGCAGCGCGTCCTCGGCGGGCGAAAGCGGCGTGATGCGAATGGTCCCGGACACCGGAATCGGCGCACCCGTCGTGCGCATCGTCATCCGGCCCTTCATATAGTCGTTCAGGTCGCGATCGAGTTGCTTCAGGTCGCCAAACGCCGCTACCGCCGCCTTGTCGGCATCCTCACCGCGGTTGATCGCGTCGAAATAGCGTCCGAGTTGCCCGGCACGGGCGGGTTCGGTGTAGAGCATGTGCGTCAGCAACCAGGCGCGTCCATAGTAGACGTCCATCTGACCCGAATTGCGCATCTCGCCGGGGCGCTGCGTCAGGAGGGTCGCGGCGGGAATCTTCGGCATGGCGAGCAACCCATAAGCGCGCGAATAAACCGGCCTGCCGATCTCCGCCTTGCCATCCTTGGTGAAATCGAGCGTCGAATAATATTCGGCAAAGCCTTCGATGAACCAGGCCGGAAAGGCGGCACCGGCATAACGCTTCATAAAATGGTGGCTATATTCATGGAATAAGGTCTGCCGGGACAGCGGCGCGCCCTGGACCGTGGTGCCTTCGCGGTGCGAGACAGCGAAGCTCCCCTCTGGATCGGGGCGATACCAGCCGGCTATCGGCGATCCGCTCTTGCCTGTGACCAGCCGGCCCGCGTCGTCGCCGCGCGGCACCAGATAGATGGTCAACCGATTGGGCTCGGGCGCATCGGTCAGGTTAAAGCGGATGCGCAGGGTCGTGTCGAATTTTTGGAGATTTTCAGCGAAACTGCGCAGCGATTGTTCGTTGCTCTCGCTATAGATGATGAAATTTTCGGTGTCGGCGCGCAGCCATTTGGCCTGCGCTGGCGTGACCAGCAGCGCCGCTCCAGCCGTCAATATCGCTACGCGCATCCCGTACATTCCGCCGTCCCCCCGGTTGGCACCTCACGAAATGCTGCCAGTGCGTTGTGGAGCTGTAAAGCCCTGTTACGGCTAAACAAAGCTATAGGGGTCGATATCGATCGCGAGGCGCGCCTTCGATGACCAGTCGACGCTGTTCACCCAGTCGCGGATCGTGCCTTGCAGGTCGAAGCTGCGCGGCGCGTGAAGCAGCAGGCGAAAGCGATGGCGGCCGCGCAGCATCGCGAGCGGCGCGGGGGCGGGGCCATAGACCGCGAGCCCTTCGGCAACCGGCGCTTTCTGCCCGAGCCGCTGCGCCTGCCCGCGCGCGACCTCGATATCCTCCGACGAGATGACGAGCGCGGCGAAGCGGCCATAGGGCGGCGCACCGGCAAATTTCCGCGCCGCGGCCTCGGCCGAATAGAAGCCGTCGCGGTCGTTCGCGACGAGCGCGGCCATCACCGGCGCCTCGGGCACGCGCGTCTGGATCAGCACCTCGCCGGGCTTGACCCCGCGCCCGGCGCGCCCCGCGACCTGCGCGATCTGCTGGAAGGTGCGCTCGGATGCGCGGAGGTCGCCGCCGTCGAGCCCGAGGTCGGCGTCGACGACCCCGACGAGCGTGAGGTTCGGGAAATGATAGCCCTTGGTGACGAGCTGGGTGCCGATGATGATGTCGATCAGCCCGCCCTCGACATTATCGACGAACTCGGCGGCCTTCGCGGGCGACCAGAGCGTGTCCGAGGTGACGATCGCGACGCGCGCCTCGGGAAAGCGCAGTGCGACCTCGTCGGCGACACGCTCGACGCCGGGGCCGCAGGCGACGAGGCTGTCCTCATCCTCGCATTCGGGGCAGAGCCGCGGCGGCGGCATGACATGGCCGCAATGATGGCAGGCGAGGCGGTGGACGAGCCGGTGCTCGACCATCCACGCGGTGCAGTTCGGGCACTGGATGCGGTGGCCGCACGTGCGGCAGAGGGTCAGCGGCGCGAAACCGCGGCGGTTGAGGAAGAGCAGGCTCTGCTCGCCCTTCTGGAGCCGGTCGGCGAGCGCGTCGACGAGCGGCGGAGCGAGCCAGCGGCCGCGGTCGGGCGGGTCCTGCCGCATGTCGATCGCCGCGAGATCGGGCAAGGTCGCACCGCCGAAGCGCGCGGGGAGCTGGATGTGGCGATAGCGGCCCGCCTCGACCATCGCGAGGCTTTCGAGCGCGGGGGTCGCGCTCGCGAGGATCACCGGCAGCCCCTCGAAATGTCCGCGCATCACCGCGACGTCGCGCGCATGATAATGGACGCCATCCTCCTGCTTGAAGCTCGTCTCATGCGCCTCGTCGACGACGATCACGCCGAGCCGGGCATAGGGGAGGAACAGCGCCGAGCGCGCGCCGATGACGATGCGCGCGTCGCCCGATGCGATCGCGTGCCAGGCGCGGCGGCGCTCGGCCGAGCGCAGCCCCGAGTGCCACGCCACCGGCTCGCAGCCGAAGCGTGCGGTAAAACGCGTCAGCATCGGTTCGGTGAGCGCGATTTCGGGGAGCAGCACCAGCGCCTGCTTGCCCGCGTCGATCGCGGCGGCGATCGCCTCCATATAGACTTCGGTTTTGCCCGATCCGGTGACGCCGTCGAGCAGCAGCGTGTCGAATTTCTCGGCATGTACGGCGTCGCGCAGCTGCGCCGCGGCGGTGGTTTGTTCGTCCGAGAGGTCGGGCGGGGCGAAGCCGCTGTCGGGTTCGGGATAGGGCTGGTCGGCCGACACGGTCACCGCCTCGAGCGCACCGGTGTTCACGAGCCCGCGGATCACCGCGTCGCTGACCTCGGCGATCGCGGCGAGTTCGCGCACCATGCCTTGCCGTTCGCCGATCGCCTCGAGCGCGACGATGCGCTGCGGCGTCATCCGTGCAGGCAGTTCGCCGGTCGCGCGATATTCGACGATCGGGCGGCGCGCATCGGCGAAGGCGACCCCGGGCAGCACCATGCGCAGCACCGCGCCGGGCGGCGCGAGATAATAGTCGCTCGTCCATTCGACGAGGCGGCGGAGCGGCGCGGCGATCGGCGGGACGGCGACGACTTCGTAGAGATTGCGGAGGCGGTTGTCGCCGACCGCCTCGGGCGCGCCGAAGCTTGCATCCTCCCACACCACGCCGCCTAGCCGCCGCGGGCCGAGCGGTGCGATCACGACGCTCCCCAGCGGCGCTTCGCTTTCGCGCGGGACGCGATAGTCAAGCGGGCCGAGGGCGGCGGTGAGGAGGAGGACGCGGGCGCGGGTCATGGGGGCGAGCAGGATATAGGGCTGCCCGCAAATTAGGAAAGTGCGATCCCGCCGCCCGCCCGCCGGGTCAGCGATGGCGCAATGCGATCCAGCCGAGCCAGATCCATGCGAGCATCGCCGCGAGGTAGAAGGCGACGCCGGTCGCGATCATGCCCGCCATGCCTAGCTGGATAAGCACGGGCATCGTGATGCCGGCCAGCGCCGACAGCATCGCGGCGCCGCGGTCCGCCACGCGCCAGAGGCCGAAAGCGAAGACGAAGCAGGCGATGATGAGCGACCCGAAGGCGAGCATGAAGGCGATGCTGTGGACGATCGCTTCGGTCGTCATCACCGGCTGCTGATCGGCGGCGGTGCCGGGCGGGAAGCCGAGCCCCGGCGGCGCATCGAACAGCCCCGCGAGGACCAGCCCGGCCCCATAGAGCGCGACCAGCACCGGCCCCGCGATTCGCCCGGTAGCGCGGCGCAGCCCGAGCGCACAGGCCAGCACGAGCAGCCCCGAGACGATGAAAACCGCCTTCATCACCCAGCCGCGCGGGCCGAGGCTGAGCATGCTGATTGCGTGGCGCGCGATATCGAAGCCCGGCCGTGCGAATATCTCGACGATGGTCACGGCGAAAAAGAATATCCCCGCCGCGACACCGGCCGCGAGCAGGCGCCTGTTGTCCGGCCCGGCCATCACGTCACATCGCCTTGATATAATCGACCATCTGGCTGACCACGGTCCCCCAGCCGTCGTGGAAGCCCATTTCCTCATGCTTCTGCCGCGCCGCCGAATCGCCGTGGAGCGCGATCGCCTTGTAGCGCGTGCCGCTGCCGTGCGGGGTCAGGAACAGCCCGGCGGTGAAGAAGGGCGCGGGCGCAGGGCGGAAGCCGGGGAGCAACGTATCGGTGAAGATCAGCCGTTCGTGGGGCACGACCTCGAGATAGCAGCCGCTGTTCGGGAACTCTTCGCCTTCGGGCGAGCGCATCACGGTGTTGAACGCGCCGCCGGGGCGCAGGTCGATCGTGCAATCGGTGATCGTCCACGGCTTCGGGACGAACCAGTGCTGCAAATGTTCGGGGGTGGTCCACACCTTCCAGACGAGGTCGACGGGTACGTCGATCTCGCGGTCGAGCACCAGGTCGAGATCGGGATCGATTTGGGGGAGCGGGAACGTCATCGGTTTTCCTCCTTTTTGAGCCTGAGCAGATAATCGTCCATGCGGTCGAGCCGGCCTTCCCACAGGCGGCGCTGCGTCCCGAGCCAGTCTTCGGCGAGTCGCAACCGGTCGGGCGCGAGGCTGTAGGTGCGCACGCGGCCCACCTTGCGCGAACTGACGAGTCCGCAGCTTTCGAGAATTTTGAGGTGCTCGACGAACGACGGCAGCGCCATTGCATGTTTCGCCGCGAGTTCGCTGACCGAGGTCGGGCGTTCGCTCAGCCGTTCGAGCACGTCGCGCCGTGTCGGGTCGGCCAGCGCGCGGAAGATGCCGTCGATCATCGCGGGCTGCGCCGTGACGGGGGCGTCGGGCCGGACTTTCGACATGGCGGCAGCTCCTTTCGGCTTCGATCTAGAATGCGGAAATACTTAGGTCAATACCTTAGTATTTCCGCACGGCGAATCGGTGCGCAAAGCGGCGGTGCGAGGAAAAGGGGTTTAGCTCGTCGCGAGCGCGCGCGGTGCGGGGCGCTTCGCGGGCTTCGGACGGCGGAACCAGAAGGTCCACACGGCAAAGCTGCCGAGCATCGTCATCGCGAGGCCCGAGAGAGTGAGCAATATACGCCAGGTCCAGCCGCCGACCTTCGACGCGTGGATCGGGAAGGCCATGTTGAACGCCTGCGCCCCGCTGGGCATCGCGAGCGCGTCGCGTGCGCCGAGCAGCTCGCCGGTCGCGGCGTCGAACCACAGGGTGGAGCGGCCGTTGGGAAGCCATTCGGCCTGCTGGCGCATCCGCAGGCTGATCGGGTCGCCGGGCTTGCGCGGCAGGCTGAGGATGCGGAATTCGGCGTCGGGAAAGCGCCGCCGTCCTTCCGCCAGCATTGCGGTATAATCGGGCTTTCCGGTAAGCGGACCGCCCTTGTATTTCGGCGGCTCGATCGCCTTCGCCGCCTCGGCGGGCGAGCCGAAGGGCGCGATCATCACCATCGCGAAGGGGCGGAAGATCATCATCGTGCCGGTGACGATCGAAATCAGCAGCAAAGGCGCGGCAATGATGCCGAGATCGCGGTGGTGCATGACGATCGACGGGCGGCTCATCCGTTTCGGCCACAGGCGAAGCTGGAAGGTCTTGCGCGTGCGCCACCACAGGATCGCGCCCGAAATCACGAAGAACAGCCCGGCGAGTCCCGCGATCCCGATCACCCATTCGCCGCTGTCGCCCGCGAAGAGATGGTGGTGGAAATCGAAGATCCATAGTTCCGGCCGCTCCCACTGGCTCGCCCAGCGCGTGACGAGGTCGCCCGACTGGCTGGCATAGGCGCCCGCTTCCTTGCCGAAGCGGAGCTGGTGGAGCCCGAAGCGTTCGTCGGCATAGATGATGCCCTGCGCGCCCGGCGCCGCCATCAGCCTTTCGGTGGTCGCGGCGACCGTCGTCAGGTCGCCGCGCAGCGGGTCGCCGGTGCCCGGGAAGCCGATCCACAGATGCTCGTAGAGAAGGATCGTGCCCGACAGGCCGAGCAGCGCGAGCACGAGGCCGATCAGGCCCCCCGTCCAGCGGTGCAGCGTGTCGAGCAGCTTCATCATCAGAAACGCCTCCCTTTAGAACCTGTAGTCCCAGCCGAGGGTGAAGGTGCGCCCGCGGCCCGCGAAATAGGAGAGCTGGTCGCTCGGCAGACGCGTGTCGCTTGAATAGTCGATATATTGCTTGTTGAAGAGATTCTGCGCCGACAGGCTGATCCCGCCAAAGCCCGTTTGGTAACGGACATAGGCGTCGGTCAGCGTGTAGCCGCCGAAATCATTGTCGCGCAGCTTGAGCGGGCTGCCGCGCGCATCGTCGGCGGCGCGCGCCTTGCCGTCGAAGCGGCGCTTCAGATAGACCTGCGTCTGGATGCGCGCCGAGAAGGGGCCGCTGTTGTAGCTCGCCGCGAGGTTGACGCGGTCGGGCGAAATGTTGACCCCGTCGAGGTCGCTGTCGACCTTGCCGTCGGGCACCGCATCGCTGTCGAAGCGGCCGATCAGATGCGCATAGCCGACGTTGAGTTTGAGCCCGTCGATCGGCGTCTGGACGCCGAGGTTGACCTCGAGCCCCTGGATTTCGACACGCAGCCGCTGGACGTCGAAGTTGCGGTCGGCGCCCGTGACGAGGAGCTGGCCCTTGTCGCTCGACGACCAGAAATAGGCGGCGCTCGCGTCGACCGGGCCGCGCTTCACTTCGAAGCCAATCTCGCGGTTGTTCGATACGACGGGCGAGATATCGAGGAAATTGTCGATATCGATGCCGGTGCGGTTCACCGCGCGGGTGATGCGGCCGATGTCGGGAACGGTGAAGCCCTCGGCATAGCTTGCATAGGCACGGATGCCGTCCCACGGTTCGACGATCACGCCGCCGTTGATCAGCAAATCCTCGAACTTCGGTTTGCCGCCGGCGACGTCGACGCCGCCATAGCTTGCGAGGCCGCACGGCACGGGCTGCGTGGCGGGCGGCGCGGGGCAGGCGACGAAGGTGGTCGACGCGAGCGTGCGATAATCGTCGATCTTGATCTTCACATTTTCCCAGCGGACCCCGCCTGCGAGGCGCACAACGCCGTCGAACAGTTTCAGGTTCGCCTGCCCGAAGGGGGCAAGGCTGCGGAAATCGCTCGGCGGCACCCAGCGGCGGCCAGTCGCGATCAGCGCCTGTTCGGTCTTGTCGACCAGCGCGTCGAACCCGATCGTCAGCGTCAGATCCTCGAAGCCGGGGACCGCGCGTTCGTAGCTGAACTTGGCGCCGAGCTTGCGGCTGCGGTTCTGCGACTGGTCGAACAGCGTGCCGACGGGGGCGATCGCCGGATCCTGGAAAGTCGCCTGCGTGACGATTTCGCCGCCGAAGGTGTCGCGGCTGCGGTTGAAGAAGATCTGGCTGACGAAATTGCCGCCGCCAAGGTCGGTGTCGGTCAGCGACAGCGCGACGCTTTCGGTGCGACTCTGCGCCGACTTGCCCGGCGGGTTGCCGCGCACCGCGCTGGTGGGCAAGCCGAGCGTGCGGTTGCCGGCGACCGCGACATAGTCGCCGTCGCCCTTCAGCTCGTAGCGGCTGGCGATCAGGTCGAGGCGAGCGCTCGGCGACAGTTCATAGCCGAGGCGTGCGAAGAAATTCGTCGCCTTGCTGTCCTGCGTTTCGCCCTGCGTCAGGTTGAGTCCGATCGGGCGGCCCTTCGCGTCGGAAAAGACGCCGCGGATTTCATAAGTTGCGCCGAGCGACGCGTCGAACGCGCCCGCCTTGTACTGGAAGAGGCCGCCGGCCTTGCCGCCCATCCCGGCCTTCGAAAAATCATTGTCGGCGGTGCCCTGCAGCAGGACGCGGCCCGAAATCCCCTCTTCGGTCGGCGCGCCGACGGTGACCTGGTTGACGATGCCGCCGGTGCCGCCGATTCCCTGCAAGGCGTTCGACCCGAAGATCAGCTCGACGCGGTCGACGAAAAAGCCGTCGATCGTGAAACCGTCGCGGCTGCCGTCGCGCATCGGGGTCGATTGCGGGATGCCGTTGATCGCATAGAGCGGCGAGCGCCCGCGCAAGGATTCGCCCGAGCCCGAAAGCTTCTGGCGCGTCGGGGAGAAGCTGGGGGTCAGGGTCGCGACCGCGTCGGTGACCGATCCCGAAATCGCGATCTGCTGATCGAGCGCATCCTTGTCGATGATGTCGATTGTCAGCGGCAGCGCGCTCGGCGGCAGGATGGTGCGCGCCGCGGTGACGACGATTGTCTCGCCGGCCGCGCTGTCCGCATCGACGGGGGCGGTGTCCTGTGCGAAGGCGGGCGACGACATCGAGGTGCCCAACAAGGCGGCGGCGGCAATTTTGCGAATCATTCTCAACTCCTGTTCGCAGGCGCCGCTAATGAGAGCAATTCGCATAAGCAAGGAAAAAGCCGCGATGCAGCGACCATTTTTTCATTTCGCCCGGGTTCGTGGAAAAATCGCCACAGTGCCGAAAAGCGCGCTATCAGATTGCCAATGCGGGAAAAGGAACTGCGCTTCGCCCTGATTTGCTACGGCGGCATCAGCCTCGCCGTCTATATGCATGGCATCACGAAAGAAGTCTGGCGGCTTGCGGCGGCGTCGCGCGCCTTTCACGACGGCGCGCCGCTGAGCGGGGCGGGCAAAGTCTATGGCGAGCTGCTCGCGGGAATCGCGGCGCGCAGCAACGTACAGCTTCGTGTGCTTGCCGACATCGTCGCGGGCGCCAGCGCGGGGGGCATCAACGGCATCTTCCTCGCGCGCGCGCTGGCGACGGGGCAGTCGCTCGACCCGCTGACCGGCCTGTGGCTCGACGGCGCCGATGTCGACAAGTTGATCGACCCCGATGCACGGCCGCTGTCGGCGGCGACCAAATTCTGGGCGGTGCCGATCGCCGGCTGGATGATGAAAAAGCGCGGTAACGCGATCGACCGCACCGTCGGCGAAGGCGCGCAGGACGAGGTGCGCGTCAAGCTCTCGCGCTTCGTCCGCGCGCGCTGGTTCGAACCGCCCTTCGGCGGCGAAACCTTCACGAACCTGCTGTTCGATGCGTTCGACGCGATGGATGCGGGGCCGCGCGGGCCGGTGCTGGTGCCGGACGGACAGCCGGTCGACCTGTTCGTCTCGGTCACCGATTTTGCGGGGCACAGCGTGCCGCTCGCGCTCAACAGCCCGGCGCGCGTGACCGAGGACGAGCATCGGTTGATGCTGCATTTTCGCGCGGACAGCCGTCTCGGCAAGCGGCTCGACGATGTTCCGGGACTGACCGCGGCGGCGCGCGCGACGGCGAGTTTTCCCGGTGCCTTTCCGCCCTTCACCTTGCGCGAACTCGACCGCGTGCTCGAAAAGCGCCAGATCGCATGGCCGGGCCGCGAGGCTTTCATCCATGCGCAGCTTCCGGCGGGCGGCGAAGGCGATCCCGCCGATCGCGTGTTGATCGACGGCTCGGTGCTCGCGAATGCGCCCTTCCGGCCCGCGATCGCGGCGCTGAAACAGCGTCCGGCGCGGCGCGAGATCGACCGCCGTTTCGTCTATATCGACCCCAAGCCCGATTATCGCTCGATCAGCTTCGGCAAGCCGGGCGAACAGGTGGCGGGCGAGGGAGCGCGGCTTCCGGGTTTTCTGGCGACGATATTGGGGGCGCTGTCCGAAATTCCGCGCGAACAGCCGATCCGCGAGAATGTCGAGGCGATCGAGGGGATGTCGCGCCGCATTCGCCGGATGCAGCATATCGTCGACGCGATGAAGGTCGAGGTCGAGGAACAGGTCGCGGCGTTGTTCGGCACCACCTTCTTTCTCGATACGCCGACGGTCGCGCGGCTCGAAAAATGGCGCGCCAAGGCGCAGGATCAGGCGGCGGCGCGCGCGGGCTTTGCCTTTGCGCCCTATGGCCACCTCAAGCTGTCGGCGGTGATCGAAGAGATGGCGGGCCTGATCGACCGGCTGTTGCCGCCCGAGGGCGCGGTGCACCAGGCGAACCGGCGCCTTGCGTTATGGAACGAGGCGCGCGCGCGCGGGCTCGACCGGATTTCGGGGAAAAAAGGTGCCGGCGCGAGCAGCGATGCGGTCGTCTTTTTCCGCACCCACGACCTCGGCTTTCGCATCCGCCGCCTGCGTTTCCTCGCGCGCGAACTCGACACCGCGGTCGAGGCGACGCGCGACGGCCGCGACCCGGTGTGCGAGGACATGCGCGAGGCGATCTTCACCGCGCTTGGCCTCTATCTCGACCGGCAGGGCGACAGCTGGCTCGCCGACCTCGACCTGCCCGCCGACGCCGGGCCCGGCGACTGGATCGATGCGATCGCGGCGCGGCGCGACCTCCGCACGGTCGATGGCGAGGCCGATGCGCTGATCGCTGCGGGGCTCGCCGCGATGCCCAAGGGCGACCGGCGCACGCTGCTGCTCGCCTATCTCGGCTACCCCTTTTACGACATCGCGACTTTGCCGTTGCTGCAGGGCGAGGGGTTCGACGAATTTGACCCGATCAAGATCGACCGCATCTCGCCGTCGGACGCGACCGCGATCCGCACCGGCGGCGCGGCGGCGATGCTCAAAGGGGTTGAGTTCAACAGCTTCGGCGCCTTCTTCAGCCGCGCGTACCGCGAGAATGACTATTTGTGGGGTCGGCTCCACGGCGCCGACCGGCTGATCGACATCGTGGCGTCGAGCGTCGGCGGTGACGGGGCGCTGGCGGGCGAGGATCTGAAGGCGATCAAGCGCCGCGCGTTCCATGCGATACTGGACGAGGAGGAGGGGCGCTTGCCTAAGGTGAAGGCGCTGATCGACGAGCTGCGGGGTGAGATCGGCTAGAAAATTCGTCATCCCCGCGAAGGCGGGGACCCAGTGGCTACCGTGGTTTGCTCAAACTGGGTTCCCGCTTTCGCGGGAATGACGAGGATTGTTGGGGCGACGGCTAGTCCGTCAGATCGTCCCACATTTCCTTGATGCGACCGAAAAAGCCTTGGCTCGCGGGGCATTCCTCGCCCGTCTCTGTCTCGCGGAATTCTGAGAGCAATTCCTTCTGCCGCGCGGTGAGCCTCGTCGGCGTCTCGACGTCGATCTGGACGACAAGGTCGCCGTGGCCGCGGCCGTTGAGCACCGGCATGCCCGCGCCGCGCTGGCGCAGCTGCTTGCCCGACTGGATGCCCGCGGGGATCGCGATGTCGTGCTTCTTGCCGTCGAGGCCCGGAATGGCGATCTCGCCGCCCAATGCCGCGGTGGTGAAGCTGATCGGCGCGCGCGTGAACAAGGTCGTGCCCTCGCGTTCGAACACCTTGTGCCGCGCCATGTGCAAGAAAATGTAGAGGTCGCCCGGCGCCGCGCCGCGCGCGCCGCTCTCGCCCTCGCCCGACAGGCGGATGCGCGTGCCCTCGTCGACCCCGGCAGGGATGTTGACGGTCAGCGTCTTGCGCCGGTCGACGCGGCCTTCGCCATGGCATGAATTGCAGGGATCGGCGATGACCTCGCCCGCGCCCTGACAGGTCGGGCAGGTACGCTCGACCATGAAGAAACCCTGCTGCGCGCGCACCTTGCCGTGGCCCGCGCAAGTGGTGCAGCGGTTGGTCTGGGTGCCGGGCTTGGCGCCCGATCCGTCGCAGGTGTCGCAGCGCGCCGCGACATCGACCTGAATCTCGCGCGTCACGCCGGCAAAGGCGTCCTCGAGCTTGATCTCCATGTCGTAGCGCAGGTCCGCGCCGCGCGCGGGGCCGCGCTGCTGGCGCCCGCCGCCGAAGGCCGAGCCGAAGATCGATTCGAAAATATCGCCGATGTCGCCGAAATCGGCGCCATTGCCGCCACCGAAACCGCCGTTGCCGTTGACGCCGGCCTTGCCGAAACGATCATAGGCGGCGCGCTTCTGCGGGTCCTTCAGGCAGTCATAGGCTTCGCTGATCGCCTTGAAGCGCGCTTCGCTGTTGTCGCACCCCGGATTCTTGTCGGGGTGATATTTCATCGCGAGCTTGCGGTAGCTCGCCTTCAGCGCGGCATCGTCGGCGGTGCGCTCGACTTCCAGCAGTTCGTAATAATCGATGTCGAGTGACATAGGGGCCCCCTCTTCAACCCGTCACCCCGGCGAAAGCCGGGGTCGCTATCGGGCTGGCGGTGCCTTGCCGAGAGCGATGCCAGCCTTCGCCGGCATGACGGATGAAGATCATTTTCTTACTTCTTGTCGTCTTCGACTTCGGAGAATTCGGCGTCGACGACGTCTTCGTCGGCCTTCGCCGCACCGGCGTCATCGTCGGCACCGGGGGATGCGGCCGACTGCTGCTCCTTCTCGTAGATCGCCTGGCCGAGCTTCATCGCGACCTGCGCGAGCGCCTGGCTCTTTTCGGTCATCGCGGCGGCATCGCCGCCTTCGACCGCGGTCTTCGCTTCGGCGACTGCGGCTTCGATCTCGGACTTCAGGCCCGCGTCGACCTTGTCGCCATGCTCGCGGAGCTGGCTTTCGGTCGAGTGGATCAGGCTTTCGGCGTTGTTCTTCGCCTCGGCCGCCTCACGGCGCGTCTTGTCCTCTTCGGCGAACTGTTCGGCGTCCTTGACCATCTGGTCGATGTCCGAATCGGACAGGCCGCCCGATGCCTGAATCTTGATCTGCTGTTCCTTGCCGGTGCCCTTGTCCTTGGCGTGGACCGACACGATGCCGTTGGCGTCGATGTCGAAGGTCACCTCGATCTGCGGCACGCCGCGCGGTGCCGGCGGGATGCCCACGAGGTCGAACTGGCCGAGGATCTTGTTGTCCTGCGCCATTTCGCGCTCGCCCTGGAACACGCGGATGGTCACCGCCGACTGATTGTCGTCGGCGGTCGAATAGACCTGCGACTTCTTGGTCGGGATCGTGGTGTTACGGTCGATCATCTTGGTCATAATGCCGCCCAGCGTCTCGATGCCGAGGCTCAGCGGTGTGACGTCGAGCAGCAGCACGTCCTTGACGTCGCCCTGCAGCACGCCCGCCTGGATCGCGGCGCCGATCGCGACGACTTCGTCGGGGTTCACGCCGGTGTGCGGTTCCTTGCCGAAGAAATCCTTCACGACTTCGCGGACGCGCGGCATGCGCGTCATGCCGCCGACGAGCACGACTTCGTCGATTTCGCTCGCCGAAATGCCGGCGTCCTTGATCGCCTTCTTGCAGGGTTCGAGCGTACGCTTCACGAGGTCTTCGACCAGCTTTTCAAGGTCGGCGCGCGTGATCGTCTTGACGAGGTGCTTCGGCCCGTTGGCGTCGGCGGTGATGAAGGGCAGGTTGACCTCGGTCGTCGCGGCCGACGACAGTTCGATCTTCGCCTTTTCGGCGGCTTCCTTCAGGCGCTGGAGCGCGAGCTTGTCACCGCGAAGGTCGATGCCTTCGTCCTTCTTGAAGGTGTCGGCGAGGAACTCGACGACCTTGCTGTCGAAATCTTCACCGCCGAGGAAGGTGTCGCCGTTGGTCGACTTCACTTCGAACACGCCGTCGCCAACCTCGAGAATCGAGATGTCGAAGGTGCCGCCGCCAAGGTCATAGACCGCGATCGTCTTGTTCTCGGTCTTGTCGAGGCCGTAAGCGAGCGCCGCCGCGGTCGGCTCGTTGATGATGCGCAGCACTTCGAGGCCCGCGATCTTGCCGGCGTCCTTGGTCGCCTGGCGCTGCGCGTCGTTGAAGTAAGCGGGAACGGTGATCACCGCCTGCTCGACCTTTTCGCCCAGATAGGCTTCGGCGGTTTCCTTCATCTTCTGAAGGATGAAGGCTGAAATCTGCGACGGCGAATAATCTTCGTTGCCGGCCTTGACCCATGCGTCGCCGTTGCTGCCCTTGACGATCGTGTAGGGGACCAGCTCGGTGTCCTTCTTGGTGATCGGATCGTCGAAGCGGCGGCCGATCAGGCGCTTCACGGCGAAAACGGTGTTTTCGGGGTTGGTGACGGCCTGGCGCTTCGCCGGCTGGCCGATCAGGCGCTCGCCATCCTTGGCAAAGGCGACGATCGACGGGGTCGTGCGCGTGCCTTCGACATTTTCGATAACCTTGGGTTTTCCGCCTTCCATCACCGCGACACAGCTGTTCGTGGTGCCGAGGTCGATCCCGATCACTTTGGCCATTGGTATTCAGTCCTTGTTGCTTTTCTGGCGCCCTGAAAAGGCACGCCGTCCATGGGTTTATGGGGGCGATATAGGTGCGCTAATCCTTGGCACAAGGGCTTTCAGGGCTTATCGAGGGCGTGAAAACGACGCGCTTTTACGGAGTCCTCCCAAAATGAAACCTTTTGCGATCCTTGCACTCGCCGCCACCGCGCTGACCCTGTCGGCCTGCGGCGATAATCTGGTCGCTGCCAAGCCGCTGAACGTCGTCAGCGGCCATATCGTGATGGGCGCGACCCCAGACCGACCCGCGGTCGGCTATTTCCGCGTCCAGGGCGGGCCGCAGCCGGTCCAGCTCGTTGCGGTGACCGCCGACCTCGCGCAGCGCGTCGAGATGCACGAAAGCGTCAAGGAAAATGGCGTCGTGACGATGAAGCCGCTGCTCCGCGCCGACGTCCCCGCAAAGGGCGAGCTGGTGTTCAAGCAGGGCGGCAAGCATCTGATGATCTGGGGCATCAACGGCGCCGCGGTGCGCGCGGGCAAGCTGCCGATGGCGTTCGTGTTCACCAACAACAATAATGAGCGCATCCTGTTCGATCTGGTGATCAAGCCGGCTGAGGGCGCTGCGGCGGAGGGCGGAATGGACCATGGCGCGATGGATCATGGCGCTGACAAGGCGGCGCCGGACGCGGCCAAGAAATAAGTCTGCGTGCCGCGCCACGCGCGTTCCCTGACCCAAGGCGAGGTCGCGCTGGCGCGCAGCGTGTTCGGCGACGCGATCTCCTACGACCGCGTGCGTGTGTGCCATGACAAATGGATATTCTTCCAGCCGCGCCACATCGTCATGGCGCCGATGGGCAGCCTGCACTTCAACCCGCACGGCGAGCTCTATTGCGACGATTTCAGCGCGGCGTCGCAGCGATTGCAGGGGCTTTTCATCCACGAGATGACGCATGTGTGGCAGGCGCAGACGCGCGGGCGCTGGTATCTGGTGCTGATGCGCCATCCGTTCGCGACCTACAGCTACAGCCTCAAGCCCGGCTGGCTGCTCGAACGCTATGGGCTGGAGCAACAGGCCGAGATCGTCCGCCATTACTGGCTGCTCACACAAGGCCTGGTCGTCGGCGGCGCGCCGGGGATCGACGCTTATCGCGCGATCCTGCCGTTCGAGGCCGAGTCCGGATAACGGCCCGGGATAAAAAGACCGGGGAGCGGCAAGCGCTCCCCGATCCGGATATCAGTGCTGCATATCCTTGTGATCGGCGTGATCGGACTTGTCCTCGCCTTTCTTGTCGCAGCAGCAGCCGTCCTTCATTTCCTTGCAGCAGCACGCCTTCTTGGGCGCCTCTGCGGCATGGGCGGCGGCGGGGGTGGCCAGCGCGATCGCCAGCCCGAACAAGATCTTCTTCATAAATGCTCCTTTGAATGACTGAAATCGGGATCGCATTCAGGAGCGCGGCGGTTCGGCTTCGGGAACCGGATCAAGACCGTCGAGCCGCGCCATTGTGGTATCGGACGGGATGAATTTTTCCGGGCTGGCCAAGCCAATATCGGGCGCCGGGCACGCGATCGCGATGCAGGGCGACGCACAATCGGGGTGCGCGGGCAGCGGCGTTTTCTTCGCAGGCGCAGACATGTCGCAGCCCGCCATGGCGGGGCCGGCGGTTTGAGCGGCCGCGGCTGCGGTGCAGAGCGGGCTGCCCGGCCCCGCGGCAAGCAGCACCGCGGCGACGAGCAGGAGCAGCGATTGAAAGAGGCGCCATCGCATCATGTCGGCATCATTCTATCCGGAAGGGCGGCACATGCAATCCCGGCGGCGGCAACCCGGGCTGCGTCGCCCCGGAAAACTATTGCCGGTCGGGCGGCCCGCCATTCTTCGCTGGCCAAACACCCGCTGTTCGTCCTATGTTCCGTTTATGGATTCAACCTCGCTTGTCGTCGCCCTCGTTGCCCTCGCCATCGGTGCCCTGATCGGCTGGCTCTTCGCCGGCCGCCAGTCGGGCGCGCTCACGGCCGAGCGCGACGGGCTTTCGGAGCGGTTCAAGAGTGCGGTGACCGATCTTGCCGCCGAGGCCGAGGCGCGCAAGGCCGCTGATATCCGGCTCGCCGCGCTGCTCAGCGAGCAGAAAGCGCGCGACGAAGCGCATGATGCGCAGATTGCGGGGCTGAAGGACGCGCAGGCGGCGCTCACCGCGCAGTTCCGCGAGGTCGGGCAGGTGATGCTCGATGGCGCGCAAAAGGCGTTTCTCGAACGCGCCGACGCGCGCTTTCGCCAGAGCGAAGAGACGGCGGGGCAGAATCTGAAGGCGCTTCTGAATCCGGTCCACGAACGCCTGCAAAAATATGAGGAAGCGGTCGGCAAGGTCGAGGCCGAGCGGCGCGACGCCTTCGGCCTGCTCCACGGCCAGATCGCCGCGATGCGCGAGGGCACCGAACGCGTGTCGAGCGAGGCGGCGAAGCTCGTCAACGCGCTGCGCAACGCGCCCAAGGCGCGCGGGCGCTGGGGCGAGCAGCAGCTCAAGAATGTACTCGAAAGCTGCGGCCTCTCCGAACATGCCGATTTCCAGACCGAGGTCAGCGTAAACGACGGCGACGGCGGGCGGCTGCGCCCCGACGTCGTGGTGAAGGTGCCCGGCGGGCAGAGCCTCGTGATCGACGCCAAGGTGTCCCTGAACGCCTATCAGGATGCGTTCGGCGCGGTCGACGAACGCGAGAAGGCGGCGCACCTCGCCGCACATGCCGCGGCGATGAAGGCGCATGTGAACACGCTCGGCGCCAAAGCCTATTGGAACCAGTTTCCCGATACCCCCGATTTCGTCGTGATGTTCGTCCCCGGCGAACATTTCCTCGCCGCCGCGCTCGATCAGGACCATGAGCTCTGGGATTATGCGTTCGAGCGCAAGGTGCTGCTCGCGACTCCGACCAACCTCATCGCGATCGCGCGCACCGTCGCGGCGGTGTGGCGGCAGGAAAAGCTCGCCAATCAGGCGCGCGAGATCGCCGCGCTCGGCAAGGAGCTTTACGCGCGCATGTCGGTGATGGGCGCGCATATCGCCAAGGTCGGGCGCAATCTCGATCAGGCGACGGGGGCGTATAATGCCTTCGTCGGCAGCTTTGAATCGCAGGTGCTGACGCAGGCGAAACGTTTCGAGGCGCTCGATATCGAAACCGGCGACAAGGAAATTCCCGCGCTCCCTGTTGCGGAGCAGTCGGCGCGTCCGCTCGCGAAGCTCGCGTCGGCGCCAGCGGCGGTGAACGACGCGGGCGAATAGGCCCATTCTGAAATCCTGTTCGCATTGAGCGAAGTCGAGATGCCGTGAGGGTGTGGACCGCCGATGGGTGTCTCGACTTCGCTCGACACGAACGGAGATGAGAGGTGTTTAAATCACCCGCCGCAATACCGCCGTCCGGCCTTCGCTCCCGGTCAGGATCAGCGTGCCGTCGTCGGCAAAGGTCAGGCTGACCGGCGAAGCCATCAGTTTGAAGAAGGCCGCCTCCTGCGTCATGCCGGCGCCGGGACACGCCATTTCGGTCGCCATCAGCGGTCCGGCCTTGAGTGTCCCGCCGTCGACCGAATAGCCGCCCGAAAAGCGGTTGCAGCCCGCGCTGCCGCTAAGCCGGTTGCCGTCGAATTGCAGCGAGGTCGGCCGGTCCGCCGCGACGGGCACGCCGCCGATCGACACGAAGGTCCAGTTCGATCCCGCCAAGGTGTCGGGCGGCAATATCTTGCCGCCGCACCCCTGCAGCGCCTTGCCGTCGGCGACGACGCGGACGCTGTCGGAATAGCGACGGTCGCTCATCCCGTCACTGCACGGCGCCTGCCGGACGACGACCGACAGGCGGTCGGTGGTATAGGTCCGCCCGTTGGTCGACGGCTTCGCGCCGGGGTTCGGCACCATGATCTTCGTCTCGCCATAGTCGCCGTCGTAATTGAGCCGCGACGGCGTGATCTCGAGCGTCCAGCCGGGCTCGGTGCCGAGCGCCATATAGGCGGCGGCAGGTTGCTCGCCGGGGCCTTGTGGCGGCGTTTCGGCGGCGGGGGCGCAGGCGGCGAGCGCGAGAAGCGAAGCGGCGGGGAGGGCGACCCTGATCATGCGGTGTCTCCTGAACGCATTATGCTGATCGATCGATGAACCGCGCGCGGCGCTATTGGTTCCGCCGCTGGTTCAGCACCTCATATGCCATCACCGCGGTCGCGACCGCGGCGTTGAGGCTGTCGGCCTTGCCCATCATTGGCATCTTCACGCGGACGTCGGCGGCATCGGCATATTCGCTCGGCATGCCCTGCGATTCATTGCCCGTGAGGATGAAGGTCGGCGCGGTATAGCGCACCGCCTGATAATCCTCGGTGTCGTCGCCGAGCCAGGTCGCGACGAGCTGCCCCGACCCCTGCCGCAGCCACGGCAGAAACTCGTTCCAGCGTGCGACCACCAGCTTCTGCGTGAAGATCGCGCCCATGCTCGCGCGCACCGCCTCGACCGCATAGGGATCGGTCGATTCGTCCAAGAGGATCAGCCCGCCCGCGCCGACCGCGTCGCCGGTGCGCAGCATCGTGCCGAGATTGCCGGGGTCGCGCAGCCGCTCGGCGACGAGCCAGATCGGCGCGGCGTCGCGGTCGAGATCGGCGAGCGTCGTTCGCGGTTCGGCATAGATGCCGACGACGGTCTGCGGATTGTCCTTGCCCGACAGTTTCGAGAGGATCGCGCCCGTCGTGTCGATCACCTCGCCGCCCGCCGCCAGCGTGTCGGCGGCGAGCGCCGCCGCGAGCGGGTGTGCGTCGCCCTCGGGCCCGAGGAACAGCCATTGCGGAAGCACGCCCGCCTCGCGCGCCTCGGTCGCGATGCGCAGCCCTTCGGCGAGGAACAGGCCCTCGGCGCGGCGATGGCGCTTTTCGCGCAGCAATCGCATCCGCTTCACCAGCGGGTTCGACAGGCTCTCGATGGTGGAACGGCGCATGCCGTCAATCCTCGCCGAAGCTGTCCTTGACCAGCCCGACGAGTTTCAGCAGCGCGGCGTCGGCGCCGTCGCCGCGCGTGTGGATGGTGATCGAATCGCCCTTCGCGGCGCCGAGCATCATCAGCCCCATGATCGAGGTGCCGTTGACGCGCGATCCGCCCTTTTCGACCTCGACCGAGACGCTTTCGGGCAGGCGGCTGACGAAGGTCACGAACTTGGCGCTGGCGCGCGCGTGCAGGCCGCGCTGGTTGGTGATTTCGACCGTCTCGGAATTTTCGTTCAAGGGCCCACTCCCAGCATTTCCGACGCGACCGAAATATATTTCTGGCCGGCTTCCTTCGCGGCGATCACCGCGGCGCGCAGCTCCATCGTCTTGCGCGCGCTTTCGAGGCGGATCAGCATCGGCAGGTTGACGCCCGCGATCACTTCGGTGCGCCCCGATTCGAGCAGGCTGATCGCAAGGTTCGACGGCGTGCCGCCGAACAAGTCGGTGAGCATCACGACGCCGCGACCTTCGTCGACCTTGCGAATCGCATCGGCGATTTCCTTGCGGCGCATTTCCATATTGTCGTTGGGGCCGATGCACACGGTCGCGATGGCCCTTTGGGGACCGACGACATGCTCCATCGCGCGCACCATTTCCTCGGCGAGGCGGCCGTGGGTGACGAGCACCATTCCCAGAAGCGGCAGAGCCTTATCGTTCGGCATGCAGTCGTCGACCCTTATGTTTTGCCGCCGGGCGCGGAAGCCGCGGGCGGGGGCCTGCCCTCAAGCCCATCTTGCGGGGCAGAGTCAAGATTGCGGTGGGTCAGCGTTGGCTCATATCCGGATTCGCGTAGCGTTTGGGCAACACGCGCCGCGACATGGACCGACCGGTGGCGGCCGCCGGTGCAACCAAAAGCAATGGTGACATAGCTTTTGCCCTCGGCGCGGTAGCGCGGCAGCAGGGTCAGGATCAGCTTCTCGATCTGCGCGACGCTGTCCTCATAGGCGGGGTCGGCGATGACATAGGCGGCGACATCGGCGTCGAGCCCGGTGCCGGGTTTCAGCTTCGGGTCCCAGTGCGGATTGCGCAGATAGCGCATGTCGAAGACGAGGTCGGCGTTGCGCGGCAGCCCGCGCGCGAAGCCAAAGCTCATCACGTTGAGCACCGGCTCGCCGTCGCTCGCGTCGCCGAAGCGCTGGCGGATTTCCTGCTGCAAATCATTGCTGCTGTAATTCGTCGTATCGACGACATGCTCGGCCCAGCGGCGGAGCGGCTCCATCATCTCGCGCTCGCGCGCGATGCCGTCGGCGGCGGGGCGGTCCTCGGCCATCGGGTGGCGGCGGCGCGTTTCGGAAAAGCGGCGCTCAAGCTCGGCGCCCGCGCAGTCGAGGAACAAAGTCTGGATGTCGCGGCCGCCCGCTTCGCGCAAATCCTTGATCCGGCGCACGAGCAGCGCGGGACGGAAGCCTCGACTACGACTGTCGATGCCGATCGCGAGCGGGCGACCCGCTTCGCTGCGCTGCATCGGCGCGTCAATGAGCGTTTCGAGCAGCGCGAGCGGCAGATTGTCGACAACCTCCCAGCCGAGGTCCTCGAGCACCTTGAGCACGGTCGATTTTCCCGCGCCCGACAGGCCGGTAACCAGCAACAGGCGCGATTCGGCGGCCGGACTCATCGTCGATGCATCATGCGCCGGGCGCCAGCCGTTCGAGTGCGAGCAGGATCTTGATCGGCGCCGACGCCTCGAACGCCGACAGCAGCAGCGCGGGCAGCGGGCGGCCCGCGACCGTCTCGAACTGATTGATCGACGGCATGCGATCGTAACGGTCGGTCAGGCGCACCGCGAGCGCGAGCGGCACGGGTGCCGTCCACGCGCGTTCGATGATCCCGATGCCACGTACTTCCAGCTTGCCCGCGAGATTTTCGGGCGGGCGGCACCACAGGCGGTCGCGTTCGAACCAGATGTCGCAGCGATCGTCGGCGACCAGCTTGGCACCGCGGTCGATCAGCCGCAGCGCGAGGTCCGATTTGCCCTGTCCCGAATTGCCGAGGATCAGCACGCCGCCATTGCCCGCCGCGACGCAGCTGGCATGGATATTGATGATATCGGTTCGGGTCCGGCTCGGAAGCATGGCGCATGGCTTACCGGCGACGATGCGGTGCCGCAAGGCGATAGGATGACGGCGTCAGCCTGCCGCGTGCCCGCCTTCGCGCGCGGGGAGGGTGATGAGCAGGCTTGCACCGGGTTTGCCGTCGTCGCGATCCTTGGCGCTGATCGTCCCGCTATGCCCCTCGACGATCGTCCGCGCGATCGCCAGACCCAATCCGCTGTGCCGCCCAAAGGCTCCCGAAGGGCGTTCGCTGTGAAAACGGCGGAAAATGGCGTCGCGCTGCGCGGGATCGATCCCGGGGCCGTCGTCGTCGACCTTGATGTGAACCTCGTCGCCGAGACGCGTTGCCGAGACGCAGACGAGGCCGGCGTCGGGCGAAAAGCTGATCGCATTGTCGATGACATTGTCGATCGCGCGTTCGAGCCGGTGGCCGTCGCCCATCACCACCGTTGTGCCCTTGCGCGGGCGCGCGAATGCGACGCGCGGCTGCGGCACATTCGCGTCGACGCGCGCCGCGCGCGCGGCGAGCATCGATTCGATCATAATGCCGACGTCGATCGGTTCGAACAGGGTGCGTGACAATTGCGCGTCGACGCGGCTCGCCTCGCTGATGTCGCTCACCAGCCGGTCGAGCCGGCGGACGTCCTCGTCGGCGATCGCGAGCAGTTGCGCGCGCTGCTCGTCACTCTTGACGCGCCCCAGCCCCTCGATCGCCGAGCGGACCGAAGCGATCGGATTCTTGAGTTCGTGCGTCACGTCGGCGGCGAAATGTTCGCCCGCGTCGATGCGTTCGCGTAGCGCCTGCGTCATGTCGGACAGCGCGCGCGCGAGCGTGCCGATCTCGTCGCGGCGGCTCGGCAGGCGCGGGACGACGACTTCGCGCGCGCGGCCGAGGCGGACGCGCACCGCGGCGCGCGCCAGCCGGCGCAGCGGCCGGACGATGGTGCGCGCGAGGAACAGCGAAAGGAGCACCGAAGCCATCAGCACCATCGCGACGACGACTGCGATGCGGAACCGCTCGGCGCGCACGGTGCGCGTGATATCGCGCGCGTTGAGCGTCATCAGCACCGTCTGCGGTGTCTCTAGGTCGACCACGCGCGCGGCGCTGAGCAGCGGTGTGCGTTCGGGGGCAAAGCGGAAGCGGCTCGCGGCGACCCCGCCGGTCTGCGCCTCGACGACTTCGGGCCAGGACTGCGCCCGGTCGACGCGCGGCTCCTCAAAATCGGGATAGGTCGGCGCGCCGACGACCCAGTCGATCCCGCGGTCCATCGCGCGCGCGGCATCGCGCTTCCAGGGCTGGAGGTCGGGATCGCGCAGCGTATAGGTCGGCGGACCGCTCTGAAAGCTGTCCGAGATGCGCTGGCCGTCGGGCGCATAGAAACGCAGCCGCGATTCGGTCGCTGCCGCGAACTCGTCGATCAGCCGCGTCCGCTCCTCGGGGCGTGCGGCCTCGAGCGCGCTGTCGAGCATCGCGAGCTGGTCCTTCATCACCTCGATGCGTGTATCGACAAGGCGGCTGCGATAGGTGTCGAGATAATAGAAGCCGCCCGCGAGCAGCGCGATTGCGAGGATGTTCACCGCGAGGATGCGCGTCGTCAGCGACCAGCGCGCCGACCAGACGAGCGGCGCCTCCTCCTGTTCGGCGACGCTCCCTTCAGCTTTCTGGGCGTCAGCTTTCATCGGCAAAGCGATACCCCGCGCCATAGAGGGTGGCGATCGCGTCGAATTCGGGGTCGACCTCGCGGAACTTGCGGCGCAAGCGCTTGATGTGGCTGTCGATCGTGCGGTCGTCGATATAGACGTCGTCCTGATAGGCGGCGTCCATCAACTGGTTGCGGCTGCGCACGATGCCGGGGCGGCTGGCCAGCGTTTCGAGGATCAGGAATTCGGTGACCGTCAGCGTGACGTCCTTGCCGTCCCATGCGACCTTGTGGCGCGCCGGGTCCATGCTCAGCCGTCCGCGGGTGATCGGTTCGGCGACGGGCTCGTCGCCCTCTTCGGCCGCGCTTTTGTTGAGCTCGACGCGGCGCAATATGGCGCGGATGCGCGCGATCACCAGGCGCTGGGAAAAGGGCTTGGCGATATAATCGTCGGCGCCCATCGCGAGCCCCAGTGCCTCGTCGATCTCGTCGTCCTTGCTGGTCAGGAAGATCACCGGAAGCTGGCTTTTTTCGCGCAAGCGGCGCAGCAGTTCGAGCCCGTCCATGCGCGGCATCTTGATGTCGAACACCGCAAGGTCGGGCGGATTGTCGATGAGCGGTTTCAGCGCCGCTTCGCCGTCCGAATAGACGCGCGTCACGAAACCCTCGGCCTGCAGCGCGATGGAAAGGGATTGCAGAATGTTGCGGTCGTCGTCGACCAGCGCGATAGTTGCCGTCATGCTCTTTCCGTTGGGCGGGCCCGGCAAAGCGATTAGCCTATCCGGGGCGCAGCGACAACCGCGCGCATGGTCACCGGTTTCCCGCTTTGCGCGTTCGTCGCAAGCGCGGCGCGGCCCCGCTTTAATCTTTTGACCTCCCCCGCCAAGCGAGCTAACGCGGCCGGGATTTCGGAATCGGCGGTCACGTCGGCACCCATGCAAATGCGGGCCAACCCATTAGTGCGCTAAGCATTGCATAGGTATGCAACGACGCCGCCGGACAAGGAAAGGCGAAGGCAAATGACCAAGATTGTTATCGGCGCGAGCACCGTCGAGACGAAGGCGGAGGTCGCCGAAAACTGGGGCGCGCCGCAGCTGATCGAGGACGCGGTCCGCCACGGCGAAGGCGTGCTCGCCAAGGACGGCCCGCTGGTCGTCGAAACCGGCAAGCACACCGGGCGCAGCGCGAAGGACAAGTTCATCGTCCAGGACGCCGAGACCGCCGACACGATCTGGTGGGGCAAGACCAATGTCCCGATGACCCCCGATCATTTCGCGGCCTTGAAGGCCGATTTCTTCGCGCACCTCGCCGAGCGCCCGCGCCTCTATCGCCAGCAGCTGTTCGGCGGCTCGCAGCCCGAGCATCGCGTTGCGGTCCAGGTCGTCACCGAATTCGCCTGGCACAGCCAGTTCATCCGCACGCTTCTCGTCCGACCGACGGCCGAGGAGCTGGCGGCGTTCGCGAGCGAATATACGATCATCGACCTGCCGAGCTTCCGCGCCGATCCGGCGAAGCACGGCACGCGCACCGAAACCGTCGTCGCGGTCAATTTCACCGAAAAGCTGATCCTGATCGGCGGCACCGCTTATGCCGGCGAGATGAAGAAGTCGGTGTTCGGCATCCTCAACTATCTGCTCCCCGTCGATGGCGTGATGCCGATGCACTGTTCGGCGAACATCGGACCCAAGGGCGATACCGCGGTCTTCTTCGGCCTTTCGGGCACCGGCAAGACGACGCTCTCGGCCGATGCCTCGCGCACGCTGATCGGCGACGACGAGCATGGCTGGTCGGACACCGCGGTCTTCAACTTCGAAGGCGGCTGCTATGCCAAGATGATCCGCCTCTCGCCCGAAGCCGAGCCCGAGATTTTCGCGACGACGAAGCGCTTCGGCACCGTGCTCGAAAATGTCGTGATCGACGCGCAAACGCGCGAGCTCGATTTCGACGACAACAGCCTCGCCGAGAACAGCCGCGGTTCGTACCCGATCGACTTCATTCCGAACACGTCGGACCATAATATGGGCCCGGTGCCCAAGACGGTGATCATGCTCACCGCCGACGCCTATGGCGTGCTGCCGCCGATCGCGAAGCTGACCCCCGATCAGGCAATGTATCACTTCCTGTCGGGCTATACCGCGCGCGTTGCGGGGACCGAGATCGGCGTGACCGAGCCCGAGGCAACCTTCTCGACCTGCTTCGGCGCGCCGTTCATGCCGCGTCACCCGTCGGTCTATGGCAACCTTCTGAAAGAACGCATCGCCAAGGGCGGCGTCCAGTGCTGGCTCGTCAACACCGGCTGGACCGGCGGCATGGCGACGATGGACGGCATCAAGCGCATGCCGATCAAGGCGACGCGCGCGCTGCTTAACGCCGCGCTCGACGGCAGCCTCAACGACGCCGAATTCCGCAAGGACCCGAATTTCGGTTTCATGGTCCCCGTCGCGGTTCCGGGCGTCGACAGCGGCCTGCTCGATCCGCGCGAAGCGTGGGCCGACAAGGCCGCCTATGACCGCACCGCACAAACGCTCGTCGGACAATTCATCGACAATTTCGCGCAATTTGCGGACCATGTCGACGAAGGCGTCCGCCAGGCCGCACCGCAGGCCGCCGTCGCGGCATAATTGACCCGGACCTCTTCCGGGTGGCACATCACCCGGAAGGAACGGACCCATGACCACCGAATATAAACCGCGCCTGTTCGCGCGCGACGACGAAATCCGCGCGCTCGGCGAAGGGCTGCTCGCGTGCGCCTTGCCGCGCGAAGCGTGGACGCACGAGGCGCATCTTGGCGCGTGCCTATGGCTGCTGACCGAGCGCCCCGACGTCGATATCGATGCCGAGATCGCCACTATCATCCGCCGCTTCAACGAAAGCGTCGGCGGCGTGAACGACGACCATGGCGGCTATCACGACAGCATCACCCGCGCTTATGTCGCGGGGGTACGGCTGTTCCTGTCGACGACCGCGGAGACGGAACTCGCGGCGCGCGTCAACGCGCTGCTGCGCTCCGACATGGGCCGCCGCGACTGGCCGCTGCGCTTCTACAGCCGCGAGCTGCTCTTCTCGGTGCCGGCGCGGCGCGCCTTCGTCGAACCCGATCTTGCGCCTTTGCCTTAGTCGCCATTGCGACCCCGGCTTCCGCCGGGGTCGCAATGGCGAAGAGGGGAGTTAGCCTTTCGCGCCTGCCACATAGGCGGCGACATTCTGCGCGAGCACGTCGAGCGGGACATTGCCGCCCTCGACGACGACATTGTCGAAATCGCGGAGGTCATATTTCGCGCCGAGCGCCTTTTGCGCCAGCCCGCGCTGGCGGACGATCTCGCTGTGCCCGACCTTGTAGCCGCACGCCTGCCCGGCCCAGCTGCAATAACGGTCGACCTCGCTCGCGACCTCGAGCGGGTTCGAGCCATTCTCCTTGACGAAGAAGTCGACGCCCTGCTCGCGCGTCCAGCGTTTGGCGTGGAGGCCGGTGTCGACGATAAGGCGGCAGGCGCGGAAGGCCAGCGACTGGAGATAGCCCAAGCGCCCGACCTCAAAGTCATCGTAAAGTCCCAGCTCGTCGGCGAGCTGTTCGGCATAGAGCGCCCACCCTTCCGAATAAGCGTTGAATGCCAGCATCGTGCGAATGAGCGGCATCTGGTTGGCATATTCGCCCTGCCACACATGGCCCGGAATCGCCTCGTGCATCGTGAGGTCGGGGAGAGAATATTTGCTGTGGAGCTCGGTGGTGCGCAGGTTGATCCAGAATTTGCCCGGAACGCTGCCATCGATCGACCCCGCGCCGCCATAGGCCGCGGGCGCGCCGGGTTCCTCGGCGAGCGGCAGGCGCTTCACCTCGACATTGCCCTTCACCAGCGTGCGGAAGGCGCGCGGCAACTCGGCGCGGATCTTGCCGAGCCAGGTCTGGATATAGGCGTGGATTTCGGCGCGGCCCGCGTCATTGTCGGGGAATTGGAAACGCGGATCCTTGGCGAGCGCGTTCATCCGGTCGCCGACCGAGCCTTGGGTATAGCCGAGTTTCTTGAGAATCGGGTCCATGCGACCATGGAGTTCGGCGAGTTCTTCGCGGCCCATCGCGTGGATTTCGTCGGGGGTCATGCGCGTGGTGGTCGAGGCGCGGAGGCCCCACGCATACCATTCGTCGCCGCCCGGCCGCGCCCACATGCCTGCGTCCATCGTCGCCTTCGACCGCTGCGCCTTCATCGCGGTGAGCTGGCGTTCGAGCGCCGCGGCGACGGGCCCCTGCACGATCTTCGCCGAGCGCGCGCTCCAGTCACCCGCGATCTTCGCTTCGCCGGTGCGGCGGACGAGGCTTTCGACCATCGAGCCGCCCGCCTTCGCATCGGCCAGGCTCGCTTCCATCTGCTTCACCGCCTTGTCGATCAGGAAGGCGGGGGCGATCAGTCCCCGTCCACCCGAGGCCTTCAGCCGGTCGGTCTCGCCGTCGAGCGCGCCCGGAAAGGCATTGAGGCGCGAGAGATAGGCTTCGGCATCTGCGGCGTTCTTCACCGGATGGTCGCTGTCGAGGAATTTGGGCACGTCGAGATAGGCGCCGACATTCTGGATCACGACATAGGGCGTGTTGCGCCAGCCGCCGACCGCGACATCGCCATAGGGCAGGGCAAAGCCGTCGAGCGCGACGCCATAGGCGCTTTCGACGACAGCAAGGCTGGTGCGGGTGCTGTGATCGAGCCCCGCTTTGTCGAAGGCGCGGACGCGCGCGAGATCGGCCTTCAGCGTGTCGGCGACGGCTTTCTGCCCTGCCGCCGACCGGTCGCCGAGACGCCCGCGCATCGCGGCGCGCGCGCCGGTGTCGATACCGAGCGAGGTCGCGCCTTCGGGCGACAGCGCGAGCAGATTGTCGGCGACCGAATCGAGCAGTTTCTGCGCGTTACTCTTTGGCGGCGACTGCAGCGCCGACGCGGGGCCAGCGATAGCAAGCCCTGCGGTGCCCGCACCGAGCGTGGCGAGCGTCTGGCGGCGGCTGACGGGGATGGAAAGCGGATTGGACACGGGCGGCTCCCTGGCGACTTGTTTCTTGTGAAACCTGTCTAGGCGCGGGGGCGCGCCGGTCAACGAAAAGGGGCCGGGAAAGCTGCTGCCCTCCCGACCCCCGTCGAAAATTATCGGCCGTCTATCAGTCGGTAAGGTCGGCGGGCACCTTGCCGCCGTTCGCCGCGAGTTCGCGCATCACCGCCTTGTGCAGCCAGATGTTCATTTCGGCGCTGCCGTCGAGCTCGCCGGTATAGCCGAGTTCCTGCGCCAGTTCCTTGCGGTTGGCGAGGCTCGAATCGATCCCGAGCAGCTTCATCAGGTCGACGATCGACGTGCGCCAGTTGAGATCCTGCCCGGCCTTGGCGGCCTCGGCGGTGAGGATCGCATCGACATCGACCGGCGCGGCGGCCGCTGCTGCCATGGCTTGCGTCGCGGCGTCGAGTGCGGAGCCGACGGGGTTGGGGGCTGCCGGGGCGGCGGGTTCTGCAGCGACGGCCTTCTTGCCGAAGATGGCGTCCTTGATCTTGCCGAAAATGCTCATTGTGTAGCTCCCACTAGAAAAGCGGCTCAACCCGGAAGAGGCGAGTCGAACAGCCGCAAGCTAGGACTATGCATTTGAGAATGACAGTCAAAAGACCGACTCGTCCTTCGCCCGCGCGCTGCTATACTCATTCCAATCGGTGCGGTGTCCGATCTGCGCCGAAGCGGGAGTATGATGACATGAATCTCACCGATATTTTGGCGCAGGCCGGCGGCATCGAATCGATGGCGAACCAGCTGGGCATTCCGCCCGCGATGGCAAAACAGGGCGCCGACGCGCTGCTGCCCGCGATTCTCGGCGGGTTCAAGAAACAGGCGCAATCGGGCGGCGGAGTCGAAGGCCTCGGCGGGCTGCTCGGCCAGCTGGGCGGCGGCGGCCTGCTCGACTCGGTGCTCGGACCGCAGACGACCCCGGTCGAACAGGGCAATGACGTGCTCGGCCAGATTTTCGGGTCGAAGGATGTCAGCCGCACCGTCGCCGGACAGGCCGCGGCGCAGACCGGGATCGATTCGGGGATTCTCAAGCAGATGCTGCCGATGCTCGCGATGATGGCCGCAGGCTATATGGCGAAGCAGGGCGGGCAGGGCAGCGAGAGCGGCGGGCTGGGCGGCATGCTCGGCAATGTGCTTGGCGGCGCGATGGGCGGCGGTGCGGCACCTTCGGCAGGCGGTCTCGGCGGTTTGGGCAAGATGCTCGACATGGACGGCGACGGCAATCCGCTCGACGACATCATGGGCATGGTGAACAAGATGCGCGGCTAGTCTCCCGTGCTGCGCGCGCTTTCGCTGTTTGCGGCCCTGTTCGGCACGGTCTGCGTGGTGATCGCGCTCGCGCATATCGCATTGGGGCCAGCGGCGATCCCCGGATCGGTGCCGGTCAATGCGACGATGGACAGCGAGGATCGCTTCTACGCGACGTTGTTCCTCGGCTATGGCGCAGCGATGATCTGGTCCAGTCGCGCGCTGGTCCAGCGGCGCGACGTTTTTGGCGCGCTGCTCCTGATCTTCTTCCTTGGCGGTATCGCGCGGATCGTCTCGGCGCTCGCGGTCGGGCTGCCGAACACGCTGTTCATCGTGCTGGGCAGCGTCGAATTGCTGCTGCCACCAATCCTGTGGGCGCTGCTCAAGCGAGCAGCGCCTCAGGCTGCCATCAGGCGCAGTTCCTGACGGAAATCCTCGTCCACCCCGATGCGGGTTCGCATCGGGGTGACGGCGCCATCGGCATCGGCGTCGCCTTCTTCGAACAGCGCACACGCGGCCTCGCCGCCGCGCGCGACGCTGTAGCGCTGCGCGACCTTGCCGGTGGGCCTGAAGCCGAGCTTGCGCAGCACCGCACCCGACGCCGGATTGTCGAGGAAATGGCCGGCAGTGAGCTTCGGCAGGTTTATCGCGCGCGCGATGTGGACGAGCTGGCGGCCCGCCTCGGTCGCAAAGCCGAGTCCCCAATAGGGGCGCGCGATCCAGTATCCCAATTCGGGGCGGCCCTCTTCATCGGGCTTGATGCCGCAGCCGCCGACGAGGCGCGGTGCGCCGCCGGTGCGGGCAAAGATCAGGAAACGCGGCTGGTCGGGATCGACGGGAAGGCTCAGGAACTTCTGCGCCTCCTCCTCGCCATAGGGCCAGGGTGCGGTCGCGAGATTGCGGACCACCGCCTCCTCGCCGATCGCCCGGGCCAACGCCGGGGCGTCTTCCTGCCAGCCGGGCCGCAGCAACAGTCTTTCGGTACGCGCGAACATCTTTTCAAACTCCCAATGCCTGTCGCCTTGGCGCCAGATGGTGACGCTTTGACGACATTCGATATGGAGGGAGATGGATGGCCCCGTTTTCGCGCCCGATCGTCACAAGTGACGGATTTTGGACAAGAAAAAAGGGAGTACGGGGGTGACCCGTCTCCCTCTTTTCGAACTTTGTTTCCGCTGGAGGCGGAAAGGACCGTTCCGGGTCATCCCTTGGTGGACGACCCTGGAAGATCGTCCTTATTCGGCGGCTTCCGCCATGGCGTCGACCGACACATATTTGCGGCCAAGCTTGCCATCGTGGAATCGGACTTGGCCGTCGGCGGTTGCGAACAGCGTGTGGTCCTTGCCCATGCCAACGTTGACACCCGGGTAAACCTTGGTGCCGCGCTGACGCACGATAATGTTGCCGCCGATCACTTCCTGACCGCCGAACTTCTTCACGCCAAGGCGGCGGCCGGCTGAGTCGCGACCGTTGCGCGAAGAACCGCCTGCTTTCTTATGTGCCATGACTGATGCTCCTTAATTCGTTCGTTCGAGAGGCCGAGCGGCGTTGCCGCGCTCAGGCTTCCTTCTTGGGGGCTGCCTTCTTGGCAGCGGGCTTCTTTTCGGCGGCGGCTTCGGCCTTCGGAGCAGCAGCCTTCTTCGGCGCGGCTTCCTTGGCGGGCGCTGCAGCCTTGGCTTCGGCGGCCGGAGCGGCCTCTGCCTTCGGAGCGGCTTCCTTCTTCGGCGCGGCCTTCTTGGCATCGCCGACAGCGAGGATGCGCAGCAGCGTCAGCGACTGGCGGTGACCGTTGCGGCGGCGGTAGTTGTGCCGGCGGCGCTTCTTGAAGACGATGACCTTTTCGCCGCGCGTCTGGGCGATGATCTCGGCCGAAACGACGAGGCCGTCGGCGCTCTTCACTTCGCCGCCGTCACCGGCCAGCAGGATGTCGCCCAGCGACACGGTGTCGCCAGCTTCGCCGTCGATCTTTTCAACGGCGATCTTGTCTCCAGCGGCGACGCGATACTGCTTGCCGCCCGTGCGCACGATTGCGAACATGGTCTTCCATCCAATCAGAAACTAAAACACCCACGCTGCCAGTCACCCGCCAAAGCAGGCGATTTTTCCGGCATGCGGGAAAGTCAGCGCCACTAGCGAGCCAGGCGCGTGCTGTCAACCGCCAAATCCCGTGCTTTTCATCCAAAAGCGCGGGGCTGCACCAATTATCGCGCGCGCCGCCGATTCGGTGCTTGCTGCGCCGTCGGTGCGCCCATATCAGGGGCGGCGATGACGCGCGCCTTTCTTTTTGCTCCGCTGCTCCTGTCGCTGCCGGCTTGCGCCGCGACGCAGGCCAACGACGGACCCTCGCTGGCGAAGCGCGCGGTCGAGGGGCGATTCGATGTCGCACCCCCCGCGGTCGTCGTCGCGCCCCCGGGGCCGCTGCCCACCGACGTTGCCGGACGGCTTCAGCGCTGGGAATCGGATGGTGCCGCCGGCCAGCAGGCCTTCGCCGCCGAACGATCTGCGACCGCGTCGGCGGTTTCGGCGGCCGCGGGCGCGCCCGTCGCCAGCGAACGCTGGGTCGTCGCGCAGCAGGCGATCTCGCGCCTCGCGGCAGCACGCGCGCCGCTCACCGCGGCGCTCGCCGATATCGATCGCCTCTATGTCGAGCGCAGTGTCGACGAGCAGATCGACGGGCTTCCCGACATCTATGCGCTGCGCGACCGGCTCGCCGATCTGGCCTCGACGCAGGATGCGTTGCTGGAAGCGTTGAGCGCGCAGTTGCCGGGGCAGTAGGTTACACCGTCATCCCAGCGAAAGCTGGGATCTCTGGCGCCCATAAAGGACGATGGCGGTCCCAGCTTTCGCTGGGACGACGTTCGCGTGCTACTGATTCAGCCCGTGCTTTTTCAGCGCGTGGCGGATCTGGTCGTAGCTCAATCCCAGCGCCTCGGCCGCGACCTTCTGATTGAAGCGGCAGCGCGCCATCGTGTCGGACAAAATCTGCTTTTCATAAGCGTCGACCGCAGCGCGCAGGTCGCTGACCGGGCCGGAGGGCGGGGCGGCGGCGGTTTGCGCGGCGTCGTTCGCCGGTGCCGGGGCGGACGCCTCGGGCCGTGCGGGGACCTTGCGCGATACCGGCTGCCAGGGGCTCGCAAAAGGGTCGAAGCTCAGCGCGTCGACGGGCTTTTCGGCGTCGGCCCAGCGATAGATCGCGCGCTCGATCACGTTCCGGAGTTCGCGGACATTGCCCGGCCAGTCGTGCCCCTCCATCGCCGCGAGCGCGCGCGGGCCGAAACCCGGCCATTCGTCCCAGCCGAGCACCGCCGCCATGCGCTGTCCGAAATATTCGGCGAGCACCTCGATATCGCCTTCGCGCGCGCGCAGCGGGGGCAGGGTGATGACCTCGAACGACAGCCGGTCGAGCAGGTCGGCGCGGAAACGATTATCCTCGGCGAGCGCGGGCAGATGCTCGTTGGTCGCCGCGACGATGCGCACGTCGACGCGGATCGGGCGCGACGAGCCGACGCGCGTCACCTCGCCATATTCGACCGCACGCAGCAGGCGCTCCTGCGCCCCCATCGACATCGTCGCGAGTTCGTCGAGGAACAAGGTGCCGCCGTCGGCCTCCTCGAAGCGCCCCGCGCGGGTGCGCGTCGCGCCGGTAAAGGCGCCCGCCTCGTGCCCGAAGAGTTCGGACTCGATCAGCGTCTCTGGCATCGCGGCGCAGTTCATGATCACATAGGGGCGGTCCCAGCGCGTCGACAGGCGGTGGAGGCGCTCGGCGATCAGTTCCTTGCCCGTGCCGCGCTCGCCGATCACCAGCACCGGGCGGTCGAGCGACGCCGCGAGACTCGCGCGTTCGACCGCGTCCTGAAACGCCGCCGATTGGCCGATAAATTGGGTCTCGCGCTCCATTCCCAATCATTGGCAAATTTTCCCGCTCATTGGCAAGTCAAATCGATTGGGGGTGCGATTCCGGCGCGAATTTCGGCGGTTTTCCGTGCGTGCGCGCAATTGGCACGCCCTATGCATTGTTTCAGACGAACCGGCGCAAATCGCACCGGTGCAGCGAAAACTACAGGGAAGGTTGATCCATGAAAACGATGTTTGCCCAGGCCGCCACTTTCGCGCTCAGCGCGGTCGGAGCGCTTGCCATCCTCGTCGGTGTGATCGACCAGCCCCAGGTCGCCGCCAGCGTCACCGGCACCCCTGCCGGCCCGCTGGTTGCCGCTGTCATGTCCCCGGCGGTCAGCGCTTTGGCCTGACCGGCACTGGTGCCGGGGCACTCTCCCCCCTTGCCCCGCCCCGGCACCAGCTTTTTTCCAACGACACCCAAAAAAATACCGGGTCTCAAGATTTTCGACAGGAGTTTCAAAATGGGTATTTTTTCACGAACCCGCGACATCATCGCCGCCAACGTCACCGACCTGCTCGACCGGGCCGAGGACCCCGAAAAGATGATCCGCCAGATCATCTTCGAGATGAACGAAACGCTCGTCGAAGTTCGCGCCTCCGCCGCCCGCACGATCGCGGACCAAAAGGAAATGCGCCGCCACATCGCCAAGCTCGAAAGCCTGCAGGACAGCTGGAAGGAAAAGGCCGAACTCGCGCTGTCGAAGGACCGCGAAGACCTCGCCACCGCCGCGCTCGTCGAAAAGCAGAAGGCCGGCGACATGGCCGAGAAGCTCAAGGCCGAGATCGCCGTCCTCGACGACGCGCTGACCGGTTACGAGGCCGACATCGCCAAGCTGCAGAAGAAGCTTTCGGAAGCCCGCGCGCGCCAGTCGAGCGTCGTCAACCGCCTCGAAAGCGCCGAGAATCGCTACAAGCTGCGCGAGATGACCAACGGCGACCGCGTCGAAGACGCCTTCTCGCGCTTCGAGATCCTCGAACGCCGCGTCGACGAAGCCGAAGGCCGCGCCGATGCGCTGAGCCTCGGTTACAAGAAGTCGCTCGACGAAGAGATCGCCGAACTGCAGGCCGCCGATAAGGTTGCCGACGAACTCGCCGCGCTGAAAGCCGCGCAGGCCAGCAAGCAGTAAGGAGCCGGACCGATGGAAGAGATTATCATCGTCCCGATCGTCATCGGAACCCTCTTCCTCGGTCTGCCTTGGCTGATCCTCCACTACATCACGAAGTGGAAGCAGGCCAAGACGCTGACCGGAGAAGACGAACAGCTGCTCGACGAACTCTACGACACGGCACGAAGGCTCGAAAACCGCCTGCACACCGTCGAACGCATCATCAGCGCCGACCATCCCGACTTCCGCCCCGCGGTACGCAGCGATGAAGAGCTGGCGCAACTCGAAAACCATACGAACCGGAGGAACTGAGATGTCTGCCAGCCGCACAAAATTCTACCTCGACAAGCAGAACGCCAAATGGAGCGGCGTGTGCTCGGGAATCGCGGATTATAGCGGGATCGACGTCCTCTGGGTTCGTGTCGGCGCGGTCCTCCTGACCCTGATGGGCGGCTTCCCCTGGACGCTGATCGCTTACTGGATGGTCGCCTGGATGGGCACGCCGAAACCGTTCGCGCTCTATGGTTCGAGTGAGGAAGCGAAATTCTGGCAGGGTGTGCGTAGCAACCCGACCGCATCGACCCGCGACATCAAGTCGCGCTTTCGCGACATCGACCGCCGGCTTGCTGACATCGAACAATATTACACCAGCCACAACCGCCGCCTCGCCGACGAGATCGACGCGCTGCGCTGAGCGGGCCGGGCGGGTCCAAGGCAACAGGGAGATAAAGAATGAATTTCGGTGGCACCACTTTTGTCCTCGCCATCATCGCATTGTCGATCGGCGGCTGGATGTTCACCACCTGGATCCGCGCCAAGCACGGCTATCCCGTTGAGAATGAATGGGGCGGCACGGTTCATCGAACCGACCCCGACGCTGATCGAAAAATCGCCCTGCTGACCGATGACAACGCCAAGCTGGCGGGGCAGGTCAGCCGGCTGGAAGAGCGGATTTCGGTGCTCGAACGCATCGCGACCGAAAACAATGGTCAGGCGGCGGAACTCGCCAGCCAGATCGACCGCCTGCGCTGAGAGGATAGAAGACAATGAATCTGGACGTCCTGAACGCCATCGCCCCCGTCATCGCCACCATCGGTTTGGCCGGGGTCGGAGGATGGGTCTTCACCACTTGGCTCCGCGTCAAGAACGGCTATCCGCTCGAAAACAGCTGGGGCAAGGCGGTTTACCCCAAGACCAGCGACGAGGCGATGGAACGCGTCAAGCTGATCAGCCAGGAAAATGCCCAGCTGCGCGCCGAACTCGGTTCGGTGAAGGATCGCCTCGCGGTGATCGAGCGCATCGTCACCGACGAAAGCCACCGGCTGAGCCACGAGATCGAAGCGCTGCGGCGCCCCTCGAACTAAGCGCCGGACTGAGAGGAACGAACATGGAAGTCATCTTCATTCTCGCCATCGTCGTGGGGCTGCCCGTCACGCTGGCCATCGGCTACGCCGCTTATGAGCGGACCTTGAAATTCAAGGAAAAGCAGTTCCAGGCGATCACGCACGAGACCGCCGAAAAGGCCGCGCAATATGCGGCGCAAACCGAACGGCTGGAGGCGCGCGTCCGCGTTCTCGAGCGCATCGTTACCGACAAGGGAATTGATGTCGCCGACGAGATCGAAAAGCTGCGCGACGCCCCGCTGAACTAAAAAACAAAGACATACGGAAAGGAACCTCCCCATGGGCCCGTTTGAAATGGTTGTTGGCATCGTCCTGATCGTGACCATCGGCAGCATAATCCGCGCCAAGCACGGCATCCGCCGCGATCACAAGGGCGGCGAATATTTCGTCGCCACCGACAATGGCGAGACCAAGGCGCTGCAAGCCGAAATCCGCGCGCTCAAGGAGCGGATCCAGGTGCTCGAACGCATCGCGACCGATCACAACCGCGCGGTCACGCTCGATCAGGAAATCGAGAAATTGCGCGACAACAGCAAAATCTGAATGCCGGAAAAGGAGCAACGCTCATGGCTTTCATCACCCCCGACCTCACCGCCGCGGCGATCGCTCTCACCGCGCTGAGCATCGTCAGCCTGGTCGCGCTGCGCGGCTGGCGTGACTGGATCCAGCTCAAGCGCGACGAACTCGCCGCGGGCCACCACGCGCCGCTCGCGCAGGATCCGGGCGTCCCGCACGCCGGGTCGCGGATCGAGATCGCCGACCTCAAGGAACGGCTGCGCAAGCTCGAAGCCATCGCGGCGGGGGTCGACCTCTAATCACTCCGACCCGCGCGGCACCGGCCCGCTCCCCTGTCAGTCGCCATCCGTCCGGCGGCTGACAGGGGAGCGGGCCGATGTCGTTTCAGGCCCCTTTCAACTTGGCGCCATCTATGCGAGTGGCGCGGCCATGCGCAGCCTGACCGACATCTTCGACGAATATGACTTTCTCGACGGCGACGATCGCTATCGCCTGCTGATCGACCTCGGCCGGACGCTCGAGCCGATGCCCGACGCGCTCAAGACCGACGCGACGATGGTGCGCGGCTGTTCGGCCAGCGTCTGGGTCTATCCGGTGCCGCGCGAGGACGGCCAGCTCCATTTTCTCGCCGACAGCAACGCCGCGATCACCAAAGGGATCGTCGCGCTCGTGCTTTCGGCGGTGCAGGACAAGCCCGCGGCCGAAGTGGCCGAGATGGACGTCGCGGCGGCGCTCGCCCCCTTCGACCTCACGCGCCAGCTGTCGTCGAACCGGACGCAGGGCGTCCCCAACATGATCGCGCTGGTCCAGGAGACCGCGCGGCGGATCGCCGCGGGCTGATTTCCCGGCGCCGCGGCCACGCCGCTTTCACCGCAATGAAAAAGGGCGCGGGAGTTGCCTCCCGCGCCCTTTTCTTTTGGCCGAAGCCGGATGGCTTAGAAGTTGACCTTCACGCCGACGCGGACGCCGTACAGCGACACGCGGTTCGTCAGAACCTCGTTCGGTGCAAGAGTGTTGGTATACTGATACTTGGTGCAGTTCGCCCCGCTCGTCGCGGCGCAGGTGACGCGCACCAATGCCGAGTTGTACGGGAACGACACCTGACGGAGCGAACCCCAGTCGCTGTCGATCAGATTCAGCACATTCTCGACGTCCGCGAACAGCTTGAATTTCGCATTGCCAACAAAGGCCGGGATTTCCTGGCTGAAGTGCAGGTCGACCTTGAAGAAGTCGGGCGAGGTCTGGCTGTTCTTCTTGACGATCTTGCCGCGATAATTTTCGAGGCCGAGCTGGCTGATCAGATCGTTGAACGCCGCTTCGTTCTGCGCTGCGGTCACGGTTGCGCCGTTGGAAGTGTGCGAACCCCATTGGACGAGCGGATCGTTGGCACCGGTGGGAACGTAGAGCAGCATGTTGCCAAGGTTCCCGACGGTGCCGAACACCGCGCCGCGGCCACTGCTGTTGTCCAGCATGGTGACGCTGTACGGGCGGCCCGAGCGATATTCGCCGAACAGGCTGATACGCGTTTCATTGTCGCCAAAGAAGTTGCGCTTGAAGTCGGCGCCGAATTTCCACTGGTGGGTATATTCGTAGATCGACCGGCCATAGGCAGCGCGGTTCGGATCGACGAAGGCGTTGTTGCCATAGTTCGACGACGAGGTCGACGAGGTCATCGCGCCTTCGTCCTTGACGTTCGAATAGGTGTAGCTGCCGTCGATCGAGAGGCCGAAGTCCCATGCCTTGGCGAAGCGGGCGGTCGCGAAATAGGCGCGGCCCTTTTCGCTGTTGGTCAGCTGGAGATCGCGGTTGCTCGTTGCGGCGCCGCCGATCGGACCATAGCGGGTGCGACCATCGGGCAACGTGCCGACCGGCACCGAGCGCAGGTCCGTCCACGTGTAGCCATAGATGTTCTTGTCGTACAGGAACTGGCCGCCGACGAACCAGCCGTCGCCGATTTCATAATCGGCCTGCAACGAAGCCTTCCACTTGCGCGCGACTTTCAGATTCGGATCGATATTGTCGGTCGGCGCTGCTGCCAACGAGCCGACGTTCCGCGACAGGAAGTCGGTGACGCTGGTCGGGATTGTGCCATTCGAGACGTTGGTAAGGGCGTTACAGGTCACCGACGCCGCACAGTTGGCGTCGTTGATGTCGACCGAGTTGGTCAGCAGGCCCGTGTTCGAGAAGCTGTTCGACAGATAGACGTCGGGCGTGCCGCCCGAGAAAATGCCGACGCCGCCGCGGACGATCAGCTTGTCGGTGGCCTGCCAGTTGAAGCCGAAGCGCGGCTGCAGCACGTCGCGGCCGTTGAAGGTTTCGCGGTTGTGGAAGCCATAACGAGCCAGGAAGTTCGGGTTTAGCGGCGGCTTCACGTCGTTGCCGAACAGGTCGTAACGAACGCCGAGCGACAGCGTCAGATCGGGGGTGACCTGCCAGTCGTCCTGGATGCCCACGGTGTAGTTCTGCGTGCTGAAACGGGCCGCGGCATCATTCGGATCAAGGCTGGGCACTGCGTTGCCGTAGCGCAGGCGGTTCGCATTGCCAGCGGCGAAATCGGCGAGGCTATCGAAATAAAAATCGCCGAGCGAACGCTGCAGGAACAGGTTGTACACCGAAACGTCGGTGTAGCCCGCGAGCAGGCGGAACGAATGATCGCCGGCGTCCAGACGCGCGGTGAGGTCGAACGACAGATTTTCCGTGTTGAGGTCGTTCGACTGACGGCTGACGTCGGGGCCGAAGAACAGGCGCGTGCCGTCGCAGCTGGTTGCCGAACCCGCCGAAGCGGCGTCGGTGCAGACTTCCATCTGCGGGAACTCGCGGCCGCCGAACGGCGTCTGGTCGCGGTTATAGTCGCGATACGAGGCACGGAAGGTGGTCGAGAAAGTGTCCGACCAGGTCGAGTTCAGTTCAAAGGAGCCCGAGTTGACTTCTTCGGCCAGCTCATAGCCGTTCGACTGGAAACCCAGCGCGAAAGGCGCGGTCAGGAAGGTGTTCTGCTGGAACTGCTGCGTGCCGACGTTGCGGATATAGGTCAGCGATGCGCGCTGCGTGTCGCTGATGTTCCAGTCGAGCTTGCCGATGATCTTTTCATCTTCTTCGACCGCGTTCGGCGACAGGCCAAGCGTGTCATAGCCGTAGCGTGACTGTGCGACGCTGCTGACCTGGTCGATCACCGCCTGCGTCAGACCGGGAACCTGGTTCGCGAAGCCGTCGCCGAAACCATCGTCGAACGGATCGCTTTCCTTAGTCTTTTCATAGGCCAGCATGAAGAACAGCTTGTCCTTGATGATCGGGCCGCTGAGGTGCGCACCATATTGCTTGCTGTCGAAGTTCAGATTGACGTTACGGCCGCGGGTGCGATCGCCGGTCAGGCTGTCGTCGGTGTAGGTGAAGAAGGCGCCGCCGTGGAACTTGTTGCCGCCCGAGCGGAGAATGACGTTGACCGCGCCGCCCTGGAAATCGCCCTCGGCGATGTCGAAGGGGGCGACCTTGACCGAGAATTGCTCGATCGCGTCGAAGGGAACCGGGCCGCGCGAGGTCGGCAGACCGCCGTTGTTGAGACCGAAGTCGTCGCTCATCTGGACGCCGTCGACCGAGAAGCGATTGAGACGGCCGTTGTTGCCGGCGACTTCGATCGTGCGGGCGTTCGTCAGGTCGAGCGTGACCAGCGGATCGCGGCGTGCGAGGTCGCGGATGTCACGGTTGATCGAGGCGGCGCCTTCGATCGCTTCGCGGTTGAGCGCGGTGATCGGGCCGTTCGAGGTTTCGACTGCGCCCTTGACCGACGATGCCGTCACGACGATCGCCGTGTCTTCGAGCGTGATCGGCAGGCGGAAAGGCTGGCCGGCCTGCAGGAACAGGTCGGTGACCTGCGTGCTGTCGAAACCGTCAGCGGTCACTTCGACCGTGTAGGGGCCGCCGACGCGAAGGCCGTTGGCGCCGAAATTGCCGCTGGCGTCCGTGGTCGTGCGCGACACGGTGCCCGACGGGACGTGCGTCACGGTGACGGCGGCACCGGCAACCGGACCGCTGGCCGTTTCGACGGTTCCGCGCAGCGACGAGCTGGTTTCCTGCGCGGCGGCGGGAGCGGCTAGCGCGACGCTCATGCTGAGCGCAGCGGCGCTGGCAGCCAGATAATGACGGAAATGCATTTGGATTGTCCCCTTTGGTGGTGCATTCGGCGGGCACGCAAATGGGGCGCGCCTGACCTGCGAGCGCCCCTGAAGCCCGCATGTGGCACGATTGTGACAGCAATTGTGACAGTGCAAGCGGGGAGGGGAGCGCGCTTCACAAGAGGGTGAAAAAAGCGCGAATTTGCGTAATGCGCGTGGAGTTATCCACAGGCACGAATTCGTTTTTTCGGGAAACTGTTGCTGCAATGCAACATAAAAGGGCGCCCCGAAGGGCGCCCTATTTGCGACTCAGGCGGCGTCGCCCGCCGCTTCCTTCGCCTTGTCGGCATAGACGCGCACCGGATCCTTGCGGCCCTCGACGACATCCTTGTCGACGACGATCTCGACCACATCGGTCAGGTCGGGCAGGTCGAACATCGTGTCGAGCAGGATCGCCTCGACGATCGAGCGCAGCCCGCGCGCGCCGGTCTTGCGTTCGATCGCCTTCTTGGCGACCGCGATCAGCGCATCGTCGGTAAAGGTCAGCACGACCTCCTCGAGATCGAAGAGCTTGCGATACTGCTTCACCAGCGCGTTCTTGGGCTCGCCCAAAATCTTGACCAGCGCGTCGATGTCGAGATCCTCGAGCGTCGCGATGACGGGCAGGCGGCCGACGAATTCGGGGATCAGGCCGAATTTCAGCAGATCCTCGGGCTCGATATTCTTCAGCACCTCGCCCATGCGGCGCTCGTCGGGGCCGGCGACATGCGCGCCGAAGCCGATCGACTTGCCCTGCAGGCGGTCGCCGATGATCTTTTCGAGCCCGCTGAACGCACCGCCCGCGATGAACAGGATGTTCGTCGTGTCGACCTGCAGGAATTCCTGCTGCGGATGCTTGCGCCCGCCCTGCGGCGGAACGCTCGCGGTCGTGCCTTCCATCAGCTTGAGCAGCGCCTGCTGCACGCCTTCGCCCGACACGTCGCGCGTGATCGAGGGATTCTCGGCCTTGCGGCTGATCTTGTCGATCTCGTCGATATAGACGATGCCGCGCTGCGCCTTTTCGACATTATAGTCGGACGACTGCAGCAGCTTGAGGATGATATTCTCGACATCCTCACCGACATAGCCGGCTTCGGTCAGCGTCGTCGCATCGGCCATCGTGAAGGGCACGTCGAGGAAGCGCGCGAGCGTCTGCGCGAGCAAAGTCTTGCCGCTGCCGGTCGGGCCGACGAGCAGGATGTTCGACTTCGCGAGTTCGACATCGTCGCCGCGGCCGCTGTTCGCGAGGCGCTTGTAGTGATTGTGCACCGCGACCGACAGCACGCGCTTGGCGGTGTTCTGGCCGATCACATAGGCGTCGAGATGCTGGCAGATTTCCAGCGGGGTCGGCACCGCGCCATCCTTGCGCGCGGCGATCCCGCCCTTGATCTCTTCGCGGATGATGTCGTTGCACAGCTCGACGCATTCGTCGCAGATGAACACGGTCGGCCCGGCAATCAGCTTGCGGACTTCGTGCTGCGACTTGCCGCAGAAGGAGCAGTAAAGGGTGCTCTTGCTGTCCGAGCCACTCAATTTCGTCATAAAACTTCCTATGGCGGGCCCAAAAGGGGCGCTGCCGTCTTTATCCTAGTCCCCGGTCACCCAATTACAATATGGCAATTGGGTGACACGGGTTCAATGTCCCGCCTAGCGCCAAGGCGCCAAGCGGACGTCAAGAAACGCGGTTACCGGTGTGTTGCCCGCCTGACGATCAGGGCGTCGGACCTTCGCTCACATCCTTCGGCGCGTCGTCGCCGGGCAGGCCTGGGCGGCGGTCGAACACCTGATCGACCAGGCCGAATGCCTTGGCCTCGTCGGCCTCCAGGAACGTATCGCGGTCCATCGCTTTTTCGATCTCTTTCAGCGGCTTGCCGGTGTATTTCACATAGAGGTCGTTCATCCGCTTGCGGATGCGCAGGATTTCGCGCGCCTGAATTTCGATGTCCGACGCCATGCCGCGCGCGCCGCCCGACGGCTGGTGGATCATCACGCGGGCGTTCGACAGCGCGACGCGCATGCCGGGTTCGCCCGCGGCGAGAAGGAAGCTGCCCATCGATGCCGCCTGACCGATACACACAGTGCCGACGCGCGGACGGATGTACTGCATCGTGTCGTGGATCGCCATGCCCGCCGTGACGACTCCGCCCGGCGAGTTGATGTACATATAGATGTCCTTCTTCGGATTCTCCGATTCGAGGAACAAGAGCTGGGCGACGATCAGCGAGGCCATCTGGTCCTCGACCTCGCCGGTAACGAAGACGATCCGTTCGCGCAGCAGGCGCGAGAAAATGTCGAAGCTGCGTTCGCCGCGGCTCGTCTGCTCGACGACGACGGGAACAAGGGCTGCGAGCGGGTCGATCATTGGGAATTCGTCCTTATGTTATCGGGATGCCGCGCCGGAGAATCCGGCGGGCTGCCCCTCCATGATCCTACATCGTCGCCAAGCGGAGGTCTTTCAAGGGGGCAAAAAGAAGGGGCGGGAAAGTCCCGCCCCGTCCGGATTATCTGGTTTCGCCTCAGTCGCCCTCGCCGGGTTCGGGCGAAAAGAGCGTCTCGAACTTGTTCTCGACACCCTTGAATTCGTCGGCGTCGGCGGGGGTTTCCTTCTTGACCGTGATGTTCGGCCATTCGGCGCTGAACTTGCTGTTCACTTCGAGCCACTTTTCCAGGCCGCTCTCGGTGTCGGGCAGGATCGCCTCGGCCGGGCATTCGGGTTCGCACACGCCGCAGTCGATGCATTCGTTCGGATTGATGACGAGCATATTCTCGCCCTCATAGAAACAGTCGACGGGGCACACCTCGACACAGTCCATATATTTGCACCGGACGCAGGCATCGGTGACGACATAGGTCATGGGCTTTCGGCTCCCTCAGATGACGGCGATCGGGCCGTCAGGCTCTCCATATGGGCTCGCCTCTATGCCGCGTGAAGGCGGTGCGTCAACGCTAAGCGACAGTTGCGAATCACTCTCATTGAATAGGACGATCGGGGGGCTCTGGGTGCAAAGCATTTCCATCGGCGCCGATAGCCGATTGTTCGGGCGGCAGCGCCCCGGGATCGAGCCGCTGGTAACAGGCCTGTGCCTCGGGCGCGGGGCCGCGGCGCAGCGGCAGCGAAAGCAGGCGGATCACCTCGATCCGCTCGCCGACGGGCAGAACCAGCGTCGATCCGGCATGCACCGCGCATGACGAACGCGTGATGCGCCGCCCGTCGAGCCTTATATGCCCCGCTTCGACCATCGCCTGCGCGATGCTGCGCGAACGGGCGAAGCGCAGGAACCACAGCAGCTTGTCCAGCCGGATGCTTCCTGCGGCGCCCGGGCTCGCCATCAGTCTTTGCGTGCGTCCGCAAGGAGTGCCGCAAGGCCCGCGAAGGGGCTATTGGGCGACGGGCCGCGACGCGGCTGCCGGTCGGGGCGGTCGGGGCGCGGCGGGCGCGGGGCGTCGATGCGGGGTTTGCCGGGCTTGCCGCGCTTGCCTTTCGTCTGGTGCGCAGGCGGTCGCCGCGCCTCACCGTTGGCGGTCCGAGGCGGCGCGTCGGCACTCTTGCGATGCGGATGCGATTTGCGGCGCGGGCGCTTTTCGGGCTTGCGCAGCCCCGACCAGCGCCAGCGTTGGAGCGCGGGTTCGCCGATGCTGCGGAAACCGAAGCTGCCGAGCAGCGCGCGGCGCGTCTCCTCGTCGAGCCCGAGCGAAGTGGCGAGCGCCGGGTCGATGACAAAGCCGGGCGGCGCCGCCGCGCCGACTCCCTCATGCTCGTCCTGCGCATGATCGTCATGGTGATCGTCGCGGCCGACCAGTGGCGCGGTCGGCGGTGCCGCCGCCTGCATCCGCGCGGCATGCGCCTGCCGCGCCAGCTTTTCAGCCATGTCGATGCGCAGCCAGCCCGACGAACAGCGGCGGAAACCCGCGATCACCAGCCCCGCATGACTGCCCGCCTTTTGCAGCACCGCGCCGTGCGGCGGCAGCGCGGGAACCGGCGCGCCCTGCTGGGCCGCCATCAGCGCCGCGCGCCAGCGCACCGCCTCGGGCTTGAGCAGCAGCGGGTGGAAGAGGTCGAGCGAGCCGATGGTGAAGCCGAGCTTGCGCAGCTGCGGCCGCTCTTCGGGGGTGAGGGCATTGAGCTGGTCCTCGACCGCCGCGCGGCCGATCGTCCCGCTATTGTCGGTGAGTGCCGCGAGCAACGCGCGCACGCGCGGCGGGGTAAAGAGGTCGCCGGCCGCCTCGCCCATCGCGGCCAATGGTCCGGCGTGGCGGGCAAGCTGCGTGGCGACGAAGCGTTGGAGGCGTTCGGAAATCGCCTGCACCTGCCCGGGTTCGAGCCGCCGCAGCGATGGGTCGACCTGGATCGCCGGCTGGACGAGCGTCGGCCCGCGCGCGAGCGTCGCAATCGCATGGCCGTGCCAGGCGAGGCGCGGCGCGGTCCCCGGCTCGGCGATCAGCGACAGCGCGCTGTCGTCGCCCTCGGCGATCGCAGTCGCGCGGCGCGCGAGTTCGGCGCGCAGATGCTTTTCGGCCGCCGCGAGCAGCATGCGGTGGTCGCTCGCCTTGGCGACCGGGTCGACCTTGAACTGAAATCCTTTCAGCGTGCCGATCGCCTCGCCGTCGACCGCGACGGTGCCGTCGGCGCCGACCGCGACGGGCAAGGCGGCGCCCCGCTGCCCCGCATCGCGCAGCAGCAGCGCGAGCCGCCGGTCAACGAAACGCTGCGCGAGCGCGGCGTGCAGCGCGTCGGACAGGCGCGATTCGAGCGCCTGCGTTTGCTCGGTCCAACCCGCCGCGCCCGCGATCCAGTCGCCGCGCTGCGCAATAAAGCAGAGCGTGCGCACCGCGGCGATGCGGCTCGCGAGCTGGTCGATATCGCCCTCGACATCGTTGAGTCGCGCGAGGCGGCGCGCGAACCAGTCGGCATCGATCATCCCGTCGCCGCTCGTGCGCCATTGCCACAGCTTAAACACCGTGCGGCTATGGTGCTCGGCGCCCAGTTGCTCGAAATCGGGGAGGCCGCAGACGTCCCACAGGCGTTGGACGGCATCGAAATCGCCGCTGCGCGCGCGCACCTCCATGTCGCCCGCGAGATGCTTGAGCACCGCGATATCGACCGCCTCGGGCGCGGCGCGCAGCATCGGCTGGCTCGGCGGCTGGGCGAGGTCGGACAGCAATTGGTCGAGCGAGCCGAAGCCCGGGGTCGGGTTGCGCCAGAACAGGCTCGCGAGCGGCGGGAAATGATGCCCCTCGATCGCGTGGATTTCCTCGGGCGTGAAGCCGCCCTGCGGCAGCCCGACGGTGCCGAAGCCGCCGTCCTGCTGGTGGCGCCCGGCGCGCCCCGCGATCTGCGCCATCTCCGAAACCGTCAGGCGGCGAAGGCGCCGCCCGTCAAATTTCTGCAAGGAAGCAAAGGCGACATGCTGGACGTCGAGGTTGAGCCCCATGCCGATCGCATCGGTCGCGACGAGATAATCGACCTCGCCCGCCTCGAACATCGCGACCTGCGCATTGCGCGTCTTGGGGCTGAGTGCCCCCATCACCACCGCGGCGCCGCCCGAAAAGCGGCGCAGCATTTCGGCGATCGCGTAGACTTCCTCGGCCGAGAAGGCGACGATAGCCGAGCGTTTGGGAAGGCGCGACAGCTTCGACGAACCCGCATAGCTCAAGGTCGAGAAGCGCGGCCGGGTGATGATCTCGGCCTCGGGCACCAGCCCCTTGACCAGCCCGCGGATGCTCGCCGAGCCGAGGATCATCGTTTCCTCGCGCCCGCGCGCGCGCAGCAGCCGGTCGGTGAAGACATGCCCGCGTTCGGGATCGGCGCCGAGCTGCGCCTCGTCGATCCCGACGAAGGCGACGTCGCGTTCGACGGGCAGCGCTTCCATCGTGCCGAGCAAATAGCGCGCATCGGGGGGCAGGATTCGCTCTTCGCCGGTGATCAGTCCGACCTGCGCGGCGCCCTTGATCGCGACGACACGGTCGTAAACCTCGCGCGCGAGCAGGCGCAGCGGAAAGCCGATCATGCCGCTCGAATGGGCGGTCAGGCGCTCGACCGCCAAATGGGTTTTGCCGGTGTTGGTGGGGCCAAGGACAGCCTTGACCGGCTGGGAGGAGGGTGACGTCATTTTCTTGACCGCCAAGCTGGCATGCGCAAGGTCCGCGCGCAACAGCCGATCTTCGAAAGGAAGGGTGGAGGCCGATTTTTTCCACACTGTTGCATAATATCCCGGGCCCGCCACGCCTTGCCGCAATGCACCGCGGCAATTCCGCCATTAAATTGACTTTAACGACCTTTCTTTACAGACAATGGCTCGAAAACATCATTCGGCAGCCGGGTAAAAGGGAGGCTGGCCGAGCGGGGGTCCGAAATTTGTTTCAGCGTCACGAACCCATCGCGGGGATGTCCGGCAACGCGGCCGCCCTCACGATGTCGCAAGCGATCCCGCTGCGGCGTGCCGATTCCGATGCCGAACCGCAGCTCGGCTGGCGTGACCGGCTCGCGCAGCTCGACCTTGTTCCCGACCTTGGCGACAATATCGGTTCGGGCGAATGGTGGCGCGGTCTTGCGACATTAACCCTGCTGTGCGGAACCGCGATCGCGACCTTCCCGGGCATCCAGCCGCTTCAAGTCGGCGGAACCCCCGCGCTCGATGCCGCCGATTTCAACGAAGCGCGCGCGCAGATGATCGTGCCATTGGCATTCGGCGGCGACACCGGCCGTCATATGGCGGCGACCGACGCGGTCCGCCCGCTGACGCAAACCCCCGAACGCCCGCAGATCGAACTCACCGCCACCCTCGGCAGCGGCGACAGCTTCGCGCGCCTGCTCGAACGCTCGGGCGTCGGCAGCAGCGAGGCGCAGACGCTGGCAAATCAGGTGTCGGGCGCGGTGCCGCTCGCCGATATCGCGCCGGGCACGCGCATCGACCTGATCCTCGGCCGCCGCGCCGCGCGCACGATGCCGCGCCCGGTCGAGGCGCTCGCGATGCGCGCACGCTTCGACCTGCGTATCGAGATGGAGCGGCAGGGCGGCCAACTTGTGATGCGGCGCATCCCGATCGCGGTCGACGCGACCCCGCTGCGGATTCGCGGAAGGGTGGGCGACAGCCTCTATCGTTCGGCGCGCGCCGCCGGCGCGCCGCCGCAGGCGATCCAGTCGTACCTGCGCGTCGTCGGCAAACAGATTTCGGTCGGCAGCGACATTCGCGCCGGCGACGAGTTCGACATCATCGTCGATTACCGCCGCGCTGAAACGGGCGAGACCGAGACGGGCAAATTGCTCTACGCCGGGCTGATCCGCGGCGGAAAATCGAAACTCTCGATGCTCGAATGGAATGTCGACGGCCGGACGCAGTGGTTCGAGGCGTCGGGCGTCGGCGAACAGCGCGGCGGCATGGCGCGGCCGACGAATGGCCGCGTGACCTCGACCTTCGGCATGCGCCGTCACCCGATCCTCGGCTACAAGCGCATGCACAGCGGCATGGATTTCGGCGGCGGCTATGGCGCGCCGATCTATGCGGTCACCGACGGCGTCGTGACGATCGCCGGGCGCCACGGCGGTTACGGCAATTTCGTCAAGCTCAACCACGGCAACGGCCTCGGCACCGGTTACGGCCATATGAGCCGCATCGCGGTGCGCTCCGGCCAGCGCGTGCGTCGCGGGCAGGTGATCGGCTATATCGGCTCGACCGGCCTCTCGACCGGCCCGCACCTCCATTACGAGCTGTATCGGAACGGCCGCGCGGTGAACCCGTCGTCGGTGACCTTCGTCACCCGCGCTTTGCTCGAGGGCAAGGCGCTCGCCGACTTCCGCGCGCGCATCCGCTCGTTGACCTCGATCGCGCCGGGCGCCGCGCTCACCCCGATCGCACCGAAACAGGTCGAGGGGCCGAAGCTCGGCAGCCTTGCCGATGTCGCGTCGAAACGGGCTGGCGAAGGGATCTGACCCCGCACTAAAGCGGCAATATCCATTTGCCCCGCGGCCAAGCGCCGCTATGCACCCCGGATGACCCAAGCCGCTTTTCCCGACCTGCGCCTGCGCCGCACCCGCCGCACCGGCTGGAGCCGCGCGATGGTGCGCGAAACCCAGCTTTCGCCCTCGAACCTCATCTGGCCGCTCTTCGTCGCCGACGGATCGGGCACCGAGGAACCGATCGCGAGCCTGCCCGGCGTATCGCGCTGGTCGGTCGATCTGCTCGTCGAGCGCGCGAAAGACGCGGTCGCCGCAGGCATCCCGTGTCTTGCGCTCTTTCCCTATACGCAGCCCGACCGGCGCAGCGAGGATGGCGGCGAAGCGCTCAATCCCGACAACCTCATGTGCCGCGCCACCGCCGCGATCAAGCAGGCGCTCGGCGACGATATCGGCGTCCTCACCGACGTCGCGCTCGATCCCTATACCAGCCACGGGCAGGACGGGCTGATCGACGATACGGGCTATGTGCTCAACGACGAAACGGTCGAAGTGCTCGTCGGACAGGCGCTCAATCAGGCGCGCGCGGGCGCCGACATCATCGCACCCAGCGACATGATGGACGGCCGCATCGGCGCGATCCGGCAGGCGCTCGAGGCCGAGGGTTTCGGCCATGTCCAGATTATGAGCTACGCCGCCAAATATGCCTCGGCCTTCTATGGCCCGTTCCGCGACGCGGTCGGCTCGCGCGGGCTGCTCAAGGGCGACAAGAAGACCTATCAGATGGATCCCGCGAACGCTGAGGAAGCCTTGCGCGAAGTCGCACAGGACCTCGCCGAGGGCGCCGACAGCGTGATGGTCAAGCCCGGGCTGCCCTATCTCGACATCGTCCGCGCGGTGAAGGATAATTTTGCCGTGCCCGTCTACGCATACCAGGTGTCGGGCGAATATGCGATGATCGAGGCCTCGGCGGCGGTGGGCGCGGGCGACCGCGATGCGCTCGTCCTCGAAACTCTGCTCGCCTTCCGCCGCGCGGGGGCGTCGGGGGTGCTCAGCTATCACGCGCTCCATGCGGCACGGCTGCTTAACGCATGATCGTGACCGAGCGGCTGGTGATGCGATCGTGGCGCGACGAAGATGTCGCGCCCTTTCAGGCGATCTGTAGCGATCCGGAGGTCATGGCGACTCTCGGCGCCCCGCTCGACATGGATGCGACGCAGGCGCTCATCGAACGGGTCAAGGCGCGGGAAGCTGAGCATGGGTATACTTTCTGGGCGCTCGAGCGGCGTGACGATGCGCGGCTGATCGGCTGGTGCGGCGTCATCCGCGGCGACATGGCGCCGGTAGCGGATAAGGTCGAGATCGGCTGGCGGCTCGCGAGCGACTGTTGGGGCGCCGGTTTCGCTAGCGAGGCCGCGCGCGGCGCGGCCGCGTGGAGCTTCGCGAACCTGCCCGACGATGAAATCCTGGCGATCACTTGGCAGGGCAATGTCCGCAGCCGGGCGGTGATGGAACGGCTCGGCATGCAATATTGCGCCGACCTCGGCTTTGACCATCCCAAGCTCGCGGCCGACAATCCCTTGCGGCCGCACGTGACCTATTCGCTGTCGCGCTCGGCATGGAAAATCGCATGACCGCGTCCTCCTCGCCGCGACGCTGGCTGTTCGTGCTGACGATCCTCGTCGGCAGCTTCCTGCTTTTCCTCGTCCAGCCGATGGTCGCGCGCATGGTGCTGCCCAAGCTGGGCGGCGCGCCGGCGGTGTGGAACAGCGCGATGCTCGTCTATCAGGCGCTGCTGCTCGGCGGTTACGCCTATGCGCACTGGCTCGGGCGGTTCACTGTGCGGCGTCAGGCGATCATCCACCTCGCGCTATTTCTCGTTGCCGCGCTGTGGCTCCCGATCGGCATCGCGCAGATCGCGGCCCCGGGTCCCGGGCAGGAGGCGCTGTGGGTGCCCCTGCTCCTGCTCGCGTCGATCGGCCCCGTCTTCTTCGTCGTTTCGGCGCAGGCGCCGCTGATGCAGCGCTGGTTCGCCGCCGATACGCGCGCGGGCGATCCCTATTATCTTTATGCCGCCTCGAACCTCGGCAGCTTCGCCGGCCTCATCAGCTATCCGGCGCTCGTCGAGCCGACAATGCCGCTCGCGGCGCAAAGCTGGGGCTGGACCGCAGGCTATGCGCTGCTCGTGCTGCTCGTCGCCGGAGCCGCGGCGGCGCGCTGGCACGGCGGCGCCGAGGCGCATGCCGCCGTCACCGACGAACCGCGGCCGAGCCTGCGCCGCCAGCTCCACTGGCTGCTGATCGCGGCGGTGCCGTCGGGGCTGATGCTGTCGACGACGACGCACCTCACCACCGACATCGTCGCGATGCCCTTGCTCTGGGTGCTCCCGCTCGGCCTCTATCTCTTGAGCTTCGTGATCGCCTTTTCGACGATGGAGCGGCCGACGCAGATCATCACGCTGATTACGCCGGTCGTGCTGCTCGCGGTCGGCGGGCTCGGGCTGCTGAGCTCGGGTGGCGGGTCGATGATGGTCGCGCTCGCCAGCCTCGCGATGCTGTTCGTCGTCGCGACCGCGCTGCACGGCTATCTCTATCATCTCCGTCCCGCTGCGCAGCATCTGACGCTCTTCTATCTCATCATGTCGGCGGGCGGCGTGCTCGGCGGGCTGTTCGCGGCGCTGTTCGCGCCGCTGATCTTCGACTGGGTCTATGAACATCCGCTGCTGATCCTCGCCGCTGCGATGCTGCTGCCGCTCCCGGCGCTATTGCCGTGGGACAAATGGCTCGGGCTCGAAGCGAAAACCGCGCGGATCACCGCCGCCGTGCTCGTCGCCATCGCCGCCTTTGGCGCCTGGCATATGGTCGGCGACTGGACCGGCCGGCTCGACAGCGCGACGACGTCGTGGGGCATCGCGATCTTCGTCATCGGCATGCTCGTCATCGGCTGGCGCTGGGCCTATGTGCCCGTGCTCGCGCTGCTGATGATCGGCGTCGGCGGCTGGGACACGATCCAGGAAAGCTTCACCGGCGCGCGCGTGCGCAGCTATTTCGGCGTCTACACCGTCACCGATTATCCCTCGTCGAACCAGCGCCGCCTCGCGCATGGCACCACGCTCCACGGACTTCAGCGTACCGACGCCGCGCACCGGCGCGATCCGACGACCTATTATGGCCATCAATCCGGCGTCGGGCTGACGCTCGACAAGGCGGCGGCGCTCGCCGGACCGAATGCGTCGATCGGCATTGTCGGGCTGGGGGCAGGGACGCTCGCCTGTTACCGCAAGTCTGGCCAGCGCTGGACGATCTTCGAGATCGATCCGGTGATGGTCGACATCGCGCGCGATCCGTCGAAATTCACCTTCCTGACCGATTGCGCGGGCGACACGCCGATCGTCATCGGCGACGCGCGGCTCCAGCTTGCCAACCAGCCCGCGGGCCACTTCGACGTGATCGTCATCGACGCCTTCTCGTCCGACGCGATCCCGCTGCACCTGCTGACCGAAGAGGCGATCGGCATTTATGCGCGCGCGCTGAAGCCCGATGGTATATTGCTCATCCATATCTCGAACCGCTTCTTCGATCTGGAGCCGGTGCTGGCGGCGGAGGCGAAGGCGCGCGGCTGGACGAGCGCGATCCGCATGGACCCGGGCCCGGTCGGCGACGAATATGGCGACCTCACCGGATCGAACTGGGTCGCGCTGACCGCGACGCCGCAGCGGATGCGGCAATTGACCGGCGGGATCAGACCGCGCAAGGATTCGCGCGACCTCGACACTTGGGTGCCGCTCGAAGTGCGCCCGAATTTCGAGCGCTGGACCGACGATTATGCCTCGACGCTGCCGGTCCTGATCTGGAAGAATCTCATTGGAGGCCGCGACGAATGACCGACATCAGCATCATCAGCGTCAATGGCAAGACGCCGCGGATCGACCCCAGCGCCTTCATCGCGCCGGGATGCCGCATCATCGGCGATGTCACGATCGGCCCCGACGTCAGCATCTGGTATAATTGCGTGCTCCGCGCCGACGTCAGCCGCATCGTCGTCGGCGCGCGCTCGAACATCCAGGACGGCAGCATCGTTCATTGCGATGGCCCGATGCCGCACCGCCCCGAAGGCTTTCCGACGATCATCGGCGAGGATGTGCTGATCGGCCATCTCGCGATGGTGCACGGCTGTACGCTCGCCGACCGCGCGTTCGTGGGTCTCAAGGCGACGGTGATGAATGGATGCCGCATCGGCAGCGACGCGATGCTCGCCGCGGGCGCGCTGCTGACCGAGAATAAGGAAATTCCGGATCGCGAGCTCTGGGCCGGATCGCCCGCGCGCCGCGTGCGCGAGATCGACGATGCGCAGGCCGCGGGCATGCAGCTGGGCGTGGCGCATTATGTGATGAACGGCCGCATGCACAAGGCGGCGATCGAACAAGGCTAAATCAAAATCCGTTCGTATCGAGCGAAGTCGGGATGCCCCTCGGCTTGGCGCTATGGCGATGGGTGTCTCGACTTCGCTCGACACGAACGGGAAACGAAAAAGGGCGCTCCGGTTTCCCGAAGCGCCCTTTCGTCAAGCGTCGCCAGTCGGCTTAGCTGAAGTTCACCATCGCATAGAGCATCGGGATCGACAGCAAAGTGTTGGTCCGCGAAAAGATCATCGCGGTCTTCGCGGCCTTCGCCTTGGTCGCATCGTCTGCCTCGACGATACCCAGTGCCTTTTTCTGGTTCGGCCAGATCAGGAACCACACGTTGAACGCCATGATGAGCCCCAGCCACATGCCGACGCCGATCAGCTTGTACGGGTCCTGAAGGCCCAGCGCGGGCGCCAGATATTTGGCGTGGCCCGCGATCGCGAGGCCGAGCAGCACGGTGACGAGCGCCGCCCAGCGGAACCAGAACAGCGCGGCGGGCGCGATATGCTTGCCGACGGCGGGTTTCAGTTCGGCCGGGATCTTCGGCATCGTCGGAATCTGGACGAAGTTGAAATAGTAGAGCAGGCCGATCCACAGCACGCCGAAGAAGGTGTGCAGCCAGCGCATGATAGCATTGCCCGCGGCGACCCCGTCCTCGAAATTCTGGCCATTGAGGCACAGCATCAGGACGATCGCGAGCACGAGGCCCGCGCCGAGCACGGCGTGCAGGTTTCCGAAAAATTTATCCATGGCAGTTCCCCCTGTTTATCGCGGCGCCGCGTGCGACCCGGAGCCGGTGACGCAGCTATGCCAGCGCGGCGGGGAAATGCATCAACTTTTGTCGGTTCCGGCCTCTTCGGGAACGGCGAGGCCGTTCTTCAGCATCACCGGGACCTGGCTGAAAGTGAAGAGGAAGGAGAGGGCGGTGACGCCCCAGACCTTGATCGTCAGCCACAGGTCGAAGCTCATCTGCTTCGTCTGGATCAGCTCGTACATTACATGGTTGGCGATACCGAGCGCGGCAAAGAAAATCCCCCAGTTGCGCGACAGCAGCAGCCAGCCGCGGTCGGTGAGCCCCTCGAGCGCCGATTGCAGCAGATATTTGAGCATCGGCTTCTTGAACCAGTAACCGCCGAGCAGCAGCGCCGCGAAAGCGCCATAGATGATCGTCGGCTTCATCACGATGAAGCGCTCGTCGTGGAACCAGATGGTCAGCGCGCCGAAGCCGAGGACGAGGATGCTCGACATCCACAGCATCGGCGAAATCTTGCCGAGCTTCCATTTCGACACGACCATCGCGACGACGATCGCGACCATGAAGGCGACGGTGCCCTTGATCGCCGCGGTCGTCGCCGCGAATGCGCCTTCGCCTCCGGAAGAGAATTTATAGGCGAGGAAGAAGACCAGCAAAGGCCCGAAATCGATCACGAAGTTGAGCCAGCCATGTTTCGCCGGCGGGGGAGCCGGGACCGCCTCGGGGCCACCCGGCAGCTGGTCGATCTGGTCGAGCTGATCGCTCATCGGATATTTCCTGCAATAATTCCCGCGATCTCGTCGGCATCGAACGGGCGAAGGTCGTCGATGGTTTCACCGATCCCGATCGCGTGGATCGGAAGCCCGTGGCGCTCGGCGGCGGAGACGAGCACGCCGCCGCGCGCGGTGCCGTCGAGCTTGGTCATCACGAGGCCGGTGACGCCCGCGACCTCGCGGAACACGTCGATCTGCGACAGCGCATTCTGCCCCGTCGTCGCGTCGAGCACGAGCACGACATCGTGCGGCGCGGCGGGGTTGAGGCGGCCGAGCACGCGCTTGATCTTGGCGAGCTCGTCCATCAGCTCGCGCTTGTTCTGGAGGCGCCCGGCGGTGTCGACGATCAGCACGTCGATGCCGGTCGCGGTCGCCTGTTTGACCGCATCGAACACGATGCCGGCGCTGTCGCCGCCCTCGGGCCCCGCCATGATCGGCACGCCGAGCCGTTCGGCCCAGACCTTGAGCTGGCCGATCGCGGCGGCGCGGAAGGTGTCGCCCGCGACGAGCATCACGCCATAATCCTGTTCCTGGAACAGGTGCGCGAGCTTGGCGATCGTCGTCGTCTTGCCCGACCCGTTGACCCCGATCACGAGGATGACCTGCGGGCGCGGAAAGGCGTCGATGTCGAGCGGTTCGGCGACGGGGCGCAGCACGGCCGCAATCTCTTCGGCGACGACCTTGCGCAATTCCTCGGTGCCGTTCGCGGCGATGTCGCGGCGCTCGGCGAGGCGGCTCCGGATGCGCTCGGCCATCGCGGGACCAAGGTCGGCGGTGATCAGCGCCTCCTCGATGCGGTCGAGATCATCCTCGTCGAGCCGCGCCTTGCCGGTCAGTCCGGCGAGATTTTCGCCGAGCCGTTCCGACGTGCGGCGAAATCCGCCGAGCAGCCGTTCGCTCCAGCTTTGGCCGGTCATGCCGCGATATCCTTTGCTTGCGTGGGGATGGCGATCATCCGGTCGCCGTCGCGTGCGGTCAGGCGCACGTCAATGATGGTGCCGGGCGCCGCGGGTGCGGTCAGCGCCACGGCGGCGAAATTTTCGGCATGGCCGCTGACGCTGTCGCGCTCGACGAGCATCGATACGGTGCGGCCGACCTGTGTATCGAGCCAGTCCTGACGTCGCCGCGCATTGGCCTCGCGCAGGATCGCCGCGCGCTCGCGTGCGATCGTGCGCCCGACCTGCGGCATCCGCGCGGCGGGCGTCCCGGCGCGCGGGCTGTACGGAAAGATATGCCCGAAGACGATGTCGCAATCGTCGATCAGCGCCAGCGAGTTCGCGAACATCGCGTCATCCTCGGTCGGAAAGCCCGCGATCAGGTCGGCGCCGATCGCGATCTCGGCGCGCGCGGCCTTCAATCGCTCGATCAGGCGCACCGCGTCGGCGCGGCGATGGCGGCGCTTCATGCGCGTCAGCACCATATCGTCGCCGGCCTGCAGCGACAGATGGACATGCGGCATCACGCGCACCTCCTGCGTGAGCAGGGCGAATAGCGCGTCGTCGATCCGGTCCGGGTCGAGCGACGAGAGGCGGAGGCGCTCGACCGGCAGCGCCAGCAACGCCTCGACCAGCGCGGCCAATGTCGTGCCGCTGTCGTCGCCATAGCTGGCGAGGTCGACCCCGGTCAGGATGATTTCGCGCTGCCCGCGGTCGAGTGCGGTTTGCGCGGAGGCAACCACGGCATCGACGCTCGCCGACCGCGCCGTGCCGCGCGCGAGCACCGTCGCGCAAAAGGTGCAGCTGTGCGAGCAGCCTGTCTGGACGCCAAGGAACGCGCGGGCATGGTCGGCGCCGGAGAGGGCGGGGGCATAGGAACGAGAAGCGTGCCCCTGCGAAGGCAGGGGCCCATCTCCCGCCGGTTCGAGTTGGAGCCCACCGGAGATGGGTCGTGTCGGGAGGCACGTGACTCCCGACACCCTTCGCGGGGACGCGGCGTTTTGATAGCTCTCAGCCAAACCCTTCGCATCATTGGACACCACCCGCGCGCCCATCGCCTGGAATGCATCTCGCTCCAGCTCCGCCGCGCATCCGGTGACCACGACCTCGGCGCCCGGCCGCTCGCGCAGCGCGCGCCGCACCGCCTGCCGCGCCTGCCGCACCGCCTCGTCGGTCACCGCGCAGCTGTTGAAGACGATCGTATCGCGCACGCCCGCGGCGCGCACGGCCGCGCGAACCCCTTCGCCCTCGGCGATGTTCAGCCGGCAACCGAAATTGACGACCTCTTGCCGGTCGACGAGGGAAGCGCTCATCCGAACTGCGCCCAGTCGGTCTCGCCCTCATAGACGCGCGTCGCGGCGCCGCTCATCACGATCGGCTCGCCGGGCGCCCAGCGGATGACGAGGTCGCCGCCGGGCAGCGACACCGTCACCGGCGACTGGACGAGTCCCGCGCGGATCGCGGCAACCGCGGTCGCGCACGCGCCGGTGCCGCACGCCTGCGTCAGCCCGACGCCGCGTTCCCAGACGCGCAGTTGCAGCTGGTTCTCGCCGTCGAGGCTCGCGACATTGACGTTGACGCGTTCGGGAAACAGCGGGTCGGTCTCGATCCGCGGGCCGAGTTCGTCGAGCGCGACGGCGTCGGCCTCGGGCACAAAGAAAACGATGTGCGGATTGCCGACATTGACCCCGGCGCCATGCTCCAGCTCGTCCCACGCGACGGGCATGTCGCGCGTGTCCATCGGCATCGCGAGCGGGATATGCTCCCAGTCGAATTCGGGTTCGCCCAGCACGACCTCGGCACCGCCGTCGGCAGGGGTGACGCGCAGCATGCCGCCCAGCGTCTCGATCACCGCGGGCTTGCCGATCAGCGTCGCGACGCAGCGCGTCGCATTGCCGCACGCCTCGACCTCGCCGCCGTCGGCGTTGAAGATGCGCATTTTCACGTCCGCGCTGGCCGAGGGTTCGAGCAGGATCAGCTGGTCGCACCCGATGCCGTGACGGCGGTCGGCGATCGCATGCGCGCGCGCCGGCGTCATTTCGACGCCATGCTCGCGCGCGTCGATCACGACAAAGTCGTTGCCGAGGCCGTGCATCTTGGTGAAGCGGTCTGCCATAGTCCGCGCATGTAAGGGCGCGCGGGCGCGAAGTCTAGCGATGCGGCGGGATCAGGCCGTCTTGCGCAGCGGCGCGTCCTCGCTGGCGTCGGGGCCGGCGGGCGGCGCCATCGGCGTGCGCAGCAGGCCGCGGTCGGCGAGCAGCCGTTCGGTGTCGGCCGCTGACGCGGCGCGGCCGAAATACCAACCCTGCCCCTTTGAACAGCCGAGGCGTGTCAGTTCGATCGCGGTCGCCTCATCCTCGACGCCCTCGGCGGTGATCGGCATGGCGAGGCTTTCGCCGAGCCGCACGATCGCGACGACGATCGCCTGTGCATCGGGACTGCCGCGCATCGCGGCGACGAAACTGCGGTCGATCTTGATCCGGTCGAACGGCAGCGCGCGCAGGTGCGACAGCGAACTATAGCCGGTGCCGAAATCGTCGAGGCTCAAGGACACGCCCTGATTCTTGAGGCTGGTGACGATCGATCGCACCAGCGGCAGATTCTCGAACAAAGAGCTTTCGGTGATCTCGACCTCGAGCTGCGCGGCCGGGAATCCGACCTCGACGAGCAGCTTGGTGAGCTTCTGGCTGAACCACGGGTCTTTCAGCTGCTGCGGCGAGATGTTGACCGCGAGCATGATCGTCGGATCCCAGCGCTTGGCGACCTCCATCGCCTCGCGGATCACCTGCAGCGACAATTCGCCGATCAGTCCGCTTTCCTCGGCGACCGGGATGAAGCGTTCGGGCGGGATCATGCCATATTCGGGCGATTCCCACCGCATCAGCATTTCGAAGCCGATCAGGCGCCCGCTGGCGATGTCGACCTGCGGTTCGAAATGCGGGACGAATTCGCCGCGCGGCATGCCGTCGCGGATGCCGGTTTCAATCTGGTTGCGGACCTGTACCGCCATCTCCATCCCGGCCTCGAACCAGCAGAAGCGGTTCCGGCCCTCGTCCTTGCAATGATACATCGCGATGTCGGCCTGGCGGACCATGGTTTCCATCGTGACGCTGGCATCGCTGGCGAGCGAGATGCCGAGCGACGCGCCGACCCGGATCTGCTGCGCGTCGTGCGTGACGCTATTGTCGAGCGCCATGACGAGTTCGGCGGCGAGTGCATCGACGTCGGCGCGCGCCGCGGGTTCGAACACCAGCATCGCGACGAATTCGTCGCCGCCGAGCCGCGCCTTGGTGGCGTTGGGCGGCAACACGGCCGAGATGCGCTCGGCGGCGACCTGCAGCACGCGGTCGCCCGCGGCATGGCCGTGGATGTCGTTGACGGTCTTGAAATGGTCGAGATCGAGCAGGAACAACGCGACCTGACGCTTTTCGGCGATCGCACTCGCGATCTGGCGCTGCCCCGTCGCGAGCAGCGCCCGGCGATTGAGGAAGCCCGTCAGCGGGTCGGTGTCGGCGAGGTAGCGCGCGCGCTGCTCGGCCTCGGTACGCTCGAGGATTTCGCGATTGAGATCCTTGTAGCGGCGCCAGCCGAACAGGATCAGCGCGACATTGAGAATCACCGCCGTCGCCAGCGCGCGGTCGGGGCCGCCGCCGATGCCGATCAGCGCGCGAACGGCCGCCTGCATCACATTGCTGCCCGTCCCCACGAACAACAGGATCGCGGCGACGACGATGCCGCCGGCTATGATGTCGCGTTTGGCGCCCTCGCTGCGGTCGAATGGCTTCGGCGTCGATGTCATATGAATTTGTCCCACCCTTATGGGCTCTATGGGGGCAAAGCGGTGAAATTTGGGTTAAGTGCGCCGCCGACGCGTCGTTCACGCGCGCATGGCCACCGCGACTTGCCTTTGACGCCGCTTTTGCGTAAAGGCCGCCGCGTCCACGCGCATTTTGCGTTCGGGCATATCGACATCCGCGACGGAAACACTGTCCACGGATACCGCTGGTTGGCGAGGTTTCGCTCACCGGCGTGTTTTGCGTTGCGGGCGTTGTAGGCAAGGATTTTGGCTGTGTTCGATAGTCTGAGCAATCGGCTTGGCGATGTTTTCGGGAAGCTCCGCGGCCGCGGCGCGCTGACCGAGGCCGACGTGCGCGCGGCGATGCGCGAAGTGCGAATCGCCCTGCTTGAGGCCGACGTCGCGCTGCCCGTCGTGCGCAGCTTCGTCGACCAGGTCACCGAACTCGCGATCGGCCAGAATGTCCTGCGCTCGGTCACGCCGGGGCAGCAGGTCGTCAAGATCGTCAGCGACGCGCTGACCGAAATGCTCGGCTCCGAAACCGCCGAGCTCGAAATCGCCGTCACCCCGCCCGCCGTCATTATGATGGTCGGTCTGCAGGGCTCGGGTAAAACGACGACCACCGCGAAGATCGCGAAGCGGCTCAAGGAAAAAGAGCGCAAGAAGGTGCTGATGGCGTCGCTCGACGTCAATCGCCCCGCCGCGCAGGAACAGCTCGCCGTCCTCGGTCAGCAGATCGACGTCGCGACCCTGCCGATCGTCGCGGGGCAGCAGCCGGTCGAAATCGCGCAGCGCGCGCTGCAGGCCGCGAAGCTCCAGGGCTATGACGTCCTGATGCTCGACACAGCGGGCCGTCTCCACGTCGACCAGCAATTGATGGACGAGATGCAGGCGGTGTCGCGTACGGCGAACCCCGCCGAAACCTTGCTCGTCGTCGACAGCCTGACGGGTCAGGACGCGGTGCAGGTCGCGCAGCGCTTCACCGATCAGGTGCCGCTCACCGGCGTTGTGCTTACCCGCATGGACGGCGACGCGCGCGGCGGTGCCGCGCTCTCGATGCGCGCCGTCACCGGCAAGCCGATCAAATTCGCGGGCACGGGCGAAAAGCTCGACGGGCTCGAACTCTTCCAGCCGTCGCGCATCGCGGGCCGCATCCTCGGCATGGGCGACGTTGTCAGCCTCGTCGAGCGTGCCGCCGAGACGATCCAGGCCGAAGAGGCCGAGGCGATGGCGGCGAAGATGGCCAAGGGCATCTTCGACCTCAACGACCTCCGCACGCAATTGAACCAGATGCGCCGCATGGGCGGCCTCGGCGCGCTCGCGGGCATGATCCCCGGGATCAAGAAGGCGCAGGCGCAGATGGCGGCGGGCGCTGCCGACGACAAGATGCTCATCCACTTCGACGCGATCATGGGCTCGATGACTCCGAAAGAGCGCGCGAAGCCCGAAATCCTGACCGCGAAGCGCAAGATCCGCATCGCCAACGGGTCGGGCACAACGGTGCAGCAGGTCAACAAGGTGCTGAAGATGCACCAGGAAATGGCCAGCGCGATGAAGAAGATCCGCAAGATGGGCGGGCTCAAGGGGCTCGGCGCGCTGTTCGGCAAGGGCGGCGGCATTCCCGGAATGGGCGGCATGGGCGGCGGCGGTGGTCTCCCCGGCCTTGGCGGGGGCGGATCGATCCCGCCCGAGCTCGCTAATCTGATGAATAAAAAGAAATAATCGACCCGACTTTAAACGTTAAACTCTGAAGGAAAATATCATGGCAACCTCCATTCGCCTCGCACGCGGCGGTTCGAAAAAGCGTCCTTACTACAAGATCGTCGTCGCCGATTCGCGCAGCCCGCGCGACGGCCGCTTCATCGAGCGTATCGGCAGCTACAACCCGCTGCTCGCCAAGGACAATCCCGAGCGCGTGAAGCTCGACGCCGACCGTGCGAAGCATTGGGTTTCGGTTGGCGCGCAGCCGACCGACCGCGTCGCCCGCTTCCTCGACGCTGCGGGCGTCCTCGAGCGCGCTGCCCGCAACAACCCGAACAAGGGTGTTCCCGGCGAAAAGGCCAAGGAACGCGCCGAAGAAAAGGCCCAGAAGCTGGCTGACGCCGAAGAAGCCGCAGCCGCAGCTGCCGCCGCTCCGGCCCCGGAACCCGAAGTCGAAGCTCCGGCTGAAGAAGCTGCCGCTCCCGAAGCCGCTGAATCGGATGCAACCGGTTCGGTGAAGAGCGAAGAAACCGCCGAAGCCGTTGCCGAAGCCGTCGCCGACGAAACCCCGGCTGACGCGACCGCCGAAGACGCGACCGCGATCGCCGAAGAAGTCGCCGAAGGCGGCCCGGTTGCCGAAGCCGAAGAAGCTCCGGCCGCTGAAGAAGCGCCCGCTGCTGAAGCTGGCGAAGAAAAGGCCGAAGGCTAAGTCTTGGCCGACGCGTCGCGCCCCGTCACCCTCGCCGCCATCGCCGGCGCGCACGGGGTGCGGGGCGAGGTGCGTCTCAAATTATTTGGCGAAGGCGCGGAGTCTCTCCGCGCCTTTTCCGTTTTCGACGCGGGCGACCGCAAGCTTACGTTGAAATCGGTGCGCCCCGCCAATCAGGGCGCGGTCGCGACCTTTGCCGAAATCACCGACCGCAGCGGCGCCGAAGCGCTGCGCGGCACCGTGCTCACCGTCCCGCGCTCGGCGCTGCCGCCCCTGGGCGAGGGCGAATATTACCACCACGACCTGCTCGGCCTGCCGTGCGTGTCGACCGATGGCACGGCGATCGGCCATGTCGCCGCGATCGACAATTTCGGCGCGGGCGACATCCTCGAAATCGAAAAGCCCGACCGCAAGCGCTTCATGGTGCCGATGACCGCACAGGCGGTGCCGGCATGGACCGACGAGGTCGTGACCGTGAACGCGGCGTTCGTCGAATAGCCGATTGTCCTGACCCGCCAGTCTGATAGCCCCGTCGCAAATGACCGGGGAGATTGTCATGCGCTGGAAATCGGGTTTCGCTTTTGCTCTCATGCTTACAGGCGCGGTTCCCGCCACGGCGCAGGAAACGGCCCCCAAAACCCTCGACCAACTCGCCCCCGAAATCGACGCGCTTTTCGCCAAATTTCAGGCCGAACAGCATGTTCCGGGCGTCGTCTATGGCGTCGTCAAAGACGGCAAGCTCGCCTACGTGAAGGGCCTCGGCGTCCAGAATATCACCGACAAAGGTGCGGTGACCCCCGACAGCCTGTTCCGCATCGCCTCGATGACCAAGGCGTTCACCGCGCTCTCGATCCTGAAGCTGCGCGACGACGGCAAGCTCCGCCTCGACGACCTTGCCGAACAATATGTGCCCGAGATGAAGGGCTGGACCTATCCGACCAAGGACAGTCCGCGCATCCGCATTCGCGACCTGCTCCAGCATGTCGGCGGCTTCGTCACCGACGATCCGTGGGGCGACCGCCAGCAGGTGCTGCCGCAGGAGGATTTTACCCGGATGATCGCGGCGGGGGTGCCGTTCAGCCGCGTGCCGCAGAGCCAACATGAATATTCAAACTTCGGCTATGCCTTGCTCGGCCGGATCGTCGCCAATGCTTCGGGCATGCCGTACACGGCCTATGTCCAGCGGACGATCCTGACCCCGCTCGGCATGACGAGCAGCGGCTTCGACGCGCCGAAAGCCCCGAAAGCGCGCTACGCGCTCGGCTATCGCTGGGAAAACGATCGCTGGGCCGCCGAGCCCGAGATGGTCGACGGCGCATTCAACGCGATGGGCGGGTTGCAGGTCAGCGCGAACGACTATGCCAAATGGGTTGCCTTCCTGCTCTCCGCCTGGCCCGCGCGCGACGATGCCGACACCGGGCCGGTCAAGCGCGCAACGGTGCGCGAAATGGCGCAGGGGCTGAACTTCACCGCGGTGGTCAATCGGACCGGCACGAGCGGCGCCGCCGCGTGCAAGCTGTCGAGCGCCTACGGCATGGGCTGGCGCGTCGCGCAGGATTGCGACCTCGGCCTGACGCTCGCGCACGGCGGCGGTTATCCGGGTTATGGCAGCCATGTCATGCTGATGCCCGATCACGGCATCGGGGTCTTCGCGCTGTCGAACCGCACCTATGCCGGACCGTCAGGCCCCGCGTGGGACACCGCGGTCGCTATGGACAAGGCAGGGCTGCTCGAAACGCGCGCGGTGCCGGTGTCACCGGCGGTGGCGGACGCCTATGCGGCGGCCAGGGCGGCTTATGCTGCCGGCGACCTCGGCCCGCTGCAGGGCAAGCTCGCGATGAACTTCCTGCTCGACCGCTCGGCGGATAATTGGAAGGCCGAATTTACGAAGCTGAAGGCCGAGGTGGGGGCGTGCCCGACCGACGAACCGCTCGCGCCGACCGGCGCGATGTCGACCGCCTTCCGCCTTAACTGCGCGAAGGGCAAACTCGACGGGCAATTGCTGCTCGCGCCGACGGCGCCCGTCACGATCCAGGCACTGCGGTTCCGCGTCGTGCCGCCCGAGGCGCGCTGATGTCGACGGGGTGAGGCCTTAGCAAGGGACGGCCCCACCCCGTTTCGCCCTGGACCTTTGAGAGGGGAGGGCAGGGGAAATTTATCGCACCCGGCGCGGGCGGATGCCGCAGCGCGCGGCGGCGCGGGTGAAGACGCTGTCTTCGCCGGGCGCGCTCGGCAGGGCGATCCATTCGCCGAGGCGGCGGAACGGGGTCGCGAGCCAGTGGAGGCCGCGGGCGATATCGGCGCTGAAATGATCATGACCGTCATTCCAAACGCGCATGAACTGCTCGTCTTTCATCGTTCATCTCCTTTCGCTTGATGTTGCCTAGATGCACCTCTCGGCATCGCTCCGCCAACAAAAGGCGTAGACCATATTATAAGCTGAGCTTATAAGGTGGCATGTCCCGCCTGCCGCCCCTCGCCGCCGTGCGCACCTTCGAAGCCGCTGGCCGTTTGCAGAATTTCTCGCGCGCCGCCGAGGAGCTGGGGTTGACGCAGGCCGCAGTCAGTTATCAAATCCGCCAATTGGAGGACCGACTCGGCCGCGCGCTCTTCGTGCGGGAGAAAGGCCGCGTGCGCCTCTCCGAAACCGGGCAGCGGCTGCTCCCCGCGATCAGCAACGCCTTCGCGACGATGGGCGACGCCTTCGCCGCGCTCGGCAGCGACGAGGCGGACGTGTTGACGATCAACGCCGCGACCAGCTTCGGCGGCACTTGGCTCAGCGCGCGCATCGGCAGCTTCCAGCTCCAATATCCCGAACTCGCGGTGCGCATGGCGATGAGCAACGATCTGATCGACTTCGATGCTTCGAACGTCGACGTCGCGATCCGCATCGGCAAGGGGGTGTGGCCCGGGCTGCGTGCCGATTTCCTGATGCGCCAATATCTCGCGCCGATCGCTTCGCCGGCCTTTATCGAAGAACATGACATTCGCGAGCCCGCCGACCTGCTCCGCGTCCAGCGGCTCGCGCCGAACGACAGCTGGTGGGCCGAATGGTTCGCCTTGGCCGGCGTGGCGAGGCCGCCGGCGTCGACCCGGCGCGGGATCGAACTCGACAGCCAGTTGCAGGAAGGCAGCGCGGTACAGGCGGGCTTCGGCGTCGCGATGATGACCCCGCTCTATTGGCAGGGCGAGCTCGCGAGCGGGCGGCTGGTCCAGCCCTTCGACACGCTCTATGTTTCGGCCTCGTCGGGCATGTGGCTCGTCCACCGCGACAACCGTGTCGGCGTGCGCAAGATCGAGCGCTTCCGCGAATGGCTGCACGCCGAAATCGACAAGGATCGCCACCTGCTGTCCGACGCGCTATTGAAGCCGCCGTCATGATCTTCGCCGACCAGTGGGACCGAGGACGCGTCAAGGAGTCGGGGCAATCGAGATTTCTGTCGAACTAGCCAGCATCAGGGGGCCTGTCCTGCTGACCTTCTGGGCCGCTGCCCTGCTTGTCGTAACATCGGTCTTGTTTCGTTTGAGCGAGCGGCGATATCGGATGGCACGGTCCCTCGTGGCCGTTGTCGCGACGATTTTTGTCGTCCTTGTGCCGCTGGCACTATTCAAGCCCGACAATAGCACGGCCATCCATTGGGATCGCCTCGCGCTGGTCATCGGTGGCGCATTCGCCGTTTCATGGACCATGTGCCAAATTCTTGCCCGCAAAAGCAGAAGTCACGCTGTCGGCAAATTGTTCGATTGAATTTGTTTTACCGCCTCGCGCGGCGCTTCAACATGCTTGGCGCGCGGCGATAGACCTGCTGGAACGCGGCGTTGAACGACCGCACGCTGCCAAAGCCTGCCGCCAGCGCGATGTCGGTCATGCCCAGGTCGGTGGTATCGATCAGTCGCTTCGCGCGCTGGATGCGCGCCGTGCGCGCGGCGGCCAGCGGTGTGGTGTCGAGATGGCGGCGGAACAGCCGCGTCAGGTGGCGGGCGCCGATGCCGAGCCGCCCGGCCAGCGCCTCGACGTCTGCCTGATCGAGCGCACCCTCCTCGATCAGCCGCAGCGCGCGATCGACGGTCGCGCGGGTGCCGTTCCACGCCGGCGAGCGCGGTGCCGTCTCCGGCCGGCAGCGAAGGCAGGGGCGAAAGCCCGCGCGCTCGGCCGCCGCGGCGCTGCGATAATAGCTGACGTTGCGCGAGAGCGGCTGGCGCACCGGGCAGACCGGACGGCAATAGATGCCGGTCGATTTGACCGCGATGAAGATAATTCCGTCATAGGCCGGATCGCGCGCATAGCGCACCCGTTCGCACAGCGCGAAATCGAGGTCGGGTTCGTCGGGCGGCGTCATGCGCTCTTTATACGGGAATCGGCCGCGCTTGTCCGGGGGTGTCGGTGACCGCGTCCGATTCCTGCCAGCGATGGTGCGGCGGCGCCGCTATCATCGGCGGCATAGCCAGAGCAGGAGCAAGCCCGATGGCCTCGATCCACCACGAAATCTTCATTGCCGCCGACCCCGACACGATCTGGGACGCCGCGCGCGACGTCGGCCGGCTCCACGACCGGCTCGTCCCCGGGTTCGTCGCCGCTACCGAAATGCTCGAAGGCGACGGCGCGCCGGTACGCCGCGTCACCTTTGCGAACGGCGCGGTGGCCGACGAAACGATCGTCTCGGTCGACGATGACCGCCGCCGCCTCGTCTGGGCGATCAAGGCGTTCGATCATCATAATGGCGTGCTCGAAGTCGCCGGGGCCGAAGGTGGCGCGCGGGTGCGCTGGACCGCCGACCTCCTGCCCGACGCGCTCGCGCAGCAAGTCGCACCGATGATGGCGCAGGGGCTGGCGCGCATGAAGGCGCATATGGAACGCGTGCGCGTCGACAGCTGACGCTTGCCAAGCGGGGTCGGTGGGCGGCATGGGGATATATGCCCTTCAACGCCGTCCCCCTGACGCTTTACCCCGACATGTTCCCCGGCCCGCTGGGGCACAGCATGGCGGGGCGCGCGCTCGAAAGCGGGACCTGGCACTGCGCGCCGGTGCAGATCCGCGATTTCGCGACCGACAAGCATCGCACCGTCGACGATACGCCCGCGGGCGGCGGCGCGGGCATGGTGCTCAAGGCCGATGTGCTGGGCGCGGCGATCGACCATGCGGTGGCGGCGCATCCAGGCCTTCCGATCCTCGCGATGACCCCGCGCGGCACCCCGATCACGCAGGCGCGCGTGCGCCAGCTTTCGGCCGGCCCCGGCGCGATCATCCTCTGCGGCCGCTTCGAGGGATTCGACGAACGCATCTTCGACGCAAGGCCGATCGAAGAGGTGTCGATGGGCGACATCATCCTGTCGGGCGGCGAGATGGGGGCGCTGTTGCTGCTCGACGCTTGCATTCGGCTGCTTCCCGGCGTCATGGGCGCCTCCGCCAGCGGCGACGATGAATCGTTCGAGCAAGGCCTGCTCGAATATCCGCACTATACCCGGCCGGTCAGCTGGGAAGGGCGCGATATTCCCGACGTGCTGCGGTCGGGCGATCACAAGAAGATCGCGGCGTGGCGCCGGGAGCAGGCCGAAAGCGATACGAAGGCGCGGCGCCCCGATCTGTGGGCCGCCTATTCTGCCGGACGCTCCGGCGGCCGATAGCGCAGCAGCACCCAAGGCACCTTCGTGCTGTCGAACATCATCCGGCTTTTCTGCTGGGTGAAGGGCGGCATATGATCGCCGACGATCAATATGTCGGTCGGCGGGAAATCGGGCCGGCTTGCCATCGTGGCGAGCGCAGCCGCAGTGTCGTCCCAGATCGCGAAGAGGCGGCAGACCGGCGGATAGTCTCCGTCGAGCATAGGGCCGAGCTGGCGGCAATTCTCGGTGCGCAACTGGGCGTTGGCGACCACCGGCAGGTGCGAATTGAGCGTCAGCCAGTAAATGAACTGCGGCTGCTTCGCCGCGGCGAGGTCGCGGCCGATCAGGCGCGGGATGTCGCGGTCGCACGCGCCGGGAAAGACATTCGGGCAATGCCCCGCGCCCTGCGCCTCGATCGCGTCGCGAAAACTCATCCGCTCGAACCCGATGAGCGGGTACCATCGGTCGCGGTCGAAGAATGTCGGGGAAAAGCCGTGATAGGCATGCGTCCCATATCCGCGCCGTGCGAGCGTCGCGGGCAGGCAATCGGGCTCGGCCGCGACGATCTCCCTATAATCGCCCCAACGCTGGCACAGCTCGCGAATCTCGCCCTTGGTCGTCGAATTGTAAAAGGTCGTGCTGCCCTGGCTGATCTCGAAACGCTCGGCGAGTTCGGGGCGCGTCCAGATGGCGTCGAGCCGTGTGCGCAGCGCGGGCTCGGTGGGCAGCCCCATCGCCTCGACCACGACGATCATCACATGCCTTTTGCCATCGGCGAGCTTCAGAAAGCCGGTCTGCTGCGTCGCCGAGGTGAAGGGGGCGTCGGCGGGCGCCAGGCGGTTATAGGCGGTGGACCCGTCGCGCGCCCGTACATAGTCGGCGGTTGCCAGCGTATAGGTCAGCGCCGCGGCGGCGGCCATCCATTGCAGTCCGCGCAGATTGTTCGGCCGGCGAAGCTGCCGCGCGGCGATCGCCAGCACGAGGATCAGCAGCGCCCCGCCGACCATATATTCGGGCGAGGCGGCGGGGCGGAGGTCGAGCACCAGCGCGATAACCGACAAGATCATGCTGACGTGCATGTTGAACATGCTCGCGATGAAAACGAGCGTCAGATAGGTGAGGAGGCCGAAAAAGGCCGAAAGGCGGATCCAGTATCCGAACCAGCTCGCGACGAAGCCGACCGCGGCGCACAGCCAGATTTCAGGCGCGCGCATCGGTCCGCCCATGATGGTGATCGGCAGGAAGGGCAGGTTGGGCAGCAGCATCCAGCACAGCGCCCAGTTGAGGAACGCCGCCAGCCCGGCGCCGTCGGCGGGCGCAAAAGCGCGGCTCGCGAGCGGCTTTATGGCGGTCATCTGCAGCATCGGGGCCCTCCGCTGCCGTCCATGGCGGATTTTGGTTAATGGCCGTTTAAATCCGCCGCGCTGGTTTCCTGCCGAGACCCTTGCATTTCGTACCTTTCCGGCGTAGTGGCCGCGGCTTCGAGTGGAACCGGGCGAATCGCATTGCTTGCGCGCGCCCGTCGTCCGCTTATCCCCGACCGGTCATCCGGACGGGGCGCAGGGTTCCCGAAGTGCTGCGATCGGGGGACTTTGCCGACAGATACGGTTACGCAGGCCGGACCTTTGGGAGCGTCATGTCGATGCTCGGGACCGACCTGCCTCTGGCGCGCGGCGAAAAGAAAAGGACTAGAGGACATGAACCTCATCCAGACGATCGAAGCCGAAGAAATCGCCAAAGCGGCGAAGACCATTCCGACCTTCCGTCCCGGCGACACGCTGAAAGTCGGCGTGAAGGTGGTCGAAGGCGAACGCACCCGCGTCCAGAATTTCGAAGGCGTGTGCATCGCACGCTCGAACAAGGGCATGGGCTCCAACTTCACCGTGCGCAAAATGTCGTTCGGCGAAGGTGTCGAGCGCGTGTTCCCGCTCTATTCGCCCAACATCGACTCGATTACCGTCATCCGCAAGGGTGCCGTGCGTCGTGCGAAGCTTTACTATCTTCGTGGCCGCACTGGTAAATCGGCGCGTATTGCGGAGCGCCGCGAATACCGGTCGGAAGCCGGCGAAGGCTAAGGAGAGCTTCTCCTCTACAAAGCCGAAACAGCTTTCAAAAACGACCGGTTCCGCCAACAGGCAGAGCCGGTCGTTTTCTTTTGGGCAAAGCGAATTTCATGCATCAGTCCGTCCTCCCGTTCCAGCCGACGCGGCGCGCCTTCCTTGGCGCGGTGCTCGCATTCGGCGTGTCGGGCGAAGCGACGGCGCTCACCAATGCGCAGCGCGTCGTGGCGGCGGCGCGGCGGCAGGTTGGTGTCACGCTGTCCTATGACCCGGCCTACACCGTGCTTCGCTTTCCGAACGGCGATGTCGACCGCGCGAAGGGCGTTTGCACCGACGTCGTGATCCGCGCGTTTCGCGATGCGCTCGGCCAGGACCTCCAGGCCCTTGTAAACGCCGACATGAAAGCCAATTTTGCGGCCTATCCCAAAAACTGGGGGCTCGGCCGCCCCGACCGCAATATCGACCATCGCCGTGTGCCCAACCTCGCGACCTATTGGCGGCGGCAGGGCGCATCCTTACCCGTCACAACCAATCCCGCCGACTGGCGCCCGGGCGACATCTTCACCGCGATGGTGAACGGCAAGTTGCCGCACACCGGCATCGTGTCCGACCGCAAGGATACGACCGGCGTGCCGCTCGTCCTCCACAATATCGGTGGCGGCACGCGCGAGGAGGATGCGCTGTTCGACCATAAGCTGACCGGCCATTTCCGCTGGAAAGTCTGAATTATCGTAACGTTTTCAACCAAGTTCTTGCCTTGAGGAGTGAGTAAATGGGTTATCGTATCGTAGTCGCCGGAGCCACGGGCAATGTCGGGCGCGAAGTGCTCGCCATTCTCGCCGAGCGCGAATTTCCCTACGACGAACTGGCGGCGGTCGCATCGTCGCGCAGCCAGGGCGACGAGATCGAAATCGGCGATACCGGTAAAACCGTGAAGTGCCAGAATATCGAGAATTTCGACTGGGCCGGCTGGGACATGGCGATTTTCGCGATCGGCAGCGACGCGACCGCAATCCACGCGCCCAAGGCCGCCGCGGCGGGCTGCGTCGTGATCGATAACAGCTCGCTTTACCGCATGGACCCCGACGTGCCGCTGATCGTGCCCGAGGTGAACCCCGACGCGATCGACGGCTATACCAAGCGCAACATCATCGCGAACCCGAACTGCTCGACCGCGCAGATGGTCGTCGCGCTGAAGCCGCTGCACGACGCCGCCAAGATCAAGCGCGTCGTCGTCTCGACCTATCAGTCGGTGTCGGGCGCGGGCAAGGCGGGCATGGACGAGCTCTGGAACCAGACGCGCCAGATCTTCGTCGGCGACGAAAAGGACGTGCAGAAGTTCACCAAGCAGATCGCCTTCAACGTCATCCCGCACATCGACAAGTTCCTCGACGACGGCTCGACCAAGGAAGAGTGGAAGATGGTCGTCGAAACGAAGAAGATCCTCGATCCCAAGATCAAGGTCACCGCGACCTGCGTCCGCGTGCCGGTGTTTGTCGGCCACTCCGAGGCGATCAACATCGAGATGGAGGATGAACTGTCGGCCGAGGACGCGCAGCGCATCCTCCGCGAAGCGCCCGGCGTCGTGCTCCACGACAAGCGCGAGGACGGCGGCTACATCACCCCCGTCGAATGCGTCGGCGATTTCGCGACCTTCGTGTCGCGCGTGCGCGAAGACCCGACGGTCGAAAACGGCCTCAACCTCTGGTGCGTCAGTGATAACCTCCGCAAGGGCGCGGCGCTGAACGCAGTGCAGATCGCCGAACTGCTCGGCCGCCGCCACCTCAAGAAGGGCTGAATCCAGATCCTCCCTGTCGCGCAGCGATGGGGAGGGGGACCGCCGCGAAGCGGTGGTGGAGGGGTTGCGACGTCGCGTCACTACCCCTCCGTCAGCGCTTCGCGCTGCCACCTCCCCATGCCTGCGGCACAGGGAGGATCGCCGTGGCGATGGCGAAGCATTCAAGCTATGCCGCTGGCATGACCAGCCCCTGCGCCTTTACCCACGCCCTCTGCCGCGCCCCCGCCCCATCGGCGGTGAGCGGCATCCGTGCCAACGGCGGCCCTGACCCCGACTTCGCCGGCCTTGCTGCCGAACATGCCGCCTATGTAGGGGCGCTCCGCGAACTCGGCCTCGCCGTCGAAGTCCTGCCGCCGCTCGATGACTTTCCCGACGCGCTGTTCACCGAAGATGTCGCGCTGACCTTTCCCGAGGGCGCGATCCTGCTCCGCCCCGGTGCTCCGAGCCGCGCGGGCGAAGTCGCGCATATCCGCGAGGCGCTCGCGGCGCGCCACGCCACTTTGCTCGAAATGACCGGCCCCGGCCATGTCGACGGCGGCGATGTGCTGCGTCTTGCCGACCGCGTGATCATCGGCCTGTCCGACCGCACCGACCGCGCGGGTGCCACCGAACTCGCGGCTTTGCTCGAACGGCTGGGTTATCGCGCCCAGATCGCGGTAACGCCCGCGGGCGTGCTCCATTTCAAGACCGGCTGCAGCCTGATCGACGAAAGCACGATCCTCGCCGTACCCGCGATGCGCGATTGTCCCGAATTTGCGGGCCTCGAAGTCGTGCTGACCCCGCCCGGCGAAGAGGGTGCGGCGAATATCCTCCGCGTGCGCGATACCGTCCTCGTCGGCACGCGCTGGCTGGCGACGCAGGCGATGCTGGCGGCGCGCGGCGTGCCTTTCCGCCCGCTGCCGACCGACCAGATCGCGCGCATCGACGCCGGGCTCAGCTGTATGTCGCTTCGCTGGTGACGCATCGAAAATCGCTGTCCTACAATATCTTGCTAGATTAGGTCCTCGGCATGATGCAAGCACCGATGCCGCGCCCGACACCTGCATTTGCGAGTGAAGTTAGGCAGTTTTCCGCCATTTCTGCCTTGGCGGGTTTCGGTCGATGACGACTGCTCCGGCGCGCCCCGAAGCGCAAAGGCCGCTGATCGGCCTGCTCCTTGCGCTCCTCCTTCTCGCGCAGATCGACCAGCCCTATCCCGAGGTTGCGCTGCTCCAGCATATCCCGACGATGCTGCTGATCGTTGCGGCGCCCTGGTTGCTCCGCCGCTGGCCGCTATCGACGCCAGCCGTCGCGTGCATCGCGCTCTTCATGGCGCTCCACACGCTCGGCGGCCGCTACGCCTACAGCAATGTCCCTTATGACGAATGGGTTCGCGCGCTGACCGGCACCAGCCTCTCCGACGCCTTCGGATGGACGCGCAACCATTATGACCGGCTCGTCCATTTCGCCTTCGGCGCGCTGTCGGTCATCCCCGTCGCCGAAATCGCGCGGCGCTGGGGCGGCCTCGGCCCGCGCGGTGCGGCCTTAACCGTGCTTGGTTGGGTGCTGGCCATCTCGAGCCTCTACGAAATCTTCGAATGGCTGCTCACCATCGTCGCGGCGGGCGAAACCGCCGACCGCTACAATGGCCAGCAGGGCGATATCTGGGACGCGCAAAAGGATATGGCGCTCGCGCTGCTGGGTGCGATAGGGGTGATGGCGATGGGGCCGATCATCGGGAACAGGAGATAGGCATGCGCAAGTTCACGACCCTCGCGATGGTGGCGCTGCTCGCCGCGTGCAAACCCGCCGCCGACAAAGCCCCCGTCGACGCCGATCCTGTCGCCCCGGCGGTGCCCGAGGCGAAGGCCGACGGCCCCGCCGCGGCGACCACGGCGGTCAGCCTCGACGGCGAGGGACTGCGCTTCGTCGACACGAACAGCGGCAAGACCAGCCTGCTTGCCTTCGGCGTCCCGCGCGCACAGGCCGAAACCGCGCTCGCCAATGTTGCGGGCAAGGAGGATGACCGCAGCACCAACGAGGAATGCGGCGCGGGCGCGATGGAATTCACCCGCTACGACGCGATGACGCTCAATTTCCAGGGCGGAAAATTCGCCGGCTGGTTCCTCGGCAACGAACCCGGCGCCGACAGCTATTCGACGATGAGCGGCATCGCCATCGGCACGACGCGCGCCAAGGCAAAGGAATCGGTCTCGATCGTCGACCTCGAGGACAGCACGCTGGGCGAGGAGTTCAGCATCGGCACCGGCGACAATCTCATCGGCGGCATGTTCGCGGCGCCCGGCGATGCGGCAAAGATCGACGCGTTGTTCGCCGGCACCAACTGTTTCTTCCGCTGATATGACGCGGGAAATCACCGGCGGCTGCCGCTGCGGCCAACTGCGTTACAGCTTCAAGCAGGACGGGCCGCTCCTCAACTATTGCTGCCACTGCCTCGACTGCCAGAAATCGACCGCGAGCGCCTTTGCCGATCAGTTGATTGTATCGACCGACGCGTTGACACTGACAGGGCGAAGCGTGACCTTTTCGACCGAGCGCCCGTCGGGCGGAACGACGAACAACCAGCATTGCCCCGACTGTTTCAGCCGCGTGTGCAACGCGAACACCGTCTATCCCGCGATGACGATCGTCCGCGCCGGGACGCTCGACGATCCATCGGAGCTCGAACCCTTCGCGCATATCTGGGTGAAGCGAAAGCGCGGATGGATAGCGATCGCAGAAGGCGTGCCGACCTTCGACGAAAGTCCCGATCCGATGGAGTTCATGCGTTTTGCAACCGCGCGGCGCGGCGCCTGATCTGTCAGTGCCCCATATCCGCCGCCGAGGCCTTCGGCCCGCCCGGTTTGGGTGGGCGTAGCAACAGCACCAGCGGCACCGACGCCAGCGTCACCCACATCATCGCCCAGAAATCGTCGATATAGGCGACCATCGCTGCCTGCCGGTTGATCTCGGCATTGACCATCGCCAGCGCCGCATCGCCCGCGATGCCGAAGCGGTCAGCGGTCGACGGGTCGAGCAGGCTGACCGAGCTGTTGGTGACATGCGCGGCCAGATCCTCGTGGCTCCGCTGGATGTTCGACCCGAGCAGCGTGGTGACGATCGAGATGCCGACCGAGGCGCCGAGGCTGCGGAACAGGTTGAGCAGGCTCGACCCGTCGGTGCGATATTGCGGCTCGATCGTCGCGAACGCCATCGTGTTCAAGGGAATGAAGATCAGCCCCATGCCGAGCCCTTGCACCAGCCCGCTGACGATCACCGGCTGCATTCCCATCATCAGCGACCAATGGCTCATCTGCCAGAGCGAGTAAGCCGCGATGAGCAGGCCGGTTCCGACCAGCCACCGCGCGTCGATCTTGCCGAGCAATTGGCCCGCGACCCACATGCTGGCGAGGATGCCGATCCCGCGCAGCGCGAGCACGATGCCGGTGTCGATCACCGGCCAGCCGAACAGATTCTGCAGCATTGGCGGCAGCAGCGCCATCGACGCGAACATCACGACGCCGATCACGACCATGAAACCCATCGCGGTGACGAGATTGCGGTCGGCGAGCATCGCGCGGCTGAACAAGGGCGCGCGCGCCGTGAACATATGGACGACGAACATCCACAGGCAGGAGACGGCGACGCCCAGTTCGATCCAGATTTCGATGCTCTCGAACCAGTCCTGATGCGCGCCGCGGTCGAGCATCAGCTGGAGCGCGGCAAGCCCCAGCGCGAGCATCGAGAAACCGAACAGGTCGAACCGCCGCGTGACGCTTTTTGTCTTGGGCAGCAGCGCCCACATCATCGCGAGCGTGATCAGCCCGACGGGCAGGTTGACGTAAAAGACCCAGCGCCAGTTGACGCTTTCGGTCAGCCAGCCGCCCAATATCGGCCCCAGGATCGGCCCGATCATAATCCCCATGCCCCAGATCGACATCGCGCGCGCATGGCGCTCGGGCGGGTTGATGTCGAGCATCACCGACTGCGACAGCGGGCCGATAAAGGCGGCGCTGACCCCCTGCAGGAAGCGGAAGGCGACCATCTGCTCGAGCGTCTGCGCGGCGCCGCACGCCATCGACGCGACGATGAAGCCCGCGACCGCGGCGATGAACAATTCGCGTCGCCCGATGCGGTCGGCGAGCCAGCCGGTGATCGGCATCGCGACCGCCGAGGCGAGGATATAGCTCGTCAGCACCCACGTCACCGTCTCGCTCGTCGCGCCGAGTGCCGACTGCATGTGCGGGATCGCGACATTGGCGATCGTCGTGTCGAGGATCTGCATGATCGACGCGCCCATGACCGCGACGGTCAGCAGCCCGCGATAGCGCACGCGTTCGTGCAGCGGGATCGACTCGTCATCAGGGAGCGCCGCGGCCGACGGCCGACGGGGAAGGGCGTTGCTCGCCACCGGACGTTACTTCGTAAACACCCGCACGTCCGCCGACAGCCCCGCGATCATGTCGCGCGCGGGCTTTTCGTCGAAGGCGATGCGTACCGGCACGCGCTGCGTCACCTTGACCCAGTTGCCCGTGGCATTCTGCGCCGGCAGCACCGAAAATTCGCTGCCCGTGCCCGCACCGATCGTCAGCACATGGCCGCGCACCTTCACCCCCGGATAGGCGTCGAAGCTGATTTCGGCGCGCTGGCCGACGCGCATGTCGGCGAGGTCGGTTTCCTTGAAATTGGCCTCGACCCACGGATGCGCGGTATCGACCAGCGTCACCGCGGGAAGCCCCGCGACCATCATCTGGCCGACCTGCAGCCGGTCCGACTGCGCGATACGGCCGGCACTCGGCGCGCGAACCGTCGTGCGGCCCATGTTCACCTGCGCCTGCGAGCGCTGGACGCGCGCCGCCTCGACCTGCGGGTTGATCCCGCTCGACGGGCCGGCGGCGAGCTTGGTGCGCGCTTCGGCGGCGGCCGCCTCGGCTTGACGTACGCTCTCTCGCGCCTGCTGGAGCGCGTGGCGTGACGCGTCATAGGCGGCCCTCGTTGTGAAGCCCTTTTCCATCAGTGCCGCCTGCCGGTCGAAGGTCACCTGCGCGAACTTCACATCCTCGCGCGCCGCAGCGATGTCGACATTCGACGTGTTCGCGCTCGCCGACAGATTGCCGACCTCGACCTCGGCCGCGTCGATCGCGGCGGTCGCCTGCGCGACGGTCAGCGCATAGGGTTCGCCATCGATGCGGAACAGCAGCTGGCCCTTCGCGACCTGCTGGCCATCGCGCACCGCAACCTCGGTAATCCGCCCGCCGACTTCGGCGGCGACCGACACCTTGTCCATCTGGACATAGGCATTGTCGGTCGACACCGACCCGCCGCTCGTCAGCCACCAGCCGGCGCCGCCCGCGATCAACGCGAAGGGCAGGCCGAACATCAGGATGCGCGTGCGCCAGCTCGCCTTGGACGCATTCTCGGTTTCGAGTGCCGGGCTCGGCAAGGGGTCGGCCTTTGGCGCCGCCTTGGGCGGGGTGGCGTTTTCGGCCTTCGGGCGAGAGGGGGAGAGCTGGTCCATCAGGCGATTTCTTCTTCTTTTTGGCAAATGCGGCGGGAGAGGTTGGCGCGGACGCGTTCGACGAGATCGATGAGCTGGTCGCGCTCGGTTGCGCTCAGCCCTTCGGTCGCCTCGGCGGTTAGCGCGTCAGCCATCTCGCGCATTCCGCCGAGCAGCTCGCCGGCGCGTGGGGTCAGATAGAGCTGCCAGGCGCGGCGGTCGGCGGGGTCGGCGCGGCGCTCGACCAGTCCGGCCTCGACCAGCCGGTCGACCATGCGCGACAAGGTGATCGGTTCGACCTCGATCAGCTCGGCGAGCGGTCCCTGCCTTATGCCTTCGTGCCGCTTCAGATAGGTGATGAGGCGCCATTGCAGCGCGGTGATGCCGCTATCGCGCGTGCGCGCGTTGAACGAACGCCGGAACAGGCGCGCGGTATCGTTGAGCAGGAATCCGATCGTTTCACTCATGGACTAGGATATAATAGCAATTGCTACTATTTTCAACGTCCGGATTTTGCAGCCAACAATCTCGAATCTGGTGTAAATTTTCTTTACACTGCTTGCGCCGAGCGCGTTTTTCGGCAGGATGACGTTATGAGTTTGACCGCAGACCTCTTCTGGTCCTTTCGCTCGCCGTACAGCTACCTCGCTATCGGCCGTTATCGCGCGCTCGCCGCCAGCCACGATCTGACGATCAACCTGCGCCCGGTCTATCCGCTTGCGATCCGCCAGCCCGACTTCTTCGAGCGCAACCATCCCAATTGGCTAAGCTATACGGTGCGCGACATGATCCGGGTCGCGCAGTTTCATGGCATCCCCTTTGGCCCCCCGCGCCCCGATCCGATCGTGCAGGACATCGCGACCCGCGCGATCGCGGCCGAGCAACCTTATATCTATCGCCTGACGCGGCTCGGGCAGGCGGCGTCGCGGCGCGGCAAGGGACTTGGTTTTGCGCATGAAGCGGCACAGCTCATCTGGGGCGGGGCGCAGGACTGGCACCTCGGCGATCATCTGGCGGGCGCTGCGAAACGCGCCGGCCTCGACCTCTCCGAGCTCGACGCCGAAGCGGTGAGTGAGGCCGAACTGCTCGATAACGAGATTGCGGCGAACCAGGTCGCGCTCGAGATTGCCGGCCATTGGGGCGTGCCGACTCTGGTATTCGACGGCGAGCCCTTCTTCGGGCAGGACCGGATCGAAATGGCGAAATGGCGCATGGAGCAAAAGGGCTTGCGCCCGCGCTGATCGGCGCTTGCCGAACCGGGCGCGATGGGCGCATAGCGCGGCGCATGACGAACGAACCCCAATATTTCGAAGCGCGCGACGGCGTGCGGCTGGCGTGGCGCGAGATGGGTGAAGGACGCCCTCTCTTTTTGCTTCACGGCCTGTTTTCGAGCGGCGAGGTCAACTGGATCAAGTTCGGCACCGCCGCGCGCGTGGCATCCGAAGGATATCGCGTGATCATGCCCGACCTGCGCGTCCACGGGTCGAGCGACGCGCCGCACGAGGAGGAGTTTTATCCGCCCGACGTGCTCGTGCACGACCTCGAGGATCTGGTGGCGCATCTCGGCCTGACCGATTTTGACCTCGGCGGCTTTTCGCTCGGCGCGCGCACCAGCGCGCGCGCGGTGGTCGCGGGGATGCTGCCACGCCGGCTGATCCTCGGCGGGATGGGGTTGGCGGGGCTTGCCGGCTGGCAGCGGCGCGGCAAATTCTTCAGGCGCGTCATCGCCGAATATGAAACGGCAAAGCGCGGCGACGACACCTGGCTGTCGATCCAGTTTATGAAGACGATGAAGGTCGACCGCATCGCGGCGGGGCATCTGCTCGACAGCTTCACCGACACGACCCCCGAAATGCTCGCGGCGCTGACGATGCCGACGCTCGTCGTGTGCGGCGCGCAGGATCAGGACAATGGATCGGCCGAGGAGCTGGTTGCGGCGCTCGCCGACGCCAGGCTCGCGACGATCCCCGGCACGCATATGACGAGCGTCACCCAGCCCGAGCTGGGCGAGGCGATCGCCGCCTTTCTCGCGGCTTGACCGGACTCGCGCCAAGCGCCTAGCTGTTCGCATGCGCCGTAGAGCGCTGCGATAACTTTCCAGAGGACGCACCCCATGAAAGCCATGATTTCGACGCTGTCGCTTGCCCTGTCGCTCGCGGTGGCGACCCCCGCTTTTGCCCAAACCGCGGCGACGGCCGCACCCACGGCAGCCGACGCCGACGCCTTTATCGCGTCGGTCGAAAAGGACCTGTTCGACTATACGGTCGAGGCGAGCCAGGTGAACTGGGTCAACAGCACTTACCTGACCGAAGATACCGATGCGATGGCGTCGCGGATCAACGCGGTGGGCACCGAAAAATCGGTCAAATATGCGCTCGAAGCCGCCAAATATAAGGATGTGGCGGGGCTCAGCGCCGACACGAAGCGCAAGCTCGACATATTGCGCACCGGCATCGTGCTGCCCGCGCCGACGACCCCGGGCGCCGCGGCCGAGCTTAACACGATCGCGACCGACCTGCAGTCGCAGTACGGCAAGGGCCGCGGCACGCTGGACGGCAAGGAAATCTCGGGCTCGGACATCGAGGCCGCGATGGGCGACCTCAAGCACACGCCGGCGCAATTCGCCGAAATGTGGACGAGCTGGCACGACAAGGTCGGCGCGCCGATGAAGGATGATTATGCCAAGCTGGTCGGCATCGCGAACGCCGGCGCGAAGGAGCTGGGTTTCGCCGACACGGGCGCGATGTGGCGTTCGGGGTACGACATGCCACCCGAGGAATTCGCCAAGGTCACCGAGAAGATCTGGCAGGACATGAAGCCGCTATACGTCGCGCTCCACACCTATGTCCGCTGGAAGCTGAACGAGAAATATGGCGACGCGGTGCAGGCCAAGACCGGTCCGATCCGCGCCGACCTGCTCGGCAATATGTGGGCGCAGGAATGGGGCAATATCTACCCGCTCGTCGCGCCCGCGGGGACCGGCGACCTCGGCTATGACATCGGCGACCTGTTGACCGCGCAGGGCAAGACCCCGCTCAACATGGTCAAGGCGGGCGAGAATTTCTATTCGTCGCTTGGGCTGGCGCCGCTGCCCGAAACCTTCTGGAAGCGCAGCCAGTTTCTGAAGCCCGCCGACCGCGAAGTCGTCTGCCATGCCTCGGCGTGGGATGTCGACAATAAGGACGATATCCGCATCAAGATGTGCATCAAGGTGAACGGCGACGATTTCATCACGATCCACCACGAGCTTGGCCACAATTATTATCAGCGCGCGTACAACAAGCAGCCGTTCCTGTACCTCAACGGCGCGAACGACGGCTTCCACGAGGCGATCGGCGATTTCGTCGCGCTGTCGATCACGCCGCAATATCTCGTCGACATCGGGCTGCTCGACAAGGCGAAGGTGCCGAGCGCCGACAAGGACATCGGCCTGCTGCTGCGTCAGGCGATGGACAAGGTCGCCTTCCTGCCCTTCGGCCTGCTCGTCGACCGCTGGCGCTGGGGCGTCTTCGACGGGTCGATCCAGCCCGCCGATTACAACAAGAAATGGACCGAGCTGCGCACGCAATATCAGGGTATCGTCCCGCCGGGCGCGCGGCCGGCGAATGCGTTCGACGCGGGCGCGAAGTTCCACATTCCGGGCAACACGCCCTACACGCGCTATTTCCTCGCGCGCGTGCTGCAGTTCCAATTCTATCAGGCGGCGTGCAAGCAGGCCGGGTGGAAGGGGCCGCTCCATCGCTGCTCCTTCTATGGCAACAAGCAGGTCGGCGCGAAGCTGAACGCGATGCTCGAAATGGGCGCGTCGAAGCCCTGGCCCGATGCGCTGCAGGCCTTCACCGGCAGCCGCGAAATGTCGGGCAAGGCGATGGCCGATTATTTCGCGCCGCTGAAGACATGGCTCGACGCGCAGAACAAGGGCAAGCCGCAGGGCTGGTGAGCCGAGCGATCGACGACAAGCAGAAAGGCCGGGGCGGCGACGCCCCGGCCTTTTTCATTGCGCCTCGACCGACTGTTTGAACCGCGCGAGCCGTGCGCTCGCGGCGGCGGCGTGCGGGCCGATCCAGCGGTCGTGGATATCCTGGATCGGCACCGCGTTGAGATGGTTCCAGCGCTCGCGCCCGCGGCGCTCCGCGATCACCAGCCCCGCATCCTCCAGCACCTTCAGATGTTGCATCACCGTGCAGCGGTCGATGTCGGCGAAATGGCCGCACAGCGCGCCGGTCGTCAGCGGCTGGTCCTTCAGGTCGTCGAGAATCTGGCGCCGGATCGGCGAGGCGAGCGCCTTGAACGTCGCGTCGAACTGGTCGTGAATTGACATGTTATATAAATATAACATAAAAGGATGTGACTCAAGCGGAGAATAGACATGGAACTGAAATTCAGGGTCGCGGCGCGGATCGCGAAACCGGTGGCCGAGGTGTTCGAGGCGGTCGCCGATCCGAAGACATTGTCCGAATATTTCACCACCGGCGGCGCCGACGGCCGGCTCGAGACCGGCGCGACGGTGACGTGGGATTTCGCCGATTTCCCTGGCGCCTTTCCGGTCTATGTGACCGAAGTGGTCAAGGACGAGAAGATCGTCCTCGAATGGCAGGCGAGCGAAGGCGAGCCTCACAATGTCGAGGGCGCCGAGCAGAAGGACAGCGATTATCGCACCAAGGTGACGATGCGCTTCAAGGGGCTCGACGACGGACGCACTTTGGTCGAGATCGCCGAGGAAGGCTGGCGCGAAAATCAGGGTGCGCTCAGCGCCTCCTACGGCAATTGCCAGGGGTGGGCGCAGATGCTCTGCGCGCTCAAGGCGTGGCTGGAGCATGGCATCAACTTGCGCGAGGGCATGTATAAATAGGCGGTGGCCATGAACACGAAACTCGACCGCAACGGAAAGCAGACCGCGATTTAAGCACGCGGTTCGACCGTCTTTACCTATGAAATTACTTGCTTTAGTTGCCTCCTCCCGGTTTGACGACCTTCCGGGAAATTGTCTCGGCACGGTTCGGGGCGGGCAGTATATTGCGGGGGCTTGATGGCGAGATTTTGTTTTCGGGGAGCGGCCGTTGCGCCGCTGCTCGTATCGTTGGCGGCGTGTGGCGGTGGGGGCGGCGATACCGGAGGGGGCAGTCCCCCGGTCGTCGTTGCACCGGCCCCCACGCCAACCCCTACTCCGGCCCCGACACCCACTCCGACCTCGATGCAATACGCCGATCCCTTCGCGTTCGATCGCGAACGCTTTTTCGAGTCGGCGCTGGTCGAGGTTCGGTACGAAGAAGTCTACGACGACAACTCGCCGAGATTTTATAGTTTTGTGAGTTCCACCGGCAGAATCAACACGGCGCCCGGCGCGGCGGTGCTGACCTGGCATCCTGAAAAGAGCGGTTCGGTGCGGCTCGACAATGTGACGACCTCCTATGATTCCACCTCGCTAACCGCGCAAACGGCGGACGGTTTCCGTTTCATCCGTACGATGCCTAGCGAACAGCATATCTATGGCTGGGGGCGCTCAAGCCAATTGCGGAACGTCGCCGTCGCCTATCAGGAAAAGCGGTGGGCCGGTTTCTTCGATAATGGTCCGCGACGAGGTATCGAAACTACGCAATATTTCCTTGCCGGACAGCGGACCCCCGCGACTGATATGCCGACCGCCGGTGTCTTGTCTTACCAGGGCGCCAGCTCTTCGAGCCGCAGCGACCCGATCGTTCTGGGGCGAGACAGCCGGTGGTATCTGTCCGGGCAACAGACGCTCTCGGTCGATCTGACGACGGGGCGCGCGACCGGAAGCTGGACCGCAAACAACGGCCTGCGCTTTGAGCTGAACGGCGTGGTGCAGGGCGACAACAGTCTCCGCATTAACGGCACGATGGCAGCGGCGGACGGGAGCTTCAGCGGCCGGTTCATCGGTTTCTTCTATGGCCCCCAGGCGAGGGAAGTCGGAATATTGTTTCTTCTGGAGAGCCACAATTTTGCGACGGATGGATTCTTCGTCGGCGCGCGCCGCTGATATCCGACGATCGGATTCGTTTACCGAAAGGGCGGCTCGTTGAATGCGCGCAGTTTGCGGCTGTGGAGCTTGGCGCCCTCGTCGCGCATCGTCTCGCACGCGCGGATGCCGATCTGGAGATGCGCGGCGATCGCTTCCTCATAGAAGCGGTTCGCCTGTCCGGGCAGTTTGAGTTCACCGTGGAGCGGCTTGTCGCTGACGCAGAGCAAGGTGCCGTAGGGGACGCGGAAGCGATAGCCTTGCGCCGCGATCGTCGCCGACTCCATGTCGATGCCGATCGCGCGCGATTGCGAGAAGCGCAGCGCGCTGTCGGTGTAGCGCAGCTCCCAGTTGCGGTCGTCGGTGGTGACGACGGTGCCGGTGCGCATGCGTTTCTTGAGGTCGGCGCCGGTGGCGCCCGACACCGTTTCGGCGGCGGTCGCGAGCGCGACCTGCACTTCGGCGATCGGCGGGATCGGGATGGCGACCGGCAGCACCGCGTCGAGGATATGGTCGTCGCGGAGGTATGCGTGCGCGAGCACATAATCGCCGATGCGCTGGCTGGGGCGCAGCCCGCCGCAGTGACCGATCATCAGCCACGCCTCGGGACGGAGCACCGCGAGATGGTCGCAGATCGTCTTGGCGTTCGAGGGGCCGACGCCGATGTTGACGAGCGTGATGCCGCCGCCGTCGGGGGCAATGAGGTGATAGGCGGGCATCTGGTGCCGCCGCCAGGCGCTGTCGGCGACGAGCGCGCTGGCGTTGACGCCCGGCTGGTCGACATAGAGCCCCGCGGCGCCGGCGAGCGCGGTGTAGCGGCCCTGACCGACCTGCGCCCCTGCCCAGGCGACGAATTCGTCGACGTAGCGATGATAGTTGGTGAACAGGATATAGCGCTGGAAATGCTCGGGGGCGGTGCCGGTATAGTGGCGGAGGCGCGCGAGGCTGAAATCGGTACGCAGCGCGTCGAACAGCGCGAGCGGCTGCGCCGCGGCCGGGTCTTGGCCGAAGAGGCCGTCGGCGAGTTCGTCGCCGATATCGGCCAATTCGGTGGTCGGAAAATGGCGCGCGAGTTCGAGCGGCGTGACCCCGCCCATGTCCGACCCGTCGCTGGCGTCGAGCACATAGGGGAAGGGGATCTGCTGTCCGGTGCGCGTGACTTCGAGCGTGATGTCATAGTGGCGCGCGAGGAGCATGAGCTGTTCGCGGAGGTAATCGGCGAACAGGTCGGGGCGCGTCACCGTGGTGACGAACTCGCCCGCGCGTTCGAAGCGGCCGAAGGAGAGATTATGCCCCTTCTGTCCCTCGCGCTGTTCGCCGGTGGTGACGAGGCGGATCGCGGGATAGTCGAACAGGCCCGTCGCCGCGGCGTCGGCCGGCGGCAGCGTGCGGTCGCGGACATAGGCGGCGATCGCCGATATGAGATTGGAGACCGACGTGCGGAACGCGGTTTGAAGTTCGGCGATGATCTCGTCGACGAGCGCGGTGGGGTCGGTGGTTTCTTGCGATGAATTGGATGTCATCGCGTCGCTGTTGCATGAAAATGTGACAAAAGGGAAGGGGGCAGCCCGATGGCTGCCCCCTTCCCGAATTGCTTATAGCTGTTCGAGCATATGGTCGGCGCTCGACACCTTGAATTCGCCGGGGGCTTCGACGTTGAGCTGTTCGACGACGCCGTCGTTGACGATCATCGAGAAGCGCTGGCCGCGCTTGCCCATGCCGAACGCCTTGCCGTCCATGGTGAGGCCGACGGCTTCGGCGAAATCGCCATTGCCGTCGGCGAGCATCGTCACCGCGGAACCGGCATTCGCATTCTTGCCCCACGCGCCCATCACGAAGGCGTCGTTGACCGCGGTGCAGACGATTTCGTCGACGCCCTTGGCCTTCAGTTCCTCGGCCTTGTCGACGAAGCCCGGCAGGTGCTTGGCCGAGCAGGTCGGGGTGAAGGCGCCGGGGACCGAGAAGAGCGCGACCTTGCGGCCCTTGAAATAATCGGCGGTGCTGACCTGTTCGGGGCCGTTTTCGGTGACCTTTACGAAGGTGGCGTCGGGCAGCTTGTCTCCGGTCTGGATCGTCATGGTCGGCATCCTTTCATTGAGGGGATTTGGTGGCGTGACATTGGGTGAGCCGGTCGCCAAGTCAAGCGCGCCCGGGACCCGTTGTTCGAAAAGCTGGACCGCGCCGCCGCGACGCGGCATGATGGCGCCCATGAGCACAGACCCCACCTGGTTCACCGGCCAGCTGCTGCTTGCGCTGCCGGGCATCGGCGATCCCCGTTTCGAACATTCGGTGATCGCGATGATCAGCCATGACGAAGAGGGCGCGATGGGGATCGGCATCGACGATCCGATCGATGGCATGACCGTCGGCGCGGTGCTCGACCAGCTCGAAATCGCGCACGACGTTCCGCTCGACCAACCCGTTTTTCTCGGCGGACCGGTCGAGCCGTCGCGCGGCTTCGTCCTCCACAGCCTCGACTGGGGCGGGCAGGAGGCGGTGCAGGTCGGCGATCGCTGGATGGTGTCGAGCTCGCACGATATATTGCGCGCGATCGGCGAGGGGCGCGGCCCTTCGCGCTGGCTGGTGGCGCTCGGTTATGCGGGCTGGTCGCCGGGGCAGCTCGAAGGCGAGATGGTTCGCCACGGCTGGCATGTCACGCCCGGCAGCGACGGCCTGTTGTTCGAAACGCCGCCCGCCGAACGATGGCAGGCGGCGTTTGCCGAAGCGGGAGTGGACGCCCGCTTGCTGACCACCGAAGGCGGCGAGGCTTAGCGCGCGAGCGCGAGCAGCGGACGGCCCTGATCGAGGTTGGCGCGTGCGGTGCGCGCGGCCCAGCGCGAATCGACATAGCGGCCATCGGCGAGTTCGAGATCATAGCGGATCGGGCTGCCGATCGCGTTGTCGTAGGCGGCGGCGGCTTCGGCGGTGCGACCCAGACGAGCGTAAGCGGTGCCAAGATTGATCAGTCGCGACGGGTCGCGCGCGTCGAGGCCGGTGTCGCCGGTCAGCTTTTCGACCGCGGCGCGATTTTCACCGGCCTTGAGCTCGGCATAAGCGACCGGAAGTACCTCCGAATCGGCTTGCGGCGCGGTAACGACGACGATCGATTGCGCCGCAGCAGGGCTCGCAAAGGCCAGCGCGAAGAGCGGCAGCAGAATTTTTTTCATCTTTCGTATCTCCCCGAAAACTTTCGCCGATTTTCTCGCGTGCTGGGCAAAAAGTCAATATTTCCGGGGGTTTGTAACACTGTTGTCACAATAGCGAATTAAGCTAATCGCAAGGCGCATTATAAGTCAGGATTTTCAGAATCTTGGCGATCTCGACTCGTTGTCACAAAATCGTGGCCGCGATTGTCACAATTGCGTCCGCTAAAAATTATTTTCGTGAGGTCGGTGCTTTTGCGCCGCCGATTCGTGCGTCCGGCATCCGGGTGGGCGGTGTCGATATTGCGATATAAAGAAAAGTTTATATTTGATCGGTGGCGGCGTTTCGGCTAGGGCGCCGGGCATAATTACCTGACTTTTCGTGGCCGCTCGCCTGCGGCCGAACTCGCCTACAGGAGACTTAACCGTGGCCACTCTCGCCGCCGATACCCGTGATTATGTGATCGCCGACATCGGCCTCGCCGACTTCGGTCGCAAGGAAATCAACATCGCCGAAACCGAAATGCCGGGCCTGATGGCGCTGCGCAGCGAATTCGGCGCGGCGCAGCCGCTGAAGGGCGCGAAGATCGTCGGGTCGCTGCACATGACGATTCAGACCGCGGTGCTGATCGAGACGCTGACCGCGCTCGGCGCCGAAGTCCGCTGGGCGACGTGCAACATCTTCTCGACGCAGGACCATGCCGCCGCCGCGATCGCCGCGTCGGGGGTGCCGGTGTTCGCGGTGAAGGGCGAAAGCCTCGCCGATTACTGGGACTATGTCGGCCGCATTTTCGACTGGGGCGTCGAAGATGGCACGACGTGCAACCTGATCCTCGACGACGGCGGCGACGCCACGATGTTCGCGCTGTGGGGCGCGAAGCTCGAAGCCGGGCAGGAAATGCCGGCGCCCGAGAATGAAGAAGAAATCGAAATGCAGCGCGCGCTGAAGGCGTTCGTTGCGGCGAACCCCGGCTACCTGACCAAGACGGTCAAGGCGATCAAGGGCGTGTCGGAAGAAACGACGACCGGCGTCCACCGCCTGTACCACATCGCCAAGAAGGGCGAGCTGCCCTTCCCCGCGATCAACGTCAACGACAGCGTCACCAAGTCGAAGTTCGACAACCTCTATGGTTGCAAGGAATCGCTCGTCGACGCGATCCGCCGCGGCACCGACGTGATGCTTGCGGGCAAGGTCGCGACCGTCGCCGGCTTCGGCGACGTCGGCAAGGGCTCGGCGCAGTCGCTTCGCAACGGCGGCGCGCGTGTGCTCGTCACCGAAATCGATCCGATCTGCGCGCTGCAGGCGGCGATGGAAGGCTTCGAGGTCGTGACGATGGACGAAGCCGTCAAGCGTTCGGACATCTTCGTCACCGCGACCGGCAACGCCGACGTGATCACCGCCGAACATATGGCGGCGATGAAGAATATGGCGATCGTCTGCAACATCGGCCACTTCGACAGCGAGATCCAGATTGCGGCGCTCGCGAACTACAAGTGGACCGAAGTGAAGCCGCAGGTCGACCTGGTCGAATTCCCCGACGGCAAGCAGATCATCATCCTGTCGAAGGGTCGCCTCGTGAACCTCGGCAACGCCACCGGCCACCCGAGCTTCGTGATGTCGGCGAGCTTCACCAACCAGACGCTCGCGCAGATCGAGCTGTGGACGCGCAGCGAGCAGTATAAGAACGACGTGTACGTCCTGCCCAAGCATCTCGACGAAAAGGTCGCGGCGCTGCACCTCGAAAAGCTGGGCGTGAAGCTCAGCCAGCTCACCAAGAAGCAGGCCGATTATATCGGCGTGCCGGTCGCAGGGCCGTTCAAGCCCGACCATTATCGTTACTGATCGGTCGAGGGCCTCGCCCTCGTCGTAACGATAGAAAACTGTGGACGGCGCGCCCATCGGACGATGCGGCGCGCCGATCCGTAATGACATGCGATTGAAACATGACTCTATCGCCTTTAGGGCTGGCGATCATGCGCGCGGGACATCCGGACAAGCGAGGAAATAAGACGGGATGAGCGGATCGCTTTCCCCGGCCTTTTTGTTCGCCCTCGGTCTGTTCGCCGCGCTCTGGCTGCTCGCCGGATTGTGGGCGACCGTGCGCGGGATCGCGATGCAGCGGCGAGCGGCGTTTGTCGCGGGGCAGGCCGAACGGCTCGCGAGCCTGGTCGAAGCGTCACCCCAATTGCCCGTGATCGTCCGCGCCGACTGGCGGATCGAGGCGAGCGAGCGGCTCGGCCGCTGGCTGGGGCTCGAACGCGGGCCGCGCAACTTCGACGAACTGCGCGGGCTGGGCAGCGGGCTCGACGCCGCGGGCCATGATGCGCTGCGGCAGGCGATCCTCGGCGCGCAGCGCGGCGCGAAGCCCTTTACGCTCAGCCTCAAGCCCGAAGGCGGCGACCGGGCGATCATCATCCACGGTGCCGCGGCGCCGAACGCGGTCGGCGGAGCGGGCGGGGTACTGCTCTGGCTGAGCGACGCGACCGACGGGCAGCGGGCGCTGGCGCACGCGCGCAGCGAGCGCGACGAGGCGATGGCGGCGTTCGAGGCCTTGTCGGGGCTGATCGAGGCGGCGCCTTTCCCGATGTGGTTCCGCGACACCGACCTTCATCTCGCGCTCGTCAACACCGCCTATGTCCGCGCGGTCGAGGCGAAGAGCGCGGTCGCGGTGATCGATGGCGCGGTCGAGCTGTGCGAAACCGTTGCCGGCGTCAGCGCCGCCGAAGCCGCCGACGAAGCGCGCATCGCGGGATCGGCGCAGGTCCGCACGATCCCGGTGACGATCGAGGGCGAGCGCCGCATCATGCGCGTCGTCGACGTGCCGCTGGCGCCCCAAGGCGGCCGCGTGATCGGGATTGCGGGCTATGCGATCGACATTCAGGAACTCGAAACCGAGCGCGGCGCGCACCGCCGCTTCGTCGATACCCAGCGCGAGCTGCTCGACCGGTTGTCGGCGGCGGTCGCGCAATTCGGTCCCGACCAGGGGCTCAATTTCGCCAATCTGCCGTTCCGCCGCCTGTTCGGCATCGAGTCCGACGATGTCGCCGAGGCGTTGCCGTTCGCGCGGCTGCTCGACGCGTGGCGCGAACGCGGGCGGACGCCCGAGGTGCGCAACTATCCCGAATGGCGGCAGGTCCATGTCGACTGGTTCGCGCAGGCGGGGGCGAGCGAAGAGGATTGGCTGCTCCGCGACGGCACGCACCTCCATGTCGTCGCGCAGCCGACCCCCGATGGCGGGCTGCTGCTGATCGCCGAGGACAAGACCGAGCAGGTGCAACTGGCGGGCGCGCGCGACACGTTGCTGCGCGTGCGCACCGCGACCTTCGACAATCTGTTCGAGGCGGTGGCGGTCTTCGCTCCCGACGGTCGGCTGCATCTGTGGAACCAGCGCTTCCGCCGCCTGTGGGGCATCGACGAGGGGACGCTCGCGGCGCACCCGCGCGTCGATGCGCTGATGGGCGGGCTAGCCGACCGCCTCGCCAAACCGAACCAGATCAGCATCGTGCAGGAAGTGATCCGTGCCGCGACATTGGAACGCCAGCAGCGCGTTGGCGAGGTCCGCTTCGCCGACGGGCGCCATTTCGATTTCGCGTCGATCCCGCTGCCCGACGGCAATGCCTTGCTCATCATGCTCGACATCACCGCGAGCCGGAAGATGGAGGGTGCGCTCCGCGACCGCAACGAGGCGCTCGAGGCCGCCGACAAGGCGAAGACCGCCTTCCTGTCGCGGATGAGCTATGAACTCCGCACGCCGCTGACCTCGATCGGCGGCTTCGGCGAGATGCTGCAGGCGGGCTATGCCGGCAAGCTCGGCGATCAGCAGCGCGTCTATATCGATGCGATCATGGATTCGGTCGCGGTACTCTCCCGCCAGATCGACAATGTGCTCGACCTCGCGCAGGGCGAGGCGGGAACGCTCGCGGTCGAGCGTGCGCCGGTCGATATCGGCGCGCTGCTCGAGGGCGCGCTCGCCAAGGCCAAACCCTTTGCCGACGGCGAGAAGGTCGAACTTGTCGGCAACATATCGGCGAACCTCGGCAGCATCGACGGCGACGCGCCGCGGCTGTCGCGCCTCGTCGCGGGGCTGCTCGACAATGCGGTGCGCTTCACCGCGCCGTCGCGCAAGTCGGGCGCGCGCGTGCTGCTCCACGCCGACGGCGATGCGTGCGGCGTCGACATCATCGTGTCGGATAATGGGCCGGGCATGCCCGAGGCGGCCGCGGCGGTGGCCAAGGGGCAGCAGGCGGGGACCGCCACCGGCGGCATCGGCCTCGCGCTCGCGCGCCAACTCGTCGCGGCGCATGGCGGGACGATGGAAGTCGTGAGCGAGCAAGGCCAGGGCACGCTCGTGCGGATCAGTCTGCCGCGCGCCGCATGACGGTTTTTACGAGCAACTACGGCTTGGACGATGCCGAGCGGATCGGCGCCGCGATCGGGACGGCGCTGATCGCGGGCGATGTCGTGCTGCTGTCGGGCGATCTCGGCGCGGGCAAGACGACGCTGGCGCGCGCGATGCTGAAGGCGCGCGGGCTCGCGGGCGAGGCGCCGAGCCCGACCTTTGCGATCGTTCAGCCCTATGCGCCGCCCGAGGTCGATCTGCCGATCGCACATGTCGATCTCTATCGCATCGAGGACAGCGACGAGCTGATCGAGCTTGGTCTCGACGACTATCGCTATGACGGCGCGCTGCTGATCGAATGGCCCGAACGGCTGGGCGGCGAAGGCTGGCCGGACGCGCTGCTGCTCACGATTTCGGGTGAGGGCGACGCGCGCGTCTTGACAGCGTCGGTGCCGCCCGCTTGGGGAGCAAGATGGCCGCTCCGATGATTCCGCCCGCCCATGCCCCGGCGTTCCTTGCCGCGCATGGCTGGGGCGACGCCCAGATTTTGCCGCTCGCCGGCGACGCGTCTTTCCGCCGCTATTTCCGGATCGTCGACGGCGACCGGCAGGCGGTACTGATGGACGCCCCGCCGCCGCACGAGGACCCGCGGCCGTTCATCGCGGTTGCCGAATTCCTGTGCGAACAGGGGCTGACCGCGCCGACGATCCTCGCGCGCGATCTGGAACAGGGCCTGCTGCTGATCGACGATTTCGGCGATGTGCGGCTGCGCGAAACGGTCGACGAGGCGCCGCACACCGAAGCGGATTATTATGCCGGGGTCACCGACCTGCTCGTCCACCTTCACGCGCGGCCGCCGATGGCCGGGCTGCCGGTGCACGGGCTCGATCAATGGCTCGATGAGGTGATGCTGTTCAGCGACTGGTATTGCCCGGCCTTCGATATCGAGGTCGATCGCGACGCGTTTCGCGCCGCATGGGCCGAGGTGCTGACGCCCGTCGAGCAGGACGGCCTGCCACGCGTCACGGTGCTGCGCGATTATCATGCCGAAAATATCATGCTGGTGCCCGGCAAGGACGGCATCGCGCATTACGGCCTGCTCGATTTCCAGGACGCGCTTGTTGGCCATCCCGCCTATGACCTCGCCTCGGTGCTCGAAGACGCGCGGCGCGACGTGAGCCCGGCGGTCGAGGCCGCGATGCTTGCGCGCTATCAGGCGGAGACCGGGCAGGACATCGAAGCCGCCTATTGGGCGCTCGCCGCGCAGCGCAATACGCGCATCCTCGGCGTCTTCGTGCGGCTGTGGAAACGCGACAACAAGCCGCATTACAAAAGCTTCCAGCCGCGCATGTGGGGCCTGCTCGAACGCGATCTTTCGCATCCGGCGCTTGTCCCCGTTCGGCAATGGTTCGACGCCAATGTGCCGCCCTCGAAACGGGCGGAGATTTGGCTGTGAGCGTGAAGATCGAAAGCGCGATGGTGATGGCGGCGGGGATCGGCAAGCGGATGCGCCCGCTCACCGCGACGCGTCCGAAACCGCTGGTGCGCGTCGCGGGCAAGGCGCTGATCGATCACAGCCTCGACCGGATCGAAGCGGCGGGGGTCGAGCATGTCGTCGTCAACGTCCATTATCTCGCCGACGCATTGGAAGCGCATCTCGCTGCGCAAAAGCGGCGCTTCAGCATAGCGATTTCGGACGAGCGCGACCTGCTGCTCGAAACCGGCGGCGGGATGGTCAAGGCGCTGCCGCAGCTTACGGGCGATCCGATCCTGATCGTCAACAGCGACAATATCTGGACCGACGGGCCCGAGGACAGCATCCGGCACCTTGCACGCCACTGGGACGGCGAGCGGATGGACGCGCTGCTGCTGCTGATCCGGCAGGCAAGCGCGACGGGGCACGGCGGGCGCGGCGATTTCCATATGGATGGCGACGGCAAGCTGTCGCGCCGCAAGCCGGGCCGGATCGCGCCCTTTGTCTATACCGGCATTCAGCTGATCTCGCCGCGCCTGCTCGCGGGCGCGCCCGAGGGGGCGTTTTCGACCAACATTTTGTGGGACCGCGCGATTGCGGCGGGGCGGCTCTATGGTCTGTCGCATATGGGGCAGTGGTTCGACGTCGGCACCCCGGCGAGCATCGCGCCGACCGAAGCCGCGCTGACGGATGGCTGACGCCAAACCCACCGTCTTTTCCATTCCCGTCCAGCGGGCCTTCGCCGATGCGCTCGCCGCCGGATTGATCGCCCGCTACGCCGACGGTGCGCTGGGGCTCGCACAGGGCCTGATTATATTGCCAAGCAATCGTGCGCGGAGCGCGGTGCAGGCGGCGTTCGTGCGCGCGGGCGGCAACGGACTGCTGATGCCGCGGCTCGCGGTGATCGGCGACGCCGACCTCGATGAAAGCGTCGCGCTCGCGCTCGACCCGATCGACGAGAGCGACGCCATTCCGCCCGCGATCGACGCGCTGAAGCGGCGGCTGATGCTCGCGGGGCTGATCGAGAAACATAATCCTGCCGGCGAAGACCCGATCACCGGCGCCGCGGCATTCCAGCTTGCCGAGGGGCTGGGGCGCGTGATCGATCAGCTTCATTATGAAGAGATCGCGCCCGCGCGGCTCGCCGATATCGAAAGCGCGCTCGGCGACCTTGCCGGGCATTGGCAGGCATCGTGGCGGCGGCTGTCTTTGCTCGTCGATCAGTGGCCGAAGCTGCTCGCCGCGACGGGGCATATCGACCGTGCCGATCGCCGCAACCGCCTGCTCGGTCGCGTGACCAAGGGTTGGCGCGTCGCGCCGCCCGCGCGCTTCGTGGTGGCGGCCGGTGTCACGACGGCCGCGCCTGCGATCGCGCGGCTGCTGCGCACCGTCGCCGATCTGGCCGAGGGGATGGTCGTGCTGCCGGGACTCGACCTCGGCATGGCGGGCGAGGAATGGGACGCGCTGGGGCCGGTGAAAGCCGACCCTGACAAGCCGGGTGAGCGCGCGCTCGAGACGCACCCGCAATATCATCTGAAGCTGCTGCTCGGCCGCATGGGTGTGTCGCGCGATGAGGTGCAGGCGTGGGACGCGACGTCGCCCTTCGACGGCCCCGATGCGCGCGCGCCCTTCACCTCGCTGCTCTTCGCGCCCGCCGCCTACACCGCGCGCTGGCAGCGGGCGGGCGACCTCGGCCCCGGCATTGCCGGAGTCACCGCGGCGGTGTTCGCCGACGACGGGCAGGAGGCGCAGGGGATCGCGCTGATGATGCGCCACGCGCTCGAAACGCCGACGCGCACCGCCGCGTTGGTGACGCCCGACCGCGCGCTTGCAACGCGCGTCGCGGCGGCGCTCGCGCGCTGGGACATATCGGTCGACGACAGCGCGGGACAGCCGCTCGGCCAGACGCCGCCGGGCGCGCTGCTGCTCGCGCTCGCCGAATTCGCCGCGGCGTTCGATCCGGTGCGGCTGGTGGCGCTGCTCGGGCACCCGCTCGTGCGCGGGGGCGAAACGCGGCTCGGCTGGCTCGACCAGGTGCGGCGGCTCGACCTTGTGCTGCGCGGCCCGGGGCTGGTGCCCGGCTGGGACGGCGTGACCGCGCGGATCGCCGAACGCGCCGCCGCTTCGAAATCGCGCGGCCATGCCGAAGCAGAGGCGATCGGCGACTGGTGGGGCGACGTCGCCGCCGGACTGGGCACCGCGCTGGCGCCGTTCGCGGCGGGCGTTCCTGCACCGCCTTCGGTGTTGCTCGGCGCGTTGCAGGCGGCGCTCGGCTGGCTGACCGGCGAGGGCGCATGGACGGGCCATGCCGGGCGCGCGCTGTCCGAAATCTTCGACCGCTGGGCGCTCGCGAAGGGCGATGGCCCGGCGCTCGTCGCGCCCGCCGATTTCCCCGCGATGCTCGCCGACCTCCTATCGGGCGAGAGCGTCCGGCCGCCCTATGGCGGGCACCCGCGCCTGTTTATCTGGGGTCTGCTCGAAGCGCGATTGCAGCGCGCCGATGTGATGATCCTCGGCGGGCTCGACGAAGGCCGCTGGCCGCAGCAGCAGAGCCCCGACCCGTGGCTCGCGCCCGGCATCCGCCGGATGCTTGGGCTGGCGGCGCCCGAGCGCCAGCAGGGTGCTGCGGCGCATGACTTCGCGGGTGCCTTCGCGGCGCGCGAAGTGGTGGTGACGCGCGCGCAGCGCAGCGGCGGCGACCCCGCGGTCGCGTCGCGCTTCTGGCTGCGGCTCGCGGCGCTCGCGGGCGAATTGCCCGAGGCGCGGCTGGGCGAGCAGGCGGTGGTGGCGCTTGCGGCGATGCTCGACGTTCCGCCGGGCGTCAGCGCGCCGGCCGAAAAGCCGCACCCCGCGCCGCCGCTCACGGCACGCCCCGACCAGATCAGCGTGACCGGGGTCGATCAGCTCGCGCGCGATCCCTTTGCCTTTTATGCGGCAAAGATATTGCGGCTGAGCGAGCTCGATCCGCTGAGCAGCGGCCCCGACGCCAAATGGTTCGGCATTCGCGTCCATAAATTCCTGCAGGACTGGCAGACGGCCGGACTGACCGAGGCCGCGTTCGATATCGAACTGGCCGCGCTGCGGGCCGATCCGGCGCTCGATTCGCTGGCCCGCGCTTTCTGGTTGCCCCGGATCGAGCCGTCACTGCGCTGGGCGGCCGAGCGCGTCTGGGCGTCGCGCGACGAACGCTGGCCGGTGGCGAATGAGGTGCGCGGCGAGCGGATCGTCGACGGCATCCGGCTGTACGGGACCGCCGACCGCGTCGACCAGACCGCCGACGGCACGCTGGCGATCGTCGATTACAAGACGGGTGCGGCGCCGTCGGCCAAATCGACGGGCGATGGGCTCAACAGCCAGCTTGGCCTCCTGGGCTTGCTCGCGCAGGAGGCTGGCCTCGGCGACCTCGCGCCCGAAATCGTCGACGCGTTCGAATATTGGGAATTGAAGCGCGACCGGAAAAAGGATGTCGATGGCGCGGTCAAGGCGATCCGCGGGCAAAAGCCCAAACCTGCGACGGCGGCAGCGGTCGTCGAGCGCGCGTGCGAAGTGCTCGCCGACCTGAGTGCGCGTTACCTGTTGGGGCAGGAGCCCTTTGTTCCGGGCGATACGGGCAAACGCTATGCCGATTTCGACCATCTGATGCGCCGCGACGAATGGTTCGGGCGCGGTGACGCCGACGATCGCGCGACCCACGCGGGGGCGGCATGATCGACCCCGACAAGCTGCTCAAAATGCTCGATGTCGGGCAGCGCGCCGCGGCGCAGCCCGACGATCATGTCTGGCTGGGCGCGTCGGCGGGGACGGGCAAGACGCAGGTACTGTCGGCGCGCGTGCTGCGCCTGATGCTCGAAGGCGTATCGCCCGAGGCGATCCTGTGCATCACCTTTACCAAGGCGGGCGCGGCCGAAATGGCGCATCGCATCCACGAGCGGCTCGCGATGTGGGTGCGGATGGACGACGGCGACCTGCGCACCGAACTCCGGGCCTTGGGGCTGGACCTTGAATTCATCGGCTATGACCGCGGCGTCCCGGCGCTGATCGAACGCGCGCGATCCTTGTTCGCGACGGTCATCGACAGCCCCGGCGGCGCCGTTCGCGTCCAGACGATCCACAGTTTTTGCCAGACCCTTCTCGCCAGCTTCCCGCTCGAGGCGCGAATCTTGCCGGGGTTTCGGGCGCTCGAAGATAGCGAGGCGCGCGCGCTGCAACGCGAGGTGCTGGGCAAGCTCTTGTCGCAATCGGGGGACGACGGCGATCATATGCGCAGCATCGCCGCGATGCTGTCGCGCCGGTTGGGGCAGGATGCCGCCATCGCCTTCCTCGCGCGCTGTGCGAGCAGCTTTACCGCGGCGAATGCCCCGCGCCTCGCGCCGCGCGCAACCGACCTGCGAACCGCGCTCGGCCTGCCGCAGGGCGACCCCGCCGACTGGCGGGCGGCGGCGATTGCGAACGGCGCCGTCGCCGATGCCGATATCGCGGCGGTGGCGCTCAGCGGCCGCGACTGGGCGACCAAGACCGGCGATGCGCGCGCCGATATCATGGACGACTGGCACCGCGCCGATTCGCATGGCCGCGCGGCGATGCTGGCCGCGGTGCGCGGCTGCTTCCTGACCGGGACGGGCGACCTGCGCGCCGACTATACCAAGGAAAAGGGCGCGATGCGCGGCTGCCTTGGCGCCGCCGAACGGATCGTTGCCGCCACCGGCGATCTTTTGGCAACCGCCACCGCGATGCAGGTCGCCGACGAGCTGGCGGCGGCGTGGGATCTCGGCAGCCGCTTTGCCGAAGCCTATGCCCTCGCCAAGCGCGACAAGGGCTATGCCGATTTCGACGATCTGATCAGCATCGCCGGCCACCTGCTGGCCACCGGCGATTTCGGCGACTGGGTGCGCTTCAAACTCGACCAGCGCACCGATCATATTTTGGTCGACGAGGCGCAGGACACCAACGCGCGGCAATGGGCGATCATCCTCTCGCTCGCGGCGGAGTTTTTCGCCGGGCTGGGCGCGAAGGACGACCGCGTCCGCACGATGTTCACCGTCGGCGACCGCAAGCAGGCGATCTTCGGCTTTCAGGGCACCGAACCCGCGGCGTTCGAGGCGGCGCGAATCCGCTTTGGCGAGCGCGCGGCGGCGGGCGGCAGGCCGTTCGAGGATGTCGATCTCGACACCAACTACCGCTCGAGCCCCGCGGTGCTCGACGTCGTCGATGCGTGGATCGCGGCGGGCGCGCCCGAACTGATGGGGCTGGAAAGCGACGAGCCGCCGCACATCCCCGCCGATTTCAACCGCGACCGCGCGGGCCGCGTCGAGCTGTGGGAGCCGCTGCCGGTCGGCAAGGCGCTCGATGCTGCCGCCGATGACGAGGGCGATCGCGAGGACGGCGAAGAAGACACCGGACCGGGCGACTCCTCCGCAGCGGCGAGTGATCCCGCAAGCCTGCGCCTGTCGCGCGCGATTGCCGACGAGGTGCAGGACTGGATCGAACATGGCAAGGACGGGCGGAGCGTCGCGCCGGGCGATATATTGATCCTCGTCCGTCGCCGCCGCGACCTTGCGGCGCGGATCGTCGCGCGGCTGCAATCGCGGCACGTGCCGGTCGCGGGGGTCGATCGTTTTTCGCTGACGCAGTCGCTCGCGGTGCAGGATCTGCTCGCGGCGATGCGCTTCGCGGTCCAGCCGCTCGACGACCTCAACCTCGCCGCCTTGCTTGTCTCGCCGCTGCTCGGCTGGACGCAGGACGATCTGTTCGGCTTTGCTCATGGCCGCAAGGGCCGCGCCTTGTGGGAACAGCTCCGCGCGCGCGAAAGCGAAGCGCCGCCCGAAACGATGGCGGCGCTGCGCGGATTGCTCGGCATGGCCGACTTCACCACGCCCTTCCGTTTCCTCGACGCCATCCTGTCGGGGGCGCTGGGCGGGCGGCGCAAGCTCTACCGCCGGCTCGGCCGCGAAGCGCGCGATCCGATCGACGAATTGCTCGGGCAGGCGCTCGCCTTCGAACGGCGGGAGGCGCCGTCGCTGCTCGGCTTCCTCGCCCACATCGCCGCCAGCACCGCCGAGATCAAACGCCAGACCGAGGCGCGCAGCGACGTCGTACGGGTGATGACCGTCCACGGGTCCAAGGGGCTGCAGGCGCCGATCGTCATCCTCGCCGACGCGACCGACGATCCGCGGCCGCGGCGGCTGACCTTCGACCTGTCGACGGGCGCGTGGGAGAAGTTGCCGGTATTCGGCCTGGGCAAGGACGAACGCCACGGCGCGATCGCCAAAGCGCATGACGACAAGGAAGCGGCCGAGCGCGAGGAACATTGGCGATTGCTCTATGTCGCGATGACGCGCGCCGAGGAATTGCTGGTGGTCACCGGAATCACCAAGACCGCCGACCGCAGCCTGCCCGATAATAATTGGCACAGCGCGGTCGACGCGGTGATGGCCGACATGGGTGCAGACTGGCAGGATGCCGGGCCGCGCTGGGGCAGCAAGCGCGTGTATGCGGTGCAGCCGAAGAAATGGGCGCGTCCGCCGAAGGACAAGGCGCGGCAGGTGGCGCCGCCGGTTGTTGTGCCGCCCTGGGCGACGCAGTTCGCCCCCGAAGAAGCGCGCCCTCCGCGTCCGCTCGCGCCATCGGCGCTGGGCGAGGACGATGTCGCGTCGCCGCCGCAGGGGGGCGAGCGTGCGGTCGCGGTCGAGCGCGGGTTGCTGCTCCACGCGCTGTTCGAGCGATTGCCGCCGGTCTTGGCGGGGCGTCGGCGCGCGGCGGCATTGCACTGGCTTTCGGTACAGGCGGCGGCGCTTGACGAGGGCGAGCGCGCGGCGATGGTCGATGAGGTGCTTGGCGTTCTTGAGGATCCGGCGCATTCCGCGCTTTTCGGCCCCGGCTCGCTGGGCGAAGTGCCGCTGTCGGCGGTTGTCGACGGCGTGGTCGTCGCGGGGATCGTCGACCGGTTGCTGGTGACCGATGATACTGTGACGGTGATCGACTATAAGACCGGGCGGCATGTGCCGGCGCGCGCCGGCGATGTCGCGCCCGCCTATCTGCGGCAAATGGCGGCCTATCGCGATGCGCTGAAGGTGATTTTTCCCGGCCGGCGCGTCGAGGCGGCGTTGCTCTATACGGCCGGGCCCCGGCTGGTCGCGCCGGGCGATGATCTGCTCGATGCGTACAAGCCGGGCTTGCCCGCAACCAAGGCGAATTTGCCGGGTTGGGCCCTTGAGCCGGACGCGCCGACGCCTTAGCTTGAGGGCAACGATATTTCAGGAGTTCAGACTATGAGTACCAAAGCGATCACCGACGCCAGCTTCCAGAGCGACGTGCTCGACAGCGACACCCCCGTGCTCGTCGATTTCTGGGCCGAATGGTGCGGTCCGTGCAAGATGATCGGCCCGTCGCTCGAGGAAATCTCCGACGAACTCGCGGGCAAGGTGGTGATTGCCAAGATCAACATCGACGAAAACCCCGACGCGCCGGGCAAATATGGCGTGCGCGGCATCCCGACGATGATCCTGTTCAAGAATGGCGAGATCGCCGACACCAAGGTCGGCGCAGCGCCGAAGAGCGCGCTCAAGGGCTGGCTCGAGGGCGCGCTCTGACCCCATTTTCGTCATCCCGGACCAAGTCCGGGGTGACGATATTATTTGAGCTCAGCCATCGAGCCTACATCCGGTCGATCTGGAGATGCAGGACTTTCGTGACAAGCGCTAGCTCCGCGGCGCCGATTCCCGACCAGCCCATCGCCCTTTGCGCAACGACCCTCCGGGTATGGAACGACGGGATGCTCGATACGAGCAAGATCGATTGCACACGCGATTCGGCTGATACGTCGGGCTCCGACTTGATCCGGGATATCAGCCGCGCGTTCCGTTCGATCCCGGGCAGCCACAGACGGTCGTAAAAGATATCGAAGGCCGGGCCCGGCTCGGCGAGTTCGCGGGCGATGATTCCGCTGCCGAGCCCATAGGTCGCGTTGCCCAAAATCAGGTCCACCGATGCGGCCATCAGCTCTTTGAGCGCGCCGCGCGCCTCTTCCGGGCCCGATGCCGCCTCGATCGTCCGCCTTGCCGCGGTCACGGCATCATGGTTCGCGCGTTCGAAACGCGCCACAATCTCTTCGGCGCACGCGCGATACAGCCCTTCCTTGCTGCCGAAATAATAGTTCAGCGGCGGAAGCGTCGTCTTCGCCCGTTCGGCGATGCGGCGCGTCGTCGCGGATTTAAATCCCGCCGCCCCGAACTCGATCAGCGCCGCGTCCAATATGCGCTGGCGCGACTGGTCGCCCTTGCGCGACGCGTTCGACACCGCGTCTCTTCCGGGCTGTGCAACGGGCCCTTCGACCGTATCTCCCATCGTCATCATCAACCTCAAAGCTCTTCGCTACATTCGATCTGCCGTGCGTAAAGCAAATGGCTGCAGGTTGGCAAACATCCGATTTCCGGCGGAATATCGGGCTTTCGATGCCCTTTTGAAAAATACTTAGAATGCTATTGATTTCGATCATTTCAAAATATATCACTTGATACATAATATGGGAGGCCGCGGAGTCGAGGGCGCTGGGAACGCGCCCCCGGGGGCGTCGGCCGCGAACATGGGAGAGAGATGGATGACACGCCACCACCGGGCCTTGACGGCGCTCGCCACCGGAAGCTTGATGATCGCGGTTGCCCACCCCGCGGCGGCGCAGGAGCTCGAAGCGGCCGGGGCGACCGAAGCGGCGGGCAGCGAAGATATCATCGTCACCGCCTCGCGCCGCCCGCAAACGCTCCAGGAAGTGCCGATTTCGGTGGGCGTCGTCACCGGCGCTGCGATCGAGCAGCAGGGCCAGCGCCTGTTCACCGACCTCCAGTCGTCGGTTCCCAACCTCCAGATCGACAACACCAACGGCAATTACGCGATCACCATTCGCGGGCTCGGGTCGGGCGCGAATAATCTGGCGTTCGAGCAATCGGTCGGGCTGTTCGTCGACGGCGTCTATTCCAGCCGCGCGCGTTCGTTGCAGGTGCCGTTCCTCGACGTCGAGCGCATCGAGGTTGTTCGCGGCCCGCAGGGCGCATTGTTCGGCAAGAACACCAATGCCGGTGCGATCAGCATGGTGACACGCCGCCCGACCCGCGATTTCGAAGCCGAATTCCGCGCCGGCACCGAACTGGCCGAAGGCGGCATGAATTTCAGCGGCTATCTGTCGGGACCGATCAGCGACACGTTGAGCGTCCGGTTGAGCGGCGGCGCCGGACAGGCCGACGGCTATATCGAAAACCGGCTGACGGGCTTCGACGACAATGGGTCGAAATACCGCTCGGGACGCGTGCAATTGCTGTGGGAGCCGAGCGAGGATTTCGAGATCCTGCTCAAGGCCGAGGGGTTCCGCAACGAGATCAACGGGTCGAACGCGGTCTACAACAATATCGGCAATCCGAACTGCAACCTCTGCAACATCATCCGCAACGCCAGCGGCGGCGCCGATGCACAGGACAAGCCCGGTTTCTGGCGCTTCAGCCGCGGTTTTCCGGAGGAATATGACGTCACCAAGTCGCGCACCGGCGCGATGACGATGAACTGGACCCCGGGCGACTGGTCGGTCACCTCGATCACCGCCTATCAGGCGGTGGATTCGGAGCGCACCTTCAACACCATTCCGGGGCCGATCAACCTGCTCAACACGCTGCAGGCCGAAGAGAGCAGCCAGTTCTTCCAGGAACTGCGCGTCTCGCGCGACGTCGCCGCCGGGATCAACCTTGCATTCGGCGCGACTTACACCGATGCCGACCTCGATATCCTGCAGCTCGTCAGCTACAACGGCAATCTGGTCGGGACGACATTGCCGCAGGCCGAGGGGAAGCGTGGCTTTACCCAGTCGTCCTGGTCGCTGTCGCCCTTTGCGATCGTCGAGGCCGAACTCACCGACGCGCTGACCTTCAGCGGCAGCCTGCGCTACAGCCATGAAAAGAAGGATGCGCGCGGGACGAGCACCAACGTCGGGCCGCGCATTCCCGCGAACAACCTCGATTTCGACATCAGCGGCAGCCGCACCGAGAAACTCTGGGATTATTCGCTGCGCCTCCGCTACGAATTCAGCCCGGCGGTGTCGGCCTATGTCAGCTATGCGACGGGCACGAAGGGCGGGGGGTTCCTGTCGAACGACGGGCTCCTCCTCTATAACATCCGCAACAACAATGGCCGTTTCGACTTCGACGACGAACGCGCGCGCGCGTGGGAACTCGGCACGAAGATGCGCCTGTTCGATCGCAAGCTCGACCTCGACATCGCGCTGTTCCGGACGCGCTTCGCCAATCTGCAGGTGTCGTCGTTCAACGGCACCGCCTTCATCACCGGCAACGCCGCCAAGGCAACCGCGCAAGGCGTCGAGGTCGAGGCGCGTTACCGGCCGAGCTCGATCGTCAGCCTCGGCGCGACGGGGGCGTATCTGGACGCGAAATATAACGACTATCCGGGCGGCCCCTGCCTCTACGACGCCCCGGCGACGTGCCGACCCGCGACGAACAATCTGTCCGGCGTGCGCCTGACCCGCGCGCCCGAATGGAAGGCGTCGGGCTATGTGCAGTTCGATGTGCCGGTCAGCGATGACCTGATCGTCAGCGCCCGCGGCGCCGCCGATTACACGTCGAAATCCTATCTGCAGGGCGACCTGAACCCGCTCAATACGCAGCCGGGTTACGCGAAGTTCGATGCGCGCCTCGCGATCCGCAAGGAAGATGGCGCGTGGGAACTCGCGCTCGTCGGGCGTAACCTGACGAACGAGGTGACCTTCAGCCAGGCGATCAACACGCCGCTGCTCGGCGGGAACAGTCATGTCGTGATGATCAACGCGCCGCGGACGGTCAATCTGGAAGCGGTGCTGCGTTTCTAGGCACGGCATCGATTGGACATGGAAAGGCCCTGAGATGGTTTGGACAGTTGACCGCCGCACATTCGTCGGCGGGCTGGGCGGCGCCGGGGCGCTCGCGGCGTCGGGCGCGCGGGCCAGCGTGTCCGCGGCGGACGGGCGCAAGCTCAACATCCTGATGATCGTCACCGATCAGGAACAGAGCGTCGCGAGCTTCCCGAAGGGGCTGCTCGAAAAGCTGCCGGGGCACCGCGAATTGATGGCGCGCGGGCTGCTCGTCGAAAATTACCATGTCCAGACGACCCCGTGCAGCCCGTCGCGCTCGACGATCTTTACCGGGCATCACACCCAGCGCACGGGCATCTATCTGAACTCGAGCGGAGCCGACGATCCGGTGCTGCCGACCGACCTGCCGACGCTGGGGCACATGATGCGGTCGGCGGGCTATTACACCAGTTACAAGGGGAAATGGCACCTTTCGCCGATCAACGAAAAGCGCAACTGGAACCAGGTGTCGGGCATGATCTACCCGGCCACCGAGAAGGCCATGGAAGAATATGGCTTCGACGATTACGGCTTCGATGGCGAGGCGGTCGGCCTGACGTGGGACGGCTATCGGCACGACCAATATATCGCCGCTGACGCCTCGCGCAGCATCCTCGATTTCAAGGAACGCGACAAGGCGGCCGGCAAACCCTGGTTCATGGTCGTCGGCCTGCTCAATCCGCACGACATCATGTTCTATGATGCGACCGGAAAACAGACGGCATCGCGCGCGCATCCCAATCTTCTGGGGCCGCTGCGCCGCGAACCCGGCGACCCGCTCTACGCCGAGGACAATGGCTTCGATCTGCCCGAAAGCTTCCACAGCGACGATCTGAGCGGCAAGCCCGAGGCGCATCGGGGGATCGTCGCATCGAGCACGCGCACCTATGGCGCGCTGGATCACGCCGACGAAGCGTCCTGGCGCCGCTTCCGCAACTATTACTACAATTGCATTCGCGACATGGACCGGCGGATCGGCCAGCTTTTGTGGGCGCTGGAAGCCAGCGGCCAGATGGAAAACACCATCATCCTCTTCACCTCCGATCATGGCGAACGCGCCGGCGCGCACGGGATGCGGCAAAAGGGCGGCACCATCTATCGCGAGGAAACCAACGTGCCGATGATGATCGTCCATCCCGATGCGCCGGGCGGACGCCGGTCGCGCGGCCTGATGAGCGCGGTCGATATCGCACCGACGCTGCTCGCGCTCGCCGGCAAGGATACCGGCTGGCGGAAGGAGCATTATCCGGACCTGCCGGGGGTCGATATGACGCCCTTGCTGGCGGACCCCGATGCCCGGACCGAACGCGACATTCGGGGGCATTTGTTCAACTATGCCGTGGGCTATGGCTGGGCGCCGAAGGCGGGACAGCCCGCGGCCGCCCCCTTCACCGACCGTTTCGACCTGACGCGACGGCGGCTGCACCGCGGGGTGCATGACGGCCGCTGGAAATTCGCCCGCTATTTCGCCCCGGCGCATCATCGGCAGCCGCGAAACTGGGCGGAGTTGTCGGCGAACAACGACCTTGAACTTTACGATACGCACGCCGATCCCAATGAAATCGTCAACCTGGCATCGCACCCCGATCAACGACGAAATCTGCTGCGCCTCAACGCCATGGCCAATGCGCTGATCGCGCGCGAAGTCGGCCGCGACGATGGCAGCGAATATCCGGGGCCGACCGAGATATATAATCGGCCATGGCCGGGATGAGCGAGGATCGTCAGCCCTGGCGGGCCTCGGCCGGGGCCGGTGGGTTGACCCGGGTCATCGCGGCGATTGCCAGCAGCAAGGCAAAGGCAGCGAACGCCATCGTATAGATGGGCTCGCCCGGAAACAGCGCTTGCATGATTGATCCCATCACCGTCGCGACGAGCAATTGCGGGACGACGACGAAGACGTTGAAGAGCCCCATATAGATGCCGAGCTTCGCTTGCGGCAGGCTGGAGGCGAGGATCGCATAGGGCATCGCGAGGACGGACGCCCAGAAAATGCCGATGAAGATTTCGCTGACGATCAGCTGCGACGGGTCGCGGAGCAGGAAGAAGCTGGCATACCCGACCGCGCCGCACGCGAGGCCGACCATGTGCGTGCGCGCCTGCCCAAAGCGGCGCGCGAGCCAGGGGAGCAAGGTCAGCGCCGCGACTGCGGCGACGCCGTTGTAGATGGCGAACAGCTGGCCGACCCAGTTGCCCGCGTCCTGATAGGCGGCGCTGGCGGCGTCGGTCGTTCCGAAATGATATTGGGCGACGATCGGGGTGGTGTTGATCCACATGATGAACAGCGCCGACCAGCTGAAAAACTGGACGAGCGCCAGCCGCTTCATCAGTGGCGGCATGCCGGAGAAGTCGCCGACGATGCTCGACAGCATATTCTTGTCGTTGCCGCGTCGCGCCAGCGCGATCGCGATAATGCTTGCAAGGCCGTAGCCGATGAGCAGCGCGCCGAGCAGCAGCACTTCGCGAAGCAGCGCAAAATGCTGCTGGGCGAGGAGGATGAGCAGTCCCGCGCCGATCCAGAGCATGCTGGCGCCATAGCTGTGCGATGCGAGCGCGCGGACCGGAGACCCGTCGCCGGGCGATCCGGCTTCGAATGCCGCCATCTGTTCGGGGCTATATTCGCCCGTTGTGACGACGGTCCAGAGCACCGCGAGGAACAGCGCGATCCCGCCGAACCAGAAGGCATAGCGCACCGTATCGGGAATCTGCCCCGGCGGCGCGACATTCGCGACCCCCATCGCCTCCATCAGCGAGGGAAAGAGCGACCCGACGACGGCGCCCGCGCCGATGAACGCGGTCTGCACCGCATAGCCGACGCTGTGCTGGTCCTTGCGCAGCATGTCGCCGACGAAGGCGCGGAAGGGTTCCATCGAGATGTTGAGCGAGGCGTCGAGGATCCACAGCATCATCGCGGCGAACCAGATCGCGGGGCTTTCGGGCATGACGAACAGCGCGATCGCGGCGAGGATCGCGCCGGCGAGAAAGTAGGGACGGCGGCGTCCGAGCCGGCCGAGCCAGGTCCGGTCGCTCATATGCCCGACGATCGGCTGCACGAGCAGCCCGGTCAGCGGCGCGGCGACCCACAGGCCGGGGAGGCGTTCGATATCCTCGCCCAGCGACTGGAAAATCCGGCTCATATTCGCATTTTGCAGCGCGAAGCCGATCTGGATGCCGAAAAAGCCGAAGCTGATATTCCATAGGCCGGCAAAGCCCTGCTTCGGCTTTTCCATCATGCGTCTCCCCTGAGGCCGTCGGTCGCGGCTTCCGTTGGGCCGGGTGTCGCAGCGCGCGGGGGAGAGAGCAAGCGCGGCGCGGTTACGTATACGAATACGTGGAGGGGCGGGGTTCGACCGAATGTTGCCGCACTCCCTCCTTTGTCATTCCCGCGAAAGCGGGAACCCAGGGATGGGCCGGCCGACGGACGCTCTGGGTCCCCGCTTTCGCGGGGATGACGAAATAGGGGGGGCGGCGTCCGCTTCCCAACTCCAAAGCACACGCGCGAAGCTAAACCGCCGTACTCTGCCGCCGGATCAGCCGCGCCGGCAAGATCCGCTGTTCGACCGGGCGGTCGTCGATGCGCGCGAGCAACGCATCGACGAGCAATGTCCCCGCGCCTTTCATATCCTGCATAACCGTGGTCAGCGTCGGCGTGGTCAGGCTGGCGGCGGGGATATCGTCGAAGCCGATGATCGCGACGTCGTGCGGCAGCCGCAGCCCGGCTTCGGCCAGTGCGCGCATCGCGCCGATCGCGATCAGGTCGCTCGCGGCGAAAACCGCGTCGAATGACTGTCCGCTTTCGATCAGCGACCTCGCGGCGGCGTAGCCCGAATCCTCCGACGACACCGCATCGCGCTGCAACGCCGGGTCGGGTTCGAGACCCGCGGCGCGCATCGCGCGGCAAAGCCCGTCGTAGCGATCCTGGAATTCGGGCGCATGGTCCGACGCGTCGCCAAGGAAAGCGATCCGCCGCCGCCCGATCTCGACCAGATGCGCGCCCGCCTGTTCGCCCGCGCCGACATTGTCGGACCCGACGGTCAGCCCGATACCCTCTTCGGATACCGATCCCCAGCGAACGAACTTGGTCCCCATCTCGACCAGATGCTCCAGCTTGGTGAGGTAAAGCTGATAATCACCGTAACCGAGCAGGATGATGCCGTCGGACCGGTGGCTGTCCTGATAGGTGACGTGCCAGTCATTGTGCATCTGCTGGAAACTGATGAGCAGGTCATAGCCGCGCCGCGCGCATTCGCGCGTGATCGACCCCAGCATCGACAGGAAGAAGGGGTTGATCATCGATTCGTCGGGGTTCGGGTCCTCGAAAAAGAGCAGCGCGAGCGTGTGCGTGCGCTGCGAGCGCAGGCTCGAGGCGTTCTTGTCGACGGTGTAGTTGAGTTCCTGCGCGATGCGCTGAATGTTGGCGCGGGTCGCGGCGCTGACCGACTTGCTGCCGCGCAGCGCGCGCGAAACCGTCGGCTGCGAGACGCCCGCCAGATAGGCGATGTCGAAACTCGTCGGCTTGGCCGAGGGCTGGCGCCCCATGTCTCTCTCCCGGCGCCCGGCCTTCCTGGTGGCCGCCGCTCGCCCCGCAGAGTAGCGATTGGTCCGGTGGATGCCAAGAAATTGCACGTGGTCGAGTCCCGCGGTTTTCCGCCCCGAAAGCGTTGCATTTCTGCGACAGGGCGCGGCTCTGCATATTATGCGTATACGTATACCCTATGGCGGCGCGGCGGGATTGGTTTCAATTGCGAGGCTCAAGATGGGAAAGCCCATATGCCGGAGAGGAGCCTGACGGACGCCCCGCGTCCCCCTCCCGGTACATGGGTCAAGACCACCCGTCCGTGCCAGGGGAGCCACATATGACCATGCCGACCAATCTTCGCCGCGGTGCCAGCGCCATCACGCTCGGCCTTGCCTTGACCGCCGTGCTGCCCGGTGCCGCGATGGCGCAGGACGCGAGCACCGCGCCGGTCGACGAGGCGCCGGCCGACAGCGAAATCATCGTCAGCGGCATCCGCAGCGCGATCGCCAATTCGGTCCAGGCGAAGAAGAACAGCACCTCGATCGTCGAGGTCGTCTCGGCCGAAGACATCGGCAAGCTGCCCGACCTGTCGATCGCCGAATCGCTGTCGCGCCTGCCGGGCCTCGCGACGCAGCGCCTCGACGGCCGCGCCAATGTCGTGTCGATCCGCGGCCTCGCGCCCGACTTCACCACCACCCTGCTCAACGGCCGCGAACAGGTTTCGGCGAGCAACAACCGCGGGGTCGAGCTCGACCAATATCCGTCCGAACTGCTGAACGGCGCCATCGTCTACAAGACCCCCGACGCGTCGCTGATCGGGCAGGCGATCGGCGGCACGATCGACATGCGCACGGTGCGCCCGCTCGCTTATGGCAAGCGCACGATCGCGGCGGGCGCGCGTTTCGAGATCAACGACCTCGGCAAGCTCAATCCCGATATTTCGAACAAGGGCTATCGCGCCAACATCTCCTATATCGACCAGAATGCCGACGGCACGCTCGGCTGGGCGATCGGCTATGCGCGCATGCAGTCGCCGACCGCCGAGGAACGCTTCAACGCGTGGGGCTATCCCGAGGCGACCGACGGCACGAACACCGCTTTCATCATCGGCGGTGCCAAGCCCTATGTGAAATCGAACGAGCTGAAGCGCGACGGCGTGATGGCGGTCGTCGAATGGGAACCGAGCGACAAGTTCCACACGACGATCGACGGCTATTGGTCGAAGTTCAAGGACGAACAGCGCCTGCGCGGTATCGAATTCCCGCTCTTCTGGGGCAATTCGACGCTCCAGCCCGGCTTCACCATCGAGGACGGTCTGGTGACGAAAGGCGTCTGGACGGGCACCGAGGCGGTGATGCGCAACGACGTCGTCCATCGCAACTCGACGATCATCGCCGGCGGCTGGAACACGCAGTTCAAGCCCAATGACAAGCTGACGCTCGAACTCGACCTTGGCTATTCGCGGATCAAGAAGACCGAAGAAAACCTCGAAATCTATCTCGGCACCGGTCGCGGCGCCGGCGTCGGCGCGCGCGAAACCGCGCTGGGTTTCGAAATGCGCCCGAACGGCGGGATCATGTTCGACCCGTCGCTCGACTATTCCGATCCGAACCTGTTCGTGATCACCGATCCGCAGGGCTGGAACAGCTGCGGCGGCGCGGTCGCCAACTGCCAGGACGGCTTCGTCAACACGCCGCGCGTCAAGGACCAGCTGAAATCGCTGCGCCTGCAGGCGACGCAGGAATTGGACGGCGTGCTCAGCAGCATCCGCGTCGGCGCCAATTATTCGGACCGCAAGAAGAGCCTCGACGACCGCGGCTTCGTGCTGACGAGCAAAAATTATCCGGCGAATACGCCCGTGCCCGCCGACTATCTCTATGACCCGGTGTCGCTCGATTTCATCGGCATCCCCGGCATGGTCGCGTTCGACAGCTGGCGTTTCTACAATGACGGGAATTATAATCTGACCGACGGTGCGGGCTTCGACCCGGCGCGCGTCTTCAACGATTATACGATCCGCGAAAAGATACTGACCGGCTTCGTCCAGGCGAATTTCGACGCCGATGCGGGAAGCACTCCGATCCGCGGCAATGTCGGCGTCCAGGTCATTCATTCGGACCAGACGGGGTCGAGCTTCTATGCGCAGGTTGTCGGCGGCGTCACCCAGTCGACGCCGGTCACCGACGGCGACAAATATACCGACATCCTGCCGAGCATCAATTTGTCGGTCGAATTCGCCGACAACACATTCCTGCGCTTCGGTGCCGCCCGCGTGCTGGCGCGCGCGCGCATGGACCAGCTGAAGCCCGGCGGCGGCGTCAATTTCGACACGTCGAAGCGCAACAACACCGACGTCAACGCCTCGCCCTGGTCGCTCGACCTCGGCAATGCGAAGCTGCGTCCGCTGATGGCAGACACGGTCGATATCGGGCTCGAGAAATATTTCGGGCAGGGCGGCTATGTGTCGGTCGGCGGCTTCTACAAATATCTCGAAAATTACATTTATCGTCAGGTCAATCCGTTCGACTTCACCGACTTCGAGGTTCCCGACGGCGGGACGGTCGGCACGCGGGCGGGCCTCAGCAAGCAGTGGCTGAACGGCAATGCCGGGCGCGTCTATGGTGCCGAAGCCTCCTTCTCGTTCCCGTTCGCCAACCTCACCCAGTCGCTCGATGGCTTCGGCGTCCTCGGCAGCGCCTCCTATACCAAGAGCCGTGTGCGCGAAGGCGGCGAGGATCCGATCTCGATGCCGGGCCTGTCGAAATGGGTCATCAACGGAACCGCCTATTTCGAAAAGGACGGCTTCCAGGTGCGCGCGTCGGGCCGCTATCGCTCGAAATTCCTTGCCGAGGTGTCGACGATCAGCCTCGCGCGCGACATGTTCATGGCGAAGAGCGAGTTCGTCGTCGACGCGCAGGTCGGCTACACCTTCCAGAGCGGCGCGCTCGAAGGGCTGGGCATCTTGCTGCAGGCGTCGAACCTCACCAACGAGCCCTTCGTGACCTATTACAACAATGATCCGCGCCAGATCCGCGACTATCAGAATTATGGTCGCAACTTCATGGCCGGTATCACCTACAAGTTCTGACGGAATGAGCGGGCCGGCCCTCGAGCCCGGCCCGCTTCCGGACGAGAGGAATGGGCAGCGTGGGTGAGAACCGCATCACGAAGGTCGTCATCGTCGGCGGCGGAACCGCGGGCTGGATGGCCGCCGCGGCGCTGTCGCGGACGATGGACAATCTGTCGATCCGGCTGGTCGAGAGCGACGCGATCGGCACCGTCGGGGTCGGCGAGGCGACGATCCCCGCGATCCGCCTGTTCAACGCGCTGATCGGCATCGACGAGAATGAGTTCATTCGCGAAACGCGCGGGACGTTCAAGCTCGGCATCCAGTTCCACGACTGGGGCCGAATCGGCGACACCTATATGCACGCCTTCGGGCAGATCGGGCGCAGCCTCGGCATGTTGCCGTTCCAGCAATATTGGCTCCGCGGCCGGAACGAGGGCGTCGCGGGACGGCTCGGCGATTATTCGCTGAACGAGACGGCGGGACGGCAGAACCGCTTTGCGCGGCTGCCGCAAATCCCGAATACCAGCCTCGACGGCATCGCTTACGCCTTTCATTTCGATGCCGCACTCTACGCTGCCTATCTGCGCAAGATCGCCGAGGCCGCCGGGGTCGAGCGGACCGAGGGCAAGATCGCCAGCGTCCGCCGCAATGGCGAAAGCGGCCATGTCGAAGCCGTCGTGCTGGACAATGGCACCGCGATCGACGGCGAACTCTTCATCGACTGCTCGGGCTTTCGCGCGCTGCTGATCGAGGATGCGCTCGAAACCGGGTTCGAGGACTGGACGCACTGGCTCCCCTGCGACCGCGCGATCGCGGTGCCGAGCGAAAATGCCGGCCCGGCGCGGCCCTATACGCAGGCGATCGCGCACAAGGCCGGCTGGCAATGGCGCATCCCGCTCCAGCACCGCACCGGCAACGGCCATGTCTTTTGCAGCGACTTCATCAGCGAGGACGAGGCGACCGCGACCCTGCTCGCCAACATCGAAGGTCGCCCGCTCGCCGAGCCACGGACGCTGCGTTTCCGCACCGGAATGCGCAAGCAGGCTTGGAACGGCAATGTCGTTGCGCTCGGGCTCGCGTCGGGATTCCTCGAACCGCTCGAATCGACGAGCATCCATCTGATCCAGAACGGCATCGCCAAGCTGCTCGCGCACTTTCCCGATCGCGATTTCGATGCCGCCAATATCGATGCCTATAACCGCCGCGTCCGCTTCGATTACGAACGCATCCGCGACTTTGTCATCCTCCACTATCACGCCAACCAGCGCACCGACGCGCCCTTCTGGATCGGGTGCCGCGAGATGGGCATTCCCGAAACGCTGGCGCGAAAGATCGAGCTGTTCAAAAGCCAGGGCCAGATCGTTCGCGAGGGCGACGAGCTGTTCGTCGAAATCGGCTGGTTCCAGGTGCTGACCGGCCAGAATATCGTGCCCAATGGATATCACCCGATGGCCGACCAGCTCACCCCCGACGAACTCGCGGGCTTTTTCGCCGACATCGAAACGATCGTCGCGCGCACGGCGTCGCATCTGCCGACCCACGAAGACTTTATCGCGCAGCACTGCGCGGCAGGAGTGCCCGCATGAGCCTGTTCGCATCGATCATCGCGCTGAGTCTGGCGGGCGCCGCGCCTGCCGCGGATTACCGCCAGCGCCCGCCCGAGGATGAGATCATCTATTTCGTCCTTCCCGACCGCTTCGAGAATGGCGATGAAAAGAATGATCGCGGCGGGCTGAAGGGCGACCGGCTCCAGACCGGCTATGACCCGAGCGCGAAGGGCTTTTTCCACGGCGGCGACCTGGCGGGACTCACCAGGCGGCTCGACTATATCCAGGGCATGGGGACGACCGCGATCTGGTTCGCCCCGATCTTCAAGAACAAGCCGGTGCAGGGCCCGAAGGACGACGAAAGCGCCGGTTATCACGGCTATTGGGTCACCGACTTCACGCAGGTCGACCCGCATTTCGGCACCAATGCCGAGTTCAAGGCGTTCGTCGACGCGGCGCACGCGCGCGGCATGAAAGTCTACATGGACATCATCGCGAACCACACCGCCGATGTGATCACCTACAAGGAGGGCGCAGACGGAGGCTTCCGCTATCGTAGCCTCGCCGATTATCCCTTCTCGCGGCGTGGCGGGGTGACGGGCGCGCCGATCAATCCCGGCTTCGCCGGCGATCATGTCGCCGATGCCGGCAACTGGCAGAAGCTGACCGATCCCGCCTTCGCCTACACGCCCGTCGTGCCGAAAGGCGAGGAGCGGGTGAAGGTGCCCGCCTGGCTCAACGACCCTATCTATTACCACAACCGCGGCAACAGCGACTGGGTCGGCGAATCTTCGCTCTACGGCGACTTTGCCGGGCTCGACGATCTCGCGACCGAGCACCCGCGCGTCGTGCAGGGCTTTATCGACATCTACGGCCGCTGGATCGACGAATTCGGCATCGACGGATTCCGCATCGACACCGCGAAGCATGTGAACCCCGAATTTTGGCAGGCCTTCGTGCCCGCGATGCAGGCGCGCGCGAAGGCGCGCGGCATTCCCAATTTCCACATCTTCGGCGAAGTCTATGTCGACGCGGTCGATCCGGGCGCGCTCGCCTGGTATACGCACGCGGCGGGCCTGCCCGCGGTGCTCGACTTCGGCTTCGCGCGCGCGGCGATCGATGCGGTGAGCGGGACGAAGGGGACCGACCAGTTCGCGCGGCTGTTCGACGGCGACGCGCTCTACAAGGGCGGGGCAGGGGCGGCGCAAGGGCTGCCGACCTTCCTCGGCAACCACGACATGGGCCGTTTCGCGATGTTCGTGAAGGCGGCGAACCCCAAGGCGAGCGAGGCTGAGCTACTGCAGCGCGTGATGCTCGGCCATGCAATGCTGCTCACGCTGCGCGGGGTGCCGACGATCTATTATGGCGACGAGCAGGGGTTCCTGTCCGACGACAAGGACCAGCTCGCGCGCGAGGATATGTTCGCGTCGAAGGTCACGGTCTATAACGACAATGACCTGCTCGGCAGCGACGCGACGACCGCGGCCGCCAATTTCGACCCCGCGCATCCGCTCTATCGCCTCATCGCGGCGCTGTCCGAAATCCGGCGCAAGACGCCCGCGCTCACACGCGGCGCGACAAAGGTTCGCGCCTTTTCCGACAAGCCCGGACTGCTTGCGGTATCGCGTTTCGATCCGGTGACGGGGCGCGAAGTGCTGCTCGCCTTCAACACGTCGGCGGCGCCGCTGTCGGCCAATATTGCCATCGATATGAAAAGTGCGGGCTTTACCGCACTCCACGGTGACTGTCCGGCAAGCCCCGCCGCGCCGGGCAGCATCCATCTGTCCCTCCCCGCCTTCGGCACGATCATTTGCCAGGCCAGCGAATAAGCGAAGACCACGCCATAATGACCCAGTCCCTCGTCCAGAATGCCAGCTTGCCCGCCGCCGCCGAGGCGCCGTGGTGGAAGGGCGCGGCGATCTATCAGATCTACCCGCGCAGCTTTGCCGATTCGAACGGCGACGGGATCGGCGACCTCGCGGGCATCACCGCGCGCCTCGACTATGTCGCCGCGCTTGGCGTCGACGCGATCTGGCTCTCGCCCTTCTACCCCTCGCCGATGGACGATTTCGGCTATGACATCGCCGATTATGTGGGCGTCGACCCGATTTTCGGGACGCTCGCCGATTTCGACGCGCTGGTGGCGCGCGCGCATGCGCTGGGGCTGAAGGTCACGACCGATCTTGTGTTCGCGCACACCTCCGACCGGCATGCGTGGTTCGCGACGAGCCGCGCGAGCAAGGACAATGACAAGGCCGACTGGTATGTCTGGGCCGATGCAAAGCCCGACGGGTCGCCGCCGACCAACTGGCAGTCGGTGTTCGGCGGCCCGGCGTGGACGTGGGACGCACGGCGCGGCCAATATTATATGCATAATTTCCTCGGCTCGCAGCCGCAGCTCAATGTTCACAACCCGGAGGTGCAGGACGCGCTGCTCGGCGTCGTGCGCTTCTGGCTCGATCGCGGCGTCGACGGCTTTCGCATCGATGCGATCAATTTCTCGATGCACGATCCCGAATTCCGCGACAATCCGCCCGCACCGCCGTCGAACAAGGTCCGCACCCGCCCGTTCGACTTCCAGCAGAAAATCCACAACCAGTCGCACCCTGACATCCCGCTCTTCCTCGAACGCATCCGCGCGCTGACCGATCAATATCCGGGCAGCTTCACCGTCGCCGAAGTCGGCGGCGACGATGCGGTGCGCGAGATGAAGCTGTTCACCGCGGGCGAGCGCCGGCTTAACAGCGCCTATGGCTTCGACTTCCTCTATGCCGACCGGCTGACGCCGCAACTGGTGCGCGAGGCGGCCGAGCAATGGCCCGAAGCGCCCGGAATCGGCTGGCCGAGCTGGGCGTTCGAGAACCACGACGCGCCGCGCGCACTGTCGCGCTGGACCCCCGAAGGCGTCGACGGGCAAGCCTATGCGCGGATGAAGATGGCGCTGCTCTGCGCGCTACGCGGCAATATCATCCTCTATAATGGCGAGGAACTGGGGCTTGACCAGGTCGAGATCCCGTTCGAGCTGGTGAAGGATCCCGAGGCGCTCAAGAACTGGCCGCTGACGCTGTCGCGCGACGGCGCGCGCACCCCGCTGCCGTGGGCGGCGGGCGAAACGCATGCGGGTTTTTCGAGCGCCGATCCGTGGCTGCCGCTGGGCGCCGAGCACGGCGCGCTCGCGGTCGACCGGCAACAGGGTGATCCCGCGTCGCTGCTCAACCTCACGCGCCAACTCGTCGCGCTGCGCGCCGCGCACCCGGCGCTGCGCCTCGGCCGCGACGCGCGCTGGATCGCCGAGGGAGACCTGCTCGTTTTCGACCGGATCGCGGACGGCGAGCATATCCGTTGCCTCTTCAATCTCGGTGGCGGGACGATCGATGTCGCGGCCCATGCGGCGGGCGGTGTTCCGGTCGTCGCGCTGAACGGCGCCGATCCGGCGCATTTGCCGCCGTGCGGCGCTCTCTGGCTGAAACTCGAAGGAACAAATTGATGCGTAGCCTGTTCGCCGCCCTCCCGCTGCTCGCCGCGGCAGCGGCGCCCGCCTTCGCGCAGGACACGCGGCCCGAGCAGACGGCATCCTCGCCCGACGGCGCCATTGTGCTGACGGTTTCGACCGACAACGACCAGCGCCCGACCTGGTCGCTGTCGCGCAAGGGCAAGCTGTTGATCGCGCCGTCGAAGCTCGGTTTCATCCTCGCCGACCGCATCGGGCTACAGCGCGGCTTCGCGATCGAAAGCGTCGAGCGCGCGAGCGGCGACACGCGCTGGGAACAGCCGTGGGGCGAGCGCCGCTTCGTGCGCGACCGGCACAACGAACTGCTCGTCCGCTTCCGCCAGAACGAAAGCTGGGGCGGCCATGCGATGAACGTCCGCTTCCGCCTCTTCGACGACGGCATCGGCTTCCGCTACGAACTCCCTGAGCAGCCCGGCCTCAAGACCGCGGAGATCATCGACGAAATCACCGAATTCGACATAGCCCCCAACGGCACCGCATGGTGGATCACCGGCGGCGAGTGGAACCGCTACGAGCAAAACTATCAAAAAACGCCGATCGACGCAGTCGCGACCGCGCACACCCCGATCACGATGCGCCTCGACGACGGGACGCATCTGGCATTCCACGAAGCGGCGCTCGTCGACTATGCCGGCATGTGGTTCAAGCGCGCCGAGGGACAGAAGTTCCGCGCGACGCTGTCGCCGTCGTCGAAGGGCGCACGCGTCGTCCGCGACCTGCCGTTCGCGACGCCGTGGCGGACGATCCGCATCGCCGACACTGCGGCGGGTCTCGTCGAAAGCGACCTCGAACTCAACCTCAACGAACCGAACAAGCTGGGCGATGTCAGCTGGTTCAAGCCGATGAAATATATCGGCATCTGGTGGGGGATGATCCGCGGCGACTGGAGCTGGGCCGAGGGGCCGAAGCATGGTGCGACGACCGAACGCACGAAGCAATATATCGACTTCGCGGCGAAGCACGGCTTTGGCGGCGTATTGGTCGAGGGCTGGAACAAGGGCTGGAACGGCAATTGGTTCGGCCATGGCGACGAGTTCAGCTTCACGCAGGCGACCCCCGATTTCGACCTGAAGGCCGTCACCGACTATGCGCGCAAAAAGGGCGTCCAGCTGATCGGCCACCACGAAACCGGCGGCAATATCGCGGTCTATGAGGCGCAGCTCGACGACGCGATGAAGCTCTATGGCCAGCTCGGTGTCGGGACGGTGAAGACCGGTTATGTCGCCGACGCGGGCGGGATCATTGCGCCCGGCGCGACACCGGGCACGGCCGCGATGGAATGGCACGACGGCCAGCGGCAGGTGCAGCACCATCTGAAGGTCGTCGAAACCGCGGCGAAGTATCATGTTGCGGTCAATCCGCACGAACCGATCAAGGATACGGGCCTGCGCCGCACCTATCCCAACTGGGTTGCGCGTGAAGGCGCGCGTGGCATGGAGTATAACGCGTGGGGCGCCTTCGCGAACGGCCCGGACCATGAACCGACGCTCGTCTATACGCGCATGCTGTCGGGGCCGATGGACTTTACCCCGGGCGTGCTGAGCCTCGAGGGCGCGAACAAGGCGCCGCTCGCCTCGACGCTTGCAAAGCAGCTCGGGCTATATCTTGCCATCTATTCGCCGATCCAGATGGCCGCCGACTTCATCGAGAATCTGGAAGCGCATCCGCGCGAGCTCGAATTCATCAAGGCGGTTCCCGCCGACTGGTCCGAAAGCCGCCTGATCGCGGGTGAGGTCGGCGATTATGCGATCTTCGCGCGCAAGGACCGGGGCAGCGCCGACTGGTATGTCGGCGGGGTCAACGACGCGACCGAACGCACGCTGACGCTGCGCTTCGATTTCCTCGAGCCGAGAAAAACCTATACCGCCACGATCTGGAAGGATGGCGAGGGCGCCATCTATCTGACCGACGCGCGGCACCGCATCGCCTATGATACGATCAAGGTGAAGAAGGGCGACAGCTACAAACTCTGGCTCGCACCGGGCGGGGGCGCCGCGATGCGGCTTTCACGGGACTGATGAAGGCGTCGTGCGGTCAGGCCCGGTCCACGGCGAAAGTGCCGTAAGGGTGACGCGGGTTCACGCCGTCCGGAAGCAAAACTCGGAGAAATTCACAAGCTTTAGAGTTATATATATCTCTGTTTGAGGCGGTCATCAGCTCCGATAATCGGCGTTGATGCTGATATATCCGTGGGTGAGGTCGCACGTCCAAACGGTCGCGCGGCCCTCGCCGAGCCCCAGGTCGGCGCCGACGCGGATGTCCTGACCTTTGAGGTGCGCCGCAACCGGCGCTTCGTCATAGCCATCGACGGGCAGGCCGTCCTTCGCGACCCAATGATCGCCGAAGCGGATCGCGAGGCGGTCGCGGTCGGCGGGTTCGCCCGCCTTGCCCACCGCCATCACGACGCGGCCCCAGTTCGCGTCCTCGCCCGCGATTGCGGTTTTCACCAGCGGCGAGTTGGCGATCGCGAGCGCGACGCGTTTCGCGCTGTCGTCGCTGGTGGCGCCGGTCACTTGTATCTCGATGAACTTCGACGCGCCCTCGCCGTCGCGCACGACCTGTTGCGCGAGATCGAGCGCGACCGAACGGATCGCGGCGTAGAGCGCGTCGGCGCCCGGATCGTCACGGGTCGTGAGCGTGGCGTTGCCCGCCTGCCCGGTCGCGAAGAGCAGCACGGTGTCGCTGGTCGACGTATCGCTGTCGACGGTGATGCTGTTGAAGCTGCCGCTGGTCGCTTCGCTCAGCATCTCCTGCAAAAGCGCAGGCGCGACCACGGCGTCGGTGAAGATATAGCCGAGCATCGTCGCCATGTCGGGGGCGATCATTCCCGACCCCTTGACGATCCCTGCGACATGGACGGTCTTGCCATCGACGATCGCGCTCGCGCCCGAGCCCTTCGCGAAGGTGTCGGTAGTGCCGATCGTGTCGGCGGCGGCTTCCCACGAGCAGGGCTCCGCGGTCAGCGCGGCTTCGACCCCGGCGCGGGCCTTGTCCTTGGGCAAGGGCACGCCGATGACGCCGGTCGAACTGACGAAGACTTCGGCCGGTTCGCAGCCGAGATGGTCCGCGACCTGCGCCATGATCTGCTCGACCGCCTCGCGCCCACGATAGCCGGTGAAGGCGTTGCTGTTGCCCGCGTTGACGATCAGCGCGCGGCCGATGCCGCCCTTCACCTGCTCGCGGCCGAGCTCGACTTCGGACGAGCAGCAGACATTGCGCGTGAAGACGCCCGCGACCGTGGTGCCGGGCGCGAGCTCGACATAGGTGAGGTCGCAGCGGTCCCAATTCTTGTACTGCGCACGCGCGACGCGGCGCGTCACCCCGGCGATGTCGGGGAGGGCGGGGAAGGCGGCGGGGGCGAGCGGTGAGCGCGTGGTCATGCGGGAGCGCTTAGCTCTGTAGCACTCAAAGAAAAACCCCTCCCGTTTACGGGAGGGGCAGCGAGGCTTGCGAGCTTGCTCGCTAGTCGTAGCGGGGAGGGTTGGCGAGGCTACAGGCCCTCCCCCGACCCCTCCTGCAAGCGGGTGGGGAGAAGATCAGGCCGGAATGCCGCTGATCGACTTCACTTCCATGAAGTCCTTCAGCCCGAACACGCCGCCTTCGCGGCCGTTGCCCGATGCCTTGTAGCCGCCGAACGCCGCGCCCGGGCCGGGGCCCCACGCGTTGACCGCGACCATGCCGGCGCGCAGCTTCGGTGCTACGTCAGCCGCCTTGGCGGGGTCGCCCGAAATCACCGCCGACAGGCCATATTCGGTGTCGTTGGCGATATCGACGGCTTCGTCGAGGTCGCCATAGGCCATGATCGTCGCGACGGGTCCGAAGATTTCCTCGTTGGCGATGCGCATGTCGCGCGTAACGCCCGAGAAGACGGTCGGCTTGATATAATAGCCGCGGTTGACGTTCGACGGGAGGCCGGTGCCGCCGGTCTCCAGCGTCGCGCCTTCGTCGATCGCCGACTGGATCAGGCCCTGGATCTTGTCGAACTGCGCCTTGTTGACGACCGGGCCGATATGGCCGCCCTCGGCCTGCGGGTCGCCGACCGACGTCCCGTCGAACATCGCCTTGATCACGCCGACTGCCTCGGCCTCGCGATCCTTCTGGACGAGGATGCGCGTCGGGGCGATGCAGCTCTGGCCCGTGTTGACGAGCACGCCCTGCACCGTCGGCGGCAGTACCGCGGCGAAATCGGCGTCGGGCAGGACGATGTTCGGCGACTTGCCGCCAAGTTCCTGATGGACGCGCTTGACGGTATCGGCGGCCGCCTTCGCGACGAGGATGCCCGCGCGGGTCGAGCCGGTGAAGCTCACCATTTCGATGCCGGGGTGCGCGCTGATCGCGTTGCCGACGGTCGGGCCGTCGCCCTGCACGAGGTTGAACACGCCCGGCGGCACGCCCGCGGCATCGAGGATTTCGGCGAAGATCGTCGCGTTGCCGGGGCATTCTTCCGACGGCTTGAGCACCATCGTGTTGCCGCCGGCGAGCGCGGGGGCGACCTTGAGTGCGATCTGGTTCAGCGGCCAGTTCCACGGCGTGATCATGCCGACGACGCCGATCGGCTCGTATGCGATGACGCCCGCGGCGTATTTTTCGGTGAAGCTGAAGTCTTTCAACGCCGCGATGGTGCCGAGGAAGCCGCCGATGCCCGCGCCGACCTGCGCGGTGCCCGCGAAGCTGACGGGAGCGCCCATTTCGCTCGCCATCGATTTGGCAAGGTCGGGGGCGCGCTTCTTATATTCCTCGACAATGCGGTTCAAAAGGTCGAGCCGCTCTTCGCGCGTCGTCTGCGACCAGCTCTTCAGGGCTTCGCGCGCTGCGGCGACGGCATCGTCGACGTCGGCGGCGGTGCCGAGGACGATCGTCGAGGCGGCTTCTTCGGTCGCCGGGTTGATGACGTCGTGCGGCTTGCCGCCTTTGCTGTCGACCCAACGGCCGCCGATGTAATTCTGTTTGAGGTGCGTTTCGGTGCTCATGTCCTGTCTCCCATCGGCGGTGAATCCGTCTCGGATTGCTACCTAATCACTGTGGCGGATGAATCAAGCAAAGGCCAACTGCCAATTGCGGCAGGTCAGCGTTTTTCAGCGGAAAGACGTGACATCAGGATGGCAGCGCGCGTCGCCTGTCGCGCGATGCTGGGGATGTCGACGGCTTCGCCCGGGGCATGGTCGCCCGTGCTGTACGGCCCGAGTCCCGCGAGCCCGTCGACATCGGCGGCAACGAAGCTGATGTCTCCCGCGCCGCGCTTCAGCGGATCGAGCGGCGCCATTTCGGCCAGCCCGAGATCGCGGTTCACGCCGTTGAGCTTCGCTAGCAAGGCGCGATTGCCGTCGGTCGGCGCCATCGAGGGATAGCCGCCGGGATCGAAAGCGATCTTGGCATCGGTGCCGGGGGCATGTTCGGCGACGATCGCCGTCATTTTCGCCTTCACCCGTTCGATCTGTTCGGACGACAGCGCGCGCAGATCGCCGCGCGCGACCGCTACTGGTGCGATGATGTTGGTCTTGCCGGTCACCGTCGCGCGGATGCCGCCCGCGTCGAGATCGGCCTGCTGCCCGCCTGCGATCAGCCCGATGTTGAAGGTGAGGTTCGGCTCGGGCAGCTCGGTGCGGAAGCGGTGGACGATGCGCGTGAGTTCATAGATCGCGCCGTCGCCCGCCGCGGCGCTGAAGATACCCGAACTGTGCGCGCTCTTGCCCGTCGCGGTGACGGTCCAGCTGTCCGACGAGCGCCGCGCGACCGAACCCATGTCGGCGCCATTGTCGCGCACAAGCCCCTCGAAATCGAGCGCGACGTCGCTGCGCTTGCCCGCCGCGATCAGGTCGGCGCGCGCTTTCTCGATCGGGCTGCCCGAATCCTCCTCGTCGCCGGTCATGTGGATTTCGATATTTGCGTCCTTCAGCGTCCCCGCGGCCTGCATCGCGCGCAGCGCCGCGACGATCACGACCATGCCGCCCTTGTCGTCGCCCGCGCCGGGGCCTTCGCCCATATCGCCCTTGCGAGTGAATTTCTGAAAGGGCGAGTCGGGTTCGAACACCGTATCGAGATGCGCGATCAGCAGCAGGCGCTTGGCATCGGGCTTGCCGCTGTGCGTGGCGATCAGATGGCCGGCGCGTCCGGTGTCGCGCATCGGCTTCCATTCGACCTTAAAACCCAGCGGTTCGAGTTCGGTGCGCATCATCGCCCCGACCTTTTTGACGCCCTCGAGATTGAGTGAGCCGCTGTTCTGGTTGACGAGCTTTTCGAGCAACGCGAGGTTGCGGTCCTGTTCGGCCGCGACCGTCTTCGCCATGGCGCTTTCGGCCTTCGAGAGCTTGGCTTCCGCCGCCGGGACAAGCGCGAGCTGAAGGGCGACGAGAGCGGCAAGCGGCAGTGATTTCATGGGGAGGCTCCTCTGAACAGCCTCTTGTGCCGCCTCCACCTCGCCTCGGCAAGCGCTCAGCCGGGGTAGGGTGCCTGTTTGAGCAGTCTTGCGAGGTGCGCCGCGTTGGCGGCGACCATCTTAGCGGTTTGGGTGACCTTGCGCGGGCGGTGTTCGAGATCTTTGAAGTCGGTCGATCCCATCGCCTCGCCGACCCAATAGCAGGCGGCGACCGCGGGGATCGTCCAGCCGACATCGTTGAGCGCCTGGAAGATCTGAGCCGAGACATGGTGTGCGCCATCCTCATTGCCGACGATCGCGGCGACCGCGACCTTCGAATAGCTCGGCATGCGCCCCCGATCGTCGGTTTCCGACAGGAAGGCGTCCATGCGCTCCATCACGAGCTTGGCGACGCTCGACGCCTGCCCCATCCAGATCGGCGTGCCGAAGATCAATATGTCGGCGGTGAGGATCTGTTTGCGGATCGCGGGCCATTCGTCGTCCGGTCCCTGGTTCGAGGTCACGCCCCATTTGACGTTGTGGGCGGCGATGCGGATCGGGTCGGCGACCGTCACGTCCAGAGCCGCGAAATGTTCGGCGAGCACCGCGATCATTGCGTCGGTCGAACTGGCGCGGCCCTTGGCCGAAAGCGAGCAGTTGATGGCGGCGGCGGTCAGGGGGACAGGCATGGCATTTCCTTGCGGGCTGGCCCCCCTGCAAGGAAATGGCCGGGAACCCGCTCAGGTTCCGGGGCGGACCATGAAAATATCGCCGCCGATGCTGATGAGGAAGAGGTTGCCCGCGCTGTCCTCGCCGAACGAAGCGATCGAATTCAGCGTCCCGGCGTCGGGTGCAAAATCCTCGTTCCGCCGCGCGAAGCGCGAAGAGGCGAGCGTCTGGCCGGGGACGAGGCTGGCGAAAGGCACCGACCAGATATTGTTCGAGACGAAGTCGGCGAAGACATATTGGCCCTGCAAGGACGCCACAGGGCCGCGGTAGACATAGCCGCCGGTGATCGAATTGCCCTGCCGCGGACCGCTGCCATGGCCATATTCGGCGACCGGGTCGGTGAGCCCGCCGGGTGCCGTGCCGGTGAAAGACTGGGTCCCTTCCTTGAAGCGCCAGCCGAAGTTCAGCCCTGGCTGTGTGGTCGTCACCAGGTCGATTTCCTCGACAGCGCCTTGCCCGACGTCGGCGATGATCAGCGTCGTGCCCGAGAAGGAGGTACGGAACGGATTGCGGAGGCCAAGGGCATAGACGTACGGATCCCCGCCGCCGCTGAGATAGGGGTTGCCGGGCGCCGGAGTGAAGAAGGTCGGCGACGCACCCGCATAGGGATCTTCGACCACCCTGATCCGCAATATCTTGCCGAGCCGCGAATTGGGGTTCTGGGCGTTGTTGCCGGGATCGCCCGAGCCGCCGCCGTCGCCCACCCCGGCATAGAGAAAGCCGTCGGGGCCGAAGATCATCGAACCGCCATTATGATTGTTCGCGCCGGGATGCGGTATCGAGAGTCTCGCCAATATTTGCGGCGTTCCGGAGAGGGTTCCATATTCGCGAATCTCGATATCGCCGGCGGCATTGGTGCAATAGATCATGAAGCGATCGGAATTCGCCGGGTTCGGCAGCAGCGCCATGCTGAGCAATCCGCGCTCGCCGTCGGTCGACAGATCGCCGACCGTGAAGCGCAGTGTCTTCACGCCGGTCGAGGGATTCAGGCGATAGACCCGCCCCGCCTTTTCCAGCACATAGACGTCGCTGCTGCCCGGAATGCCGAGAACATAGGTCGGCTGGCTGAAGCCGGTGCCGACGCGCGCGACCGCGATGCCCTCGCGGCTGTTGGTGACGGTGATGTTGACCGTTTGCGTCGCGCTGGCGCTGGCGTCGCTGACGCGGAGCTGGACCGTATAGATATTGTCGCCATTGGCATCGCCGGGCAGGTCGAAATCGGGCGCGGCGTTGAAGCGCAGCGCGCCGGCCGCGGTGATCGAGAAGAGCGCGGCATCGGCGCCGCCGTCGATCGCAAAGGTCAGGGCATCGCCATTGGGGTCGCTCGCGGTCGCCTGATAGGCGGCGGCGGTGTTTTCGACGACGCTGGCGGTCTGGAGCGAGGTGAAGGCCGGCGGCGCATTGGCCGCGGGCGGTGTGCTGCCCCCGCCATCGCCTCCGCCGCACGACGCGAGGAGGAAAGGGGTAAGGGCGGCAAAGACGCGCATCCGCATGGCCAAACAGCCTTTCGTGATCGAACCCCACCCCGACCGCAACCTGCCATCGGGGGGCGGGGATCGCAACCCCGCCGGGTTCGCCATACGGGCGGCGATCCCGTGCCGCCTCAAGCGGGCTCTTTGACCTCCTCGAAATCGTCGAGCTTGCCCAGCGCGTCGCGGGCAATCTTTGTCAGTGCGGAGCGATTGACCGCCAAGCCTTTCGTTTCGGTGCCCGTCAGGTCGTCGATGGCGAACGCGACGCGGGTGCGATCGGGCGCCAACTCGTCGAAGGTGAACTTCAGCCCCGTGGACAGTGCGCCGTCGTCGACGCTGTAAATCAGATGCGCCTCGCGCGGGATCTCCATCGCGACCGCGATCTTGACCTTATACGCCTCGGGCCGCTCGTCGGGCACCATTTGTTCGAACCCGGGCTCGCCCTTTTGCACGACGAGTTCGTAGAGGCGTGTCGATCCGCCGTTGGTGACGAGCGGCAGGCCGGTGAAGGCGCTGTCGTCGCCGAACATCTTGGCGAACACCTGTTCTCGCGGTGCCGCGACGGTCCGCGTCTGGTTCACCAGCTCGGCTATCTTGCCGCAGCCGGTCGTCAGCAGCATCGCGGCAATCGGCACCATAATGCGAAACATCGAGCATTCCCCCCGGAAAGACTGCCCTCTCTTAACGCGAAGGGCTTACCAAAGCGTAATGGGGACGGACGGCCAAAAGAAAAGGGCGCCCGGTTCCCCCGAACCGGACGCCCTCCCTTAGGCGATCTGACCCTGTTGGATCAGGCGCTGTAGTACATGTCGAACTCGACCGGGCTCGGGGTCTGTTCGAAACGATAGACTTCGTCCCACTTCAGCTCGACATAAGCTTCGATCTGGTCCTTCGAGAAGACGTCGCCCTTCAAGAGGAAGTCGTGGTCGGCGAGCAGGCTGTCGAGCGCTTCGCGAAGCGAACCGCAGACGGTCGGGACTTCGCTCAGCTCCTCGGGCGGCAGGTCGTACAGATTCTTGTCCATCGGGTCGCCCGGGTGAATCTTGTTCTGGATGCCGTCGAGGCCCGCCATCAGCAGCGCCGAATAGCAGAGATAGGGGTTGGCCATCGCGTCGGGGAAACGGAACTCGACGCGCTTCGACTTGGCGCCAGCGCCGTACGGAATGCGGCACGAGGCCGAACGGTTGCGCGACGAGTAAGCGAGCAGCACCGGCGCTTCAAAGCCCGGGACGAGGCGCTTGTAGCTGTTCGTCGTCGGGTTGGTGAAGGCGTTGAGCGCCTTGGCGTGCTTGACCACGCCGCCGATGAAATAGAGGCACATGTCCGACAGGCCGGCATAGCCGTTGCCGGCAAAGAGCGGCTTGCCCTTTTCCCAGATCGAGATGTGGGTGTGCATGCCGCTGCCGTTGTCGTCCTTGATCGGCTTCGGCATGAAGGTCGCGGTCTTGCCATAAGCATGCGCGACCTGGTGCACGACATATTTGTAGATCTGCATGCGGTCGGCGGTTTCGGTCAGCGTGCCGAAGGTCAGGCCGAGCTCGTGCTGCGCGGCGGCGACTTCATGGTGATGCTTGTCGCACGGCAGGCCGAGTTCGAGCATGGTCGAGACCATTTCGGCGCGGATGTCGACGGCGCTGTCGACCGGCGCGACGGGGAAATAGCCGCCCTTGGCGCGCGGACGGTGCGCGAGGTTGCCGCCTTCATAGCTGCGGCCGGTGTTCGTCGGCAGCTCGATGTCGTCGATCTCGAAGCCCGACTTGTTATAGCCGGTTTCGAAGCGGACGTCGTCGAACATGAAGAATTCGGCTTCGGGGCCGACATAGACGGTGTCGCCGATACCGGTCGAGGCGACATAGGCCTCGGCGCGCTTCGCCGTGGTGCGCGGGTCGCGGGCATAGCCTTCGCCGGTCGACGGCTCGACGATGTCGCAGAAGATCACGAGCATCGGGGTCGCCGAGAAGGGATCGTCATAGACGGCGTCGAGGTCGGGCTTCAGGATCATGTCCGACTCGTTGATCGCCTTCCAGCCTTCGATCGACGAGCCGTCGAACATCAGGCCGTCTTCGAGCTCGTCCTCGCCGAGGACCGAGGCGACCATCGTCAGGTGCTGCCACTTGCCCTTGGGGTCGGTGAAGCGCAGGTCGACCCACTCGATGTCGTTTTCCTTGATCCGCGCGATGATATCCTTGGGCTTCGTAGCCATCGTCTATGCTTCCTTCTTGCGAAATGATCCGGCGTGCCGGGGGTTGTCGGGTTTTCGAAAAATGCGAAAGATTAAAGCGCGTCCTCGTTGCGTTCGCCGGTGCGGATGCGGAGCGCCGTTTCGACCGGAATGACGAAGATCTTGCCGTCGCCGATGCGGCCGGTCTGCGCGGCGGCAGCGATCGCCTCCACGACGCGTTCGGCCATCGAGTCCTCGACGATGACCTCCAGCTTCACCTTGGGCAGAAAGTCGACGACATATTCGGCGCCGCGATACAGTTCGGTATGCCCCTTCTGCCGTCCGAAACCCTTGGCCTCGGTGACGGTGATGCCGCTGACACCCACTTCGTGCAGCGCTTCCTTCACTTCGTCGAGCTTGAACGGCTTGATGATCGCCTCAATCTTCTTCACGCTTTTCGTCCCCCTTTGGGCTGGCCGCCGCCCCTTGCGCATCGAGCCGGATCAGGTGTGCCTGCCCGGTTCGCCGTCGAGTCGGTGCGGTGTCCCGCCATCTTGCACCAATCAAAAGCCGTGCCAATTGGCGAATCGCGGGGTTCTGGTAAGAAATTTGAAACGAAAGAACGCCGCTGCCCAAGGGGTGGGCAACGGCGTTCTTAGGGTGCCTAATTTTTGGGCGGTCAGCGTCCCATCGGTGCCGAGGAGTCGGCCAGATTGGCCTTGGTCCAGTTCGACCGGTCGATGACATAGGCGCGAAGCGCTTCGGCGTCGGCGGGCGTGAGCACCTTCGCGAAGCTCACCATGCCGCGGTCCTTGAGCGCGCCGTCGATGATCACCGATTTCCACGCATCGGCGTTTGCGAGCGTACCCGAGACGCGGAGGTCGGGAGTGAAACCGTTGCCGATCGCGCTGTCGCCGTGACAGACGATGCAATAGCGCCCGAAATGTGCTTTGCCCGCCGCAACCTGCGCGGGCGTGCCGAACTGCGGCGGCGGGTTCCACGCGAGCGCCGCCGACGCGGGCGGCGCGGGGAGCTTCACCGTGCCGCCGATTTTCATCACGACGAGGCGCGGGATATTGGGCACCTTACGCGTCACGCCGCCCGCAACCCCGGCGACGAGCGGAAAGGCGCCGCCCTTGCTCGTCTGGAAGGCGACATATTGCACCCCGCCGACGCGGAAGGTCGAGGGCGCGCTGACGATCCCTGACTGCATGTCGAGGTCGAGCAATTGCTTGCCGGTGTCGGCGGCATAGGCGCGGAAGCGGCCCGTGCTCGTTCCCTGGAATACCAGATTGCCCGCGGTCGTCATCGTGCCGCCGTTCCACGCCGCGGGATGGTCGACCGCCCACGCGACCTTGCCGGTGCGCGGGTCGAAGGCGACGAGGCGGCCGGTGGTGGCGGCGACCGCGGCGCGATACGCCGCCTTGTCGTCGGGCATCATCGTCGCGGTCAGCGACGAGCCGGTGTTGAAGCCGACGACCTTGCGTTTATCGAGCTCGGTCATGTCGGCGAGATAGCCCTGCGGTATCTGCTGCGCCGGAATGTAAACGAGCCCCGTCGCCGGATTGAAGCTCATCGGGTGCCAGTTGTGCGCGCCCAATGCGCCGGGGATAGCGATGAAGGGCTTGCCGGTCTTGTAGAAGCGCGCCTCGGGATTTTCGATCGGGCGGCCGGTCGCCATGTCGTAACCCGTCGCCCAGTTGATGCCATCGACGAAGGGCTTGGCGTCGATCAGCTTGCCGCTCGCACGGTCGATGGTGAAGAAGAAGCCGTTCTTCGGCGCATGGTACAGCACCTTGACCGGCTTACCGTTCACCGCCTGCTCGGCGAGGATGATCGGCTGGGTCGCGGTATAATCCCACGTCTCGCCGGGCGTCTCCTGATAATGCCATTTATATTTGCCCGTCGTGGCATCGAGCGCGACGACCGACGAGAGGAACCAGTTATCGCCCTCGCCATTCGAGCGCGTGCCGTGGTTCCACGGATTGCCGTTACCGACGCCGAGATAGATCTGGTCGAGATCTTTGTCGTAGACGATCGCATCCCACACGGTGCCGCCGCCGCCCGAGGTTTGCCACTCGCCCTTGTCGGACCATGTCGCGTTGGCCTTGGTTGCAAAGATGTCGTCCGACGCCGCGCCGTCCTTGGCTTTGGTCGGGTTCGGCGCAGTGTAGAAGCGCCAGCGCTCCTTGCCCGTGTCGGCGTCGTAAGCGGTGACATAACCGCGCACCCCGAATTCGGCGCCGCCGTTGCCGATCAGCACCATATCCTTCACGACGCGCGGCGCGCCGGTGATCGTATAGGGTTTGGACGTGTCGAAGGTCTGCGTCGACCACAGCTCCTTGCCTGTCTTCTTGTCGAGCGCGATCAGGCGGCCGTCGAGCGCGCCGACAAAGACCTTGTCGCCCCAGACCGCGACGCCGCGATTGACGACGTCGCAGCACGCCGAAACTGCGCGCTCACCGGGAACCTTGGGATCGAATTTCCATAAAGGTTTGCCGGTTGCGGCATCCCATGCGCTGACCTTTGACCAGGCGTGGGTGACATACATCACGCCATCGACGACCACCGGGGTCGCTTCCTGCCCGCGCGCATCGTCGAGGTCGGCGGTCCATGCGATGCCGAGGTTGCCCACATTCTTGTCGTCGATATCGGTCAGCGGGCTGAAGCGCTGCTCGTCATAGCTGTAACCGATCGCGCCCCAATTGTCGCCGTTGCCGCCGGTCTTGAGCAGGGTCTCGCTGGCTTTCTCGGCATCGTCGAGGGCGCTGCCACCCGAGATACTGTCATTCTTCGACGCGTTGCATGAAGCCAACGCCAGTGCCGCGCAGCCCAGCAGCGCGGCTGTCCAGACCCGTTTCGCCATCCCTTGCTCTCCCGTTCGACGCCTATCGTTGACGTTAACGTCAAGACTGCGCGCGATGGCGCAAGGGTGCAAGCGGGAAAATGGGGGTGGGGAGGGGGGCTTAGCGTGCGACGCCTTGACTGCTCCCCGGCGAAGGCCGGGGGCCAGAGCGAAATAGAAACCAACGTCGCGTGATAACGCACTGGCCCCGGCCTTCGCCGGGGAACAGTCAAGGCGTCACGTCTCGCTTATGCCCAAGGCGGGGCGTTCAGACCCTTGGGGCTGGCTGTGAAAATCTCGCAGCCTGTCTCGGTGATTCCGATGCTGTGTTCGAACTGCGCCGAGAGGCTGCGGTCGCGCGTCACCGCGGTCCAGCCGTCGGCGAGCATCTTCACCGCATATTTGCCGGTGTTGATCATCGGCTCGATCGTGAAGAACATGCCGGGGCGAAGTTCGGGTCCGGTGCCGGGGCGTCCGGCGTGGACGACCTCGGGCGCGTCGTGGAACATCTGGCCGAGGCCGTGGCCGCAGAAATCGCGGACGACCGAATAGCGATGTTTCTCGGCGTGGGTCTGGATCGCGTGCGCGACGTCGCCCATGCGGTTGCCGGGCTTCGCTTGCTCGATGCCGAGCATCAGGCATTCATAGGTGATCTCGACGAGGCGCTTCGCCTTGATCGGCACATCGCCGACCAGATACATGCGGCTGGTGTCGCCGTGCCAGCCGTCGACGATGCTGGTAACGTCGATATTGACGATGTCGCCCTCGCGCACCGGCTTGTCGTCGGGGATGCCGTGGCAGACGACATGGTTGATGCTGGTGCAACAGCTATGCGTGAAACCGCGATAGCCGAGCGTCGCTGGAATGCCGCCGCCGTCGAGCATCATCGTGCGGACAAGGTCGTCGATTGCGGCCGTGGTGACACCCGGCTGGACGAAGGGAACGAGCGCGTCGAGGATTTCGGCCGACAGCCGCCCCGCCTTGCGCATGCCGGCAAAACCCGCCTCGTCGTGCAGCTTGATCGTGCCGTCGCGAACGCGGGCGGGGGCCGCAGCGTCGGCGGCGGTTACGGAGACATAGTCGTACATAAGAGCGATATAGTCGCTGGAGGCCGAAAAAGCGAGGGGCGGCCGTCGGCCGCCCCGTCACCTTTATTCTGCGGCCTTCTTCGCCTTGTCGGCTTTCGGCTTGCCCTTGCCGCCCTTGGGCGGGGCGGGGGTGATTTCGAAGGCCAGCGGGTTGCCGACATGCGCGTCGTCGCCGGTCTTCATCTTCACCTTGACCTCGCCGCCATGGACGAGCTTGCCGAACAGCAGTTCCTCGGCGAGCGGCTGCTTGATCTTTTCCTGGATCAGGCGGCCCATCGGACGTGCGCCATAGAGCTTGTCATAACCCTTGCCGGTCAGCCATTCGCGCGCCGCATCGTCGAGCTGGATATGGACGTTGCGGTCGGCGAGCTGCAGTTCGAGTTCGAGGATGAACTTGTCGACGACGCGCGCGACCACCTCGGGCGGCAGATAGCCGAACGGCACGATCGCATCGAGGCGGTTGCGGAATTCGGGGGTGAAGAGATTCTTCACCGCTTCCTCCTGCACATCCTCGCGGGTGAACTGGCCGAAGCCGATGCCCTCGCGCGCCATGTCGCTCGCGCCCGCATTGGTCGTCATAATCAGGATGACGTTGCGGAAATCGACCGTCTTGCCGTGATGATCGGTCAGGCGGCCATGGTCCATGACCTGCAACAATATGTTGAACAGGTCGGGATGCGCCTTTTCGATCTCGTCGAGCAGCAACACGCAATGCGGGTTCTGGTCGATCGCATCGGTAAGCAGACCGCCCTGATCGTAACCGACATACCCCGGGGGCGCACCGATCAGGCGGCTGACCGAATGGCGTTCCATATATTCGGACATGTCGAAACGCTGGAGCGGGATGCCCATGATCGACGCGAGCTGTTTGGCGACCTCGGTCTTGCCGACGCCGGTGGGACCCGAGAAGAGATAGTTGCCGATCGGCTTCTCGGGATCGCGCAGGCCCGCGCGGCTCAGCTTGATCGCCGACGACAGCACCTCGATCGCGGTGTTCTGACCGAACACGACGCGCTTGAGGTCGGTTTCGAGGCTCGCGAGCGTCGCCTTGTCATCGCTCGACACCGATTTGGGCGGGATGCGCGCCATTGTCGCGATCACGGCCTCGATCTCCTTGGCGGTGATCGTCTTCTTGCGCTTCGACGGGGCGACGAGCATCTGCATCGCGCCGACCTCGTCGATCACGTCGATCGCCTTGTCGGGCAATTTGCGGTCGTTGATGTAACGCGCCGACAGGTCGACCGCGGCGTTGATCGCGTCCTGCGTGTAACGCACCTGGTGATGCGCCTCGAACGCGCTGCGCAGACCCGCGAGGATCTTCTTGGTGTCCTCCAGCGTCGGTTCGACCACGTCGATCTTCTGGAACCGGCGGAGAAGCGCGCGGTCCTTTTCGAAATGGTTGCGGAACTCCTTATACGTCGTCGAGCCGATGCAGCGGATCACGCCGCCCGACAATGCGGGTTTCAGGAGGTTCGACGCATCCATCGCGCCGCCGCTCGTCGCGCCGGCACCGATGACGGTGTGGATTTCGTCGATGAACAGGATCGCGTGCGGCAGGCCTTCAAGCTCGGTCACGACCTGTTTCAGCCGCTCCTCGAAATCGCCGCGATAACGCGTGCCGGCGAGCAGCGCGCCCATGTCGAGCGAATAGATGACCGCGGGCAGCAGCACCTCGGGCACGTCGCCCTCGATAATCTTGCGCGCGAGGCCTTCCGCGATCGCGGTCTTGCCGACGCCGGGATCGCCGACATAGAGCGGGTTGTTCTTCGACCGGCGGCAGAGGATCTGGATCGTGCGGTCGACCTCGGCATTGCGGCCGATCAGCGGATCGACCTTGCCGACCTTTGCCTTCTCGTTGAGGTTGACGGTGAACTGGTCGAGCGCGGTTTCCTTCTTGTTCTTGCCCTCGGCCTTTTCCTTCGTCTCTTCCTTTTCCTCGGGCTCGGCCTGCGGCGAGGGCTTGCCGCCCTTGCCGACGCCGTGGCTGAGGTAGGACACAGCATCGAGCCGCGTCAGATCCTGCTGCTGGAGGAAATAAACCGCGTAGCTTTCGCGTTCGGAGAAGAGCGCGACGAGGACATTGGCACCCGTCACCTCATCCTTGCCCGACGACTGGACATGCAGGATCGCGCGCTGGACGACGCGTTGGAAACCGCTGGTGGGGGAAGGATCGCTGTGCCCCTCGACCTTCAGGCTGTCGAGTTCGGTATCGAGATAATGGACGACCGCCGATTGCAGGTCGTCGAGCGCGACGCCGCACGCGCGCATCACTTCGGCGGCATGATCGTCGTCGATCAGCGCATAGAGCAGATGCTCGAGCGTCGCATATTCGTGGTGGCGCTCCGAAGCGGCCTTCAGCGCATTATGTAGTGTCTTTTCGAGGCTTTCCGAAAAGGACGGCATGGTCTTCATCTCCTTGCGGGGACCAGGCCGGGGAGAGCGGCCCCCTTAGAAATGCAACGTGGCGATGCCGCCGCCCCACCGCAAGGGAAAAGCGGTCGGCTTTGTGAAATTACGATGACGGGGGTTGCAGTGTGGTTAACGGGGCGTTGAGAATTTGGCGCAGGTCGCTTCAATCCACCTCGTCACCCCGGACTTGATCCGGGGTCCAGAAGGCGAGGGCAGCGATGGATCCCGGATCAAGTCCGGGATGACGACCGGGGGGGGATGCTTTGGGGTGGAAAGCCGACTTATTGCTAGCTAGGTTTCTGCATGGCCTTTTACCCCAAGATAAAGCTTTCGCGCCTCCGCGACATAGGTTGGTCACTTTGGGATCCCATTGGATTGGGGTCGCCGGGAGATGCTTGGCCGGAAAGCTGTGCCGATGAGTACGATAACTATACTGCTTAAGGTCTCGACGATGCTTTGTGTAGGGGAGTCGCGAGAAGACGCGAGCCAATATCTTTGTCAAATCGCAGGCGCCCATATGGGCTTATCGCATGTCGATGCGGACGCAGCTACTGCAACAGCGAATGCTATTGCAGACTATTTGGAGACCCTACCGGATGGGCCTCCCAACGTCCGCTAGCCGACATTGGCTGTCATGCTTCTTCCCCGGCGAAGGCCGGGGTCCAGAGCGCACTAAACTAACGCCTGCTCTTTAACGCTCTGGGCCCCGGCCTTCGCCGGGGAACACAGCTATCGGTCGCTTAGCCCCCGTCACTTTCCCCCGCCCGATCCACCATATCCATAAAGTCGCGCGCCGTATTCCGCTCGCCCTCGTCCTTGAACGCGACATCGAGGTCGGGCGCGACGCCGAGCATGTACATCAGCGCCCACAGAGCGAAGCGGCGGCCGGGGTTCGTCTCCAGCCCGAAGTCGACGCGCATGCGTTCGGTGCCCGCGGCGTGCGCCTCGGGGTGGATCGCCGCGAGGTCGGCGGTGCCGAAATAGCGGCGGAGCTGGTCGTCGAAATCCATGCCGCCCTTTTGGCTGCTTCACGCCGCTTGGCAAGGTCGCGCGGCAAAATCGGGCGATCAGAATGCCCGCCCGGTTGTCTTTGCCCAAGCGCCCCGATAGGGCGGCGTCCGTGAAGACCAGCATCGAGATCGGAACCGACAGCACCGGGCAGGGCGTGCACATCAACGTCCAGGAGCTGCTGGCGACGCGGCTGCTCGTCCAGGGCAATTCGGGATCGGGCAAGTCGCACCTTCTTCGCCGCATTCTCGAGGAAAGCGCCGAGCTGGTGCAGCAGATCGTGATCGATCCCGAGGGTGATTTCGTCACGCTCGCCGATGCGTACAGCCATGTCGTGATCAACGGCGGCGATTATAACGAGCGCGAGATCGCCGCGATGGGCGCGCGCATCCGCGAGCATCGCGCGTCGATCATCCTCAGCCTCGAATCGCTCGACATCGAGGCGCAGATGACGTGCGCCGCCGCGTTCCTGAACGCGCTGTTCGATGCGCCGCGCGAGCATTGGTTTCCCGCGCTGGTGGTGGTCGACGAGGCGCAGATGTTCGCGCCGAGTGTCGCGGGCGACGTCGCCGATAATGTCCGCCGCGCGAGCCTGTCCGCGATGACGAACCTGATGTGCCGCGGGCGCAAGCGCGGGCTTGCCGGCGCGATCGCGACGCAGCGGCTCGCCAAGCTCGCGAAGAATGTCGCCGCCGAGGCGAGCAATTTCCTGATGGGGCGCACCTTCCTCGACATCGACATGGCGCGCGCCGCCGACCTGCTCGGCATGGAGCGGCGGCAGGCCGAAGCGATCCGCGACCTCGAACGCGGGCATTTCCTCGGGCTCGGCCCCGCGATATCGCGGCGTCCGCTGTCGGTGCGTATCGGGTCGACGAAGACCGCGACGCGCATGGGAACGCACAGCCTGATGCCGCTGCCTGTCGCGGGCGGCGAGGATATGCGCTCGATGCTCTTCACCGAGATGGAAGCGCCGGTCGCGCCGCGCGTCTTTGCGCCCGAACCCGAACCCGTTGCGGCGAGCGAATTGCTCGAACGCATCGCGGCGAGCGAGGGGCTCCACGAGGATCACGACGCCCCGCCCGTGTTCGACATCGTCGAGGCGGCCGAGGAAGCGGGGCATAGTGACGCGGTGGTGATCGCGATGCTCGAGGAAATGCTGTCCGACCCCGACAGCGCCTTCCAGCCCGAAGCCTATCTCTATCAGGATTTTTCGGTGCGCTGCCGGATGCAGAAGCTGAAGAAGGTGCCGCTCGACCTCGCCGCCTTCCGCCGCCGCTTCGCGCTCGCCAAGGGCGGCGTGTTCGATCCATCGGAGCCGCGCTGGCGCGAGGCGCTGTCGGTCGCCGACCGGCTGCCGCATGACATGTTCGCCCCCTTCCTGCAGATCGCGCGCGCCGCGATGGACGGCGAGCCCTGCCCCGACGACGACATCCTCGGCCGCGCCTATGGCAGCCGGTCGCCGGGGCGTATCCGCCGGCTGGTCGAATATATGGAAAAACAGGGCGTGATCGTCGTGCGCGCCGATTTTGGCGGGCGCCGCTCGATCGGCATTCCCGAGCTTGGGCTCAGCACCGAAGCCGAATAGAAGGTCTGCGCTTCATCCCGTCGCGATTTCGCCGCGGCCCGGCAAGTTAATCCTGAATTAGCCACCTAAAATCTTGGGACCGCGCGCGGATGGGGGCAATCCTTGCCGCAGGTTCGCGCCTAAAACAGCGGATGCCAGCTCTCTTGGTGGGTGGATCGTCCCGACAATCCCAAAAACCATAGGAGAGACTGCCATGCCTCGTCACGGCGTATATCCGCGCGACATCGTTCCGCCGCGCTCCAAATATTCCGACGCCGGCCGTTTTGGCCGCATGTTCGGCGAATTGCCGCCCTTTGCCGCAGACACCCCCGATGTCCGCGCCGCGCTGATCGAGATCGGCAAGGTCGGGGGCATCATGGATGCCAAAGACAATCTGACCAAGACCCCCGCCGAGCTGATCACCAACCCGGCACTGTCGGCAAAGAACAGCGACAATCCGACGTTGACCGCGGGCTTCACCTTCCTCGGCCAGTTCCTCGATCATGACATGACGTTCGATCCGACCTCCAGCCTCGAGCGGCAGGTCGATCCCGAACAGATCGCCAATTTCCGTACCCCCAGCTTCGGCCTCGACAATGTCTATGGCGCGGGGCCGGGTGGCAGTCCGCATCTCTATGACACGCAGGGCGGCAAGGGCGGTAAGTTCCTGATCGAACCCACGGGCACGGCGAACAAGTTCGACGTGCCGCGCAACAGCCAGAAGGTCGCGCTGATCGCCGACCCGCGCGATGATGAAAATCTGATCATCGGCCAGCTTCAGGTCGCTTTCCTGAAGTTTCACAACGAGGTCGTCGACTATGTGAAGACCAAGATCAAGCTGACCGGTTCGGACGAGATTTTCGCCGAGGCGCAGCGGATCGTGCGCTGGCATTATCAGTGGATCATCGTCCACGAATTCCTGCGCAAGACGTGCGGCGACGCGGTGGTCGACGATGTGCTGACCAACGGCCGCAAATATTACAACTGGCACAACGAGCCCTATATCCCGGTCGAATTCTCGGTCGCGGCTTACCGCTTCGGGCACAGCCAGGTGCGGCCGTCGTACCGCGCGAACTTCACCGGCAACGGCGGCAATCCCTTCTTCGCGATGATCTTTACCCCGACGCCGTCGGATCCGAACGATCCCGACGATCTGTCGGGCGGTTGCCGCGCGCCGCGACGCTTCATCGACTGGCCGACCTTCTTCGATTTCAGCGACGGCAATGTGAAGCCGAACAAGAAGATCGATACGACGCTGTCGACCTCGCTGTTCCGCCTGCCGGGTTCGGTCGTGTCGAACCCCGATCCGAAATCGAACCCGGCCTCGCTCGCGCAGCGCAACCTGCTCCGCCACCTGACCTTCTCACTGCCGTCAGGACAGCGCGTAGCGCGAGCGATGAAGCTGCCCGAACTGTCGAAGGGCGACCTCGCCGATCTCAAGCCGCACGGTTTCGACGACCGGACGCCGCTGTGGTTCTATATATTGCGCGAGGCGCAGGCGACGCAGAATGGCGAGCGGCTGGGGCCGGTCGGCGCGCGCATCGTCACCGAAGTGTTCCTCGGGCTGCTGCAGGGCGACAAGGGATCCTATCTCTCGCAGGATCCCGAATGGCAGCCCTTTCTGCCGACGGTCGACGCGTCGAAGAAGGGCGACGATTTCCGGATGATCGACCTGCTGCGCTTCGCCGAGGTCGCGTAATATTGTAACCGCCGGTGCTTCGAAGCGGGCGCCGGCGGTTATCCTCACCCCTTTTTGAACAACGCCTCGGCGGCCGCCTTCTGGCTCGTCGCGGCGCTGCGGTGCGCCTTGATGCGCTCGATCTCGGCTTCGAGGATTTCGATGCGTTCGCCCAGCTCGTCGACCGACAGCGGATCGAGCGGCTGCTTGATCAGTGCCGTCAGCACATCGTCGCGGCGGCGGGGAAGGTCGTCATCGTCCATGGCGCATCCTCCTGGTCCCTAAGGTTAAAAGGCGCGCGACTGTTGACCCGTGTCGCGGCTCTGTCAATAAGGCGAGGCAGGGGGTAGGGGACGAAGGACCAGTGGGGGAATTAGCAGCGTGACCAGCGTGCCAGTAGAGATGACCGCCATCGCCATCAGTGCGCCGGGCGGGCCCGAGGTGCTACAACCGACAACGCGCCCGGTGCCCCAGCCCGGAGCGGGCGAGGTGCTGATCCGCGTTGCCGCGGCGGGGGTGAACCGCCCCGACGTGCTCCAGCGCATGGGCTTTTATCCGCCGCCGCCGGGCGCGTCGGACCTGCCGGGGCTCGAAATCGCGGGGACGATCGTCGCGGTTGGCCTGGGAGGCGATTCCGAGCTTCTGGGGCAGGCGGTGTGCGCGCTCGTCGCGGGCGGCGGCTATGCCGAATATTGCATCGCGCCCGCCGGAAGCTGCCTGCCGGTGCCGAAGGGCTTTTCGATGGAAGAGGCCGCGGCGCTGCCCGAGACCGTCTTCACCGTCTGGCACAATCTGTTTGAGCGCGGCTATGTGCGCGACGGCGAGACCGTGCTCGTCCACGGCGGCACCAGCGGCATCGGAACGACCGCGATCGGCCTCTGCAAATTGTTCGACATCAAGATCATCGTGACGTGCGGCAGCGCCGATAAATGCGCCGCCGCGACCACGCTCGGAGCCGATTTGGCGATCGATTATTCGTCCGAGGATTATGTCGAGGCGGTGAAGGCCTTCACCGGCGGCAAGGGCGTCAATGTCGTGCTCGACATGGTCGGCGGCGACTATCTGCCGCGCAATCTCGCTTGTCTCGCCGAGGATGGGCGCCATGTCACCATCGCGTTCCAGCGCGGCGCGAAGGTCGAATTCGACATCGCCGATGTGATGCGCCGCCGGCTGACGCTGACCGGCTCGACGCTTCGCGCCCGCAGCGCCGATTTCAAAGCGGCGCTGGCGGACGAAATCCATGGCACGCTCTGGCAGCGGCTCGCCGAAGGTGGTTGGAAGCCCGCGATGGACCAGGCGTTCCCGCTCGCCGAAGCCGCTGCCGCGCACGCGCGGATGCAGGCGGGCGAGCATGTGGGGAAGATCGTGCTCCGCGTGGGATGAACCGAGGGAACATTCGATAAGGATCGGCGGTTGAGCGAGCGGGGGCCAATCAAAAGAGGATGATCTCTCCTAATGAAGATGCGTAGTTTGTTGCTTCCCGCCACCGCTCTCTCCTTTGCCCTTGCGGCCTGTTCCGGGCCCGCCGAAACCGAAAAAACCCCGACCGCATCCTATGACGGTGACGTCGTGCCCGAGGGCAGGGCGGCCGAACCCGCCGTGCCCGCGATCAAGCCCGTCGACATCCCGACGCGCGGCGGCGACGGATCGCCGATCGAACTGGCGGCGCTCACCGAAGCCGACGTCAGCGGCGCCAAGCTCAAGGGCGAACTCGCGTGCAGCTTCGCCGCCGACGAAGCCGCGCAACCGATCCTTCATGCGCAGGGCGACGTCGCCTCGGCGGACCCGTCGCGCGGCATCGTGAAGGTCGGCGATACGATCGAGGCCGTGTCGGCGAACGGCGGCTTCGATGCGATGGCAAAGGGCACCAAATTCTTCAGCAAGGGCGTGCAGCTCCGCGTCGCGCTGGTCGGACCGGCGCCCGGCGGCGGCGAATCGCCGCCGCGTCCCGCGACGCTGACCGCCGACCGCGCCGACGGCGCGCAGCGCGTCTTCGCAGGGCTGTGGCGCTGCGGTCCGTAACCGCCGCTTGCGGGCACCGCGCGCACGCCGCATAGAGGCGTCGCCGCGGTGTCGGGAGACGGCGGCGTTTCATTACGATGGGGGCTGCAATGGGCGACAGGCCGATCCTTCACGAATATGCCGCGAGCGGCAATTGCTACAAAATCCGCCTGACCGCGGCGCTGCTCGACTGTCCGATCGAACGACGCGAATATGACATTATGAAGGGCGAGACGCGCACGCCCGACTTCCTCGCGAACGTCAACGCCAATGGCCGCATCCCGGTGCTGCAGGTCGGCGACAAATTCTTGCCCGAAAGCAATGCCGCCTGCTTCTGGCTCGCCGACGGGACGCACCTCATCCCCTATGACCGGTTCGAACGCGCCGACATGCTGCACTGGATGTTCTTCGAACAATATAATCACGAACCCAATGTCGCGACCTTGCGGTTCTGGATGAAGTGGATCGGCGAGGCGAATTTCACCGAACTCCAGCGCGCGCAGGTGCCGGCGAAGCAGGCGGCAGGCGCCGCGGCGCTGCAGCTGATGAACGACCATCTGGCGGCGCACGACTGGTTCGCCGGGCAGGACCTCTCGCTCGCCGACATCGCGCTCTATGCCTATACGCATGTCGCCGAGGAGGGCGGGTGCTTCGCACTGTCCGATTATCCGGCGGTGCAACGCTGGCTGGCGCGGGTCGAGGCCGAGCCCGGCTATATCAGGATGGGATAGGGGTCAGGCCGCCACGCACTCTTCCAGATCGGCAACCAGCCGGTCGACCAGCGCATCGACGCGGCTTTCCGCGGCGGCGATCGATTGGGCGAGGCGTTCGTCGGCGAACTCGTCAAATTCGACCGCGATCGAATCGGTGTCGCGAAGCCCGATATAGGCGAGCGGCGCTTTCAGGCCGGCCTCGACGAAATTGACGTCGGCCTGGCGACCGCCCGGATCATAACCATAATCGCCGCGCGCGCCGAGGATGACCAGCCGCTTGCCGGGGGGCAGCATCGGCCAATAGGGCTCGCCCGCCCGCCCGCGGTCGAAGCCGAACGTGACGCCGACACGAACGATCTTGTCGAGCCACGCCTTCAGCGGTGCCGGCATGCCGAAATTATACATGGGCGCCCCGACGACGACGAGGTCCGCAGCGATCAGTTCGGCGACCAGATGGTCGCTTTCGGCCAGCCGCGCGCGCTGTTCGTCGCTGCGCCGGCCGGGCGGGGAGAAAGCGGCGGCGATCCATTCGGCGTCGACATGCGACGGCGGAGCGAGGCCGACGTCGCGATAGACGATCTCATCCTGCGGCCGTGCGATCGACCAACGGCGCACGAGGCGTTCGCTCAACCGCCGGCTGTGCGAACCGTGCCGGTCCTGACCCGAAAGGCCGGGCCGGGCGCTGGAATCGATGTGGAGTATACGCAAGGGCGATGTTGCAGGGGAGTTCATAGAAGAGTCCAGTTCATTTAACGAGGTGACTGGACGCATATATTCCCCTATAATTTTGGTAGTCGAACGCGAATATCTCAGCTGATGGATCGATTTTACTCATCTATGACACGGAATCGGAAACTGCCGCCGCTCGCGACGTTGCGCGCCTTCGAGGCCGCGGCGCGCCATCTCAGTTTTCGAAAGGCCGCGGGCGAGCTGGGAGTGACGCCGACGGCGATCAGCCACCAGATTCGTCTGCTGGAGGATGTGCTGGGGCTCGCGTTGTTCACGCGCCGCGTGCGGCAGGTCGCGCTGACCGAAGCGGGCGAGCGACTATATCCGACGTTGCGCGACGGATTCGATGCATTCGACCGGACGCTCGCCGATCTCGCTCCGGAGTCCCGGCGTGCGGCGGTGACATTGACCGCGACGATCCAGTTTACGGCACGCAGGCTGCTGCCCGCGCTCGGCTCGTTTCGCGAACGCTTTCCCGATTTCGACCTGCGGCTGCATTCCTCGAACGAGGCGGTCGATCTGGCTGCGGGACTGGCCGATGTCGCGGTTCGTTATGGTCGCGGGCCCTTTGACGGGCTGGTCAGCCGACCGCTTTTTTCGGAACGCTTCGGATTGCTTTGCAGCCCGAAGCTCGGTCTCACCGGGCCAGAGGATCTCGCGCGCGCCACCTTGCTGCACGTCGACTGGTGCCAGCCCGCCAACGCGTCGGACTGGCGGCGGTGGGCGCGGATTGCCGGGATGGAGGGGCTGGCCGTCGATGAAGGGCCGCGTTTCAGTTCGGACGATCACGCCTTGCAGGCGGCGGTCGCGGGGCATGGCGTGGCGATCGGCAGCCTGATCCTCGCCCGGCCCGAGATCGATGCGGGGCTGCTGGTCCATCCCTTCGGCCCGGTCATCGAAGGCGAGAGCTACCATATGCTTGCGACCCCCGCGAACATGGCCTGTGCCGACGTGCGGGCGGTTTGCGCGTGGCTCGTCGAATCTGTCGCGGGCTTCGCCGCCGGCGACCACCTCTTGCCCGCAGCCTAAAACAGGTCTACATCAGCCACCGAACGGCCGCCCCGCGAGGGGCGGCCCTTATTATTTCCGCTTGGAGAGTTTCCGTCATGGCCAACGCCGATGCCACCCCGCTGATGCCGCACGCGACCGCCGCCTGGCTGGTCGACAACACCGGCCTCACCTTTGTCCAGATCGCCGAATATTGCGGCATCCACATCCTCGAAGTGCAGGCGATCGCCGACGAGACCGCCGCGACCAAATATACCGGCCGCGACCCCGTCCGCGCACACGAACTGTCGATGGAAGAAATCGAAAAGGGTCAGAAGGACCCGAACTACAAGCTCAAGATGAGCAAGCAGGCGCAGGACACGATCCGCCGCACCCGCGGCCCGCGCTACACCCCGGTCAGCAAGCGCCAGGACAAGCCCGACGGCATCGCCTGGATCCTCAAGAACCATCCCGAAGTGTCGGACGGCGCGATCGGCAAGCTGATCGGCACCACGCGCAACACGATCGGCGCGATCCGCGACCGCAGCCACTGGAACAGCGCGAACATCGTGCCCAAGGATCCGGTGACGCTCGGCCTCTGCTCGCAGCGCGAGCTTGATGCGCTCGTCGCCAAGGCGGCGAAGAAGGCGGGCATCAAGGCGCCCGAGGACAGCCGCTTCGAAGGCGACCGCGAAGCGTTGCTCGAAGAGCTGCGCGCCGAACGCACCGCCGCGAACGAAGCGCGCGCCGCCGAGGAAGCCGAAGCCGACGGCGAAGCCTGACCGCATGTCGGGCGGCGACGAGGACAATATCCCGGCGGCCAGCGGTTCGCCGGATGCTTCGCTGACCCAGGACGACAGCTTTACCGCGACGAGCCATGCGGGCCTCACCTATCCGTGGGGCGAAGCCGCTCCCGGACCGGGCGAGACGATCCGCATCGCGAACGGGATCAGCTGGGCGCGCATCCCGATGCCGGGGTCGCTTGGCCATATCAATAGCTGGCTGCTCGACGATGGCGATGGCGTTGCCGTCGTCGATACCGGCATCTGCCTGACGATGTGCTCCGATGCGTGGAAGGCGCTCTATGTCGGCGCGCTGAAGGACAAGCGCATCACGCGCGTCATCGGCACGCACCTCCACCCCGACCATATCGGCCTCGCCGGCTGGATCGCGAAGAAGCAGGACGTCAAACTGTGGATGACGCGCGGCGAGATGCTCACCGCGCGCGCGATCGTCGCCGATTCGTCCGACACCGCCCCCGACGAGGTGCTGACGCAGTCGCGTGCCGCGGGCTGGGACGAAGCGGCGATCGAGGCACAGCGCTCGCGCGGCTGGAACATGTTCCAGCGCATGATCTTTACGCTGCCGCGTTCCTATGTGCGGATCGCGGATGGCGAGACGCTCGACATGGGCGCGCACCGGTGGCGCGTCGTCACCGGGTCGGGGCACAGCCCCGAACATGCGTGCCTGTGGAACGAGCGTGAGGGCGTGCTCGTCTCGGGCGACCAGGTGCTGCCGCGGATCAGCTCGAACGTCTCGGTCAACATCACCGAACCCGACGCCGATCCCTTGGGCGAATGGCTGGCGTCGATCGACAAGCTGCTCGCGACGGTGCCCGCCGATGTCGTCACCTGCCCCGCGCATGGCGAGCCGTTCAAGGGGCTGCACGTCCGCCTCATGGCGCTGCGCGACGAGCATCGCATGCGGCTCTACAACCTCGCAGAAGCTGCGGCGAAGGCGCCGATGCGCGCGGTCGACAGTTTTCCGCTGCTGTTCAATCGCCCGATCGGCGAGCATAATCAGGGACTCGCGACGGGCGAAGCGCTTGCGCATCTGAAGCGGCTCGAGGTCGAAGGGCGCGTGCAGCGCGAGGACCGCGACGGCGTGTGGTGGTATCACGGCGTAGCCTGATGCGCGGTCTGATGGCGATCCTGTTGGCTACCGCGACGGTGGCATCGCCCGCCGCGTGGGCGGCCGAGCCGCTGGCTACCGATCAGGCGAATGACGAAATCGTCGTCACGGCGCGCCGGTCGGGCGCGCCGATGTGGACGATCCAGACACGGACCGGGGTCGTCATCCTCGTCGGCGAGATCGCGGCGGTTCCGAAAGCGACGCCGTGGCGTCCCGAGCGGCTCGAAGGCGCGACCGACCGGGCGCAGCGCGTCATCCTCGGCACCAAGGCGAAGGTGTCGCCGGGCGACATCTTGCGGCTGATCTTCAAGGGCGGCGGACTCACTAAATTGCCGAAGGCGCGCGTCGCCGCCGACTATCTCGACGCGCGCCAGATGCAGCGGCTCCACGCGCTCGAAACGCGGTTCGATCAGGATTATGCGCGCGCGAATTTCCTGATGACGGCGTTCGACCTGCTGTCGAAGCGGCTCGCCTTCAACAAGGACAGCGCCGACGACGCGTCCGACGTCGTGCGCAAGGCGGCGCGCCAGTCGAAAATTCCGACCCAGCCCGTCGGCGAGGTGCGCGGCGAGGATATGCTAGACAATCTGTTCGCCGCGGCGCCCGAAACGCATATCGCATGCCTCGAAGCCGCGATGGCGGCGACCGAGGCGAGCGGCGATGTGGTGACCGATCGCGGCCGCGCGTGGACCGAATTCGACGTCCCCGCGGTGATGGCGAGCCCGCTCGAGGAGGCGCTCGGGCGCTGCTGGCCATGGACGAACGACAGCTTCGGCCCAGCGCTGCGCCAGACCTGGGTTGGCGCGATCCGCGACGCGACGGCGCAGCCCGGCGTGACGCTGGCGGTGGTTCCGCTGCGCATATTGGCCGAAAAGGACGGCGTGCTCGACCAGCTCAAGTTGCAGGGCCTGCCGATCGCCGGCCCCGCCTGGTAGCCACGGCCTATCGCGGTCTTTGCATGATCCAGCTGAACGCCATCGCGTTGAAGATCGTATAAAGGCCATAGAGCATCAGCGCGGTGAACCAGTTCCGCGTCGCGATCGCCATCGCGCCGACGAGCAGCAGGAATTCAAAGACATAGGTGATGTTCGGCCCGACCTTGTCCGCGAGCGGTTTGACCATCTGCTGGATCAGCGGATCGTCGCTTTCCATGAAGGCGCGGTGCATCGCGAAATTGCCGACCCCGGCGCAGAAAATGGCGATGAGCGCGATAACCATAGGTTTGCAAATGGGGGACGCGGGGTGGAAATGCCAGCAACTTTCGGTTTATAGGGGCGCATCGCTCGCGCACCGGCCCCGCGCGAACGATCGAACGAACCCGGCTCCTGCCCCCAGAGAAGGACGTCTTCGGTGACAACTCTCCCCCGCCTGGCCGCGCTTTGCCTGCCGCTCGCTCTAGCCGTGCCGGCGCACGCGGCGCAGGAACCGGTCGATCCCCCGCAGCCGAACCCCGTGCTTGTCGACCCGGTGCTCGCCAATCCTATTCCCACGGCACTGATGGAGCTCGACCCGGCGTTGCCCGGCTCGGTGCGCGCGATGATCGACGCCGCCTTCGCGAGCGGCGACAACGATGATGTCGAAGCGGTGGCCAAGGTCGCCAGACGGACCAACCCGCGTAATATCGGCGAAATCGACGCGCTTCTCGCTTATTATCGCAGCGAGCATCCGCCGGAGACGCCGCCCGACCCGGTGGGCAATATGCTCGCGGCCGCGATGGCGACCGCCAAGGATGCCGATGTCGAGGCGGTGGCAAAGCTCGCGAAGGAAACCAACCCCGAGAACGCAGTGGAGATCGAGGAACGGCTCCTCGCCTATCGCGCCGAACGAAAGCGCCTGCGGGACGAAGCGGCGGCGGCCGAGCGCGCCAGACTGGCCGCGTCGAGATTCTGGCAGAACTGGAAGGGCGAGGGGCAGATCGGCGCGTCGCAGAGCAGCGGCAACACCGAATCCCTGGGGCTGAGCGCTGGCGTCGCGCTCGCGCGCAAGGGGATCGACTGGACGCACAAGTTTCGCGCGCAGGCCGATTACCAGCGCACCAACGGCAAGACGTCGGTCGAACGCTATATGGGCGAGCTGGAGCCGCAATATCGGATCAACGACCGCACCTTTGCCTTTGGCCTCGGCCGCTGGGAACATGACCGGATCCTCGGGTACGACACGCGCTGGAACCTGTCGGGCGGGCTCGGTTACAAGGTCGTCGATAGCAAGAAGATGACGCTGAGCCTGAAGGGCGGGCCGGCGTTTCGCCAGACCGACTTCGTGAACGGCGAAGAGGACACCGAACTGACCGCGCTCGCGGGACTCGATTTCGGCTGGCAGATATCGCCGACGCTGCGGCTGACGCAGGTCGCATCGACGATCATCGGCGAGGCCAATGGGTCGACCAGCTCGCAGACCGCGCTCAGCGCCAAGCTGACCGGCGCGCTGTCGGCGCGCATCGCCTATTCGGCGCAGATCGACACAAGCCCGCCGCCAGGGATCGAAAGCGTCGACACGCAGACGCGCTTTACGTTGGTGTACGGCTTCTAGTCGAACGCGCCCGCCCCGCCGATCTGCTCGCCCTCGGCAAGTAGACCGACGCCGGGTACATGGTTGAACTCGATCCGGATGCCGTCGGGATCCTCGAAAAGGATCGAATAATAGCCGGGCGCCCAGGGCTCTTCCTGCGGAGCATGGACGATATGGATATCGTCGCGGGCTTTCAGGAAGGCGCCGACAGCATCGATTGCGGCGCGGTCGCGCATGCGGAAACAGGCGTGGTGCAGCCCGGGTGCCCCTTGATCGAAGCGCTTGCCGGCATTTTCCGGGCTGCCGGTGCGGATGCCGATCGCGGTGCGGCCGCCGACGCCATAGAGCATATATTCGCTGTCGAGCACGATCTTGAGATCGAGATAGCCGATCATCGCGCGCCAGAAGGCGGTCGATCGCTCGAAATTCCCCGCGGTCAGGATGACGTGCGCGACGCCGTTAAGGTCGCTCATTGGCCCCTCCCTATTTGATCGCCGCCAGCACATAGAGGAATTCGGCGAAGCCCATCGTCGCATCGACAAGCCCCGCGACCTTCGGATTGGTCGAATCGATGAGGAAATATTCGTCGGGGGCGTGCGCGCCCGAGCCATGACCGATGCCGAAATGCGCCGCGGGGATCGACACCGGCGGCGCGGTGAAGGTCGATCCCGGCCAGCTGCCCGCCATCCGCGGGTTGAGGCTCGTCGCGACCCCGAGCTTCTTGTAGGTCGCGAGTTCCGAGCGGATGAGGCGGCTGTCCTCGGCGACCTCGGTCGGATCGTAACCGCCTGAGACATTGACCTCGACATCGGTGAAGCCATGTTTGTCGAGATGCGCGCGCAGCTTCTTTTCGGCCTCGGCGCGCGTCTGGTTGGGGACAAGACGGAGGTCGAGCTTCGCGACCGCCTTGCCGGGCAGCACGGTCTTGCCGCCGGGGCCGGTATAGCCCGCGACGAGCCCCTCGATATTGACCGTCGGTTCCTGCGCGAGGCGGATCAGCGCGTCGTCGTAGGAGAGATTGTCGATCCAGTGGGTGATGCCGAGCGCCTGTTTCTGCTGCGCCTCGTCGCCCGCCTTCGCGGCTTCGCGGATCAGCGTCTTTTCACGGTCGGTGAGCGGGCGGACATTTTCGAACCAGCCTTCGATCGCGGGCTTGTTGCCATCGGGGGTGACGAGCGTCTGGAGCGCCTGCACCAGCCGCCATGCGGGCGAATCGACCATCGCCTTCAGGCTCGAATGCACGTCGCCTTTCGGCCCGCGCCCCCATTTCTCACCGCTTGCGACGAGTTCGAGCTCGATGATCCCCTTCGATCCCAGGTTGACCGTGACGTTGCCGGTCTTGCCCTGCGAGGCGAAGGGGATGAAGATGCCTTCGCATTTCTTGAGCGCGGCGAGGATGTTGGGCTTGGTCGCGATCTGGCGGAAGTGCGGCGATCCGATTTCCTCCTCGCCCTCGCACACGAGCACGATGTTCACAGGCAGCTTGCGCCCTGCGGCGCGGATCGCGTGGAGCGCGGCGAGGAAGGTCGCCTCGGGCCCCTTCTGGTTCACCGCGCCGCGGCCCATGATCGCCTGCCCGAAACCGGGACGCTCGACCATCTTGCCCTCGAGCGGGGGCGACGACCATTCGGCCGGGTCGAATTGTTTGACGTCATACATGAAATAGATACCGAGCGTGCGCTTGGCGCCGACGTCGATCGTCCCGAACACGCCGGGGTGGCCGTCGGTCGGTACGATCTCGACATTGGTGAAGCCCGCGTCTTTCGCGAGTTCGGCCATATAGGCCGCGCCTTCGGGCATGCTGCGATTCTCGGCGGCGATCGAGGGGAGGGCGATCCAGTCGCGGATGCGCTTGATCGACGCGTCCTTGCCCGCCTCGGCGGCCTTGCGGATATCCGTCATCGTCCCCGACTGCGCCCAGAGCGGGATCGGCTGCATGAACGCTGCGCCGGCCCCCAGCATCGCGGTGCCGCGCAGCATGTCGCGGCGATTCAGTCGGTTAAGCTCACGGAAATCCATCATGCGTCCCCTGCTGCTTCGAATGCGAAGCAATGTGCCGCATCGACGGGGAAACACAAGGCCGTGTCGGGGACTTACCGTTACGTGCGCGCTACGCCTTCTCGAGCAACCCCTCGTCCTTGATCCGCTTTTGCCACAGCATTGGTGCGTTGACGTGGACGTTCTGGCCTTCGCTGTCGACCGCGACGGTGACGGGGAAGTCCTGGACCTCGAACTCGTAGATCGCCTCCATGCCAAGGTCCGCGAAGCCGACGACCTTCGACCCCTTGATCGCGCGCGCGACGAGATACGCCGCGCCGCCGACCGCCATGAGGTAGGCGCTCTTGTGCTTGGCGATCGCCTGCGTCGCGGCGGGGCCGCGCTCGGCCTTGCCGACGCAGGCGAGCAAGCCCTGATCCAGCATCATGTCCATGAATTTGTCCATGCGCGTCGCGGTTGTCGGACCCGCGGGGCCGACGATCTCTTCGCCGACGGGGTCGACCGGGCCGACATAATAGATGACGCGGCCCTTGAACTCGACGGGCAGTTCCTCGCCCTTCGCCAGCATGTCGGCGATGCGCTTGTGCGCGGCGTCGCGGCCGGTGAGCATCTTGCCGTTGAGCAAGAGGCGGTCGCCCTGCTTCCAGCTGGCGACGACTTCGGGGGTGAGGTTGTCGAGGTCGACGCGGATCGCCGCCTTGTCGGGCGCCCAGTCGATCTGCGGATAGTCGGCAAGCACCGGCGGTTCGAGGAAGGCCGGCCCGCTGCCGTCAAGCGTCACATGCGCGTGGCGCGTCGCGGCGCAGTTGGGGATCATCGCGACGGGTTTCGACGCGGCGTGCGTCGGCCAGTCGGCGATCTTGACGTCGAGCACGGTCGCGAGCCCGCCGAGCCCCTGCGCGCCGATGCCGAGCGCATTGACCTTTTCATACAGCTCGATGCGCAGTTCCTCGGTCGGGTTCGACGGCCCGCGCGCGAGCAATTCGGTCATATCGATCGGGTCCATCAGCGACTGCTTCGCGAGCAGCATCGCCTTTTCGGCGGTGCCGCCGATGCCGATGCCGAGCATGCCCGGCGGGCACCAGCCGGCACCCATCTGCGGCACCATTTCGAGCACCCAGTCGACGATCGAATCCGATGGGTTCATCATCTTGAACTTCGACTTGTTCTCGCTGCCGCCCCCCTTCGCGGCGACGTCGATATGGACCTTCGCGCCCGGGACCATTTCGACGTTGAGCACCGACGGCGTGTTGTCCTTGGTGTTGACGCGGCTGAACGCCGGGTCGGCGAGGATCGAGGCGCGGAGTTTGTTGTCAGGGTGGAGATAGGCCTTGCGCACACCCTCATCGACGACCTGCTGCAGGCTGCGCGGGCTATCAAGGCGGCAGTCCATGCCCCATTTGATGAACACCGTGACGATGCCCGTGTCCTGGCAGATCGGCCGATGCCCCTCGGCGCACATGCGGCTGTTCGACAGGATCTGCGCCATCGCGTCCTTCGCGGCAGGCGAGACTTCGCGTTCGTACGCAGCGCCCAAGGCGCGGATATAGTCCATCGGATGGAAATAGCTGATGTACTGGAGCGCGTCGGCGATCGTTTCGATCAGGTCGTCTTCGCGGATGATCACGGTGTTCATGTGCAGCCTTTCGCCCTTTTTGGGGATTCGCGGCCTCCCTAGACCTGCACGGCCGGGGTGGACAAGGGGTCAGGTGCGGCGGCGGCCGAAGACGCGGCGCGTCGATGAGGCGGGTTGTGGTTCGTCGGACACGGGGACCGCATTCCCCAAATCGACAAGCGGGCGTTTGCGGATAAGCGCCTGCCAACTGCCTACAGCGGCGAGCGCAAGGAGCAGAAGCCAGCCGCCCGCCGCCGAGGGGATCAGCGCCCAAGCGAAGGCGGCGGGGGTGATGATCGCCATCGCGGTCGGGATCGCGGCGAGGATCGCGATCGTCCCGAACAGCGCCCACCAGCGCCCGATCTGCGTCGCCGCAGCGCCGATCATGGCATTGGTCGCGCCAAGCAGCAGGAACTTGGCGGCGACGGGATAGGGCAGGCTTGCCATAGCCGGCGAATAGTCGCCGAGCGTGAAGGCGGCCTGGATGTCGAAGAGCAGGTAATTCTCCCACGCGTCGCATAGCGCCGCAGCGACCGGCAGCACGGCGGCGGCGAGAAGCGCGCGGAGGCGAAGTTCGTGCCAGAGTGCGATGCAGCCGCTGGCGAGGAAGCCGGCGTAGAGCAGCATATAGAGATAGTCGCGCTCGTTGCCGGTCCGCATCGCGGCGAGGCGCGTGACCTGCTCGGGATCAGTATAGAAGCCGAAGATCGCTTCGAGATCGGCCTGGCCGCCGGCGAACTCGAACGCGAGCACCGGGGTGCCATAGCCCGGCGCGATGTCATGCCCCGTCTGCGGAAAGACCTGACCCAGATACAGGCCGAAGAGCAGCGTCGCGATGCCGAACGCTAGCGTCCAGACCCATGCACGCGTCGGTGCGGACGGGCGGGTCCGCTGCGTTTCGATCCAATGCTGGAGCCCCCCGACCATCGTTTAGATGTCCGGTGGAGCGCGGCGGCTCACCTTATTGGCACTCGGCGCATTTGCCGCGCACCTCGATCACGGGGCGCTCGGCGGCGAAGCCGGTGGCCTCGGCGGCGGCGCGAACGCCGCCCGAAATCTTGTCGTTATCGACATGCACCGCGGTGCCGCACGTGTCGCAGATCAGGAAGATGCAGTCGTGGAGGCAGCCGGGGTGGCTGTTCGCGACAAAGGCGTTCGCGCTTTCGACGCGGCGGACGAGGTTGTTCGCCACGAACAGGTCGAGGATGCGATAGACGCTGTTCGGCGCGACGCGCTTGCCGCGTTTTTGCGACACGATGTCGGCGATTTCATAGGCGCTCGCGGGCTTGCCGATTTCGGCGACCGCGTCGAAAATCTGCGAACGCATGTCGGTCCAGGCTTCGCCTGCGCCCTCAAGCGCGGTCTGTGCCGCCTTGGCGAGCGAGGCGCCGCTGGCCTCGACGTGCGGATGGTCATGCTTGCCCATTGGCGTTTCCTCAGGCGCGGGAAATCCCGCGCTAACTATCGTCCCAATGTAGGCTGTTTAGGGCGTGCCCGCAAGTTGCGGACATCTCCGATGCGGTGGGATCAGTGCCGCGCGCGGCGGTTAAGGTCGTGACCCAGGGCGACGACCGCGACGCCGATCATCGTCGCGATCACTTCGCTGCCGTCGTGCGGCCGCGACAGTGCGCCCGCCATCATGCCCAGCCCGAAGCTGCCGACCGCGAAGGGCATCATATAACCATGGCTGAGCACGCCCGAAACGAGCGTGATCAGCGCAAAGCCGATCGCGATGATCAGCCCGATCTCGTGGAACAGGTGATTGTCGAGAAACACCCCGCCGACCGAGGCGATCGAGGCGAAAAAGATCGTCGTCGCGAGGCAGTGGACGAGGCACAGCCCCGACAGGCCCATCGCAAGCTGATCGCCGCTCAAGGAGGTCAGCGGCCGTGAATCGCGCGCAGCCCGAACCACCGCGCCGAGGCGCGTCAGGACAGGGGCATGGCTGGCGACGTGCGTCACCCGATTCTCCGTTCAACGATTGCAGCGCTTGATATGGCATAACATGACCAAGGTTACAACATCACATAAGCGAATCTTTTTGACTTGCCTCAAGGGGCCGGTCAGTCCGTTTCATAAGAAAACCAATGGGGAGGGTGCGCATGAGCCTTTTGTCGGAACCGCTGACGCTGCCCTGCGGCGCGATATTGCCCAACCGGATCGCCAAGGCCGCGATGACCGAGGGGATGGCGACCCCCGACGGGCGCCCGACCCCCGAACTTGACCGGCTTTACGGCCTGTGGTCCGACGGCGGCGCGGGCCTGCTGATCGGCGGCAATCTGGTGATCGACCGCGATCATCTCGAACGGCCGGGCAATGTCGTGATCGATCGCGCGCCCGATGCCGACATGCACGAGCGCCTCTCGCGCTGGGCGGCCGCGGCGACGCGCGGCGGCAATCATTTCTGGGCGCAGATCAGCCATAGCGGACGGCAGACGCCCGCGGTTGTCAACCGCCACCCCAAATCGGCGTCGGACGTAAAGCTCGCGCTGCCCGGCGGGCAGTTCGGGCAGCCCGAACCGCTGACTCGCGACGAGATCGCCGAGCTGGTGCGGCGCTGGGCGGTCGCGGCAAAGGCTTGCCAGGACGCGGGCTTCACCGGGGTGCAGGTGCACGCCGCGCACGGCTATCTGATGTCGCAGTTCCTGAGCCCGCTTTCGAACCGGCGCTCCGACGATTATGGCGGCAGCCTTGAGAACCGGGCACGCCTGTTGCTCGATGTGATCGGCGCGATCCGCGCCGCGACGGAGCCTGATTTCCCGATCTCGGTCAAGCTCAACAGCGCCGATTTCCAGAAGGGCGGATTCGCGTTCGAGGACAGCCTGACGGTCGCCGGGTGGCTGGAGGCCGCCAGCGTCGACCTGATCGAGATTTCGGGCGGCACCTATGAACAGCCGAAGCTGCTCGGGATCGAGGGGATGGAGGAAAGCGCGCCGCAAAATGTCGCGCCGTCGACGCTCGCGCGCGAAGCCTATTTCGTCGATTTCGCGCTCGCAATGCAGGCGCGGGTGTCGGTGCCGCTGATGGTGACGGGCGGTTTTCGCAGCCGCGCCGCGATGGAGCAGGCGCTCGCCGGCGGCGCCGGCGACGTGATCGGGCTCGGCCGGCCGATGTGCCTGATGACCGACGCGCCGAAACGGCTGCTCGCGGGCGCCGGGATATTGCCGCGCTATGAGAATGGTCTCGGGCTGGTTCCGGGCTGGCTCGGCGTCCTCAAACGTTTCCAGATGGTCAAGGCGATCGACGGCTTCGCGGGCATCTACTGGTTCTACCAGCAGCTCTGGCTGCTCGGCCACAAGGGACGGATCGACGAAAGGCTGAGTGTCTTTTCGGCCTTCCGCACGCTCGAAGCGCGCAACAAGGCGATTATGAAGGCGCGGGGCTAGCTGCCCGCTTCCTCCGCGCGCAGCGCCTTGCGGTCCAGCTTGCCGATCATCGTCTTGGGCAGGTTCAGCCGCACCTCGACCTCTTTCACCCGCTCGTGCTTGCCGAGCTGCGGGTTGAGCCAGGCGGCAAGCGCCTCGCCGTTCATCTGGAACCCATCTTCGAGCGTGACGAACGCCTTGGGCGCTTCGCCGCGATAGGCGTCGGGCACGCCGAGCACGATGGCTTCCTTGACCGCGGGATGTTCGTAGAGATGCGCCTCGATCACGCTGGGGTACACTTTGAACCCGCCAACCGCGATCATGTCCTTCAGCCGGTCGACAATGCGGATATAGCCGTCGGCCTCGACCACCGCGACGTCGCCGGTGCGCAGCCAGCCGTCGTCGGTGAAGCTGTCCTTGTCCGCGTCGGGGCGGTTCCAATAGCCCTGCATGATCTGCGGTCCCTTGACCGCGAGCTCGCCGGGCTCGCCATCGGGGGCGTCCTTCGTCGGATCCTCCTTGTCGAGCAGGCGGATGTGCGTCGCGGGGAGCGGCTGGCCGATCGTGCCCGGCTGGACGGGGCCTTCATAGGGATTGGTCGCGACGACGCCCGAGCTTTCGGTGAGGCCATAGCCTTCGACGAGCGAGGCGCCGGTCGCGACGGTGAATTTCTCGCGCAACTCACCGGGCATCGGTGCGCCGCCCGAGATGCAGATGCGCAGCGAAGAAAAGTCGGTCTTTGCGAGATCGGGATGATCAAGCAGCGCCTGATACATTGTCGGCACGCCCGGGAGCGCGGTTGTTTTCGTTCGCGTGATCGCGTCGAGCGCCTGCTTGGCATCGAAGCGCGGCAGCATTGTGATCGAACCGCCGTTGAGCACTGTGCGGTTGAGCACGCAGGTGTTCGCGAAGACGTGGAAGAAGGGCAGCACGCCTAGAATGCGATCGTCGGCGTCATGGTCGGGGTCGATCGCATTCACCTGCCGCGCATTGGCGGTGAGGTTCTGGTGCGTCAGCTTGGCGCCCTTGGGCGTCCCGGTGGTGCCCCCGGTATATTGGATCAGCGCAATATCCTTTTCGGCGTCGATCGCGACGGCATCGGGTTTGCCATCATTGTCGGTGAGCGCCGAGAAACGGATGATGCGCGGGTCGGCGGGCAGCGCCGCGACCTCGCTGCGCTTGAACAGACGATAGAGCACCGACTTCGCTGCGGGGAGCCCGCCCGCGACCGAGCCGACGACGAGCTGCTTGAGGCTCGACCCGTCGAGCACCTTCAACGCAGTGGGGAGCAGCGCCGCGGCGCTGATCGTGAACAGCGTTTCGGTGCCCGAGTCCTCGACCTGCGCTTCCAACTCGGCGACGGTATAGAGCGGCGAGAAATTGACCACCGTCGCGCCGGCGGCGAGCGCGCCATAATAGGCCGCGACATAATGCGGGACGTTGGGCAGGAAGAGGCCGACGCGGCTGCCCTTGCCGATCCCGCGCTGCTGCAATCCGCGGGCAACGCGCGCCGCGCCGCGCGCAACTTCGGCATAGCCGAACTCGCGGCCCAGAAAATCGAGCATCGGCGCATCGCCGCGCCGGGCGACGCTGGCGGCGAGCATGTCGGGCAGCGACAGCGGCGCAAACTCCTGGTCCCAGGCCGTGGGGTGGCGATAATCGGTCGACCAGGAAAAGCGGCTGTCCATCGGGGGTGATATCCTCTTCGAATATGCGGGGTTCCTTACACTAGGGTCAGTAAGGTGATTTGCAACCGGGCTCGCTTGCGGCGCGCAGTCCGGACGGCTAGGCAGCGCATATTGTCTTCGCCAGGGGTTTTGCCATGCTGCAGCTGTCATCGCGCGTCGCCGCGCCGCTCGTCCTTTTCGCCTTCGCACTCGCCGTTCCGGCAAGCGCGAAGGACAAGACACCGCCGGCACCCCCTGCCCAGATCCGCGAACTCTATGCGTGCCGCGATATCGCCGACGCCTCTGCCCGCCTTGCCTGTTTCGACCGCGAGGTCGGCGAACTGTCGGCCGCCGATACCGCGAAAGAGATTGTGTTTACCGACAAGGAAACCGCGAAAAAGACGCGGCGCGGCCTGTTCGGCTTTTCCTTCCCCAAGCTGGGCGGGATTTTCGGCGGTGACGAGGACGAGATCAAAGAAATCGAGACGGTGATCCGCGGGGTCAGCACCGACCAGTCGGGCAAATATCGCCTGGTTATGGAGGACAATGCGGTGTGGGTACAGATCGACTCCACCAGTCTGCCGCGGCAGCCCAAGCCGGGCCAGAAAGTGAAGATCAAGGTGGCGGCCATGGGCAGCTATTTCGCGACGATCGAGGGCGGCCGCACGATCCGCATGAAGCGCGACCGCTGATCGCCGGCGCGCGACCGGCATCCATGATACAACGATGACGATACAGCGATGACGGGCGGCGACGCGATCCCGCTTCCGGGGCCGGGCTGCCCGCCCTTCGTGCTGCTCGACGACGCGCGTGCAGAGGGCGCGGCGGCGGCGCGATTGTTCGTCGATCCGGTCGAGGTGCTGACCGCCCATTCAGCGGCCGAGGTCCCGGCGCTGCTTTCGGCGCTCGAAGCGGCGCAGGCGCGCGGGCTCCACGCGGGGGGCTATCTGACTTATGAGGCGGGCAAGGCGCTCGCGCCGGCATGGCGCGGGGCAGTTGATGCCGAAACCGGCGCGGCGCCGCTCGGCTGGTTCGGGCTGTTTGACACGGTCCGGCGGATCGATGCCGACAAGGTGGCGGACCTGCTCCCCGATCCGGCATCGGCGTGGATCGGCAAGGTCGCGCCGCGCGTCGCGCGCGCCGACTATCTGGCCGCTGTCGAGGCCGTGCTGGGTTTCATCCGCGCCGGCGATATCTATCAGGCGAATTTCACCTTTCGCGCCGATGTGCCCGTGCGCGGCAATCCGCTCGCGGTTCATGCGCGGCTGCGCCGCACCGCGCGCGCGGGGTATGGCGGGGTGATCTGGACCGGCGAACAGGCGATCGTCTCGCACTCGCCCGAACTCTTCTTTGCGCTGCGTGAGGGGCAGGTGATGGCGCGGCCGATGAAGGGAACCGCGGCGCGGCTTTCCGATCCCGATGCCGACGCCGCCGCGGCGCGCGAGCTTGCCGAAGATCCCAAGCAGCGCGCCGAAAATCTGATGATCGTCGACCTGATCCGCAACGACCTGTCGCGTGTCGCGGTGCCGGGGTCGGTCGCGGTGCCGGGCCTCTTTCGTGTCGAAAGCTTTCCGACGATCCACCAGCTCGTCTCCGATGTCAGTGCGCGCCTGCCCGAAGGCGCCGGGGCGGTCGACGTGCTCCGCGCCGCTTTTCCCTGCGGGTCGATCACCGGGGCGCCGAAAGTGCGCGCGATGGAAATCATCGACGAGCTGGAAACGGGCGCGCGCGGGCTTTACACGGGCTCGATCGGGTTCATCGAGCCGGGGGGCGATGCGGCATTCAATGTTGCGATCCGGACGCTTTTGTTACCGCAAAGCGCCTTGCAGGACGGCCCTGCTTGCGCCACGCTGGGACTGGGCTCCGGAATCGTCGCCGACAGCGAACCGGCTGAAGAATGGCGCGAATGTCTGGCCAAGGGGGAATTTGTGGGCGCAGCGGGGGAAAGCTTCGACCTCATCGAAACGATGTTCTTCGATCCGGTCGAAGGCGTCCAGCGGATCGAGGGGCATCTGGCGCGGATGAAGGCGAGCGCCGCGGCGCTGGGTTTCACCTTCGACCGGCACGGCGCGCGCAACGTCCTGCAATCGGCGACCTTCCGCCTGCGCAGCGCCGCGCGGGTGCGGATGCGGCTCGCGCCGTCGGGCGCGCTTGCGATCGAGGTGTCGCCGCTGCCACGGCTCGCCGAGCTGCCGGTGCCGGTTGCGGTGCGACCCGCGCCGATGGCCGCCGACGATTTTCGCCTGACGCACAAGACGAGCCTGCGCGCCGCCTATGACAGCGCGCGGCACGCGAGCGGCGCCGCCGAGGTCGTGTTCGTCGACGAGCCGGGTTTCGTCACCGAAGGGAGCTGGAGCAACATCTTCGTCGAACGCGATGGCCAATTGCTCACCCCGCCGCTCGCGCTCGGGCTGCTTCCCGGGGTGCTGCGCGCCGAGTTGATCGACAAGGGGCGCGCGGTCGAATCGCACCTGCGGCTCGCCGATCTGGAGAGCGGATTCTTCATCGGCAATTCGCTGCGCGGACTGATCCCGGCGCGGCTGGCGGACGCTGCGGCATCCGCGATAGGCTGACCTGCCAGCTGCATAGGTAAATTATCAACCAGCGCGCTTGCGAATATCGGTCAGAGGCTTTAGGCGCGGCCGCGCGCAATTTCCTGTCCTTTTGCAGCCGACCGCGCAAGCCACGGAAGATATCGTCATGTCGCTGAAGCCCCATGTCTCCGCCGCCCTCAACCGCATCCAGCCGTCGGCAACGCTCGCGATGACCGCGCGCGTGACGGCGCTGAAAGCCGCGGGCGTCGACGTGATCGGCCTCAGCGCGGGCGAGCCCGATTTCGACACCCCCGATTTCGTCAAGGAGGCGGCGATCGAGGCGATCCGCAACGGCCAGACCAAATATACGCTCGTCGACGGCACGGTGGCGCTGAAGGAAGCGATCCGCGGCAAGTTCCGCCGCGACAACGGGCTCGACTTCGGGCTCGACCAGATTTCGGTCAACGTCGGCGGTAAGCACACCTTGTTCAACGCGCTCGTCGCGACCGTCGACAAGGGCGACGAGGTGATCATCCCCGCGCCTTATTGGGTGAGCTACCCCGACATCGTCGCCTTCGCGGGCGGCACGCCGGTGATCATCGAGGGCACCGCGGCGCAGAATTACAAGATCACGCCGGCGCAGCTCGACGCCGCGATCACGCCGAAGACGCGCTGGGTGATGTTCAACTCGCCGTCGAACCCTTCGGGCGCCGCCTATTCGGGCGAGGAACTCGACGCGCTCGGCGAAGTCATCCGCCGGCACCCGCATGTGATGGTGATGACCGACGATATGTACGAGCATGTCTGGTACGCCGATTTCGCCTTCACGACCTTTGCGCAGCGCTGCCCCGACCTGATCGACCGCATCCTGACGGTGAACGGCTGTTCGAAAGCCTATGCGATGACCGGCTGGCGTATCGGCTATGCCGGCGGTCCCGCGTGGATCATCAAGGCGATGGGCAAGCTCCAGTCGCAGTCGACGTCGAACCCCTGTTCGATCGCGCAGGCCGCCGCCGCCGCTGCGCTCGGCGGGCCGCAGCATTTCCTCGACGACCGCAACGCCGCGTTCAAGAAGCGCCGCGACATGGTCGTCGCGATGCTCAACGACGCGCCGGGGCTCAACTGCCCCGTCCCCGACGGCGCCTTCTATGTCTATCCCGACGCGTCGGGCTGCATCGGCAAGAAGACCCCCGACGGCAAGCTGATCGACAGTGACGAAGCGCTCATCGACTATTTCCTCGACAGCGCGAAGGTCGCGGCGGTCCACGGCGGCGCCTTCGGCCTGTCGCCGGCATTCCGCGTCTCCTACGCGACGTCGGAAGCGGTGCTCAAGGAAGCGTGCGTGCGCATCCAGCGGGCGTGCGCGGCGCTCAGCTAAGCGGCATTTCAGCCGCGCACGATTATTTTGTACCGATCGGTCTTGTAATCGCGGCGGCGGCGACTATTTGAACCTGAACGGCGGTTAACCGCCCGGTTCACCGGATAGTAAGTCATTTCCGTTAGGGTGACTGCCATCACTGCACGGCTGGTCGGGGCGCTCCATATCGTCGGTGTAACCAAAGCGGTCTCGGCCGCGAATCGACAGATATGAAAAAAAGAGGCCCATATGCTCTCCATGCTCCGCTCCGACTGGTTCCTGACCATGCTCGCTGGCTTCGCGATTGGCGCGACCTACATCGTCCTCAATCAGCCGGCGCTGCCGATCCCGGCGTGACGCCGCTGCGGCGCGGCCTCTCGCTTCGCGCCGCCACGGCGCTGGTTGCCAGCGCGATTGTTGCGCAATGCGCCCCGGCGCAGGCCGAAAGCGTCGTCAAGTTGCCCGCCGCGCTCGTCGATCCCGCCGTCAATGCGAAACGCGCGACCGCAGTGCTTGCTGGAGGGTGCTTCTGGGGCGTCGAAGGCGTCTTTTCCAACGTCAAAGGCGTGATTTCGGTCGAATCGGGCTATCATGGCGGCAGCGCCGCGACCGCCAAATATGAACTGACCCACGACGGCAAATCGGGTCATGCCGAGGCGGTCCGCATCGTCTATGACCCGTCGCAGGTCAGCTATGGCAGTCTGCTTCGCATTCTCTTTTCAGTGATCGCCGATCCGACGCTCAAAAATCGTCAGGGTCCCGACACGGGCCCGCAATATCGCGCCGCGATCGTCCCGCTCGACGCCAGCCAGCGCCAGGTCGCGACCGCCTATCTGTCGCAGATCGGCGGCGGCAAATATTTCGCCAAGCCCCTCGTCGTACCGGTCGAGGCGTATAAGCGTTTTTATCCCGCCGAGGCGAACCACCAGGATTTCATGCGCCGCAATCCCAGGAACGGCTATATCCTGCGCTGGGACGCACCCAAGCTGGCGGCACTGAAGCGGCTCTATCCCGATATGGTGCGGGCGAAGCCGGCGCCCTGACCACGGCGTGCGGGCCGAGCCTGCACCCCGAAACCCGTAGGTTCCGCGATTGGTCGCGGCAGAAGAATCATTCACCGCAAATCGCTGGCTCCTCCCGCGTGCCTGCGTGACGCAGGAAAAGCCCGAACGGGGTCGGGACGCTATAAAAGTCGCAAATGCGGGGTTCGAATGAAGTTTGAGTTTTCCGGCAGGCCGCTCCTCGCTGTGTCGATGAGCGCCGCGGTGCTTGCGGGCTGCGTCAGCAGTGCCGCGATCGTTCCGCAGCCGCGCGCGCAGCAGCCAGCGGCAGTGCGCGGCCCGTCCGGGGCGGTCACCGTACCGATCGGTCAGCCGGTGCGCTCTCAGATGCCGCGCCCCGCCGGTCCGCTGGACCCCGGCTTTCGCCGCGCTCCCGCCGGCCTCAACGATCGCATCTTCGAGTTATGGCGCGCCTTCCCGGGCAAGACCGGCATCGCAGTGCAGCGCATCGACGGCGAATGGTCATTGTCGCAGCGCGGCGGCGACTTGTTTCCGCAACAGAGTGTGTCGAAGCTGTGGGTCACGCTCACCGTGCTCGACGCGGTCGATCAGGGGCGGATGACGATGGACCAGCGCGTTCGCATCGGCCCCGAAGACCTCACCTTGTTCCACCAGCCGCTCGCGGCGCGCGTGCGCGCCGAAGGCTCGGTGACGATGAGTGTCCGCGATCTCATCGAAACCGCGATCACCCACAGCGACAACACCGCGAACGACAGCCTGCTGCGCACGGTCGGCGGTCCGAGCGCGGTGCGCGCCTTCGTCGCGAAAAAGGACCTCGGTTCGATCCGCTTCGGTCCGGGCGAGCGCCTGTTGCAGGCGGGGACCGCCGGGCTGACCTGGCAGCAAAGCTATTCGATCGGTCGCAATTTCGAGGCCGCGCGCGCCGCGTTGTCGCCCGCGACTCGCCAGGCCGCGATGAACAATTATCTCGCGAATCCCGTCGACGGCGCGAGCCCCGCCGCGATCGCGAGCGCGCTCACGCGGCTCGCACGCGGGACGCTGCTGTCGCCCGAATCGACCGAATATCTGCAAGGCGTGATGAGCCGGACGCGAAGCGGGCCGCGGCGGCTGAAGGCCGGGCTGCCGCCGGGCTGGCAGTTCATGCACAAGACCGGCACCGGACAGAATCTGGGCGGCATGACTGCGGGCTACAACGACATCGGCATCGCGACCGCGCCCGACGGCACCCGCTATGCGATCGTCGTGATGATGGGCAGCACGACCTCGGGCATTCCCGCGCGCATGGCGCTGATGCAGTCGGTCTCGTCGGCCGTTGCCGAATATCACGGAAGGTAATCGAGGATGAAGCTTGCTGCCCTGCCGCTGCTCGCGCTGTCGCTCGCGCTTGCCGGATGTGCGACGCCCGAAACGCGGCTGCGCACCGGCCTCAACAATGCCGGCCTGTCGAAGGCGATGTCGGCGTGCATGGCCGAACGCATGGTCGACCGGTTGTCACTGGTCCAGCTCCGCCGCCTGTCGGCGCTCGGCAGCCTCAAGGACAAGCGCGTCACCGACCTGTCGCTCGACCAGTTTTTTCACAAGGTCCGCGCGCTCAAGGATCCCGAGATACTGACGGTGTCGACGAGCTCGGCGGCGCTCTGCGCGCTGCGCTGACCCATCAATCGCCCGGAAAGCGCACGACGAGGTTCGGCGGCGGAAAGCTGTTCCGCACCGTTTCGGAGCGGTCGGCGGGCGGCCATGGCTCGCGGCGGGAAAAGCTTTCGATCGTGGCATATTGCCCCAGCCGCGTGAGCGAGGTGACGACATAGGGCTGGCCCTCGGCGCCGAGGATCGACGCGCGGTCGGCGAGGTGGAAATGCAGGTGCGGGGCGCTGGCCTGCCCGGTGAAGCCGAGGTAGCCCACGACTTGCCCCACCTTGACGCGGTCGCCGACCGCGACCGGGGCGCCCTGCTTCATATGCTCGTAGGTCGCGATGCGGCCGCCGCCGATGTCGATCATCACGAAATTGCCGCTGGCGTCGGCGATTCCGGGTCTGGGCCTGCCCGATATGGTGGCGGGGTCGGGAACATCGTCGCGCACCGCGACGATCGTGCCGTCGGCGACGGCGAGCACCTCGGCGCCGAAACCATAATGGTTCGCCGGGATATTGGCGTCGCCCGACGAGAGTTTGCCGTTCGTGTCGATCTTCATATAGTCGATCGCGAAGCGTCCGGGCAGGGTGGCCGACCCTTCGGTGGCATAAAAGACACGCCGATGGCCACGCTCCATGCCCGGGTCGTACACCGCGACCCACGGACCGCCGCGCAGCGGCGGTGACAGGCGGGGCGGGGCGGTGGTGTCGGGCGTCGCCGCGCCGCCTGAAATCGTGAAATCATCCTCGTCGGTGTCGATCTTGTTCAGCGTCAGGCTGTGCGAAATCGGCCCACGGGGAAGGGCGGCGGGGATGGGCGCACCGATATAGACGATAGCGCGGCGGCCAATGGGAATGATCCGCGCATTGGCTTCGGGCGGCCCGACGAGGTCTATCGCCGCGGGCAGATCGTCCCGGCTGTAGGTCTTGATCGGCGTGTCACCCGCCTTGATCGCGAGCCCGTTCAGCTCGAGCGGGTGGCTTGAAAAATTGGTGAGGTGGAGCTCATAGACGAGCTGGTCGGTGTCCCCGATTCGAACGATTTTCGGCGCCTCGATGATCTGCACATCGATCGACTGGTTCACCTGTGCCGTCGCTGCGCCCTGGCCGGCGAGCGCCAATAACGCCAAAACTAGAAGCATTATCCGCATCTTCGCTTCCCTCATCCCACATTTCGACCTTGCCCGATTATCAACTCGGGCCCGGGGCGTCATCCGAAAGACGGACCGGCTCGCCGCACGCCTTTGCCGCGGACAAGAATATCTGGGGCTACCCGGGGGTAGAATTGGCGCCGAACTTGTGCTTAGGCGGCGCCGATCCTCTCCCCTTCCAGAGTCGAAAGGCCCGGCAGACCCCATGAACATCCACGAATATCAGGCAAAAGAACTGCTCGCGAAATTTGGCGTCGCCGTGCCCAAGGGCATTGCCGCGATGACCGTCGAGGAAGCTGTCGCCGCGGCAAAGCAGCTCCCCGGGCCGCTCTATGTCGTCAAATCGCAGATCCACGCGGGCGGCCGCGGCAAGGGCAAGTTCAAGGAGCTCGGCCCCGACGCAAAGGGCGGCGTCCGCCTCGCCAAGAGCATCGAGGAAGTCGAAGCGCATGCCAAGGACATGCTCGGCAACACGCTGGTGACGATCCAGACCGGCGAAGCCGGCAAGCAGGTCAACCGCCTATACATCACCGACGGCGCCGACATTAAGCAGGAATTCTACCTTGCGTTGCTCGTCGACCGCGCCACCAGCCGCATCGCGGTCGTCGCCTCGACCGAAGGCGGCATGGACATCGAAACCGTCGCGCACGACACGCCCGAAAAGATCCACACGATCGTCGTCGACCCCGCCACCGGCCTCCAGCCGCACCACGGCCGCAGCGTCGCCGCGGCGCTTGGCCTGTCGGGCGATCTCGCCAAGCAGGCGGCCAAGGTTCTCGCCGGCCTGTACGCCGCGTTCCTCGGCACCGATGCCGAACAGATCGAAATCAACCCGCTCGCTGTCTGCGAAGGCGCGAATGGCGACGAACTGCTCGTGCTCGACGCCAAGGTGGCGTTCGACGGCAATGCGATGTTCCGCCACAAGGATCTCGCCGACCTCCGCGATCTGACCGAAGAAGATCCGGCCGAGGTCGAAGCGTCGGAATATGACCTCGCCTACATCAAGCTCGACGGCAACATCGGCTGCATGGTGAACGGCGCGGGCCTCGCGATGGCGACGATGGACATCATCAAGCTGAACGGCGAATTCCCCGCCAACTTCCTCGACGTCGGCGGCGGCGCTTCGAAGGAAAAAGTCACCGCGGCGTTCAAGATCATCCTCAAGGACCCCGCCGTAAAGGGCATCCTCGTCAACATCTTCGGCGGCATTATGAAGTGCGACATCATCGCCGACGGCATCGTCGCCGCGGCGAAGGAAGTGAACCTCTCGGTTCCGCTCGTTGTCCGCCTCGAAGGCACGAACGTCCAGGAAGGCAAGGATATCCTCGCCAATTCGGGCCTGCCGATCGTTGCAGCCAACGATCTGGGCGACGCGGCAAAGAAAATCGTCGCCGAGGTGAACAAGGCGGCGTGATAATCCAACCCTCCCTCGCACCCGCGAGGGAGGAGTAGGGACTGCTAGTTGACGTTTACGTAAACGCCAATTATGGCGCAGTGCACAATTTTTCGAGAGGAGCTGTCGAAGCTATGAAAATCCTCGTCCCCGTAAAGCGGGTGCTCGATTACAACGTCAAGCCGCGGGTCAAGGCCGACGGCACGGGCGTTGACCTGGCCAATGTCAAAATGTCGATGAACCCGTTCGACGAGATCGGTGTCGAAGAAGCGATTCGCCTGAAGGAAAAGGGCGTCGCGACCGAGATCATCGCCGTTTCCGTCGGCCCGGCCAAGGCGCAGGAAACGCTGCGCACCGCGCTCGCGATGGGCGCCGACCGCGCAATCCTCGTCCAGACCGATGACGCGGTCGAGCCGCTCGCGCTCGCGAAGATTTTCAAGGCGATCGCCGACGCCGAACAGCCGGGTCTCGTGATCCTCGGCAAGCAGGCGATCGACGACGACAACAACCAGACCGGCCAGATGCTCGCAGCGCTGACCGGCTGGGCGCAGGGCACCTTCGCCAGCGCGGTCAACGTCGATGGCGATAGCGTCAATGTGACGCGCGAAGTCGACGGCGGCCTCGAAACGGTGAAGCTGAAACTCCCCGCGATCGTCACCACCGACCTTCGTCTGAACGAGCCGCGCTACGCGTCGCTGCCGAACATCATGAAGGCGAAGTCGAAGCCGCTCGATACCAAGTCGCCCGCCGATTACGGCGTCGACACGGCGCCGCGCGTCAAGACGGTCAAGGTTTCCGAACCGCCCGTCCGTTCGGCCGGCGTCAAGGTCGCCGATGTCGATGAACTGGTTGCCAAGCTCAAAGCGCTGGGAGTGCATTCATGAAAACTCTGGTTTGGGTCGAACATGACGGCAGCGCCGTCAAGGACGCCACGCTCGCCGCGGTGACCGCTGCGTCGAAGCTTGGCGAAGTCCACCTCCTCGTCGCCGGTAGCGGTGTCGATGGCGTCGCCAAGGAAGCCGCGCAGATCGCCGGCGTGGGGAAAGTGCATGTCGCCGACAACGCCGCTTTCGGTCACAACCTGCCCGAAAATGTCGCGCCGCTCGTCGCCGATCTCATGGGTTCGCACGATGCCTTCGTCGCGCCCGCGACGACCACCGGCAAGAATATCGCGCCGCGCGTCGCCGCCTTGCTCGACGTGATGCAGATTTCGGAAATCCTGTCGGTCGAGGGTCCGAAGACCTTCACCCGCCCGATCTATGCCGGCAACGCGATCGCGACGGTCGAATCGTCGGACGCGAAGCTCGTCCTCACCGTCCGCGGCACCGCCTTTGAAAAGGCTGCCACCTCGGGCGGTTCGGGCACCGTCGAAGCCGTCTCGGCTGGCGGCGATACCGGCATCTCGAGCTTCGTCGGCGCCGAAATCGCCAAGTCGGAGCGTCCCGAGTTGACCTCGGCCAAGATCATCGTGTCAGGCGGCCGCGCGCTCGGTTCGAGCGAGAAGTATGAGGAAGTCATCGTACCGCTCGCCGACAAGCTCGGCGCGGCGCTCGGTGCTTCGCGCGCCGCGGTCGATGCGGGTTACGTCCCCAACGACTATCAGGTCGGCCAGACCGGCAAGATCGTCGCGCCGCAGGTCTATTTCGCGATCGGCATCTCGGGCGCGATCCAGCATCTCGCCGGGATGAAGGATTCGAAGACGATCGTCGCGATCAACAAGGACGAAGACGCCCCGATCTTCCAGGTCGCCGACTTCGGCCTCGTCGCCGATCTCTTCAATGCCGTTCCCGAACTGACCGGCAAGATCTAACCGGCAGCCGCAGTGGCCGGTAACCATCCCGGAGTGCCCGGACTGGGCGACGCGCCGTTCAATGCCGGCGGTCGCCGCGCGGCGCGGAACGCGGACCATCACGATGCGGTCGAGGGCGACGACGCCCTCGACCGCTCGTTGATTCTGGCGAGCGTCGCGCGCGATGCGCGGCTCGACAAGAAATTCCTCCTGCTGACCATCCTCGCGGCGATGATCGCCACGCTGGGCCTGCTGCAAAGCTCGACCGCGGTCGTCATCGGTGCGATGCTCGTGTCGCCGCTGATGGGACCGATCATGGGCATCGGCTTCGGCCTCGCGACGCTCGAAACCAATCTGATTCGCCGCTCGCTGGTGACGCTGGCCGCGGGCACGGCGGTCGCGATCCTCGTCGCGATACTGATCATCTGGCTGTCGCCGATCAAGGACGTCACCCCTGAACTGCGCGCGCGAACCCAGCCCACCCTGCTCGACCTCGGGGTCGCGGTGGTTGGCGGGATTGCCGGCGTCTATGCGATCATGCGCAAGCTGTCGGGGGTGATGGTCGGCGTTGCGATTGCGACCGCGCTGGTGCCGCCGCTGTCGACCGTCGGCTTCGGCCTGGCGACGGGGCGTTTCGATTTCGCCGTCGGGGCGGCGCTGTTGTTCCTGACGAACACGCTCGCGATCGCCTTTGCCGCGACGATCGTCGCGCGGCTCAATCATTTCGGGCCGTCGCTGACGCCGCAGCATACGGCGATGCAGGTCGTGGGCATCGCCCTGACGCTAGGCATATTGTCGGTTCCGCTCGCGCTCACGCTCAACAGCCTGGCGGGCGAAGTCCGTGCGCGGTCGGTGGTCCAGACCGAACTGCGCGCGATGCTCGGCGAAAGCGACCGCGTCGACAGCCTCAATGTGCGGATGGAACATGACGCCATCGCGGTCGATGGCGTCGTGCTCGTCGACCGCTACGCCGGACGGCTCGACGGGCTGCTCGCGGCGAAAATCGGCGCCGAACTGGGCCGCGAGGTGCGCGTCAATATCGTCCAGCTGCGGCAGCAGACCAACGCCGCGGTGCAGGTCGAGGAACAGCTGGGTCGCCGCCTCGCCGCGCTCGAACAGCGCGAGGAGGACAGCCGCGCAATCCTCGCCGGCCTGACCGTCGGCGCATTGCTGCCGCGCGAACGGGTGCTGATCGACGCGCAGGCGCGCCGCGTCGTCGTCCAGCGCGACCGCGAGGCCGAGGGCGAGCAGGTCGCCGCCGCGATCGACCGCGTCATGGCTTCGGTACAGACGGACCATCCGCAATGGCTGATCCAGAATGGAAGCCTCACCGCTGCAACGGCGCCCCCCACGGAAGCCACCGCGACCGAATAGCCTTGCGCAGACCTATTCGGGTTGACCTGTCGCGCCCGATCCCATGTGATGCGCGCCGAACCCGGCGGACGCCCGGGCAGGGGAGAGGCGATATGCGCGGCAAGCGACTGGCGTTGGCGATGATGATGATGGCGAGTGCGGGCCCGGCGGCGACCGCGCCCCCGCTGCACGCACAGGCGGCGCCGCGCGAAGTGCTGACGATCGACAAGGCGCGGATCGATGCCGCGCTGAAGGCGATGATCGCCGACGGCCGCGCCGCGGGCACGTCGGCGCTGATCTGGCAGGACGGGCGCGAGGTCTATTTCGGCACCGCCGGCATGGCCGACCGCGAAGCGAAGCGCCCGATGCGCCGCGACACGATCGCCCAAATCTATTCGATGACCAAGCCCGTCACCGGCGTCGCGCTGATGCAGCTCTGGGAGGCGGGCAAGTTCCACCTCGACGACCCGCTCGCCAAATATCTGCCCGAATATGCGAGCATGCGCGTTTATGCGGGCAAGGATGCGGCGGGCCAGCCGCTTTACGTCGCCGCCGAGCGCCCGATCACGGTGCGCGATATCCTGCGCCACACCGCGGGCTTCGTCTATGGCGGCGGGCCAACGCCCGCGCACGACGCCTATGTCGCCGCCGAACCGCTCGCGCTGACAATTCCGCTTGCCGAGGCGAGTAAACGCCTCGCGGGCGTGCCTTTGCTGTACCAGCCCGGCACCCAGTGGGAATATAGCATCGCGGTCGATGTGCAGGCGGCGCTCGTCGAAAAGCTCTCGGGCCAGCCCTTCGCGGCCTATGTCCAAACCCATATCTTCGAACCGCTGGGGATGCGGGAGACCGCGTGGCGCCAGCCCGACGCGCGGCTGCCGCGCTTCGCGGCGATGAATGTGAAGAAGGATGGCAAGCTGATCCAGCAAGCCGCGGCCGAGGCGCAGGTGCTGAATTTCAGGGATCATGCGCTGACCCCCGGCGGCTTCGGCCTCGCCTCCACCCTCGACGATTATCAGCGCTTCGCCCGGATGTTGTTGAACAAGGGGGAACTTGATGGCGCGCGCATCCTCAAGCCTTCGACCGTCAAGCTGATGGCGACCGACCAGCTCGACCCCGCGATCAAGGAACGCGCGTGGCTCCCCGGCAAAGGCGCGGTCGGTTTCGGTTTCGACTTCGCGGTGCGGAAATCGCCGCCGCAGACGTCACAGGAAAATCGCGGCGCGACGGGCGAATATTTCTGGGACGGCATGGCATCGACGCTCTTCTGGGTGGATCCGGCGAACAGGCTGACCGCGGTCTTCTTCGTCCAGACCATCCCCTATGACGGCACGCTCCACCGCGATTTTCGGGCGGCGGTCTATGGACGGGATTACAAGGGGCCGGCGGGCGACTAAGGAAGTATCGGACCATCATCCGCATCATCGATTCGCCGGCCGCCGCTGCTTGCATCCCTTTTCCGGATGTCTATCGTTGTCCGGATGAGACCTTTTGATCGACCTCTGTCAGCCGGCCGCCTTGCTCTTGCGGGGCTTCTGATGACTGCGCCGGCAAGTCTCTCCGCAACCGAGCCTGCCCCCGAAGCGCGATGGGAGGTCAACGCCGGCAAAACCAAATGCCGACTGATCCGGCATTTCACGCTGTCCGGCCAGAAATATCGTCTCGAATTGGCTCAAGGCTGGAGTTTTGGAGGCTACGACTGGACGTTGTATGGCGGCGCGCTTCCGACCTATTCTTCGGCCACGTCGATCACAATAGCGCTCGACCCGCCCGCCCCGACGCATCGCTTCAAGACCAATCCTCATATGTTTTACGCGGATGACGAACGGGGGATTGGCTGGCACGACACCGATAGCCGTCTTTTCAATGCCTTGCGCGACAATCAGCATATACGCATCACCGGCGCGAAAAAACTCGATGTTGCGCTTGACCTGCCTAATGCGAGCAATGCCCTCAAGGCTTTGGAGGCTTGCGAGAATGGCCTGTTTACCAGCTGGGGGATTGATGCGAAACAATTTCGTTCGCTGACCGCTCGCGCCGAACCGTCAAATTACCCTGGACGATGGGCCACCACGGACGACTATCCACAGGCTGATTTCGCCCGCAAAAATGAGGGTATGACCACCTTTCTGCTGCCCGTTGGGCCCGACGGGAAAGTGAGTGATTGCCGGATCGTCGACAGTTCCGGATTCCCCAGCCTCGATCAGCGCACATGCGAATTGATGCTGGCCCGCGCCGCCTTTCGTGCGGCAAAGGACGGCAATGGCCGCGCGGTCTCGAGCTTTTATATCAACAAGGTCTACTGGAAAGTTCCGCGTTAGGCCGGTCATTTTTCTGTCATCGACTTGCGCTTGAGGCTTGGGCCTCATGTCCGCCTGTGGGCGGCAGCTTTTGAGGAACTCGCGGATGTCCCAGCCCGATAAACGCACCCTGCTCGCCGAAGGCCTTGCGGCCGGCGATGACGATAGCGCGCTCCACGTGCGCCTCGCCGCCGCGGGCGTGTCGGCGGCGGCGGCGAAATATGAGGTCGACCGGCTGGCGAAGGACCCGATGGCGGCGATGCTGAGGCGGCAGGCGGCGCGGATGGCGAAGCAGGGCTGGCTGCTCGCCAATCAGGAACGGCTCGCGCGCGAAGCGGAAGGCGGCTTCGCGCTCGACACACTCGCCAGCCCCGATGCCGAGCATTTCTATCGCCACTATTATGAGGCGAACCGGCCCGCGAAGCTGACGGGCATCGTCGATCATTGGCCGGCGCTGGCGCGTTGGTCGCTCGACCATTTCGCCGCGGCCGCGGGCGATGCCGTCGTCGAGGCGCAGGTCGAGCGCGAGCGCGATCCCGATTATGAGCTCGCCAAGGACGATCACCGCCGCCTCGTCCGTTTCGCCGAACTGATCGACTGGCTCCGCAAAGACGAGGCGAGCAACGACGTCTACCTCACCGCCTATAACAGCGGCACCAACGCCGCGGCGCTCACTCCCTTGTGGGACGATATGGCACCGATCGCGCTGCTCGACGATACACGCTCGCGCGACGGCTTTTTCTGGCTTGGCCCCAAGGGGACGCTGACCCCATGGCATCACGATCTCACCAACAATCTGCTCGTGCAGGTGATCGGGCGAAAGCGCGTGCGGATGGCGCCGCCGTGGGCGTTCGCGCGGATGCGCAACAGCCGCCATTGCTTCTCCGACTGGGGCAATGAAGCCTTGCCCGCCGGCCATGGCGATGCGGCCGTACCGCCGGTGCTCGAAACAATCATCGGCCCGGGCGAAGCCATCTTCCTGCCCGTCGGCTGGTGGCACCAGGTCGAAGCGCTCGACCTGTCGGCGAGCATGAGCTTCACGAGCTTTCGCCGGCCCAACACGCATGTCGAGGGTTACGCATCGTGGGGCGATTTGTGACGGTTCAGCGGATTTGGCGCTCCTTGAGGCGGCATTTTCGCTTTCTTGTTCCGTACCTATCCTGACGCGATTGGCGGCTTGCGCGCATCGGCCGAAGACCGCACGATCCCCGCATGACGGTTCTTCCTGACTTGCTCCCAGCCTTGATGGCGCGCGTTGTCGGCCCCGGCGTTTTGTCGGGCCTGACGCGTTTGTCGGGCGGTGCGAACATGGAGAGCTTCGCGTTCGAGTGGGCGGGTGCGGGCGGGACGTCGGGCTATGTGCTGCGGCGTGCGCCGTCGGCGGATTATATGGCGGACCGCCCGTTCGGGCATGTCGACGAGGCGGCGCTGGTGATGGCGGCGTTTGATGCGGGGGTGCGGGCGCCCGAGGTGGTGGGAGTGCTGGAGCCGGGCGACGGGCTGGGCACGGGCTATGTGATGCGGCGGGTGCGGGCGGAGGTGTCGCCGGCGAAGATCTTGGCGGGTCCGCCGCCGTCGCTGCTGGAGGATCTCGGCCGCGAGCTGGCACGGATCCACCGTATCCCACTGGACCGCGTGCCCGCTGCGATCCCGCTGATGGACACGGCGGCGGCGCTGGCGGAGCTTCGCTCGCGCTTCCTGTCGTACGGCGGCGACCGCCCGGTGATCGCGCTGGCGATCCGCTGGTGCGAGGACCATCTGCCCGAACCGGCGCCGCCGGTGCTGGTGCACGGCGACTATCGCATGGGCAATGTGATGGTGGGCGCCGACGGTCTGGCGGCGGTGCTCGACTGGGAGCTCGCGCACCGCGGCGACGCGCATGAGGACCTCGCGTTCGGCTGCATGACCGTGTGGCGCTTCGGACAGCTCGATAAACCGGCGTTCGGGGTCGGCAGCCTCGAGGACTACTTCGCGGCCTATGAGGCGGCGGGCGGGACGAAGGTCGATCGCGGCCGCTTCCGCTTCTGGCTGATCTACCGGACGCTCTGGTGGGCGCTGGGGTGCCTGCAGATGGGGCAGATGTGGCGGAGCGGCGCCGACCCGACGGTCGAGCGCGTCGTCATCGGCCGGCGGACGGCGGAGCAGGAGCTCGACCTCGTTCGCTTGCTCGAGGACGAGGTGCCCGAGGCCGAGCGGGGAAGGGCGCTGCCCGCGTCGCCCGGCGCTGCACCGGCGCCGACCGGCGAGCCGACGAACCGCGAGATCGTGCAGGCGGTGCGCGACTGGATCGAGGGATCGATCAAGCCTCATGCCGGGGGCCACGCCAAGTTCGAGGCGGTGGTCGCGATGAACGCGCTCGGCATCGTGCTGCGCGACCTGGGTGCGGGCGTGCGGTCAGAAGACAAGGCACTCGCCGAGGCCTTGCTGTCGGGAACCACGACGCTCGCCGAGCCGGGCCTGCTCGCGAAGCTGCGGCGCGATGTGCTCGATAAATGCGCGATCGACAGCCCCAAATATGCCGCGCTCGGTGCGGCGCGCGCCGACTGGCGCGGATAGAGATAACAGGGAGAGAGACATGGACTTTGCGATGCCCGCCGCCTTGCAGGCGTATCTCGACGAGCTCGACGCGTTTATCGACGCCGAGATCAGGCCGCTCGAACTGGCGGACGACAATATCCGCTTCTTCGACCACCGCCGCGAGCATGCACGCACCGACTGGGACAATCAGGGGCTGCCGCGCCACGAGTGGGAAACGCTGCTACGCCAAGCCACCCGCAAGGCCGACGCCGCGGGCCACTGGCGCTTCTCGGCGCCGAAGAAATATGGCGGCAAGGACGGCTCGAACCTCGCGATGGCGGTGATCCGCGAGCACTTCGCGGCGAAGGGCCTTGGCCTCCACAACGACCTCCAGAACGAGCACAGCATCGTCGGCAACTTCCCGTTCGTCGAGATGTTCGAGCAGTTCGCGACGAGCGAGGAGCAGAAGCAGGAATTTATCCTCGGCGGGTTCGAAGGCAAGCGCCGCACTGCGTTCGGGCTGACCGAGCCCGACCATGGCAGCGACGCAACGCATATGGAGACGCGCGCGGTCAAGGAAACCCGCGACGGCATCGACGGCTGGCTCATCAATGGCCGCAAGATGTGGATCACCGGCATGCACAGCGCGACGCACTGCGCGACCTTCTGCCGCACCAGCGGCGAGGACGGCGACGCGAAGGGGATCACCTGCCTGCTCGTCCCGACCGGCACGCCGGGCATGACGGTCGATGAATATCTGTGGACGTTCAACATGCCGACCGACCATCCGCGCATGACGTTCAGCGATGTGTGGGTGCCCGACGACGCAAGGCTCGGTCCCGAGGGCGGCGGCCTGTCGATCGCGCAGAGCTTCGTCCACCAGAACCGCATCAGGCAGGCGGCGTCCTCGCTGGGCGCCGCGGTCTATTGCATCGAGGAAAGCGTCAAATACGCACGCACCCGCAAGCCGTTCGGCGAGGCGCTGGCGAAGAACCAGGCGATCCAGTTCCCGCTCGTCGAGCTCGCGACGCAGGCCGAGATGCTGCGCCTGCTGATCCGCAAGACCGCGTGGGACATGGACAACACCCCGCACAAGGAGGTCGAGCGCACGCTCTCCGACAAGGTCAGCATGTGCAACTACTGGGCGAACCGGCTCGTCTGCGAAGCCGCCGACCGCGCGATGCAGGTCCATGGCGGCATCGGCTACTCACGCCACAAGCCGTTCGAACATATCTACCGCCACCACCGCCGCTACCGCATCACCGAAGGCGCCGAGGAAATACAAATGCGAAAGGTCGCAGCCTATCTGTTCGGATTTATGGGGCCGCGCAAAGGGACTTTGGGATAGGTCGGTCTTCTACCTTCGTCATGCCGGGCTTGACCCGGCACCCGCCTTATCTTCACGTCAGGCGGGCCCCGGATCAAGTCCGGGGTGACTAGGGGGACAAGCAAGCTTCACCGCTTCCGCACAAACTCCGCGCGCAGAACCAGACCTTTGATCCCTTCAAACCGGCAATCGATTTCCTGATCGTCGCCGGTCAGGCGGATCGACTTGATTACCGTGCCGACCTTCAACGTCTGACCCGCGCCTTTGACGTTCAGGTCCTTGACCAGCACGACGGAGTCGCCGTCGGCGAGCAGGTTGCCGACCGCATCGCGCACCTCGGGGCCCGCCGAAGCTGCGGCCGCGCGGTCGCGCGCATCGCTTGCCGACAGCCACTCGCCGCTCGCTTCGTCATAGACATAGTCGTCTTCGTCGCTGGTCATCAAATCATCCTGGCTTGCGGAAGCGGAGTGCGAACTGGTCGGTCTTGCCGCGGATCTTGTCGTCGAAGACATTCGCGGTGTGCGGATCGTCGGCGCGCTTGTAGAGGTCACTTTCGGCCTCAAGCTTGAAGCCCGCCTTGGTCAGCGCGTCGACGACGGCCGCCTTGTCGATCCGGTGGAGGCTGTCGGACAGCGTCGTGCCGCTGCCGTCGGCGGCGACATGGTCGACGACAACCAGCGTGCCGCCGGGCTTCAGCGCCGCGAACAGCGCCGCGCTCGCCTTGTCGCCCGTTCCCGCGGGAAAGGGCTTCAAATAGAGATCGTGGAAATTCTGCACCGTGATGATCGTGTCGAGCGGCTCGGGAAAGGCGGGCGCCGCAAACGGTCCGGCAACGGCATCGACATTGACATAGGCGGCATCGACCGCGGCCTGATCGTCGCCATATTGTTTCTTGAACGCGATGAATTCGGCGGGCTGGAAGCCATAGACTTTGCCCGACGGCCCGACCGCGGCGGCGAGCAGCCGGGTGACGTAACCGCCGCCCATCACATAATCGCCGACCTTTTCGCCCGGTGCGATCTGCGCGAAGGCAAGCAGTTCAGCGGGCTTGCGCGCGGCGTCGCGTGTCCGGTCGGCGGCGGGCCGCGCGGGATCGGCGAGTGCGGCCTTGTAGCTGGGGGCAGCCGCCTGCTTGGCGGCGAGCGGGGTCGCCGCGACGGCGAGCATCAGGGCGAGGGTAAGCGGGCGGATCATGGCATCGACTCCCATTGCTTTTGATGCCCCGTCATAGCGCCTTGCCGAGGCCGCGGCGCGTTTATTTGCATCTCGCGATTTTGATGATAGGTTTCTTCGTGAAACTAAAAAATTGGGAGAGCGGACATGCATGATCTGGTGATTCGCGGCGGCACCGTCGTCGATGGTTCGGGCGGAGCGCCCTTTGTCGCGGACGTCGCGATCGACGGCGACCGGATCGTCGCGGTGGGTGAAAACCTCGGCACGGGACGCGAGGAAATCGATGCCGCGGGCAAAATCGTGACGCCGGGCTTCGTCGATGTTCACACCCATTATGACGGGCAGGCGACGTGGGATGCCGAAATGGCGCCGTCGAGCTGGCACGGCGTCACCACCGTCGTGATGGGCAATTGCGGCGTCGGCTTTGCACCCGCGAAGCCCGACCGCCACGACTGGCTGATTTCGCTGATGGAAGGCGTCGAGGATATTCCCGGCACCGCGCTTGCCGAAGGCATGTCGTGGGATTGGGAGACCTTCCCCGAATATATGGATGCGCTCGAAAGGCTGCCCCGCACCGTCGATGTCGCGTGCCACGTCCCGCACGGCGCGGTGCGCGCTTACGTGCTCGGCGACCGCGAAAAGCCCGGGGCGATCCCGACCGACGAGGACATCGCGGAAATGTCGCGGATCGTCGAGGAAGGCGTACGCGCGGGCGCGCTCGGCTTCTCGACCAGCCGCACCGTGCTCCACAAGTCGATCGACGGCGAGCTCGTCCCCGGCACCACCGCGACCGCCGAAGAGCTGATCGCGATCGGCCGCGCGATGGGGCGCGTCGGTTACGGCGTGTTCGAAATGGCGAGCGACATGAAGCGCGAGTGGAACGAGTTTCAGTGGATGGGCGACCTCAGCCGCGAAACCGGGCTGCCGGTGACCTTCGCCGCATTGCAGTCGATCGCCAAGGAACTGCCGCTCGAGGAGCAGATTTCGGAGATGCGCAAGCAGAATGCGACCGGCGCGAACATTGTCGCGCAGATCGCGCTGCGCGGCAACGGCGTCATCATGGCGTGGCAGGGGACGGTGCATCCGTTCCGCTTCAAGCCCGCGTGGAACGAGATCATCGACCTGCCGTGGGATCAGCAGCTGGCGAAGCTGAAAGACCCGGCGTTCAGGGCACGGATGATCGAGGAGGACAATATCTGGCCCGAAAGCGACATCATCGACTTCCTCAAGGTCGTCGCCCTGGGTTGGCCGGTGCAGTTCGAAATGGACCCCGATTTCAACTATGAGCCGAAAATGGACGAAAGCATCATGGCGCGCGCCGGCGCGGCGGGCGTCTCACCGTCCGAATATGCCTATGACCTGCTGATGAAGGATGACGGCAAGGGCTTCATCTATTTCCCGATCTTGAACTACCGCGACGGTAACCTCAATTTCCTCGAGGATTTGCAGGCGTCGGACGACACGGTGAACAGCCTGTCCGACGGCGGTGCGCATTGCGGAACGATCTGCGACGCCGCCTCGCCGACCTTCATGCTCCAGCATTGGGTGCGCGACCGCAAGGGTCATCGCATCGCGCTCGAACATGCGGTGAAGCGCCAGTGTCGCGATACGGCTTTGCTCTATGGCCTCGAAGATCGCGGCGTGCTCGCGCCGGGCTATCTCGCCGATTTGAACGTCATCGACATGGAGGCGATCAAGCTCGGCAAGCCATGGCTCGCCTTCGACCTGCCCGCGGGCGGCAAGCGCCTGCTGCAAAAGGCCGATGGCTATGTCGCGACGGTGAAGTCGGGGGTCGTGACCTTCCGCGATGGCGCGATGCAGGGGCCGACGCCGGGCGGCGTCATCCGCGGCCCGCAGCGCGTCGAAATGGCGATGGCGGCGGAGTAATCGGCCGCCTCGCGCGTCACCGCCCCAGCAAATCCGAAGGCAAGGTCGGTTCGCTGACGATCTTCGCCATGCGTCGCCACATCTCGTCGCGCGATGGTTTGCCGCGTTCGACAAAGGCGCGCACCATCGTCTCGCCGAGGCCGTAGTTGATGACATAGCTGCGATACTGGTCGGTGAAGCTCACCGACTGTTCGGCGCGCTTGGCCGAGACGAGCAGATATTTCTGCGTCAGCGCGACAGCCGTCGGGCGGTCGATTTCGCCGTCGAGATACTGCTGCGCGATCGTCAGCCGCGCGCCCGACGCGCGTTTGATCGCGGCGAGCAGCTGCCAGTAACGATCGTCGGGCGGCACCGCGATCTCCGCGATCGGCATCAGCACATCGCGTTCGGTGTCGGCCTTGCTGCTTTCGGGGAAGGCGAGGTCGATGCCGTAATTGGCGCTGCCCTCGGCGATCAGGCTTTGCGGGCTGTAGAGCGGATAGACGCTGAATTCGCTCCAGCCTCGCTCCTTCACCAATTTCTCCTCCAGCTTCATGTTGAGAAGGTGGTGGCCGGGATAGCCCTCGTGGCACCCGAGATCGAGCGCACGCGACAGGCGGATCGGCAGGTCGGTGTTGACCTGGATCAGGCTATGATAGCCGCCCTGATAATAATTATAGCCGCTCCAGCTCTTGCCGGTGACGAACTCGAGGCGAAAGCTCTCGCCCTCGGGCATCGCGATATGCGCCATGCTGCGCCCGCGGCAGCGTGCGATCACAGCGTCGAAGGTCTTTTGCAACCGCTCCTTCGGGATGGTGAAAGCGTCGAGATAGGCCTCGACACGGTCCGGGAGGGCGCCCTCGCCGGGGACGAGCGCCTCGATCTTCGCGAGTTCGGGGTCGTAGCTTGCGAGCGGCTTCAGCCGCGGCCGCACGCCGAACAGCCTTTCGGCTTCGTCGGCGAAGGCGAAGCGGGTGCCCTGCATCATCTGCAGCCGCGTTTCGGCGGCGCGAAGCTGGGCGCGCAGGAATGTCGCGCGGCGGCGTTCGAGCGGATCGGGGATGCGCCGCGCCGCGAGGTCGATCTGTGCCATCAACTCGCGCGTTGCGGCGAGCAGCGCAGGCTTGTCGCGCGGTGCGGCTTCGGCTGCTGTCTTGAGCTCGGGCGGGCCGTAATAGGCGTCGATATAGCCCGCCTCATGCGTCCCGATTTCGAGCGTCAGCCGCAGATAGGCGGCCGCGATCTCGTCGAGTGCCTTGGTCGACGCCGCGGTGCGGCGCACGTCGAGCGTTGCGACCCCGGGTTTGGTGGCGGGTGATTTGGTTGCGCTGGTCGCGCAGCCCGGCAGGGCGGCGATCAGCGACAGGACGATAAGTTTGCGCATCAGTCCGCCATAGCGCGGTTTTCGGAGGTGTCACGCACATCGCCGTCGGCGGCGATCTCGGCGTCCGACGCGCTTTCGACCATGCCATGTTCGGGATGCGGCGGCGCGAAGCGCAGCACCGCAAAGCCCGCCAGCGCAGCCGCGAGCGACCCCATCAGGATACCGATCTTCGCCTCCTCGACCAGCAGCGCGTCGCCCGGGAAGGCGAGGCCGCCGATGAACAGGCTCATCGTGAAGCCGATGCCGCACAGCATCGCGACGCCATAGACCTGCAGCCATGTCGCGCCGCGCAGCCGCCCCGCGATCCCGAGTTTAACCGCCAGCCAGACGCTGCCGAAAATGCCGATCTGCTTGCCAAGGAACAGCCCCGCCGCGATGCCGAGCGGCAGCGGCGCGAAAATCTGCTCGATGGTCAGCCCGCTCAAATCGACCCCGGCGTTGGCGAAGCCGAACAGCGGCACGATCGCGAAGGCGACCCATGGATGGAGGCCATGCTCGAGCCGGTGCAGCGGCGAGGTCTCGCTATCGGGCGCGCCCGGGGTGCGGTCGAACGGGATCGCCATCGCCGCGAGCACCCCGGCAATCGTCGCGTGCACGCCCGACAGCAGCATCGCATACCAGAGCAAGGCGAACATCAGCAGGTAGAGCGGCAGGCTCCGCACGCGCATGCGCCCCATCGCGAACATGACGCAGAGAAGGACCGCGGCGGCGGCGAGCGCGAGGAGGTTGATCTTCGCGGTGTAGAACAGCGCGATGATCGCGACCGCGCCCATGTCGTCGACAATCGCGACGGTGACGAGGAACAGCTTGAGCGAAGTCGGCGCGCGCCTGCCGAGCAGCGCGAGTACCCCCATCGCAAAGGCGATGTCGGTCGCCGCGGGGATCGCCCAGCCTTGTGCCAGTCCGGCTTCTCCCCTCGCAAATCCCATATAGATCGCCGCCGGCACGGCCATCCCCGCCGCCGCGGCGATGAACGGCAGCCGCCGCCGGTCCCAGCTCGCAAGCCGCCCGTCGACGAACTCGCGCTTGATCTCCAGCCCGACGAGCAGGAAGAAAATCGCCATCAGCCCGTCGTTGATCCACAGATGGACGGTCATCGGCCCAAGCTTGTCGGTGAGCACGGGTCCGGTCACGGCATGAATCGCGTCGTGATAGAGGGCTCCAAGCGGTGAATTGGCGACAATCATCGCCAAAATGGCCGCGAAAATGAGCAGAATGCCGCCCGCACTTTCGCTCGCAAGGAATTCGCGCAACGCGGAACGGGACGGATTACTGCGGCTCATGGGGTAACTACTTCCTTGGTTCGTCAGTCAATTTGACAATTATCTGCCAGCAGGCGCCTGACTTTACAAATTGGACTCGTTCACTAGCACTATCGGCGACGATGACATCAGGTCATCGATGGGGGCGGGGCTAGCACAGTGGAGCTGTCGACCGCATGGCTGGAATGGCTGGTGCTGGGTGCCGGCCACGAACTGATGCTGTTTGCATCGGTCGGAATCCTGCTGTTCGGGCTCGATGACCTGCTTTTCGACGCGCTTTGGCTGGCGACGCGCGGGCGCGGACGGTCGTTGACGCCGACCGCGCCGCCGGTCGAGGGGCGCTTCGCGATCTTCGTGCCCGCATGGGACGAGGCCAAAGCGCTTCCCGCGATGCTGCGGCGGACGCTTGGCGCGTGGGAGGGCGAGGATTTCCGCCTTTATGTCGGCTGCTATCCCAATGACGCCGAGACGCTCTTCGCCGTGTCGCCGCTGGTCGCGCGCGACGGGCGGCTGCGGCTTGTCGTCGGCAGCGGCGAAGGGCCGACGACCAAGGGCGACAACCTCAACCGGCTGTGGGCGGCGCTCGCCGAGGACGAGCGGGCGGAGGGCGATCGGTTTGCCGCGATCGTCCTTCACGATGCCGAGGATCATGTGCATCCGGGCGAACTCGCGCTCTATCGCCGCTACCTCGGCGAAAATGCGATGGTGCAAATTCCCGTCGTGCCCCTGATCAAGCGTGCGGAGCGCTGGGTCGGCGGGCATTATGGCGACGAATTTGCCGAGGCGCATGGCAAGGAACTCGTCGTTCGTTCGCGCCTCGGCCTGCCGCTCCCGTCGGCGGGGGTTGGCTGCGCGCTGACGCGCACTGCGCTCGCGCTGCTGGCGATCGAACGCGGCGGCGAACCCTTTCGCTGCGACAGCCTGACCGAAGATTATGAGATCGGCATGGTGATCGGCGCCTATGGCCTTGGAGCCCGCTTTGTCGACACGGTCGGCCCCGCGGGCGATCATATCGTGTCGCGCGGCGCCTTTCCCGGCCGGGCAGAAAAGGCGGTGCGGCAGAAATCGCGCTGGATCGCCGGGATCGCGCTGGCGGGGTGGGATCATCTCGGCTGGCCGGGGTCGCGGCGCGATGACGCCGATCTTCGCAGCGGCCGCGCCTGGGTCGCACGCTGGATGCTGTGGCGCGACCGCCGCGCGCCGCTCGCGGCGCTCATTCTCCTTGCGGCATATGTCGGGGCGCTGCTGACGGCGCTGGGCTGGGCGGGGCAATATCTGCTCGGCTGGAATGCGATCGTCGTCGGCGACGCGATGCGGCTGCTTCTCGCCTTCAATGCGGTCATGCTGTGCTGGCGCCTGGCGATGCGCGGGCATTTCACGGCGCGCTGGTACGGCCTCAGCGAAGCGATGCTTTCGCTGCCGCGCGCCTTTTTTTCGAACGTGATCGCGATGCTCGCGGCGCGGCGCGCGATCGGTCTTTATTGGCGCATGCTGCGATCGGGCGAAGTTATATGGGACAAGACCGAGCATCTGGAACATGAAACCGCATATGACGACGCTTTTGCAAGGACGATGGCGCGGTGATGGCACGCCGGGCCGACGCGCGGCGCGACGCGCCGGCGCTGCGCTTCCTGCTCCTGTGCGTCGGCGGCTGGATTGCCGTGCGGATCATGGTCGTCTGGAATCCCGCGATAGCGCCGTCGCCCGATGCGGCCACCATGCCTTGGGCGGTGCCGTCATCCTTTGCGGTAAGCGACAATGTTTCGGACAGCGCGCCGCGCGTTGCCGCCGCGCCGATGCGTGCCGCGCCGCCGCTGCGTGTGCGCGCGTCGCATAGTTCCGCCGCGCCGGGCGAGCGATCGGCGGATGAGCTGCTCTCGCGGGGGGAAGAGCCGGTTTCGGGCGGCTTTGGCGGCGATCGTCACACCCTTCGGCTGGTCCTGATAGCGCGGCTGTTGCCGCCAATCCCCGGCGGCGGCGCACGCTCGGCGCTTGGCGCGGGCGGGCCGGCATGGTCTTCGTTGGCACCCGCCGCCCGCGCCGAACCGGGGCAGGGCAAGCCGTTCTGGCTGCGGCGACAGCTTTCGAGCTGGTCGCTCGGCAGCTGGCTCTATCTGCGCGAAGGATCGGGGAATGCGCCCGAAACCATCGGCGGCGCGAGCCAACTCGGCGGCAGTCAGGCCGGGCTTCGCCTTGCCCATGGTTTCGGCGATACCGGCCGACTCCGCGCCTATGGACGCGCGACGATCGCGGTGCAGCGGCCGCAGCAGCGCGAGCTTGCGTTCGGCCTCGCCTTTGCCCCGCTTGCGCAGCTGCCGGTCGATCTCGCGATCGAACAACGCGTTGCGGCAGGGAAAGAGGGACGGTCCGCGCTTGCCATGATGGCGAGCGGCGGCGTCTCGGACGTCGCGCTTCCTGCGGATTTCCGGCTCGATGCTTATGCGCAGGCGGGCATCGTCGGAACGCGGCGGCGCGACGGTTTTGCCGATGCGGCGATTGTCGTCGATCGCCGCCTTGGTTCCGAAAAAACATCCTTGCGCCTGGGCGCGCTCGCGGCGGGGGCGGTGCAGCCGGGCGCGGCGCGCGTCGATGTCGGTCCGCGGCTGACGCTCCGCCTGCCGGATGTGGGCGAGGGCAGCCGCATCGCGCTCGACTGGCGTCAGCGCGTCGCGGGCGATGCGCGCCCCGAAAGCGGCCTTGCCCTGACCCTCGCCAGCGACTTCTGATCTTCGGAAAATTTAGCCGCCGCGGCCGATTCCCCACGCCGAAAAAATGGTCTAGGGTCCTTGGAATCGGCGCGGTTCCAGCGCCGCTGAGCGCAATCGGGGCCCATGGACCTTTACCTTCCTGTCGCCAATCTGTCGGTCAATGCGCTGGTCATCATCCTGCTCGGTGGCGGGGTGGGTTTCCTGTCGGGCATGTTCGGCGTCGGCGGCGGTTTCCTGACCACGCCTTTGCTGATCTTCTACGGCATCCCGCCGACGGTTGCCGCGGCGTCGGCAGCGACGCAGGTGACGGGCGCGAGCGTGTCGGGCGTGATGGCGCATCTCGAGCGCGACGGGGTCGATTTGCGCATGGGCTGGGTGCTCGTCGCGGGCGGGCTTCTCGGATCGCTAATCGGCGCCGGGCTGTTCGAACTGCTCACCGCCTGGGGCCAGATCGATACGGTGATCAACATCCTCTATGTCGCTTTGCTCGGCACCGTGGGCACCTTCATGGGGCGCGAGGCGTGGGGCAGCTACCGCGCCGCGCAGACGGGATTGCCCGCACCCGCGCGCAAGCGGCGTCATCACCCGATGGTCGCGAACCTGCCGATGCGCTGGCGCTTCTATCGGTCGGGCCTCTATATTTCGCCGCTCGCCCCGCTGCTGCTCGGCATGGTCGGGGGTGTGCTGACGATGCTGCTCGGCGTCGGCGGCGGCTTCATCATGGTGCCCGCGATGCTCTATCTGCTCGGCATGGGGACGCAGGTGGTCGTCGGCACGTCGCTGTTTCAGATATTGTTCGTGACGATCGCGACGACGATGGTCCACGCGCTGACCACCGGCGCGGTCGATATCGTGCTCGCGGGGCTGCTGCTGCTCGGCAGCGTGATCGGCGCGCAAGTCGGCGCGCGCTTCGCGCAAAAGGTGAAGCCCGAATATCTGCGCATGGCGCTCGCCGCGATCGTGCTGCTCGTCGCGCTGCGCATGGGGGTCGACCTCTTCATCCGTCCCGACGAAATCTACACGGTGCAATGAGCGCGCCGCGCGCCTTGCTCCTGTCGCTCGCGGCGCTGCTGCTGCCTACGGCCGCCCATGCGGCCGATCCGCGGCTGGTGCCCGATGTGTCGAGCCGCGCGATCGATATCCAGTACAGCTTTACCGGCGAGGAACTGCTGCTGTTCGGTGCGATCCTCTACCCCGGCCAGCGCCTGCCCGACGACCGCGCCGACATCGTCGTCGTGCTGAAAGGCCCGGTGCGGCCGATCGTGCTGCGCGAAAAGCGGCGTGTCGCGGGTATATGGGTCAATGCCAGCAGCATTCGCCTGCGCACATCTCCGGGCTTTTACGCGATCGGCTCGTCGCGCCCGATCGACAAGCTGGTCGACGAGCGGACCGCGGCGATCTTCGAACTCGGCCTCGCCAATCTGTCGATGTCGCCAAGCGGATTTTCGGAGGCGAAGACGCTCGAGCGGTTCGAGGCGGGGCTGACCGATCTCTATCGCCGCTCGGGCCTTTTCGTTGAAAATCCCGCCGCGGTCGAAATCACCGAAGGCGTTCTCTATCGTGCGCGCATCCCGGTGCCGGCGCGCGTTCCTGTCGGCACCTACCGCGCCGAAACCTATTTGATCAGCCGTGGGCGCGTGCTCGCGGTCGCGTCGCGCGATGTCCAGATCCGCAAGGCCGGGTTCGAACGCTTCGTCGCGCTCGCGGCGCAGCGGCACGGCTTTCTGTACGGCCTGTCGGCCGTGCTCCTGTCGCTGGTGCTCGGTTACGGGGCTTCGGCTATTTTCCGCCGCCGCTAGCTATCATTCACGGCCTATTTACCCTCAGCTGCGATACCCGGCCGGGGACCACAATAGGCGGGGCGGATACATGGACATGCAGGGCGGCGGATTCAACGCCGGGGATTTGACCGCGGCACAGCATGTTCGGCTGGCCGGCGGCGGCGTAGCGGCACCGGTTGCGACGGTAACCAACCATCATCGCGACGACCTGATGATCGGCGAAGTCGTCGACATTTCGGGATCGGCCTCGCGCATCCTGCTCGACGCCGCGGTGATCGGCAAATTGTCTTCGTCCAGCGATTCCGCCGTGGCGATGGCGGGGCAGGTCGGGGCGCAGGTCAAGGTGCGTGTCGGCAATATCTGGCTGATCGCCAGCATCCGCGACCAGCAGCTGCACGAACGCGGCGAGGGGCTGATCCTCGCGACGATCGACTTCCTTGGCGAAGGCGAAGAAGAAAAGATCACCGGCCGCATTCACAATTTCCGCCGCGGCGTCACCCGCTACCCGATCCCGGGCAGCCAGGTTTTTGCGGCGACCAGCGCCGATCTCAAGCAGATCTACGCCGCCGACGAGCGCGCGCATGTCGAAATCGGGACCGTCTATCCGACCAAGGATATTCGCGGGTCGCTTTATGTCGACGCGATGCTCGGCAAGCATTTCGCGCTGCTCGGGTCGACCGGTACGGGTAAATCGACCAGCGCGGCGCTGATTCTTCACAAGATCTGCGAACTCGCGCCGCAGGGCCATATCGTGATGATCGATCCGCACGGCGAATATTCGGCGGCATTCAAGGGTATCGGCGCGCTGTTCGACGTCGACAACCTCGCCATGCCCTATTGGCTGATGAACTTCGAGGAACATTGCGAAGTGTTCGTTACCGCCGAGGGCCGCGACCGTCAGGCCGATTGCGACGTGCTCGCGCGCTGCCTGCTCCAGGCGCGCACAAAGAACCGGCTGGCCGAAGGCATGACGAAGATCACGGTCGACTCTCCGATCCCCTATCTGCTCTCCGACCTGCTCAACATTCTGCAAAACGAGATGGGCAAGCTCGACAAGGCGACGTCGAGCGCTCCGTTCATGCGCATCAAGGGCAAGATCGAGGAAATGCGCGCCGACCCGCGCTATAATTTCATGTTCTCGGGCATGCTCGTCGCCGACACGATGACGAGTTTCATCGGCAAAATTTTCCGCCTGCCGTCGGACGGCCGGCCGATCTCGATCATCGACGTGTCGGGCGTGCCCAGCGACATTACCGGCGTCGTTGTCGCGGTGCTTTCACGCCTGACCTTCGACTATGCGATCTGGTCGCGCGGCGAGCCGCAGCGCCCGATCCTGCTCGTCTGCGAAGAAGCCCACCGTTACATCCCGTCCAAGGATACCGGGCAGGGGCAGGCGGTGCGCAAAATCCTCGAACGGATTGCCAAGGAAGGCCGTAAATACGGCGTGTCTCTCGGCCTGATCACTCAGCGCCCGTCGGACCTTGCCGAGGGCGTGCTGTCGCAGTGCGGCACGATCATCTCGATGCGCCTCAACAACGAACGCGATCAGCATTTCGTGAAGGCCGCGATGCCCGAAGGCGCGCGCGGTTTCATCGATTCGATCCCGGCGCTGCGTAACCGCGAATGCATCGTCTGCGGCGAGGGCGTGTCGATCCCGATCCGCGTCTATCTCGACACCCTCGAAGAGGAAAAGCGGCCGGCATCGAGCGATCCGCTCTTCTCGAAACTGTGGCGCGAAACCGGCGGCGAGGCGGAAATCCTCGAGCGCGTCGTCAAGCGCTGGCGCAGCCAGGGGCGGTAAAGAACCACCCACCAACTTCCGTTCGCATCGAGCGAAGTCGAGATGCCCCTCGGTCATGCACGCCTTCGGGGTGTCTCGACTTCGCTCGACACGAACGGATAGGGTCAGATTTGCGGCGGCTCCCACAATTCGATCGGGTTGCCCTCGGGATCGTGCACCCGCGCAAACCGCCCGACTGCGGGGTCGTCCCACTCGTCCTTGGTGATGATTTCGTCGCCCGCTTCGCGAAACGGCGCCAGCACCGCGTCGAGATCGTCGACGCGCAGGTTCAGCATATGCTGGCGGTCGGCGGGAAAATAGTCGGTGTCGGCTTTGAACGGTGCGAAAACGAGCGGCCCAGCGGTCACATTCCACACCCATTGGTTCGGCGGCACGCTCTCGTCGGCGCTGCATCCGCCTCCCACGCCCAACCGCTCGCGATACCAGGCGTTCAGCGCGTCGGGGTCGCGTGCCCGGAAAAACAGTCCACCGATGCCTTTGACATGCCCCATGATGGCCTCCTGCCCGTGAAGCGGGCAGCCTAAGCCGTTTGCGTCACTGTTTCCACTCTCCGCTGCCGCGGAACTCTTCGCGGACCTGGCCCGACTGGTTCAGCCGCGGATCGGCATAGGTCGGCGTAACCGGAGGCGCGACGGGCGGCGGCGCAACGGCAGCGGCAGGGGCGGGGGTCATCGTTCCGGGCAGCGGCGCGGCGGCTACATCGGGCAATGGCGCGGCGGCGCCGGTGAGCATCGGCGCCGGACCGGCGCCGGGCGGCAGACCCTGACCCTTCAGGATCGCGAGCTGCTGCGCGAGCGGCAGATAGGGGCCGGGCACCGGCTCGCGGCCGAGATAGGGCGCGCGAAACGCGTCGGGCATGCCCCAGCGTCCGCGCCAGCGGTGGAAGATATGCGCGCCGACGATATTGGTCATCACCAGGCTCTTGCCCCAGCGCGGCCAGATCGCCTGCGTGTGATAATGCGTCGCGAGGCCCACCTTGGGAAAGACATAGCCGCCGAGAGCCGCCGACGCGATGCGGCTCGCGCGCAGCCAGTTGGGCTTGCTGGGGCTCCGCGCCATCGCGCCGTCGCAGCTGAAGGTGAACTGGCACACGCCCGCGCGCTGCGATCCCTGGAAAACGACGCCGCACACGGTGTTGGGAAAGCTCGGGTGGCGGACGCGGTTGATCACCGTCTGCGCGACGCCGCGCATCCCGTCGTCGGTTTCGGACGCTGCCTCGTAATAGATGGCGGCGGTCAGGCAATAATGCGCGCGCTCGCGGTCGAGCGCGGTGACGCCGCGGAATATATAGGATTTGGCGGGCGGCCCGACAAAGGCTTCCTCGCGCAGCAGCGCCGGATCGGCGGGCGGCAGCGCGGCCGCGTCGCCATAACCGACGCTGTCGGGGTTCGGCAGCGTCGGGTCGATTTTCAGCGCGTCCGCATAATCCTCGGCATTCATAATCGCCCAGCGTTCGGGATCATAAGTGCGAAAATTCAGCGGCACCGACACGCTATACGGTCCGAAGAAAGTGGGCGCACGAAACTGACCGCTCGACAGTAGGAAGGCGAGGCACGCGACCGCGACCACCGCGACGATCGCTGCCCAGAAGGCACGCCCCGGCCCCGCCGGTTTTTCCGGCATCGGGTCGCGCCACGTCGAGCGGGCGGCCAGGGACAGTTCGGGCTTCATTCGCGCATCAAATTCCATCGCTCCGCCCGCCGCCGATTCGCGTGGACGGGTGTCAGCCCACCTTATACGCTGAAACGCCAACAAAATGTTGCAATGGCTGTGCGGCGGGTTTGCGGTGGAACAGGCAAAGCGGCGGAGCTTAAGCGACGGACAGGTTTGTGGACGTCGTCATTCCTTCGTTCCGCATGTCGCAATCCGCTCGCGCGTTGCCGCGTCCACCAGCTCGCGTATCTGAAAAAGCAGAGGGTGCCGGACGGTATGCTGCGCGCCATAGGTCAGGTTAAACGCATAGTCGAAATCGGCGGCGTTCCGTCCGATGAGGTGCTGGAGCATCGTCTCCAGCTTGTCGAACCCCTTGACCATTCGGGCTTCGGGCGTCGTGCCGCCGCTATACTCGTCCCACAGGCCGAGGATTTCGCCGCGCAGATCGTCGGGCAGCGGCGCGCATAATGTCTCGAGATCCGCGCGCTCGCGCGCCGCTCGGCCGTCGTCGGGACTTTGGCATGTGGCCGGGACGTCCCCCGAAATCGCTTCGCCCAGGTCGTGGACGAGGCAGAGCCTGAGCAGCTTCAGTCGGTCATAATCTGCCAGTTCGCGGTCGAACAGCATCACCATCAGGCAGAGCCGCCAGCTATGCTCGGCTGTGCTTTCGGCGCGGCCGTTCGATGTAATCCCGCTGCGCAGCGTGTCCTTCAGCTTTTCGGCCGTCTGCAGAAAGTCGATGATCGCGGCGAGGCGCGACGGGGCGATGGCATAGGGTGTCGTCATGCGGCAAGGCTAACCGGCGGGATCGCCGACACAAGCCGCCGAATAATTTATGCGGCGCCGTCCTGGACCAGCCGCGCAAAGCTGCCGTCCGAAAGCGGCATTCGTGTGTAGCGAAGGCGGCCGGCGGCGATCGTGAGTTCGTCGAAATCCGCATATTCAGTATCGACGATGACCGCGGGCGCGACCGGTTCGTACCAGCCGAGCGCGTCCAGCGCCGCCTCGCCCTCTGCGATGCCCGGCGAGGCGAATCGCCACAGCGACTTTCCGGCCAGTTCCTCAACCCCGACCCGCCAGCCGGCGATCCGCGCCGGCGAAGCGGCGAAAAGCCGATGCGTCAGGTCGCAGATCAAATGTACCGGCTGCGGCGATTGACGCACAAGGTTGAGCAAGGCGCTGTCGGCCGCCGAGTTGGGTCGCGCTGCGAGGAGGCGCGTCAGCCGATCCTCTTCGGTTGTCCCGGGGGTCAGCAGGCCCGCCTCCCACCGCGACACCGTCGTTTGCGAGACGCCCATTTCGCCCGCCAGCGCCGACTGCTTGATGCGATTGAGCGCGCGCCAGCGCCGCAGCGATGCGCCCAGATGGTCGCGGCATGGCAGTACGGCATGGGTCACGCAGCAAGCATAGCGCCGAAGACCCGCCGCTGGAACGGCCTAGTTGGGCAAATGCGGAATGGTGGGCTGGGCGGCCAGCGGCGCGGGGCTCGCCGGTTCAGCGAAATATTTGCTCATGCCGCGGCGCGCGCGATAGGCGTCGATGCGGTCGGCATAATGGCCGGGCAGGTCGAAATCGGCATGGCGCGCGCTGGCGCCGTGCAGGGGACGGGTGGCCATCAGGGCCATCTGGTGCCGGTAGAAAAGCTCGTTCATATCCATAGGATGTTCCTTGGGTAACTGCGCGAGCATGGTGCCCGAACGATCGGCGAATGGTCCGGCCCGGCGCCCGATGAGCGCCAGGCCGGATTTCATTCATGCAGGCTGAAGATTGACAGCCGAGGTCTTGCCGCGCTGGTCGGTTTCCAGCTCGTAAGAAACGCGCTGTTCCTTGTTCAGCGTCGCCATTCCGGCGCGCTCGACAGCGCTGATGTGGACGAAGCTGTCGCCCGAGCCATCTTCATTGGCAATGAAACCATAGCCTTTGTCGCTGTTGAAGAATTTTACGGTGCCGATGGGCATGGGTGTTTCCTTTCACGAAAACAGGGAATCCTCCGGCAAAAGCACCGGCGGAGCTGGTAGCGCGTGAAGGGAAGTATCCGCCCAAAGGCATCAAATTTCCGTCGCAGGCGACGTTAGCCAAATTACATTGAAATTATTTTGCCAAAAAGTCAAGGTTTTTGGCAATTTCCGTAATTCTCCGCTGTTTACGAAGGAAATATTCGAGCGGAATTTACCCGGCGCAGCCGATATCGAATATCCTGCCGTGCCCAGCCCGATTCAGCGAATCTCGACCGTCAGATGTTCGATTTCGTGGACGGGTTGGACCCGTGCGCAGATGGTCTCGCGCGTCGCGCCGACGACGCTGATGATCGCCGAATGCGCACCGGGGCCGACGCGCCAGACGTGGAGATCGGTGATCTTCGCGTCGCCCGGGCCTTCGACCAGTTCGCGAATCTCGGCCTCGATCGCGGCGTCGGTCGCGTCGAGTAGCACCGCGCCGGTGTCGCGCATCAGCGACCAGGCCCACGCCGCGATCACCACCGATCCAACGATCCCCATCAACGGGTCGAGCCACACCCAGCCCAGATAGCGCCCGCCGAGCAAGGCGGCGATCGCGAGCACCGAGGTCAGCGCATCGGCGACGACATGCAGATAGGCCGAGCGGAGATTATTGTCGCGTTCGTGCGCGTGGCCATGATGATGGTCCTCGCCGTGATGATGCCCATGGTCGTGATCATGCCCATGGCCGAGCAGCAGCGCGCTCACAATATTCACCCCCAGCCCGATCATCGCGATGATCGTCGCCTCGGTGAAGGCAACCGGCCGCGGATCGACGAGGCGCATCGCCGATTCGAACGCGATGCCAAGCGCGACGATGCCGAGCACGAGCGCCGAGGCGAAGCCCGCAAGGTCGCCGACCTTGCCCGTGCCGAAACTGTAGCGGCGCCCATGCGCGTGGCGCTTCGCATAGGCATAGGCGATCGCCGCGATCCCGAGCGCGCCGGCATGCGTCGCCATATGGAAGCCATCGGCGAGCAGCGCCATCGAGTTGAAGGCAAGCCCCGCGGCGATCTCGCCGACCATCATCACCGCGGTGAGCGCGACCACCCACAAGGTGCGCCGGGCATTTTCGTCGTGCCGCTTTCCAAGGAAGATATGGTCATGGGCCAGCGCCTCGATTTCGCTGTCGAACGACATGACAGACCTACCGGGGGCCGGAGAGCCGGATGGCGAACTCTTCGCCATCGAAATAATTGGCTTCGCCTTCGCCTGTTGTCAGATCGAGAATCTCGATTCCTGCGTGACGGGCGGCGGCATTCCCGACCGGGGCGGGTTTGGCCGCGCGTATCGCGACGCCTCCGATCTCTTCCAGAGGATAGGAGGCGAGCACATAAGTATCCAGCTTCTCCGACGTCAGGATAGTCGCTGCAACATAGGCGATGCGCCGCGCGTCATTGACGAGAAGCCGGGCTTCGTCGAGCTTGCCGTCCCCATTGAAGTCGGCCGTCACTTTCAGATAGCCATCGGGCGCTGCGACCCGCATCTTGGTTTCGGCAGTTTCCGAGAAATCGCTCAATTGCGCCTCGCGAAATCCCATCGACAATAGCGCCGTGGCAGGAAACTCGGCAGCGTCGGCTGGCATGCTCGCTGCCAAGGCGACTGGAAAGAGGATGGCGCCGAATTTCATCGACGGGTTCATGGCATGGCGGATGTTCGCTGGCAATGCAGCCATCTTCGCTCGCCCCGCCGTCATTCCCCCTTGCCGACTCATCCGCCAAAGCCTATATGCGCCGTACTTCTTGACATGGTTAGCCAGTTGGGACGTCGGGGCCGCGGGCCGCGGCGGCTATACCCACATGCTTTCCGGTCATCCGAAACGGGAAAATTCATTGGCCGATCTCGACGCCCTCAATGCGATCATCGCGCCCGAAGCCGAGGCTCTGGGCCTGGCGCTCGTGCGCGTCGCCTTTTTCGGCGGCGAGAGCGACCCGACCTTGCAGGTGATGGCCGAGCGCCCCGATACGCGCCAGCTGACGATCGACGATTGCGCCGACCTGTCGCGCCGCATTTCGGACCGTCTCGACGCGCTCGAGGAAGCGGGCAAGGATCCGATCGATCAGGCGTACCGGCTGGAAGTGTCGTCGCCCGGCATCGACCGGCCGCTGACGCGCCGCACCGACTTCGCCGACTGGGCGGGGCATGAGGCGAAGATCGCGCTCAAGGAAAAGCGCGACGGGCGCCAGCGCTTCAACGGCGAGCTGATCGGCATCGACGGCGATGTCGTCACGATTTCGGATAAAGAGGGTGTGGAACACAAGCTGCCGTTCGATGCGATCGACACCGCGAAGCTCGTTCTCACCGACAAATTGATTGCCGCAACAGTCCCGCTCTCGATCGAGGGCGCCGACGAAATGGAAGAAGAAGGACAGGACTGATGGCCACTGCCATTTCCGCCAACAAGGCCGAACTCCTCGCGATTGCCAACAGCGTCGCCAGCGAGAAGATGATCGACAAGGGCATCGTCATCGAAGCCATCGAAGAAGCGATCCAGCGCGCCGCACGCGCCCGTTACGGCGCCGAGAACGATATTCGTGCGAAGCTCGATCCGCAGACCGGCGACCTCCGCCTGTGGCGCGTCGTCGAGGTCGTCGAGCAGGTCGAGGATTATTTCAAGCAGGTCGATCTGGCCGCCGGCCAGAAGCTGCAGAAGGACGCGAAGATCGGCGACTTCATCGTCGACCCGCTGCCCGCGGTGGACCTCGGCCGCATCGACGCGCAGTCGGCGAAGCAGGTGATCTTCCAGAAGGTCCGCGAAGCCGATCGCGAGCGCCAGTATCAGGAATTCAAGGACCGTGCGGGCGAGATCATCACCGGCGTCGTCAAGTCGGTCGAATTCGGCCACATCGTCGTCAACCTCGGCCGCGCCGAAGGCGTGATCCGCCGCGACCAGCAGATCCCGCGCGAACTGATGCGCGTCGGCGACCGCGTTCGCGCGCTGATCCTGTCGGTGCGCAGCGAAACGCGCGGGCCCCAGATTTTCCTCAGCCGCGCGCACCCCGACTTCATGAAGAAGCTGTTCGCGCAGGAAGTCCCCGAAATCTACGACGGCATCATCGAGATCAAGGCCGCTGCGCGCGACCCGGGCTCGCGCGCCAAGATCGGCGTGATCAGCTATGACGGCAGCATCGACCCCGTCGGCGCCTGCGTCGGCATGAAGGGCAGCCGCGTGCAGGCGGTCGTCCAGGAAATGCAGGGCGAAAAGATCGACATCATCCCCTGGTCCGAAGACACCGCGACCTTCGTCGTCAACGCGCTCCAGCCCGCAACGGTCCAGCGCGTCGTGATCGACGAGGATGACAGCCGCATCGAAGTCGTCGTTCCCGACGACCAGCTGTCGCTCGCCATCGGCCGCCGCGGCCAGAATGTCCGTCTCGCCAGCCAGCTGACCGGCAGCCAGATCGACATTATGACCGAGGCCGACGCGAGCGAAAAGCGCCAGCGCGAATTCGTCGAACGTTCGACGATGTTCCAGGAAGAACTCGACGTCGACGAAACGCTCGCGCAGCTGCTCGTCGCCGAAGGCTTCGGCGAACTTGAAGAAGTCGCTTATGTCGGCATCGACGAACTCGCGAGCATCGAAGGTTTCGACGAGGAACTGGCGCAGGAACTGCAGAGCCGCGCCGCCGAAGGGCTCGAGCGCCGCGAAGAAGCGTCGCGTCAGGAACGCCGCGCGCTCGGCGTCGAGGACGCGCTTGCCGACATCCCGCACCTGACCGAAGCGATGCTCGTCATCCTCGGCAAGGCCGGGATCAAGACGCTCGATGACCTTGCCGATCTTGCGACCGACGAACTGATCGCCAAGAAGCGCACCGACAACCGCCGCGGCCCGCCGCGCAGCGAACGCGCCGAGGACAAGGGCGGCGTGCTCGGCGAATATGGCCTGAGCGAAGAACAGGGCAACGAGATCATCATGGCGGCACGCGCGCACTGGTTCGACGACGAAGAGTCGAGCGAGCCGGCAACCGGGGAGGCCGCCGATGCGGACCCCGCACAATGATCAGCTGAGCGAACCAGACCGCGCTGGTCGGCGCGGCCAGCATGTGCCCGAGCGGCGCTGCGTCATCACCGGCGAGGTTTCGCCGGCCGAACGGCTCGTGCGCCTTGCGCTCGGGCCCGACGGCACGATCGCGCCCGACGCCCATGGCAAGGCGCCGGGGCGCGGCGCGTGGATCGGCGTCGATCGCGCGACGCTCGAAGCTGCCCATGCAAAGGGCAAGCTGAAAGGCGGGCTCGCGCGCGCGCTGCAGGACGGCAATTTCACGATCCCCGACGACCTCGGCGCGCGTATCGAGGCGCAGCTTCAGCGCGCGACGCTCGATCGGCTGGGACTGGAATCGCGTTCGGGCACCTTGCTCAGCGGCAATGAAAAGATCGAAACCGCGGCACGCAAGGGCCAGGTTCGGTTGCTGCTCCACGCCAGCGACGCGGGCGAGGATGGGCGCAAGAAACTGGCGCAGGCATGGCGCGTCGGCGAGGACGCCGAAGGGTCGGGCCGCGAGGGCCGGGTCTTGCCGGTGGACCGCGGCACCCTATCTATGGCATTAGGCCGCGAGAATGCGGTGCATCTGGCGTTGACCGACGCCCGCGCCGCGGATCGGGTGCTGGCGCATTTGAGCCGCTGGCAGTTTTTCACAGGATGGAGTAGGGACGCGGCCAACCGCGATTCCGACCCGCTTGCCGCGCCGGCTTCTGGCGAGGAAAATATTGGGGCGTTGCCGACCAGCAGCGCCGCTTCGGACGCGTTTTGAAGGAATGATGGTTTTCGATGAGTGACGAACAGGACAAACCGACCCTTACCCGCAAGCCCCTGGGGCTGAAGCGGACGGTCGAGGCCGGACAGGTGCAGCAACAATTCAGCCACGGGCGCCGCAACACGGTGGTGGTCGAGGTGAAGCGTCGCCGCGTGCTCGGTCGTCCGGGCGAAGCCGCCCCGGTCGAGGTCGAAGAGGTCGAGGCCGCTCCGGCGCCCGCACCGGCTCCCGCTGCTCCGGCACCCGCGCCCGCTCCGAAGCCGGCCGCGCCCCGCGTCAGCGAGAATGACAGCCTGATGTCGCGTCAGGAACGCCAGGCGCAGCTGCTGCGCGAGGCCGAAGAAGCGCGCATGAATGCGCTCGAGGATAATCGCCGCCGCGACGAAGCCGCACGCGCCCGCGCCGCCGAAGAAGAAAAGGCCCGTGCCGAAGCGCGCGTCGAACAGGCGACGGCGAAGGCCGCCGAGCCTGCGCCTGCCGCGCCCGCTGCCGAAGCGCCCGCTGCTGCCCCCGTCGCCGAAGCGCCCGCCGCTGCACCGCAGAGCGAAACCGCGCCTACACCTGCGCCGCGCGCGACGACCAGCGCTGCTCCGGCGCCGCGCCGCTTTACCCCGGTCGCGCCTCCGCAGCGCCCCGAACCCAAGCGGCCCGAGCCGAAGGCAGCCCGTGGCGGTGACAGCCGCCGCCAGTCGGGCAAGCTCACCGTCACGCGGGCGCTGAACGAAGACGAAGGCGCGCGCGCACGCAGCCTCGCGGCGCTGAAGCGCGCCCGCGAAAAGGAAAAGCGTTCGCACATGACCTCGTCGGGTCCGCGCGAAAAGCAGGTCCGCGAAGTCACCGTGCCCGAAAGCATCACGGTTCAGGAACTCGCGAACCGTATGGCCGAAAAGACCAACGATCTGATCAAGGCGCTGTTCAAGATGGGCAGCCCGTCGGCCAGCACCGACCTGCTCGATCAGGACACCGCCGAACTGCTCGTCACCGAATTCGGCCACGAGATCATCCGCGTCAGCGAAGGCGATATCGACATCCGGCACGACGAGGATGTCGACGATGCCGAGCATCTGAAGCCGCGCGCGCCGGTCGTCACGATCATGGGTCACGTCGATCATGGCAAGACGTCGCTGCTCGACGCGCTGCGCGGTGCGAATGTGCAGGCGGGCGAAGCCGGCGGCATCACCCAGCATATCGGCGCCTATCAGGTGAAAACCCCCGACGGCTCGCTCGTTACCTTCCTCGATACGCCGGGCCACGAGGCCTTTACCGAGATGCGCCAGCGCGGTGCCAATGTCACCGACATCGTCATCCTGGTGGTTGCGGCCGACGACGGCCTCAAGCCGCAGTCGATCGAGGCAATCAACCATGCGAAGGCGGCGGGCGTGCCGATCATTGTCGCGATCAACAAGGTCGACAAGGAAGGCGCCAATCCGCAGCGCGTCCGCGAACGCCTGCTCGAGCACGAGTTGGTGGTCGAGGAAATGGGCGGCGACGTGCAGAATGTCGAAGTGTCGGCGCTCAAGAAGACCGGCCTCGACAAATTGCTCGACGCGATCGCGGTGCAGGCCGAAATCATGGAGCTGAAGGCCAACCCCGACCGCGCCGCCGAAGGCACGGTGGTCGAGGCGAAGCTCGATAAGGGTCGCGGTCCCGTGGCGACGATCCTCGTCCGCCGCGGTACGCTCAAGGTCGGCGACATCTTCGTCTGCGGCGCCGAAAGCGGCCGTGTCCGCGCGCTGATCGACGACCAGGGCAAGCAGATCAAGTCGGCGACGCCGTCGATGCCGGTCGAAGTGCTCGGTCTGGGCGGCGTGCCGATGGCGGGCGACACGCTCACCGTCGTCGAGAATGAAGCGCGGGCGCGCGAAGTCGCGGCCTATCGTCAGGAACAGGCGACGCGCAAGCGCACCGTCCAGGCGCCGGTCAGCCTCGAAGGCATGTTCGAGGCGCTCGCCGACAAGGCGAACGTCATCCAGTTCCCGGTGATCATCAAGGGCGATGTGCAGGGCTCGGTCGAAGCGATCGTCAATGCTCTCAACAAGCTGTCGACCGACGAGATTCGCGTTCGCGTGCTCCAGTCGGGCGCCGGTGCGATCACCGAGAGCGACGTGACGCTCGCGGCGGCGACCAAGGCGCCGATCATCGGCTTCAACGTCCGTCCGAACGCCAAGGCGCGCGATATCGCGAAGCGCGAAAAAGTGCGCTTCATGTACCATGACGTCATCTATCACCTGACCGATGAGATCAGGAAGGAAATGGCGGGCGAGCTGGGTCCCGAACGGATCGAGACCGTCGTCGGCCGCGCCGAGGTCAAGGATGTCTTCCCGGCCGGCAAGCGCGACAAGGCCGCGGGTCTGCTCGTGCTCGAAGGCTCGATCCGCAAGGGGCTGCACGCACGCCTTACGCGCGACGACGTCATCGTCTCGGCCACGACCATCTCGTCGCTCCGCCGCTTCAAGGACGATGTCGCTGAAGTGCGCGCGGGTCTCGAATGCGGTGTCGTGCTGGCGGACACCAACGACATCAAGGCGGGCGACCACCTCGAAGTCTTTGAAGTCGAACTGCGCGAACGGACGCTCTAACGGGCGTCCGTTCCGCGCGGATCAGGAGGCGCCGGCATGGCTCGCTATGTGGCACTGTTCGGCAGCATCAACGTCGGTGGCAACCGGCTGACGATGGCCGACCTGCGTTCGGCGTTCGAAGCCGAGGGTTTCAGCAACGTCGAAACCGTCGTGGCGAGCGGCAATGTGCTGTTCGACCATGACGCGCGGCCGACGCGCGGGCTCGAAGAGAAATTGTCGATCATGGTCTACGACCGTTTCGACATGACGAGTGCCGCGCTGGTGCGTGACCGCGACGAACTCGCCGCGGCGATCGCCGGCAATCCGTTCGCGGGCACGAACGAGGACCGTATCGTCCACACGATGTTCCTCGACGGCCAGCCCACGGAGGAGCAGTTCGATGCGCTGGCGACCGACCACCGCGTCCGGCCGAACGAGCGCCTCGCGCTCGGCGACCGCGCGCTCTATATCGACTTTGGCGACGGCGCGGGCGACAGCAAGCTGCACGCGCGGCTGATCGAACGACGGCTGGGGCACAAGGGCACCGCGCGCAACATGCGCTCGATCGCGCGGATCATCGCGAAACTGGACGAAGAGGCAAAGGGTTAGGCGATGCGAACCGAAAAGGACCGGAAAAAGGATAGCGGCCCCTCGGTCCGGGTGCTGCGCGTCGGCGAACAGGTGCGCCACCTCCTTTCCGAAATCCTCGCGCGCGGCGACGTCCACGACGACGTCCTCGCGACGCATCCGGTGAGCATCACCGAAGTCCGCATGTCGCCCGACCTGCGCCACGCGACGGTGTTCGTGAAATCCTTGCTCGGTAAGGACGAGGAAGCGGTGCTGAAAGCGCTCAGGACCAACACCGCCTATCTTCAGCGCGAAGTCGCCAGCCGCGTCCGCATGAAATATGCCGCGAAACTGAAATTTCTCTCGGACGAAAGCTTCGACGAGGCGAGCCATATCGAGAAATTGCTGCGCGACCCGAAGGTGGCGCGCGATCTGGCGAGCGGCGAGGGCGACGAGGCCTGACCTCCATCATCCGTTTGTGTCGAGCGAAGTCGAGACACCCATCGAGTTAGCGCCAAGTCGAGGGACATCTCGACTTCGCTCGATGCGAACGGGTTAGGAAGGCTCGATAGGGGCTACTTCCCCTTGATCCCCGCCGCTCGCTCCAGCTCGACCAGCGCGTCCTCCAGATAGTCGATCAGCCGCTGGACATGCGGCACGCTGCGCCGGCACGCTGTAATCCCAAAATCGATATTCTTGTTGTTCGACACCTGCGTGATGTTCATCGCCATCCCGTCGACGGGAATGCTCGCGGGATACATGCCGTCGAGCCGCGCGCCGTTCCAGTAGAGCTGCTCGCGCGGACCCGGGACATTCGAGATCGTCACGCTGTACGCCGGGAATTTGTCGGCGGTACGCGTCAGCGCGGTCAGCATCTGCGGCATTTGGGTGATCGCGGTATAGATCTGGATCTGCTGCGCGGTCATTTCGCGAAGCTGCGCCTTTGCGGCGTTCATCGACGCCTGGATCGTCGCCATGCGCGTCGCGGGATCGTCGATATGCGTCGCGAGGTTCGCGGTCACCGCCGCGACCGAATTGCCCGAATCGATATCGTCCTTCGCACGGATCGACACCGGCGCCATGGCCTTCAAGGGCTTGTCGGGAAGCTCGTTCAGCGATTGCAGATATTTGCGCATCGCGCCCGAACACATTGCGAGCACCGCGTCATTGATCGTCCCGTCATACGCCTTGCCCATCGCGCGGACGCGCTCCAGCGACCAGCTCTGCGCGACGAACCGCCGCGCCCCGGTGATGTTGCGGTTGAAGCTGGTGCGCGGCAATCCGCCCCACGGCGTTGCGAGGTCGCTGCCGCCGAGCCCGAACATCGCCGCGGCATATTGGTTGAGCGCCTTGGTCACCCCTACGCTGTTGCCCCATTGCTCCTTCAGGAAGCTGCCGATGGCTTTGATGTCGGTGAGGCTCGGCGTCGGTGCTTTCTTCGGCGGCGGGAACTTCCGTTTATAGGCTTCATATGCCTCGACCGACATCGGCGAATAGCCGCGTTTCTCCTTCGAATCGGCGCTGAGCATCGCATTGGTGAAATGCATCGACGACGCGCCGTCCATCAACGCGTGGTGGATCTTGAAATAGGTCGCGATCTGCCGGTCGGGCAGGCCGGAGATCAGGGTGATCTCCCACATCGGGCGCGTGCGGTCGAGCAAGGTGCCGTGGAGCCGCGATACCAGCTCGAACATCTCGCGGTAGCGCCCGGGCTTGGGCAGCGCGGCGCTGCGCACATGGTAATGCATGTCGATGTCGCGGTCGGGCTGCAGCCGGATCGGGCCGTATTGGCCGAGCGGCGTGAGCTTCAGCACTTCGCTGAACGGCCGCCGCAGCCCTTCGGACTGGCGCAGCATCGCGAGCTGCTCGTTCAGCCACTCGGTCTCGTCGACCTTGTCGGGCAATGTATAGAGATTGACCCCGCCGACATGCATCGGCGTCTCGCGCGTCTCCGCGACCAGAAACATCGCGTCGGTCACCGGCATCAGCCGCATGGCAGCTCTCCCCACTGTATATGCTGCATCTTTTGATGCGCAGCATGACAGGGGGTGTGGGTGTGTCAAGCGCGTGGGCCAGAGCTAGTTAGTTGACAAAGTCAAATAATTGACGCATCGAATCGACATGCCATCGGTCAACCTCCATCTGCCGGACGATCACGCGCCGCAACCCGACGCCGCCACGGGCGCGCTGCGCCGCTTCAACCGCTTCTACACGCGCTTTGCCGGGGTTCTTGGTCCTGGCTATATGGGCAGCGAGCTGTCGCTGATCGAGGCGCGCATCCTCTATGAAATCGCCACGGGGCAGCCGGTCGTCTCGAAGCGGATCGTCGAGACGCTGTCGGTCGACCCCGGCTATCTCAGCCGCATCCTGCGCCGCTTCACCCAGCTCGGCTGGATCGCGCGGACGCGTGGTGTCGACGCGCGCGAGCATCCGATTCGGCTGACGGCGGCGGGCGCGGCGCTGTTTTCCGAGCTCGATCGCACGACCGCCGCGTCGACATCGGCGACGCTCGCGCATCTGTCGCCGGGCGAGCAGGCCGGGCTTGCCGAGCGGCTGGCATGGATCGAGGCGCGGCTGGCGGGTGCGCCGCTGCCGCCGCCCGCGGTCCGTCCGTGGCGGCCGGGCGACATGGGGCTGATCACCGCGCAGCAGGCGGTCTATTATCGCGGCGCCTATGGCTGGGGCGACGCGATGGAGGTCTTGATCGGCGAGATTACGAGCCGCTTCGTTCGCGATTTCGATGCCGGCCGTGAACAATGCTGGGTCGCCGAACGGCACGGCGAACTGCTCGGCAGCGTCTTCCTCGTGGCGGATTCCGACAAGGTCGCGCGGCTGCGCCTGCTCTATGTCGATGCCGCGGCGCGCGGCCATGGTCTTGGCCGCGATCTCGTCGGGCGCTGCATCACCTTCGCGCGCGAAGCGGGCTATGCCGAACTGGTGCTTTGGACGCACACGGTCCTCGCCTCGGCGCGCGCCATCTATGCGGATTATGGTTTCACCATCGAAAAGGTTGAGACACACGACGAATTCGGCAAGCCCGAACAGAGCGAGCACTGGCGGCTCACGCTTTAGGTCCTGACAACTGGTGCAAGGCCCATGTCCGCGCTATTGGGCGCCGATGGCCAAGCTCTATTTCTACTACGCCAGCATGAACGCTGGCAAATCGACGACGCTGTTGCAGGCGGATTTCAACTATCGCGAGCGCGGCATGGAAACGATGCTGTGGACCGCAGCGCTCGACGACCGCTACGGTGCGGGACAAGTGACGAGCCGCATCGGGCTGATGGCCGAAGCGCACAAGTTCGATCCCGACAGCGACCTGTGGGCCGCTGTGAATGCCGAAAATGCCGAGCGCCCGCTCGCCTGCGTGCTCGTCGACGAGGCGCAGTTCCTGACGCGCGCGCAGGTGCTCGACCTTGCGCGGCTTGCCGACGAGGTGGGCATCCCGGTGCTCTGCTATGGCCTGCGCACCGATTTTTCGGCCGAGCTGTTCCCCGGATCGGCGGCTTTGCTCGGCATTGCCGACGCGCTCGTTGAGCTGAAGGCGGTGTGCGAATGCGGGCGCAAGGCGACGATGAACCTGCGCGTCGACGAAAGCGGCCGCGCCGTCGTCGAAGGGGCGCAGACCGAGATTGGCGGCAACGACCGCTATGTCGCGATGTGCCGCCGCCACTTCATGGCGAAACGGCGCGAAGCCGCGGAAGCGCCAAGGAAAGTGGGCGCCGATGCTTGACCACCTCTATGTCGACCTCGCCGACGGCGACCTCAAACTCGTCAAGCTGACCGAAGCGCATCGCGAAGACCTGCGCGCCGTCTGCGCCGCCGATACCGATGTATGGGCGATCTATTCGTCGAGCTTTGGCCCCGGCCATTTCGACAAGAGCTTCGACACGCTGATCGGTGGCTCCGGCCGCATGCCCTATGCGATCATGGACGGTGACACGCTCGTCGGCATGACCGCTTGGCTGCGGCCGGACTGGTCGGCGCAGACGGTCGAGATTGGCAACAGCTTCATCCACCCCGATGCGCGCGGCACCGGCTTCAACGGCCGGGTCAAGCGCTTGATGCTGGGTCACGCCTTTGCGGTCGGCATTCGCCGCATCGAATTCCGCATCGACGAGCGCAACAAGCGGAGCCAGGCCGCGGTCGCCAAGCTCGGCTGTACCAAGGACGGCGTGCTGCGCTCCGAACGCATCACCTGGACCGGCTATGTGCGCGACACCGGCCTCTGGTCGCTACTTGCAAGCGAGTGGCCGGCTCGCTGAGGCCATATTTTCGGGTCAGTGCCGGTTCAGATTGCCTCTGCTAGCACGCGCATCGGGTAGGGTAACACCGACCGAAAGATATGACATGAAAAAGAATCTCGCACTCTCCCTGGCCGCCGTGCTGCTTCCCCTTTCTGCGGCTGCGGCGGCCAACGAGCCTGCAAAGGAACCGCGCGCGCTCGGCGTCGAATCGAGCATCGTCTTCCCCAGCGACAGCACGATCCGCAACTGGCAGGCCGACCGCGATCGCGGCATCTGGATCGAGGGCCGACGCGGCGAATGGTATTATGGCAGCTTCGCCGGCCTCTGCCGCGACGTCGATTTCGCGCAGGCGATCGGCGTCGAAACGCGCGGCGCCGGGCGGCTCGACAAATTCGCCTCGATCATCGTGCGCGGCGAACGCTGCATGCTCTCGTCCTTCGTGACGTCGGCGCCGCCGCCCTCAAAGGCCGAGCGTAAGGCGGCGCGCGAAGCCGAAAAGGCCGCCCAAAATTGACAGCCTTCAACCCGCGCCCTAGCGGCGCGGGATGAACGGCTGGATCATCCTCGACAAACCTGTCGGCCTCGGCTCGACGCAGGCGGTGGGCGCGGTGAAACGCGTGTGCCGCGAGGCGGGGCTGGGCAAGGTCAAGGTCGGCCATGGCGGCACGCTCGACCCGCTCGCGTCGGGTGTCCTCCCGATCGCGCTCGGCGAGGCGACGAAGCTTTGCGGCCGGATGCTCGATGCGAGCAAGGTTTACGATTTCACCATCGCGTTCGGGACCGAAACCGCGGGGCTCGATGCCGAGGGTGAGGTTGTTGCAATGAGCGACCTACGGCCGACTCTTGCGGAGGTTGAAGCGGTACTGCCGCGCTTCACCGGCCCGATCGAACAGGTGCCGCCGGCTTATTCGGCGATCAAGATCGACGGCCAGCGCGCCTATGACCGCGCGCGCAAGGGTGAAGCGGTCGAGATGAAGGCACGCAGCGTGACGATCCATGCGCTCGAGCTGCACCCCGCGCCGGCTGGGCCACTCGAAAGCGCCACCCTCACCGCCCACGTCTCGAAGGGCACCTATATCCGCAGCCTCGCGCGCGACATCGCGCATGCCGTCGGCACCGTCGGGCATGTCACGATGCTCCGCCGCATAAAGGCCGGACCGTTCGACCTGTCACAGGCGATTTCGCTGGACAAATTGAACGCTTTCGGCCAAGGGGCCGCCCAATCAGAAATATTTCTGCCGCTTGAGGCAGGGCTGGTCGACATCCCGGCTCTGAACCTTTCCCCGGAAGCGGCAGGGGCGATCCGTCAGGGTCGCGTCTGGACCGGGGGTAGCACGGATGACGGGCTCTATTGGGGAAGGGACAGCGAAATGCGTCCCGTTGCCCTGATCGAGGCTTTGGCGGGAACGCTGAAAGTTGTCCGGGGCTTCAATCTGTAAACAAGGATGTTCGAGGAAAAACAAATATGTCGATTACCGCCGAGCGCAAAACCGAAGTCATCACCGACAATGCCCGCGCAAAGGGCGATACCGGTTCGCCGGAAGTGCAGGTCGCAATCCTGACCGACCGCATCAACACGCTGACCGCCCACTTCAAGGCGCATCACAAGGACAATCACAGCCGCCGCGGCCTCCTTATGATGGTCAACAAGCGCCGCAGCCTCCTCGACTATCTGAAGAAGAAGGACGAGGCCCGCTATCAGGCACTGATCGCGAAGCTGGGTCTTCGTAAATAAGAATTTCTGGCGGCCCCGGATTTCCGGGGCCGCTGTCATATTGGCTCCGCGCAAATTGCCGGACCACAGGGCCGCTCCCGCATCCGGCGGGACCGCCATATGGGCAGACAGACGCCCTAAACCGCCCCGGGCCGGATTGCCCGGAATCAGAGGCCCCGCCCGGCATCGGGCCCGGCGGGCGAAGGAAACTCCATGTTTGACGTGAAAAAAGTATCGATCGAGTGGGGCGGTGAAACGCTGACCCTCGAAACGGGCAAGGTTGCCCGCCAGGCCGACGGCGCGGTTGTCGCGACGCTGGGCGAAACGATGGTTTTGGCGGCGGTGACCGCTGCAAAGACGGTCAAGGAAGGGCAGGACTTCTTCCCGCTTACCGTCCACTATCAGGAAAAATATTCGGGCGCGGGCCGCATCCCCGGCGGTTTCTTCAAGCGCGAGCGCGGCGCGACCGAAAAGGAAACCTTGGTTTCGCGTTTGACCGATCGTCCGATCCGTCCGCTGTTCCCCGAAGGTTTCTACAACGAAATCAACGTCATTGCCCAGGTCCTGAGCTATGACGGTCACAATGAACCCGACATCCTCGCGATGGTCGCCGCGTCGGCCGCGCTCACCATCTCGGGCGTGCCCTTCATGGGCCCGATCGGCGCCGCACGCGTCGGTTATGTCGACGGCGAATATATCCTGAACCCGACCGACGCGCAGGTTGCCGAGGGCGACCTCGACCTCGTCGTCGCCGCCACCTACGATGCGGTGATGATGGTCGAATCCGAAGCCAACGAGCTGTCGGAAGAGATCATGCTCGGCGCCGTGCTGTTCGCGCACGACGCGTGCAAGGACGTCGTCAAGGCGATCGTGAAGCTCGCCGAACAGGCTGCCAAGGATCCTTGGGACATGGCCGAACAGGCCGACCTGACCGCCGCCAAGGACAAGCTCAAGAAGCTGATCGGCAAGGACATCGCCGCCGCGTACAAGCTGACCGACAAGTCGGCCCGCTCGAATGCGCTGAACGAAGCCCGCGCCGCCGCCAAGGCCGCTTTCGCCGACGCGACGCCGCAGGACCAGATGGCCGCCGGCAAGCTGATGAAGAAGCTCGAAGCCGAAATCGTTCGCGGCGCCATCCTCAAGGACGGCAAGCGCATCGACGGCCGCACGACGACGCAGATTCGTCCGATCGTCGCCGAAACGCACTTCCTGCCCCGCGCGCATGGCTCGGCGCTGTTCACGCGCGGCGAGACGCAGACGATCGCGACCTGTACCCTTGGCACCAAGGACAGCGAACAGATGATCGACGGCCTCAATGGCCTGTCCTACTCGAACTTCATGCTGCACTATAACTTCCCGCCCTATTCGGTCGGCGAAGTCGGTCGTTTCGGGGCGCCCAGCCGCCGCGACATCGGCCATGGCAAGCTGGCATGGCGCGCGCTGCACGCGGTGCTGCCGACGAAGGACGAGTTCCCCTACACGATCCGCATCACCAGCGACATCACCGAGTCGAACGGCTCGTCGTCGATGGCGTCGGTCTGCGGCGGTTCGCTCGCGATGATGGATGCGGGCGTTCCGCTGAAGCGTCCGGTTTCGGGCATCGCGATGGGCCTGATCCTCGAAGGCAAGGATTATGCGATCCTGTCGGACATCCTGGGTGACGAAGATCATCTCGGCGACATGGATTTCAAGGTTGCGGGTACTGCCAACGGCATCACCACGATGCAGATGGACATCAAGATCGCGGGCATCACGCGCGAGATCTTCGAAGCCGCTCTGAACCAGGCGAAGGACGGCCGCGCGCACATCCTCGGCGAAATGGCGAAGGCGCTGGGCGAAGCCCGCACCGAGCTGTCGGCGCATGCGCCGCGCATCGAAACGATGCAGATCGACAAGTCGAAGATCCGCGACATCATCGGCACCGGCGGCAAGGTGATCCGCGAGATCGTCGCGACAACCGGCGCCAAGGTCGACATCGACGACGAAGGTCTGATCAAGATCTCGTCGAGCGACCCCGAGCAGATCGAAGCCGCGCGCAAGTGGATTTCGGGCATCGTCGAGGAAGCCGAAGTCGGCAAGATCTATGACGGCAAGGTCGTCAACCTCGTTGATTTCGGTGCGTTCGTGAATTTCATGGGCGGCAAGGACGGCCTTGTCCACGTCAGCGAAATCGCCAACGAGCGCGTCGAGAAGGTCGCCGACGTCCTGAGCGAAGGTCAGGAAGTCAAGGTCAAGGTCCTCGAGATCGATCAGCGCGGCAAGGTTCGCCTGTCGATGCGCGTCGTGAACCAGGAAACCGGCGAAGAGCTGGAAGACACGCGCCCGCCGCGCGAACCCCGCGGTGACCGCGGTCCGCGCCGTGACGGCGGCGACCGTGGCGACCGCGGCCCGCGTGGCGGCGGTGGCCGTGACCGCGGTCCGCGCCGCGACGGCGAAGGCCGTGGCGATCGCGGTCCGCGCCGCGAACGCAGCGAAGGTCCGGAAGACCAGGGCCATGTGCCCGACTTCCTCAAGGACTAAGCCTTCCGCTAATCGGAAAAAGGAAAGGGGCCGCGAAAGCGGCCCCTTTTTTCTTGGCAGTGTTGGGGTGGGAAGCGGCTATCCCCCACTTTCGTCATTCCCGCGAAAGCGGGAACCCAGTCCGACGTCGCTGCTGGGTTCGCGCTTTCACGGGAATGACGAAATGATGAGATGCTGAACGTTCGCAACCGGTCGCAAGCCGTCGTCGGCGTATCTTTATGCGTGGATCAGCCCTGCCGCTGGTGCCAACTCTCATAGAGATCGGGCCTGCCGGCCAGCCGGACGGGCAGGTGACGGATATCCATCATCTGCTCGGCAAAGGGCTTCGCCAGATCGGCGTAGATCGCCGCCGTCGACAGACCGTAAGGCTCACCGTCTTCGTTCGAATAGGCGTAGGTTACGGCTTTGATCCCCGCGAGGCGCATCGCAGCCATGCACATGGGGCAGGGGTGGCCGCTCGCGAAAACCGTGCAGCCGCTTAGATCGGCGCCCAGTGACCTGCTCGCGAGCCGGATGGCGTTGAGTTCGGCGTGCGAGGTCGGATCGCCGGTCTCCATGACGTCGTTCGCTGCCCTGGCGATGATCCGGCCATCGCGAACGATCACGGCACCGAACGGTCGGCTACCTCTTTCGGCATTGGCATAAGCCAGCGCGATCGCCTCGCGCAGATAAGTCTCGCTATCGTTCACCATCAGGCACCCGTTCCGGCTCGAGTTCGGCCTTCAGGAATGCCACGATCTTCGGCCAGCTGTCCATGCGCGCGGCCGCATTCCCTTTCGCGGTGCCGCCAAGCTTGCTCCACTTCTTCGCGTCAACGGGATCGGCGAAGGGCGCCCCCATTACGCCGTGCCCCGCATCCTTGTACCGCAGCACGGCCGGCGCTGGGGCGTCTTTCGTCTTCGCCCGCGCGACGATCTGGTCGGTCATCGGGCAACTCGGCCACAATTTCTCGGCCTCGCCGCAGATGAGCAGCAGCTTGCCCTTGAACCGTTCGACCGGGATGATCGCGGCCGGATTCGCGCCGATCTCCTTGAGCCCGTTCACGAACACCGGCATCAACCCGTCGCCGCCCGGCTGCCCCTTGTAGGCGAGGTGGGACAGGGGCTCCCCCTTTTCGCTCCACGACGAGCTGAACGATCCGAACATGTAATTTTCGCCCGACATGCCGTCCCATACGACGCTCGACGGCATGCCGAGCGCCGCGGCGCGGATGCCGGGATAGCGCGTCGCAATGACGAGCCCCGCCTCGGCACCCTTCGAATAGCCGACGATCCCGAGGCGCGCCGGATCGACGCCGGGCTGCGCTTTGAGCCAGTCGAGGCCCCTGGTGAAATCCTCAAGCGGGATGTTCTTGAGCTTCGCCGATTTGCCCGACGCATTATGATAGGCGAGCTGGAGCGTGCTGTAGCCTTCGGCTTGCAACAGCAGCGCCAGCGCGCGCATGTCCTTGCCCAGCCCGCCTTCGGATCCGCCGAGCAGCAGGATCGCCGGATGCGGGCCGGTACCCGGCGCCGGATAATAGTTGGCGAAGATGCCGTCTCCGTTGATCCGCTGGCCGGTGGGGCCTGCCTCGACGATTTTCGCGGGCGCCGGCGGCTGCGTGATCATCCACCCCATGCCGCCCGCGCCGAGGACGACCAGCGCGCCCAAGATACCGAGTGCGATCTTCCATTTCCGCTTCATGGCCGCCCTCCATGTTCAGACTGTCTTATTAATATAGAACACCTCGCGCCTTTTCCACAAAAAAGAAAGGGGCCGCTCGCGCAGCCCCTTCTCCTTGCGATCGCGGATCGATCAGCCGAACAGGCGCTCGGCATAAACGCCGCGCAGCTGCGCAAAATTGTCCCAGTGCGGCGCCGGCGTCGTGCCGCGCAGCTTCGCTTCGAGCACATCGACATGGCTGTGCCAGCCCGCGCTGACGTTGAGCAGCACCGAGGGATCCTCGACACGGCTGTGGATGATCGTCAGCAGCACCTCGTCGCCCTTTTTCGCGAGCGTGAAGGTCACGCCGCCGGTGCTGCCCCAGCTGATCGCGAGCATATGCGGGGCGTCGATCGCCACGACTTCGCACGTCATGCGGTGCTCGTCGCCAAAGCCTTCGGGACGCGCACCCGGCGGGTCGGTGAGTTCGTCGTTGCGCCAGACGAGCTCGACGGGCGCGCCGGCCATCTGCTCCATCGCGCCCGCGGCGAGCCATTGGCGGCGCAGCTCGCCATCGGTCAGGTACGACCAGACGCGCTCGACGGGGCCAGGGAGAAGGCGCTCGATCGTCAGCGTCGCGGGCTCGGTGAGCACGCCATAATTGTTCTCGGTCAGCATCGTCGTCATCACTTTTCTCCTTCTTTCCCGGGGAGGGGCTTCTTGGGGGGAGGGGGAACGGCATCCTCGGCACGCAGCAGCCGTTCGAGCGTATCGAGCCGGTCGGTCCAGAAGCGGCGGTACATGCCGATCCACTGGTCGGCGCTCATCAGCGGCACCGGGTCGAGGCTGCAGACATGGGTGCGCCCGCGCACGTCGCGGCGCACCATCCCGGCGCTTTCCAGCACCTTGATATGCTTCGACGCCGCGGCGAGCGACATCGCGAAAGGCTCGGCCAGCTCGCCGACCGTCCGTTCGCCGGCGGCCAGCTCGCCCAGCATCGCCCGGCGCGTCGCGTCGCCGAGTGCGTGAAAGATCGTATCGAGGGTGTGCGAATCATGTTCAACCATGAGGTTGAATATTGATCAGCCCGATTTGATTGTCAACCGATTGGTTGAATTATTTCACGTCGACCCCGGCGATCCGGTTTCCTGCATCCTCGCGATAGAGCGACCAGTTGGCGGGGCATTTGTTCACGGCCTTCGGCAATCCCTGCATGCCTTCGGTGATCCAGCAATCGTTGAAGATCGAACAATAGCAGGCACGGACCTTGAGCTTCCACCGCTCCTTGTTGAACGTCTGCCAGACCTGCTCGGACGCAGGCGTGCGCGGGAAACTGACGAATTCGATCGTCTCGCCGGGCCGCACGGCAATTCCGGTCGAAGGCGAGGTGGAAAAGGTCAGAGCCTGCGCCTCGGTTTGCGTACAGCATGTCCTGAGCAAGTCGATCGGGGTGTTTACCGGCTTGCCTTCATAGCGGATCTCAATGGGGCCGAGGATCGCGGGGCCAACGCCATTGTTCGTCAGCGTCAGCGCGATATCCTGATTGCCTTCCTTGTCGCCATTGCTTGTCCCGAAGGTGACGAACGGCATCACCCCGCCACTCTGCATCTTCTGCGTCGCGTCAGCCTGAACGAAGGCGAAATAGGCGAGCGCGAGCGAGGCGATCAGCGCGGGCAGGCCGATGAGGAAATGCGCGATCGTAATGAATGGCAAATAACGCAGAAAGCGTGAACCGATCGTCGCAACGTCGGATGCGGATACGGCAGGTCCGGGCGTGGTGTCGCGGTTCGGCGTTTCGCTCATCACTATCCTCTTTCGCTGCTGGGGGCGCATGCCTAGACCGACTTGCGGACTTTTCCAATCAGCACTGTTCCCGGCAACCATTCTGAAACCGCTCGCATCGATCGGCGCATTGGGATTATGATCGGCGCCATGCTGATCACGCTTCTCTCCGCGCTCGCGCTCGCCGCCCAATCGACCCCCCTCCCGCCGCAGGTGACGCAATTGCCGCCGCCGATGCCGACGGTTCCGGCCCCCGTCACCCCGGTGGTCGAGGCCGACACGCGGCCCTATGTCGCGCTCGCCACCGATCTCGGGACGATCACCGTGCGGATCGAAAACAAGCGCGCGCCGATCACCGCCACCAATTTCCTCCGCTACGTCGATGCGAAGCGGATGGACGGGTTCAAATTTTATCGTTCAACCAAAAGCTGGGGTCCGGCGAACCAGCTGGTGCAGGCGGGCAACCGCGGCGATGCGCGCAAGAATTTTCCGCCGATCGCGCACGAGCCGACCACGAAGACGGGGCTGACCAACTGCAAGGGGGCACTGTCGATGGCGCGGCTCAACCCCGGCGATGCGACGAGCGATTTCTTCCTGCTCTTGTCCGACATCAAGGGCTTCAACGCCGATGCACCCGGCGGCGACGGCGCGGGTTTTGCGGTGTTCGGCGAGATCGTCGGCGGTGCCGACATCGCCGAGGCGATCTTCAACGCCCCGATCTCGCCGACCGCGGGCGAAGGGGTGATGGTCGGCCAGATGCTCGACCCGCAAGTGACAATCAAGACCGCACGCCGCGTCCCGGCGCCCGTTGGCGCTCCACAAGGGTGTGTCGTCAAAGCGCCGTAAAGCTGCGCCGGACCCCTATCATTTATTTTGCGTTCATCCGCGCTGTGGCTATACCGCGCGCATGACTCAACATGTCCCCTCGCGCGCGACCATGCGCCTGCTCGCCGCTGCACTCGTCATTACGCCCATGCTGGCGGCCTGTGCCGGGGGCGGCAATGTGAAGAAGGACACGCGTTACGTCGCGCGCGACGTCAACACGCTGTACCGCGCCGCGCAGGACCGCCTCGAGCGCCGGCAGTACGGCCTCGCCGCGGCACTGTTCGACGAGGTCGAGCGCCAGCACCCCTATTCGCCCTGGGCGCGCCGCGCGCAGCTGATGAGCTCGTTCAGCTACTATATGGACCGCGAATATACCCCGGCCATCGAGGCGGCGCAGCGCTTCCTCGCGATCCACCCGGGCAACAAGGACGCGGCCTACGCCTATTATCTGATCGCGCTCAGCTATTATGAGCAGATCAGCGACGTCACCCGCGACCAGAAGATCACGCAGCAGGCGTCGGCGGCGCTCGGCGAAGTGATCCGCCGCTATCCCGACAGCCGCTACGCGTCGGACGCGCGGCTCAAGGTCGACTTGGTGCAGGACCATCTCGCGGGCAAGGAAATGGAGATCGGCCGTTTCTACCAGCGCAGCTCGAACTGGCTCGCGGCCTCGATCCGCTTCCGCGAGGTCGTCGACAAATATCAGACGACCAGCCACGCGCCCGAGGCGCTCTATCGCCTGACCGAATGCTATCTCGCGCTCGGCATCCCGTCCGAGGCGAAAAAGTCGGCCGCGGTGCTCGGCGCCAACTATCCGGGCAATGAATGGTATGCGCGCGCCTACAAGCTGATGCAGAAGAACGCACCGAGCGCCTGATCGCGCCGGGAATAGATTCTGCCTTTGTTCTGCGGTAAGGACGTTGGGGTCCGAATCCACTATTGATACGGTCGAGGTTTGCGGCGATTTGGCCCAGTGCTAGGAGGCGAAGCGCAGGAATATGTCGATATTTCCAGCGCCGCCGACGCCGCAATGGGCCAAATCGGTCAAATCCCGAAGGGACGTCAAAATGGCTTCGGTCTCGAAGCGAGCTGACTTTGCGGGTAGCGCCGCTATCCGCGGCAGCCATCTCACTCCGATCCCTTTGCCATTTTGACGCCTCGACCGCATCAATAGTGGATTCGGACCCCTTATGCTAACCGCTCTATCCATCGCCAATATCGTCCTGATCGAACGGCTCGACCTCGATTTCGAGGCCGGGCTGGGTGTGCTGACCGGCGAGACCGGGGCAGGCAAGTCTATCCTGCTCGACGCGCTGGGCCTCGCGCTCGGCGCGCGCGCCGACAGCGCGCTGGTACGTCAGGGCACCGACAAGGCGCAGGTGACGGCGAGTTTTGTCGCGCCCGCACCCGGTACGAAGCTCGCCGCGCTGCTCACCGAAAACGAGATCGCGCTGGAAGCGGGCGAGCCGCTGCTGATCCGCCGCACATTGAAGGCCGACGGCGGCAGCCGCGCCTTCCTCAATGACCAGCCCTGTTCGGCGGCGCTGCTGCGCGAAGTCGGAACCTGGCTCGTCGAGATTCACGGCCAGCACGACGACCGCGGCCTGCTCGCCCCCGCGGGGCACCGCGCGCTGCTCGACGCCTATGCGCGCGCCGATACCCGCGGCGTTGCCGCCGCCCACGCCGCATGGCGCGCCGCCGAGGACAAGCTCGCTGCGGCGAAGGCGGCCATCTCGGAAGCCGAGCGCGACCGCGAATGGCTCGAGCATTGCGTCGCCGAACTGCAGACGCTCGCCCCCCAACCCGGCGAGGACGCCGAACTCTCCGAAGCGCGCGCCACGATGCAAAAGGGCGAGAAGGTCGCGGGCGACCTCGGCGCGATCATGGAAGCGTTCGAAGGCAGCGACAGCGGTCCCGCGCAATTGCGCGGCGCGGCGCGCCGGCTCGACCGGCTCGCGGGCGATCATCCGTTGCTCGCCGAAGCGTTGGCGGGGCTCGACCGCGCGATCATCGAGGCCGACGAGGCCGAGAGCAAGCTTCACGAAGCCGCGCGCGCGATGGAATATGACCCCGAACGGCTCGAAGCGACCGAGACGCGATTGTTCGAACTGCGCGCGATGGCGCGCAAGCATAATGTCCAGCCCGACGAGCTCGCCGAACTCACCGGCACGCTCGCGGCAAGGCTCGACGCGATCGAGGGTGGCAGCGCGGGGCTCGCGAAGCTCGAAACCGCGGTCGCCGAAACCGCCGCGGCTTATACCCACGCCGCGGCCGCGCTGTCTGACCAGCGCAGCAAGGCCGCGACCCGCCTCGACGCTGCGGTTGCGAGCGAACTCGTGCCGCTCAAACTCGACGCCGCGCGCTTCCAGACCCTCGTCGAGCGCCTGCCCGCCGAACGCTGGGGCGCGGAGGGCATGGACCGCGTCGAATATCTCATCTCGACCAACCCCGGCGCCCCCTTCGCGCCGCTCGCCAAGATCGCGTCGGGCGGTGAGCTCTCGCGCTTCATCCTCGCATTGAAGGTCGCGCTCGCCGAAGAGGGCGGCGCCGACACGATCATCTTCGACGAAATCGATCGCGGCGTCGGCGGCGCGGTCGCCAGCGCGATTGGCGAGCGGCTGGCGCGCCTCGCGGGCGCCGGAAAACAATTGCTCGCGGTCACGCACAGCCCGCAGGTCGCCGCAAAGGGCGCCGCGCATTTCATCATCGCCAAGTCGAGCCAGGGCATTGTCACCCGCACCAGCGTCCACGCGCTCGATGAGGCCGGCCGCCGCGAGGAAATCGCGCGCATGCTGTCGGGCGCCGAAGTGACCGCGGAGGCGCGCGCGCAGGCGGAAAGATTGCTGGAGACATTATGACCGACCAGGCGCAACAATATCGGGACGAGGGTTATCTCGCGCTGCCCGATTTCGTGCCGACCGACGTGACGCATGCCTTGCTCGGCATGCTGAAGTCCGACCTTGTTCAGGGCGGCGTGTCGTTCGATCAGCTGAAGCGCAAGCACGATTTGCTCGCGACCGCGGCGGTCGAGGTTTATGGCACGCATTATCTGCCGCTCTCGACCTTCCTCTGGGGCATGACCCCGGCGATCAGCGCGCTCGTCGGTCATGATTTGCGCCCGACCTATTGTTATTTCCGCATGTATCGCAAAGGCGACATCTGCCGCATCCATTCGGACCGCTACGCCTGCGAGCACAGCCTGTCGCTGCTCCTCGCGGCGAGCGATGACGCGGCGTGGCCGCTCGAAGTGGGCTCGCAACATATCGAAACGCCGCGCCAGCGTGCCGACCCCGATTTTGGCGACGAAGCCTATGGATCGGTGCCGATGCTGCCCGGCGATGCGGTGCTCTATCAAGGCGTCCACCGGCTGCACGGGCGGATGATGCCCAATCCCAACCGCTGGTCGGCGCACCTGTTCCTGCATTGGGTCGACCCTGACGGGCCTTATGCCGACAATGCGTTCGAGGGGATCCAAATCCTGCCGACCGAAGCGCTCGCAATGGAAAGGACCTGAGGCGTGGCGGCGGCGCACCCGCTTGACCGTCCGGTCTGGAGCATGCTCACCGGGCGGCAGGCGCATCTCGCCGAGGGCGATGGCCGCGCGGTGCGGATCGATCGCGGCTATGGCGTCTTCGGCGCCGCTCCCGACACCGGCGGCGAAGCGCTTGCCGCGCTCGCCGCACTTGTCCCCGATGACGGCGAAATCTGGATCGTCGAGGGCGAGCCGTGGCCGGTCCCTCCGGGCACGCGCGAAATGAAGCGCGCGGTGCTCGCGCAGATGGTCGCCGAGGGCGCACCGCCACCGCCGCGCGAAGGCGAGCCCGTCATCATCGCGCTGGGCGACGATGACGCCCCCGAAATGGCGGCGCTCGCCGAGCATGCGAAGCCCGGACCATGGGGGCCGAAGACGCATCGTTACGGCCCTTTCTTTGGGGTTCGCGAAAACGGCCGCCTGCTCGCGATGGCGGGGCAGCGCATATTGGTCCCTAGCATGGCCGAGGTTAGCGGCGTCGCGACGTGGGAGGATTGCCGCGGCCGCGGGCTTGCGCGCGCACTCATCGGCCATGTCATGCGCGAAATGGTCGCGCGCGGCGAACAGCCTTTCCTCCACAGCTATGCCGACAATTCCGGCGCGATCGCACTCTATGAATCGCTCGGTTTCCGCATTCGTCACGAGGTGCACGTGCTGGCGATCGCGAAATGATGAACCGCCGCGCCCATCTCGCCGCGATGCTGGCGATGGCCGCGGCATTGCTCCCCCTCACGAAACTGCGCGCCCTGGAGGCCAAGATGGAAGAAGCCGATCCCCAATATGGCCTGCTCGGCCAGATGATGGCGCGGCCCGGCCAGCGCGCCGCGCTCGCCGCGATTCTCGCCGAAGGCATCGGTGAAATGCCCGGCAACCTCGCCTATCTGATCGGCGAGGACAGCGCGAACCCCGACGCGATCTGGATCGTCGAACTGTGGGACAGCAAGGAGGCGCACACCGCCTCGCTAAAGCTTCCCGTCGTGCAGGACGCGATCAAAAAGGGTCGCCCGCTGATCGCAGGATTTGGTACTCGCGCCGAGTTCAAGCCGGTGGCAAAGACCGGTGCATGACCGAAATCGAATCCCTGTCGCAGGCCGACGCCGCCAATGAATTGATGCGGCTGGCGAAGCAGATCGCCCATCACAGCAAACGCTATCACGCCGAGGATGCGCCCGAGATTTCGGACGCCGACTATGACGCGCTCGTCCGCCGCAACAATGAACTCGAAGCCGCTTTCCCGGCGCTGATCCGCGCCGACAGCCCGAACAACCAGGTCGGCGCCGCGGTCGAGGCGTCGCCGCTCGCCAAGGTCACCCACGCGCAGCGCATGATGAGTCTCGACAACGCCTTCGCTGCTGAGGATGTCGAGGAATTCGCCGCGCGCGTGCGGCGCTTCCTCAATCTGGGCGCCGACGCCGCGATCGCACTGACCGCCGAGGACAAGATCGACGGCCTCTCCTGCTCGCTGCGCTATGAAAAGGGCAAGCTCGTCCAGGCCGCGACGCGCGGCGACGGCAGCGTCGGCGAGGATGTCACCGCGAACGTTCGCCATATCGCCGACATTCCGCAGGAACTGAAGGGCGCAGCGCCCGACGTCTTCGAGATCCGCGGCGAAGTCTATATGGCGAAGGCCGATTTCACGGCGCTCAACGAACGATTGATGGAAGAAGGCAGGGCGCTCGCCGCGCAGCGCGAGCAGGAATTCGACTCCGCCACGGTCCGCCAGTTCGCCAACCCGCGCAACGCCGCCGCGGGCTCGCTACGCCAGAAGGATGCGAGCGTCACCGGATCGCGCCCCTTGCGCTTCCTCGCGCACGGCTGGGGTGAGGTCAGCGCGCTTCCCGCAGAAAGCCAGTTCGACGTGATGAAGCAAATCGAACGCTGGGGCGCTCCGGTGTCGCCGTTCCTGAAACGCTATGACAGCGTTGCCGACATCCTCGCCCATTATGCCGAAATCGAGCGCCGCCGCGCCGACATGGATTATGACATCGATGGCGTCGTCTACAAGGTCGACCGCCTCGACTGGCAGGCGCGTCTCGGCTTCGTCGCCAAGGCGCCGCGCTGGGCCATCGCGCATAAATTCCCCGCCGAACGCGCGCAAACGACGCTCGAAGCGATCGACATCCAGGTCGGCCGCACCGGCAAGCTGACCCCCGTCGGGCGCCTCGTCCCCGTCACCGTCGGCGGCGTCGTCGTGTCGAACGTCACGCTCCACAACCGCGACGAAATCGGCCGTCTCGGCGTGCGCCCCGGCGACCGTGTCGTGATCCAGCGCGCGGGCGACGTGATCCCGCAAGTGGTCGAAAACCTGACCCGCGACGAGGATCGCGCGGCGTACATCTTCCCCGACCATTGCCCCGTCTGCGACAGCGAGGCGGTCGCCGAGGAGGGCGAGGTTGATGTGCGCTGCACCGGCGGTCTCATATGCAATGCGCAGAAGTTCGAGCGCCTCCGCCATTTCGTCAGTCGCGGGGCACTCGATATCGAGGGACTCGGCGAAAAGAGCATTCAGGAGTTCCTCGATCTCGGCTGGCTCGACAAGGGCCCCGCCGACATCTTCCGCCTGAAAAGCTACCGCGCCGACCTGCTCGGGCGCGAAGGCTGGAAGGAAAAATCGGTCGACAATCTTTTCGCCGCGATCGAGGCCAAGCGCCAACCCGACGCCGCGCGGCTGCTCTTCGGGCTCGGCATCCGTCACGTCGGCGCGGTGACCGCGCGCGACCTGCTCAAGGGGCTGGGCGATATTGCCCGGCTCCCCGAAAAGGCTGCCGAGATCCACGCCTATCTGGAGGCGAACCCGCAGGGCGAGGGCGAATCCGACGGCAAATATACATCGCGGAAGGTCGATAGCTTTAAATCGATCCTCGAAGTCCGCGCCGACGGCATCGGGCCCGCGGTCGCTGAGGCGCTAGCCGATTTCTTCCACGAACCGCACAACCGCGATTTGTGGAGCGACCTTCTCTCCGAAGTCTCGCCGCCACCGTACGTCGTAGAGACGCGCGAGAGTGAGGTGTCGGGCATGACGGTCGTGTTCACCGGCAAGCTCGAGACGATGAGCCGCGACGAGGCGAAGGCGCAGGCCGAAGCGCTCGGTGCCAAGGCCGCGGGCAGCGTCAGCGCCAAGACCGATCTTGTCGTTGCGGGTCCCGGCGCGGGGTCGAAGCTCAAGCAGGCGAGCGCGCTCGGCATCCGCGTGATTGACGAGGCCGACTGGGCGGCGATCGTCGCCGCGGCGGGGTGAGAACCATCCACCCTCGTCACCCCGGACTTGATCCGGAGCTTGCCTTTCTTGAAGGAGTAAAGGCGGGTGCCGGGTCAAGTCCGGCATGACGAATAAGAGGATGATAATAAGCCGTGCGCGCCATCACAGACGGCGCGGCGGAAATGCTGTGAGGGGGCCGCATGGCAAAACGAAACTATCTGAATGACCTGATGCGCGACCTCGAATCGCATACCGAGGTGCGGCGGTTCGGCAGCGGCTGGCTGTCGGGCTTTTTCGGGCTGCTGTTCGCTATCGCGGGATTCTTCATGGTGATCGCGCTGCGCTTTCCCGACTGGTTCGCGACCCCCGAGCTTGAGATCATCAAGAATTGGGGCGGCTTTCGCGGCCTCGTCCATGCGGTCCTGCTCGTGAGCTATGGCCTGTCGCTGCTCAGCCTGCTGCTGCGTCCGCGAAAGGCGCTCGGGCTCACCGCGCTGATGATCGGACTCGCGGCGATCCTTGTCGGCGGCGCCAACGTCCAGCCGCAGGAAACGCGCGACTGGGGCATCTTCTTCGGACTCGACTTCTTCGTCGTGAACCTGCTCGTCACCGGCTTCATGTTCGCGCCGCTCGAACGCGCTTTCCCGCACCGCCGGACGCAGCGCCTGTTCCGCACCGAATGGCGCGAGGATCTTTTCTATTATCTCGTCAGCACGATGTTCGTTCAGGTGTTGGGCTTCCTCGCGCTCGCGCCCTCGACGATCATCAACGAGAATACGAGCAATTGGGAGGCGTTCCGCGCCGCGGTCGCCTCGCTGCCGTGGATCGTCCAGTTCGCGATCGTGCTCGTCGCGTCGGACGTGGCGCAATATTTCTTCCACCGCACCTTCCACCGCTACCCCTTCCTCTGGGGTTTCCACGCGGTGCACCACAGCGCGAAGTCGATGGACTGGCTCGCGGGCTCGCGGATGCATTTCGTCGAGATCATCCTCTTGCGCTCGATCACCTCGCTGCCGCTCTTTACCCTGGGTTTCGCGCCGTCGGTGATGCAGGCCTATATCGGCTTCGTTTACGTCTGGTCGTCGCTGCTCCACGCCAATGTCGGCGGTAATTTCAACCGGCTGGGCCACTGGATCGCGACCCCGCGTTTCCACCACTGGCATCACGGGCTCGAGCGCGAGGCGTTCGACGTCAATTTCGCGATCCATTTCCCGTGGATCGACAAATTATTCGGCACCTTCCATTTGCCGAAGGACCGCTGGCCCGAAAATTACGGCATCCCCGAAGATGTGCCGAAACATTATTGGGGCCAGTTCCTCTACCCCTGGACGCGCACCGGTAAGAAGACCGACGAGACGCCCGCCGAATAGGGCAATCTGTCCGCTTGCCAGCATCGTGGGCGCGTCATAAGGCGCGGGACGTGAGCCTGCTCGCCGCCTTTCGCCGTCCGGGCATCCTGCTGCTCTTGCCGCTGCTCCTTGCGCTCGCCGCGCGGGTGCTCGTCGCGCCGGGCTGGATGATCGAGAGCGACGCGGGCGGGTCGATTACGGTGCGCATCTGTTCGGACCCCGCCAACCCCGGCGGCACGATGACGATTCCGCTTGAGAAAGCGGGGAGCCACGATGCGGGCGAAGCGCAGCAGCATTGCCCGTGGGGCGCGCTCGCCAATGCGCCGATCGTTCCCGACCTGCCGGTGCTCGCCGCCGCGCCAGTCACGGGCGAACCCGTCCCCGTGGCGGCCCGCTCGCTCGGTTTCGCGCCGGGCATCGCCTCGCCGCTGCCGCCGAGTACCGGACCACCCGCCTTCGCCTGATCCAGACCGACCGGCTGCCCGCGCTTTTGCGCGGCGCGGCCCGTGACTGCATTCAGCGAAGGAAAAATCATGAAAACCCGTATCCATGGGGTGGCGCCGTTGCTGGCGCTTGCGACCTGTCTCGTCGCCGCTCCGGCCCATGCCGAAAGCGCCGATTCGACCATCATCGTCACCGCGCCCACCGCCACCGACGCCGCCGAGGCGCGCGCAGCCCAGACGCCCGGCGGCACCGACGTCGTCTCCTATGACGATTATGCCGACAAGTCGGTCGTGTCCTTGCGCGACACGCTCGCCTTCTCGCCCGGCGTCTATCTCCAGCCGCGTTACGGGCAGGAGGTCCGCCTGTCGGTTCGCGGCTCGGGCCTCTCGCGCGGCTTCCACATGCGCGGGCTCACGCTGTTGCAGGACGGGGTGCCGATCAACCTCGCCGACGACAATGGCGATTTCCAGGAACTCGAGCCGATCTTCTTCGACCATCTCGAAGTCTATCGTGGCGCCAATGCGCTCCGCTTCGGGTCGGGTACGCTGGGCGGTGCAATCAACGGCGTGACCCCGACGGGGCGCACCGCGCAGGGGATTTACCTTCGCGGCGACGTCGGCAGCTTCGACAGCGCGCGCGGGCTGATTTCGGCGGGTGTAGCGAGCGACCGCGTCGATGCGTGGGGCGCGATCAGCGCCGATACGTCGGACGGCGACCGCGATCATGCCAAACGCCGCAGCCAGCGCTTTCAAGGCAATGTTGGAATGCGTTTCAGCGACGTGGTGAACACGCGCTTCTACGCCAGCGTCAATCATATCCGGCAGGAAATTCCCGGCGCACTGACGATGGCGGAGGCTCTGTCGACCCCGCGCAAGGCCAACGCTGGCGCGGTCGCGGGCGATCAGGCGCGCGACATCGACTCGCTGCGCCTCCAGAACCGCACAAGCTTCGATTGGGGCGCCTTCACGCTCGACGTCGGCGGCTTCGTCAACGCCAAGTCGCTCCACCACCCGATCTTCCAGCTCATCGACCAGAAGTCGGTCGATGTGGGCGGCTTCTTCCGCGCCGACTATGCGACTGGCCCGGTCGAGGTCACGCTGGGCGGCGAAATCCGCCGTGGCAGCACCGATGCGCGCCAGTTCGTCAACACCGGCGGACGGCGCGGCGCGCTGACCTTCGACGCCGACCAGAAAGCGCAGACCGCGACGCTCTATGGCGAAATCCGCGTGCGACCGGTCGAGGCGCTAACGTTGATTGCGGGCGGCGTTTACGCCGACGGCTGGCGCAAGCGGACCGTCAATTTTTCGAGCACCCCGGCGAACGACGGCCGGATCGACTTCGACGCCTTCTCGCCCAAATTCGGCCTGCTGTTCGAGCCCGCTGCCGATATCCAGTTCTTCGCCAACTACAGCCGCTCGGCCGAATTCCCCGGTTTCGGCGAAGTCTTCCAGACGATCGGCACCCCGCCGACGAGCACGGTGGTTTCGGATATCCGCCCGCAACGCGCCTGGACCGCCGAGGTCGGCACGCGCGGCAAGCTTGGCTTCGCGCGCTGGGATATCGCCGTCTACCGCTCGACGCTGAAGGGCGAATTGCTCCAGTTCACGACCAACGCCAACATTCCCGCGGCAACCTTCAACGCCGACCGCACGCTCCATCAGGGTGTGGAGGCAGGATTGGATCTGGCACCGGCAGACTGGCTACGGCTGCGGCAGGTCTATACCTACAACGACTTCCGTTTCCGGGGTGACGCGCAGTTCGGCGACAACCGCCTGCCGGTCGTTCCGAAACACGCCTATCGCGCCGAGCTGCGGATCGGCAGCGATGCGCTCCATATCGCGCCGAACCTCGAATGGGTTCCCGACGGTCCCTTTGCCGATTACCGCAATCAGGTCCGCACCCCCGGTTATGCGCTGATCGGCGTCAACGGCGGCGCGACGATCGCCGACGGAATCGACGCCTTTGTCGATGTCCGCAATATCACGGGCAAGAAGGCGATCGGCGATATCAGCGCGGCAATCACGGTAACGCCGACCTCGGCGATCTACTACCCGGTCGAGCGCCGCGCGGTCTCCGCGGGCATTCGCGCGCGCTTATAGGAGGGCAGGGGATGGCCGACAGCAACCGGGTTCCGCTCTATCGCACGATCTGGCGCTGGCATTTCTATGCCGGGCTGTTCGTCATCCCCTTCATCCTTCTCCTGTCGGCGACGGGCGCGGCCTATCTGTTCAAGCCCGAGCTCGACCGATGGGAGGAACGCGGGTGGCGCGGCCTGCCGGCGGCGGGCGCGGTCGACGCCGATGCGCAAGTTGCCGCCGCGCTCGCGGCCAATCCGGGTGCCAGCTTTCATTATTACCGCATCCCCGAGGTGACGGGGGATGCGGCGATCGTCCATATCGGCCTGCCGGGCGGCGCCATGCGCGACATCGCCGTTTCACCCCAAGGCAAGGTTATCGGCGCCGCCGACCCCGAGCAGCGCATCTCGGCGTGGCTCTCGCGCATCCACGGCACGCTGCTGATCGGTCGCATCGGCCGTCTGCTCGTCGAACTCGCCGCAAGCTGGGCGATCGTGATGATCCTGACCGGTCTCTATCTCTGGTGGCCGCGCGGACGAGGCGCGGCCGGCGTGCTCTGGCCGCGCATCTCGCTCGGCGGCCAGGCGGCGCTACGTGATCTCCACGCCGTCACCGGCTTCTGGGTGTCGGGCCTGGCGCTGATCCTGCTCTTCACCGCGTTGCCGTGGACCGAGGTATGGGCGAGCGGTTTTCGCACGCTACGTGCCGAAATGGGTTGGGTCTCCGGAGTGCAGGACTGGAAGGGCGGCGCCGACCCGCACGCAGCGCACGACCATCATGCGATAGCAAAGTCCGCGCCCGCCGGACCGCCTCCGCAAGCGCGTCTCGAATATATCGTGCTCCGCGCCCGCAGCGAACATATGCCCGCCCCCGCGATCATCCAGCCGCCGGGCGCACCCAATGCCTTCGGTCCGCCCAACGGCAATGTCTGGACGCTCACGACGCTCACGCAGAACCGTCCGCAGGTGCGCAAGGTGAGCTACGACCCCGAAACGAGCCTCGAGGTGTCGCGTAGCGGCTTTGCCGAGAAACACGCTATCGACCGCGCGGTCGGCTACGGCATTGCGTGGCATGAAGGGCAGCTCTTCGGCCTCGCCAACCAGTTGATCGGGGTCGCGACCGCGCTTGCGCTCTTCACCCTCGCGATCTCGGGGTTCCTGATGTGGCGGCGCCGGAAACCCGAAGATGCGCTTGGCGCGCCGCCGCAGCCACGCGACCCCGCAAAGCTCAGGGCCGTCGCCGCGCTGATCCTGATCCTCGCCGCGCTCCTCCCCATGCTCGCCGCCTCGTTGATCCTCCTCTGGATCGTCGAGCGATTAATCCTTCCGCGCCTTCCGCGGATCGCAGGCTGGCTCGGCGTTGCGGCGAAGGCCCCGGCGCGCCTATAGGTTGCGCATGACCCGCGCCCTCCACCTGCTGATCGCGTTCATCGCGCTCCTCCTCGCACCTACCGCCTTCGCGCAGGAACGCGGCCCGGTGGTGCTCGCGGCGGCAAGCCTGCAGGAATCGCTGACCGAAGCGGCGAATGCGTGGGCGGCGAAGGGGCACGCCAAACCCGTCCTCTCCTTTGCTGCCTCGTCGGCGCTCGCGCGGCAGGTCATGGCGGGTGCCCCCGCCGACCTCTTCCTCTCGGCCGACGAGGAGTGGATGGACGCGGTCGCAAAGGCCGGCCTTCTTCGCGCGGGCACCCGCACGACCCTGCTCGGCAACCGCCTCGTGCTGATCGCCCCCGCATCGAGCAAGGTCCGCCTGACCCCGGCGCGCGGTTTCGCACTCGCCAAGGCGCTCGGCACCGGCCGGCTCGCGCTCGCCGATCCCGACGCGGTGCCCGCGGGCAAATATGCCAAGGCCGCGCTGACGCATCTCGGCGTCTGGGCCGGCGTCGCGGCCAAGGTCGCCCCCGCCGAGAATGTCCGCGCGGCGATGGCGCTCGTCGAACGCGGCGCCGCGCCGCTCGGCATCGTCTACGCGACCGACGCGCGCGCGTCGAAAGCCGTGCGCGTCGTTGGCACCTTCCCCGCATCGAGCCACCCGCCGATCCGCTACCCCGTCGCGCTGCTGAAAGCGTCGCGGAGCAGGGACGCCGCGGGCTTCCGCGCTTTCCTCCTTTCGAAACAAGGCCGCGCCATCTTCGCGCGCCACGGCTTCTCGGCGCCTTAGGGTCAGGTCCGGCTTGTGACGCGGTCGAGGTTTGAAGCGATTTTGTTCAGGGCAAGGAAGCGAGGCGAAGGCATATGAATATATTCCAAGACTCGCTGACGCAGCCATGGACAAAATCGATCAAATCCCGGAGGGACGCCGAAATGGCTTCGATCTCTGGCCCGCGCGGCCTGGCAGATGGAGCCACCATCCGCGGCGGCCGCTCGATCCTGATATCTTCGCCATTTCGACGCCTCGACCGCGTCACAAGCCGGACCTGACCCTCTATGCTCTCACCCGAGGAATGGGGGATCGTCGCGCTGTCGCTGAAGGTCGGCGGCGTCGCGGTGCTTGCCACGCTTCCTATTGCCTTTGCGCTCGCGTGGATTCTCGCGCGCCATCGCTTCCCCGGCCGCGTCGTCCTCGACGCGCTCGTCCATTTGCCGCTCGTCCTGCCGCCCGTCGTCACCGGCTGGCTGCTGCTCATCGCCTTCGGCCCGTTCGGCCCCATTGGCCGCTGGCTCGAAAGCTGGTTCGGGGTGAGTTTGATGTTCCGATGGACCGGCGCCGCGCTCGCCGCGGCGATCATGGCGCTGCCGCTGATGGTGCGCGCCATGCGGCTGTCGATCGAGGGGGTCGACCGGCGGCTCGAGGGCGCGGCGCGCACGCTCGGCGCGAGCCCCTGGCACAGTTTCTGGACGATCAGCCTGCCGCTCGCGCTTCCCGGCATCCTCGCCGCGCTCGTGCTCGGCTTCGCGCGCTCGATCGGCGAGTTCGGCGCGACGATCACCTTCGTCTCGAACATCCCGGGCGAAACACGCACCTTGCCGCTCGCCATCTATTCGGCGCTGCAGGTGCCGGGCGGCGAGGCGATGGTGACGCGCCTGGCGCTCCTCTCGGTCGCGCTCTCGCTCGGTGCGCTGATACTGTCCGAATGGCTCGTGCGCCGCACCCACGGCGAAAGGCAGCGTCATGGCGATTGATATCGACGTCGCCAGGCGCCTCGGCGACCGCAGCATCGCAGCGCGCTTCACCGCGGGTCCCGGCCTGACCGCCCTGTTCGGCCCATCGGGTGCGGGCAAGACGAGCGTGCTCAACATGGTCGCGGGACTGCTGAGGCCCGACCGGGGGCATATCCGTATCGGCGACCGTACGCTGTTCGATGGCGCCACCGACCTGCCGCCCGAGGCGCGCCGCGTCGGTTATGTCTTTCAGGACGGGCGGCTCTTCCCGCACCGCCGCGTCCGCGCAAACCTCACCTACGGCCATGACATTGTACCAGCCGCGAACCGTTGGATGACTCTCGACGAGGCGGTGCAATTCCTCGGCATCGGGCACCTCCTCGATCGCTGGCCGCACAGCCTGTCGGGGGGCGAGGCGCAGCGCGTCGCGATCGGCCGCGCTTTGCTGGCAGGACCCGAAATCCTGCTGATGGACGAACCCCTGTCGTCGCTCGACACCGCGCGGCGCGGCGATATCATGGTGGTGATCGAGCGGATTCGCGACGAACTCAAACTGCCGATCCTCTATGTCAGCCACGACCGTGCCGAGATCGACCGGCTCGCGACCTCGGTCGTGGAGATTGGCGAATAAAGTTTCACATGAAACCACTTTGATGATAGAAGCCTGTTCATGGAAAGCCAATTTACCCATGTCCATGACACGCCGCCGCCGGGTGCCGCGGCCGACTGGACGATTCCGCAGAATTGGGACGCCTTCACCGCCGACGAGCATGCGATGTGGGACCGCCTCTTCGCGCGCCAGTCGGACATGCTCCCCGGCCGCGCCGCCGACGCCTTTCTGCGCGGGATCGACGTGCTGCGCCTCGAAAAGCCCGGCATCCCCGATTATCGCGAGCTCAACGCGCGGCTGATGGCCGCGACGGGGTGGCAGGTGATCGCGGTGCCGGGGCTCGTTCCCGACGAGGTGTTTTTCGATCATCTCGCGAATCGGCGCTTTCCTGCGGGCAATTTCATCCGCACCCCCGAACAGCTCGATTATCTGCAGGAACCCGACGTCTTTCACGACGTCTTCGGCCATGTCCCGATGCTCGCCGACCCGGTGTTCGCCGACTATATGGTCGCGTACGGCGAAGGCGGGCTGCGCAGCCTGAAGTTCGACGCGCTCAAACAGCTCGCGCGGCTCTATTGGTACACTGTCGAATTCGGCCTGATCCGCGAGGCCGGCGGCCTGCGCATCTATGGTGCTGGGATCGTCTCCTCCTTTGCCGAAAGCGTCTTCGCGCTCGATTCGGACAGCCCGAACCGCATCGGCTTCGACCTCGCGCGCGTGATGCGTACCGATTACCGGATCGACGATTTCCAGCAGAATTATTTCGTCATCGACAGCCTTGATCAGCTGCTCGACACGACGGTGAACACCGATTTTGCGCCGCTCTATGTCAAAAATGCCGCGCTGCCGCCGATTCCGATCGCCGATATATTGCCCGAGGATCAGGTGATCACGCGCGGCACGCAGGATTATGCGGCGGCGAAAGCCTGACCTCCTTCCCGCTTGCCGGGAGGGCTGCCAACACGGTCACCAGCTGCCGAAGCTTGCATCCGACGGGCTCGCGCGGTGGAACGCGCGTTCCTTGCGGCGCCAGCCGTAGCGGCGGCGTTTTACCAGCAACAGGCACGGCCATTCGGCGCTGCCACCGCGCGCGGCGAGGCGAAAGCCCTGCGCGCGGTAGGCGGCGAGCACGGGCTCCATCTGGCGCGCGATCAGCCCGGCGAGGATCGCGTGGCCGCCCGGTGCGGTCGCGGCGGCGATATCGGGGGCGAGGGTGATCAGCGGTCCGGCAAGGATATTCGCTATGACCAGGTCATAGGGGGCGCGGTGCTTGATCGACGGGTGATTGGTTCCCGGTGCCACCGCGAGCGCGAGCCGCCCGCCGCCACGCCCCAATGGCACGCCGTTAATCTCCGCATTGTCGCGCGTCACGAAAATGCTCGCGGGATCGATGTCCGACGCGATCGTCTTCGCGCGCGGCCACAGCGCCATCGCGGCGAAGGCGAGCAATCCGGTGCCGGTGCCAATGTCGGCGATATTGCGCGGGCTCGCCCCTTGCCGTGCAAGCTGGTCGAGCATCGACAGGCAGCCCGCGGTCGTGTCGTGCCCGCCGGTGCCGAACGCCTGGCTCGCGTCGATCAGGAAGGGGGTGCTGCCCGCGGGCACGCGGTCGGCATAGCTGCTCGTGTGGACGAAAAAGCGCCCCGCCTGCACGGGCTCCAGCCCCTGCTGGCTCAGCGTTACCCAATCCTCTTCGGGCAGTTCCGCGACGACGGGCTTCTTGCCTTTCGCGCTCGGCACGAACGACTGCAGCAGTTTGAGCAGCGCTGTCCCGGGCTTGTCGTCCATATAGGCATCGAGCTGCCACAGCCCGGCATCCTCGTCGATCTCGCGCGTCACGACAACCGGCGCCTCGGGCGAGGCGTCGAGTTCGGGAATTTCGCCCGACAGCGCTTCGGCTTCGTCGCGGGTGCAGGGGAGGGAGACGATCCAGCTCATTTAGCGCACATAGCTTGCGCCGTTGACGTCGAGCACCGCACCAGTCATCGACGCGGGGGCATCGAGCGCGCACCAGCGCGCCATTTCGCCGACTTCGTCGGGCATTGCGACGCGGCCCAGCGGAATGTCGGCGAGCAATTTATCGTCGCGGCGGCTCGACAGATATTCCTCGGCCATGCCCGTCATCGTGAAACCGGGGCAGATCGCAAAGGCAAGGATGCCGTCCTTCGCATAGGCGCGTGCGATCGTTTTGGTCATCGCGACCATGCCCGATTTCGACGCCGCATAATGCCAGTGCGCGGGACTGTCGCCGCGATAGGCGGCGCGGCTTGCGATATTGACGATGCGGCCGGGAGCGCCGCGTTCGTGCCAGTGCAGCACCGCGTGGCGGCAGAGTTGCGCGCTCGCGGTCAGATTGACCTGCATCGTGCGGTTCCAGCTGGCGAGCCAGTCGGCGTTGGGGTCGCCCAGCGGGTTTGCCTCGAACACGCCGGCATTGTTGACGAGCACGTCGATGCGGCCGTCGAGCCTATCGAGGCTTGCCTGCCACAGCCGGTCGGGCGTCGCGGGATCGGACAGGTCGCCGTCGGCGCTCGACAGCGCGACAACCTGGGTCGCACCGGCGGTGAGGGCCTCGGCGATCGCGGCGCCGATGCCGCGGCTCGCCCCGGTGATCAGGATATGCGTGCTCATGCCTCCGCCTTAGAGGCATGGATTACGCTACGCTAGACTGTTCCCCGGCGAAAGCCGGGGTCCATCGCGGGAGGAGCTGGGCCCCGGCTTTCGCCGGGGAACATCCAGTTCAGGCCACCCGGCGGCTGAATTCGCTCGCGGCCTGTTCCAGCTGCTGCAACCGGCCGCCCATCTTGCCGAATTCCTGGCTCAGCACGCTGATCTCGTTTGCGACCATGCCCGAATCGTTGCGGATGCTCGCGATCGTCGACGACATGCTGTCGGCGGCGAGTGCGGTTTCGTCGACCGCCGCGGTGATCGAGGTCACCGTCTGCGCCTGCGCGTCCATCGCGTCGCGGATGCGCTGCGCCGAGGTCTGCACCTCGACGATCGTCGCCTGGATCGACTCGTTGGCGCTCACCGACCCGCGCGTCGCCTGCTGGATCGCGGTGATCTTGCCCGCGATATCGTCGGTCGCGCGCGCGGTTTCGTTGGCGAGGCTCTTCACCTCCTGCGCGACGACGGCAAAGCCGCGCCCCGATTCGCCCGCACGCGCCGCTTCGATCGTGGCGTTGAGGGCGAGGAGGTTGGTCTGGCCCGCGATCTCGCGGATCAGGCCCAAAATGGACTCGATCGATTCGGCATGGTGCGACAGCGTCGCCGACATCGCGACGGCTTCGCCCGCCTGTTCCGATGCGCGCGTCGCGACGCTGGCCGAGGCTTCGACTTCGCTGCGCGCATCCTCGATTGCGCGGATCAGGCCCGCGGCGGTCGATGCGGCTTCGCGCATCGCCATCGCCGATTGTTCGGAGGCGGCGGCGACTTCGCTGGTCTTGGCGATCATGCCCTTCGCCGCCTGGTCGGCCGAGGCCGCCTGCTTGGCGAGCTGTTCGCGCACCCCATCGGTGTCCTGCACCAGCGACGCGATCGAGCGGTCGAAATCGCCCGCGAGCGCCTGCCGCTCGCTCGAAAAGACCGCGCGGTCGAGTTTGTTCGCGTAGCGCTGCATGATGTCGAATTCGAGCAGCGCGAGGCGGTTCACCGCGCTCGTCAGCCGCGCCAGCCGTTCGGCGTCGCCGAAACAGGCCTCGACGACATATTCGATCGTCAGCCGCTGGCTTTCGGCGATGCACGACATCACCGATGCGAGCGGCAGCTTCACGCGCCGCGCCATATGGGCATTCTGGCACGCGATTGTCGCGACCTCCTGGCCCGCGGCGTCGGCATATTTGGCCACGGTGTGGCGCGCGCTGCCGCGGACATAGGATTCGAAAAGCTCACCCTCGACGCGGCGGTCGACGCTGGGCAGCGTGTTGAACGCGTCCCAATAGGCTTTGGCGATTGCTTCCTCGCGCCCGGCGATGATGCTGTGAATTTCCGCGGCATTGGCGACAAGGCGCCCGTCGAGGTCGTAAAAGGAAAAGCGATCGGCCATCGGCACCGGATCGATCTGCTGCTTATGAATCGGATTTTCCTTCACCATGATCTTGGCTTCCCTGATCGACCCAAAAGGCGCGCGGGTCTGCCGCCCGCATGCGTCCCATGAAACTGGTGAACGGGATATGCGGTAGAAATGGTAAAAGCGGTGTTAACTCGCTGCTGGAACCGGATAGCCCACAAATGCCTTGATCGTGCGCAGCGCAAAGGCGCTGTGCATCGCCGCAACCCCGGGCAGGCGCGACAGGCAGTGGCGGTGCAGCCGGTCGAAATCGGCGACGTTGCGCGCCGCGACGCGCAGCCGGTAATCCGACGCCCCCGACAGCAATTGGCATTCGAGGATCTCGTCGAAACTCTTCACCGCGCTCTCGAACGCGGTCAGCGCCTCCTCGCTCTGCGACGTCAGGCTGATGTCGACGAACACGTCGAGCCCCAGCCCGATGCTCTCGGGATTCAGCCGGGCGGTGTAGCCGGTGATGATCCCCGCCGCCTCCAGCGCGCGGATACGCCGGTGGCATGCCGATGCCGACAGCCCGACGATCTCCCCCAGCTCGGCGGCAGGGCGCGGGCCATGTCGTTGCAGCAAGTCGAGCAGCTTTGTGTCGATCCGATCAATCATATTGCGCCCTTGGTCCATTTCACGCAAAATTTGTGCAATAGTCTCGCGAATCCGCGAGGGATATGCAAGCACCTCGCACCTGTTTTCTGCTAAAAGCGCCGACAAGTTTTCGGCGGCAATAATCGATCGCCGATGACACCCATATTCGGAGAGCGACCATGATCATCGGCACCCCCAAGGAAATCAAGAATCACGAATATCGCGTCGGCCTGACCCCCGAGAGCGCGCGCGAACTCGTCGTTCACGGCCACCGCGTGCTGGTGCAGACCGGCGCGGGCGAGGGGATCGGCGCGCACGACCGTTTCTACATCGAGGCGGGCGCCGAAATCGTCCAGAGTGCCGAAGAGATTTTCGCGACCTGCGAAATGGTCGTAAAGGTCAAGGAACCGCAGCCCGTCGAGCGCGCGATGCTGCGCCCCGGGCAGATCCTTTACACCTATCTCCACCTCGCGCCCGATCCCGACCAGACGCGCGACCTGATGGCGTCGGGCGCGGTGTGCATCGCCTATGAAACCGTCACCAGCCCGCACGGCGGCCTGCCGCTGCTGAAGCCGATGAGTCAGGTCGCGGGGCGCATGTCGATCCAGGCGGGTGCGACCGCGCTCGAAAAGGCGCACGGCGGCCGCGGCGTGCTGCTCGGCGGCGTGCCCGGCGTGGCGCCGGGCAAGATCTGCGTGATCGGCGGCGGCGTCGTCGGCTTCAACGCGGCGCAGATGGCGGCGGGCCTCGGCGCCGACGTTACCATCCTCGACCGCGACCCCGAAGTGCTCGAACGCGTCGGCACTTTCTTCGAGGCGCGCGCCAAGACGCGGTTCTCGAACCGCGCCAACCTCGCCGAATGCGTCGCCGAGGCCGATCTCGTCATCGGCGCGGTGCTGATCCCGGGTGCCGAGGCGCCGAAGCTCGTCACGCGCGAGATGCTCGGCACGATGCGCCCCGGCTCGGTTCTCGTCGACGTCGCGATCGACCAGGGCGGCTGCTTCGAAACCAGCCACGCGACGACCCATGCCGACCCGACGTACGTCGTCGACGGCATCGTCCATTATGCGGTCGCGAACATGCCCGGCGCGGTCGCGCGCACCAGCACCTATGCGCTCAATAATGTCACGCTGCCGCACGCGCTGCGCATCGCCGACCTCGGCTGGAAAGAGGCTTTGAAGCGCGACGTGCATCTTGCGCAGGGTTTGAACGTTTGGAATGGTAAGGTGACGTTCGAGGCCGTAGCCGAAGCGATCGGAACCGATTATGTGCCTGTTGATCAGGCGCTCGCCTGACGACAAGGACAAGAGAGACGATGACCGACCAAGTGCCACCTCCCCCGCCGCACGACGACGAGCAGGAAGAAAATGAAGTGCTGCGCGCCGCGCGCGAGCGCCAGCAGCAGCGCGAAGCCGCCGAGGCGGCGCAGGCGGCCGATGAGGAAGCGGCCAAGGGCAAGCGCGGCTGGAAGACCGCGGCGGCCGCGGGCCTCGGCATCGGCTCGGCCGCTGTGATCGCGGCCTTGCTCTATGCGAACCGCGGCAAGATCAAGTGACGCATGCCCCCGTGCTCGCTGCCGGGCCGGGGGCTCCCTGATGCGGATGATCACCGCCCTTTGCGCTGCCGCCGCCGGGTTCGCCGGGTTCCAGCCGACGGTCGCGGCGCCCGCGCCTGCTTTTCCATGGACCGCTCCGGCGACGACGCAGGTCGTCACCGAGGAACGCCGTTTCAGGAGCGGCGACACCGAACTGTCGGGAACGCTCATCCTGCCGGCGAGCACCAAGCCGGTGGCGGCGGTCGTCGTGACGCACAGCGCGTCGTCGCCGCTTCGCGGCGCGTCGCTTTACGACCATCTCAAGACCGCCTTGCCGGCGCTCGGAATCGCGGTTTTCGTCTATGACCGGCGCGGTTCGGGCCAGTCGGGCACGAAGACCGCCGGCGGCGATTTCGCCGTCCTCGCCGACGATGCCATTGCCGCGGCGCAGAGCCTGAAGCGCGATCCGCGCATCGACGCGAAACGCATCGGAACCTGGGGGCTGAGCCAGGGCGGCTGGATATCGCCGCTGGCGGCGTCGCGCAGCCCCGATATCGCCTTTGTGATCGCGGTATCGGCGCCGGTCGTCACCGCCGACGTGCAGATGCTCTTCTCCTCGACCAACCATCTGAGGGCGAACGGCCATTCGCAGGCCGAGATCGACCAGATGACCGCGACGCGAAAGGCGGTCGACGATTATATGCGCGGAACCGGCAGCCGCGAAGCCGCGCAGAAAATGATCGACGCGGCCAAGACGCAGCCGTGGTTCAAATATACCTATATGGGCGAAACGATCCGCGACCGCGCGGTTTCGGGCTGGCGCCGCGAGATCGAGAATGATCCGCTGAAGAATCTGTCGGCGGTCAGCGTGCCGACGCTCGTCCTGTACGGCGCCGACGATGCGGTGGTGCCGGTCGCCGTCTCGGTCGAGCGCCTGAAGGCGGTCGCGGCGCAGATGCCGAAACTGACGGTGCACAGCATCGCGGGCGCCGATCACGCGATGCAGATGTCGGCCGATCAGAAAATCTCGCTCGATCCCAAGCACGACGGCACCGAACGACCGGATTCGTCCGAATATATGGCTATCCTTGCAAGCTGGCTCGCGCTCAACGGGTATGTGACGCGCTGAATATCGCGAAAGACGGCGATTTTTTTGCCTATGCTCCTAAGCAATTGCATATCGCGGCGGGAAGGCTTAACCGGCACCGCATCGACCGTTTAGAGTCAAGACAGGGCTGATATGGCTGGCAACGAACCGAGTGCGCGTCCGCGCTCCCCGCATTTGCAGGTATATAAATGGACCCCCGCGATGGCGGTCTCGATCCTTCATCGCGCGAGCGGTGACGGTCTCGCGATCGTCGGTGCGTGCATGTTCCTCTGGTGGCTTGGCGCGCTCGCGGCCGGTCCCGACGCTTATGCCGCATTCCTCGCCTGCGTCTGGCACGATCCCAGCCCGGAGATCGGCATCGTTCACCAGATCACCAATATCGTCGGCAAGGTCGTACTTGTCGGCCTGACCTGGGCCTTTTTCCAGCATCTCTTTTCGGGGCTGCGCCACTTCGTGCTCGATACGGGTGCGGGTTACGAACTGAAGACCAACAAGCTGTGGTCGATCGCCGTGATCACCGCGGGCGTGCTCGCGACCGCCGCGACCTGGCTCTATATCATGGCGGGGGCACTCTGATGGGCAATGGCACGCATCTCGGCAAGGTCCGCGGGCTCGGCTCGTCGGGGCATGGCTCGCACCACTGGCTGCAACAGCGGCTGACCGCACTCGCCAACATCCTTCTCGTCGGCTTCCTGTTCGTTTCGCTGGTCCGTCTGCCGCTCGGCGATCATGCTGCGGTGCTGCGCTGGGCATCGAACCCCACCGCCGCGCTCGCGCTGATCCTGATGGTGGTCAGCGTCTTCTGGCACCTGCGGCTTGGCCTGACGGTACTGATCGAGGACTATGTCCACGGCGAGGCGACGCGCCTGCTGTCGCTCGTCCTTCTCAACTTCTACGCGATCGGCGGCGCCGCTTACGGCATTTTCGCCATTGTCCGTATCGTGCTTGCGCCCGCCACCGGGCTCGCTCCGGGGGGCATGTAAGATGACCGACGCCTACAAGATCATCGATCATATCTATGACACCGTCGTCGTCGGTGCCGGTGGCTCGGGCCTGCGCGCCACGATGGGCAGCGCCGAAGCCGGCCTCAAGACCGCGTGCATCACCAAGGTGTTCCCCACGCGCAGCCACACCGTCGCGGCGCAGGGCGGCATCGCCGCTTCGCTCGGCAACAATTCGCCCGACCATTGGCAATGGCATATGTACGACACCGTCAAGGGGTCCGACTGGCTCGGCGACCAGGACGCGATCGAATATATGGTGCGCGAAGCGCCGAACGCGGTCTACGAGCTCGAGCATGCCGGCGTGCCGTTTTCGCGCAACGCCGACGGCACCATCTACCAGCGCCCCTTTGGCGGCCATATGCAGAATATGGGCGAAGGCCCGCCGGTGCAGCGCACCGCCGCCGCGGCCGACCGCACGGGTCATGCGATGCTGCACGCGCTCTATCAGCAGTCGCTGAAATATGACGCCGACTTCTTCGTCGAATATTTCGCGCTCGACCTGATCATGGAAAATGGCGCCTGCCGCGGCGTCATCGCGATGTGCCTCGAAGATGGCAGCATCCACCGCTTCCGCAGCCAGGCCGTCGTGCTCGCGACGGGGGGCTACGGCCGCTGCTATTTCACCGCCACGTCAGCCCACACCTGCACCGGTGACGGCGGCGGCATGGTGCTGCGCGCCGGCCTGCCTTTGCAGGACATGGAATTCGTTCAGTTCCACCCGACCGGCATCTACGGGGCCGGCGTCCTCATCACCGAGGGTGCGCGCGGCGAGGGCGGCTATTTGACGAACTCCGAAGGCGAGCGTTTCATGGAACGCTATGCCCCCTCGGCAAAGGATCTCGCGTCGCGCGACGTCGTGTCGCGTTCGATGGCGCTCGAAATCCGCGAAGGCCGCGGCGTCGGCGCGGACAACGACCATATCTATCTGCACCTCGACCATATCGATCCCGCGGTGCTGGCCGAGCGCCTGCCCGGCATCACCGAGAGCGGCAAGATTTTCGCGGGCGTCGACCTGACGCGCCAGCCGCTCCCCGTCGTGCCGACCGTCCATTACAATATGGGCGGCATCCCCTGTAACTATCACGGCGAAGTCGTGACCTTGGGCAAGGATGGCCCCGACACCGTCGTCCCCGGACTGTTCGCGGTCGGCGAAGCCGCGTGCGTGTCTGTCCATGGCGCGAACCGTCTCGGCTCGAACAGCCTGATCGACCTCGTCGTCTTCGGCCGCGCGACCGGCCATCGCCTCAAGGAAATCCTGAAGCCCGGCGCCGCACAGGCTGCGCTGCCCAAGGACAGCGCCGACCTGGCACTCAGCCGCCTCGATCATTTCCGCAATGCCAATGGCGGCTCGCCAACCGCGGAAATCCGTACCGAGATGCAGCGCGCGATGTCGGCCCATGCCGCGGTGTTCCGCACCGACGAACTGATGGCGGAGGGCAAGGAAAAGCTCACCAAGACCTATCAGCGGATGAACGACGTCCATGTCACCGACCGCAGCCTGATCTGGAACACCGACCTCATCGAAACGCTCGAGCTCGACAACCTCATCGCGCAGGCGACGGTGACGATGCATTCGGCGTTCAACCGCAAGGAAAGCCGCGGCGCCCACGCGCACGAAGATTTCCCGAACCGCGACGACGCGAACTGGATGAAGCACACGATCAGCTGGTTCGACGGCTGGGGCGGCAAGGGCGGCGGCGTCCGCCTCGATTACCGCCCGGTCCACGAATATACGCTGTCGGACGACGTCGAATATATCAAGCCGAAGGCGCGCGTTTACTGATCGGTTTTAGCGGATAAGCGGGGTCGCGAGCGATCGCGGCCCCGTTCGTTCGATTATCGGCCTGTCATTCGCCGAACAGGCTGCGCACCGGGTTGATGTCGGAAAAGGGCACATCGACGTCGTTGCCCATGATCCACAATTTCTGGCACGCGATGGCAAAGAACATCACGGCGATCGTCCAGACGATAAAGGTCTTGCGGGCGATCCAGCGGCGCTCGGCCTCTTCGGCCCTGGCGCGGGCCTTATAGTCGATACCCAGCTCGCCTTCGAATTCGGCGACAAGCTGTGCGCGGCGGGTACGCGAAATATTCGCGATACTCGCGTCTCCCTCTTCGCTTGTCGATCGGCGTTTTGCCATGATCCACCTTGGCCCAGCTAGTCCTGCTCGTAGCTATAGCGCCCAGCTCCTGCCAATTGGTTAACCCGGTACTATCGGCTCGTCGCAATCCCGATCAATTTGATGCGCGCGCTCGCCCCGCGAAGCAGCGTCAAATCGCGCGGCGGGCGGCCGAGCGCCGCGGCGAGCAGGCGCAGCACCGCGTCGTTCGCGGCGCCGTCGGCGGGCGGGGACGTAACGCGGATATGCACGGTTTCGCCCTCGACCCGAATCTCGTCGTGCCGCGCGCCGGGCGTGACCCGCACTGCAATCCGTCCCGATGCGGCGCGTGCGCTGAGCGCTTCGGTCAGCGCCGGGTCGGGCCGATATTTCAGACGGTGACGACCAGCTTGCCGACCGCCGTCCGGTCGCCGAGCTTGGCGATCGCCTTGCCGCCGTCGGCGAGGGCAAAGCTCTCGGTCACCCGCGGCTTGATCTTGCCCTGTTCCCACAGCTGGAACAGTCGCGCGATATTGGCGCGGTTGCGCGCGGGTTCGCGGGCCACAAAAGCGCCCCAGAACACGCCCGCGACGTCGCAGCTCTTGAGCAAAGTGAGGTTGAGCGGCAGGCGCGGAATGCCCGCGGGGAAACCGACGACGAGGTAGCGGCCTTCCCACGCGATCGAACGCAGCGCGGGCTCGGCATAATCGCCGCCGACCGCGTCATAGATGACGTTCGCGCCATTCGGGCCAACGGCTTCCTTGAACTTGTTCGCCAGCTCCTTCGACTGGTCCTTGTCGAACGGCTGGCGACCATAGACGACGACCTCGTCGGCGCCCGCCTGACGCGCGATGTCGGCCTTTTCCTTGCTCGACACGCCGGCGACGACGCGCGCGCCGAAGGCCTTGCCCAGCTCGACCGCGGCGATGCCGACGCCGCCCGATGCGCCGAGCACCAGCAAGGTGTCGCCTTCCTCGATATGCCCGCGATCGACGAGCGCATGGATGCTGGTGCCATAGGTCATCAGCAGCGAGGCGCCCGCGGCGAAATCATGCGCTTCGGGCAGGTGATAGACATTGTGCACCGACACCGCGACGGCTTCGGACATGCCGCCATTGCCGCAGCCCGCGATCACACGGTCGCCGACCTTGAACTCGGTCACGCCCTCGCCGACCTCGGCAACGAGCCCCGCGACTTCGCCGCCGGGGGCGAAGGGGCGTTCGGGGCGGAACTGATATTTATCTTCGATGATCAGCACGTCGGGGAAGTTGACCGCGCAGGCCTTCACATCGATCACGATCTGGCCCTTGCCCGCGGTCGGGCGCGGCAATTCGCCCAATGTGAGCGTTTCGGGGCCGCCGGTTGCGGTCGACAAGAGAGCCTTCATCATCTTCTCCTCTATGGTGTTCGTTGAGCCTTATGCCGCCGGGCGCATCCATGGCCGGTCGGCGTCGAGCTGCTTTTCATAGGCGCCGATCGCCGCATCGCTCTTTTCGGTCAGTGAAATCTCGTCGAGCCCTTCGAGCAGGCACATCTTGCGGAACGGGTCGATCTCGAAGCTGAAACGGTCCTGAAACTGCGTCGTCACCGTCTGGTGCTCGAGGTCGACGAAAACCGGATCGGTCGCCGCGACCTCCATCAACCGGTCGATCGCCGCCTGCGGCAGCACGACGGGAAGGATGCCGTTCTTCACCGCATTGCCCGAGAAGATGTCCGAGTAAGAGGGCGCAATCACGACGCGGATGCCAAGGTCGCCGAGCGCCCATGCGGCATGTTCGCGGCTCGACCCGCATCCGAAATTATCGCCCGCGATCAGGATCGGCGCGCCCTTGAAATCGGCGCTGTCGAACAGATTGTCGGGATCGGCGCGCAGGCTTTCGAACGCACCGCGCCCCATGCCCTCGCGCGTCGTCGTCTTCAGCCAGTGCGCGGGGATGATGACGTCGGTATCGACATTCTTGAGCCCGAACGGGATCGCGCGGCCTTCGACCTTGTCGAGCGGGGTCATGCCATCAACTCCCGCACATCGGTCAGCTTGCCCGTCACCGCCGCCGCCGCCGCCATCGCGGGGCTGACGAGGTGCGTGCGCGCGCCGGGACCTTGACGGCCGACAAAATTGCGGTTGCTCGTCGAGGCGCAGCGTTCGCCCGCGGGCACCTTGTCGGGGTTCATCGCGAGGCACGCCGAACAGCCGGGCTCGCGCCATTCGAGGCCGGCGTCGGTGAAGATGCGGTCGAGCCCCTCGGCCTCGGCCTGCGCTTTCACCAGCCCCGATCCGGGGACGACGATCGCCCATTTGACATTGTCGGCCTTGTGGCGGCCCTTGATCACTGCGGCGGCGGCGCGCAGATCCTCGATGCGGCTGTTGGTGCAGCTGCCGATGAAGATATTCTCGACCGGCACATCCTGCATCCGCGTGCCGGGCTCAAGGCCCATGTACGCGAGCGATTTGGCCGCGGCGGCTTGCTTCGACGGGTCGGCGAAGCTTTCGGGCGCGGGGACGACGCCGGTGATCGGCACGACATCCTCGGGGCTGGTGCCCCATGTGACGCTCGGCGCGATGTCGGCGGCGTCGATGACGACACTCTTGTTATAGGTCGCGCCCGGATCGGTCGCGAGGCTTTTCCAGTAAGCGACCGCGGCATCCCAGTCGGCACCCTTCGGCGCATAGGGGCGGCCCTTGAGGTACGCGAAGGTCGTCTCGTCGGGCGCGATCAGCCCGGCGCGCGCGCCGCCTTCGATCGCCATATTGCTGACCGTCAGCCGGCCCTCGACGCTGAGCGCGCGGATCGCGCTGCCAGTATATTCGATGACATGGCCGGTGCCGCCCGCGGCGCCGATGACGCCGGTGATGTGGAGGATGATGTCCTTCGCGCTGACGCCGGGGCCGACTTCGCCCTCGACGCGCACTTCCATCGTCTTCGACGGCTGGAGCAGCAAGGTTTGCGTCGCGAGCACATGCTCGACCTCGCTGGTCCCGATGCCGAAGGCGAGCGCGCCGATGCCGCCGTGGCATGCGGTGTGGCTGTCGCCGCAAACGATCGTCGTGCCGGGCAGCGAAAAGCCCTGCTCGGGGCCGACGACATGGACGATGCCTTGCTCGGGCGCCGTCGCGTCGATGTAGCGGATGCCGAATTCGGGCGCGTTCTTCTCGAGCGCCGCCAATTGCGCCGCGCTTTCGGGGTCGGCGATCGGCAGCTTGTTGCCCGCCGCATCGAGCCGCGGCGTCGTCGGCACATTATGGTCGGGCACCGCAATCGTAAGATCGGGGCGGCGCACCATGCGGCCGCTCGCGCGAAGCCCGGCAAAGGCCTGCGGGCTGGTGACTTCATGGACAAGGTGACGGTCGATGAAGATCAGGCAAGTGGCATCGGGGCGCTGTTCGACGACATGCGCGTCCCAGATTTTCTCATAAAGGGTGCGGGGCCGAGTCATGCGGTTCACTTAAGCCTGCGCGACAACAATGCAAGCGAGTGGCGATCAAAAACGCAATTTTCGGTCGCGCTCGATGGAGTATAATGGGGCCATGTCGACGCTCGCCATCATTGCGCTCATTCTCGCCACCGTCGCGGCGATGGAGGGCGTTGCCTGGGCGAGCCACAAATATATCATGCACGGCTTCGGCTGGGCCTGGCACCGCGACCACCATGAACCGCACGACAAGATGCTGGAAAAGAACGACTTGTTCGGCCTCGTCGGCGCCGCGCTAAGTATTTCGATGTTCGTCGTCGGCAGTCCGATGATCATGGGCGCCGCGGCGTGGGAGCCCGGAACGTGGATCGGACTCGGCGTCCTCTTCTACGGCATCATCTATACGCTGGTGCACGATGGGCTCGTCCACCAGCGCTATTTCCGCTGGGTGCCGCGGCGCGGCTATGCGAAGCGGCTGGT